>NZ_BAAGUJ010000004.1:0-722307 GCF_054781455.1 Amycolatopsis stemonae | reverse complement strand
CCCAGCGAACACGACCGCAGGTCAGCCCTGCCCGGGTGGCTGCACTTCTACAATCACCACCGACCCCACTCATCCGTCGGAGGCAAGACACCCATCACCCGGCTGACCAACCTCCCCGGACATCACAGCTAGCCTTCGCGGGCCGTCTGCTCGGCGAACACCCGCACGGCCTCGTTGACCGCCGCGCACCGGGCCGTTCGCACTGCGTCCGACAGGGGCCGTAACGCCTGAGCTCGCAACGTCGAAGCCGAAGCCGACAGCGCGCCGCCCGGGTCGTCCGAGGACGCGATCGTCAGGATCGCCGCGATCTCCTCGGCTCGTTGCAGCACCCGCAAGGCGCGCCCCGGGGTGCCGGCCGGCCAGTCGACGTCCGGCCGGGCCCGCAGGTGCGCCGACAGCTCCGCGCGGACTCCCGGGCGGTCGGAGGCGACGTCCAGGGTCTGCAGCGCGCCCGCGCTCGCGCGGATCGCGTCGGTCAGGCCGTGTTCGGCTTCGCCGAGGGCGACGAACTCCGGCGGCGCCGGCGAAGACAGGGCGTAGACCGTCCACCGGACCAGGCCCTCGGCGATCGGCTCCGGCACCAGGCCGAAGCCGAGGTCCGGCAGCACCACCGCGTCACCCGCGCGCAGCGCCGCCTCGGTGAACGGGCCACCGCCACCCAGGCCGCGGACGTCGCCCGGGACCGGGAGCACCAGCTGCATGCTTTTCGCTCCCTGCGAACGCAACGCCATCAGGAGCTGGACCGGCGTGGCCGCCCGGTTGAAGGCCAGCGGGAGCGCGAACGCGTCGGCCGCGGCCGCGTCGGCGGCGACCACGTCGTGGGCCTCACCCCACGCGAGCAGGGCGTCGAGCACATCGTCGGACGCCGCGGCTCCGTTCAGCCACGCGGAGGACCAGACGGCGAAAGTCGCACTGGGACGGCACACGACGCCCTATTTTACCGGCTCGTCCCGCGACGGCAGAGCGCGCCCACGCTGGAGTCGCTCCACATCGACGGGCCGCCGATCCGGCAGTAGCGTCGAACGGGTGAACGCAGTTCCAGACGCTCTTCCCCGCACCGCCGGGGCCCTGCGCGCGGCCGGGTACGAGCCGCGGCCCATCGCGCAAGAGATCCACGACAACCTCCTCGAAGCGCTCAAGAACGGCGAGGACGCCTGGCCCGGCATCGTCGGGTTCTCCCGCACCGTGCTGCCGCAGCTCGAACGCGCGCTGCTGGCCGGGCACGACGTCGTCCTGCTCGGCGAACGCGGTCAGGGCAAGACCCGCCTGCTGCGCACCCTCGCCGGCCTGCTCGACGAGTGGACGCCCGTCATCGAGGGCTCCGAGCTGGGCGAACACCCGCTGCAGCCGATCACGCCCGCGTCGCTCCGCCGCGCCGCCGAGCTCGGCGACGACCTGCCCGTGACGTGGCGCCACCGTTCCGAGCGCTACACCGAAAAGCTCGCCACGCCGGACACGTCGGTCGGCGACCTGATCGGCGACGTCGACCCGGTGAAGGTCGCCGAAGGCCGCAGCCTCGGCGACCCCGAGACCATCCACTTCGGCCTGGTCCCGCGCGCCCACCGCGGCATCGTCGCCATCAACGAGCTGCCCGACCTCGCCGAGCGCATCCAGGTCGCGCTGCTCAACGTGATGGAGGAGCGCGACATCCAGGTCCGCGGCTACACGCTGCGGCTGCCGCTGGACGTCCTGCTCGTCGCCACCGCCAACCCCGAGGACTACACCAACCGCGGCCGGATCATCACGCCGCTCAAGGACCGCTTCGGCGCGGAGATCCGCACCCACTACCCCCTGGACGTCGAGGCCGAGGTCGCCGTCGTCAAGCAGGAGGCGAACCTCGTCGCCGAAGTCGGCGAGCCGCTGCTGGAAGTCCTCGCCCGGTTCGTCCGGAACCTGCGCGACTCGCCGGTCATCGACCAGCGGTCCGGGGTGTCGGCGCGGTTCGCCGTCGCCGCCGCGGAGACCGTCGCGGCCGCGGCGCTGCGGCGCTCGGCGCTGACCGGGGAGCAGCCGGCCGTCGCGCGGCCGGTCGACCTCGACGCCGTCCCGTCGGTGCTGCGCGGCAAGATCGAGTTCGAGCCCGGCGAAGAAGGCCGCGAGATCGAGCACCTCGTGCACCTGCTGCGCCGGGCGATCGCCGAGACCGCCCGCGAGCGGTTCGCCGGGCTGGACCTGCGCCCGCTCACCGACGCCGTCGAGGAAGGGCACCTCGTAGCCACCGGCGAGCGCGTCCCGGCGAAGGAGGTGCTGGCCGCGCTACCGGAACTGCCGGTGCTGCACGAGGTCGCCTCGCGGGCCGGGGTCTCGGCCGACGAGCCCGCCGGCCGGATCGCGGCCGCCGTCGAGCTCGCCCTCGAATCGCTGTTCCTGGCGCGGCGACTGGCCAAGGACTCCGACGACGCGACGACCGTCTACGGCCGATGACCGCGGTCCCGCTTCCCGACGGCTACTCCTACGGCCCGTGGCACGACGGGCCGGACCCGCTCGCGCCGCCGGCCGACCTGCGTGACGCGCTCGACGAGATCGGCCGCGAAGTGATGGCCGGGTCGTCGCCGCGTTCGGCGCTGGAGGAACTCCTCCGGCGCGGCACCGACCGCACGTCGGGCCTGGACGAGCTGACCCGGCGCCTGTGGCAGCGCCGGTCGCAGATCCAGCGTCGCAACAACCTCGACGGCACCCTGCAGGAGGTCCAGCGCCTGCTTTCCGAAGCGTTGGAAGCCGAACGGCGCGAGCTCTTCCCGGACCCGGACGACGAAGCCCGGTTCCGGGAGGCGCAGCTGGACGCCCTGCCACCGGGTACGGCCGCGGCCGTGAACGAGCTGGCCGAGTACGACTGGCGTTCCGAGCAGGGCCGGGAGAACTACCAGAAGATCCGGGACCTCCTCGGCCAGGAGCTGATGGAGTCGCGGTTCCAGGGCATGAAGGAGGCGCTGCAGAACGCCGGGCCCGAGGACGTCGAGCGCATCAACGAGATGCTCTCGGACCTCAACGACCTCCTCGCGGCGCACGCCCAAGGCGCCCAGGACATCCAGGAGCGCTTCGACGACTTCATGGCGAAGCACGGCGAGTTCTTCCCGGAGAACCCGCGCAACGTCGAGGAGCTGATCGACGCGCTCGCCGCCCGGTCCGCGGCGGCCCAGCGGATGCTCAACTCGATGTCCGCCGAGCAGCGCGCCGAACTGGCCGAGCTGACCCAGCAGGCGTTCGGCGACCCGCGGCTCGCCCAGCAACTGTCCCAATTGGACGCCCAGCTGCGCGCGGCGCGGCCGGGCGAGGACTGGACCGGCTCGGAACGCTTCCGCGGCAAGAACCCGCTGGGCATGGGCGAAGGCGCCCAGGCGATGGCGGACCTCGCCGAGCTGGACGCGCTGGCCGAGCAGCTCGGCCAGTCGTACCCGGGCGCCCGGCTGGAGGACATCGACCTGGAGGCACTCGAACGCCAGCTGGGCAAGGACGCCGGGGTCGACGCCCGGCGACTGTCCGAACTGGAGCGTGAGCTGCGCCGCCAGGGCCTGTTCGAGCGCGCCGCCGACGGGTCGCTCCGGTTGTCTCCCAAGGCGTTGCGGCGCCTGGGCGAGACGGCGCTGTCCGACATCGTGAACGCGCTGCGCGGCAAGACCGGCGAGCGCGAGACCGAGTCGGCGGGCGCGGCGGGTGAGCCGACGGGCGCGTCCCGGCCGTGGCGGTTCGGGGACATGCAGCCGTGGGACGTGCCCCGGACGATCCGCAACGCCGTCCTGCGGTCGGTGGCGGTGGGGGAGCGCTCGGTGCGGCTGGACGTCGAGGACGTCGAAGTGGTCGAGACGGAGCACCGCTCACGGGCGGCGGTCGCGCTGCTGGTGGACACGTCGTGGTCGATGGTGCAGGAGGGCCGCTGGCTGCCGATGAAGCGCACGGCGCTCGCGCTGCACCAGCTGATCAGCACGCGGTTCCGCAACGACGCGCTGCAGCTGATCACCTTCGGCCGGTACGCGATGTCGGTGGAGCTGCCCGAGCTGATCGGGTTGGAGGGCGCGTGGGAGCAGGGCACGAACGCCCACCACGGGCTGCTGCTGGCCGGGCAGCACCTGCGCCGCCACCCGGACGCGCAGCCGGTGGTCCTGATGGTCACCGACGGCGAGCCGACGGCCCACCTGGAACCGGACGGCGAGGCGGTCTTCGACTACCCGCCCCAGCCGGTGACCCTCCACAAGACACTGTCCGAAGTGGACCGCCTGGCCAAGCTGGGCGCGTCGGTCTCGGTGTTCCGCCTGGGCGACGACCCCCGGCTGACGGCGTTCGTCGACGTGATCGCCCGCCGCTCGGGCGGCCGCGTGATCGCCCCGGACCTGGACGGCCTGGGCGCGGCGGTGGTCGGGGACTACCTGCGGACGCGCCGCCGCTGACCCGCGGCAGGGCGGCTCGGGCGGGCTGACCTCGCGGCCGCCGTGCCAGCCCGGGCAGGCTGGCCCCGCGGCCGATGTGGCAGTCCGGGCAGGCTCAGCCGGGTGCCGTGCGCCCTGTAGCCGGGGGCGGCTCGGTCAACCGGCCCGGGACAGGGCCCGCGCCGCCCGGTAGCGGGACCGGGCTGCCTGGGCGATGTCCTCGTGCCCGGCCGGCAGGTACGCATGGTGGTCCGCCAGCACCTCCAGGCCGAGCGTCCGGGCCTGGGTGAGTGCGCCCGCCTCCACCAGCGCGTCGACCGCGCGTCGGCGCATGCGCAGGATGCGGGGGAGGCGGGGCGCTATCTCCGCTGTCGGCAGGGCTCGGAAGTGGCGCCACAGCGCGGCCGCGTGGTCGACGAGGTCCGCCGCCGGCAGGGCCGTCTCGACCACCGTGAACGCCCGGTCCAGGGCCGGTCCGAGGCGGTCCTCCGCGTGCAGCCGGCCCAGCACCGCCCGCTGCGTCAGGCGGTGCATCACGACCACACCGCCGCGGAACTCCGCGAGCGAGGCGTCCGCGAGCCCCGCGAGGGCCGCGTCGACCGCGACCGGGTCGGGCCCGACGCGGTGCGCCAGCTCGCGGCGCGTGCCCTGCGAAGCCAGCACCGCCAGCAACTCGGCGGCGACCAGCGCCCGGCTGTCCCGGGCCGCCACCATCCGGAGCGCCGCGAGCGTCGTGTCTTCGACGGCCGCCGGGTGGGCCTCGCCCGGCTCCCGTTCCAGCGGCGGCGTGTGCGGCAGCCGCTCGAGGTAGCCCGCGACGCCGTGGCGCCGGATCACCGCGCCCGCCTGGGCCAGCGCCAGCGGCAGGAAACCCAGCTCCCGGGCCACCTCCGGCGCGGCCTCGCCCGCTCGGGCGACCAGGAACCGGGCCGCCTCGGCCTCCTCGAACCCGCCGACGGGGACCGTGCCGCCGAGGACCTCGAAGTCCGGCACGCGAGTGGTGACGAGCACCCGCGCCCGGGCGGGCAGCCAGCGGTTGAGCGCGTCCGGGTCGGTCGCGCCGTCGAAGACCACGATCGCGTCGTCGAGGGCGTCGATCGACGCCAAGCCGGCGCGGGCGGCGTTCGCCGGGTCCGCGACCCAGACCACCGGAGCCCGGCTCTCGCGGGCGAACGCGGCGGCCAGGTGGGTCTTGCCCGCGCCGCTCCCGCCGAGCAGGACGCAGAACCGGCCGGCGGCGAAGGTCTTCTCGATCCGCGCCAGCGGCGCGTCGCGGCGCACGGCCGACAGGGGTGCGTGGGGCACGTCACCGAGCACCGCCCTCGCCTCGGAACCCGGCGGTTTCCGCCGCCGCCGCACGACGACCCAGACGGCCGTGACCAGCGCGATCACGGCGATCGCACCGCCCACCGCGACCTCCGCCCTCATCGAGCCAGGCTAACCGCGCTCGCCGGGTCGCGACGGCTACGGAAGGGTGACACTTGACCCTCACGTCGCGTGAGGCACGAGCGTGGTCCCCGCAAGGGCCACACCGGCCGGGACGAGGAGGGGGAACGATGGGGCATCCCGTGGGCAAGGTCGCCGCCCTGGCCGGGGTCACCGTCCGGACGCTGCACCACTACGACGAGATCGGCCTGCTCAGCCCGAGCGGCCGGACGCACGCCGGGTACCGCAGTTACGACGACGAGGACCTCGACCGGCTGCAGCGCATCCTGTTCTACCGGGAGCTCGGGTTCCCCCTCGAGACGATCGCGACCCTCGTGGACGACCCGGGCATCGACGCCGAAGCGCACCTGAAGAGGCAGCGGGAGCTGCTGGTGGCGCGGATGGGCGAGCTCGGGCGGATGGTCGCGGCCGTCGATCGCGTGATGGAGGCGAGAGCCATGGGCAACGCACTGACGCCCGAGGAGAAGTTCGAGGTGTTCGGCGGGTTCCGCGAGCCGGAGGGCTACGCGGAGGAGGCCGCACGGCGGTGGGGGCACACGCCCGAATGGCGGGGCGCGGCGGCACCGTCCAAGGAGGACCTGGCGGCCGGGGAAGCCGTCCGCCGGGACTGGGTCCGCCGGCTGCGGGCCGTCCTGGACGCGGGCGGCGCCCCGGACGGCTCCGAGGCGATGGACCTGGCCGAGGAGCACCGGGCGATGCTCGCCCGCGTGATGGGCGAGTGCTCGTACGAGACGCAGCAGCGGATCGGTGAGCTCTACGTCACCGAGCCGGTGCAGCTCGGCTTCCTCGTCCGGGAGGACGAGCAGCGGCCGGGCGTCGCGGAATTCGTCCGTGACGCGATCAAGGCGAACGCCGGACGCCGGGCGTAGCCGCTGCTCCACGTGGGGGAGGAGTCCCACCGGGCGGGAGGGCGCCGGAGCGAGCGCTTACAGTCGGGGGTATGCAGACTTGGTCATCGGTCGACGTGCCCCGCATCCCCGGCACCCCCCGCCCGCTGCGGCTCCACGACACGGCCACCGGGCAGATCCGCCCGACCGCTCCTGGAGCCACCGCCCGGATGTACGTCTGCGGCATCACGCCCTACGACGCGACGCACCTGGGGCACGCCGCGACGTACCTGGCCTTCGACCTGGTGAACCGCGTGTGGCGGGACAACGGGCACGACGTCCACTACGTGCAGAACGTCACCGACATCGACGAGCCGCTGCTGGAGCGTGCCGAGCGGGACAAGGATGACTGGGTCGTGCTGGGCATGCGCGAGACGGCGCTGTTCCGCGAGGACATGACCGCGCTGCGCGTGCTGCCGCCGAAGCAGTTCGTCGGCGCGGTGGAGAGCATCCCGGAGATCGTCGAGGTCATCGCGAAGCTGCTGGCCAACGGCGCCGCCTACCGCGCGGACGACCCGGAGTTCCCGGACGTCTACTTCGACCACACGGCGACGGGCAAGTTCGGCTACGAGTCGAACTACGACGAGCCCACCATGCGGAAGTTCTTCGCCGAACGCGGCGGGGACCCCGACCGCGCCGGCAAGCGCCACCCGCTGGACGCGCTGCTGTGGCGCGTGGCGCGCGAGGGCGAGCCGTCGTGGGAGTCCGAGCTCGGCCCGGGCCGCCCGGGCTGGCACATCGAGTGCAGCGCGATCGCGGTCAACCGGCTCGGCCTCGGGTTCGACCTGCAGGGCGGCGGCTCGGACCTGATCTTCCCGCACCACGAGTACAGCGCCGCGCACGCCGAAGCCGTCGCCAAGGACGGGCCGTTCGCCCGCCACTACGTCCACGCCGGGATGATCGGCCTCGACGGCGAGAAGATGTCGAAGTCGCGCGGGAACCTGGTGTTCGTCTCGCGGCTGCGGGCCGACCAGGTCGACCCGGGCGCGATCCGGCTGGCGCTGTTCGCCGGCCACTACCGCGCGGACCGCCCGTGGACGGACACGCTCCTCGCGGAAGCCGAGACGCGGCTGGCGCGCTGGCGCGAAGCCGTCGCGCTGCCTGCCGGCCCGTCGGCCGAGGACACGGTCTCGCGGCTGCGCGACCACCTCTCCGACGACCTCGACACGCCGAAGGCCCTCGCCGCGATCGACGCGTGGGCGAGCGAGGCCCTGCGCCGCGACGGCACGGACGCCACCGCGCCCGGCCTCGTCCGCATCGCGGTCGACGCCCTCCTCGGCATCACCCTCTGACGACACGGGCGGAGCTTTCCCGCGAAAGCTCCGCCCGTATAACGGCCTATACCGTGGCCGGCCGGCCGGCGGCCAGTTCCAGGCGGTCGCCTGACCAGTCCCGGCGCAGCCACCGGTCATGGGACGCGATGACGACCGCGCCCGGCGCCGTTTCCAGCGCCGCGAACAATTCTTCCGCCAGGGTCAGCGAAATGTGGTTCGTCGGCTCGTCCAGCAGGAGCACGTCCGGTGGCTCGGCGAGCAGGATCGCCAGCGCCAGCCGTCGCCGCTGACCGACCGAGAGCGCCCCGACGGGCTGCCGGAGATCCCGGGACGCCAGCAGGCCCAGGTGGCCCAGCGGGGGAGCGTCCTCGCCCAGCGTGTCCCGGTACACCCGCGCGGCCGTGCGCTCCGGTGAGGCGAACACGACGTCCTGTTCCAGCAGCCCGACCCGGACGCCGGGTCCGAAGTGGACCGTGCCCTTCGCGGGCGTGAGCCGGCCGGCCAGGACCGACAGCAGCGTCGACTTCCCGGCGCCGTTGCCGCCGGTGACGAGCAGCCGGGCCGAGCCGCCGACGTCGAGGCGGGGCAACCGGAGCCGTCCGGGGACGTCGAGGTCGCGCACCGAGATCGCCGGGCCGTCGCCCGTCGCGCGGCCGGTCAGCTCGGCCCGGAACTTCAGCGGTGCGGGGGGTTTGCGGACCTGGTCGCGTTCGAGGTTCTCCAGCCGCTGCTCGGCGTCGCGCACCCGCCGCGAGATCGTCTTCTGGACGCGGGCGCCCTTGAAGTGGTGGATGAACTTGTCGTTGTCGCGCGGGCCGCGGCCGTAGGCGACGTTCCGCGCCGTGACCGCGACGGTCTCGCGAAGCTCCTTCAGCTCCTCCTGTTCTTCGGCGAAGCGCTGTTCCCAGCGTGCCCGCTCGGCCTTCTTGTGCCCGAGGTAGTCGGTGTAGCTGCCGCCGTAGCGGACCGCGCCGCCGGCCTGCCGGTCGGCCGCGGCCGGGTCGAGGTCGACGATGTCGGTGCAGACGGCGTCGAGGAACACCCGGTCGTGCGACGACAACACCACGATCCCGGTCAGCTCGGTGAGGTGGCGTTCCAGGAACGCCATCGCGGCGTCGTCGAGGTGGTTGGTCGGCTCGTCGAGCAGCAGCGTCTCCGGTTGCCGGACCAGCAGGGCGGCCAGGCCGAGCCGGGACCGCTGGCCGCCGGACAGCGTCCCGAGCCGCCGGCCCGGGTCGACGCCGCCGAGGCCGAGCCCGTCGCAGACGAGCTTCGCGCGCCGGTCGGCGTCCCAGAGGTCGTGGGCCTGGGCCCACTCCAGTACCCGGCCGTACTCCTCGAGCACGGCCTCGTCGTCCGGCCGGTCGGTCATCGCGGCGGTCAGCTCGTCGAGCCGGGCCGCGGCGGCACGGATGTCGGCGAGCGCGTCGTCGAGGACGTCCGCGAACGCCGCGTCCAGACCGAACGGCAGCTCCTGGAGCAGGAATCCCACGTCCGGGCCGCGGAGGACCTCGCCGGAGCGGGGTTCTTCGAGCCCGGCGAGCAGCCGCAGCAGCGTGGACTTGCCGGTGCCGTTCTCGCCGACGAGGCCGAGCCGTTGCCCGGCCGAGGCGGTCAGCGAGACGCCGTCGAGGACGACGCGGGTGCCGTAGCCGAAGACGACGTCCTTGGCCTGCAAGGGAAAGAGAGACATTGCGCATCACCGGGCCCGGATGGGAAGAAGCGGAAATCCCGCCGGGCGTCGTGGCACGCGGGAGCGTCGGCTCGACCGGGTGCCGCCTCGGAAGCGGGATGGGCGCGGTTCAGTTCCTCATAGTGCGGTCCAGTTAACGCAACATCAGTAGAGTTAGTCAACTGGTTATGGCCTGGGTCACATCCGGCAGCTGACCCGTCGACCGTTCGGCCGCCGCGGTGCCGTCCGTCAGGAACTCCAGCAACGCCGTGAGCTGACGGCGGTCCAGCCGGGCGAGCCGCTCCCCGACGAACCGGGCCATCGGCGCGTACAGCTCGGCGAGCTCGGCCATCCGGTCGGGCAGCGGGCGGACGACGAGCCGGCGCCGGTCGGCCGGATCCGGCGCGCGCTCGGCGAGCCGGTGCCGCTGCATGCGGTCGAGGAGTCGCGTGAACGCGCCGGTGGACATCCCCAGCAGCCGGGCCAGCTCGGTCGGGGAGTCGCTGACCCCGCCGTGGAGCAGGTGCAGGCAGTGCAGCTCGGTCGGGGTGACGGCCATCCGCTCGGCGACCGCGGCGTGGAAGAGCGCGGTCGAGCCCACGAACCGGGGGAGGGCGAGGGCGGCGGCGGTGGCGAGTTCGCGCTGGTCGGGCAACGTCCATCCAAGGTCGGGTCACGGGGCAGTCACTGCCTTGTGCAGTCACTGCCCCGCGAACGATAGCGGATCGCCTTGACAAACCCGCAGGCGGGATCAACTATGAAGGAAACCTTTCGAAATGACTCTTTCAGATTGGCGGGATGATGGCCGAGCTGCCGCCGCGCAGGCGGATCGAGGACGTCGAGCTGCTGCGGGCGCTGTCCCACCCGCTGCGCTCGGCCCTGCTGCACCACCTGACGGCCGTGGGCCCGCGCACCGCGAGCGAGTGCGCCGACGCGGTCGGCTCGACCGCGTCCAACTGCAGCTGGCACCTGCGCCAGCTCGCGCAGTACGGGCTGGTCGAGCGGGCCGAGGGGGAGGACGGCCGCGAACGGCCGTGGCGCGCCCGGCAGGTCGGGCTCGACCTGGGCGACATCGCCGACGACCCGGTCCGCCGGGCGGCCCAGCTCGGGGTGGTCGGCGCGACGCTGGCCAACGAGCAGGAGCTGACCCAGCGGTACCTCGACTCGATGGACGACCTGGACCCGGCCTGGCGGGCGGCGGCCGGGCTCACCTCGTACTCGCTGCGGGTCACGCCCGCGGAACTGACCCGCCTCACGGACGCCATCGACGCGCTGGTCCGGCCCTACGTCGGGGCCATCCGGGCCGACGCCCCGGCCGGCGCCCGCCCGGTGCACGTCGGCCTGCGGGCGTTCCCGCGCATCGAGCACTCGGGGAAGGCGGAGGAATGAAGCAGCTGCTGGGGGTGCCGGCCTTCGCCCGGCTGTGGGTGGCCGCGTTCTTCGGCGAGACGGCCGAGTGGATGCTGCAGGTGGCGTTGCCGGTCTACGTCTTCCAGCGCACCGGCTCCGCCGCGACGACGGCGCTCAGCATCGTCCTGGGCCTGCTGCCCGCGGTGCTGCTGAGCCCGGTGGCCGGCGTGGTCGCCGACCGCTGGAACCGCCGCGCGGTGCTGTTCGGCGTCTGCTGCGGCCTCGCGGTCGTGGCGCTGCCGCTGCTGGCCGAGCCGGACGTCGTCGTGGTGTACGCGGTGATGGCCGCGCAGGCGGCGCTCGCGTCGGTGTTCGAACCGGCGCGGAACGCGCTGGTGCCGGAGCTGGTCGGCGTCGCGGAGGTGACCGGGGCGAACGGCCTGATGAGCGTCAACGGCAGCGTCGCGCGGCTGGCCGGCGGCTGGGCCGGCGGGGCGCTGCTCGGTTTCGGCGGGCTCACGGACGTCATCACGGGCTACCTGGCCGTGCTGGTGGTCGCGACGGCACTGCTCGCGAAGCCGTTCCGGCGGGTGTCTGCGCCCGTGCCGGTGAGTGAGCGCGAACCGGTGGTGCGGGCCTGGCTCGACGGGCTGCGGGAGCTGGCGGGCAACCGCCGGCTGCGGCGGACCGGGCTCGCGCTGGTCTTCACCTCGCTGGCCCAGGGCATGTTCCTGGTGCTGTTCGTGGTCTACGTCCTGGACGTGCTGGGCGGCAGCGAAGCCGACGCGGGCCTGCTGCGCGGCGTCCAGGCGATCGGTGGCCTGGCCGCCGGGTTCGCGCTGGCGACCGTGGCGCGCCGGGTGGCCCCGGCGGCCCTGCTGGGCTGGGGCTCGGTCGCGCTGGGCGTGCTGTCCGCGGTGATCTGGAACCTCGCCTTCGTGACGACCTCGCTCGGCCTGTACGTCGGCCTGTTCGTCCTGGCCGGCGCGCCCGGCGTGGTCGTCGGCGCCGGGGTGCTGTCGGAGATCCAGAGCGCGGTCGCGCCGGAGCGGGCCGGCCGGGTGCTGAGCACGACGTTCGCCGCGATCGCCACGTTCACGACGGTCGGCGCCCTGCTGGCGGGCACGCTGGTCGCGACGACCGGGCCGGCCGTGCTGCTGAACGTCCAGGCCGGCGTCTACGTCTTCGCCGGGGCCGTGGCACTGGTCCGGAAATCGCCCAGGATCCGGAGGTTTCGCGAAGATCCCCGGGAGCCGGTGGTTACGGTGGAGGGGTGCCGCACCTCTTCGCCACCAGCGACCTCCACGTGACCCACGAGGGCAACGGCCCGATCCTCGACTCGGTCGTCCCGGAGACCCCCGAGGACTGGCTGCTCGTGGCGGGGGACGTCGCCGAGCGGGCCGAAGCGACCATCGGGACCTTGAAGACGCTGCGCGAGCGGTTCGCGAAGGTCGTCTGGGTGCCCGGCAACCACGAGCTGTGGACGACGCACAACGACCCCTGCCAGCTGCGGGGCCAGGCCCGGTACGAGTACCTCGTCGAGCAGTGCCGCGAGATCGGCGTGCTGACGCCGGAAGACGAGTTCCCCGTGTGGGAGTACGGTCCGCGGCCGCTGACGATCGCGCCGCTGTTCCTGCTCTACGACTACAGCTGGCGGACGCCGGAGGCCGAGGGGCACTCGCTGGAGGAGGCGCTTCGCCAGGCACGGGCCGCCGGGGTCGTCTGCACGGACGAGTACTTCCTGCACCCGGACCCGTACCCGAGCCGGCAGGCGTGGTGCGAAGACCGCCTCAAGATCAGCACCGGGCGGCTCGATGCGATCCCCGAGGACCACGGCACGATCCTGATGTCGCACTGGCCGCTGCACCGCCACCCGACCGCGCCGCTGTACTGGCCGGAGTTCGCGCTGTGGTGCGGCACCACGAAGACCGAGGACTGGCACCTGCGCTACCGCGCGGAGATCGCCGTCTACGGCCACCTGCACATCCCGCGCACGACCGAGGCCGACGGCGTCCGCTTCGAAGAGGTGTCGCTGGGGTATCCGCGCGAATGGCGGAAGCGGGCGCGGGGCGCGGTGCCGATGCGCCGGATCCTCTGGCCGTCATGACCCGGCGCGCCGCCGCTCCCTGAGCGCGCGTACCCGGCCCCGGCTGGCGCAGGCGGGGGAGGGACACCACCGCCGCCGGCCGCCCGGGTCGGCGAACACGCCCCGGCAGTCCTGCTCGGGGCAGGCTCGCAGGTCGTGCCGCAGCGGCCCGGTGAGCCAGTCGGCCGCCTGGTGCGCGAGCCGCGCGAACGCCGCGTCCGCGGTCGGCGGGGCGCTGCGGTGCAGCCGGTCGAGGGCGGTCAGGTGAACGGGTTCGGCGGTGAGGAACGCCGTCAGCTGGCCGACCTGGCCGGCTGTCGGTGCGACGCCGTCGACCGAGCCCAGCGCGAGTGCACGGAGCACTTCTCTCAGTCGGTGGGCCGTGGGGACGTCGGCGGACGTGACCTGCGCCAGCGGGGTCAGGTCGACCCGAGTCAGCCAGTCGCGCAGCCGTTCGGCGGTCGGAATCCGCTCGACCGGCCGCGGCCCGAAGTGCCGGCCGCGCGTGGCGAGCAGGTTCAACCAGGGCGCCCCCATGTCGAGGCGGAACTCTTCGGGCACCTCGCCATCGTAACGGGTGAAGCGTTACACTCGGCGGCGTGACTGGGGACCCGCGGGTGCGGACGGTGCTGGGCGACATCGATCCGGCCGAACTGGGCGTGACGGACTCGCACGACCACCTGTTCTTCGCCTCGAAGCTGCTACCGGGTCAAGAGCTGGACGACCCGGCCGCGGCCGCCCGCACGCTCCTCGACTTCAAGGCGCGTGGTGGCTCGGCGCTCGTCCAGTGGACGCCGTACGGCCTCACCCGGCGGACCCGGGAACTCGCCAGGATGTCGGGCGAAATCGGCGTCCACGTCGTCGCGGCCACCGGCCTGCACCGCGCGGAGCACTACGCGCCGGCGACCCTCGCCCGGGTCGTGGACGGCCTGGTGCCGGAGTTCGTCGCCGACCTGACCGAGGGCACCCAGCCCGCCGACCTGCCCGACGAGCCGCGGACCGGCCCGCGCGCCGGGCTGGTCAAGGTGGCCGGCGCGTTCCACACGATCGACTCGCACGCGCGGCTGACGATGACCGCCGCCGCGATCGCCCACCAGGAGACCGGCGCGCCGATCGCCGTGCACCTCGAACTCGGCACGGCGGCCCTGGAAACCGTGGAGCTGCTGTGCGGAAAGCTCGACGTGCCCCCGGACCGGGTGATCCTCGGGCACCTCAACCGCAACCCGGACCCCCGGATCCAGCGGGAGACCGCCGAAACCGGCGTGTTCCTCGGGTTCGACGGCCCTTCGCGGGCCAACCACGCCACCGACTGGCGGCTGTTCGACGGGCTGGAAGCCCTGGTCGAAGCCGGGCACGGCGGCCGGATCCTGCTGGGCGGCGACACGACGACCGCCGCCGCGCGCGACCAGCCGGGCGCGTCCTACCTGCTCACGACGCTGGCGCCGCGGCTGACGAAGCTGCTCGGCGGCGACGTCGTCACCGCCATGCTGGTGGCGAACCCCGCCCGGGCGTTCGCCACCAGCTGGCTGAAGTAGCCCCTCAGCGCAGGCCGAAGCCTTCCTGTCCGCCGCCTCGGCCGCGGCGGCGCAGGTACCGCTCGAACTCGGCGGCGATCTTGTCGCCGCTGACCTCCTCGGGCACGACCTCGCTCTGCGCGTCGCCGCGCTCTTCGAGGCCGCGGACGTACTCGCTGATCTCTTCGTCCTCGTCGGCCATCTCGCTGACCGTGCGCTGCCACTCCTCGGACTGCTCGGGCAGCGCGCCCAGCGGGATCTCGACGTCGAGGATGTCCTCGAGCTTGTGCAGCAGCGCCAGCGTCGCCTTCGGGGACGGCGGGTGCGACACGTAGTGCGGCACCGCGGCCCAGATCGAGACGGCCGGGATGCCCGCCTGCACGCAGTAGTCCTGCAGGATCCCGACGATGCCGGTCGGGCCCTGGTAGTTGTTCAGGTCCAGCCCGTAGAGCGACGCGGTGTCCTTGTCGTACGCCGTCCCGGTCACCGGGACCGGCCGGGTGTGCGCGGTGTCGGCGAGCAGCGCACCGAGCGTCACGACCGTGGCGACGTCGAGCTGCTTGATGTGCTCCAGCAGTTCCGCGCAGAACGCCCGCCAGCGCATGTTCGGCTCGGGGCCCTGCACGAGCACGACGTCGCGGTCGAACCCGGCCGGGCGGCACACGGACAGCGTGGTCGTCGGCCAGTCCACCCGGCGAGTGACACCGTCCACCATCCGGACGGTCGGGCGGCTGACCTGGAAGTCGTAGTAGTCGTCGGGCTCCAGTTCGGCCAGTGGCGTCGCGTCCCAGTTCAGCTGGAGGTGCTCGACGGCGCGGCTGGCCGCGTCACCGGCGTCGTTCCAGCCTTCGAAGGCGACCACCATCAGCGGCCGGGTGGGTTCGGGGCGGTCGCCGGGCGGCCGCGGGGTCTCGTCGACGGGCTCACTCACCAACCCAGCCTACGACCACCGGCCTTACGCTGTTCAGCATGTCCGACCGCCTGTCGTCGTCCTTCCTCGAAGCCCTCCGCTCGCGCGTCCTGGTGGCCGACGGGGCCATGGGCACGGCGCTGCAGGCCCACGACCTGAGCCTGGACGACTTCGACGGCCTCGAAGGCTGCAACGAGATCCTCAACGTCACCCGCCCGGACGTGGTCCGCTCGGTCCACCGCGGGTACCTGGAGGCGGGGGCGGACGCCGTCGAAACCAACACTTTCGGGGCCAATTTCGCCAACTTCGCCGAGTACGACATCACCGAGCGGATCTTCGAGCTCGCCGAGGCGGGCGCGCGGCTGGCCCGCGAGACCGCCGACGAGTTCGGGACGCCGGACCGCCCGCGGTTCGTGCTCGGCTCGGTCGGCCCGGGCACGAAGCTGCCGACGCTCGGCCACGCGCCGTTCACCACGCTGCGTGACGCCTACCGCGAAGAGGTACGCGGCCTGCTGGCCGGCGGCGTGGACGCGGTGATCGTCGAGACCACTCAGGACATCCTCCAGACGAAGGCGTCGATCATCGGCGCGAAACGGGCGATGGCCGCCGAAGGCCGGTCCGTGCCGATCCTCGCGTCGATCACCGTCGAGACGACCGGGACCATGCTGCTCGGCACCGAGGTCGGCGCCGCACTGGCCGCGCTGGAGCCGCTCGGCATCGACCTGATCGGGCTCAACTGCGCCACCGGCCCGGCCGAGATGAGCGAGCACCTGCGGCAGCTGGCCAAGCACGCCCGGGTGCCGCTGTCGGTGATGCCGAACGCCGGCCTGCCGGAGCTGGGCCCGGACGGCGCGGTCTACCCGCTCGGCCCGGAGGCGCTGGTCGAGGCGCTGACCGGGTTCGTCCGCGAGTTCGGCGTGGGCCTGGTCGGCGGCTGCTGCGGCACGACCGACGAGCACATCCGGCAGCTCGCCGCGGCCGTCGCCGAAACCGCGCCCGTGCCCCGGCGGCCACGTCCCGAGCCCGGCGTGTCGTCGCTCTACCAGGCGGTGCCGTTCAAACAGGACGCCAGCGTGCTGATGATCGGCGAGCGGACCAACGCGAACGGCTCCAAGGCGTTCCGCACCGCGATGCTGGAGGGCCGGTGGGACGACTGCGTCGAGATCGCCCGCGAGCAGACCCGCGACGGCGCCCACCTGCTCGACCTGTGCGTCGACTACGTCGGCCGCGACGGCACCGCGGACATGGCCGAGCTGGCCGGCCGCCTCGCCACGGCGTCGACGCTGCCGATCATGCTCGACTCCACCGAAGTGGCCGTCTTGAAGGCGGGGCTGGAGCGGCTCGGCGGCCGCTGCGCGGTCAACTCGGTCAACTACGAGGACGGCGACGGCCCGGAGTCGCGGTTCACGCAGGTCATGGACCTGGTCAGCGAGTACGGTGCCGCGGTCGTCGCCCTGACCATCGACGAAGAAGGCCAGGCGCGAACCGCGCACAAGAAGGCCGACATCGCCACCCGGCTGATCGGCGACATCACCGGCAAGTGGGGCCTGCGGACCTCCGACGTCATCATCGACGCCCTGACCTTCACCATCGCCACCGGCCAGGAGGAGTCGCGCCGCGACGGCATCGAGACCATCGAGGCGATCCGCGAGATCAAACGGCGGCATCCCGAGGTCCAGACCACGCTCGGCCTGTCCAACATCTCCTTCGGCCTCAACCAGGCCGCGCGGCAGGTGCTGAACTCCGTGTTCCTGCACGAATGCGTCCAGGCCGGGCTGGACACGGCGATCGTGCACGCGTCGAAGATCCTGCCGATGGCCCGGATCCCGGACGACCAGCGCGCGGTGGCCCTCGACTTGGTCTACGACCGCCGCCGCGAAGGCTACGACCCGCTGCAGGAGCTGATGGCCCTGTTCGAGGGCGTCAGCGCGGCGTCGTCGAAGGCGTCCCGCGCCGAGGAGCTGGCGGCCCTGCCGCTGTTCGAGCGCCTCGAGCGCCGGATCGTCGACGGCGAGCGCAACGGCCTCGCCGACGACCTCGACGCGGCCCTCGAGCAACGGCCCGCGCTGCAGATCATCAACGACACGCTGCTGTCCGGCATGAAGACCGTCGGCGAGCTGTTCGGGTCCGGCCAGATGCAGCTGCCGTTCGTGCTGCAGGCCGCCGAAGTCATGAAGGCCGCCGTCGCGCACCTCGAGCCGCACATGGAGTCCGGCGACGAGTCCGGCAAGGGCCGGATCGTGCTGGCCACCGTCCGCGGCGACGTGCACGACATCGGCAAGAACCTCGTCGACATCATCCTGTCCAACAACGGGTACGAGGTCGTCAACCTCGGCATCAAGCAGCCGATCACGACCATCCTCGACGCCGCCGACGAGCACGGCGCCGACGCGATCGGGATGTCCGGGCTGCTGGTCAAGTCCACGGTGATCATGAAGGAGAACCTCCAGGAGATGAACTCCCGGGGCGTCGCCGCGCGCTGGCCGGTGCTGCTCGGCGGCGCGGCGCTGACCCGGTCCTACGTCGAGAACGACCTCAGCGAGCTGTACCTCGGCGACGTCCGCTACGCCCGTGACGCCTTCGAGGGACTGCGGCTGATGGACGCGGTCATGGCCGCCAAGCGCGGGGAGTCGCCCCTCGTCGACGCCGACGCGGAGAAGAAGCGCGCCGAGCGCAAGGAACGCCGCGAACGCTCACTGCGCATCGCCGAGGCGCGGAAAGCCCGCAAGGCCGAGGAAGAAGCGCTCGAAGGGCCGCCACCCGCGCGGTCGGACGTCGCCACCGACGTCCCGCTGCCGACCCCGCCGTTCTGGGGCAGCCGCGTGGTCAAGGGCGTCGCGCTCGCCGACTACGCCGCGATGCTGGACGAGCGCGCGACCTTCATGGGCCAGTGGGGCCTCAAGGGTGCGCGCGGCGGCGCCGGGCCGACGTACGACGAACTCGTCGAGTCCGAGGGCCGGCCGCGGCTGCGGTACTGGCTCGACCGGCTGACCGCGGACGGCGTCCTGGCGCACGCGGCGGTCGTCTACGGCTACTTCCCGTGCGTCGCCGAGGGCGACGACCTGGTCGTGCTCACCGAGCCGTCGCTCGACGCGCCCGAGCGGGTGCGCTTCACCTTCCCGCGCCAGCGCCGCGACCGGCGGCTCTGCCTGGCCGACTTCTACCGGCCGCGCGAGGCGGGCGAGGTCGACGTCGTGCCGTTCACCGTGGTCACCATGGGACAGCCGATCGCCGACTACGCCAACGAGCTGTTCGCCGCGAACGCCTACCGCGACTACCTCGAGGTGCACGGCCTCGGCGTCCAGCTCACCGAGGCACTCGCCGAGTACTGGCACCGCCGCATCCGGCAGGAGCTGACCTTCCCCGGCGGTGTGGCGGTCGCCTCAGAGGACCCGGACGACGTCGAGGACTTCTTCAAGCTCGGCTACCGTGGAGCACGGTTCTCACTGGGCTACGGCGCCTGTCCCGATCTCGAGGACCGGGCGAAGATCGTCGCGCTCCTCGAGCCGGGCCGCATCGGCGTGAAGCTGTCCGAGGAGTACCAGCTGCACCCCGAGCAGTCGACCGACGCGATCGTCTGCCACCACCCGGAAGCCAAGTACTTCAACACCTGAGGGAGATCCACTGTGGACGGACTCGATGCCGTGCTGTGGGACATGGACGGCACGCTGGTCGATTCCGAGAAGCTGTGGGACGTCGCCCTGTACGAGACGGCGGAAGCGCTGGGCGGCAAGCTGTCCGAAGAGCAGCGGATGACCCTCGTCGGGTCCAACATGGACGACACGTCGGCGTACCTGCTCGAGGTCGTCGGCCTGCCGGTGACGCCCGAAGCGGTCGCCGCGACCGGCGACCAGATCCGGCGCCGGACGGCCGGGCTGTTCGACGACGCGCTGCCGTGGCGTCCGGGCGCCCGCGAGGCCTTGGCCGCAGTGCGCGAAGCGGGGCTGCGTTCGGCCCTGGTCACCTCGACCGAGCGGGACCTGACCGAGCTGGCCCTGAACACGATCGGCCGCGAGTTCTTCGACGTCACGGTGTGCGGCGACGAGGTCGACGGCTTCAACAAGCCGCACCCGCGCCCGTACCTCAAGGCGGCCGAACTGCTGGGGGTCGCGCCGGAGCGGTGCGTGGCGGTCGAAGACTCGCCGCCGGGCACGGCGTCGGCGGTTTCGGCGGGCTGCACCGTGCTGGTGATCCCGAACGACGTCGAGGTCGAGCCGGGGGAGCGGCGCGTGTTCCGCGACTCGCTCGTCGGCGTCGACGTGCCGGCGCTGGCGGCCCTGCTGGGCTGAGCACGCCCAGGTCGCATTTCCGCTAGCCGCCGTCCGTCCGGTCCGCGATGCTGGACGGTGTGCATGAGGACTTCGAGCGGTGCGTGCGGGCCGTGCAGGCGAAGGATGCCCGGTTCGACGGGTGGTTCTACACGGCGGTCCTGACGACGAAGATCTACTGCCGGCCCAGCTGCCCGGTCGTCCCGCCGAAGCCGGAGAACATGAGCTTCCACCCGAGCGCGGCGGCGGCCCAGCAGGCCGGGTTCCGGGCGTGCAAGCGCTGCCGTCCCGACGCCAGCCCGGGCTCGCCCCTGTGGAACGAACGCGCCGACCTCGTCGCGCGGGCCATGCGGCTGATCGCCGACGGCGTCGTCGACACCGAGGGCGTCGGCGGTCTCGCCGCCCGGCTCGGCTACAGCGTCCGGCAGGTCGAACGCCAGGTGTTCGCGGAACTCGGCGCGGGACCGCTGGCGCTGGCCAGGGCCCAGCGCGCGCAGACCGCGCGGACGCTCATCGAGACG
Source organism: Amycolatopsis stemonae (assembly GCF_054781455.1). Taxonomy (NCBI): domain Bacteria; kingdom Bacillati; phylum Actinomycetota; class Actinomycetes; order Pseudonocardiales; family Pseudonocardiaceae; genus Amycolatopsis; species Amycolatopsis stemonae. Next base: position 702,015 of record NZ_BAAGUJ010000004.1, on the reverse strand, counting down.
ACCGCGCTGCCGATGACCGAGCTGGCCCTGGCCGCCGGGTTCGGCAGCATCCGGGCGTTCAACGACACCGTCCGCGAAGTCTTCGCGCTCACGCCGACCGAACTGCGGCAGCGCGCGAAGGGCAAGCCGTCGGCCGCGGCCGGGTCGATCGTGCTGCGCCTGCCCTACCGGAAGCCGCTCTGCCCGGACAACCTCTTCGGGCACCTCGTCGCGACGGGCGTGCCGGGCGTCGAGGAGTGGCGCGACGGCGCCTACCGCCGGACGCTGCGGCTGCCCCACGGCCACGGCGTCGTCGCGCTGCGGCCCGAGGACGGCCACATCGCCTGCCGGCTGACCCTGGCCGACCTCCGGGACCTGCCGACCGCCACCAGCCGCTGCCGCCGGCTGCTGGACCTCGACGCCGACCCGGTCGCCGTCGACGACCAGCTCGCCACCGACCCGCTGCTCGCGCCGCTGGTCGCGGCCGCTCCGGGCCGCCGGGTGCCGCGCACGGTCGACGGCGCCGAGTTCGCCGTGCGCGCGGTCCTCGGCCAGCAGGTCTCGACGGCGGCGGCGCGGACCCACGCCGCCCGCCTGGTCGTCGCGCACGGCGAACCGGTCGACGACCCCGAGGGCGGCCTGACGCACCTGTTCCCCTCGCCCGGGGCCCTGGCGTCGCTGGACCCGGAGACCCTGGCCATGCCGCGCAGCCGCCGTCGCACGCTGCTCGCCCTGGTCGAGGCCCTGACGGCCGGGCTGGACCTCGGCGCGGGCAGCGACTGGGGCGCGACCCGGGCCGCGCTGACCGCGTTGCCCGGCTTCGGGCCGTGGACCGTCGAGAGCATCGCCATGCGTGCCCTGGGCGACCCCGACGCGTTCCTCCCCACCGACCTCGGCATCAAGTACGCCGCCGAGACGCTCGGGCTCGGCGGCCAGGCCGCCGTCGTCGCCCGGTCCGGGCAGTGGCGGCCGTGGCGCGCCTACGCGACCCAGCACCTGTGGGCCACCGGCGACCACGCGATCAACCGGATGCCCGCGGCCTAGGAGGTCCCATGCGTTCCCACACCGTCGTCGACAGTCCCTGCGGCCCGCTGACCCTGGTCGCCGAGGACGCCGCCCTCTGCGGGCTGTACATGCACGAGCAGCGCCACCGGCCCGCCGAAGCGACGTTCGGCGCGCCCGGCTCGGCCGAAGTCTTCGCACGCACCGAGATCCAGCTCAAGGAGTACTTCGCCGGGCAGCGCCGGGAGTTCGACCTGCCGCTGGCCTTCGCCGGGACGCCGTTCCAGCGGACGGTGTGGACGGCGCTGCTCGAGATCCCGTACGGCGAGACCGCGTCCTACGGCGAGCTGGCGCAGCTGCTCGGCAAGCCGTCGGCCGCGCGGGCGGTCGGCCTCGCCAACGGCAAGAACCCGATCTCGATCATCGTGCCGTGCCACCGCGTGCTCGGCTCGACCGGTTCGCTCACCGGCTACGGCGGCGGCCTGGAGCGCAAGCGGTACCTCCTCGACTTCGAACGCCGTCCCAGTACTCGGGAGGCGCCGTCCACTTCGGTGTGAGATCGGCGGCATCCGCGGCGGGCCGGGGCGGCACGGCCGGGCCCGGGGTGGAAGGATCTGCAGACCGTGAAGACCTTCGATGAGCTGTTCGCGGAGCTTGCCGAGCGCGCCCGCACCCGTCCCGACGGGTCCGGCACCGTCGCCGCCCTCGACGCGGGGGTGCACGCGCAGGGCAAGAAGGTGCTCGAGGAAGCCGGTGAGGTGTGGATCGCCGCCGAGCACGAGTCCGACGACCGCCTCGCCGAGGAGATCTCCCAGCTGCTGTACCGGCTGCAGGTCCTGATGCTCGGCCGCGGGCTGTCGATCGAGGACGTCTACCGCTACCTGTGACGGGTCGCGCGAAGATCTCGCGTGAAGAACGAGGAGAAGAGCGAAATGCTGCGTGTTGCCGTGCCGAACAAGGGAGCCCTCGCCGCCGCGGCGACGGAGATGCTCGGCGAGGCGGGCTACCGCAAGCGGCATGAGCAGCGCGACCTGACCGTGCTCGACACCGTGAACGAGGTCGAGTTCTTCTTCCTGCGGCCCAAGGACATCGCGATCTACGTCGGCTCCGGTGACCTCGACCTCGGCATCACCGGCCGCGACCTCGCGCTGGACTCCGGAGCCCCGGTGGAGGAGATCCAGGCGCTCGGCTTCGGCGGCTCGACGTTCCGCTACGCCGCTCCGGCAGGCCGGGACTGGAAGCCGGCCGACCTGCAGGGCAAGCGGCTCGCGACGTCCTACCCGCGCCTGGTCCGGGACGACCTGGCCCGCCACGGCGTCGAGGCCGAGGTCATCCGGCTCGACGGCGCGGTGGAGATCTCGATCCAGCTCGGCGTCGCGGACGCGATCGCCGACGTCGTCGAGTCCGGCCGGTCCCTGCGCCAGCACAACCTGGTCGCGTTCGGCGACCCGATCTGCGTGTCGGAAGCCGTGCTGCTGCAGCGGGCGGACACCGCGGAGAGCCGCGCCAAGTCGCAGCTCGCCGCCCGCCTGCGCGGCGTGGTTTTCGCGCAGCAGTACATGATGCTGGACTACGACTGCCCGCGGACGCTCGTCGAGCGCGCGATCGCCATCACGCCGGGTCTCGAGTCGCCGACGGTCGCGCCGCTGGCCGACGAAGACTGGGTGGCCGTGCGCGCGATGGTGCCGCGCAAGAAGGTCAACCTCGTCATGGACGAACTGGCCGAGGTCGGCGCCAAGGCGATCCTGGCGTCGGACATCCGCTCCTGCCGCCTCTGACCGGCGAGCCGGCCGGCCGCGCGGAAACCTCAGCGCGGCCGGTTCGGCTTCTTCGGGAGCAGGTCGTAGAGCCCCTTGCGGGCGCCGTTGTCGTTGGCGTTGCGGGCGACCGCCACCTCCGAGATGAAGTCCTCGAAGACGAACTCCTCGTCGGCCGGGACCACCGCGGGGGCCCGGTTCTGCTCCAGGTAGCTGTCCAGCGTCGCCGCGATCTCGCGGAACGACAGGGCCTGCAACGTCTCCGGCGCGTACGTCGTCACCGGGACGCCGTTCGCCGCCGCCTCGTTCATCACCACGCCCAGCGGCAGGTGTGAGAGCATCGGGATGCCGAACTCGTACATCTCCTGCAGCGCGGCCGCCGCGTAGTGTGAGATCGGCCGCCGGTAGAGGCTCGGCACGAGCCCGAACCACGACAGCGGCTGGCGCCCGACCGTCTGCTCGACGTAGCGCACCTGGTCGGCCAGCAGCCGCAGCGCGCGGATGCTCGTCTTGTCCGGCTGGACCGGCACCAGGATGCCGTGCGACGCCGCCAGCGCGTTGTTCGTCAGCACGTCCAGCGCCGGCGGGCAGTCGATGATGCAGTGGTCGTAGTTGGCGAACTGGATCACCCGCGCGAGCTGCCAGCCCGGCACGCGGAACGAGTCGAGCCGCCGGATCAGGTCGAACATCCCCGGCGAGGTCGGTACGACGTCGAGCGCGCCGCCCTTGCCGAGGTTGCTGCGCGGGTGCCGCACGACGAGCTCCTCGATCGGCCCCTTCCACGTCTTGGCCAGGGCCTTCGCCAGCGTGGGCGCGTCCCCGCGGACCTCGGACAACCCGAGCATCTCGGTCGTCGCGTGGCCCTGCGGGTCGAGGTCGACCAGCAGCACCCGCCGGCCCCGCTCGGCCAGCGCGGCCGCGGTGCCGACGCTGAGCGAGGTCTTCCCGACCCCGCCTTTCTGGTTGACCACCGAGGTGATCTGCATGCCGGAGCGCTCCTCAAGTCGGTCGTTCCGCGAAGGTTATTGGATGCGGGCCCGTTGTGGGTGGCTATCCGCCCCCGGCCTGTCGCGGTCGCACCATCAGGGCCTGTGCGCCGGTGGCCACCGGGCCGCCCGAGTCGTGCAGGATGCTCGTCGCCGTGCCGATGCCGTGCGTGCCGACCAGGGTGACCGCGTCGAGGCCGATCCACTCGCCTGCGGGCGTCCGCCGCAGGTGCACGGTCAGCTCGGAGTTGATGAACCACCACTTGCGCGGATCGAGGTAGTTCGACACGCCGTTGCCGGAGTCGGCGACCGTGAACAGCCGCTGCAGCCCGCTCGGCTCCTCGCCGTCGACCAGCGGGACGCGCTGCCGGGCCCAGACGGCGGCCGGGCCGGGGACGTCCATGCCGCCGCGCACGGCGCGCCACTCCACCGCGTCGAGGTAGCCGGCCTGCCAGCCCTCCGGCCACGGTGACTCCGTGACGGTGTCCGGCGCGGGCATGAGCGGGCCGGCGTCGGTGGCGATCTCGGCCGTGTCGGAGGTCGCGATGCGCCACGCCGTCGCCCGCGCGACGACGCGTTCGGCGCTCGCCAGCTCGGCCTGCACCAGCTCCACCGACCGGCCCGGGCGCTCGACCCGGGCCCGCACGGAAAGCTCGGCGACCGGGGCCGGGCCGAGGATTTCGACCGTCACGCGCGCGAGCTCCGCCGGGTGCGCGGGTTCGACGTGTTCGAGCGCGCGGACCAGGAGCGCGGACGGCGGCCCGAAGTGCTGGGAATCGGAGGACCACGGACCGGCCGTGTGGGCGGTCGCGGAATACCGGTCGCCGCCGAGCGGCACGTAGAAGGCGTCGGCCATCAGTCGGCCCGGTCCAGCGGCGTCTCGTCGCCCGCGTCGGGCTCCGGCCAGCCGGGGTATGCGGGTGGGGTGCCGCCGTACTCGGGGCAGCGCGCCTGGTGGTCGCACCAGGTGCACAGCTTGCTCTTGTTCGCCCGGAAGTCGCCGGTCTTGCCCGCCTTGAGGATGGCCTGCCAGATGGCTTCCAGCGTGCGTTCGAAGCGCAGCAGCTCGGCTTCGTCGGGCGTGTAGGCGAGCGACTGGCCGTCGGTGAGGTACATCAGCTTCAGCTGGCGCGGCACGATCCCGCGCAGCCGCCACAGCACCACGGCGTAGAACTTCATCTGGAACATCGCCTTGGCCTCGCCGATTTCGCGCGGCGCGGCGCCGGTCTTGTAGTCCACGACCCGGATCTCGCCGGTCGGCGCGACGTCGAGCCGGTCGATGTAGCCGCGCAGCAGCACGCCCGAGCCGAGCTCGATCTCGACGTGCAGCTCGCAGGCCTCCGGCTCGAGCCGCCGCGGGTCTTCGAGGTCGAAGTAGGCGTCCAGCAGCTTTTCCGCCGACCGCAGCCAGTCCGCGTGGTCTTCGGGCTTTTCGCCGTCGAACAGTTCGGTCCACTCCGGACGGTCCGCCGACAGCTCCGTCCACGCCGGGCCGAGCAGCTCCCGCGCCTGCGCCGGGACGCGCTCGGCGGCCGGCAGCGCGAACAGCCGCTCCAGCACCGAATGGACGAGCGTGCCGCGCAGCTGGGCCTTGGTCGGGACCTCCGGCAGCCGGTCGACCGCGCGGAACCGGTAGAGCAGCGGGCACTGCTTGAAGTCGCTGGCCCGGGACGGCGACAGCGCGGGCCGCCGCCGCACCTCGGTGGCGACGGACGCGGGCGGATCGGTGGTGACGGTGTCGGCGTCGGGCATGGGCAGAGCGTAACGCCGGGGTACGACAGTTCCGGCGACCGCAACGCCCGGGCGGCCACGCCGACCGCCGCGCCCGGCCGTCCGGGGGCGACACCACCGGGGGCGGATCACCCGCTCCCCACACCGGGGGCTCTAGGCTCTCCGGCATGGCCGCGACCAGTGAACAGGGCACCGGGGGGACCCGGCAGGCCGTCGTCTCGGACGGCGGGCTCCTGCTGTTCCGCGTCGCCGGCGTGCCCGTGCTGCTCGCGCCGTCCTGGTGGATCGGCTCGCTGATCGTCGTCGTGCTGTACGCGCCCCTTGTCGGGCGGCTGCTCCCGGACGCCTCCACGCTGACGTCGTGGCTGCTGGCGGGCGCGTTCGCGCTGCTGCTGGGGCTCTCCGTGCTCGCCCACGAGCTCGGGCACTGCCTGGCCGCGCTGCGGCTGGGGATCCCCGTCCGGAGACTGCGCCTGTTCCTGCTGGGCGGTCTGTCCGAAGTGGCGCGCACGCCGAAGCGGCCCGTCCACGAAGGCCTGGTCGCGGCGGCCGGCCCCGCGGTGTCGCTGCTGCTGGGCGGGTTCTGCGGGCTGCTCATGTTCGCCGTGCCGCCGGACGGCGCGGTCTGGATGCTGATCGCCGAGTGCGCGGTGGCGAACCTCGCCGTCGGCGTGTTCAACCTGCTGCCCGGGCTGCCCCTGGACGGCGGCCGGCTGGTCCGCGCCGGGGTCTGGGCGGCCACCGGGATCCGCGCGAAGGGCACGCGCGCCGCCGTCGCGGGCGGGGCGGTCGTCGCCGCGGGCCTGCTCGTCTGGGCGATCTGGGGCCTGGCGACGGCCAGCCCGGACCGGTGGCTGCGCCTGGGCGTCTGCATCGTCACGGCGTGGTTCGTGATCCTCGGCGCGCGCTCCGAGCTGGCCGCGGAGGCCCGCCGCACCTGGCCGGAAGGTCTGGACCTCGGCGAGCTGGTGCGACCGGTGCTGCAGCTGCCCGCCGAAAGCCCGGTGTCGGACGCGCTGGCCGCGTCGGCCGGCCGGGGCGTGGTGCTGGTCCGCGCCGACGGCGTCGCGGCCGGGCTGCTGGACACGGGCGCGGCCGAGCGGCTGGCCGGGACGTCGCCGCACGCGCCCGCCGAACTGGCGGCCGAGCCGATCCGGGCCGAAACCGTGTTGCTGGCGTCGGAACCGGGGGAGGACGTCGTCGAGCGGGTCCGCGAAACCCCGGCGTGGCAGTTCCTGGTGGTCGACGACGAGGGCCGCCCCGCGGGCGTGCTGCGCCGGGACGATCTGCGCGCCGCGCTGAACCGCCGCACCCGCTGACGCCGGAGCCCGGGCGGCCTGCGAAGATCTGTCGTCGGCCATTCGGGGTACAGGAGGAAGTGTTGTCGGTCAGCGGACCGTTTCGCGCGGGTGATCGGGTGCAGTTGACCGACTCGAAGGGGCGGCACTACACGCTCACGCTGGCCGACGGCGGTGAGTACCACACCCACCGCGGCGCGCTCGCCCACGACGACCTCATCGGCCGTCCCGAGGGCTCGGTGGTCACGTCCGCCGGCGGCTCGACGTACCTGGCCCTGCGGCCCCTCCTGCCGGACTACGTGCTCTCGATGCCCCGTGGCGCGCAGGTGATCTACCCGAAGGACGCCGCGCAGATCGTGATGTGGGGCGACATCTTCCCGGGCGCCCGCGTGCTCGAGGCCGGCGCCGGCTCCGGCGCGCTGACCTGCTCGCTGCTGCGCGCGGTCGGCCCGGAAGGCCGCGTCCACTCCTACGAGATCCGTGACGACCACGCCGTGCACGCCGAGCACAACGTCGTGAAGTTCTTCGGCGAGAAGCCCGCGAACTGGTCGCTGACGGTCGCGGACCTGGCCTCGCACGAGGGCGAGGTCGACCGGGTCGTGCTGGACATGCTGGCGCCGTGGGACCAGCTGCCGAACGTCGCGGCCCACCTCGTCCCGGGTGGCGTGCTGACGGTCTACGTCGCGACCGTGACGCAGCTTTCGCGGGTCACGGAGTCCCTGCGCGAGCAGCAGTGCTGGACCGAACCCGAATCGTGGGAAACGCTGATGCGCCCGTGGCACGTGGTGGGCCTGGCGGTGCGCCCGGACCACCGGATGGTGGCGCACACGGCGTTCCTGCTCACCGCGCGGCGGCTGGCGGACGGCACCGTGTCCCCGCGTGTGTCGCGCCGGCCCAGCAAGGGCAAGGGGTAGTCAGCCCGGCACGCACCAGCGGCCGCTCTCCTTGTGCAGGGGGAAGGGCGTGTCCTTGGTCCCGCCCGCCGCTTCGACGTGCACCTTCGCCGTCGCGGACTCGCCGCGGACCTCCGGCGGCCCGGCCAGGGTCGCGGTGACCGGCCCGGCCGCGTCCCACGTGCGCTGCAGCCCGGCCAGCGCCTCGGCGGTCTGCGGCTTGCAGGTGAGCTTTCCGAACGCCGCCGAGTCGTGGTGGGCGATCGCCGCGACGATCTGCCGGGCCAGGACGTTCACCGCCGCCGTGTCGATCGCGTCGGGCGCGGCCGACTTCGACGGGCGGGTCACCGGCGGTGGCGGGCTCGACGGAGCGGGCGCGGAGCCGGACGGCGCGACCAGCAGCAGTCCCAGCACCACGCCCGCGACGGCCACACCGAGCAGGGCCAGCCCGGCGACGAGCGCCCGGTTCACCGACGGCGAAGGCTCACGAGCCGTCCGCCCGCACGTTGGACAGGCACCACAGGTCGGATTCCTTCTGGGCCGACATCGTGCCGACCTTGGTCGCCTTGCCGTCCGTGGCGGAGTACCGCACCGTGGACTTGTCCCCGGTGTCCGTCGGCGCGCCGGTCAGCTTGACGGTGACCTTCGGGATCTGCCCGGTGGTGCCCTCGTAGACACTGCGGCAGATGACGTCGCCGAGCGCCTTCTCGTCGCCCGCGTTGTAGGCGGCGATCGTCGAGTCGAACAGCTCCTGCGAGCTCGGCTTGCCGCCGGGGGCCGGGCCGCCGGCGGGCTTGCTGCCCTTCGTCGACGGGCTGGTCGGCGGGGTGGTCTTGCTCTTCGGCGTCGTCTTCGGCACCGGCGAGCTCGTCGCGGGCGGGGCAGCGGTCGAGCTGTCGTCCTTGTTGGCGAGGATGAACCAGGTCGCGCCGCCCCCGATGATGACCACCGCGGCGACCGCGATGCCGACGATGAGCCCGGTTTTCTTCTTCTTGGGCGGGGGCGCGTCGCCGAAGCCGCCGCCCCCGTACGGGTCGTAGCCCTGCTGTGGCTGTCCCCACTGGTCCTGCTGGGGGGCCTGGCCCCACTGGTCCTGCTGCCCGTACTGCGGGTAGCCCTGCTGGGGCTGAGGGCCCGTCTGGGGCGGGTAACCGCCCTGCTGGGGCTGGCCGTAGGGGCCGGGCTGCCCGAACTGCTGCGTGCCGCCGTAGCCCGGCTGGGGCTGGGGTCCGCTCTGGGGGTAGCCGCCCGGCTGCTGACCGTACGGCCCGGGCTGCTGCCCGTACCCCCCGGGCTGCTGGCCGTAGCCGCCCGGTTGCTGCGGCGGGTAGGTCATCGGTGGTGCCCCCTCGCGTTCCTTCGACTCCGGACCCGGCCGTGACGTGGCCGATGTCGGGCCGATGCTAGCCATCGGGCTCCCCCGCCGCGCGGTTAGGGCGGAACTCGTCGGAATCGTCATCTCCCGCAGGGTTGGCGCCTCGCCCGCGCGGGTACTCCTGACGTGCTTGGTTCGTCCCAGCCCGGCCGACCTCGCGACGCGCCCGTGCCAGGGTACCGAAATGGCCGCTTGCGCTGCGGGAATGTCCGTGCTGGACCAGGCGAGGAAACCGCGACGCGCCGATCTTGTGATCCGGAAAGGCCTTTTCTTGTCGGTGATCGCCGGTACCGTGGAATGAAAAGCACTCCGAGGAGGTGCCCGATGCATCATGACCTTCCCGGAGGTCGGCGCGAGGAGGCCGACCCTTCAGCAACATCCGGAGCTGGGACGACGGCGGACGAGCAGGCTCGGCAGATCCGTTTTCTCGAGGAGGAAGTGGCGCTGCTGCGCCGCAAACTGACCGACTCGCCACGGCAGAACCGAGTTCTCGAACAGCGACTCGCCGAGGCCTCGGAAAGGGTGAGCCAGCTCACCGAACGCAACACCAAACTGGTCGAAACCCTGCGTGAGGCGCGAGGACAGCTCCTCGCTCTCCGTGAGGAAGTCGACCGGCTGGCCCAGCCACCGTCCGGGTACGGCGTCTTCGTCGAGGCGTACGAGGACAACACGGTGGACGTCTTCACGGCCGGCCGGAAGATGCGGGTGTCCGTTTCGCCCGCGGTCGAGCTCTCGTCGTTGCGTCGCGGCCAGGCGCTGCGGCTCAACGAGGCGCTCACCGTGGTCGAGGCGGGCGGGTTCGAACGCACCGGCGAGGTGTGCGCGCTGCGTGAGGTGCTCGCCGCCGACGTCGAGGGCGGCAGCCTTCGCGCGCTGGTGGTCGGGCACGCGGACGAAGAGCGGGTGGTCCTGCTCTCCGACCTGCTGGCCGAGCAGCCGCTCAAGCCGGGCGACTCGCTGCTGGTCGACTCCAAGGCCGGTTACGCGTACGAGCGCGTGCCGAAGGCGGAGGTCGAGGACCTGGTGCTGGAGGAGGTGCCGGACGTCCGCTACGAGGACATCGGTGGCCTCACCCGGCAGATCGAGCAGATCCGCGACGCGGTGGAACTGCCGTTCCTGCACGCCGACCTGTACCAGGAGTACCAACTGCGGCCGCCCAAGGGTGTCCTGCTCTACGGCCCGCCGGGCTGCGGCAAGACGCTCATCGCCAAGGCCGTGGCGAACTCGCTGGCGAAGAAGGTGGCCGAGGCGCGGGGCGACTCGGCGGACGGGAAGTCCTACTTCCTGAACATCAAGGGTCCCGAGCTGCTCAACAAGTTCGTCGGGGAGACCGAGCGGCACATCCGCCTGATCTTCCAGCGGGCGCGGGAGAAGGCCTCCGAAGGCACCCCGGTGATCGTGTTCTTCGACGAGATGGACTCGATCTTCCGGACCCGTGGGTCGGGCGTCTCGTCCGACGTCGAGACCACGATCGTGCCGCAGCTGCTGTCGGAGATCGACGGTGTCGAGGGCCTGGAGAACGTCATCGTCATCGGCGCCTCCAACCGCGAGGACATGATCGACCCGGCGATCCTGCGGCCGGGCCGGCTCGACGTCAAGATCAAGATCGAGCGTCCGGACGCCGAAGGCGCGAAGGACATCTTCTCCAAGTACCTGGCCGAAGGCCTGCCGATCCACGCCGACGACCTCGCCGAGTTCGGCGGCGACGCCAAGGCGACGTTCGACGCGATGATCCAGCACACGGTCGAGCGGATGTACGAGGAGAGCGACGAGAACCGGTTCCTCGAGGTGACCTACGCCAACGGGGACAAGGAAGTCCTGTACTTCCGCGACTTCAACTCGGGCGCGATGATCCAGAACATCGTGGACCGGGCGAAGAAGTCGGCGATCAAGTCGGTGCTGGAGACCAAGCAGCCGGGTCTCCGCGTCCAGCACCTGCTCGACGCGATCGTCGACGAGTTCGCGGAGAACGAGGACCTCCCGAACACCACCAACCCGGACGACTGGGCCCGGATCTCCGGCAAGAAGGGCGAGCGGATCGTCTACATCCGTACGCTCGTCACCGGCAAGAACCAGGACTCGGGGCGGGCGATCGACACCGCCACGAACACCGGTCAGTACCTGTAGGGCTCGCACCCCGGAAGGGCGGTCGCCGCGGCGGCCGCCCTTCCGGCGTGTCTAGCGGCGGACGAGCTCCGGTTCGCTCCGGCGGCGCACGCGGAGCCGTCCGTGGGCGGCGAGGATGCCGAGCACGATCAGGAGCGCCCCGGCCGGCTGGTTCCAGCTCACCGGTTCGCCGAGCACCAGCACCCCGAGCAGCACCCCGACGACCGGTGTGAGGTAGGTCACCGCGGACGCGTTGGCCGCGCCCCAGGTCGCGATGATGCGGACGTTCCAGACGTACGCGATGCCCGTGCCGAAGACGCCGAGCGCGACCATGCCCGCCACCACCGGCCAGTCCAGGTGGACCGGCGTGGCCGCGATGGCCGGCGCCAGCAGGCCCAGGAGCACGCTCGCCGAGCCGGTTTGACCGAACGCGACGACCACCGGGTCGGCACCACGCGGTGAGACGAATCGGCGCATGTAGACGAAGCAGGCGCCGTAACACGTAGTGGCGCCCAGGCAGGCGAGCTGAGCCGTCAGCTGGTGCGAGACGTCGACGCCGTGCCACACCCCGACGATCGTGAGCACACCGAGGAAGCCGAGCGACAGGCCGAGCACCCGCGGCGGCGTGAACCGCTCCTCGGGGAGGGCCGCGGCCGCCAGCAGCATCGTGATGAGCGGCGTGGTCGCGTTGAAGATACTGGCCAAACCGGACGAAATGTACTGCTCGGCCCACGAGAACAACAGGAACGGCGCCACGCACAGCAGCACCGAGACGACCGCCAGATGACCCCATAGCACGGGATCGCGGGGGAGCGGCCGCCGCCGCGTCAGCAGCACCGCCCCCAGCGCGAACGCCCCCAGCGCGACCCGCGCCAGCGCGATCTGCGCGGGGGAGAGGCCGCTGAGGCCGACCTTGATGAACAGGAAGCTCGCTCCCCAGACCACGGCCAGCAGCGCGAACCGCGCCGTGACCCCGAAACCCGCTGTGCTCGACCGCATGAGCGCAGTCAACGGGCAGCACCGGGACGGAAGCCAGCGGTTTTCGGACCTCTGCCTGTGTATAACGACCTATACCGCACCGCGAGTGGCTCGGCCTACGCGGCGACGGGCAGCAGTGCCTCGGCCAGCCGGCGCCAGTGCGGCAGGGCCGAAGTGCCCGGCTCGACCCCGATGACCTGGATGCCGACGTGGTCGGCGCCCGCGTCGAGGTGGCCGCGCAGCTTGCCGGCGACCGTGTCGAGGCCGCCCCAGTACACGAGGTCGTCGACGAGCCGGTCGCTGCCGTGGCCGCCGTCGATGTCGGCCTCGGTGTAGCCGAGCCGCCGGAACTTCGCGACGTTGTACTGCGACGTCAGGTACGTGTGCAGGTGCCGGCGGGCGGTTTCCCGCGCCCGGGTGGCGTCGGTTTCGAAGAGCACGGCGTGCTCGACGCCGAGGAACGGGCCGGTGCCGAGGATCTCCCGTGCCTGGGCGGTGTGCTCCGGGGTCACGTGGTAGGTGTGCGCGCCGGCCGACCGGTCGCGGGCCAGCGCCAGCATCTTCGGGCCGTACGCCGCGAGCAGTCGTCGCACCGGCGCGCGTGGTTCGGGGTTGACGCCGGTGGTGACGTCCAGGGCGTCGAGGTAGTCGTTCATCGCCTGAAGCGGCTTCGCGCCCGGCTTTCCGGCGCCGAAGCCGAGGCCCAGCAGGTGGCGGTCCGGGTAGGCGTCCGCCAGCAGCAGGGCCGCGCCGCGGGTCCACTGCGGCTCACGGGACCAGATCTGCGCGATGCCGTTGACGACGGCGAGATGTTCGGTTGCCGACAGCAGGAAGCCGGCGTGCGTCAGGGCTTCCCGCCCTTCGGTCTCCGGGATCCAGATCGCCGGCCAGCCGAGTTCTTCCAGCTCCTGCACGGACTCCCGGATCAGGCTCGCCGGCTGGTCCTCGAAGTCGAACGTCCAGATCCCGTAGCGGCCCAGCCGCATGCCCTCGATCGTACTCATGAATCGAAGTATCGCAGAATTACGATGTGAGTCAACACGCGGGCTCAGCGCCGGGGAGGGGAGTGGTTCAGAGGGAGCGGCCGAGCGCGGCGACGAACTCGGCGATCCGGGCTTCGTCGCGCTTGTAGTGCGTCCACTTGCCGACGCGCGTCGCGAGCACCAGCCCGGCGCGCTGCAACCCGGCCATGTAGGCCGAGACCGTCGACTGCGCGAGACCGGTCTTCTCCTGGATGTGGCTCACGCACACGCCGACCTCCACCGGGTCGGCGATGGCCCGGTCCACGGGGAAGTGCCGCTCGGGCTCCCGCAGCCAGCCGAGGATCTGCAGGCGCTCCGGGTTCGCGAGCGCCTTGAACACTTCGAGGAGCTGCTCGGCCTCGGGCCCGGTGCGCGTCGTCATGGCCTCCCGAGTATAGGTCGATCACATCGAGGCACGCCGATGCGTGGTCCCCGGTCTTTCGCGTATAACGACCTATACTTCCCGGCTGTGAGCGAAGAAATCGCCCGGCCGCGCGCGCCGATCACCGAGTCCGACGTCCTGGCCTGGCTGGAGACGACCGCCGCCGCCGTCGAGGCGGGGAAGGTGAGCGCGCAGGAGCTCATCGACCTGCTCGGCGAGTTCCGCCGGGCGTCCGCGGCCTGCGCGGACGCGTCCGACTGGCTGCTGCTCGCCGCCCGCGAAGGCGGCGCCAGCCTCCGCCAGATCGCCCCGGTCTTCGGCAAGGGCTACGTCCGGGCGCCGGCCGCGCGCCTGGAGAAGCTCCACCGCCAGGCGCAGAACGCCGGTCAGTGGCTGGCCATCCTCCGGCACAAGCAGACGGCGTGAAGGAACCCATGGACCGCATCGCGCTCGGCCTGGCCGCACTGGGCCGCCCCGCCTACATCAACCTCGGGCGCGAAGGCGCCCTGCCGCCGGTGCGCGACGTCGGATCGATGCGTGCCGCGACCTTCGCGGTCCTGGACGACGCGTACGCGGCGGGCGTCCGGCACGTCGACGTGGCCCGCTCCTACGGGCGCTCGGAGGAGTTCCTGGCCGGCTGGCTCGCCGAGCGCGGGCACGCCGACGTCGAGGTCTCCAGCAAGTGGGGCTACGCCTACGTCGGCGACTGGCGGCTCGACGCCGAGGTGCACGAGGTGAAGGAGCACTCGGCGGCGCGGTTCGCCGCGCAGTGGGCGGAAACCCTGGCGCTGCTGGGGAACCGGGTCGGGCTCTACCAGGTCCATTCGCTCACTGTGGACAGTCCGCTGTTCGCCGACGAGCCGCTGATCGAGGCGCTGGCGGAGCTGTCCGCGAACGGGGTCGCGGTCGGGTTCTCGACGTCCGGGCCGGCCCAGGCGGACGCGATCGAGCGGGCGTTCGCGCTGGAAGTGGCCGGGCAGCCGGTGTTTTCGGCCGTCCAGTCGACGTGGAACGTGCTGGAGCCGTCCGCGGGTCCGGCGCTCGAAGCCGCGCACGCGGCCGGGAAACGGGTGCTGGTCAAGGAAACCCTGGCCAACGGCCGGCTCGTCGTCGAGGCGCCGGCGGTCGTGCTCGCCATCGCGGCGGCGCACGGGGTCGGGGCGGACGCGGTGGCGGTGGCCGCGGTCCTCTCGCGCGGTTGGGCCGACCGTGCGGTCATCGGCCCGGCGAGCCCGGGCCAGCTGGCGGCGAACCTGCGCGCGACCACGCTTTCCCTGAGCACCGAGGAGGAAGCCGCGCTGGCCGGCCTGGCGGAGAATCCGGGGGAGTACTGGCGACACCGGTCCTCCCTCGGGTGGGACTGAGCGGCTGCACTACCCTCGCAGCCACACGAGCGGACGACAGGAGGCCGGAGCAGGTGCGTCATCGGCAGGTGGTCGCCTTGGCCGCGGTCGCGTTGGTCGGCCTCACGGGCTGCGACGGGCCCGACCCGAACAACCTCGAGACGTACTACGACGACCCCGTCCCGACGTCGTCGCCGGTCCCGACCGCCACGGAAGCGCCGGTGAGCCCGGCCGAGGCGGCTCCGGCCAAGCCGCCGGCGCCCGACCCGGGCCTCGTCGCGGAGCAGGCGTTGCTGACGGACGCGGACGTCGCCGAAGAGGGGGTCCAGCCGGGTTCGGGCGAGGCTTCGGGGTGCCTGACGGACACCGTGTCGGCGAGCAGCCGGACCGCGACCTGGCGCTACCCCAGCGGGTCGCTGCTGCGGCACCGGGTCGCGGCGTACCCGGACCAGCCCGCGGCCGACGTCGTCGCGAACGCCGTCTGCACGGGCAGGCCGGTGACCGTGCCGGCCCAGCCGGGTGTCGAGCGGCAGCGGGCGTGGTGCGACGGAAAGACCTGCACGGTGTTGCTGGCCAAGGGAAAGCTCGTGTCGGGGCTGACGGTCTCGGCGAGCACGGAGGCGCGGGCCGTGGACGCGGCGAAGCGCCTGTTGCCGGCGATGACGGCGAAGCTCGCGGCTCAGCCGTAGCGGCGGAACCATTCCTGGACGCCTTCGCGGCCGTCGGGGATGAAGGGCAGTTCGGGCGCGGGGTCGTCGACCCAGGCGCGCAGCTCGTCCAGGGGCAGCCAGCGGCCTTCGACGATCTCTTCGGCCTGGTGGCGGATCGGGCCGTCCCAGCGGACTTCGAAGGCGAAGTTGTGGCAGCGGTTGCGGCCGTCGTCGTACACCTTCGTGAACAGCGGAACGGGTTCCACCCCGTGGACGCCGAGCTCTTCGGCCAGTTCGCGGCGGGCGCAGTCGGCCGGGGTCTCGCCGGCCGCGACCACGCCGCCGGCCCAGCAGTCCCACGTAGAGGGGAACACGTCCTTCACCGCCGTGCGGAGGTGCACGTAGACGGCGCTTCCGTCACCCGAACGGACCAGTACGACGCCGGCGGCGTGCCACAGCGCGTCGGCGCGGACCCGGCCGCGGGTGGCCGTGCCGACCACCGAGCCGGCCTGGTCATAGAGGGCAACGAGTTCGTCACTGCCTGGCATGGGTGCATCGTTCCACTAGGGCGACCCCGTAGGGTGGTGGACATGCGGCGGATCATGGGAACCGAAGTCGAGTACGGCATCTCCGTGCCGGGCGACGCGACGGCGAACCCGGTACTCACCTCCACCCAGGTCGTGCTGGCCTACGCGGCCGCGGCGGACATCCCGCGCGCCCGCCGGGCCCGGTGGGACTACGAAGTGGAGTCCCCGCTGCGGGACGCGCGCGGGTTCGACCTGACCGGCCCCGGCGGGCCGGGCCACGACCCGGACGTCGAGGACCTGGGCGCGGCGAACGTCATCCTGACCAACGGGGCGCGGCTGTACGTCGACCACGCGCACCCGGAGTACTCGGCGCCCGAGGTGACGAACGCGCGCGACGCGGTCATCTGGGACAAGGCGGGCGAGCGGGTGATGGAGGAGGCCGCGCTCAAGGCGGCGTCCGTCCCCGGGCAGCCCCAGCTGCAGCTGTACAAGAACAACGTCGACGGCAAGGGCGCGAGCTACGGCACGCACGAGAACTACCTGATGGCGCGCTCGACGCCGTTCACGGCGGTGATCGCGGGGCTGACGCCGTTCTTCGTCTCGCGGCAGGTCGTGACGGGCTCGGGCCGCGTCGGGATCGGCCAGCAGAGTGAAGAGGCCGGGTTCCAGCTCTCCCAGCGTGCTGACTACATCGAGGTCGAGGTCGGCCTGGAGACGACGCTCAAGCGCGGGATCATCAACACCCGCGACGAGCCGCACGCGGACGCGGACAAGTACCGCCGACTGCACGTCATCATCGGCGACGCGAACATGTCGGAGTACTCGACGTACCTGAAGGTCGGCACGACGGCGCTGGTGCTGGACCTGATCGAGTCCGGGATCCGGTTCGACGACCTGAAGCTGGACGAGCCGGTGAAGGCGGTCCACCAGATCAGCCACGACCCGACGCTGAAGACGCAGGTGGCGCTGGCGAACGGCAAGAAGTACACCGGGCTGGACCTGCAGTTCGCCTACCACGAGATCGCTTCGCAGAACTTGGAGCGCACCGGCGCCGACCAGGCGTCGAAGGAGGTCCTGCGGGTCTGGGGCGAGGTGCTGGACGCCCTGGCGCGGGACCCGGCGGAGTGCGCGGACCGGCTGGACTGGCCGGCGAAGCTGCGCCTGCTCGAGGGCTACCGCCAGCGGGACAACCTGGCCTGGGGCGCGCCGCGGCTGCGGCTGGTCGACCTGCAGTATTCGGACGTGCGGCTGGCGAAGGGCCTGTACAACCGGCTGGTGACGCGCGGGTCGATGAAGCGGCTGGTCACGGAGGAAGAGGTGCTGGCCGCGGTGACGACGCCGCCGTCGGACACGCGGGCCTACTTCCGCGGCCGGGCGCTGGAGAAGTACGCGACGTCGATCGCGGCGGCGTCGTGGGATTCGGTCATCTTCGACGTCGGCAAGGAGTCGCTGGTGCGGATCCCGACCCTGGAGCCGTTGCGGGGGACGAAGGCGCACGTCGGCAAGCTGCTGGACGAGTCGGCGACGGCCGAGGACCTCGTGGAGGCCCTCACCGGTTCGGACTAGGCGGGACGCACCAGCGATCGCGGCGTGACCCCGAATGTCGGGGCCGCTGGGTAGGCTAGGAAACATCAGCCACACCGGGAGGCGAGATGGCCCAGGAAAAGATCGAAAAGCACGGCGGCGGCGACTCCGACGAAGAGTTCGACGACACCGGCGCGGCGGGTCAGGAGCGGCGCGAAAAGCTCGGCGAGGACGTGGACACGATCCTGGACGAGATCGACGACGTGCTCGAGGAGAACGCCGAGGACTTCGTCCGGGCCTACGTGCAGAAGGGCGGCGAGTAAGCCGCTCGGGCGCCGCGCCCTTGCCGACCGTTCAGCCGGCGGCCGGGGCTCCACGTGACGGCTGGCCGCACGTGGGGCTTCGGCCCGCACAGATGGGATTTTTGAGCACGTATGGACAACACCAGGGGCATCTCGGGTCCCGCGCTGCCGGCCGCGTACTTCTCGTCGGCGACGTCGTCGTTTTCGGACTTCCTGCGTGAGCAGGCGCCCGAGTTGCTCCCCCGGCGCCCGGTGACGCCGGGCGCCGCGGAGCTGGGCGTGCCGCACGGGACGACGATCGTCGCGTGCACGTTCGCGGGCGGCGTGCTGATCGCGGGCGACCGGCGGGCGACGTCGGGGAACCTGATCGCGAGCCGGGACATCGAGAAGGTGCACGTCACCGACGAGTACTCGGCCGTGGGCATCGCGGGCACGGCCGGCTTGGCCGTGGAGATGGTGCGGCTCTACGCGGTGGAGCTCGCGCACTACGAGAAGATCGAGGGCGTTTCGCTGTCGCTGGACGGCAAGACGAACAAGCTGGCCGGCATGGTCAAGGGCAACCTCGAGATGGCGATGGCCGGGCTGGCGGCGATCCCGTTGTTCGTGGGGTACGACCTGGAGGCCGAGGACGCCAAGCACGCCGGGCGGATCGTGTCGTACGACGCCGCGGGCGGGCGGTACGAGGAGAACGGCGGCTACGCGGGCATCGGTTCGGGTTCGCTGTTCGCGAAATCCGCGCTGAAGAAGCTGCACGACCCGGACGCCGACGTCGAAGGCGCGGTGCGGGTCGCGGTGGAGGCGCTCTACGACGCGGCGGACGACGACACCGCGTCGGGCGGGCCGGACCTCGTGCGGCGGATCTTCCCGAGCGTCGTGACGATCACGGCGGAGCGGGGTGCCGTGCAGCTGTCCGAGTCGGAGACCGCGGCGGTCGCGGAAGCGGTCGTCGCGGGGCGGATCGAGCGCCAGCAGCGCCGGCTCGCCTGACCCGGACCGAACCAGTGAACGTTGGAACACCGGAAGACCTGGAGCGCACACCGTGACGATGCCGTTGTATGCCTCTCCCGAGCAGCTGATGCGGGAGCGTTCCGAGCTGGCGCGCAAGGGCATCGCGCGCGGCCGGAGCGTGGTGGTGCTGAAGTACTCGGGCGGCGTGCTGTTCGTGGCGGAGAACCCGTCGGCGACGTTGCACAAGGTGTCCGAGATCTACGACCGCATCGGGTTCGCCGCGGTCGGGCGCTACAGCGAGTTCGAGAACCTGCGCGTGGCGGGGATCCGGCACGCGGACCTGAAGGGCTACCAGTACGACCGGCGTGACGTGAGCGCGCGGGCGCTGGCGAACGCCTACGCGGCGACGCTGGGCAGCATCTTCACCGAGCAGCTGAAGCCGTTCGAGGTGGAGATCTGCGTGGCGGAGGTCGGCGCGAGCTCGGCGGAGGACCAGCTGTACCGGCTGACCTACGACGGCTCGATCTTCGACGAGCCGCAGTACGTGGTGATGGGCGGTCAGACGGACAAGATCTCCTCGAAGCTCAAGGAGACGTTCGAGGACGGCCTGGAACTGCAGGCGGCCCTGGGCGTGGCGATCGAGGCCCTGAAGGCGGCCAGCCAGTCGTCGACGGCGTCTTCGTCGTCGGCGGGCTCGTCCTCGTCGTCGACCGCCGGGACGTCGTCGAACGGCAACGGCGACGCGGACCCGATCAAGCTGGAGGTGGCGGTCCTGGACCGCGACCGCCCGCGGCGCTCGTTCCGCCGCCTGACGGGAACGGCGCTGGACGCGCTGCTGCCGGTGCCGGACCCGCAGGGCGAGGAGCCGGAGAGCAAGCCTGAAGGCGAGTAAGCCTGTTCGGAGACGGGGCGTGGCCGGTGGCCGCGCCCCGTTTCCGCGTTCAGCGGCGGGCGATGGCGAGCAGGTGGGCACTCGCGTGCACGAGGTGCGGGTCCTGTTCGGCGAGCCGGGCGGCCCGCAGGGCGGATGCGGCGAGGCGCGGGAACTCGTCCGGGCCCGCGCTGTCGAGGGCGGGCCATGACGGGCCCTCGACGCCGTACACCGAGGGGTCGGTGAAGCCCGCGCCCGCGACTTCGTCGTGGAGTTCGGCGGCGGTGTGCCAGTGCGTGGGGACGAAACCGGCGTGACCGTCGTACGCCCCGGTCGTGACGACGGCGCGGACGCCGTCTTCGCGCTCGTCGGTGAGCGTTCCGGCGGCGCCGGTCTCCAGCAGCGAGAGGTAGCGGCTGATCCCGGCCGCCGCGAGCAGGCCGCCCGGGCGCAGCACCCGCCGGGCCTCCGCCAGCGCGCGAGCGCGATCGGGCGCGTCGACGAGGTGGTAGAGCGGGCCGAACAGCAGGACGACGTCGTAGGACGCCTCGGCCGCGTCGAGGCCGCGCGCGTCGCCGACCGAGGCCGTCACGCCGGGCAGGGCCGCTGCCTGGGCGACGTGGGCGGGCACGACGTCGACCAGGTGCACCGGATGCCCGTCCGCGGCCAGCCAGGCGGCGTGGACGCCCGTGCCGCCGCCGACGTCGAGGATCCGGGCTCGTCCGGGCAAGAACCGGCGGAGCAGTTCTTGCGTGCGCAGGTATTCGAGCCTGCCGTGCGGGGTGCGGGCGAGCCGGGTGTCTTCGGCGGGGCCGGTGGCGTAGTGCGTCGCGAGGTCCATGATCCAGGGTCTCGGACGCGACAACCGGATTTCAGGAGCTCGCCGGCGAAGCCCGGAAGTTCTGGTCGGCGAACGCCAGCATGTACGGCAGCGTGGCCCGCGCGGTGTGCCACGTGTGGTTGAAGCCGCGCTCGGCGTGGACGACCGCCTCCTGGCCGCGGGCGCGCAGCGCGTCAGCGATCCGGTGAGCCGTCGTGACGTCCGTGGGCGCGCCCGTGCCGACCGCGAGCATCACCGAGATCGGCGCCGGGAAGGTCATCGTGGGCAGGTAGCGGCGCGGGGTGTTGGCCGCGATCGCCGCGCGGTTGCCGTCCAGGACGCCGACCGAGTCGTTGAGGTCGTCGTAGGGGAGGGCGATCAGCAGCGTGCCGAACTCGTCGACGTGGTGCAGGCCGATGTTGAGGGCACCGAAGCCGCCGCCGGACATGCCGCCCAGGGCGCGGTGGCGGCGGTCGGGGATCGTGCGGTAGCGCTGGTCGATCGCCGGGACCACCGTGCGGGCGAGGTAGGTCTCCAGCTGCGGGCCGCCCGGGACGTCGAGGCATTCCCAGTCCGTGCTGGGGACGCCGGCGGTCAGGTCGACGCTGACCACGATCATCGGCTCGATGACGTTCGCCTTCTGCAGGGCCAGGAGCGTGCCGGGCGCGTCGCCGGAGGTCAGCCAGTCGCGGGGGCCGCCGAACGGGTAGCCGTGGATGAGGTAGACGACCGGGTAGCGGCGGGCGGCGTTCGCGTTGTAGCCCGGCGGCAGCACGACGTAGTTGCTGCCGGACGGGACCGCGTGCGCGGGGTCGGGCAGGTTCACGACGTCGACCCGCTGGCCGGCGCTCGGCTGGGAGACGCCGGCCCGGGGTGCGGACGGGGCGTCTTCGCCGTCGTCGAGCATGCGTCCGGCGAGGTTGACCGGGCCGGGGCCGCGCTGGAGGAGCCGCGCGAGGTCGTCGGACGTGCGCACGTACCCGACGTAGCTGTTCAAGGCAGTGACTGCGGCGAGCAGGAGCAGCACGCCGACGGCGGCCGAGCCCCAGCGGCGCACCCGGCGCCGGTGGCCCAGCGCGATCACGGCCGCCAGCACCGCGACGGCCGCCGAGGCGAACGCGAGCCAGATGAGCGGTGATTCGAACGGGCCGATGTCACGGGCGCGGGCCGTGACGTCGCCGGGCAGCACCGGATCACTGGCGGCCCGGTGGATCAAGCTCGCCAGGCCGTGCCCGTCCATGCAGTCCCCGCTCGTCCCCTGGTTGCGGGCAGGGTCGCCCGCAACTCCCTCGCGAAGCTATCGAGACGAAGCTGTGGGTTCGTTGAGAGAAGGTAAAGAGTTATTAAGGACGGTAGATGGTCAGGGCGCTGGGGCGGGACCGGAAGCGGAACCGGTTGCCGAGCGGGCCGACCTCGCCGTCCGTGGCTACGCGCCGGTGGCCGTCCTGCAGCTCGACGTCCAGCTCGGGCACGTCCAGCTCCTGGTAGACGTGGCTGGCGGCCAGGGTGCGCGTCAGCATCGCGACGAGGAACCGGGCCCGCGAATAGGGCAGGTCCGCGCGCAGGTAGCGGACGTCGAGCAGGCCGGTGTCGAGCGCGGGCCGGCGGCTGGGCGCGAAGCCCTTCGGGGCGTACGTGCCGTTGCCGACGAACAGCAGCCACACCTGGGTGAGCTTGCCGTTGAGCCGGACGGTCAGCGGCTTGGCGTGCCGCAGCGTCCGCGCCAGCGCGATCGCGGCCGAGGGCCACTTGGGGTGCTTCTCCTGCAGCTTCTCGCGCAGCCGCACCATCTCCGGGTAGCCGCCGAGGCTGGCGGTGTTGACGAACCAGCGGTGGGCGGTGCCGTCGGCCCCGTCGATCACGACCTCGCCCAGGTCGATCCCGACGGCGTTGCCGACCTCGGTGGCCGCGTCGGCGTCGGGCATCGAGCGGACGCCGACGTCGCGGGCGAAGTGGTTGAGGGTGCCCGCCGGGATCAGCGCGAGCGGCAGGTCGCGTTCCGCGGCGACCGACGCGACCGCGGCGACGGTGCCGTCACCGCCCGCGACGCCGAGCGCCCGGACCGTGCCGCGGGCGTCGATCTCGGATTCGAGCTGGGTGCGCAGGTCCTGCTCGGGGTCCGGGTAGAGGATCTGGGCCTTGGGCCAGGCGTAGCGGGCTTCCTCGGTCGGGTCCTGGCCGTCCACCCCGGACTTCGGGTTGACCAGCACCAGCATGTCCTCGCCGTCGACCATCTCCGGCGCGTCCGCGTCGTGGGCGGTGCGGGCGGGGACGTCGTCGTGCAGTGGCCACCAGTGCCGCGTCGCCAGGCCCACGCCGACGCCGATGCCCAGGCCGACGCCCACGTCCGAGGGCCAGTGGACTCCCGTGTGGACGCGTGAATAGGCGACGGCCAGCGCCACCGGGGCGACGGCGAGACCGGCGCGCGGCGACTCGAGCGCCACGGCCGTCGCGAAGGCCGCCGCGGAGGCGGAATGGCCCGAGGGGAACGACGACGACGTCGGGCGTTTCCGCAGCCGGCGGTGCTCGGGCACTTCTTCCTCGGCCGGGCGCCGGCGGGGGAAGAGCGGTTTGCCGAGCAGGTTCGCGACGGCGCTGGCCCCGGCGATCGCGACGACCCCGCGTAGGGCGCCGCGGCGGGTGGCGCCCTTGCGCGTGGCCAGCAGCGCCGCGACGGCCCACCAGAGCCGGGACTTGTTGGCCGATCTCGAGAGGGCCATCAGCGCGTCGTCGGCCTTCGTGGCCGGCAGCCGCGCGCTGCGCCGCATCAGGGCGCGATCGGTCCGGCCGACCCGCCGGAAGGCCCGGATGAGCTGGTGTGACAAGAGGTCCGCCTTCCGCGTGCCGTCAAGAGCCGTGCTCCAATCGTGCCTGATTCAGGGTGAATTCACCGTCTGTGGCCTACTGGGCGCGTGTCGACGCCCGAACGGCGCACCGTCGGAGGGGGTGCAGCGCCTACTCTGGTGGGATGCAGCGGCGGATCTTTGGCATCGAGACCGAGTTCGGGGTCACGTGCACCTTCCACGGACAGCGCAGGCTCTCGCCCGACGAGGTGGCGCGGTACCTGTTCCGGCGAGTCGTGTCGTGGGGACGCTCCTCCAACGTGTTCCTGTCGAACGGCTCCCGGCTCTACCTGGACGTCGGCTCGCACCCCGAGTACGCGACGGCCGAGTGCGACGACCTGGTCCAGCTGGTCACGCACGACAAGGCGGGCGAGCGGATCCTCGAGGACCTGCTGGTCGACGCCGAGCGGCGGCTCGCCGACGAGGGCATCGGCGGCGACATCTTCCTGTTCAAGAACAACACCGACTCCGCGGGCAACTCCTACGGCTGCCACGAGAACTACCTGGTGACCCGCGCGGGCGAGTTCTCGAGGATCGCGGACGTCCTGCTGCCGTTCCTGGTGACCCGGCAGCTCATCTGCGGGGCCGGCAAGGTGCTGCAGACGCCGCGCGGCGCGGTCTACTGCCTCTCCCAGCGTGCGGAACACATCTGGGAAGGCGTCTCGAGCGCGACGACCCGCTCGCGGCCGATCATCAACACGCGTGACGAGCCCCACGCCGACGCCGAGCGCTACCGGCGGCTGCACGTCATCGTGGGCGACTCGAACATGGCCGAGCCCACGACCATGCTCAAGGTCGGCACCGCGAACCTGGTGCTCGAGATGATCGAGGCCGGCGTCCAGTTCCGCGACTTCACCCTGGACAACCCGATCCGGGCGATCCGCGAGATCAGCCACGACCTCACCGGCCGCCGTCAGGTGCGGCTGGCGGGCGGGCGCGAGGCGTCGGCGCTGGACATCCAGCGCGAGTACCACGCCCGCGCGGTCCAGCACCTCAAGGACAACGGCACGACCGCGGCGAACGAGCGCGTCGTCGAGCTGTGGGGCCGGGCCCTCGAGGCGGTCGAGCAGCAGGACTTCAGCAAGATCGACACCGAGATCGACTGGGCGATCAAGCACCGGCTGGTCGAGCGCTACCGGCACAAGCACGACCTGGACCTGTCCAGCCCGCGGATCGCCCAGCTCGACCTCGCCTACCACGACATCCGCCGGGGCCGGGGCATCTTCGACCTGCTCCAGCGCAAGGGCCTGGTCCGCCGCGTCACCGACGACGGCGAGATCGAGGCCGCCAAGGACACCCCGCCCCAGACGACCCGGGCGAAGCTGCGCGGCGACTTCATCGCCGCGGCCCAGGCCGCCGGCCGCGACTTCACGGTCGACTGGGTGCACCTGAAGCTGAACGACCAGGCCCAGCGCACGGTCCTGTGCAAGGACCCGTTCCGCTCGGTCGACGAGCGCGTGGAACGCCTGATCAGCTCGCTGTAGCCCGGCTCGCCCGCCCGGTGTTCCCTACGAAAGTCGCCGGGCGGGTGCGGCAGGATCTTCCGCATGCGTGTCGTGCTGCTCGTGTGCGCCCTGCTGGTCTCGC
Source organism: Amycolatopsis stemonae (assembly GCF_054781455.1). Classification (NCBI taxonomy): domain Bacteria; kingdom Bacillati; phylum Actinomycetota; class Actinomycetes; order Pseudonocardiales; family Pseudonocardiaceae; genus Amycolatopsis; species Amycolatopsis stemonae. The sequence goes on along the minus strand of NZ_BAAGUJ010000004.1, from coordinate 677,091 downwards.
TCGCAGCTCCGGCTTCGGCCGGGGAACACCTGCCGAGCTGGGACGTGAAGCCGACCGGCGTCACCGCCCAGTTCCGCGGCCTTTCGGCCGTCAGCGCCCGCGTCGCGTGGGTGAGCGGCACGCAGGGCACGGTCCTGCGCACCACCGACGGCGGGACGACCTGGAAGTCCGTCGGCCCGCCCGGCACCGGCACGCTCGAGTTCCGTGACATCGAGGCCTTCGACGCCGAGCACGCCGTGATCCTTTCGATCGGCCCCGGCGCCGGCTCGCGCGTCTACCGGACCGACGACGGCGGCGCGCACTGGCGCCAGACCTTCCAGAACACCGACGAAGCCGCGTTCTACGACTGCCTCGCGTTCTTCGACCCCTGGCGCGGCCTGGCGATGAGCGACCCCGTCGACGGGAAGTTCCGGGTGCAGGCCACCTTCGACGGCGGCCGGAGCTGGCGGCAGGTGCCCGAGAGCGGCTTCCCGCCCGCGCTGCCCGGCGAGGCGGGGTTCGCGGCCAGCGGCCAGTGCATCACGACGGCCGGGCCGTTCGACGCGTGGCTCGCGACCGGCGGCGGCGCGACCGCCCGCGTCCTGCACTCCGGCGACGGCGGGCGGCACTGGACGGCCTCGGACACGCCGTTGCCGAGCAGCCCGTCCGCCGGTGTGTTCGCGGTCGCCTTCCGCACGCCGGGCCAGGGTGTCGCGATCGGCGGCGACTACGCGAACCCGGCCGCGCCCGGCCCGGCCGTCGCGCTGAGCCGGGACCTCGGCCGCACCTGGCAGACGCCGGCGCAGTACCCCGCCGGGTACCGCTCGGGGCTGGCCTGGCGCGGCGGGAGCGTCCTCGCGGTCGGCCCGGGCGGCAGCGACCTCAGCCCCGACGGCGGGCGGCACTGGACGTCGTTCGACACCGGCAGCTTCGACTCCGTGGACTGCGCGGGGGCGAGCTGCTGGGCCAGCGGCGCCCAGGGCCGCGTCGCGCGCCTGAGCCGCTAGAGGACCTGGCCGGTCGGGCGGACCATGATCTCGTTGACGTCCACCGACGGCGGCTGCTGCAGCGCGTAGAGCACCGCACGGCCGATGTCGTCGGGCTCGAGGTGCGGCTTCTTGCGCTGCTCGTCGGTGAGGATGTCGGTGTCGGTGATGCCCGGGTTGATCAGCGTGACCCGCACGCCGGTGCCGACGGCCTCCTCGCGGATCGCGCCGGCCATCCCGGTTACGGCCCACTTCGTGACGGAGTAGAGGCTCGCGTTGCGGATGTAGCGCCCGGCGACCGAGCCGGTGAGGAGCAGGTGCCCGGACGACTCCTTCAGCGCGGGCAGGGCCGCGCGGGCCGTGTAGGCGGCGCCGAGGACGTTGGTGCGCACCATCGGCTCCCACGCCCGCGGATCGGGGTCGTCGTCGCCGAAGAACGACGTCCCGACGCCGATGCCGGCGTTGGCGAAGGCCGCGTCGAGCCGCCCGAAGCGCTTCACGGTCTCGTCGACGGCGCCGGAGATGCTCGGCCAGTCGCCGACGTCGGCGCCGAGCGCGACGGCGCGGTCCTCGCCCAGTTCGGCGGCCAGCGGTGCGACGGACTCGGACTTGCGGGCCACGAGCGCGACCCGGAACCCGGCGGCGGCGGCCAGCCGCGCGGTCGCGGCGCCGAGGCCGCGCGAGGCCCCGGTGATGAGAAGAACACGATCATCCATACCGCCAGGCTAGGCACGATTCACGGCGTCAGCACGAGCCGGCCGCGCAGTCCGCCCGCGGCCAGCCGTTCGTGCGCGGCCGCGGCGTCCGACAGCGGCAGCACCCCGGCCACGCGCACCGGCAACGTCCCCTGCTCGACGAGCCGGGACAGCTCGGCCAGCCGTTCACCGTCGGCGCGGATCCAGACAGTGCGCACCCGCACGCCGCGCAGTGGAATCGGCGCCGCCCCGGCGGCGAAGGCGACGAACTCACCTCCGCCGCGGACGGCGTCGAGGGCGTCCAGACCGAGCAAGGCCGGATCGAGGGCGGCGTCGGCCCCGCCCGGCACCACGGCCCGCACGCGGTCGCCCAGCGCCGGCCCGCGGGCGACGAACTCCGCCCCGAGCCCGCGGACCATCGCTTCGTCGGCCGGGCCGGCGACCGCGATCACCCGCAGCCCCCGGGCGTGCGCCAGTGCGACGGCGTACCCGCCGACCGCGCCCGCCGCGCCGGTGACCAGCACCGATCCGGTCGTTTCCACCAGGTCGAGGGCCTGTGCGGCGGTGAGCGCGTTGAGCGGGATCGTCGCCGCCGAAACGGGGGAGACGCCGACCGGGGCGGGTGCCACCGCCGAAGCGTCCAGCACGATTCGCTCGGCGTAGGCACCGAGGGGAGTCGCGATCCGGTCGCGCAGGCCGATCACCGCGTCGCCCGGGCGGAACCCGTCGCCGGCCTCGACCGTGCCGGCGACGTCCCAGCCGAGGCCGAGCACCTCCCGCGGCGGGATCACCCCGGCCGCGGTCAGCAGACCCGCCCGCGTCGCGACGTCGACCGGGTTGACCGCGGCCGCCGCCACCCGGATCCGCACCTGGCCCGGACCCGGCACGGGCACCGGCACCTCGACGGCCTCCAGGACCTCCGGGCCGCCGAACCGGCGGACCACCACCGCACGCATCTCGCTCTCCTTCGCGGAACGACACCTTCCCCGCGAACGTAAGGGGAGCTACTCTCCAACGGGAAGTACGCACCGGCAGGTGCCTACCGCACGAGGAGGTGGCCGGTGCCCACGCGCACGGCGGAACAGCGGCGGCAGGCCGAGAAGGCCGCCTACGACGCCTACCTGGCGGCGTGCCCGACCCGGAAGCTGCTCGACGAGATCGCCGGCAAGTGGGTCAGCCTGATCCTCGTCGCGCTCGGTGACGGCCCGCAGCGCTACAGCGACCTTTCGCGGCGCATCGCCGGCGTCAGCCAGAAGATGCTCACCCAGACCCTGCGGGTGCTCGAACGCGACGGCCTGGTGCGCCGCGAGGTGACCCCCGCGGTCCCCGTCCGCGTCGACTATTCCCTTACCCCGTTGGGAGAAAGCCTGCGTGCGCTGATGGCGGGCTTCAAGGACTGGGCCGAGGCGAACTTCGACGCCGTGAGCACCGCGCGGGCCGATTACGACGCGCGCACACCGGACCTCACGATCGGGCCGGGCGGCGCGAGCTAGGCTCTACCGGGTGTCCACCGCCCGCGCCGAACGGCTGGTCAATCTCGTGCTGGCCCTCCTGTCCACCCGGCAGTACCTCACTGCCGAGCGGATTCGCGGCATCGTGCCCGGATACGGCGACGCGGCCAGTGATGACGCCTACTTCCGGATGTTCGAGCGCGACAAGACCGAGCTGCGCGAGCTCGGCATCCCCCTCGAGACCGGCCGCAACTCCGCGTTCGACGCCATCGAGGGCTACCGGATCGCGCGCCGCGACTACGAGCTCGGCGAGATCGACCTCGCCCCCGACGAAGCCGCCGCGGTCGCGCTGGCGTCCCGGCTGTGGGACTCGCCGGAGCTGACCGGACAGGCCCAGGGCGCGCTCGTGAAGCTGCGCGCCGCCGGCCTGGAGGTCGACGACCAGGCACCCACCGTCGTCGAGCCGCGCGTGCGCGCCGAACCGGCGTTCGGGCCGCTGCTGGCCGCGGTGCAGAACGGCCAGGCCGTCCGCTTCGAGTACCGCCGCAGCGGCTCGCCCGAGCGGATCATGCGGACGCTGGAGCCGTGGGGCGTGGTGTCGTGGCGGGCCCGCTGGTACGTCGTCGGGCACGACCGCGACCGCGGCGCCACCCGCTGCTTCCGCCTCTCCCGCGTCACCGGCCAGGTCCGCCCGGTCGGCAAGCCCGGCGCGGTGCAGCGCCCCGAGGGCGTCAACCTGCTCAAGCTGGTGTCGGTGACGGGGGAGTCCGAACCGGCACCGGTGACGACGGCCCGGCTGTGGGTCGCCGACGGCCGCGCCGCCGGGGTCCGCCGCCGCGGCACCGTCATCGGCCGGACGGTGCTCGACGGCGAAGAGGGCGACCTGGTCGAGATCGGGCTCTACTTCCCGGAGTCGGCGGCCGACTGGATCACCGCGCAGGGCCCGGACGTCGTCGTGCTCGAACCCGACGTGCTGGCGAAGACCGTCCAGGACCGGCTCGAAGCCGTCGTGGCCCGGCAGGGGAGCGGCCGGTGAGCGGATCCACCGACCGGATGCCGAGACTGCTCGCGCTGGTGCCCTACCTGCTCGCGCGCCCGGGCGTCCGCGTGGACGACGCGGCGCAGGACTTCGACGTCACGCCCAAGCAGCTGCGCAAGGACCTCGAGCTGCTCTGGATGTGCGGGCTGCCCGGCTACGGGCCCGGCGACCTGATCGACCTGTCCTTCGAGGGTGACACGATCGTCGTCACGCACGACGCCGGGATGAACCGGCCGCTGCGGCTCACCGGCGGCGAGGCGACCGCGCTGCTGGTCGCGCTGCGGGCGCTCGCCGAGACGCCGGGCGTGCTCGACGGCGACGCCGTCCGCCGGTCGATCGCCAAGATCGAGTCGGCCGCCGGGCAGGCCCAGCCCGCCGGGGTGGTCGTCGGCGGCGGGGTGCGCGAGGGCAAGAAGACGGCCCGTACGCGCGCGGAGGTCGCCCAGGCCCTGCAGGACGGGCGCGCGCTGCGGATCCGCTACTACACGGCGTCGAAGGACGAGATCACCGAGCGCACGGTCGACCCGATGCGGCTGCTGATCGTCCAGGCCGTCGGCTACCTGGAGGCCTGGTGCCGCCGCGCCGAGGGCGTCCGGCTGTTCCGGCTCGACCGGATCGACGAGCTGACCGTCCTCGACGAGCCCTCCCGGCCACCCGCGCACGCCCACCCCACGGACATTTCCGAGGGCGTCTTCCGCGAACGTCCCGACCAACGGGAGGCCGTGCTCGTCCTCGACCCGGACGCACGCTGGGTAGCCGAGTACTACCCGTGCGAGGAGCTGGACGAGCTCGACGGCGGCCGGCTGCGCATCCGGATGCGCTACGCCGACCAGTCCTGGATGGTGCGGCTGGTGCTCGGGCTGGGCGGAGAAGCCCTGGTCGAGAGCCCGGCCGACCTCGCGTCCGACGTCGGACGCCGGGCCGCCGACGCGGTCGCCCGAGCCCGTCACCTTCCGTCAACCTGCGACCACTAGGCTGACCGCGTGCCGTACCTGCCCACCATCGTCCTCGCCGCGGCGGGACTCCTGCTGCTCGTCGTCGTGCTGGTGCGGACCGCCAAGGTCTTGCGTGCGTTCAAGCAGACCGCGAGCATGGTGGCTGCGAACACCCAGGACCGGGCGGGGTTGCTCCGCGCGCGGTCGGCCGCGCTGCGCGTCGCGTTCGCGGAGCGCCGCCGGAAGCCGGAAAACCAGTAACATCCCTACCAGACGCAGATAGGAGGCCATCTTGTTCGCCAACGGTTTGCAAGGATGGCATTTGATCATCCTGGTTCTTCTCGTCGTCCTGCTGTTCGGGGCCAAGCGGCTTCCCGACGCGGCCCGGTCGATCGGCAAGTCCATGAAGATCTTCAAGGCCGAGACCAAGGACCTCGCGGGCGACCACAAGCCCGCCGCGGACGACGCCGTGGAAGCCGACACCAAGCAGCTCCCGGCCAAGCCGGCGCCGGCGACCGACCAGCAGGTCGCCGACCTGCAGCGGCAGCTCGACGAGCTGAAGAAGCAGCAGCAGTCGGCCGACCAGCCGCAGAAGAACGCCAGCTGAGCGGCTGAGACCGCACCCGGTCCCTGGTCCACGGAGCGCGCCGAGCCGGCGCGCTCCGGCGGACACCGACGAGAACGGAACATCCCGTGGCGGAACCCGCCTCCGGTAACGGTGCCAGCCGCCGGTCGAAGCGGCGCAAGCGCAGCCGTCGCACGAACCCCGACGGCACGATGACGCTCATCGAGCACATCTACGAATTCCGCCGCCGGCTCGGTTACGCGCTGCTCGCCATCGTCATCGGCGGCATCTTCGGCTTCTTCTGGTTCGAGACGAAGCTCGGGCCGATCCCGTCGCTCGGTGACATCATGATCGGCCCGTACTGCGAGATCCCCTCGCAGCAGCGGCTCGCCGGGATCGACGGGTGCCGGTTGCTGCAGACGGTGCCGTTCGAGTCGTTCATGATCCGGTTGCAGGTCGGTGTGGCCGCGGGCGCGGTCCTGCTGTCCCCGGCCTGGCTGTACCAGATCTGGGCGTTCATCGCGCCGGGTCTGTATTCGAAGGAGCGCAAGTACGCGCTGACCTTCGTCAGCTTCGCGTCGGTGCTGTTCGCCGCCGGCGCGGTGCTCGCCTACCTGCTCGTCCCGCACGCCCTGGCGCTGCTGACCAGCTTCGGTCAGGACCAGTTCGTCACGGCGCTGACCGCGGACAAGTACATCTCGTTCATCATGTCGCTGCTGGTGATCTTCGGCGTCAGTTTCGAGCTCCCGCTGCTGGTGGTGATGCTCAACCGCGTCGGCGTGGTCAAGTACCGGCAGCTGAAGAAGTGGCGGCGCGGCATCGTGTTCGCGCTGTTCGTGTTCGCCGCGTTCGCGACGCCGGGTTCGGACCCGTTCTCGATGCTGGGGCTGGCCGGCGCCTTGACCGTGCTGTTCGAGATCGCCATCCAGCTCGCGCGCCTGCACGACCGCAAGAAGGACCGCCTGCGCGAGGACGAGGGCTGGGACCAGCTGGCCGACGACGAAGCGGCGCCGTTCAACTACACGCCGAGCACGATCGACGACGAACCGTCCACCCCGACCGCCTCCGGTGGCCGGACGAGCACCGACGACGTCACGTAGTGGGGATCCACGCCGCGCTCGCCGTGCACCCGGCTTCGGGGCACGGCGCCGCCGCCCGGATCGCCGACACCGTCGCCGAGCGCCTGCGCACCGCCGTCGACCGCCTCGACGTCCTGGTGGCCAACACGGTCGAGGAGTCCCGCGAGCTGATGCGGACCTCCCACGACGCCGGCCTCGACGTCCTGATCGTCCTCGGCGGCGACGGCGCCGCCCACCAGGGCGTCCAGTTCTGCGCGAACCACGACGTCGCCCTCGGGCTGGTCCCGGCCGGCACGGGCAACGACTTCGCCCGCGCCCTCGGCGTGCCGGGGGAGCCGCTGCCCGCGGTCGACGCGCTGGTGGCGGCCCTGCGTTCCGGGGCCCGGCGGCGCATCGACCTCGGCCGCATCGGCGAGACGTGGTTCGCGACCGTGCTGTGCGCGGGCTTCGACGCGAGCGTCAACGAGCGCGCGAACCGGCTGCGCTGGCCCTCCGGGCCGCGCCGCTACGACGTCGCGATCCTGGCGGAGCTGGCGGCGTTCCGCTCCCGCCCGGTGGTCGTCGACACCGGCACCGAACGCCTGGAGCTCGACGCGACCCTGGTGGCCGTCGGCAACACGCGGTTCTACGGCGGCGGCGTCCCGATCTGCCCGACCGCCGACCCCGAGGACGGCGTCTTCGACGTCACGGTCGTCGGCGACGTGACCCGCCGCGGCCTGATCCGGATGCTGCCGGGCCTGCGCACCGGCAAGCACCTCACCCACCCGGCGGTTCGCACCCTGCGTGCCCGCTCGGTGTCCCTGACCGGCAACAGCTGGCCCGCCTACGCCGACGGCGAGCCGCAGGGGAGCGTGCCGGTCACGGTCAGCTGCGTTTCGGGCGCCCTGACCGTGCTGGCCTAACGGTCGTAGCCACCCGCCCGCGCCACCAGCTGCCGGAAGTGCGAAGGCGTCAGCAGGCGCTCCGCACGCGCGTCCGCGAAGTACACGCCACCGCAGCGGTGGCAGAACCAGCCCTGCTCCCACAGCTGCGTCGCGGCCGGCACCCCGCGCTGCTGCCGCCGGTGCGCCCGCAACCGCCGCACGTAGAGCCACAGCAGCGTCCCGACCGCCACGAACACACACAGCGAAGGCAACGAGAACACCGCGACCCCGAGCAACTCCGACGCCGCCCCGCCCGGCGGGGGATCGCCGGCCACGGAGAACGGCAGCAGCAGAAGACAGCCCCCGGCCAACGCCAGCGCGATCGCCCCCGCGAGCATCCCGCCCCCGCGCCGCCGCGGCGGGAACGGGTCCAGCGACCGCGCCACCGCCGTCACCGAGATCCCGCTGACCTGGCTGCGGCCGTACACGACACCGTCCCCGGCCGGAACGGCCACCACGGGCCCCTGACCACGGTAGAAGGAATGCCCGCCGTGGTAGACCGCCGGCACGTGCTGCACCTGGTCCAACCGGCCGCAGCCCGGGCACACCTCGGTCATCGGGCCTCCTTTCGCCGCTCCGACGCCGAGATCCACCACCCGGTTCCCTCTCCTTCTTGTGTATAACGACCTATACATCAGGCGCAGGTGCGGGCTTCCAGCCGTCGCCCGGCTGGAAGCCCGCACAAAACGCACGGACGAGGGGACCCTCGACGGTCACGCCGCGTGCGGACTGTCGGGGGGATGTGAAACCCTGACGAGGTGGCCAGTAGCCCTTCTCCCTCCCCGGCCGAGGCCTATGCGGCCTCCGCGCGCCGGGGGCAGTACCCCCAGCTGACCCGCTTCGCCGCGGAAGCGTCCTTCGAGTTCGACGAGTTCCAGATCCGCGGGTGCGAGGCGCTCGAGGGCGGGCACGGCGTGCTGGTCTGCGCGCCGACCGGGGCGGGCAAGACCGTCGTGGGCGAGTTCGCCGTGCACCTGGCGCTGGCTGAGGGGCGCAAGTGCTTCTACACGACGCCGATCAAGGCGTTGTCGAACCAGAAGTACGGCGACCTGGTCGCGCGTTACGGTCCGGACGCGGTCGGGCTGCTGACCGGCGACACGTCGATCAACGGCAACGCGCAGGTGGTCGTGATGACCACCGAGGTGCTGCGGAACATGCTGTACGCGGGGTCGTCGACGATCACCGATCTGGGCTACGTGGTGATGGACGAGGTCCACTACCTGGCCGACCGGTTCCGCGGCGCGGTGTGGGAGGAGGTGATCCTGCACCTGCCCGAGCACGTGCGCGTGGTCGGGTTGTCGGCGACGGTGAGCAATGCCGAGGAGTTCGGCGAGTGGCTGGTCGAGGTCCGCGGGGACACGACGGTCGTGGTCGACGAGCACCGGCCGGTGCCGCTGTGGCAGCACATGCTGGTCGGGAACCGGCTGCTGGACCTGTTCGCGGGCGAGGACGTCCACGCGCCGGGTGCGGAGCTGCGGATCAACCCGACGTTGCTGCGCCGGACCGAGGAGGTCGGGCGCCAGTTCGCGCCGGCGGGGTTCCAGCGGCCGCGGGGGCGCCGGGGTGCGCCGCCGCGGATGCCGCGGTTCCGGCCGCCGTCGCGGGTGGACGTCGTGGAGCAGCTGGACCGGGCGGGGTTGCTGCCGGCGATCGTGTTCATCTTTTCGCGGGCCGGGTGCGATGCCGCGGTGGGTCAGTGCGTGCGGTCCGGGCTGCGGTTGAACGGGCCGGGTGAGGTGGAGGAGATCCGCCGGGTCATCGAGGAGCGCACGGCGGACCTGCCCGAGGGTGACCTGGGTGTGCTCGGGTACTGGGAGTGGCGGGAGGCGCTGGAGCGGGGGATCGCGGGGCACCACGCCGGGTTGCTGCCGGCGTTCAAGGAGACCGTGGAGGAGTTGTTCGTCCGTGGGCTGGTGAAGGTCGTGTTCGCGACGGAGACGCTGGCGCTGGGGATCAACATGCCGGCGCGCACGGTCGTGCTGGAGCGGCTGGTGAAGTACAACGGCGAGGCGCACGTCGACCTGACGCCGGGGGAGTACACGCAGCTGACGGGGCGTGCCGGGCGGCGGGGGATCGACGTCGAGGGGCACGCGGTCGTTTCGTGGCAGCCGGGGGTGGATCCGAAGCAGGTGGCGGGTCTGGCGTCGACGCGGACGTATCCGCTGCGGTCGTCGTTCCGGCCGGGTTACAACATGGCGGTGAACCTGGTGGCGCAGGTCGGCGCGGCGGAGGCGCGTGAGCTGCTGGAGCAGTCGTTCGCGCAGTTCCAGGCGGACCGGTCGGTGGTGGGGACGGCGCGCCGGATCGAGCGGAACAAGGAGGCCTTGAAGGGCTACGCGGCCGCGGTGACGGGTGAGTTCGACGAGATGCTGGAGTACGTCGAGCTGCGGGCGAAGATTTCGGCGCGGGAGAAGGCGTTGTCGCGGCAGAACACCGCGGTGCGGCGGGCCGGGACGGCCGAGTCGCTGGAGAAGCTGCGCAAGGGTGACGTGATCGCGGTGCCGGCGGGGCGGCGGGCGGGGCTGGCGGTGGTGGTCGATCCGGGGCTGGACCCGATCCGGGAGCCGCGGCCGGTGGTGGTGACGGAGGACCGGTGGTCGGGTCCGTTGTCGGTGGCGGACTTCCCGGCGCCGGTGGAGGTGCTGGGTCGGATCAAGCTGCCGAAGCACATCGAGCTGCGGTCGCCGAAGACGCGGCGGGACATCGCTTCGACGTTGCGGAATGCCGGGATTTCGTTGCCGGGGCGGCAGAAGCGGCGGTCGGGGGCGAACGAGGACGGTGAGCTGGCGGCGTTGCGGCGGGCGTTGCGGGCGCATCCGTGTCACGGGCTGGCCGAGCGGGAGGCGAACCTGCGGTGGGTCGAGCGGTACCAGCGGCTGGCGGCGGAGACGCAGCAGCTGGAGCGGAAGGTGGCGGCGACGACGCACTCGCTGGCGCGGGCGTTCGACCGGATCCTGGCGTTGCTCGGTGAGCGCGGTTATCTGGGTCAGGACGGGGAGGACCGGGTCACCGAGCACGGCAGGCGGCTGACCAGGCTGTACAGCGAGTCGGATCTGCTGGCGGCGGAGTGCATCCGGCACGGGGTGTGGCAGGGGCTGGGGCCGGCGGAGCTGGCGGCGGTCGTGTCGACGCTGGTGTTCGAGGCGCGCCGGGACACCGCCGGTGAGCCGCGGTTGCCGGGTGGTGCGGTGCCGGAGGCGTGGCAGGAGACGGTGAAGCTGTGGGTGGATCTCACGGAGGACGAGCGGCGGCACCGGTTGGATCGCACCCGGGAGCCGGACGCGGGGTTCGCGTGGCCGGTCTACCGGTGGGCGCGGGGTGAGTCGCTGGAGAAGGTGCTGACGGCGGCCGAGGCGAACGGCCAGGAGCTGTCGGCGGGTGATTTCGTGCGGTGGTCGCGGCAGGTGATCGACCTGCTCGACCAGGTCCGCGACGTGCTGGGGAAGGCGGATCCGGTGGGTGCGGCGGCGGCCGACGCGGTGAAGGCACTGCGGCGGGGTGTCGTGGCTGCGGGTGCTGCGTGAGTTCCGTGGTGCTGGTCCGGCCGGAAGCGGGCCGCCCTCGGTGGTGGCCGGATCGGCAACGGACGGCGCAGCGGGCCTGCTCCAAGCGGCGGAGGCGGTGAGCGTGGACACGTGTGCTCGGCTGCGACCTGTGGTTGGATCGCCAGCGATACCGTGCGTACGCGGCTTGACGGCGGTTTCGGGGTGGACAGCTAGATGAGCGAAGCAGGCGGAGGCAGACGATGAGCACGCCGTATGGCGGCAACGACCCACAGCAGCCCCAGTACGGGCAGCAGCCGGGGGGCGCGTACCCGCCGAGCGGGCCGCAGGAGCAACCCCAGTGGGGTCAGCAGCCGCCTCCGTACGACCCGAACCAGCAGCAGCAGTGGGGTCAGCCGCAGCAGCCCCAGCAGCCGCAGCAGTGGGGGCAGCAGCCCGGGGGGTACGCGCCGCAGCAGCAGCCGCAGTGGGGGCAGCAGCCGCCGCCGTACGGCCAGCAGCAGCCTGGGGGCGGGTATCCGCAGAGCGGGCCGCAGGCGCAGCCGGGGTACGGGCAGCAGCCGGGTGGGGCGTACCCGCAGAGTGGTCCGCAGCAGCAGCCGCAGTACGGGCAGCAGCCGCCGGGGCAGTACGACTACGGCCAGCAGCAGTTCCCCGGTCAGGGCGCGCCGGAGGGTGAGAAGCCGGCGAAGTCGAAGAAGGGGCTGCTGATCGGCATCATCGTGCTGGTCGTGGTGGTCGCGGTCGTGGGCATTCTCGGGTTCGTCGCGCCGGGGTTCTTCAAGACGCAGGTGTTCAACAACACGCAGATGCAGACCGATGTGCAGAAGCTGCTGACCGACACCTACAAGATCGAGGGTGTCACCGGGGTGACGTGCCCGGCCGAGCAGAAGGTCCAGGACGGTGCGAAGTTCGAGTGCACCGCGACCATCGCCGGGAAGCCGCAGCAGGTGCCGATCACGGTGAAGGGTGACGGCGGCAACTACGAGGTTTCGCCGCCTGCCACCAAGTAGTCCGGTCCGGGATCCGGTCGCCGCGGTATTGCGGTGGCCGGATTCCGGCGTTTCCGGAGATGATCCGGGGATGAGCGACTTCGAGATCCGGACGCTGCGCGCCGAGGAGCACCGGGCGGCCAGTGAGCTGTTCCGCGCTAGTGTGCACGTTCCGCCGAGTGATGACGCCGATTGGGAGCGCGCGGCCGGCGCGTACCAGGACGGTGGGGCGATCGGTGCGTTCGACCCGGATTTCATCGGTACCGCGCGGTCTTTCGACGCGGAGCTGACCGTTCCCGGTGGTGCCCGGGTGCCGATGGCCGGGGTGACCGGGGTGGGTGTCCGGGCGGACCGGACGCGGCGGGGTGTGATGCGGGCGTTGGTGACCGCGCAGCTCGAGGACTTCGCCGCGCGTGAGGTGGTGTTCGCGTGCCTGCTGGCGTCGGAAGCGGCGATCTACGGCCGGTTCGGGTACGGCTTGGCGGCGCGGTACCGGACGTACAGCGTGGACCGGCACCGGGCGCGGCTGCGTCCGGACGCTCCGGCGACCGGGGAGATCGAGGTGCTCGGCCTGGACGCGGCGCTGGAGGTCTGTCCCGGGATCTACGAGCGGCTCGCGCGGCGGCCGGGGATGATGTCGCGCCCGGAGGTGATCTGGCGGCTCTACGAGGCTCAGGGCCGCCGCAGTCCGCATCCGGTCAGGGCGGCGGTGCACCACGGTCCCGACGGCCCGGACGGGTTCGCGACCTATTACGTGGACGGTCTGCAGGTGCCGCCGTGGACGAAGCACCTGCAGCTGGTGGACATGTTCCCGGGCACGCCGGCCGCGTTCGCCGGGTTGTGGCGGTTCCTGCTGGGGGTCGACCTGGTCGACCGGATCGTCGCCGACGCGCGTCCGCTGGACGAGCCGATCGAGCTGATCCTGGCCGACCACCGGCAGGTCACGGTCGACCGGATCGGTGACGAGCACTGGCTGCGGCTCGTCGACGTCCCGAAGGCGTTGGCCGCGCGTGAGTACGGTCAGGCCGGGCCGGTCGTGGTCGAGGTCGTCGATCCGGTGCTGCCCGCCAACAGCGGTGCGTACCGGATCTCGGCGGAGGGCGCCGAGCGCACGGACGAGCGCGCGGCGCTGCGGCTCGACGTCGCCACGCTCGGGATGGTCTACCTCGGGACGTGGCGGCCCTCGGCGCTGGCGGGGGCGGGCCGGATCGAGGTGCGGGACCCGGCCGCGGTGGTGGCCGCGGACGTGTTGTTCGGGACGCGCGTGGCGGCGTGGAGCGGTACGCACTTCTGACCGGGCGGAAAACGGGATGCCGAGGGCGGGCCCGGGCGGCAGGATCGGCGGCATGACCGACTTCGACATCCGTCCCGTGACCGAAGACGAGCGCCGTGCCACGTTCGACGTGCTGGGCCGCTCCTTGCACAGCAACCGGGTCGGCGACGAGGCCTGGTCCCGGTTCGGGGACTCGTGGCCGGCGGCGCACAAGGTCGGTGCGTTCGACGGGGCGACGCCGATCGGGGTGGCGAGCTCGATGGAGACGGAGATCGCCGTGCCCGGCGGCGGGGTGGTGCCGCTGGCGGCCGTCGACGGGGTCGGTGTGCGCGCGGACCGGACGCGGCGCGGGGTGCTGACGGCGATGATGGCCGCGCAGCTGGCGGACTTCGCGGCGCGCGGGATCCCGCTGGCGGCGTTGCACGCCAGTGAGCCGACGATCTACGGCCGGTTCGGCTACGGCTCGGCCACGCTGGGCAAGACGGTGTGGGTGGAGCGGCCGGCCGCGCGGCTGCACGAGCGGGTGCCGGCGGGCGGGGACGTCCGGATGCTGACGCCGGAGGCGGCGGTGAAGGAGATTCCGGCGCTGTACGAACGGATCGGGCTGCACCGGCCCGGGATGATCGGGCGGCCGGGGTTGTGGTGGCCGACCACGCACGACCGGCACGTGGGCCCGGACGGGGACCACGTCGTCGCGGTCCACAGTGGACCCGATGGGGACGACGGGTTCGTCGTGTACGGCACGGTCGACCGCCGCACGCTGGAGTCGCCCGATGCGGGGGCCGTGCTGCGGGTGCGGGACCTGCAGGCGGCCGGTCCGGTCGCGGCGGCCGGGTTGTGGGGGTTCCTGCTGTCGGTGGACCTGGTGTCGGGGGTGCGGGCCCGCTGGCGTCCGGTGGACGAGCCGCTGGCGGTGATGCTGACGGATCACCGGCACGCGCGCACGACCGACGTCGAGGACGATCTGTGGCTGCGGCCGGTCGACGTCGCGGCTGCGCTGGCGGCCCGCACGTACGGCGGTGCCGGGTCCGTGGTGCTCGCGGTGGCCGACCGGGTGCTGCCGACGAACGCGGGGCACTACGAGGTCGGCCCGGACGGCGCCCGGCGTACGGACGCCGCCGCGGACCTGGCCCTGGACGTCGACACCCTCGGGATGCTCTACCTCGGGCAGTGGAGCGTGTCGGCGCTGGTGGCGGCGGGCCGGGTCGAGGTGCGCGACCCGGCCGCGGTGTCCCGTGCCGACGAGCTGTTCACGACGGTCGTGGCGCCGTGGAACGGGACGTTGTTCTAGGCGCCGGGCAGGGCCTTGAGCAGCCGCTCGACCGATTGGCCGAGGTTCCACCGCTCGGCCAGTTCGGCGACCCGTTCGGGGTCGGCGGGTGTCGCGGGCACGGTGTCGGGGCGGGACTGCTCGACCGGCGCGTCGACGGCGACCCGGACGACGGTCGGGGCGACGGCGAGGTAGTCGGCGGCCTCGGCGAGCCGCAGCCGCGTCTTCAGCGGGACGCGGGCGTCGCCGGCGGCGGAGGCCTCGAGCAGGGCGTCGAGCGAGCCGAACTGCGTGATGAGCTTCGCGGCGGTCTTCTCGCCGATGCCGGCGACGCCGGGCAGCCCGTCGGAGGGGTCGCCGCGCATCATGGACATGTCCGCGTAGGCGGGGCCGGCGGTTTCGCGGGGGAGGCCGTAGCGCTCGGCGATCTCGGCCGGGCCGAGCACCTCGGCCTTGGCCCAGCCCTTGCCGACGTAGATCACCGACGCGGGGGACGGTTCGGCGCGCACCAGCTGGAACAGGTCCCGGTCGCCGGTGATGACCTCGACGGGGATCTTCTTCTCCTGCGTCGCGAGCGCGCCGATGACGTCGTCGGCTTCGTAGCCGGCGGCTTCGGCGGTGGCGAACCCGAAGGCCTCCAGGAGGTCGAGGATGATCGGGACCTGCGGGGTGAGGGTGTCGGGGACCTCTTCGACGTCGGGGCTGTCGCCGCCGGTCTCTTCGGCCACGCGGTGCGCCTTGTAGCTGGGCAGCAGGTCGGTGCGGAACTTCGGCCGCCAGTCGGCGTCGAGGCAGCACACCAGCCGGGACGGCTTGCGGTCGGTGAGGATCCGCGCGATGGTGTCGGCGAACCCCTTCACGGCGTTGACCTGCGTCCCGTCGGCGGCGCGCATCGAGTCGGGCAGGGCGAAGAACGAACGGAAGTACAGGCTCGCGGAGTCGAGCAGGGCAAGTGGTCCGGTCACCCGCACAGCCTGCCACGCACCCGGCCCGGCGCCTATTCGCCAAAGTGCGGCATGTCGCGGGCCCGGGCGAGTGGATCACCCGGGACGCCCGGCTAGGCTCGCCCTCATGTCGCGCCGATCCCTCCACACGCCCGCCCCCGACGCCGCCGCCCTCCGTGCCCGCCTCGACCGGGCCCGCTCCGCCGCGGCCGCCGCGGACACCGACGCCCTGCTGATCGCGCCCGGCTCGGACCTGCGCTACCTGATCGGGCAGGCCGGCGGCTCGTTCGAGCGGCTCACGACCCTCGTCGTCCCGGCCGAGGGCGCGCCCGCGCTCGTCGTGCCGAAGCTGGAGGCGCCCGGTTACGCCGACGTGCCGACCGACGAGCTGGGTGTCGAGCTGCTGACCTGGGTGGACGGCGACGACGCGTACAAGCTGGTGGCGGACCGGCTGGGCAAGCCGGGGCGGGTCGCGGTCAGCGACTTCACCCCGGCCCTGCACGTGCTGGCCCTGCGGGCGGCGCTCGGGGACGCCGAGCAGACGCTGGCCGGCCCGGTCGTGCGGGAGCTGCGGATGCGCAAGGACGCCGCGGAGATCGCGTCGCTGCGGGACGCCGGTGCGGCGATCGACCGCGTGCACGCCCGCGTGCACGAGTGGTTGCGGCCCGGCCGGACCGAGGCGGAGGTCGGGGCCGACATCGCCGCGGCGATCGTCGAGGAGGGGCACGTGCAGGCCGACTTCGTGATCGTCGGGTCCGGTCCGAACGGTGCGAGCCCGCACCACGACGTGTCCGACCGCGTCATCGAGAAGGGTGACGTCGTGGTCGTCGACATCGGCGGCCCGCTGCCGGCGGGCTACAACTCCGACTCCACCCGCACCTACGCGGTCGGCGCGCCGCGCGACGCCGACGTCGCCGAGACGTACGCGGTGCTGCAGCGGGCCCAGGCCGCCGCGGTGGCGGCGGTGAAGCCGGGTGTCACAGCCGAGTCGGTGGACGCCGCCGCGCGCGACGTCATCGCCGAGGCCGGGTTCGGCGAGTACTTCATCCACCGGACCGGCCACGGCATCGGCCTGGACGTGCACGAGGAGCCCTACATCATCGCCGGGAACGCGCTGCCGCTGGAGCCGGGCATGGCCTTCAGCGTCGAGCCGGGCATCTACCAGCCGGACCGCTGGGGCGCCCGGATCGAGGACATCGTGATCGTCACCGAGGACGGCGTCGAGTCCGTCAACAACCAGCCGCACGAGCTCGTCGTGCTGGACGCATGACACCCGGCGGCCTGGAGCCGCTGGACCAGTCGATCGTCCAGGAGCTCGCGGCCGACGGGCGGCGCAGCTTCACCGACCTGGCCGAGCGTGTCGGGTTGTCGGTGTCGGCGGTGCACCAGCGGGTGCGCCGCCTCGAGCAGCGGGGGGTCATCCTCGGGTACACCGCGCGGCTCGACGGCGAGCAGATCGGGCTGCCGCTGACGGCGCTGATCTCGCTGACGCCGAACGACCCGGCGGCGCCGGACGACTACCCGCAGCGGATCCAGCACATCAAGGAGATCGAGTCCTGTTACTCGGTGGCCGGGGACGAGTCCTACATCCTGCTGGTGCGCGTCCAGTCGCCGCTGGCGCTGGAGGACCTGCTGCGCCGGATCCGGGAGGCCGCGAAGGTGTCGACCCGGACGACGGTGGTGCTCTCTACGCCGTTCGAGGGACGTTCGCCCACGTTCTGACCCGGCCGCCCGCCCGGCGGCCGGGTCGCTGGTACGGTAAAAGGTATGGCAACACGTAAGGTCACCCTTTCGCTGGACAGCGGCGCCCTGGAGTTCGCCGAACGTGCCGCGAAAGCACACGGGATCTCGGTCTCGTCCTGGCTGTCGAAGGCGGCCAGGCGCGAGGCGGTTCGCACGGGCTACACCCCGCAGAAGCCGGAACCGGCCGTCGCGGAGTCGGACGAGGCCGAGCGCAGCGCGGCGGAAAAGGATCTGCGTGCGCAGGGGTGAAGTCTGGACGTACCACCCCCCGACCGATCCGGCCCGCCAGCGCACGGTGGTGCTGCTGTCCTCGGACGGGGTGAACGAGTCCGAGCGGCCGTGGCTGCTCGGCACGGAACTGCTCGAGCGCGACCCGATGGACATCCTCGGCGTGGCGATCGACGCCCGCTACTGGGTGTCGACACTCAACCTGACCCGGCTCTACCGGCCGTGGTTCGACGAGCGCATCGCCGAGATCGACCAGGACGTCCAGGAACGCATCGACATCGCCCTGCGCGCGGCCCTCGACCTCTGACGACGTCCGCGCGTCAGCGGGCCACGACCTCCGGGGCCGAGTGGAGCTTGCCGTCGGCGCCCGCCAGGCACGTCGCGTTGCCTTCGCGTGCCGCGATGAACTCGGTGAGGCAGTTGGCGATCGCGGTGTGGCCGGCGGCGTTGGGGTGGAACGACTCCTGCAGCGCGTGGCCCGCCCGGTCGGCTTGGCCGAGGTCGGCCAGCTGCAGCGTCAGCCGGGTGAACCACTCCGTCGCCGGGTTCGCGCCGCCGCTGCACGCCTCGTGCTTGACGCCCGCCTTCGCCAGATCGAGGAACCGGGCGCCGGTCTGCTGCGCGGCCGCCTTGAGTCCGGTCGAGAGGATGCCGATCCCGGTCTGGGAGATCCAGCGCAGGTCTTCGACGCGGAACGGGCAGCCGTTGAGACTGCGCAGGTCCTCGGGCAGGTCGGGGCCGATCGGGGCGGCGTAGGACTGCAGGACCAGCTGGTAGTCCGCCGGCACGTAGCCCGCCTGGGCCAGCACCTTCTTGACGTCGGAGACCGCGGTCGCCACCTTCGGGACCATCGCGTCCACTTTGGACTGCCAGGTCTGCTTCAGCGCTTCGCTGCACGGCGGGCCACCCGGGTCGAACCACGCCTTGAAGCACTCGGTCACCTGGTTCGAGAACTTCGGCTCGTCGTTCGCGCCGACCGCGATCACCACCACGGCCACCCGGTGGTCCTTCACCACCGCGGCCAGCTGCTGCGCCTGCGACGGTTCCGTCCACTGCTTGACGTCACCGAGCGCGACCTGCTCGGCGGGCGCACCGGAGCAGGCGAGGTTGACGTGCGCGGTGATGCCCGGCACGACGACCTTCTCCACGAACGCGTTGGGGGAGCGGTGACACCAGTTGCCGCCCTGCCCGTTGGTGGTGGGCGTGTACTGCCCGGCACCCTCCCCGGAGACCGTGCTGTCACCCATCGCGACGACGGTCAGCGGGCCGGTGCCCGGCGGGCCCTGGCGCGGCTGCGGCTGCCCGGGCCTGCTTTCCGAACCGAAGAAGACGAAGAAGCCCACCAGCAGGGCCACGCACGCGAGGACCAGTGCTCCCCAGTACCACCGAAGACGTCGCATCGCCGTCGATTCTACGGATCACGCCGAGCGGGCCACGGCCTGGCGGGGGACGAGTTCGACGGGCAGCTCGCGGACGCCGAAGATCATCGGGGACGGGTAGCCGACCTGGACGCCGTCGCGCACGCGGATCTCGGCGAACCGGTCCAGCAGCAGCTCGAACACGACCCGGCCCTCGAGCCGGGCCAGCGGCGCGCCGAGGCAGAAGTGGACGCCGCCACCGAAGGCGAGGTTCGCGTCCTTGCGCGGGCGCGGGTCGAACTCGGTGGGCCGGGCGTAGTGGCGCGGGTCGCGGTTCGCGCCGAGCAGCCACGGGGTGACCATCGAGCGGGCCGGAACGGTGACACCGCCGAGCTCGACGTCGGTGGTGCTGATCCGCAGCAGCCGCATGATCGGCGGCCGGTGGCGCAGGACCTCTTCGAGCAGGCCGGGCAGCAGCCCCCGGTCGCGGCGGACCGCGGCCGCCGCCTCGGGGAACTCGTGCAGCGACAGCACGGTGTTGCCGAGCATCATCGTGGTGGTGATGTGCCCGGCGGCCAGCAGCAGGGAGGCGAAGTTGAGCACCTCGTGGTCGGCGAGCCGCTCGCCGTCGACTTCGGCGTGCGCGAGCGCGCTGAACAGGTCGTCTTCCGGGTGGCGCCGGCGTTGCGAGAGCAGGTCGCCCAGGTAGGCCTCCATCACCTCGGTCAGCGAGGTGCCGTCCTCCTGGGGGCCACCGCCGGCCAGCAGCGCGTCGGCCCAGCCGCGGTAGAGCGTCCGGTCCTCCACGGGGATGCCGATCAGGTCCCCGATGACCACGATCGGGAGCGCGTAGGCGAGGTCCCGGATGAGGTCGGGGTCGTCCCGTTCGGCCATCGCGGTGATCAACGCGTCCGCGGCGGCGCCGATCCGCGGTTCCAGATCGGCGACGACTTTCGGCGTGAACGCCTTGCTGACCAGTTTCCGCAGCCGGTGGTGCACCGGCGGGTCGACCGCGGCCATATTGCCGCGAACGGCTTCGGCCGTGTCCGGCAGCAGCAATCCCGGATCGGAGGAGAAGGTCTGGTAATCGGTGAAAATACGGCGGACGTCGGCGTGCCGGAATACGTGCCACGTACCGTTCTCGTCGACGGCGACGGGGTGGTTCTCGCGCATCTCGTCGACCCAGCTGAACAGCGCCGACCCGCCGTCGTCCATGGATGGTGGGCGGACAATGGGCGAGTTCATCCCGCGGCTCCTTCGCTTGAACCGTTGCTGAAACCCGTTTACTCGAATGGCAGAAATTGCTCGTCAACATTGAACAGCCTATTGATCTTGCCGGTTGGTTGTCAACAAGAAAGGGGTGGACACATTTGTCAACCAAATGCTCTTGTCAATCAACTTTCGGTGTCAACGGGACGATCAGCCTGCCTCGGTCAGATCGGTGGTCGCGGCCAGTTCCACCGCGACGTCCGTGATCGCGCCCAGCGCCGGGTTGTCGTTGCCCGGCAACCACACCAGCTCGGTCCGGGCGACGTCGTCCTCGAGTGGCACGAACGCCACCCCGGAGCGGCGGAGGCTGTGCGACGAGCGGGTCAGCCGGGTGACGCCGACCCCGGCCGCGACCAGCCCCAGCAGGCCCTGCACGGTCGCGGCCCGCTGCACGACCCGCGGCGCGAAGCCGGCGGCGGCGAAGTCGTCGTCGTAGCTGCGGTGCCACGGTTCCCAGCTGCCGCGCGGGGTGAGCACCCACGGCTCGTCCGCGAGGTCCGCGAGGGTCAGCGACGCGCGCCCGGCGAGCGGGTGGTCCGCGGGGACGACGGCGCAGACCTCCTCGGTCAGCAGCGTCCGCGACGCCAGGCCGGGGACCAGCGGCGGCCGGGTGAAGGCCAGGTCGAACCGGCGCTCGCGCAGGCCGTCGACGAGCTCGGCGATCGACGCCTCCGCCGTCGTCACCGTGAGGTCGGGGAACCGCTCGCGGACGGCGCGGACCATCGGTGGCAGCAGGTAGTTCGCCGTCGTGGCGAGGAACGCGAGCCGCACGCTGCCGATCTCCCCGCGCACCGCCCGCCCGAGCGTCGCGACGGCGTCGTCGGCGCGGGCCAGCACCGCGCGGGCCTCCGGCAGGAACAGCCGCCCGACCGCGGTGAGGCGGGTGCCACGCGCGTCGCGGTCGAACAACCGCGCGCCGAGGGTGCGTTCCAGGACCGTGATCTGCTGTGAAAGCGACTGCTGCGCGATGTGCAGCCCGGCCGCGGCGCGCGTGAAGCTGGTCGCGTCCGCGACGGCGACGAAGTAGCGAAGCTGCCGCAGCTCAGGGGTCACAGGCTCAGACTGTAGCCCCGGCAGGACATCGGTGTTGGCGACCGCGCCGCGATCTTCCCCAGGATGGAAGCAGGAAAACCCACTGGGAGGAACACGAACATGACGAACACCGACGGCCGCGTCTGGCTGATCACCGGCTGCTCCGCCGGCTTCGGCCGGGAGATCGCGCTGGCCGCGCTCGCCGCGGGCGACCGGGTCGTGGCTACCGCGCGCCGGCCGGAAACCCTGGCCGCGCTGCACGACCGCGGCGGCGACCGGGTCCGGACCGCGGCCTTGGACGTCACCGACCCCGGCCAGGTCGACGCCGCGGTGAAGACCGCGCTCGAGGAGTTCGGCCGGATCGACGTCGTGGTCAACAACGCCGGCAACGGGTCGGTCGGCGCGGTCGAAGAGCTCACCATGGACGAGCTGCGCGACCTGATGGAGGTGATGTTCTTCGGCGCGGTCGCGGTCACCAAGGCCGTCCTGCCGCACCTGCGGGCCCAGGGCCGCGGCACGGTCGTGCAGATCAGCTCGATGGGCGGGCAGCTGTCGATGCCCGGGTTCGGCGCCTACAGCTCCGCGAAGTACGCGCTGGAAGGCCTGTCCGAAGCCCTCGCCGAAGAGGTGAAGCCGTTCGGGGTGCAGGTGCTGATCGTCGAGCCCGGCGCGTTCCGCACCGAGTTCGGCGGCGGCCGCATGCACCGCTCCCGCACGATCGACGCCTACGCCGTGTCGACGGCGGGCACGCGGGACGCGGTCGAGACCATGGACGGCACCCAGCCCGGCGACCCGGCCAAGGCGGCCGCGGCCATCGTGCGCGCGGTGGACCGCGACGACGCGCCCCTGCACCTCGCGCTGGGCGCGGACGCCGTGGAAGCGATCCGCGCCCAGCACCGGGCGCTCGCGGCCGACCTGGCCGCCTGGGAGGACGTCAGCCGGTCGACGGCCCTGGCTTAGGCGGGGTCCTGCAGCAGGCCCAGGACGTTGCCGTCGGCATCGGTGAAGGTCGCCACCAGGCGACCGTTGCCGACGTCCTTCGGGTCCTCGTTCAGCTTCGCGCCCGACGCCGTGACCTCGGCGAGCTTGGCGTGGATGTCGGCGACCTCCCAGTAGGCGACCGGGGCGGTCATGCCGCTGTTCGGCACCAAGCCGATGTGCTGGCCGCCGGCGTCGTAACCGACGTAGTAGGGCGAGTCGGCCTGGGGCTCGATGCCCAGCAGGGCGGTGTAGACGGCCTTGGCCGCGGCCAGGTCGGTGACGGGGTGCAGGACGGTCTTGATCCCCTGGGTGCTCATCGCGGTGCTCCTGAAGTCGGTGGTGCGGTACGGGAATCACGCTATTCGCGGCCCGTTGACCAGCGCTTCTCGATTCCTGATCGGTTAGTCCAGCAGCGCGGTGAGCACCCCGTCGAGCAGCCGGACGCGGCGGTCGGCGATGCGGTGCACCTCGTCGTCGTGGGTCGCGACGATCACCGCCGCGCCCTCTTCCGCACACCGGCGCAGCAGCCGCAGCACCCGCGGCGTGCTGCCCGCGTCCAGGTGCGCGGTCGGTTCGTCGGTGAGCAGCACCCGCGGCCGGCCGGCGACCGCGCGGGCCAGCGCCACCCGCTGCTGCTGCCCGAACGACACCTCCAGCGGGTAGCGGTCGCCGAGCCCGCCGATGCCGAGCTCGTCCAGCAGCCCGGTGACGCGCTCCTGGATGGCGGCGTGGGACGGGCGCGGGACGTCCGAACGCAGCCGCAGTGGCAGGGCGACGTTCTCGGCGATCGTCAGCTCGTTGGCCAGCCCGAGCGCCTGCGGCAGCACGGCACAGGTGTGCCACGGCGGCGCGCCGCTGATCGGGACGCCGTCGAGCAGCACGCACCCGGAGTCGGGGGAGTCGAACCCGCACAACAGGGCCAGCAGCGCGCTCTTGCCCGACCCGGAGCGGCCCGACACCGTCACGAGCTCTCCGGCGCCGACCCGCAGCTCCAGCCCGCGCAGCACCTCGATGTCGCCGCTGGGGTGGGCGAAGCTGCGGCGCAGGCCGACGGCCTCCACGATCGTCATGGCAGCGGCTCCCGTTCTTCGACGCCTTGGAGCGTGCCCTTGTGCAGCCGGGCCACGCGCGCGCCGAGGTCGATTAGGCGGTCGTCGTGCGAAGCGACCAGCACCGCGAAGTCCTGGTCCACCAGGTACTGCAGGGTGTCCAGCACCAGATCGGCCGACCCCTCGTCCAGCTGGGACGTCGGCTCGTCGGCGAGGATGACCGTCGAGCGCGCGGCGAGCACGCACCCGAACGCCAGCCGCTGCTGCTGACCGCCCGAGAGCGCGGAGATCTTCCAGCCGCCGGTGCCGTGCAGGCCGAGCCGGCCGAGGATGTCGTCGGGGGTGCACTCGGTCCCGGCGGCCTCGGCGGCGGCACGCAGGTTCTCGGCGACGCTGAGGTAGCCCAGCAGGTTGTCGGCCGGGTTCTGGAACACCAGCCCCAGGTGGTGCCGCCGCAGCGCCCGCCGCTCGCGGTGCTTGAGCTTGCGGATGTCGGCGCCCTGGAACGTCAGGCTGCCGCGCGCGGGCGGTTCGAACAGGCCCAGCACGCGCAGCAGCGTCGACTTCCCGGAGCCGGACGGCCCGGCGAGCACGGTCATGCCGCGCGCGGGCACGTCGATGCTGACGTCGTCGACGCCGGTGACGACGCCGGCGGGCGTCGGGTAGTCGACGCCGATGCCGCGCAGGGAGAAGATCGGTTTGTCAGGCACGGATCAGCTCCGCGGTCCGGGCGGTGCGCACCGAGCGCACCGCGATCCAGCCGGCCAGGCCCACCACGAGCACGCCGACGAGCAGCACGGTCAGCACGAACGGCAGCGGGTCGGGCAGCTCCGAGCGCGGCGCGAGGAACGTCGCCGGGTCGAACCGCGGCACCGACAGCCCCGCCACCGACAGCCCGCACACCACGCCCACGACGATGGCCAGCCCGCTGAGCGCACCCAGTTCCATCAGGTGGCTCGCCAGCAGCGTCCGCGGCCGCATGCCCATCCGCAGCACCAAAGCCCCGGCGAGAGCGTTCTGCCGCCGCCGGACCTCGACCGCGACGAGCAGCGCGAGGATCGCCACGACCCCGAGCACCGCGCCGAGCAGCGCCACGAACGAGAACGTCCACGACACGACGAAGAACGGCAGGCCGTCCAGCGCGGTTTCGCGGCTGATCCGGTTGGGGATGAACACGCCGGCGCCGCGCAGCGCGGCGGTCGCGTCCGCCAGCGGCGCGGTCGTGAGCACGCTCCACTTCGGAATCCGGTCCAGCTGCCCGTGGTCGAGCGCCGTGCGGGACACGACATAACCGGGGGAGGTGCCGATCATCGGGAACACCGGCAGGTCGGCGACGGCCACGGCGTCCCGCAGCCCGTCCGGCATCCGCGCGGACTGCTTCGCGGTGTGCCCGACGCGGATCACGGGCGTGCCGCGCGGGTCCGGTTGCGAGATCTGCCGCAGCAGGCCGCCGAGGTCGTCCGCCGGGACGCTGCCGACGGCGGCGCCCCGGGTGAACGTCGCCGGGTCGACCACCAGCACCACACTGCCGGTGCCGGTCAGCTCGCCGACCACGGTGCTCGCCCCGGCCAGCGAGGCCGGCATCGCGACCTCGCCCATCCCGATCGGGCTGTCGGTGTCGAGCCGGGCGTTGCTGCCGACGAAGATCGACGACTTCGTGTCCAGCGCGTCCTCCTGGCCGCGGGCGATGCCGATCCCGGTGGCCAGCGTGCCGATGGCGAGGGTGCCGATCACGAGCACCCCGGTCACCGGGGCCCGCGCGCCGGCCAGCCGCCGGATCGCCAGCTGCAGGGCCGGACGCGACCACAGCCGGGCCCGGTGCGACACGCGCAGGGCCAGCCACGCCAGCCGCGCGGTCAGCAGGCCCACGGTCAGCACGACGAACACCGGGTACGTCAGGGCCAGCGGGTCCACCTGCGGTAATGGATTTCCGAGGCGTGAACCGGTGCTGTAGTGGGTCAGGCGGGTCCAGCCGAGCCACGCCATGCCCGCCGTCGCGAGCTCCCACGGGAAGTACCCGAGCAGCCGCACCCGGTTGCCCTTGCGGCGCACCCGGCCCAGCTCGAACTCGCGGTGCGCCCGGACGGCGACGACGAACGCGAGCAACGCCAGCGACACCACCAGCACGCCGGCCGCGACGAACCCCGCGCGCAGCTCCGCCTCGGGATCGGGTGCACCCGGTGGGCCGTAGACGCCGAGCAGCAGCCGGGCCGTGACCGCGCCGAGCGCGCCGCCCAGCAGGATCGGCAGGCCCAGTTCCGCGACGGCGAGCCCGCCCAGCGCGCCCGGCCCGCTGCCGCGGGCGGACAGCAGCCGCAGCTGCGCGTGCCGGCGCTGGTACCACTGCAGGGCGACCGTGCCGAGGCCCGCGCAGCCGACCAGGACGCTGATCAGGGCGAGCGGCAGGATCGACACCAGCACGTTGTCCTGGGCCTGGCGGGCGATCTGCACCGAGCGGCCGAACGTCGGGACGTCGGCGGCGACCAGCCGGCCGAGCCCCTGGGCGGTCAGGTCCGCGCGGACGTCGGCGACCAGGTCCTGCGAGCGCTGCAGCAGGTCTTCGGCCGCGGCGAGGGTGGCCGGCGCGGGCTCGTAGAACGAGATGTGGAAGTACTGCATGGTCGGCAGGCCGAGCGCCCGGACCGTGTCGTCGAAGGTCCTGCGGTCGGTGGCGAACACGATCGAGTCGATCGGGTCGTTGGCGAGGCGGTCGACGACGGCGCCGGACTGCTGCGAGCACCACCACCGCGGCGGCGGGTCCAGCAGGTCGCCGTAGATCCCGGTGACCGGCGGCAGCGCGACCCCCCGGATGGCGGGCTTCGTGCCGAGGCCGATGTGCTCGGCGTCGGCGACGACGTTGCCCAGCCACAGCCCGGGCGCGCGCGAGCCCCGCCGCAGCGTCAGGTTGTCCAGACCGGCCTGGTCGCGGTAGCCGAGCCGGACCTTGTAGTGCGGGTCGCCGTTGAACTGGGTCCCGACGAGCACGTTCGTGTACTGGCCGACGACGGGCGTGCCGAACCCGTGCGCGGCCGCGTGGCGCTGGACCGCGCCGGTGAGCGCCGGGATGTCCTGCACCGGGATGTTGCCCTTGCCGAACACCGGACCGTAGCTGTCGGGGCAGGTGATCCCGGTCTGGTAGGTCACGGCCGCGCCGCCGGCGGCGGAAGCCTGCAGGACCGCGGCGGTCCCGAGGAAGCAGGCGAGCAGCGAGGTCACGGCCGCCACGATCAGCGTGAGCGGGCTGGAGAGGGCGGCTTTGGGGGCCGCACGCCACGGTTTGGTCACTCTGCGCTGTCCCATTGTCCCCCATGTCACCCGCATGGACGCGCACGCTACCGGGCGAACCCGGCCGGTTGGAACGTTTTTGTCACGATCGTTAATCACTCGCCGTGGTCGTGGCCCGGGCAGGGCGGCCGGGCGGGGCGTCAAGTCCGACATTCCGGATCGGGGGCGAGCAACGCGTGCCGCCATCCGGCCGGTTTAGTGGTCTAGACCTTGACGCCGATATTGGTCTGATCCAATCCTGAAACCGTTCTCGCCGTGCAACGCCGCGGCACGGCCCCCGCCGGCACTGGAGCACCCGAATGCGTCGACGCAGACCTTTCTCCCGATTGTCCGTTTCCCTGGCCCTGGCGGCGTTTTCGGCCGGATCACTGGTCGCCACGGCCGGGTCCGCCCAGGCCGCCACGCCGCTGCCCGCCCACGTCTTCGCGCCCTACTTCGAAGCGTGGACCGGCGAAAGCCCGGCCACGCTGGCCCAGCAGTCGGGCGCCAAGCACCTGACGATGGCGTTCATCCAGGCCGCCACCAAGGGCTCGTGCACCGTCTACTGGAACGGTGACACCGGAATGCCGATCGCCGATTC
This sequence comes from Amycolatopsis stemonae, assembly GCF_054781455.1. Classification (NCBI taxonomy): domain Bacteria; kingdom Bacillati; phylum Actinomycetota; class Actinomycetes; order Pseudonocardiales; family Pseudonocardiaceae; genus Amycolatopsis; species Amycolatopsis stemonae. Next base: position 649,932 of record NZ_BAAGUJ010000004.1, on the reverse strand, counting down.
GACCTTCGGCGCCGACATCAGCACCATCCGCTCCCGCGGCGGGGACGTCATCCCGTCCTTCGGCGGCTACACCGCCGACAACACCGGCACCGAAACAGCCGACAGCTGCACCAACGTCGACTCGATCGCCGCCGCCTACGAAGGGGTCATCACCACCTACGACGTCCCGCGCCTGGACATGGACATCGAGGACAACTCGCTGACCAACACCGCCGGGATCGACCGCCGCAACAAGGCCATCAAGAAGGTCCAGGACTGGGCCGCGGCCTCCGGGCGCCCGCTGCAGATCTCCTACACCCTGCCCACGACCACGCGCGGCCTCGCCGACAGCGGGCTCGCCGTGCTGCGCAACGCCGTCTCCAACGGCACCCGCGTCGACGTCGTGAACATGATGACGTTCGACTACTACGACAACGCCGCCCACGAGATGGCCACCGACACCCAGACCTCGGCGACCGGCCTGGTGGGCCAGCTCGGCGCGCTGTACCCGGGCAAGACCCAGGCGCAGCTGTGGTCGATGGTCGGGATCACCGAGATGATCGGCGTCGACGACTTCGGCCCGGCCGAAACGTTCACCACCGCCGACGCCGCGACCGTCTACAACTGGGCCGTCTCGAAGGGCATCAACGAGCTGTCGTTCTGGGCCCTGCAACGCGACAACGGCAGTTGCCCCGGCGGCGCCGCCGCGGACAACTGCTCCGGCATCGCCCAGGACCCCTGGTTCTTCAGCCACGCCTTCGAGCCCTTCACCGGCGGCACCACCGTGCCCGGCAACGACTTCTCGGTCGCCGCGAACCCCGCCGCGGCCGCGGTCGACCCGGGTGGCTCGGCGAGCGCGACGGTGAGCACCGCCGTGACGTCCGGCTCGGCCCAGCAGGTGACGCTCTCGGTCACCGGCGCTCCGTCCGGCGTCACCGCGTCGGTCAGCCCGGGCTCCGTGACCGCCGGCGGCAGCGCGACGCTGTCGGTGAGCACCACCGCCGCGGCCGTCCCCGGCAGCTACCCGCTGACGATCACCGGCACCGGCACCTCCGGCAGCCACAGCACCACGTTCACCCTCACCGTGAACGGCACCCCGCCCGCCGGCGGCGTCGTCAACGGCGGGTTCGAGACCGGCGCGCTGAGCCCGTGGAGCGCGCCGGGCGACGCGGTCGTCGCCACCCCGGCCCACTCCGGGACCCACGCGCTGCAGGTGGTGCCCACGGCCTCGGCCACCGGGGAAGCGGCGCAGAACGTCACGCTCGCCCCGAACCACGCCTACACGCTCAAGGCGTGGGTGCAGGGCAGCTACGCCTACGTCGGCGTCCGGGGCGGCGCGAGCGCCAGCACGTGGACCTCGAGCAGCGGCTGGACCCAGCTGTCCGTGCCGTTCACGACCGGCGCTTCGGGGGCCGTGACGGTGTACGTCCACGGCTGGTACGGCCAAAGTGCCGTCTACGCCGACGATTTCACCGTCGGCTGAGCCGTTCGGCGGCGGCCCGGTTGCGCAACGCGGAGGTTGGCCGGGCCGCCGTCACCGGAAAGACTCGCGAGGAGATCGTTGACGCCTCGCGAGGAGTAGCCGATGCCGCACATCCCGCTCGACCCGGAGCTGCCCGGGATCCGGTCCCTGATGGCCTACCGCCCGGAAACCGCGGCCCCGCTGAACCACCTGGCGCAGACCCTCCTGCGCGGGCCGAGCACCCTGACCGTCGGCGAACGCGAGCTGATCGCGGCCGTCGTGTCGAACGGCAACGAGTGCCGCTTCTGCCACGGCAGCCACGCGGCCGCGGCGGCCGAGACCCTCGAAGGCGGCCGGGCGGTCGTCGACGCGGCCTGCGCCGGGGTCGACGACGCACCGGTGTCCGGCAAGATCAAGGCCCTGCTGCGGATCGCGCTGGCCGTCCGGCTGACCGGCCGCGCCGTCACCGACGAGCTCGTCGCGGCGGCCCGCGCCGAAGGGGCGACCGACGTCGAACTGCACGACACCGTGCTCATCGCGGCGGCGTTCTGCATGTACAACCGCTACGTCGACGGCCTGGCCACGGTCGCGCCCGAAGACCCCGCGGCCTACGAGATGATGGGGAAGGTGCTGGCCGCCGAGGGCTACGGCCGCTAGGGCACCAGCACGATCCGGCCGGGACGGGTCCAGGCGTCGGCCGCGTCGCCCAGCGGGACGCGCTCGTAGTCGACGGTGAGCCGCCCGGCCATCGCGTGGGCCACGACCGTCAGCAGCGCTTCGCGGCGGTGGCCGGCGTCGAGCTCGTTGTTCGTATAGCCGTGGATGTGCAGCGACCTGCTGCGCAGCACGGCCGAAGACACCGGGCACTCGTCGCCGGCCGCGCTGCCGAGGTTCACCAGCCGCCCGCCCGGTCGCAGCGCCCGCAGGGCCGCGGCGGCCGGGATCCCGCACACCGGGTCCAGCACCAGGTCCACCGGGACGGCACCGAGCCGCCGCGCCAGCGCGTCGACGTCGTCGTCTTCTTCGAGCCGCACGACGCTGTCCGCCCCGAGCCGCCGGGCCCGCTCCAGCGCGGCGTCGGTCCGCGCGCACGCGACGACGTACCCGGCCCCGGCGACGCGGGCCAGCTGCATTGCCGACTGGCCGACCACGCCACCGGCGCCGAGCACCAGCACGGTCTCGCCGGGCCGCAGTTCGCCCTTCCCGGTCAACGCCACCCACGCCGCCACCGCCGACAGCCCCAGCGCCGCGACGAGCGCGGGGTCCGCCCCGGTCGGCAGCACCACCAGGTCGGCGGGCGCGACCACGGCGTGCTCGGCCATGCTGCCGTCCCCGGGGCGCATGCCCGCGGTCGTGGCGAACCAGACCGCCGTCCCGGCCGGCTCGGTCGGGGTCGGGCGCGTCAGCACGCCGACACCCTGCACTCCCGGCACGTACGGCAGCTCGGGCATCCCGAAGTACGACGTGCCGGACGCACACAGCAGGTCGAGCGGGGTGATCGGCGCGGCCGTGACACTCACCGCGACCTCGTCCGCTCCCGGCTCCGGCCGCTCCCGCTCGGTCGCCACCGGAGGCCGCCCGGGCTCCCGGATCTCCACCGCGCGCACGGGCGTCAGACGGGCTGGAGGACGAAGTCGTACCGCGCCTCGAGCCACGGCTCCGCCGACTCGCCGCCGTCCGGCGTGGGCCCGGGCTCACGCTCTTCGAAGGTGACCACCAGTTCCGGCTTGGTGCCGAAGACGACGTCGCTGTCGAGGTACTGCGCGCCCTCCTGGAACAGGTGCGTGATCAGCGGTTCGTAGCCGGCGGCGTTGATCAGGAAGTGCACGTGCGCGGGCCGGAAGTGGCTGATGTCGGTGGCGCCGATGAGCTCGCCGACCGGGCCGTCCATCGGGATCGAGTAGCCCTTCGGGGCGATGGTGCGCAGGCAGTAGGACCCGTCGGGCCGGGTGGCGTACTTCGCGCGCAGGCGCGCCTCGTCGATGTCCGCGATCTGCGACTCGTAGGCGCCGTCCTCGTCGGCCTGCCAGACGTCGAGGATCGCGCCGCCCACCGGCGCGCCGTCCAGGCCGCGGACCGTGCCGGTGATGTAGAGCGGCGTGCCCGGGAGACCGTCGGACATGTCGCCGCCGAACTCCTTCTCCGGCGAGCCGTCGATGTGGAACGGGCCCAGCACGGTGGCCGGCGTGGCCTTGGCGTCGAAGGCGTGGTTCATCTGCACGACCAGCATGCTCAGGCCCAGCACGTCGGAGGCGAGGATGAACTCCTCGCGCTTCTCGTCGCTGATCTGCCCGGTCGCGGTCAGCCACTTCATCGCGGCCATCCACTCGGGTTCGGTCAGCCGCACCTCGCGGGCGAACGCGTGCAGGTGCCGCACGAGCGCGGTCATCAGCTCCGCCGTCCGCGGGTCGTGCGCGCCCGCCCAGCGCCGCGCGGCGAGCTCGGTGATGGTGTCCTCGGTGACGAGCTGCATCGGCGTTCCTCTCATGCGGGCGGGTCCGGCGGGACCGGCCGGTTGTTCAGGTCGACCGACAGGAAGATGTCGTTCGCGACGGGGTGGCGCAGCTCCTCGGCGAGCTGGCCGATCAGCCCGGCGGTCCGGGCCAGCAGCGCGAACCCGCGCAGCAGCTCCAGCGGCAGCCCGAGGTCGGCGAGCGCGGCGCCGCAGACGCCCGCGCCGTTGAGCGGCAGCGTCTTCCCGAGCACCCGGGGGTGGACCCGGCCGATGGCGGCGAACAGCTCCAGGTGCGGGCCGCGCAGGCCTTCTTCGTCGGCGATGGCGAACAGCCGCCGCGTGCGCGGGTCGCCGTCCTTGTGCACGTGGTGCCCCAGCCCGGGGACGAACTTCTTCGCCGCCTTGGTCTTTTCGACGGTCTCGAGCGCGAGCGCGTCCCAGCCGGCTTCGTCGGCGGGTGTTCCGGCGCGCTCGAGGACGTCGTGCAGGAACCGGCCGCAGTCCTCGGTGACGCCGAGGAAGCGCGACCCGCCGCCGAGCAGCCCGGCCGCGAGCGCGCCCTGCACGGAGTCCGGAGCGGAGAGGTAGGTCAGCCGGGTGACGATGGCGGTCGGGGTGAAGCCGTGGTCGGCCAAGGCGGCCAGCACCGCTTCGAAGACCCGGGATTCCCCTTTGGACGGACGCCGCTGCGTCGCCAGCCAGAAGGCGAGCTCGCCGAAGCCGACCGTGCCCATGACGTCTTCTGCGAGGTCCTGGCCGAGCAGGGTGATCTTGTCCTTCGTGGACGATCCCAGCGCGGTTTCGTAGACGTGCTCAGTCATTCCCGTCCTCCGTCAGCCACGCGCGCAGCTCGGCGCCGTGTTCGTCGAGCTCCGGCGGCGGCAGCCGGTAGGCGGCCGGGGTTGCGGAGAACCGGATCGGGTGCCGGGTGGTCGGGACCGCGCGCTCGCCCTCGCCGACGGCGACGATCGGGTCCAGCCCGAAGCGCTCGGCCATCGCGAAGCCGCCGTCGATCGTGTTGATCGGTCCACACGGGACACCGACCTTCGTCAGCGCGTCGAACCAGTCCACCGCCGTCTTCTTGGCGAGCCGCTCGATCAGCAGGGGCCGCAGCTCCTCGCGGTTCTTCGTGCGGTCGGCGTTGCGGGCGAAGCGCGGGTCGCCGGGGACGTCCGGCAGGTCCAGGACTTCGCAGAGCCGGCGGAACTGGCCGTCGTTGGCGGCGGCGACGATCAGGTCCGCGTCCGCGGTCGGCAGCGGCTCGTAGGGGAAGACGCTGGGGTGCGCGTTGCCCATCCGGTAGGGCACCACGCCTCCCGCGGCGAAGGCCGAGCTGTGGTTGACCAGCCCGGTCAGCGCCGAAGACAGGAGGTTCACTTCGACGTGCTGGCCCTCGCCGGTCGCGTCGCGGTGGCGCAGCGCGGCGAGGATGCCGATCACCGCGTGGTTGCCCGCCATCACGTCGAACACCGAGATCCCGGCCCGGTACGGCGGGCCCTCCGGATCACCGGTGAGGCTCATCAGGCCCGAGATCGCCTGCACCATCAGGTCGTAGCCCGGCACGTGGCTGCCCTCGCCGGAGCCGAAGCCGCTGATGGAGGCGTAGACGCTGCCCGCGTTGACCTCGCGGACGCTGGCGTAGTCCAGGCCGTACTTGGCCAGGCCGCCGGGCTTGAAGTTCTCGATGACGACGTCCGCGCGGGCCGCCAGCTCGCGCGCGACCGCGGCGTCGGCCTCGTCGCGCAGGTCGAGGGCGATCGACCGCTTCCCGCGGTTCACGCCGAGGTAGTAGGTCGAGACGTCCCCGCGCACCGGCGGCATCCACGTGCGTGTCTCGTCGCCCTGCGGTCCTTCGACCTTGACGACGTCGGCGCCCATGTCCGCCAGCAGCATCGTGGCGTACGGGCCCGCGAGCACCCGGGAGAAGTCCGCGACCAGCAGCCCGGACAGCGGGCCGGCTGCGCTGTGGTCCACCCGGTTCCCTCACTTCCTGTCCGTCCAACGGACGTGTGTCCGCAGTTTGCCTCCGCCGGGGGGCCGCGGTCAAGACACCGCAGGCACCGTGACGTGCGGGACGTCGTCGAGCCGCGCGAAGTCGGCGCTGATCTCCCCGGCCGTCTGCAGCAGCAAAGGCAGGTGGTGCTCCAGCAGGCGTTCGACGGGCGTCTCGGCAGCGTGGCAGTTGACGTTGACCCCGGCGATCACCCGGCCCGACCCGTCGCGCAGCGGCGCGGCCACCGAGCGGATGCCCAGCGCCAGCTGCTCGTCGGTCAGGGCCCAGCCGCGGGCGCGCACCTCGCGCAGCGCGGCGTCCCGCTCGGCCCGGTCCGGCTGCCACCGCGGGACCAGCCCCGAGCGGGTCGGCTGGGCCAGCACCGCGTCCAGCTCGTCCGGCGGCAGGGCGGCGAGCTGCACCTTGCCCAGCGAAGTCGGCAGGGCGGGGAAGCGGGTCCCGATCTGGACGGCGAGCGCGACGATCTTCGGCACCGCGACCCGGGCGACGTAGACGATGTCGGAGCCGTCGAGCTGGGCGATCGAACACGACTCGTTCGTGCGCGCGACCAGGCGCTCCAGGTGTGGCCGGGCGACGTCCCACAGCCCCATCGACCGGACGTAGGCGACCCCGAGGTCGAGCACGCGCGGGGTCAGGGCGTAGCCGCGCCCGTCGGCGCGGACGTACCCGAGCTCTTCGAGGGTGAGCAGGATCCGGCGGGCGGTCGGGCGGGCCAGGCCGGCCGCGGTCGCGACCTCGGCGAGCGACATCTGCGGCCGCAACGGCCCGAACGCCGTGATCACCTCGAGCCCGCGCGCCAGCGCTTCGATGAAGTCGGGACCCGTTCCCTCGCGTGGCATGCGCGACCTCCTCCTGCAGCGGTCCTCACCGCAGCGTAGCGGCGGGGATTGACACCGGCGCGGCACTGGGTAAAGGTGACTGCGCCCACAGAGTGTCCGGCCAGCGGACGAGTGTACGCAAACGGAGGCAGCGATGGCGGAGTCGATCGTCCTGCGGGGCGGAACGGTGCTGACCCTCGACGACACCCACCGGGTGCTGCCCGGCGAAGACATCCTCGTCACCGGGGACCGGATCGCCGCCATCGGACCGGGGCTGGAGGTGCCGGCCGGCACCGAGGAAATCGACGCCGCGGGCGGGATCGTCCTGCCCGGGATGATCGACACGCACCGCCACCTGTGGCAGACGGCCATGCGCGGGTACGGCGCCGACTGGACGCTGACCCAGTACTTCGTCTGGTACTACCTCGAGTGGGGCAAGGTGTTCCGCCCCGAGGACATCCACGCGGGCAACCTCCTCGGCGCCTGGGAAGCGCTCGAAGCGGGCGTCACGACCACAGTGGACTGGTCCCACGGCCTGCAGACCACCCAGCACGCCGACGCCGCGGCCGACGCGCTCGAAGCCGTGCCCGGCCGGTTCGTCCTGGCCTACGGCAACATCCAGGACGCCCCGGCGAACTGGACCGCCAAGCCCGAGTTCCGGGACTTCGTCTCCCGCCGCACGGGCGGTGACCTGGGCTTCCAGCTCGCCTTCGACGTCACCGGCGACCCGGAGTTCCCCGAGAAGCCGGCGTTCGAAGTGGCGCGCGAGCTCGGCGTGCCGGTGACCACCCACGCGGGCGTGTGGGGCGCGACCGGCGACGACGGCATCCGGCTGATGCACGACCACGGCTTCATGACCCCGGAGACGATCTACGTCCACAGCGCGTCACTGTCGGCGGACTCCTACCACCGGATCGCCGCGACCGGCGGGTCGGCGTCGGTGTCGACCGAAAGCGAGCAGAGCGCGGGCCAGGGCTACCCGTCCACCTGGGCCCTGCGCCAGTACGGCATCCCCGTGTCGCTGTCGATGGACACGTCGGTCTGGTGGAGCGGCGACCTGTTCACCGCGATGCGCACGACCCTCGGCGCGGACCGCTCACGCGAGCACCTGGAGGCGCACGCCAAGGGCGAAACGGTGACGCACGCGGCGCTGCGCGCCGAGCAGGTCGTGGAGTGGGCGACCCGCGGCGGCGCGGCGGCACTGGGCCGCTCCGACATCGGCAGCCTCGCCGTCGGCAAGAAGGCCGACGTCGTGCTGCTGAAGAACGACCACTCGCCGGTGTCGTTCCCCCTGCTCAACCCGTACGGCCACGTCGCGTTCCAGGCCCAGCGCGGCGACGTCCACACGGTGCTGGTCGACGGCCGCGTCGTGAAGCGCGACGGCCGTCTGGTGGGCGTCGACCTGCCGGCGGTCCGCCGGCAGGTGGAGTCGACGGTCGGCTTCCTGCGCGCGCAGCTGGGGGAGGAGGCGTGGCGGCAGGGGATGAACCCGGACATCCCGGAGACGAAGGTCCTGGACAACCCGTACACCTACACGACCTACCAGAGCGACACCACCCACGGCGGCTGAGCCGGCTCAGGCCGGGCGGGCGAAGGGGTACCCGGGCAGCCGGACGCGCCGCGCCCGCCGGTCGGCGAGCTCGACATTCACCCCGGCACACCACAGCCCGGCCAGTGCCGTGTGGACGTCCGATGTGGACACCGCCGTGAGCTCCGGGCGCGCCGAAATCGCGTCGGCGAACCCCCCGCCGAAGTCGACGACCACGGCCGCCCGGCCGCCCGTGGCGGCGAGCAGCGACGCGGTCGCGTCCGGGGGCGCGGCGAGGTGCTTGGCCCACAGCCGGGTGTCGATCGGCCGCCCGGCGGGCAGGATGCCGCCCGCGGTGGCGACCGGCACGGCCGGCGGGGCGAAGGTGACGTCGTCGGGCGAGGCCAGGCGCGCGCCGTCGGCGTAGGACAACGCCCCGGCGGCGACCGCGGCGGCGATGTGCCCGGTGCCGTCGCCGGTCACGACGTCCGGGGTCGCGCCCCGGGCGGTCAACGCCTCGAGCAGCGCGTGCTGCTCGGGGAGGGGTGTCCGGTCGAAGGCGAAGACCAGGCGGACCGGCCGGGTCCGGTCGACGACCCCGGCCACCCCGCCGGCTCGCAGCCCGGCCACGGCTTCGGCGACGTCGTCGGCGACGACGGCGAAGCGGTGGGGGAACCGTTCGCGGCCGCGGTCCAGGGTGGCCGCGACGCCCGCGAGGTCGAGCCCCGGAGTGCGCGAGAGGTGCTCGGCCAGTTGGCGACGCGCTTCGGCGAGCACCGGCTCGGCCGCCGCCGACACCGCCAGGACCTGACGGCCACCGAGCGGAAGCGGCGCCGGGGAGACTTCCGGCAGCCGCGAGACGACGGGAGCAGCCGTCACCGGGGCGCTAGGCGAGGCCGCCTCCCGCGGTGCGACGTTCGTCAGCAACGCCACCTGGGCCCGGACCGTCGTGTGCCGCAGGAGATCACCGATCGTCGGGGCCGAGGTGAACCGCGACCGCAGTCCGGCCTGCAGCTTGACCAGGATCAGCGAGTGCCCGCCGACGTCGAAGAAGTTGTCGTCCATCGCGAACGTGTCGTGCTCCAGCAGCTCCGCCCACGCCGCGCGCACCAGGTCCACTGTGGACTCCGCCGTAGCGGCGACCGGAGCGATGACCGGGGCGGCGGGCACCACAGGCGCCGGCTGCGTGGCCGCGTCCACCTCGGGCAGCCGGCGGCGGTCGATCTTGCCGTTCGGTGTCAGCGGCATCCGGTCCAGCGGCACCAGGAACCGCGGCACCGCGAACGCCGGCAGCACCTCCCGCGCGTGCCGGCGCAGCTCTTCCACCGTGCCGCCCGGGCCGAACACGACGTACGCCGCGATCTCCTTCTCGCCGCGGCTGTTGAGGCACACCCGGACGAACGCCGCTTCCACCGAGGGGTGCGCCGCCAGGGCCGACTCGACTTCGCCGAGCTCGACGCGCTGGCTGCGGATCTTCACCTGGTTGTCGTTGCGGCCGATGAACTCCAGCCGGCCGTCCGGCAGCCACCGCACCCGGTCACCCGTGCGGTACAGACGCGCGCCCGGCACGCCCGAGTACGGGTCCGGGATGAACCGGCGCGCCGTCTCGCGGGGGTTGCCCAGATACCCGCGCGTGACGCCGGTGCCGCCCAGCAGCAGCTCACCGGGCACGCCGCGGGGCGCCTGGCGCATCGTGGCGTGGTCGAACACGACGTAGCCGTCGGTCTCCGGGACCACCGAGCCGATCGGCAGCGTGCGTGTGTGCTCCTCGATCTCGGTGACCGGCATCCACGTCGTGGTGAACGAGTTCTCCGTCGGCCCGTAGCTGTGCAGCAGGGTGCCGGGCGCGCACCAGCGCAACGCCTTCTCCATGTGCGGCACCGAGATGATCTCCCCGCCGAAGTACACCCGGCGCAGCCCGGGGAACAGGTCGGGCACGTCCTCGATCAGCCGGTTCAGCAACGGCGTCGACACGATCAGCGTCGTGATCCCGCGTTCGCGGAACGCCGTCCGCAGCTCCGGCGGGCTCAGCGTCAGCTCCTTGTCGAAGATCACCAGCTCGGCGCCGTGCGTGAGCGCGCCCCAGACCTCGTAGGTCGCGCCGTCGAAGTTCAGCGGGGACAGCTGCGAGACGACGTCGGTGTGGTGCAGCGGCACGAAGTCCGGCCGGTCCAGCAGCCGGATGAACCCCGAGTGCGGCCACACGACGCCCTTGGGCCGGCCGGTCGAACCGGACGTGTAGAGGACGTTGAACACCGAAGCCGGGTCGATCTCGACCTCGGGCGGCGTCGCCGGGTGGCGGGCGGCCTCGGCGAGCGCCTCGTCGACGAGGTAGATCGGGCACTTGGGCAACCGCACCCGCTCGACGAACCCGGGCGCGCCGATCACCAGCCGGGGGCGGGCGTCGTCGATCACCATCTGCAGCTGCGCGTCGGGGTAGGCCGGGTCCAGCGGCACGTACGCCGCGCCGGCCATCAGCGTGCCCAGCCAGAACACGACCGACGCCGGGCCCGGCGGCAGCAGCAGCGCCACCAGCGACTCCGCGCCCGCCCCTTCGGCCCGCAGCCAGTTCGCCACCGACGCCGCCCGCGCGACCAGTTCGGCGTAGGTGAGCACTTCGTCGTGGTAGCGCACCGCCACCGCGTCCGGGCGCCGCTCCGCGTGCCGGCGCACCATGTCGGGCAGCAGGACGCGGTTGACCGGCTCGCGTTCGGTGGCCGGCCGCGCCGGCACGAACGGGTCGCACGCGGCCACCAGCGCCCCGCAGCTCGCGGCCGGGTCGGCGACGGCGTCGGTGAGGAGCTTGACCAGCTGCGCCAGCAGCAGCTCGGCCGTGCTGTCCCGGTAGACCAGGGTGTCGTGGTCGACGCGCAGCCGGATGTGCGCCTCGCCCTCGAGCGCGGCCAGCGACAGGTCGTACTTCCCAGCGGCCGTCTCGTGTTCGACGACCTGGACCGTCGTGCCGCCGACGGTCCAGGCCTGCTCCTCCTCCGGGAAGTACATGAAGACGCTGTTGTCGATGAGCGCCGCGCCGCCGGCCCGCCGGATCTCGCGCAGGTCCGCCGAGGGCACGTCCGAGTGCTCCAGCGAGTCGAGCATCTGGTCGCGGACGCGGTCGACCAGCGTCGCGAAGGAGTCGGCGAAGTCGAGCTTGCTGCGCACCGGCAGCACCCGGGCCAGCAGGTCGATCCGGTCTTCGTTCTCGGGGGTGCGCGAGGCGAACAGCATGCCCGTGGTGCCGTCGGCGGTGGCGCTCCACGCGTGCAGCAGGGTCAGCCACGCGCTCAGCACGACGACCGCGGGGGAAGCGAGCCGCTCACGGGCCACCGCGCGGACGCGGTCGAGGACCTCGCCGGACAGGACGCTCTCGCGGAACCCGGCCACCCCCGGCACCGAACCGGGACGGTTCAGGTCCGCGATCGGCGCGAGCGACGGCGGCTGGTCGGCCAGCAGGCCCGTCCAGTACGCGGTGACCTCGGCCGGCGGGACGTCCACAGTGGACGTCTCGGCCGGCAGCGGCGCGGCCCACGGCGGGTTCCCGGCGGCGCGCGAGGCGTAGGCGTGGGCGAGGTCGCGCACCAGGATGCCCTGCGACCAGCCGTCGGACACGATGTGGTGCACGGCCAGCACGAACAGCGCGCCGTCGTCGGCGGTCAGCAGCGTGCCGCGCACGAGCGGCTCGGACGCGAGGTCGAACGGCTGCGTCGCGACCGCCGCGGCCCACTCCAGCGCCGCGGCGCGGTCGTAGCGGCCGGGTCGCCGGTGTTCGACGAACGGCACGGGCGGCCGGGCGTGCACCACCTGCACGAGTTCGCCGTCCTCGGTGCCGAAGGCACTGCGCAGGTTGGGGTGCCGCTCGACGACGTCGGCGAGCGCGGCCCGCAGGACCGCGACGTCGGCGCCGGGGGTGAACTCGAGGTCGAGCGGGATGGTGAACCGGGCGGACTCCGGCTCCCGCTGCATGGCGAGCCACACCTCGGCCTGCTCGGCCGTCGCCGGCCTACGTGCCTCGATCACAGTGATCCTTTCAGTTGCCGGCCTGGCGCCGCACGACGAAGTCGGCGAGGGTGCTGATGGACCGGAAGTTCACCGGCGAGAAGTCGGTGTCGGAGATGGCCACGCCGAACTGCTGCTCGCAGCGGGCGCGCAGCTCGATGAACCCGAGGGAGTCGAGCCCGAGGGTCTCCTGCAGGCTGTCGTCGGCGTGGATGCCGCCGTCGGGGACGTCGACGTACAGGTCGGCGACGAGGATTTCCCGCAGCGTGTTCTCCAGGGCGGTCTTCGGCGACATGGGCGCTTGCCTCACTCTCGGGTTCCGGCGGGCAGGAGCGTGCCCGCCTGGTGCGCGAGCCGGTCGGTGGCCGGGGTCGGGATGCCCCGCCGGCGGCCGGCCGCGTGGATCGGGCCGGCGATCGCGTCGAGTTCGCCGGGCGTGCCGCGTTCGGTGTCGCGCTGCAGCGACGTGCGGGTCCGGCCGGGTGCGCGGGTCAGCGCGCGCAGGACGCGGCCGCGGTCCAGGCGGGCACCTTCGGCCCGCCCCACCGCGCAGGCTTCCTCCGCGCAGGCGACCATCAGCCGGGTCAGCTCGTCGTCGGCCCGGACCCGCTCGAGCGGCCCGGCCGCGCACGACGTCGCGAGGGCCAGGGGTGCCAGCAGGGCGAGCTTGCGCCACAGGACGTCGGCCGCCGAGCCGCCGTCGGCGCAGCCGATCCCGGCCGCCGCCAGCGCCGCCGAGACGACGCCGGGCGGGCCGGCCAGCTCGATCTCGGTGAACAGGGACTCCTGCCGGACCTCGCCGGGCGCGGTGCGCGCGGCCTCGATCCGGATCGCGCCCGCGACCACGCGGCCGCCGAACCGCGCCCGCAGCGGCGGCAGGTGGTCGAGCCCGTTGAGCAGCGGGACGACGACGCCGGGTTCGGCCGCGACGCTCGTCAGCGCGTCGGCCAGGTCGGGGTGCTTGACGCAGATCCACAGCACGTCGACGGGCTCGGTGAGCCGCGTCGCGGCCGGGACCGCGACCGTGAAGGTCTCGCGGGTCCCGTGGTGCACAGTGACGGCGCCGGGGTGGCGGGGGAGCGCGGAGGGCCGCACGAGGAGCGTCACGGTCTCGCCGCCGCGGGCCAGCGCGGCCGCGAGGGCGAGCCCGACCCCGCCGCCGCCGAGCACCGCGTGGCGGCTCATGCGGACCGGCGGACCGAGCGCGGGGCGATGTCGCGCCACGTGCCGGCGACGTGGTCGAGGCAGGCTTCCTCGGTGCCGGCGAACCCGGCAGCGCGCCAGCCCGGCGGCAGCGCGAGCCCGGCGGGCCAGACCGAGTACTGCTCTTCGTCGTTCACCACCGCGACATGCGTCGCGCCGTCGTCTTCCGGCACTCTCGCTCCCCGTCCGCACGCACCCGGCACAGCTGACGAAATCGACTTTAGCCAGCCGCGGACACCCGGCTTCTCCATTTCTGCGCATTCGAAGCGGCGCGCCGATAAGTCCGGAAGCGTATTCCAGAATGCTGTGATGTGCGTCACCAATCGTTTCGGTTGCCCTGATCGACATCAGGCTGACACCTTGTGGAGCACGGGTATTCGCCGTCGGATTTCGCGTGGGGGTATTTCGTGGCAGGGTCGGCAGACGGAGTCGGCGACCGTGAGGTGCGGACGCTCAATCCGTCGCAATCGAATCCGCGGCTTCGTTACGAATTCGACCGCGGCAGCGGTTACGAGACCGAGATCAGGCTGACCGCCGCCCTCTCCGCCCTCATTCCCGAGGACGAGCTGCTGCACTCCGACCACCGGTTCTTCCAGCTCGTGCACCTGCTGACCGAGTACTGCTGGGTCGCCGTGCACCACAGCCTGTGCGACCTGACCGCCGCCCTCGACCGGGGCGACGCGATCGCCGCGGGCCGCCTGCTGGTGCGGTGTGCCGACGTCGCGTCGCTCACCGTCGAGTGCCTGCGCGTCATGGCGAACTCCCTCACCCAGGTCTCGTTCCTGCGCATGCGCGACGACCTCGCCGGCGCGGCCTCCGGGCTCGCCTCGCCCGGCTCGCGCAACGTCCGCCGCGCCGCGCACGCCGTGTGGGCCGCCTTCGAGGCCGCCACCGCCGACGCCGGGGCGACCCCGGCCGACCTGGTCGAAGCGACCCACCCGGACTCCCGCGCCACCGGGCGCGTCGCGCAGCTCGCCGACGTCATGCTCGGCCTGCAGCGGTTCGACACCCAGGTCCTCGAATGGAAGCAGGTCCACCTCAACCTCGTCTGGCAGATGCTCGGGGGCCAGCCCCGCGCCGCCGACGAGCAGGACGAGGACGGCGCCCGCCCCCGCAGCATGCGCGGGAAGTCCATCTCCGACCTGGAGCGGCTGGCCGTGCGGCCGCTGTTCCCCAAGCTGTGGTTGCAGAACACCGCGGTCTACCGCGCCATGAGCGCGGCGATCCCCGACGAAGAGGCGGCATGACGCAGAAAACGGAACACCCCACACCCGCCGGCGCGCCGCTCACGGTCCTGGCCACGCCGCGGACCACCCTGCGCGAGGTCGCCTTCGACGAGGTCCGCGCGATCCTGGCCGGCGAGCCCGCCGGGGACCGGTGGGCGTGGGCGCCCGGCTACCCGTTCGACGGCACCGTCGGCGGCGCGAAGCTGGTACTGCGGATGGTCACCGCGGACGCCTACCGGCCGGGGTTCGGCCTCTACCAGATCGTCGACCGCGAATCCGGGCTCGCGGTCGGCGACATCGGCTTCCACTCGGCGCCCGACGCCGACGGCTCGGTCGAGATCGGCTACGGCCTGATCGAGCCGTTCCAGGGCCGCGGGCTGGCGACCGAAGCCGTCGAAGCGCTGCTGGCGTGGACGTTCGGCCAGCCGGGCGTCACCACCGTGCGCGCCGAAACCGAGGAGGACCACCTGCCCTCGCGGCGCGTGCTGGAGAAGACCGGGTTCACGCTCGTGCGGACGGACGGCGAGACCCGCGAATACACCAGGCGGCGGGAGCCGGCGTCATGATCAAGGTGGCGGTGTTCGAATCGGCCGACGCGTCCGCCCTGCCGGACCTGCTCGACGCGGCGGACGACTGGTGCGAGCTGGTCGTCGTCAACGCGGGCCCGCAGCCGTGGACGGCAGCCGAGCGGGAAGGCGTCGCCGACCTGGCCGAGGTCGTCGACGCGGCCGGGGCCGGCCCGGACGCGATCGCCGCGGAGCTGGCCGCCCTCGGCGTCGACGGCGTGATGACCGTCGAGGACGAATGGCTCCCGCTGGTCGCCGCGGTCGCCACCCGGCTGGGCCTGCCCGGCCACGACGAAGCGACCGCCGAAGCCGTGACCCGCAAGGACGTCCAGCGCGCGCGGCTGGCCGGCACCGGGCTCGCCGTGCGAGCCGTGCCCTTCGGCGACGAAGCCGGGCTCGTCGCCGCGATCGCCGAAGTCGGCTTCCCCGCGGTGCTGAAACCGGTGCGCGGCAACGGCAGCTTCAACATCTTCCCCGTCGACGACGAGACCGAACTGCGCGCGGCACTGGCCCAGGCGGCGGAGACCGCGGGCCCCCGGACGGCCGCGGCGGGGACGTGGCTGCTGGAGGAACGCCTGATCGGCGTCCCGCACGACCGCGAGGACTGGCTCGGCGACCACTTCTCGGTCGAAATGGCCACCATCGGCGAAGGCGAGCACTGGCCGTTCTGGTTGTCGGACCGGTTCCCGCTGCTCCCGCCGCTGCGCGACGGCGGGATGACCGGGCCGTCGCTGCTGTCGTGGGAGACCCAGCAGCTCGCGATCGACCGTGCCGCGGACATCCTGACCACGCTGGGCGTCACGAACGGCCTCGCGCACATGGAGTTCAAGCTGACCGCCGGCGGCCCGCGGCTGATCGAGGTCAACGGCAGGCTCGGCGGGTTCCTCTCCTCGATCGTGCCGCGCGTGAGCGACCTGAACCCGGTGCGCCTGGCCCTGGAACTGGCCGCCGGCAAGGCCGAGCGCCGCCCGGTCGTCCCCACCGGCTACGCGGGCTGCGTCTTCACCCAGTTCCCGGCCGAGGCCCGCCGGCTCACCGCGCTCGCCGATCCCGCCGAGTTGCTGCGGGTGCCCGGCGTCTGGCGAGTCGACCCCCGCCGGGCGGTCGGCGACGTGCTCGACTACCGCACCGGCCTGCACGGGCGCCTGCAGAACGTCTGGATCGAAGGCGACACCCCGGCCGCCTTCCGCGCGACCTGGGAGGCCGCGTCCGCGGCCATCGCCGAGGGCAACCGGTTCGAGTGAGGGGACGACGATGACGAACGGCGTGCCCGTGCTGTGCTTCCCGCCCGCGGGCGCGGGGCCGAGCTTCTTCCAGGCGTGGCCGGCCGCGTCGGCCGCACTGCGGTTCGCCGCCGTCGAACTGCCGGGCAAGGAACGCCGCTTCGCCGAAGAACCGGCGACCTCCATGACGCAACTGCTCGCGGCGATCGCCGAGGACGTCCTGCGCGAAGCCGGCGCGGCCGGCCGGGTCGGCGTCTTCGGCCACTCCTTCGGCGCGCGCGTCGCCTACGAAGCGGCCCGCCTGATCGCCCGCGAACAGCCCGGCACGGACCTGACGCTGTTCGTCAGCGGCGCGGCGCCTCCCGCTGTCCGGCGGCCGGCGCCGATCGCCGGACTGCCCGACGACGAGTTCGTCGAGGCGGTCGCCGACCTGGCCGGCTACCGGCATCCCGCGCTGGCCGACCCGGACCTGCGAGAGCTGCTCCTGCCCGCGCTGCGCGGCGACGTCGCGGTCGACGAGACCTACCAGCCGGACCACACCGGGCCCGTCGCGTTCCCGATCGTGTCGATCCGCGGCGCCGACGACGAGCTGGTGTCCGCGGCGGCCGCCGCCGGCTGGGCCGAAGCGACGTCGGCGGCATGGCGGGCCGAGGACCTTCCCGGCGGCCACATGTACCTGGTCGAGCAGTGGCAGCCGCTGGTGGCGCTGCTGGAAAGCGCACTGGCGGGCGAAGGGGCACGGCCGTGACCGCGGCGGTCCCGGACCCCTTGGCCCACCTGGCGGGTCCGGGCCCGGCGTCCACTGTGGACCTGGGCCCGGCCGAACCCGCCGACGTGCTCGCCGCGCTCGGGCTCGTGCTCGGCCGCTACGCCCGCGCGTCGACGCTGGCATTCGGCGTGCCCGGCGGCGCCACCCTCGTGACCGTCGAGGAAGACCAGCCGGTCGGCGTCTTCCGCAAGCAAACCGCCGCCGCGCCCGCCGGCACCACCCGCGACGTCCCTCGTGTCGGCATCGAGGCGGGCCCGGCACGCGTGTCGCCGTTTCCGCTGACCGTGCACGTCCTCGGCGGGCGCGCCACCTGCCGGTTCGCCGAAGACGCCGTCGCGCCCTGGGCGGCGGCCCAGCTCGGACGGCACCTCCAAGCCGTGCTCGCCGAACTCCGCGACGGCGACCAGGATCGGCCGCTGGCCGACATCGCCCTCGACGCCGGACCCGAACCGGCCCCGCCTGCCGCAGGCGATCCGCGCACCATCACCGAAGTCTTCGCCGAGCAGGCCACCCGGCGTGGGCCGGCGACCGCGGTTTCCGGTGACGACGAGCGCCTCACCTACACCGAACTCTCCGCGCGCGGTGACCGGTTCGCCGCCGGGCTGCGCGCCCGCGGCATCCGGCCCGGCGACCGGGTCGGCATCGTGCACGAACGCGGTGCCGCGCTCGTCGCGCTGCTGCTCGGCGTGCTGCGGGCCGGCGCCGTGTACGTGCCGCTCGATCCCGCCTACCCCGACCAGCGCCTCGCCTACATCGCCGAAGACGCCGGGCTCGCGCTCGTGGTCACCGACCGGGCGTCCGCGGGCCGCCTGCCCGGCGTCACGTCGGCCGAACTGCCCGCCGACGACGAGGTGCCGGCCGGGCTGGCCGGTCCCGGCGATCCCGCCTACGTCATCTACACCTCCGGCTCGACCGGCCGCCCCAAGGGCGTCGTCGTCCCGCACCGCAACGTCGTCGACCTCGTCTCCGGCACCGCCGGCGACTTCGGGCTCGGCGACACCGACGTCTGGACGTGGTTCCACTCGGTCGCCTTCGACTTCTCCGTCTGGGAGATCTGGGGCCCGCTGCTCACCGGCGGCCGGGTCGTGGTCGTGCCGGAGTGGACGCGCCGGTCGCCCGACGAGTTCGCCGCCCTGCTGCGCGACGAGCGCGTCACCGTCCTCAACCAGACGCCGTCGAGCTTCGCGCAGGTCATCGAGACGCAGGTGCGGAGGTTCGACGACCTCCCCCTGCGGCTGGTCGTCTTCGGCGGCGAGCCGCTGGACGCCTTCGCGCTGCTGCCGTGGCTGGACCGCTACCCGGAGACGCGCTGCCGGCTCGTGAACATGTTCGGCATCACCGAAACCACGGTCCACGTGACCGCGCAGACGGTCACCCGCGCCGACGCGTTGGCCGGGTCGCGGTCGGTGGGCCGGGCGATCCCCGGCTGGGAGGTCCACGTCGTCGACGCGCGCGGCCGCCGGCTGCCGCCCGGGGTGCCCGGCGAGATCGCCGTCGGCGGGGCCGGGCTCGCGCACGGCTACCTCGGCCGTCCGGAGCTGACGGCGCACCGCTTCGTCACCGACCCCGGCACGGGACGGCGCCGCTACCTCAGCGGTGACCTCGGCCGCCTGCTGCCCGACGGCCGCCTCGAGCACCTCGGCCGGATCGACAGCCAGGTCAAGCTGCGCGGCTACCGCATCGAGCTCGACGAGATCCGCAAGGTCCTGCTGGCCGAACCCGACGTCGCCGCGGCCGCGGTCGTCCTCGCCGCGCCAGGAACCCCCGAAGCCCGCCTCGACGCCTACGTCGTCACGTCCGGGGCCGACCTGGCGGGCCTGCGCACCCGCGCGGCCGCCGTGCTGCCCGCGTACATGGTCCCCTCGACGTTCACGGCCGTGCCCGCGCTTCCCTTGACGGTCAACGGAAAGCTCGACGAAGCCGCCCTGCCCGAGCCGGTCCTGGGCAGCGCGCCGGTCGACGAGACCGGGGACGGCGACGTCGTGCTGGCCGCGTGGCGCTCGGTGCTGGGCGCCGCGGTCGGGCCGGACGACCACTTCTTCGACAGCGGCGGCAACTCGCTGCTGGCCGCCAAGACCCTGGCCGTCCTGCGCGGAGCCGGCCTCACCGTCGGGATCCGCGACCTCTACGGCCACCCCACCCCGCGCCTGCTCGCCGCCCACCTCGCCGCCGCTACGCCGTCCACACAGAAGGAAGCCCAGCCGTGACCACTCCGCACCCGCAGCCCGACCTCGAAGCCCTGGTCCGCCGGACGTGGGCCCGCGTGCTGGGCCACGACCGGTTCACCGACGAGGACTTCTACTTCTCCGTCGGCGGCAACTCCCTCGGCGCGACCCGGATCATGGCGGCGCTGGGCCGGGAGCTCGGCACGCGGCTGCCGGTCCGGATGGTGTTCGACCACCAGACGGTTACCGCGCTGGCCGCCGCCGTGGCCACCCGGCTCGAGGCGAACGCGGCATGAAGGGCCTGAGCCGGATCGCCGCGCTGCCGCGGGCGGCGCGGCTGCTGATCTTCACCAACGGGATCAGCGCGCTCGGCGCGGGCATGGTGATGCCGTTCCTCTGGATCTACCTGACCGAGGTGCGGCACCTGTCGACCTGGGTGCCCGCGGCGACGCTGGCGGTGCAGGCGTTCGCGGCGGTGTTCGGCGGCCTGGCCTACGGCATGCTGCTGGACCGGCTGCCCTACAACGTCGTCGTGCCGGTGGCCAACGTCAACGCCGGGATCGGCACGCTGCTGTTCGCCTTCGCCGGGCAGGCCTGGATCGCGGTGGCGGCGGCGATCGTGTTCGGGTTCGGGATCAGCGGGGTCGGCACCGTCGTGCGCGCCGCCTACGGGGCGACCACGGGCCCGGAGCAGCGGGAGACGGCGTACTCGGCGGACTACGGCGTGCTCAACATCGCGATGGGGATCGGCGTGATCCTCGGCGGGGTGTTCGCCGCGCTGGCGTTCCTCAGCCCGGTCGGCCGGTACTTCCTGATGTACTCGATCGACGCGGCGACGTTCTTCGTGATGGCCGTGGCGACCGTGCGGGCGCTGCCCAACCGGGTGCACCACGCCGAAAGCAAGGCCGGCGCCGGCCGCGGCAGCTACCGGGCCGTGCTGCGGTCGCCGAGCCTGCTGGCGCTGCTGGCCGTGCTGC
Source organism: Amycolatopsis stemonae (assembly GCF_054781455.1). Taxonomy (NCBI): domain Bacteria; kingdom Bacillati; phylum Actinomycetota; class Actinomycetes; order Pseudonocardiales; family Pseudonocardiaceae; genus Amycolatopsis; species Amycolatopsis stemonae. The sequence goes on along the minus strand of NZ_BAAGUJ010000004.1, from coordinate 629,551 downwards.
TGCTGTCCGCGCTGGTGTCCTTCGGCCAGTTCCGCGCGGGCCTGCCGGGCTACCTGACCCAGACCGGTGCCATCACCGCGAGCGGGCTGTCGTTCGCCTTCGCCGTCAACATCATCCTCTGCGCCGTGGTGCAGTTCCTGGTGATGCCGCACCTCGAGCGGTTCTCGCGGACGCTGCTGGTCGCGGCCAGCGGCGTGCTGTTCGCGGCGTGCTGGGTGTTCGTGCTGCTGGCCGGCGGCCACACCGGCATGACGGCGCTCGTGCTCGCCACGGTCGCGGTGATCCTGCTGTCGATCGGGGAGTCCCTGGTGGTCCCGCTGCTGACGACGTTGCTCAACAACGCCGTCAGCGAAGAACTGCGCGGCCGGGCCAACGCGCTGTTCTCGATCACGCTGTCCACCAGCGCCGTCATCGGGCCGTCGGTGGCCGGGGCGCTGCTGCCGATCGGGTCCGGTGCCGCGTTCGTCGGCGTGATGATCGTCCTGAGCGTCGTCGCGACGCTGCTGGTGCTGGGCCTGCGCCGGGCGCTGCCCGCCGAGCGGGCCGAGCCGGAGACCATCGACGAAGTGGAGGCGGCGGCATGACCACCGAGGCTGGATCGGGCGCGATCGCGATCGTCGGCATGGGCTGCCGCTACGCCGGCGCCGCGAGCGCGACGCAGTTCTGGGACAACCTGCGGGCCGGGCGTGACCGCTTCACCCGCGGCGGCCCGGTGCCGCCGGGCGACGGGCCGCGCGACATCCCGGCGTGGGGCCTGATCCCCGACCGCAACCGTTACGACGCCGGCCTGGTCGGCTACACGCGGGAGACGGCCGAGCGCGACCCGCAGCACGGCATGCTCTACGAGGCGCTGTGGGCCGCGGCCGAGGACGCCGGCGTGCGGCTCTCGGACATCGGCCCGTCGACCGCGGTCTACGCCGGGGTGGCTCGCACGAAGCACGTCGAACGCGGCACCTTCGAGTCCACAGTGGACAAGGACGCCACGTTCGCCGGGCCGCACTTCTCCTACTTCCACGACCTGCACGCCGAAAGCATCATGGTCGACGCCTCGTGCGCGACCGGGCTGGTCGTGGTGCACCTGGCCTGCCAGAGCCTGCGGCTGGGCGCGTGCGACTACGCGCTCGCCGGCGGGGTCGCGGTGATGGACACCGACGGCAGCTACGAGTACACGCCCAACGGCATCTACTCCAGCGAAGGCGTCTGCCGTCCGTTCGACCGGGCCTCGACCGGCACCGTCCCGGGTGACGGCGTCGGCGCGGTGCTGCTGCGCCGGCTCGAGGACGCGCTCGCCGACGGCGACCCGATCCACGCGGTGATCCGCTCCACCGCCGTCGACAACGACGGACGGCAGAAGGCCGGGTTCACCATCCCGGGCGTCGAGGGCAAGATCCGGGTCGTCACCAAGGCGCTGGCCGGGGCCGGGCTGACCGGCGCCGACCTCGGGTACGTCGAGGCGCACGGCGTCGGCATCCCGGTCAACGACCAGATCGAGGCCACCGCGCTGACCGAGGCGCTCGGCCCCGAAGGCCAGCCGCTCGCCGTCGGCTCGGTGAAGGCCAGCATCGGGCACACCGACACCGCGGCCGGGCTGGCCGCGCTGATCAAGACGGCGTACGCGGTGGAGCACGGGTTCCTGCCCGCCACCCCGAACACCGGCGACCCGATCGAGGAGCTGACCGCGGGCGGCGACCGCTTCTCGATCGTGCCCGAGGGCCGCGAGTGGACGTCCGGAGTGACGCGCCGGGCCGGGGTCATGTCGGCCGGGATCGGGGGCACCAACGCGTTCGCGGTCCTCGAGCAGGTCCCGTGCTGACCGGAGCCCGGCACCGCGACCAGGTGCTCTGCGTGACGGGCACGGCCTGGCGCACGGCACTGGGCGCCGGCCGCGAGCAAGTCTGGCGGGCCCTGCTCGCCGGGCGCTCCGGCCTGCGCGTGGTGCCCGGGTCGAGCAAGGTCCGCAGCTTCGTCGCCGGCCCGCTGCCCGACGGCCCGGCCGAGGGGACCGCGCGGGAGCGGCACGTCGAACTGGCCGTCCTCACGGCCGAGGCGGCCCTGCGCGACGCCGGGCTCGAGGACACCGATCCGGTGCTGGTGCTCGGCACCAGCCTGGGTCCGCACATCGACGACGCGGACCCGGGGTCGCTGCACGACTGGGCGGCCGAGGCCGCCAAGCGGCTGGGCCTGACGCGGCCGCCGGTGTCGCTGTCGACGGCGTGCTCGTCGGGCTCGGACGCGATCGCCGTCGCCGCCGAGCTGCTGAACGCGGGCTACGCGGACGTCGCCGTCGCGGGCGGCGTCGACCTGCTGACCGAAGGCAAGCGGCTCGGGCATTCGCTGCTGGGCACCCTGTCCTCGTCGACGCACCGCGCGTTCGACGCCGACCGCAGCGGGATGCTGCCCGGCGACGGCGCCGGGTACGTCGTGCTCGAGCGCGCCGGCCCGGCCCGGCGCCGGGGCGCCCGCGTGCACGGGTACCTGCGCGGCTGGGGTTCCACCAACGACGCGGCCGGGATGACCGCGCCGAAGCCCGACGGCGAGGCCGCCGCGCGGGCCGTCCGCCGCAGCGTCGAGGTCGCCGGGCTGGACCTGGCCGACGTCGCGGTCGTGAACGCCCACGGCACGGCGACCGTCCTCAACGACCAGGCCGAAGCGACCTGCCTGGCCGGGTTGTTCGGCGACGTGCCGCGCCCGCCGGTGGTGTTCGCGACCAAGGGTGCCCTGGGTCATTCGCTCGGCGCGACCGGCGTGGTCGAGGCGATCACGTTGCTGCTGGCGCTGCGGGACCGGCGCGTGCCGCCGGTGCTCGGCCTCACCCAGCCGATGCCGGAGCTGCGGCTGCCGGTGGCGCGCGACGCGTCCCGCGCGTTCGACGGTGGCTTCGGGATCAGCCTGACCCTCGGCTTCGGCGGGTTCAACACCTGCCTGCTGGTCGAACGGGGGGACGATGCCTGAGCCGGTCACCGCGACCCGCGCGCCGGACGCCCCCCGCCCGCCCGGCGCGCCGATCCGCTACGCCGACGCCTCCGCCTGGCTCGTGTGCGACCTCGTCGGCCAGGCCCTGCGCGACTGGTCCGGCCCCCGCGACCGGGTCGGCGTCCTCGGCATCAGCGAGTACGCCACGGGCGACACCCTGCGCCAGGTCGCCCTCGACGTCGCGAAGAAGGCGGTCTCGCCGCTGCGGTTCGTCGCCGCGAGCCCCGGGACCCTGGTCGGGCTGAGCTGCCTGCACCACGGCCTGCACGGACCGAGCCTGCTGCTCACGATGCCGCCGTCCGACGGCCTGCCCGTCGCGCGGGTGCTCGCCGCGCAGTGGCTGGCCGGCGCCGCGCCCGCGGTGCTGCTGATGACCCACCACGTCGACCGCTCGGGCACCCACCGCGGCACCTGCGAACTCCTGGAGGCGGCGTGAACGACACCGCGGTGACCGTGCGGGAGGTCGAAGACCTGCTCGCCCGGACGACCTGGCCCGGTGCCACCGGCGACTGCCCGGGGGTGGCGGAGCTCGCCCGCCGGTTCGCCGCGGCCGGCCTGCCCCCGGGGTCGGTGGTGCTCGTGGCACTGCCCAACGGCACCCGGCTGATCCGGGTGTTCTTCGCCCTGGTCCTGGCCGGGCTGGTCCCGACGCTGCTGGCCGCGTCGACCCCGGCGACGCGCCTGCGTGCCACCGCGGCCCGGCTCGGCGCCGCGGCGCTCGTCCGCCCGGCCGGCACGGACGTCGCCGTCACGCACCTGGCCGAGGGACCGCACCGCACGCACCGGCCGGGGCAGGCCATCCTGCTCACCTCCGGCACGTCCGGAATGGCCACCGGCTGCCTGCACGACGTCACCGCGTTGCGGCGCAACGCCTCCCGGCACGCCCGGAGCATCGGCCTGCGGCCGGCCGACCGGATGCTGATCACGCTGCCGATGCACTACTCCTACGCGCTGGTCGCCCAGGTGCTGGCCGCGCTGGTCACCGGCGCGTCGCTGGTGGTCACCGGGCCGCCGTTCACCCCGGCCGGCTACCGCGACGTCGTCGCCGCGCACGACGTCACCGTCTCCGCCCTGACCCCGCTGCTCGTCGCCGGACTGCTCGCCGACGACGGCCGGCTGCCCCGCGGGCTGCGGGCGCTCGGTGTCGGCGGCAACGCGCTCGCCCCGGACCGCACCGCCCGGCTGCTGACCGAGAACCCGGGGCTCGAGCTGTACCTGACCTACGGGCTCACCGAAGCCGGACCGCGGGTGGCGACCCTCGCCGCGCACCGCGAGCCCTCGCGCCGGTTCGCCTCGGCCGGGACACCGCTGCAGGACGTCCGGCTCGGCGTGCGCGACGCCGGGCGCGGCCCCGCCGAACAGGAGGTGCTCGTCACCGCCGACACCGTGTACCGGGCCAAGGTCGGGGTCGAAGGCGGGGTGTCGCGCGGCAAGCTCGTCGGGCCGGACACCATCGCCACCGGCGACGTCGGCCGCCTCGACGACGACGGCTACCTGTGGCTCAGCGGCCGGATCTCCGACTTCGCGATCGTCCGCGGCGACAAGGTGTCGCTCTCCTCGGTGCGCACGGCGGCCGAGTCGCTCGACGGCGTCCTGCGCGCGGTCGTCACCCCGCCCGGCGACGAGAACGCCGGCGCGCTCGGGCTCGCGGTCTACGTCGACGAGTCCCGGTCCCTGTCCGAAACGGACGTCCGGCGGACGCTGTACCCGTTGCTGACGCCCAACGAGCGCCCCGGCGAACTGACCGTGCACCCGGTCGCCGCCGGCAGTCTGCACAAGTAGGGGAGAACGCCGTGGAACTGCTCTGCGTACCGGGGGCCGGCGGCTCGGCCCGGGCCTACCGCCCGTGGGCCGCGGCACTGGCCCCGGAACTCACCGTCCGCGCGCTCGACCTGCCGGGCCGGGGCAAGGCGGCGCGGGAAACCCCGGCGTCGACGCTGGTGGGCGCGGCCGCGAAGCTCGTCGAACGGATCCCGGACGACGGCCGCTACGCGCTGGCCGGGCACAGCATGGGCGGGCTCGTCGTCTACGAGATGGCGCGCCGGATCTGCGCGTCGGACGCACTGCCGCGGCCGGAGTTCGTCGTCATCGCCGGGGCGCGGCCGCCGCACCTGATCTCGGCCGCCGAGTTCAACCGGCTCACCACCACCGGGGACGACGACTTCGTCAACGGGCTCGTCGCCCTCGGTTTCCTCGACCCGGTCGCCCGGCAGTCGCCGATGCGCGCCCTGTTCGTGCCGACCCTGCGCGCGGACCTGGGGCTGGTGGCGGGGTACGAACCGGGACCCGTCGAGGCCCTGCCGGTCGACCTGTTCGCCTGGTACGGCCGCGCCGACCTCACCGCGCCGGGCAGCGCGGTGGCGGAATGGGCGCGCTACACCGGCGCGCGGTTCGAGGCGGCCGCCTTCCCCGGCGGCCACGACTTCCCGTTCGACCGGCCGCCCGCGGTGGCCGAGCGGCTGCGGGCGCACCTGAGCGTCCACTGAGGACGATCCGACACACGAGGAGGCACCATGTCGGCCACCATCGACCACACCCCGGGCCGGTTCACGGGCTGGACCCCGCCGCGGGAGCTGCCCTTCCACTGGCACATCTACGACGTCGGCAGCGCCCTGCCGGCCGGGTGGGCCGAGGAGCTGCTGGACGTCGCGGCCGGGCAGGCCGCCCGGCGCAGCTTCCGCCCGACGATGACCACCGCGCGCGAGACCCCCGACGCGATCATCCCGCTGGAGTCGGTCGACGGCGAGGTGCTGGTCGAGCGGGCGCCGTGGGTCGGCGAGCTCTACACGGGCTGGTTCCGGCAGCTGGGCGAGCGGCTGATCGACGAGCCGCTGGAGCTGACCAGCACCGCCAACCGGGCGCTGAGCCTGAACGTGCAGCGCGGCATCACCATGCGCTACCCGTGCCACGTCGACAGCAACCCGATGGAGGGCCTGCTGTACCTGACCGACTGCACCGAGGAGACCGGCGGCGGCCTGGTCGTCTCCCGCAACCGCCACGCCCGTGACGTGTCCGAAGTGGACGAAGACGCGGCCGTCATCTACCCGCGGCGGGGCCAGCTGTTCTTCTTCGACGCCCGGTTCCACCCGCACTACGTCCAGCCGCTGCGCACCGCGGACGCCCTGCGCGCGGTCGTCACGATGAACTACTACACGCGGTCGATCCCGGAAGCGGTGCGCCCGGCCGGGCTCGACGACCAGCTGTTCGGCACGCGATGACGCTGCTGGTGCTCTCCGGCGACGACGTCCGCGCGGCGTTCCCGCCCGGCGAAGGCCTCGCGCCGATGCGCGACGCCCTGATCGCCCTTTCGCGCGGCGAGGCGCACCAGCCGCTGCGGCCGGTCGTTTCCCCGGAGGGCGCGTCGGGGCTGCTGGCGATGATGCCCGCCTACACCGCCGGCGCGGGCTACGGCGTCAAGATCGTCTGCCTGTTCGAGGGCAACACCGCGCTCGGCCTCGACGCCCACCAAGGCGCGATGCTGCTCTTCAGCGGCGACACCGGGGAGGCCCTGGCGTCGCTGAACGCCTCGGTGCTGACCGAGCTGCGGACCCCGGCGGTCACGGCGGTGGCGACCGAGGCGCTGGCCCGCTCGGACGCCGCGGAGCTGACGGTGTTCGGCATCGGCGTCCAGGGGGCGGCGCACGTCCGGACGCTGGCGGCGGTCCGCCCGCTGAAGCGGGTGCGGGTGGTGGCCAGGGACGCGTCGCGGGCCGGGCGGGCGTGCGCGGCGCTGTCGGCCGAACTGGGGGTGCCGGTGGAGGTGGCGTCGTCGGCGGAGGAGGCCGTGCGCGCGGCCGACATCGTGGTGACGGCGACCACCGCGGCTGCCCCGGTCCTGCGGCACGAGTGGCTGCGCCCGGGCACCCACGTCAACGCCGTGGGCTCGTGCGTCCCGCACACCCGCGAGCTGGACACGGCGACGATGGCCGCCGCGCGGGTGTTCGTGGACTCGGTCGAATCGGCGACGCACGAGGCCGGGGACTACTTGTTCGCCGCGCGCGAGGCGGCGATCGACCTCACTCCGCTGGGCGACGTCCTGCTCGGTCGCGCGCCGGGCCGGACGTCGCCGGAGGAGATCACGGTGTTCGAGTCGGTCGGCCTCGCGGTCCAGGACCTGGCGGCGGCCCAGTTCGTGGTGGCGCGCGCGGAGGAGACGGGCGCGGGGACGCGTGTCGCGTACTGACCGCGGTTCGTGACAGTTCCCGGTCAGTTCCCGGCCAACCGCCGCCCGGCCGCGGAGATCGCCCCGAAGATGAGCGCGTGGGGCGATGGATCACCAAGGACGGCAAGAAGATCTACATCCGCGACAAGGGGACCGGTGTCGTGGTCGCGGCGGTCGTCGGCCTGGCGGTCGCCGGGGGCGCGGGTGGGGCGGGGGTGTTCGGTGGCGCGGCGGGGACAGCGTCGGACGCGCTCGCCGGGAACGCGGCCGGGGACGTGGCCGACTCGCTGCCCGGCCGGTCGCTGAAGACCCGGCAGGCCGAGGCCCGTGAGTCGGCCAAGCGCGGCAACGCGCGGGAAGCGTGGAGCCGGTTGAAGCTCAAGGAGCTCAAGCGGGCGGTCCGGCGGCTGGAGCGCGAAGGCGACTGCGTCGCGGCCGCTTCGGGCAAGGTGCGGGACTTCCTCGTCCGGACGCCGTGCACGTCGCTGGACCGCATGCTGCTGGCGGTCGGCGACGGCCACGGCAACGCCGCGGTCATCTCCGTGGTGCGAGTCGGGTTCCGCACGAAGAAGCAGGCGAGGGACTTCGAGAAGGTCGAGGCCGTGCAAGGCGACGGCGACGTGCGCCCGCTGGAGATCGCGGCGCTCCTCGGGATCGCCGGCGTGCGGATGACCGGGCTGCACTACCGGTCCCGCGCGGACGGCACCGGCATGGTCGTCGCCGAGGCCGACACCGCCGCCGGTCACCTCGACCGCGAGACGCTCGACGCTCTCGCCGACGTGGCCGCCTACCTGCCGATCAGGTGAACGTGGTCGCCTGTCGTCAAAAATACCGTTCCCGGATTTCGATTCATGGTCGTCGTTAATGGGAGGAAGATTCGGCGGCCGAACGGTCGTCGAAACGACGTCGTGGAAATGGCTAGACTCCGCTGGTTGTGCCCGGATCCGTCGTCGAACTGGAGGTTTCCCATGCAGACCGTTGACGCCACGGCCGTTCTCGAAGGCTGGTTGTCGGGTGCGGAATCGGCGCACGGCCAGGCGAATCCCGCCGGGCCGCTGTACGTCGGCGGGAACGCGGCCGAAGCCGCGCTGGTCGATCCGACCGACATGCTGTACGCGTTCTGTTCCAGCCCGACCGGTTCGCACGGCAGCTGGTGCTGCTGACGATATCGGGTGAATCGGGTCATCGGTACGCGCCCGCCATTCCCGTTTCCGGGAGTGCGCGGGCGCACTCGGATCGGATGAGGCGGAGGCCGGCGTGCTCGATTCGGCGGACAGCGGCACCCTTCCGTTCAGCGGACCCGTCGAACGGCTCGCGCGGCCGTGGCGGACTGCGCTGGCGGCGGACCTCGACGCGGTTCCCGGCCTGACCCCGGACGAGCGCGCTCTGGTGCTGACGGCCGGGAGCGACGCGCTGGTCCAGTCCCTGCACGCGAAGCTGTCCCGGGTGTTCCTCATCGAACTGCACGCGCGGCGGCTGGCGGGCGGGGACGACGACGAGATCTGGGCGGACTACGTCGAAGAAGCGATGCGCGAGGACTACCTGGCGAGCATCGAAGCGCGGTACCCGGTGCTGCCGGGGCGCGTCGAGCGGGTGGCGCGGGCGTCCGTGGCCGCCGTCGCCGGGTTCGCCGCCCGGCTGGCCGCCGACCGCCCGCGGTTCGCGCAGGTGACGCGCGGGACGCTGCGCGCGGTGACGTTCGGGCGTGGCGACACCCACCGCGGCGGGCTGACGGTCAGCCGCGTCGACGTCGGCGCCGGAACCGTCATGTACAAGCCGCGGAACTCGGCGATCGACGTCGCACTGGCCGCGCTGCTAGACGACGTCTACGCGGAGTTCCCGGCCGCGCCGGAGACCGCCGAGCGGATCCGGGTGCCCGCGGTGCTGCTGCGCGAAGGCTACGGCTGGGCCGACTACGTCGAGCCGCGCTACTGCGCCGACGAGCACGAACTCGCCGCCTTCTACCGCAACATCGGGCACTGGCTGGCGATCCTGCGGCTGTGCGGTGGCACCGACATGCACGCGGAGAACATGATCGCGGCGGGCCCGGTGCCGGTCATCGTGGACGCCGAGACGTTGTTCGACGCCCCGGCGGAGTTCCCGGCCAGTGGTCAGGGCGACGCCGTGGACGTCGCGACCGCGGCGATCCGCCGGACGGTCCTGCGCACGGGGCTGCTCCCGGTCCGCGGTACCGGGTACGCGCTGGGCGGGGTCGACATCTCCGGGATCGGCGCGCTGCCCGGGCAGCAGCCGCGCATCCCCGCGCCGGTCATCGCGGACGCGGGCACGGCCGCCGCGCGCCTGCGGGTCGACCTGGTGGACGTGCCGGCCGCGGGCAACCACCCCAGCCCGGAACCGGTGCTCCACGCCTACTGGGACCGCGTCCTGGCGGGCTTCCAGGAGATGACCGCGCACCTGCACCGCCTCGACGTGGCGCACCTGCTGCGGCACTTCGAGGGGGTCGAGGCCCGCCGGATCCTGCGGCCGACGCAGGCCTACGTCGACATCGGCCGGATGCTGTGGCACCCGGCGTCCCTGCACGACGAGGCGGCCGCGCTCGAGCGGGGCCGGGACATCCTGCGCCGCAACGCCGAAGTCCTGCACGGCGCGCCGCGGGACCTGCCGACGATCGACGCGGAGATCGCCGACCTGCTGGCCGGCGACGTCCCGTTGTTCGCCTTCACGGTGGACCGGGCGGCGATCGCGGCGTCGGTGGCCGACTGGCGCGGGGCGGACCTGCCGTTCGAGGAGGCGATCATCCAGGACGCGCTCGTCGGCGCCTACCTCAACGAGCGGACGTTGCCGACGCGGCGCCAGTACCCCGCGCACGAGCCGCACTGCCGGGACCGGGAGAACCGTCGTCGCGCGTTGGCCGCGCGGCTGGTCGGGCAGTTGTGCGACGGCGCGGTGCGCGGTGAGGACGGGACGGTCACCTGGGTCAGCCCGGTGTTCACGCCGGCGGGCTGGTCGATCCGGGTCCTGCCGGCCGATCTCTACACCGGCCAGGGCGGCGTGGTCCTCGCCCTGGCCGAGTACCTGGCCGAGGGGCGCGCCGGCCGGGCCGACGAGGTCGACGGCGTCCAGGCGTGCTTCGACGGCGCTTTGCGGGTGCTGACGAGCGTCGAGGAGCTCACGGAGACGCCGTCGGCCGGGGCGTTCAGCGGTGCCGCGTCCCAGGTGTGGACGTGGCTCGCGCTGCACCGCGTGCTCGGCGAGGACTGGCTGCTGGAGCGCGCGGCCGGGCGGGCGGCACTGTTCTCCGACGGCCGCCGGATCGCCGAGGACCTCGAGGTGGACCTGCTCAACGGCGTCGCGGGAGCCGGAGTGCCGCTGCTCGGCCTCGCCGGGACCGGCCGGCCGGAGTGGCTGCCGGTGGCCGCGGCGGTCGGGAACCGGCTGGTGGAGCTGGCGGTGCACGAGGACTACGGGGCTCGCTGGCCCACCCGGCTCAACCCCGAGGGCATCGGCGGCTTCGCCCACGGCGCCGCGGGCATCGGCTGGACCCTGATGCGGCTGGCCCTCAGCGACGCCGGCACGACAGCGGAACGCACCACCTGGCGGGAGCTGGCCGAGAAGGCGTTCGCCTACCAGGAATGGCTGTACCGCCCGGAGGAAGGCAACTGGTTCGACGCCCGGATCGGCAGCGAAGAGGACTTCTTCACCAGCTGGTGCCACGGCAGCGCGGGCATCGGCCTGGCAGCGCTCGACCTGCACCGGCGCACGGGCGAGCCGCGGTGGCTGGAGATGGCGGGCCGCGCCGCCCGCGCGAGCGCGGCGGAAGGGTTCGGCTGGAGCCACACGCTGTGCCACGGCGACATGGGCCAGTGGGAGGTGCTCGACGCGATCCGCCGGGCCGACCCGTCGTGGACCGGCCCGGGCCGCGACGAGATCGACGCCGAGCTCCTGACCGGCCTGGAGCAGCGTGGCCCGGTCGGCGGCCTGGCCCGCGAGGCGTTCTCGCCGAGCCTGATGTCCGGCTTGGCCGGCGTGGTGCACGGTTTGCTCCGCATGCACCCGGGCCACACCCTGCCCTCGCCGCTGCTGCTGGACTGATCCGGTGGGGCCCCGGTCCGGAGCCCCACCGGCAGGTCAGCCGCGCTGGTTGGCCCACCAGGCCTGCCCGGCCTCGGGCAGCGTCGCGATCGGGTCGTAGTACGGGTAGCGGCGCTGCAGGGCCTCCGGGTCGTCCAGCTCGATGCCCGTCCGGTAGTTCTTCGTCCAGTACGAGATGCCCAGCTCGCGGTCGTAGTCGGCCAGCTGGTGCACCCACCGCTTGCCGACGTAGGGCACGTCGCACACGATGCGCGGCGTCGCGTAGCCCGGCAGGTAGCCCATGATCGCGTGCTGCAGCTCCTGCGCCTCGTGCACCGACACCCGCCAGTGCTCGGCGTTCGGGATCATGTCGCACATGTAGAAGTAGTACGGCAGGATGTTCGCCTCGCCCTGCAGCGCGAAGCACAGGTCCAGCAGCGCCGCCGGGGTGGCGTTGACGCCGCGCATCAGGACGCCCTGGTTGCGGACGTCGCGCACCCCCACGTTCAGCGCCGTCTGGGCGGCCTCGGCCACCAGCGGGGTCACCGACTGGGCGTGGTTGACGTGGGTGTGGATCGCCAGGTTGACGCCGCGGCGCTGGGCGGTCACGGCGACGCGCTCCAGGCCTTCGACGACCTTGGGCTGGATCCAGTGCTGCGGCAGCGCCGCGAGCGCCTTCGTCGCCAGCCGGATGTCGCGGACGGTGTCGATGTCCATCAGGCGCATCAGGAACGACTCCAGCTGCGGCCACGGCACGTTGGCGACGTCGCCGCCCGACACCACGACGTCGCGCACGCCCGGGGTCTTCTTCAGGTAGGCGATCATCGCGTCCTGGCGGTCGACCGGCTTGAGCGCGAGCTTGTGCTTCTCGATCTGCTCGGTCGAGTTGCCGACCAGGTCCATGCGGGTGCAGTGGCCGCAGTACTGCGGGCAGGTCGAGATCATCTCGGCCAGCACCTTGGTCGGGTAGCGGTGGGTCAACCCCTCGACGACCCACATCTCGGCCTCGTGCAGCGAGTCGCGCTCCGAGTGGGGGTGGCTCGCCCAGACCGGGTCGCGGTCGCTGCGAACCGGGAGCATGTACCGGCGGATCGGGTCGGCGTAGAAGGCCTCGGTGACCTTCGCCGGGTCGGTGCCGGCCGTCGGCGCCATCGTGTTGATCATCTGCGGCGGCAGCAGCATCGACATCGTCGCCATCTCGCGCTGGTCGGCGAGCAGGTCGTCGTAGAAGCGCTCCTCCAGCAGGTCGCCCATCAGCGCGCGCAGCTGCTTGGCGTTGCGGACGCAGTGCACCCGCTGCCACTGCGCGTCACGCCACTCGGCCTCGGTCACGTCGTGCCAGCCCGGGAAGCGGCGCCAGTCGGGTTCCACCAGCTCGGCGCGGGCGTACTCGTAGGGCTGGTCAAAGGCGGCGGCAGGCGTCACAGGTTCCTGGATCGCAGTCACTTGTACTCCTAGTCGTCGGGAACGCGTAAAAATATCCTGTCATAACGCTCTCACAGAGTAAATCTTCCTGCATGCTCGCGGATCTTCCCCCAGGTGGAGGAGGGGGCGACCGGCGAGGCAGACTCAAGGGCGTGACGGACGAACAGACGACGACGCTCCTGCTCGGCGGGCGCATCTACACCCCCGCCGGCCCGGACGCCACGGCGATGGCCGTCACCGGCGGCACCGTGGTCTGGGTCGGGCAGGACGCCCCCGCCCGCGCCCTGCACCCCGGCGCCCGGGTCGTCGACCTCGACGGCGCCTTCGTCGCCCCCGCGTTCGTCGACGCGCACGTCCACGCCACCGCCACCGGCCTGCACCTGACCGGCCTCGACCTCACGGGCGTCAAGAGCGGCGCCGACCTGCTGGCCCGCGTCCGCGACGCCGTCGTGCCCGGCCGGGTCCTGCTCGCCCACGGCTGGGACGAGAGCGCCTGGACCGACCCGCGGCTGCCCAGCCGCGCCGAACTCGACGACGCCGCCGGCGGCGCCCCGGTCTACCTCAGCCGCGTCGACGTCCACTCCGCGCTGGTCTCCACCGCCCTGGTCGAGCTGGCCCCGGCCGCCCGCGACGCCGACGGCTGGTCGCCCGGCGGGCCGCTGACCCGCGCCGCCCACCACGCCGTCCGCGCGGCCGTACGCGCCGCCGTCACCCCGGAGCAGCGCGAACACGCTCAGCGCGCGTTCCTCGCCGAGGCAGCCCGGCAGGGGATCGTCAGCGTCCACGAATGCGCGGGCCCCGACATCTCCGGCCGCGACGACCTCGCCGCACTGCTCGCCCTCGCCGGCCCGGGCACGCCGGAGGTCGTCGGCTACTGGGGCGAACTCGGCGCCGTCGACACCGCCCGCGCACTGGGCGTCCGCGGCCTGGCCGGCGACCTGTTCGCCGACGGCGCGCTCGGCTCCCACACCGCCGCCCTGACAACGCCGTACGCCGACCACGACGGCACCGGTTCGCTCTACCTCGACGCGCGGCGCATCGGCGAGCACCTGGCCGTGTGCACCGAAGCCGGGCTGCAGGCCGGGTTCCACGTCATCGGGGACGCCGCCGCCGCCGAGGTCGTCGAAGGCTTCCGCCTCGCCGAAAAGGAAGTCGGGCAGCGCGCCCTGGCCGCCCGCCACCACCGGCTCGAGCACCTCGAGATGGTCACCGCCGAGCAGGCCGGGCTCCTGGCCGGCTGGGGCGTCGTCGCCTCGACGCAGCCGCTGTTCGACGCGCTGTGGGGTGGCCCGGACGGCATGTACGCCGAACGTCTCGGTGCGGACCGCGCGGCCGGACTCAACCCGTTCTCGACGCTGGCCGCCGAAGGCGTCCTGCTGGCCTTCGGCTCCGACGCGCCGGTGACGCCGCTCGACCCGTGGGCCGGCGTCCGCGCGGCCGCCTACCACCGGACGCCCGGTGCGGGCCTGTCGCCGCGGGCGGCGTTCACCGCCCACACCCGGGCCGGGCACCGCGCCGCGGGCGTCAACGACGGCGTCACCGGCAGTCTCGTCCCGGGCGCGCCGGCGCACTACGCGATCTGGGACGCCACCGACCTCGTCGTCGCGACCCCGGACAGCCGCGTGCAGCGCTGGTCCACCGACCCGCGCGCCGGGGTTCCGCCGCTGCCGCGCCTCGAGCCGGACGCCGCACTGCCACGCTGCCTGCGCACTGTCCGCGCGGGTGAAGTCCTCCACGACGCCATCACCTAGAGTTGTCACCCGTGGCAGTCACCGTCGCGGACCCGGAACCGGGCGTCCCGCACCACCCCGCCCGCACCCGGCGGTTCCCGCGAGCCTGGCTGCTGCGCCTGGCCGCCGCGCTGGTGTCCGGGTTCGCCTACTACCTGAGCTTCGCGCCGCGGCCGCTGTGGTGGCTTGCGCCCCTGGCGTTCGCCGGGTTCGCGCTCGTGCTGCGCGGGCGCCGGCGGTTCCGGGGCGCGTTCGGCTACGGCTTCGCGTTCGGGTTCGTGTTCTTCCTGCCGCTGCTGACGTGGCTGCTGGACTTCCTCGGCCCGGACTTCGGGCCGTGGCCGTGGCTGGCGCTGTCGTTCGCGCTGGCGCTCTACTACGGCCTCGCCGGCGGTCTCATGACCCTGGTGTCGCGCCTGCCGGGCGGACCGCTGTGGTCGGCCCTGGTGTTCATCGCCCTCGAGACGCCCCGCGCGTGGTTCCCCTTCGGGGGCTTCCCGTGGGGCCGGGTCGCGTTCAGCCAGCCCGAAGGCGCGTTCCTCCCGCTCGCTTCGATCGGCGGCGCGCCCTTGGTCGGCCTCGCCGTCGTGCTGAGCGGGTTCTGCCTGGCCGCGCTCGCCGGACGGCTCTGGGACGGCCGGAAGGCCCTCACGGCGGCGCTGCGGACCCGTCCGGCGGTCTTCGCGGCCGTCGGAACGGTGGTGCCGGTGGTGGCCGGGCTCGCGCTGTGGCCGACGATCGGCACCGACGCACAGGACGGCGAACGCACCGTCGCGACCGTCCAGGGCAACGCCCCCGACATCGGGCTGGCCCTGCAGGGCGAGCGCGACCTGCTGCGCCGCAACACCATCGCCGAAAGCGAACGGCTGCTGGCCGACATCCGCGCCGGGAAGGTGGCGAAGCCGGGCCTGGTGCTCTGGCCGGAGAGCGCCACGACGGTCACCGGGCCGGACCCGCAGGTCGACCGGCTCGTCGCGAACTTCGGGGTGCCCGCGCTGATCGGCGCGATCTACGAGCTGCCGGACCGGCACCTGCAGAACTCCGTCATCGCCTGGGACCCGGCCACCGGACCCGGGCAGCGGTACGCGAAGCAGCAGCTGGTCCCGTTCGGCGAGTACGTGCCGGCGCGAAAGGTCGCCGAGCTCGTCACCCCGTTCCTGGACAACGAAACCGTGGACATGGTCCCCGGCGACGGCGCGAACCAGGCGATGGCCGTCGCGGGCACCAAGGTCGGCGTATTCGTCTGCTACGAGGCCGCGTTCGACTACCCGGCCCGCGACGCCGCCCGCGACGGCGCGGAACTGCTCGTGGTGCCGACCAACAACGCCTGGTACGGCGACAGCGAGATGAGCGTGCAGCAGCTGGCGATGTCGCGGCTGCGGGCGGTCGAGCACGGCCGGGCCGTGGTGGTGTCGGCGGTCTCGGGGGTGAGCGCCATCGTCGCCCCGGACGGCTCGGTGACCAGCTCAACGGGCCTTTTCACGGCGGATTCCCTGGTCGGGCGCGTCCCGCTGCGGACGCAGACTACGCTGTCGGATCGACTCGGTGCGTGGACGGAGTACGGGCTGCTGGCACTGGCGATCGCCGGGGTGGCCGGCGGGCTCGTGCTCCGTTTTCGCACCCGGCGCGCGAGCGCCGGCACGGCAGCAGGGGAAACGGCGGAGTGACCGCCGGGGATATCGGAGGAACACGGATGTCGCAGGCGCCGCGGGGGGCCCAGGGAATCGAGCCGGTGCTGGTGGTGATCCCGACCTACAACGAGCGGGAGAACCTCGGCCCGATCCTGGATCGCCTGCACAAGGTACTCCCGGACGTGCACGTGCTCGTGGTGGACGACGGCAGCCCCGACGGCACCGGCGAGCTCGCCGACGAGCGCGCGGCGGCCAACGACCACGTGCACGTGATGCACCGCACGGAGAAGGCCGGCCTCGGCGCCGCCTACATCGCCGGGTTCCGGTGGGGCCTGGCGCGCGAGTACGCCACGATCGTCGAGATGGACGCCGACGGCTCGCACGCGCCCGAGGACCTGCCCCGCCTGCTGGACGCGGTCGGCGACGCCGACCTGGCGATCGGCTCGCGGTACGTGCCGGGCGGCGCGGTGGTGAACTGGCCGCTCAAGCGGCAGGTCCTCTCGCGCGGCGCCAACATCTACTCGCAGATCGCGCTGGGCATGCGCACCCGCGACATCACGGCGGGCTTCCGCGCCTACCGCCGTCCGGTGCTGGAGAAGCTGGCCCTGGACGAGGTCAACTCCCACGGCTACTGCTTCCAGATCGACCTGACGATCCGCACGGCCGACGCCGGGTTCGAGATCGTCGAGGTGCCGATCACCTTCACCGAGCGCGAGATCGGCGAGTCCAAGATGGACGGCTCGATCATCCGCGAGGCGTTCCTGCGCGTCGCCTCGTGGGGTGCGGAGCGCCGCTGGCACCAGCTGCGCCGCCTGCTCAGGCGCCGCTGACCCGCGCGGTCACGAGCGGGCGCCGAGAGCCGGACCCGGTTTCACTCATGCCGATTTCTCCTGTTCTCGGCCATCATGGGGCCGATGACGACCATCGTGGCCTTCCACGCCCACGCCGACGACCCCGTGCTGCTCAGCGGCGGCACCCTGGCCCGCGCCGCGGCGGACGGCCACCGCGTGGTGGTCGTCGTCGCCACCGACGGCATGGACGCAGCGCCGAGCCCACGGTGGGCCGAGCTGGAGGCGAGCGCGGCCATCCTCGGCGTCCGGCGCGTCGTGCACCTCGGGTACGCCGACAGCGGGCACGGGCCCGAGCTGTACCCGGACGCGCCCGGACGGCAGCGCTTCGCCCGCGCGGAGACCGAGGAGGCCGCGCACCGGCTCGCCGCGGTCCTGCACGAGGAACACGCCGACCTGCTGCTGGGCTACGACGCCAACGGCGGCTACGGGCACCGCGACCACGTGAAGGTGCACGCCGTCGCGCGGCGGGCGGCGCGGCTGACCGGGACGCGGCTGCTGGAGGCCACCATCCCGCGCGACTTCGCGCTGCGGTTCGTCCGGGTGGTGCGGGCGCTGCGGATCCCGTTCGAGTACGACGCCGAAGCGCTCGAGCACGCCTACAGCCCGGCCTCGGCCGTCACGCACCGCTTCACCGTGCGGCGGTTCGCCGGGCGGAAACAAGCGGCGCTCGCCGCGCACGTGTCCGACGTCCGCGGCACCGGACGGCTGGCGGCCGTGCTGCGGCTGCTCGTCTGGCTGCCGGCGCCGCTGTTCGCCGCGGTGGCGGGCCGCGAGTGGTACGTCGAGGTCACGCCCGCAGGATCGGCACGCCCCGCTCTGCAAGTTCCTGCACGTTCTGTTCCTCGGCGTCGGTGATCACGCCCGCGATGTCGGTGAAGGGCAGCACGGAGAACCGCGACGCCGCTCCGAGCTTCTCGGCGCTGGCCAGCACGTAGGTGTCGGCCGCGCGGCGGGCCAGGGTGCGTTTCATGGCGGCCTCGTCGGCGTCGCCGGTGGTGAGGCCGGCGTCGGGGTGGACGCCGGTGACGCCGAGCAGGAAGACGTCGGCGCTGATTGCCTGGGCGGCCTCGGCCGCGGCGGCGCCGCAGGTGACGGCGGAGTGCCGGAACAGGCGCCCGCCGAGCAGGAACACCTCGACGTGCCGGTGGTCGAGCAGGGCGACGGCCACCGTCGGGCTGTGCGTGACGATGGTGGCTTCGAGGTCCCTCGGCAGGGCCTTCGCGACGGCGAGGGTCGTGGTGCCGCCGTCGAGGATGACGGTCGAGCCGGGCCGGACCAGGCCGGCGGCCAGGGCGGCGACGCGGTCCTTGCCGTCGACGGCGATCGACGTCCGGCTCGCGTAGTCGCCGACAGCGGGGGAGACGGGCAGCGCGCCGCCGTAGACGCGCTGGCAGAGGCCGGCCGCGGCCAGGTCCCGCAGGTCGCGGCGGATGCTGTCCTCGGAGACGTTCAGCTCGGCCGCCACGTCCTTCGCCAGCACCTTGCCCTCAGCCGCCAGCCGGGTCAGCAACAGATCGCGACGCTCACCGACCAGCATGCACAGTCCTCCTTGTTTCTGCCGAGTCATGCACATTATGGTCGGGGCATGACCTCTTCGACAAGCCTCGACCGCAACCCGCGTGTCCGGATCACGGACGTGGAGCTGCTGGCGTCGGCCTGGCACGTCCTGCGCCGCACGACGTTCGAGTACCAGCACGGCGACGGCCACTGGACGACCGAGCAGCGCGAGACGTACGACCGCGGCAACGGCGCGGCGGTCCTGCTCTACGACCTCGCCGGCGGCACGGTGCTGCTGACCCGCCAGTTCCGCTACCCGGTCTACGTCAACGACCACCCGGACGGGATGTTCATCGAGGCCGCGGCGGGCCTGCTGGACGCCGACGACCCGGAGACGGCGATCCGTCGCGAAGCCCAGGAGGAGACGGGCGTCCGCATCGGCTCGCTGGAGCACGTGTTCGACGTCTACACGAGCCCGGGCTCGGTGACGGAGCGCCTGCACTGCTACGCGGCGCCGTATGACCCGGCTGCCCGGGGCGCTGGCGGCGGCATCGCGGAGGAGGGGGAGGACATCGAGGTGGTCGAGCTGCCGTTCGAGGAGGCCATGAAGATGATCGAGACGGGGGAGATAGCCGACGCGAAGACGATCATGCTGCTGCAGTGGGCCGCCCTGAGCGGCCCGTTCCGCGGTGCACTGGGGTAGGCGGGCCAGTGCGCACAGCCTGGCCGCCGCGCGCCCGAAGTGCGCCCTCGGCCGGGCAAGCCGACGGGTGACCACGTGGGCTTTCCGGGTGCGTGCCCGCGTCGCGTCACCAAGCCGCGGCCTGGCTGTTCCGGGCATGCGAAAGGCCCCCGCGGGGGGAGGTCGCGGGGGCCTTTCCGTTGTGGTGGGAGCGGCTGGCTACGGGCCGACGCTCGGAGGGCTTACGCGGACCGGGAGGTCCGGCGGCCCTTCAGCTCGGCGAGACGTTCGTTCAACAGGTCCTCGAGCTCGGGGATGGTGCGCCGTTCGAGCAGCATGTCCCAGTGCGTGCGCGGCGGCTTGACCTTCTTCTGCTCGGGCTGTCCGCCGTCGACGATCTCCGATTCGCTGCCGTGCAGGCGGCACTCCCAGACCGTCGGGATCTCGGCGTCGTCGGAGAACGGCACCTCGAACTCGTGGTTCTTCGGGCAGGCGTAGCGCACGGTGCGACGTGGGGCGAGGTCGTGGTTGCGGTCGGTCTCGTAGCTGACCGCTCCCAGCCGGCTTCCACGAAGAACACGGTCGGCCATGATGGGGGTCCTTTCAGTCAGCTCCGGGTGGAGCCAGGGTGATGCTCACCCTATGCAACGACTCGGGATCCCCGGGGATTCCCGGGAGACCATGTCGTTGCTCACGATGAGCTGCGTCACCCAACGGCATCAGCTTCCTCTAGTAGGAGGCGTTTCGCGCTCCGGCGTGACGTCAATACGGCCTTCTTAGTGCTGATATCCCCCGGATGGGCTACTGGCACCCGCGTCAGGTCAACCGTAACTGACCGTGACGACCAGTAACGGGCCCCAAGTCACCCGATCGAAAGTGGCGGCGGCACAATACCTGATAACGCAGAGTAGCGTTTTCGGCCTCAAAACCGGCCAAAGCTGAAGATTCAACTACGGATTGTTCGGTATCTGCCACCACAACGGTGTCGCCCTCGCGCACGACCTCGCCGTCGAGCACCCGCGCGTTGAACCTCCCGGGCAGCCCGCACCAGCACAGCACCTCCACCTGAACCGGCTGCAGCTCGTCCGCCAGTTCGAACAGGCGTGCGGCTCCCGGGAACAACCGGCTCCGGAAGTCCGTCGCGATGCCGAAGCAGTACACGTCGATCTCGACCTCGTCGGCCAGCTCGGCCAGCTGGTCGACCTGGCCGGGGGAGAGGAACTGCGCCTCGTCCACCACGACGTAGTCCACGTGCTGCCCGCGCGCCCACTCCCGCCGCACCAGGTCCCGCACGTCGGTGTCCTCGCCGACCTCCACCGCCTGCCGCGTCAGCCCGATCCGGCTCGAGATCTGCGGCGCTCCCGACCGGTCGTGGCGCACCAGCACCAGCCCGCGCCGGCCCTGCCGCGCGTGGTTGTGGTCGATCTGCAGCGCCAAGGTCGACTTCCCGCAGTCCATCGGCCCGTAGCAGAACTTCAGCCTGCCCACCGGCGGTGTCCCGCGGCGCGAACCGGCCGCGGGAACCGACGAAAGGGCATCGGTGGGATCGGGGCCGGCGGCCCGGTCGTTCACGAAGGTCACGACGGCCGACCCTATCGGGGCGTCACAGCACCTCCGGCGGGGTGTTGCCCGACGCCACGATCGCCCGCCGCACCGGCACCAGCCACACCAGCACCAGCCCGGCCGCGAAGAAGACCACCAGCGCCACGATGGCCAGCCGGAACGACCCCGTCGCCTGCCCGACCCCGGCGAACAGCAGCGGCCCCAGCCACGACGTCCCGCGCTCGCCCACGACGTAGAGCGAGTAGTACTGCGCGTCCTTGCCCTTCGGGATCATCTGGCTGAACAACGACCGCGACAACGCGTTCGTCCCGCCCAGCACCAGCCCGATCCCGACCGCCACCGCCAGGAACTGCACCAGTTGCTTCGGCTGCACGAAGTACGCCCCGGCCAGCACCACGATCCACAGCACCAGGCTGCCCAGGATCGTCCGCTTCGCCCCGATCCGGCGCGCCACCAGCCCGTGCAGCGTGCCACCCAGGTACGCCACGAACTGGATCACCAGGATCGTCACGATCAGCACCTCGTCGCCGAAGCGCAGCTCGTCCTTGCCGTACTGCGCCGACACCGTCACCACCGTGTTGATCCCGTCGGTGAAGACCAGGTAGCTGCCCAGGAACGCCAGCGTCAGCGGGTACGCCTTCGCCGCCACGATCGTCTGCCGCAGCTCCGCGAACCCCGCCCGCAGCACCGAAGACCCCGGCGCGACGTCCACCGGCGTGTGCCGCCGGGGGAGCGCCCGCACCGCCGGGAAGGTGAACACCGCCCACCACAGCCCCGAGGTCAGGAAGCAGATCTGCACCGCCAGGCCCTTGCTCACGCCGAAGGTGTCGTGCCCCAGGTAGAACCCGAGCTGCAGCGCCAGCGCCAGCCCGCCGCCCAGGTAGCCGAACGCCCAGCCCTTCGCCGAGATGTCGTCCCGCTCGTCCGGCCCGCCGATGTCGACCAGGAACGAGTAGTAGATCACCAGCGAACCGCCGTAGCCGATGTTCGCGATGATGAACAGCACCACGCCCAGCTGCCAGTCCGAACCGGCGAAGAAGAACATCGCCGCCGCCGCCGCCGCGCCCAGGAACGCGAACCCGCCCAGGATCCGCCGCTTGTTGTGGCTCCGGTCGGCCACCGCGCCCGCGATCGGCAGCACCAGCACCTGCACCACCGTCGCCACCGACAGCAGGTACCCCCACACCGAGCCGGCCGGGAAGTGCAGCCCGAACAACGTCACGTCGCAGTTGTGGAGCGTGTCGGTCTCGCCCGCCGCGTTCAGGCACGCACGGTCCCCGTTAAGGGTGAAGTTCGTCTTCGCGTCCGCGGCCGCGATCGTGCTCATCGACAGGGCGCCGAACACCGTCGTCGTCGACGAATAGAACGGCGAATTCGCCCAGTCGTAGAAATACCAGGCCCAGCGCTCGCGCTTGGTCGAGCGCGTCCCGGCCAGCGTCATCCACGGCTCCTCAACTCCGGAAAACAGCAGGTCAGCGCGGAGACTACTGGTGCGCCGAGGAGCGCGTGCCCGGACCACCCGAACCGTGTCCGCTTTGTCGCTTCGTGCTCATCCGCCACTTCCGGGGCGAATCACGGTCCGCCCCGCGCGGCGTGTCGCGCACAGAAGTGAACGGTGTTTCGTGTGAGACTGAGGTGCGCAGTGTGTCTCTTGTGGTCAAAGGGACACGCTCCTACTGTGCTCCCATGATCCAAAACCGGAGACGCACCGCGGCGAGACTCCTGCTGCTCGCCATCGCCGCCTTGGGTCTGCAGCTCACCGTCCCCGCCGTGGCCTCCGCGGATCCCGCGTCGAGCACCTGGGCCAAACTCCGCATGTGCGAGTCGAGCGGCCGCTACGCCACCAACACCGGCAACGGCTACTACGGCGCCTACCAGTTCGACCTGCCCACCTGGCGCAGCGTCGGCGGCGCCGGCCGCCCCGACCAGGCCGCGCCCGCCGAACAGGACTACCGGGCCCTCTACCTCTACCGCATGCGCGGCTGGCAGCCCTGGCAGTGCGCCGGCATGCTCAAGCTCACCGGCGACGCCGACGCCCGCAGCAAGCGCGTCCCCACCTACGCCGAAGCCGCCTACATCGGCGGCGGACCGGCCCCCGCACCCACCCCCGCCCCACCCGGCGGCCCGATGCCCGCCTGGCCCGGCGTCGTCTACTCCTACGGCGACTGCGCCGCCCCGCTCAAGGCGTTCCAGCTCCGCATGAACGCCTACGGCTACGGCTTCACCGGCACCGGCTGCTACTACGACAAGACCCGCACGGCCGTGCTCGACCTCCAGCGCGCCAACGGCATCAAGGACAGCGGCCTCCTCGGCCCGAAAACCTGGACCGCCGCCTGGCAGGGCAAAGCACCCCGCTGACCACTCACGACGGATCTTGGGACCGCGGCCACGCACCCCGCTCGATGAGCACCTCGCGCAGCAGGTCCGGCCGGTCCGTCACGATCCCGTGCACCCCCAGGTCCAGCAGCATCCGCATCTCCGCCGGGTCGTCGATCGTCCAGGTGTGCACCTCGATGCCGCAGCGCCCCGCCATCTTCAGGAACGCCTTGTCCACCACCCGCAACGCACCCTGGCGTACCGGCACCTGCGCCATCGCCCCCAGCACCTGCCGCCGCAACGGCAGCAGCGGGAACCGCCCGCAGCTCCACAGCACGAACGCCGACCGCGGCCCCATCGCCGTCACCAGCTTCGGCCCCGCCAGCTTCCGCAACCGCGCCAGCCGGCCGTCCGAAAAGGACGCCGCAGCCACCCGGTCGTGCGCCCCCGTCCGCTCCAGCACCGCCACGAACGGCTTCACCGCCTGCTCAGCCTTCACGTCCACGTTGAACCGCGCTTCGGGCAGTTCCTCCAGCACGTCCTCCAACCGCGACAGCGGAGCCTTCCCACCCACCTTGACGTGCTTCAGCTGCGCCCACGTCTGCGTCGCGATCGGCCCCGACCCGTCCGTCGTCCGGTCCAGGTTCGCGTCGTGGTGCACCACCACCACACCGTCCGCCGTCGCGTGCACGTCCGTCTCCAGGTAGCGGTACCCCTCGGCACACGCCCGCCGGAACGCCGGCAACGAGTTCTCGAGCCCCTCGAGCTCGTCGAGGTGCCACCCCCGGTGCGCGAACGCACGGGGGAGCGGATCGGCCAGGTACGGAAACGACGCCTGCATCCCCCCAGTGTGCCCTTCCGCCATGACCCCGGCGTGAGCAACCGGTGGCCAGCTAGGGTCTCCCGGGTGAGGGAAGCCGCCGAACTGACCCAGCCCGCCGCCCCGACCGTCGACGTCATGCCGGGCCGGCGTGGCGCGCCCCGGCACTGCGGCTGGTGCGGACGGCGCCTCCCCGAAGGCGGCAACGTCGGCCGCCGCCGGCGCTACTGCGGCCAGTCCTGCCGCCAGCGCGCCTACGAACGCCGGACCGTGCTGCAGCGCAGCGGCCTCCCCGAAGACGCCGTCGTGCTCTCCGAAACCGAGGTCGCCGCCCTCCAGGACCGCCTGTTCCAGCTCCGGTGCGCGGCCGAAGACATCGTCACCGCCGCCGACGACGGCGCCGGAGCCGGCGAACTCCGCGGCCTCGCCGACGAAATCGCCCGCGCCGCGAAAGACCTCGAACAGCTCCGCTGACCGGCACCCCCGAGCACATTCGTGCACATCTCGATCACCCGGTCACCCCACTTGCCCGCCAAGGATCGCCGCCGCCGACCCCGGCCTGAAACCCTGACGCTCAGTGGCCGACCGGTGAGCCGAGCGTGGGGGAGACATGCGGATGACAGGGCGGGCCCGGGCCTGGGCGAGCGTCGACAGCCAGGACACCCCCACCTACCGGGACGTCGTCACGGCCCACCTCGCCGTGTCGTCCCTGGCCCTCGGCCTCGAACACGCAGCCGTCGCGCGGCACGTCGAACTCGCCGGCTCCCTGATGGGCGACTGGGCCGACCAGCCCGTCACCCGGCTGGACAACCACCACTCCTTCGCCGCCAACGACGGCTCACCGGTCGAGTTCTCCTTCGCGATGACCCGATCCGGCGCCGAAGCACGCATGGGCTTCGAATCGCTCGACACCCCCGCGCGCCTGACGAACCACCACTTCGTCCGCTGGCTGCACGACGTGCTCGCCGTCGACGTCACCCGGCTGCACCTCGTCGAAGACCTCTTCACCCCCAAGCCGTCAGACCTCTTCTCGATGTTCTGCGCCACCGCGTTCCGGCCCGGCGAACCCCTCTTCAAGGTCTACCTGAACCCGGGCGCGGCACCGCACCGAACCATCGGCGAAGCCCTGCACCGCCTCGGGCTGAGCGAACCCTGGACCCTGCTCGACGACCACCTCGGCCCCGGCTGGGCCGACTCGCCCCAGCACGAGATCGCCGTGTTCGCCCTCGACCTCGGCACCACACCCGAAGCCAGGGTGAAGCTCTACTTCCGCCACACCGGCGCCGAACCCGAAGCCGTCGAACGGATCGCAAGCCTCGCCGACGACCACCAACCGGACCTCTTCACCAAGATCCTCACGCGCATCCACGGCTCGACAGCCGACCTCGCCAAGGCACCCATGACCTGCCTGGCCTTCCGGGAAAGCCGGCCCCGGCCCGACTCCGCCACCCTCTACTGCCCGCTCGACCCGAACCTCCGCGACGACGCCGAAGCCGCCACCCGGGTACGCGACCTCCTCGAGATGTCCGGCATCGCCCCCGAAGACTTCGACGCCATCGCCACCGCCGTCTCCGGACCCGACCTCACCACCGGACGCCGGCTCAGCTGGCTCAGCTACAAACAACCGGCCGACCCCGTCGTGACGGTCTACGCCGGCCTCGACGGATCACCCACCTGACCCCAGACCGTCCAACGCCCGGTAAGTCCGGTTGCTCGCGGCCGCCGCACGCTGCTCCCGGCCCGTCGCCTCGATGTAGTTCTGGCTCGTCGCCAAGCTCGCGTGCCCCAGCAACGCCATGATCTCCGACGCCGTCGCCCCGTCCTCCGCCAGCCGCGTCGCGAACGTGTGCCGCAACGCGTGCAGATTCGCCCCCGCCGGCACCCGGTCGTGCAACCCCGCACCCCGGTAACACGACTTCACCAGGTACTCCAGCGCACCCCGCCCGATCGGCTCACCCGCGCGATCCAGCAACAACGGCGAACCAGGGGAGAAGCGCACGTGCGGGAACCGCACCCGGCACGACGCCCGGTACCGCTCGATCAGCTCCGCCAGCACCGGCTGCACCGGGATCGACCGGTCCCGGCTGCCCTTCCCCTTCACGTGCAACCGCGGCTCACCGGCCCGACCCACCAGCGACCGGCCGGTCAACGCCCGCATCTCCGCCGCCCGCAAGCCCGCCACCAGCCCCAGCGCGATCACCAGCACGTCCCGCTCCGGCCACGGATCCCGCGCGCGCCGCGAACCCGCGGCCGCCGCCGACAGCAGCTGCTCCGGGGTTTCCTCGCCCCGCAACGGCTTCGGCGTCAACGCCGGCGTCCGCGGCCGCGCCACCGCACCCATCGGATTGCCCTCCAAGAGCCCGTCCGCCACGCAGAACGTCAGGAACTGGTTCCACGTCGACCAGGCCCGCAGCACCGAGCTCTTCGCGTGCCCGTCCGCGAACGCGCCGAACACCGACCGCAGCGCCGGCCCGGTCAGATCGGCGACGTCCAGGTCCTCGGCGGGGCGGCCGAGCTCGGAAACCAGGAGAGTGGTGATCCCGGCGAGGTCACGGCGGTAGGCGTCGGTAGTGTGCGGAGAGTCCTTGCGAGGACGGCGAGCGGCGAAGAAGGCTTGCTGCGCCTCGGAAACCTTCATGTGGATCTTGTACCGCACACCACCGACAATTCCGGCCCCTGGGTCCTCCTCGACATTTCATGCATAATCAACATTATGCATGAAATGTCGGTTTGGCCGGGATTCGTCCCCTGGGGGATCCGAGGCTCTCTCGGGTCGGATCCGAGCCTTCCACAGCCCGCCGAGTGCCCTTGACGGGGAAACGCACAGGTGTTCGATCAGCCAGTTCGGGCTGCGGCGGCCGCTCGCAGGGGTCGACTGGGCGGTGAGCCGTTCAAACCTCGTCGGCTGCCAGTTCTGCACTGAATCGCCTGATCGAGTTTTGTCACCGTGACGTTTTGCGGTCGGGTGGCAGCGCATCAGTCCGCCGCTCCAGGGGACGCCACTGCGGCGTCCAAAGGCTTCTTCAGGGAGGAAGTTCCGCCATGGTCGATACAGGAAGGGTGCGCTTTCGTCAGCACAAGCCGTCCTGACGAAGCGCGAGCCCTCCCGTGATCAGGCGGGTTCTTCCGCCCCTCTCGGCATTCCGCCGCAGCTGGCCCCAAGTGCCGATAATGTACATTATGTCAAGTAACGTCAGTGCCAGTCGCTGATCGCCACGTCGTTCGGGTCCGGGGCGCCCTCCCCGGTCTCCAGGAGCTGTTTGAGGCTCATCAGGAAGATCGCCCACTTGGTGCTGCAGTGGTGCATGAACTCGACGGCCTCGCGCCAGCCTTCGTGCTTGAACAGGACGATCGTGTAGTCGCCGCGCTGCTCGACGTCCCAGCGGATCGTCGTGCCGACCCATTCCGGCGGGCCGTCGACGACCTCCCAGCGGACGAGCTTGCCCGGGTCGAGTTCGGTGACCTTCATGTCGAACCCGCCGGCTCTGAACCGGAAGGCGATGACGCCGCCGAGCTCGGTGTCCCCCACGGTCTTGCGGGCCCACCACGCGGACAGGCCGTCGAGAGTGGTGAGTGCTTCGTAGACGTGGTCCGGTGAGGACTTCTCGATGCCGATGCGGTGCAGGATGTCCATGGCTACTTCTTCTTCCGTTCGATGGTTTCGGCGATGCGCTTGATGCGGCCGAGCCGGGCATCCCAGGCGGTGCCGACGGTGGTGAGCTGGGCGACGGCGCGGGCCAGTTGGGCTTCGTCTACGCGGTACTGCTTTTCGCGCCCCGCGGCGGTGGCGTGGACGAGGCCGACGCGATCGAGGACGGCGAGGTGCTTGGCGACGGCCTGCCGGGTGACCGGGAGGTGTTCGCTGAGGCTGGTGGCGGTTCCGCTGCCGTCGTCGAGGAGCAGGTCGAGCATCCGGCGGCGGGTGGGGTCGCCGATGGCGGACCAGAGGTCGTCGTCCACGACGGTGCTCACGGTGCGACGATCTTTTCGGCGTACGGCGGCAGGCGGGGCAGGAAGTGGTCCCAGCCGGTGACGTGGTCGGCGTACTCGGCGGCGATCTTCACTTCTTCCCAGCCCTGTTCGCGGAAGCCGGTTTCGGTCATCCGCAGGCGGGTTCCGGTGCCGTGGGGTTCGAGTTCGAAGACGACGAGGAACGAGTTGCCGGGTGCGGCGGTCTCCCCTTCGGCGTGGGCCCACCGGAAGGAGAAGTGTTTCGGGGGCTGGGCGTCGACGACGGTGAACTGGACCCAGCTCCCGCCGAAGCCGATGCGGCCCGCTCCCCCGGGTTCGACCGGGTATTCGGCCTCGTCGGGCCACCATTCGCGGAGGTGTTCGGGGCTGCTGACGACGTCGAAGACGACTTCGGGGGTGGCGTCGATGTGGATCTCTCGTTCGATCGTCCCGTGGTCCATGTCCGCTCCTTGTGCAACGTTTGGTTGCGTGTCACGTTAGCGGGACCGGCGGCGTTGTGCAACCTTCGGTTGCGTTGAGGTCCTTCTGGACCCAGGCGACGTCGTGCCACGCGCCGTGCTTCCAGCCGACGCGGCGGTAGACGCCCGCGGGTGCGAAGCCGAGTGCGCGGTGGAGGCCGGCGCTGGCGTCGTTCGGGAGCGTCATGCCGGCGAAGGCGCGGCAGAACCCGTTGTCCCGCAAGCGTTCGAACAGCTTCTCGTACAGCGCGCGGCCGGCGCCGGTGCGGCGGCGGCCGCGTTCGAGGTAGATGCTCGTCTCGCACGACCACTGGTAGGCGGCACGCTCGGCGAATCGGTGGGCGTAGGCGAATCCGGCGACGCGGCTGTCGTCTTCGAGGACGAACCAGGCGTGGGCGTCGGTCATGCGCCGGGCGATTTCAGTGGCGTCGGGTGGTTCGGTCTCGAAGGATATGGCCGTGTCGGTGACGTAGGGCGCGTAGAGAGCGGTGCACGCTTCGGCGTCGGAGGAGGTGGCGTCTCGAATCAACATGGCTCACATGGTAGCCATAGTGGTTCCTATAGTATCCAAGCTTATGACGGACCTTCTCACCGCTCGGCTGGCCGCGACCGTGCACGCCGCCCGGACTTCCCGTGGTCTTTCGGCCGTGGCGCTGGCGGAGCATTCCGGCGTGTCACGGGCGATGATCGGCAAGATCGAGCGGGGTGACGTGCAGCCGACGGCCGCGTTGCTGGCGAAGCTGTCCGCCGCGCTGGGCATGACGTTGTCGGAGCTGATCGCGCAAGCCGAGGGTGACGAGCGGCGGCTGGTGCGCGCGGCGGAGCAGCCGGTGTGGGTGGACCCGGACACGGGGTACCGGCGGCGGTCGGTCTCCCCCGCGGGTGGTCGTCCGCTGGAGCTGGTGGAGGTCGAGCTGCCGGCGGGTGCGGAGGTGGCGCTCGCCGCGGGGACCTACACGTTCCTGCACCAGCAGATCTGGGTGCTGGACGGGCACCTGCGGTTCCACGAGGGCACGCAGGTGCACGAGCTGGACGCCGGGGACTGCCTGCAGCTGGGGCCGGCGGCGGACTGCGTGTT
This sequence comes from Amycolatopsis stemonae, assembly GCF_054781455.1. Classification (NCBI taxonomy): domain Bacteria; kingdom Bacillati; phylum Actinomycetota; class Actinomycetes; order Pseudonocardiales; family Pseudonocardiaceae; genus Amycolatopsis; species Amycolatopsis stemonae. Next base: position 600,361 of record NZ_BAAGUJ010000004.1, on the reverse strand, counting down.
CGCGAACCCGGGGCCGCTCCCCTGCCGGTACCTGGTGGCGCTGGTGAAGCGGGCCACCTGAGCGGGTGATCCGGGGTGCCGTCGCGCGCGGCGGCCGCTAGCTTCGCGCCGTGCGTCGACTGCGGAGTTTCTGGTACCAGGGTGCGGAGTTCCTGCTGGTCCTGCTGGGCTTGGGGTGGCTGGTCGGGCCGAACACCGGGCTGGACGTGGTCTTCCTGCTCGCGTGGGACCTGCTGGCCGTGGCGGTGATCGCGACGCGGTTCCTGCGCATCCGCCGGTACCGGCTGGTGGCCGACGGCGAGCCGACGTGGTTGCACAGCCTGCTGGGCCGGCGGATCAGCCTTGCGGCGACGGTCCTGGTGAGCATCGTGGGCATGACCGCGGGCGGGCTGATCCTGACGGCGAACGACATCGCCGAGCAGGACGACGAGTTCGCGCTGGCGCTGCAGATCTGCGCCGTGCCGGCGGTGCTGGCGGCGTGGATCCTGCTGCACTTCGGGTACGCGGACCGGTACGCGCACCTGCACTACCGGGCCGCGCCGGAGCCGGGGCTGTGGTTCCCGGCGACGGAACGGCCGAACCTGCTGGACTTCGCGTACTTCGCCTTCACGGTGGGGACGTCGTTCGCGACGTCCGATGTGGAGGTGCGGGCGCGGCCGATCCGGTACACGGTGCTGACGCACAGCGTGGTGGCGTTCGTCTACAACACCGCGATCCTGGGCATCGCGGTCGGGGTGATCACCGGGAAATAGCGTCGACGCCGGAGTGACGTTGACTGAAGCAATGAATCAGTGCTTCACTTCTTGACGTGCCCTACCGCCGCACTCCGAAGGTGCAGGAACGCCTCGACGCCCAGCGCGCGACGATCGTCGCCGCCGCCACGGAACAGCTGGCCGGTTACGGTTACAGCGGCTGTTCGGTCGCCGCCGTCGCCGAGCGTGCCGGGGTGGCCGTGGGCAGCGTTTACCAGCACTTCCCCACCAAAGCCGACCTGGTCGTGCACGTGTTCCGGCAGGTCGTGACGCGGGAGGTCGAGGCCGTCCGGGCCGTGTCCGCGCAGCCGGGTGAACCCGCCGAGCGGGTCGTCGCCGTGTTCGAGACCTTCGCCCAGCGCGCCCTCAAGGCGCCACGGCAGGCGTACGCCCTGCTCGCCGAGCCCGTCGACCCGCAGATCGACGCCGAACGCCTCGAGTTCCGGCGGGCGTTCACCGACGTCGTCGCCGAGCACGTCGCGGCCGGCGTCAAGGACGGCACCCTGCCGCCGCAGGACGGGCGGCTGACCGCCGCCGCGCTGGTGGGGGCCGCCGCCGAAGTCCTCATCGGTCCGTTGACCAGCGGAAACGCCGGTGACGTCGCCGAGCTCCGCACCTTCGTCGTCCGCGCTCTAGGAGGTTCCGATGCCCGCCACGCATGAGGTCACCAACCAGGTCCCGCCGTTCGCCGGCCACGACGTCGCGGACGACCCGGCCCTGCTGGCCGGGCTCGAGCGCGCCGGCGCCGGCTGGGCGGCCGACGAGGTGCACGAGCTGGGCAAGCTCGCCGGCGGTGAGCAGGCCCAGGAGTGGGGCCGGCTGGTCAACGAGAACGAGCCGGTACTGCGCACCCACGACCGGTACGGGCACCGGATCGACGAGGTCGAGTTCCACCCGTACTGGCACGAGCTGATGACCGTCGCGGTGTCGCACGGCCTGCACGGCACGCCGTGGCAGGACCCGCGCGAAGGAGCGCACGCGGCCCGGGCGGCGAAGTTCTACGTCTGGGGCCAGGTCGAGGCCGGGCACAGCTGTCCGATCTCGATGACGTACGCGGCGATCCCCGCCCTGCGCGCGAACCCGGAGCTGGCCGCGCGGTACGAGCCGCTGCTGGCCTCGACCGAGTACGACTTCGGGCTGCGCGAGCCGAGCGGCAAGCGCGGGCTGATCGCGGGCATGTCGATGACCGAGAAGCAGGGCGGCTCCGACGTCCGCGCCAACACGACCACGGCGACCCCGAGCGCCGACGGCAGCTACACCCTCGTCGGGCACAAGTGGTTCACCTCGGCGCCGATGTCGGACATGTTCCTGACCCTGGCCCAGTCGCCGGGCGGGCTTTCGTGCTTCCTGCTCCCCCGCGTCCTGCCCGACGGCTCGCGCAACCCGATCCGGCTGCAGCGGCTGAAGGACAAGCTGGGCAACCGGTCCAACGCGTCGTCGGAGATCGAGTACGACAACGCCGTGGGCTGGCTCGTCGGCGAGGAGGGCCGCGGGGTCCGCACGATCATCGAGATGGTCAACAACACCCGGCTGGACTGCACGCTCGGCAGCGCGTCGGGGATGCGGCTGGGGGCGGTCCGGGCGATCCACCACGCGACCCACCGGCACGCGTTCGGCAAGGCGCTGGTCGACCAGCCGCTGATGGCGAACGTGCTCGCCGACCTGGTGGTCGAGTCCGAAGCCGCGACGACGGTCGCGATGCGGCTGGCCGCGGCCGGCGACCGGCGCGACGACGCGCAGGAGCAGGCGTTCCGGCGGCTGGGGCTCGCGGTGTCGAAGTACTGGGTGTGCAAGCGCGCCCCGGCGCACGCGGCCGAGGCGCTGGAATGCTTCGGCGGCAACGGGTACGTCGAGGAGTCGGGCATGCCGCGGCTCTACCGCGAGGCGCCGCTGTCCTCGATCTGGGAAGGCTCGGGCAACGTCGCCGCGCTGGACGCGTTGCGGGCCATGGGCAAGCAGCCGGAGTCGGTCGCGGCGTTCTTCGCCGAGGTCGAGCAGGCGGCCGGCGGGGACGCGCGGCTCGACGACGCCGTCGACCGGATTCGCAAGGAGCTAACCGACTTCGACGGCATCGAGTACCGCGCGCGGCGGGTGGTGGAGTCGATGGCGCTGGTGCTGCAGGGCTCGCTGCTGGTGCGCCACGGTCACCCGGCGGTCGCGGACGCCTTCTGCGCGTCGCGCTTGGGCGGTGACTGGGGCATCGCGTTCGGCACGCTGCCGTCCGGGGTGGACACGGGCGCGATCATCGAGCGCGCGACGGTTCGCTGAGCCAGGGAGTCGCGGGCTACGCGGTCACGCCCGTGGGGTGAGCCCGTCGGCGAGGACCGCGACCATCCGCTGGTTGTACTCCAGGTCCTCGCCACGTACCGGCTGGCAGAGCAGGGCCACGGCGTGCAGGAGGTCCTTCGCGCTCACGTCGGCGCGGACCTCCCCCGCCGCGGCCGCCGCGTCCAGCAGCTCGGCCAGGGCGGGCTCCATGCGCTGCATGAAGTACCCGGGCAGGGCGTCGAAGGCGGGATCGCCCGAATGCAGCGCGGTGGCCAGCCCGCGTTTGGTGCCGACGAGCTCGGTGTAGCGGTGCAGCCACTTGCGCAGCGCGTCCCCCGGCGCGTGGTCGGCGCTCAGCGGCGGTCCCGCGTCGGCCAGGGCGTCGATCTCGCGCTGCAGCACGGCCGCGACCAGGTCGGCGCGCTGCGGGAAGTGCCGGTAGAGCGTGCCGACGCCGACCCCGGCCAGGTCGGTGATCTCCTTCGCCGGAGCGTCCACCCCTGAGGTGGCGAACACGCTCTTAGCCGCCTCCAGCAGGGCGTCGATGTTGCGCTGGGCGTCGGCGCGCCGGCGTCGCGGCTCTGCGGTCACGGTCCTCCTCGTGGCTACCCGGAAAGTCTTTCCGTATAGTTGTGGAAAAGCTTTCCGGTTGAGGTTACCCGAGGAGTCCCGATGCAGTACCGCACGCTGGGCCGGACCGGCATCAAGGTCAGTCCCTACGCCCTGGGCACGCTGATGTTCGCCACCTCGATCGGCAACGCCGACCCCGAGGACTCCGCCCGGGTCCTCCACAAGGCCCTCGACGCCGGCATCAACTTCGTCGACACCGCCGACGCCTACGGCGACTCCGAGGAGGTCGTCGGCAAAGCCCTCGAAGGCCGCCGCGACGACGTCGTGCTCGCCACCAAGTTCGGCCGCCCCACCGGCCAGGATCCCAACCACCAGGGCGCCTCCCGCCGCTGGATCGTCACGGCGGTCGAGAACTCCCTGCGGCGCCTGCGCACCGACCACATCGACCTCTACCAGCTGCACCGGCCCGACCCCGGCACCGACATCGAGGAGACCCTCGCCGCCCTCACCGACCTGCTGCGCAGCGGCAAGGTCCGCGCGATCGGCGCGTCCGGGACCCCGGCGTCCGGCATCGTCGACGCCCAGTGGGCCGCCGAGCGCCGCGGCCTCACCGGGTTCCACACCGAGCAGCCGGTCTACTCCCTGCTCAACCGCGGCATCGAACGCGAGCTCCTGCCCACCACCCAGCGCTTCGGCATGGGCACGCTGGTCTGGGGCCCGCTCGGCCAAGGCCTGCTGACCGGCCGCCCGCACGGCGAACTGCGCCGCGCGGGCCTGGTCCGCCACCTCACCGACGAAACCCGGCTCGACGTCGTCGAGAAGTTCGCCGCCCTCGCCGCCGAAGCCGGCCTGCCCCTGACGCACCTGGCGATGGCCTTCACGATCGCCCATCCCGGTGTGACGAGCGCACTGCTGGGTGCCCGCACGATGGCCCACCTCGACGACCTGCTGGCCGGCCTGGACGTCACCCTCTCCGACGACCTCCTCGACCGCATCGACGAGATCGTCGCGCCCGGCACCGACATCGGCACCCTCGACCAGACCTACCAGCCACCCGCCCTGCAGCAGCCGGGACTGCGCCGCCGTCCGCTCGCCGAACGCGCCGCGGCCTAGACTCGCCCGATCCGGACCCGCGACAGAAGACCGGGCGGGCGCGCGGAGAGCAGCACCCGCGCGCCCGCACCCCCAGTCGCCAGGCGGAACCCGCCTTCGGGGGGACAGGAGACACCGGCCCGGACGCTGGATACGTCGAATTCCCACGAAAATCCTTGACGTGGCAACCCTTTTCCGCGTGAAGAAGCCTCAGCCGAGCAGCAGGCCGGGGTCGGTCTCCGGCGGGCCCGCGGGCCACCACGTCCCGCCCTCGCGCCGGTACGGGTGCCACCGGCCCCGGCGATCCAGTCGCAGCTGCACGTCCCCGGCCGTGCAGTGGTTGCGGTCGAACACCGGCTCCACGTCGGCGAGTGCGGCCCGCGCCGCGGCCAGCACGGGCTTCGGCGGCGTCCACGACGAGTCGAGCACCTCGAGGCCGTCACGCCCGCCGTACGTCCACGCCGCGACGGCTTGCTCGAAGCCGGTGCCTTCGCCCAGCCGCGACGCCACCGGCGGGAACTCCGCGGCCAGCCGGACCGCGTCGGCCCGCCGTCCCGGCCACGGCTCCCCCGCCAGCACCGCCCGGGCCCGCGCCGCCGCGTTGGCCGACAGCAGCGCGAACGCCTCCGCGGGCACGCCGGGCGCGGCCGGAACCGACGGCGCTCCCGACGGCCGGAACTCCGCCAGGTCCGGCAGTTCGCCGGGCGTGCGGTCGGTGACCTCGAGCTCGGCCCGCGGCGCGGTCCGGCTCTCCAGCTCCTCGCGGATCTCCCGCTCGCCCCTGCCCCGCATCAGCAACAGCACGAACGGGTCGGCGTCCAGCAGCCACGACGCCTGGAACGACAACGCGGCCGCGTGCTTGCACGGCAGCTCCCAGCCCGGGCAGTCGCACTCCGGATCGAGATCGCCGATCCCCGGCAGCAGGTGGACGCCGGCGTCGCCGGCCGCGGCCACCAGGTCGTGCGGCATGTCCCGGTCCAGCAGCGCCGCCAGGTGCCCGGCCCGCGACGCGACCCGGTCGAAGAACCGCGTCCAGTCCACTTCGGACAGCTCCGCCAGGCGCAGCTCGGTCCGGTACGGGCCGCCGTCGGCGTCGTCGACCACCGCCGCGATCCGGCCCGGGCTCACCGTGATCGGCCCGACCAGCCCCGCCGCCGCGTACCGGCGCCCGGCCTTGAGCTGACGCAGGTCCAGCGCGGTGTCCTCCATCGCGCTCAGCCACGCCCGGCCCCACCACGACGTCGCGAACCGCCCGCGGACGCCGCTGGGCCCGAACGCCGGGAACCCTCGCACGTCGCTCATCAGCGGCTCCTCAGCTCGACGAGCTCCGCGAGCTCGGTGTCCGACAGTTCCGTCAACGCCGCCTCGCCCCCGGCCAGGACCGCGTCGGCCAGGGCCCGCTTCTCCCGCAGCATGGCCGCGATCCGGTCCTCGACCGTCCCTTCGGCGACCAGCCGGTGCACCTGGACCGGTCGGGTCTGCCCGATCCGGTAGGCCCGGTCGGTCGCCTGGTCTTCGACCGCCGGGTTCCACCAGCGGTCGAAGTGCACGACGTGGTCCGCGCGCGTGAGGTTCAGCCCGGTGCCCGCCGCCTTGAGCGACAACAGGAACACCGGGACCTCGCCGTCCTGGAACCGCTGCACGAGGTCTTCGCGCCGGGCCACCGGGGTGCCGCCGTGCAGCAGCTGGGTGGGGATCCCGCGCGCGGCCAGGTGCTTCTCCAGCAGCCGGGCCATGGCGACGTACTGGGTGAACACCAGCACCGCGCCGTCTTCGGCGAGGATCGTGTCCAGCAGCTCGTCGAGCAGCTCGAGCTTGCCGGAGCGGCCGCCGGGTTCCTTGAGGTACTGCGCCGGGTGGTTGCAGATCTGCTTGAGCGCGGTCAGCAGCTTGACGATCCGGCCGCGCCGCGCCATCCCGTCGCTCGCGGCGATGTCGGCCATCATCTCGCGCACCACGGCCTCGTACAGCACCACCTGATCCGGGCTCAGCGCCACCGGCCGGTCCGTCTCGGTCTTCGCCGGCAGCTCCGGCGCGATTCCGGGGTCGGACTTGCGCCGCCGCAGCAGGAACGGCCGCAGCAACCGGGACAGCCGCTCGGCCGCGGCCGGATCGCCCGCCTCGATCGGCTTCGCCCACCGGGCCCGGAACTCGCTGAGCGAACCCAGCAGCCCCGGCGCCGACCAGTCGAGGATCGCCCACAGCTCCGAGAGCGTGTTCTCCACGGGCGTGCCGGTCAGCGCGACCCGCGCGGCCGCGGGCACCAGCCGCACCGCCTTCGCCGTGCCCGACCGGTGGTTCTTGACGTGCTGGGCCTCGTCGGCCACCAGCAGCCCCCACCGCACCTGCGCCAGCGGCGCGGGATCGGCGCGCAGCGTGCCGTAGGTGGTGAGCACGAACCCGTCGAGGTCCGCCAGCGACCGCGCACCGCCGTGGAAGCGCCGCACCGGCACGCCCGGAGCGAACCGGCGGATCTCGCGTTCCCAGTTGCCCAGCAACGACGCCGGGCACACCACCAGCGTCGGCCCGGACGCGCGATGCAGGTGCAGCGCGATCAGCGTGACCGTCTTGCCCAGCCCCATGTCGTCGGCGAGACAGCCACCGAGCCCGAGGCCGGTCACGGTGGCCAGCCACTGCAATCCGCGCAGCTGGTAGTCCCGCAGCGTCGCGGCCAGCCCGGCGGGCGGCGCCTGGGGTTCCGGCGGCGCGGACAGCCGTTCCCGCAGCCGCGCCAGCCAGCCCTCGGTGACGACCTCGACCGGCTCGCCGTCGACCTCGGTGGTCCCGGTCAGCACCGCGCCCAGCGCGTCGACCGGGGTCAACGGCTTCAACGTCCGCTCGCGTGCCTTCGCCGCCAATGCGGGGTCGACGAGCACCCAGCGGTCGCGCAGCCGCACCACCGGACGGCGGGCCTCGGCGAGCGCGTCCAGCTCCGCCTCGGTCAGCACCTGGCCGCCCAGGGCGAGCTGCCAGTCGAACGCCAGGGCCCGCCCACCGCCGAAGAACGACGGCAGGTCACCCGGTGCGTCCCCGGCGTTCACGACCGCTCGCGCGGTCAGCGACCCGGCGAGCTCCGCCGGCCAGTGCACATCGATCCCCACCGCCGCCAGCCGCGGCGCCGCGGCCGCGACCAGCTCGGTGACGTCGTCCTCGCCCAGCGCCAGCTCGTCCGGCACGGCCGAGGTGAGCAGCGGGCCCAACGCCGGCCACACCTGCGCACCGCGGCGCAGGGCCAGCACGACGTCGATGCGGGCCCGCGGCCCGAACCGGCCCGTCTCCCACAGCTCGGCCGCGTCGGCGATCCCGGCATCACCGTGCACCTGCACCACGGCGTGGAACCGGCCCGCGTCGAAGCCGTCCGGCGCCTCGATCCGCAGCGACACCCGGATCCCCGAGTCGAGCCCGGCTGCCAGTTCGTCGGCCCAGTCGCGCAGGGACTCCGCCCGCTGGGGTGCGACGGCGGCGAACAACCGCGTCCCGGCCGCCTTCACCGCGGCGGGCGTGCGGGGCAGCGTGTCGGCGACGGCGTCGAGGAACGTCCGCAGCAACGGCCCCGGCGCGCGCACGTCCGCCGGCATCGCCGCCGCGAGGTCCCGCAGCCACGCGGCTTCGGCCGGGGCCAGCGGCCCGACTCGCCAAGCGTCGTAACCGCCCTCGGTGACCCCGGGCAGCAGCCGTCCCGCGGCGACGAGCTTCAACGCGGCCTGTGCCGCGGTCGCCCAGAACGCGTCGGCGCCGCCGAGCAGTTCCGGCAGTCCGTCCACAAGGGACAGCTCACGGCCGTCGATGACCAGGCGTCCCGCCCGCGGCGGCTCACCCGGGTGGAAGTCGACGTTCAGTTCCCCAGCCTCCCGTATCGGCGCACGGACAACGGCACGAACACCGCGAGCAGCACCAGCGGCCACACCACCGCCATGAGCACCGGGTGCGTGCTCACCCAGGACTCCCCGCCCGCGCCCGGGTTGCTGAACAGCACCCGCGTCGCTGTCACCGTGGAGGACAACGGGTTCCACTCCGCCACGGTTCCCAGCCACGCCGGCATGGTCGCGGTCGCCACGAACGCGCTGGAGAGGAACCCGAACGGGAACTCCAGCGTCTGCGCGAGCGTCACCATCGACGGATCGGTGGTCAGCAGGCCCAGGTAGATCCCCGCCCACACCAGGGCCGTGCGCAGCAGGAGCAGCAACCCGAACGCCGCGAGCGTCTCGGCCAGGCTGCCGTGCGGGCGCCAGCCGACGGCGAACCCGCAGCCCAGCAGCACCGCCAGCGCGAGCACCGCGTTGAGCAGGTCCGCGGCCACCCGGCCGGTGAGCACCGCCGAGGGCGCCATCGGCAGGGAGCGGAACCGGTCGGTGACGCCCTTGGCCGCGTCGTCCAGCACCGCGATCATCGTGCCCGACAACCCGAACGCCATGGTCATCGCGAACATCCCGGGCATCAGGAACTCGCGGTAGGACCCGCCGCCCGGCACGGTCATCCCGCCGCCGAGCAGGTAGGCGAAGATCAGCACCATCAGGATCGGGAACGCCACCACCGTGGCCAGCCGCGCCGGGCGCCGCGCCAGCTGCGCGAGGTAGCGCTGGGTCAGCGTCCAGCCGTCCTCGAGGGCCCACCTCATCGCGGTACCCCCGTCAGCTCCAGGAACACCTCGTCGAGCGTCGGGTGCCGCAACGCCACGTCGGCGAACGACAGCCCGGTCGCCGCCAGCTCGCGCACCGCGTCCGCCAGCATCGGCGGCTCGGCCGGCGCGCTGACCCGCAGCTCCTCGCGGACCGGCTCGCCCCCGGTGACCCGGGCCAGCAACGCCGTTGCCGCGGGGACGACGTCGGGGTCGGTCAGCACCAGCTCGATCCGGGTCGCCCCGAGTGAGCCCTTCAGCTCGGCCGGGGTGCCTTCGGCGATCACGCGGCCGTGTTCCACCAGGGAGATGCGGTCGGCCAGCCGGTCGGCCTCCTCCAGGTACTGCGTCGTGAGCAGCACGGTCGTGCCGTCGGCGACCAGCGACCGCACCGCCCGCCAGACCTCGGTGCGGCTGCGCGGATCGAGGCCGGTGGTCGGCTCGTCGAGGAACAGCACCCGCGGCGCGGCCAGCAGCGACGCCGCGAGGTCCAGCCGCCGACGCATCCCGCCCGAGTACGCCGAAACCGGCTTCGCCCCGGTGTCCACGAGCCCGAACCGCTCGAGCAGGTCGTCGGCGCGGCGCACGGCTTCACGCCGGCCCAGGTGGTGCAGCCGGCCGAACAACACCAGGTTCTGCCGCCCGGACAACAGCTCGTCGACGGCGGCCTGCTGCCCGACCAGCCCGATCGAGGACCGCACTTTTGCTGGCTCAGCGGCGACGTCGAAGCCGGCCACCCGCGCGAGGCCCCCGTCGTGACGCAGCAGGGTGGAGAGCACGCGGACCGCCGTCGTCTTGCCCGCGCCGTTGGGTCCCAGCAGGCCGTGCAGCGACCCGGCCGGGACGGAGAGATCGAACCCATCGAGGGCGTACGCGTCGCCGTAGCGCTTGCGAAGTCCCTCGGCGTGGATCTGCGGAGTCATCAAGCCCCTTAACTCTGTACTGTGTACGAAGAAGAGGTTAGCACAACTCTGTACGACGTACGAGAATCGAGTGGACAGAATGAGCGGCGTGCGCACGGAGGACAACGACAGCGGCGACCCGAAGCGGACGATCGAGCTGCTCTGGGGCGTCTCCGGCCCCCCGAAACGCGGCCCGAAACCGAAGCTGACCACGGCCGACGTCGTCCGCGCCGCCGTGGCGCTCGCCGACACCGACACCATCGAGGCCGTCACCATCCGCGGCGTCGCCGACCAGCTCGGCGTCTCCCCCATGTCGCTCTACACCTACGTGCCCGGCCGCGCCGAACTGCTGGACCTGATGATCGACCACGTCCACGGCGAGCTGCCGGCCCCCGAGCCCGGCCTCGGCTGGCGCGCCGCGCTCACCGCGATCGCCGACGAGCTGTGGGCCCTGTTCCACCGCCACCCGTGGCTGCTGCAGGTCACCACCAGCCGGTCGGCGCTCGGCCCGCACAGCTTCGCCAAGTACGAGCACGAGCTGCGCGCGGTCGACGGCATCGGGCTCGACGACGTCGAGATGGACGCCGCCGTCGGCCTCGTCACCGGCCTGGTCCGGACCACCGCGCGCAGCTCGATCGACGCCGCCCGCCTGGTCCGCGCCAGCGGCATGACCGACGCGGTGTGGTGGGAACGCGCCGCGCCGGTCCTGGCCGGTATCCCGGCCGCCGACGCGGCGCACTACCCGATCGCCTCGCGCGTCGGCCAGGCCGCGGGTGAGGCCCACAACGCCGCGGAAGACCCCGCCTACACCTTCCGCTTCGGCCTCGCCCGCGTCCTCGACGGCATCGAGGCGCTCGTGTCAGAGCGTCAGAAGTAGCCGCGCCGGACGCCACGTCCCGCCGTCGGGTGCCCGCGGCACGTCACCCGCGAGCGCCAGGTCTGGGAACCGGGCGAACAACGCCGACAGGGCGACCTCCGTCTCCACCCGCGCGATCGACGCGCCCAGGCAGAAGTGCGGGCCGTGCGAGAACCCCAGCTGGGCCGGTCCCGAGCGAATCACGTCCAGGCGGCCGGCGTCGGGGAACACGCGCGGATCGCGATCGGCGGCCACCATCGCCGCCGTCACCCGCTCGCCTTCGCGGATCAGCTCACCGTCGATCTTGACGTCCTCCCGCGCGAACCGCGGCGTGGTCAGCAGCTGCGGGCTGCAGAAGCGCATCAGCTCCTCGACCGCCCCCGGCCACCACCCGGGGTCCGCCCGCAGCAGCTCGAGCTGGTCCGGGTGCCGCAGCAGGGCTTCGACGGCGTTGGCGATGAGGTTCACCGGCGTCTGCCCGGCCAGCACGAGGTGCCAGACCAGGGTGACCAGCTCGGTGTCGGTGAGCCGGTCACCGTCCTGGGCGTGCACGAGGTCGCCGATCAGGTCGTCGCCCGGGTCGGCCCGGCTGCGCGCGACCGCCGCCTTCGCGCCCTCGATGATCGCCGGGATCGCCGCCGCGAAGTCCGGACCGGCGCCGCCCGCGACCGCGGCGCCGTACTCACGCCACTGGGGCCGGTCGGCCTCGGGAATGCCCGCCAGCTCGCAGATGACGTCCATCGGCAGCGGCCGCGCGAAGTGCGGGACGAGGTCCACGACGCCGTCTTCGGCGTGCGCGGGCAGCTCGTCGAGCAGCCGTTCGGTGAGCGCGACCAGCCGCGGCCGCAGCTGTGCGGCGCGCTTCGGGGTGAACGCCGGGGCCACCAGGCGGCGCAGCCGCAGGTGCTCGGGCCCGTCGCGCTCGGCCATCGTGCGCAGGTACTCCAGGCAGTGCTCGGGGATGCCCGGCGGCCTCAGGAAGCTTTCCGCGCGGACCTCGAACCGCGGGTCGGCCAGCATCGCGCGAGCCTCGGCGTAGCGGGTCAGCGCCCAGAACGGGCCGAAGCCGGGGATCACCAGCTTGGCCACCGCGCTCTCCTCGCGGGCGCGGTCGTAGGCGGTGAACGGGTCGGTGAGGACCGCGAAGTCGGTCAGGTCGATCTCGGGGGTCATGGGCCACTCCAGATGTTCACATCAGATGTTCTAATCATCTCAGTGGTCACGGTATCTTGGCTCGCGACGCCACGGCAAGGAGGACGATGGTCAGGCTCAGCAGGGCGGAGACCCAGGAACGCAACCGCGCGAAGGTCCTCGCCGCCGCCCGCGACGAGTTCGCCGGACGGGGGTTCCGCGAGGCCAAGATCGACGTCATCGCCGAACGCGCCGAGCTCACCCGCGGCGCGGTCTACTCCAACTTCCCCGGAAAACGAGCCCTCTACTTCGCGGTCCTGGCCGACCTCGCCGAACGCGCGCCCCGGCCCGCCACCCCGCCGCCGGATCCGGCCGCGGCCGATGTCCTGGCCGCGTTCGCCCGCGCCTGGGTCGCCCGGCTGCCGCTCTCCACCGACAGCGACAGCCCCGAAGCCCGCCTCGGCCGCGACCTGCTGCCCGAGATCCTCGCCGACGAGCACACCCGCCGCCCGTACGCGCAGCTCATGCGCGTCAACGCGATCCTGCTCGGGCTCGCCCTCGAACGCCGCCGCCCCGGCCGGCGCCTGGTCCGCGTCGCCGAAGCCGCCCTCACGACACTCTCGGGCGCGAGCCAGCTCGCCGCGGCCGCGCCCGGCTTCGGCGAGCCGTTCCACGTCGTCACCGCCTGCGCGGCCCTGCTCGACCTGGATCTGAGCGACGACTGGCCCGGCGTCCCGCCGATCACCTCGCAGGCCCGGCCCGTCGACGAGCCGTGGACCCCGCCGCCCGCGACCGACCTGCTCACCGGCGGCACCGTGCGTCCCGGCGACGGCGTCGTCACCGTCCTGGGCCTGCACCGCGCCTCCGCCTTCGAAGAAGCCGTCCGCGCCGGCGCCGACGTCACCGCCGTGCTCGTCACCAGCGACCCCGGCGAGCTCGCCCCGCTGGCGAGGCTCGCCGTCGCCGACCTGCGCGGCTGCCTCGACCAGGCCATCGCCCCACCGGTCCGGCCGCGGCTGCGGATCGTCTGCGACGCCACCGGAGCACTCGCCGCGGCGGCCGGCGTCACCGCGGTCAGCGACGCCACCGAGACCGCCATCCGCGTCGAAGGCGGCCGGATCGTCGCGCGTGCCGAGGGGTTCGGGGCCTGCCACGCCGCGGCTGTCGGTTTCGGCCCCGGCCGTTCGTCGGGCGGGTGAACCGGCGGGAGGAGGAGCGGGTGGTGGACGTCGAGACCGTGGTCGCGGAGGCGTTCCGGGAGGAGTGGGGCCAGGTCGTGGCCACGCTCATCCGGATCACCGGCGACTGGGACCTCGCCGAAGAGTGCGCGCAGGAGGCGTTCGCGCTGGCCCTGCGCACCTGGCCCCGCGACGGCGTTCCGGCGCGGCCCGGCGCCTGGCTCACCACCACCGCCCGCAACCGCGCCACCGACCGGCTCCGCCGCGACGCCCTCGGCGCCGCCAAGCTGCAGGAGGCCGGCCGCATGCACGTCCCCGAAGAACCACCCGAGGACGACAGCGGTGTCACCGACGACCGGCTGCGGCTCATCTTCACCTGCTGCCACCCGGCACTGGCCACCGAAGCCCAGGTCGCGCTCGCCCTGCGCACGTTGTCCGGGCTGTCGACCGCCGAGATCGCCCGCGCCTTCCTCGTCCCGGAAGCCACCATGTCCCAACGGCTCGTGCGGGTGAAACGCAAGATCCGCAACGCCGGCATCCCCTACCGCGTCCCGCCCGCGCACCTGCTGCCCGAACGCACCGCCGCCGTCCTCGGCGTGCTCTACCTGACCTTCAACGAGGGCTACTCCGCCAGCGCCGGCCCCGGCCTGCTGCGCCCCGACCTCGCCGCCGAAGCCGTCCGGCTCGCCCGCGTCCTGGCCCACCTGATGCCCGACGAGCCCGAAGTCCTCGGCCTGCTCGCCCTCATGCTCCTGCAGCACGCCCGCCGCGAGACCCGCACCGACGACGGACAGCTCGTCCCGCTCGAGGAACAGGACCGCACCCGCTGGGACGCCGCCGAAATCGCCGAAGGCACCCAGGTGCTGGAGACCGCGCTGCGGCGGCGCAGTCCCGGGCCGTACCAGATCCAGGCCGCCATCGCCGCCTGCCACGCGACCGCCGCCCGGGCCGCCGACACCGACTGGGCCCAGATCGCCGGCCTCTACGGCGAACTGCGCAAGTACCTGCCCAGCGCGGTCGTCGAGCTCAACCGGGCCGTCGCGGTCGGCATGGCCGACGGGCCGCTCGCCGGGCTCGCCCTGCTCGACGAGCTGACGATGGACGGCTACCACCTGCTCCCGGCCACCCGCGCCGACTTCCTCCGCCGGCTCGGCCGCCACGCCGAAGCCGCCGAGTGGTACGCGAAAGCCCGCGACCTCGCGCCCACCGAAGCCGAGCGCGCCTACCTCACGCGAAGAATTTCCGAAGGGGTGTCGGTCCCGGGCGAACCCGTTCGTCGGTCGGTCGAACCACGATCACCGGAGGAGCGCCCATGACCACCCTCGCCGTACCCGGCGCCCGGCTCACCTACGACGTCACCGGCAGCGGTCCCGTCCTGCTGCTGGTCCCCGGCGGCCCCGCCGACGCCGCCGTCTTCACCCACATCCGGACCGTCCTGGCCCAAGACCACACCGTCGTCACCTACGACCCGCGCGGCCTCGGCCGCAGCCCCCTCGACGGCGAACCGGGCGACGACGTCGTGCGCGAGCACGCCGACGACGTGCACCGCCTGCTCACCGAGGTCGGCCCCGCCGACGTCTTCGCCAACAGCGGAGGCGCCATCACGATGCTCGACCTCGTCCCGCGCCACCCCGGCGACGTCCGCACGGTCGTGCTGCACGAGCCGCCGGTCACCCGCTACCTGCCCGCCGGCGCCCTCGACGGCCCGGACATCCCGGCGGTCTTCCGCGACCAGGGCATCGACGCCGCCTTCGCCGCGTTCATGGCCCTCGTGGGTGTCGAACCCGCGCCCCCGCTCGACCCCCGCGGCCACGGCAACTTCACCTACTTCTTCCGCCACCTGATGGCCGCCACCGGCGCCTACGAACCCGATCTCGACGCGCTCAAGGCGACCTCGGCGCGGCTCGTCGTCGCCGTCGGCGAGAAGTCCGCCGGGTCCACGGCCCACGAAACCGCCCTCGGGCTCGCCGGCGGCCTCGGCCTCACCCCGGTGGAGTTCCCGGGCGACCACGGCGGGTTCGCCACCGAGCCCGAACCCTTCGCCGCGCGCCTGCGCGAAGTCCTGGAAGGACACTGACGTGCGCTACCTCCTGCTCATCGCCGGCGACGAGACCGCCGAAGACCACCAGTACGACGGCTGCGACGGCTGGGGCGAAGACCTGGCCCGCCGCGGCAAGATCCACGGCGGAGGCGGCCTGCGCCCGCCGTCGGAAGCCACCACGATCCGCGTCCGCGACGGCGAAGTCCTGCTCACCGACGGGCCGTTCACCGAAGCCAAGGAACAGGTCGGCGGCTACGTCCTCATCGAGTGCGACGACCTCGACGAAGCCGTGGAGATCGCGGCCCAGCACCCCGCCGCGACCTACGGCAGTATCGAAGTCCGCCCCGTCTTCGTCCCGGAGGAACCCTGATGCCGTCCATCGTGGACCGACCCGCCCAGCGGTACGTCGCCGAGCGCGCCACCCTCGGCATCGAGGAGTTCCCGCGCATCGCCGACCGGCTGCCCCCGCTCATCGGCACCCTCGCCGGCCATGGGATCGTCCCGGCCGGCGCGCCGTTCTTCCGCTACCGCGTGCTGCACCCCGGCATGCGCTTCACCGTCGAAGCCGGCGTCCCGATCGACGCCGCCTTCACCCCGGACGAACCGGCCTTCCCCGGCGAAGTCCCGGCCGGCAAGTACGTCCTCGAGACCTACGTCGGCGCCCCCGACGGCCTGGCCGCCGCGACCGAAGCGGTTCTGGCCTGGGGCGCCGCCGAGGGCGTCACGTGGGACGTCACCGAAGGCCCCGACGGCGAGGAGTGGGGCGGGCGCCTGGAAGTGCTGCGCACCAACCCCCTCGACGTCCCGGACCCCGCCCAGTGGGTCACCGACCTGCTCTTCCGCGTCGCCGGCTGACTCAGTTCCGGGTGAGCACGGCCGCCACCAGACAGCCGAACCCGGCCGTGCTCACCACGGCACGCACGACGTTCCAGCGCACCCACACCGTCTCGAACGCCGCCCGCACCGCCGCGTAGTCGTCGCCGCCCCTGTCCAGCGCGTTGTTCAGCGGGATGTTGACCACCCCGGTGATCACGACCATCGCCAGCAGGAACACGAACCCCGCGATCACCCACGGCAGCGACCGCGACCCCAGGTGGAAGAACACCGCGACGGCCGCCAGCAGCGGCGCGCCCAGGAACGTCAGCATGAAGACCGGGTTCACGATCGCGACGTTGATCCCGCGCATCGCCTCCACGAACGTCTTGTCGTCGCCCCGCCCGATCCCCGGCATCACCGAGCACGCGTAGGCGTAGAACAACCCCGCGACCAACCCGGCCGCGACCAGCGCGGCCACCAGCACCACCGTCGACATCGGTCTCTCCCTCCTCGTCACCGGGCCCAGACCCCGGTCGCCGCCGCGTCCCGCGCGAAGGCGGCGAAGTCCGTCGCGGGGCGCCCCAGCACCCGCGCCACGTCGCCGGTCACCGACTCGTTGCGCCCGTCGAGCACCCGCGCGAACAGCTCCGTCAGCGCCCCGACCTCTTCCGCGGGCACGCCGTACGCCACCGCCGCGGCCGCGTACTCCGCCCCGGAAACCGGAACATAGCGAACATTTCGCCCCGATGCGGCCAAGATCTCCGCGGCAGCGTCGGCGAAACTCAGCAGCCGCGGACCGGTCAGCTCGTACAACTCACCGGTGTGACCGGGCTCGGTGAGCACCTTCACCGCGACGTCGGCGATGTCGCGGACGTCGATGAACGGCTCGGTCACGGTGCCCGCCGGCAGCGCGATCTCCCCGCCGAGCACGGCGTCCAGGAGGAAGTGCTCGCTGAAGTTCTGGGCGAACCAGCTGCAGCGCAGGACCGTCCAGCCGGTGCCGGCGTCCCGGACGATCCGCTCGCACGCCTCGGCGTCCTCCTCACCGCGCCCGGACAGCAGCACGAGATGCTGAACTCCCCGCGCCACCGCGAGTTCGGCGAACGCGCGGATGTCGGCCGCCGCCTCGGGCACCACCAGATCGGGGTAGTAGGTCAGGTACACGGCGTCGACGCCCTTCAGCACCGGCGCCCAGGTCTCGCGATCGGCCCAGTCGAACGGCGGTGTCCCGCGCCGGGACGTCGTCCGCACCGGCAGGTCCCGCTCCCGCAGCCGGTCCGCCACGCGCCGCCCGGTCTTGCCCGTGCCGCCCACCACCAAGAAGTTCGTTGTCATGGCACTGAGTCAACCGGCACCCCGTAAGACTCTCCATAGTTCAAAGCCTCGATCGCATGTTTCAGCGTCTACACTCAGGGCCATGGACCCGCTCGCCGCGCTGCTCGACGGACCCCGCGCCCACGGCGCGTTCCTGCTGCGCTCGGTCATGACCCCGCCGTGGTCGTTGCGCATCGAGGACCACGCGCCGCTGACCGTCGTGTCGGTAGTGCGCGGCGAAGCGTGGATCGTGCCCGACGCGGGCGAAGCGGTGCTGCTGAGCGAAGGAGACGTCGCGATCGCTCGCGGCCCGGCCCCGTACCTGGTCGCCGACCACCCGTCGACGCCACCACAAGCCGTCATCCTGCCCGGCCAGGAATGCCGGACACCCGACGGCGGCCACCTCACCGCGTACGCCGATCTCGGCGTGCGGACCTGGGGCACGGGTGGCCCGGTCGACCTGCTGACCGGCACCTACGGCATGGAAGGCGAGATCAGCAAGAAGCTCCTGGCCGCGCTGCCGGCGCTGATCGTCCTGCGCGCGGCCGACTGGCCGACGCCGCTGGTCGGGCTGCTGGCCGCCGAGATCAACCGGGACGTCCCCGGCCAGGAAGCGGTCCTCGACCGGCTGCTGGACCTGCTGCTGATCGCCGCGCTGCGCGCGTGGTTCGACCGGCCCGGCACCAGCGCGCCCGCCTGGTACCGCGCCCACGACGACCCGGTCGTCGGGCAGGCGCTGCGGCTGCTGCAGCACCAGCCCGCCGAGCCGTGGACGGTCGCCAAGCTCGCCGCGAACACCGGTGTCTCGCGGGCGGCACTGGCCCGGCGGTTCGCGGTCACGGTCGGCGAGACCCCGATGGCCTACCTCGCCGGCTGGCGCCTCGCCCTCGCCGCGGACCTGCTGCGCCAGCAGCCGGACGCCACCATCGCCGCGGTCGCCCGCCAGGTCGGCTACGGCAGCGCGTTCGCGCTCAGCGCGGCCTTCAAACGCGAGTTCGGCGTCAGCCCCCAGCAGTACCGGACGGCGTGAGCGTGGTCGTCACTTCAGCTCGTCGCCGAGCTTGTCCAGCCAGTCACCCGTGCCCTGCTCGCGCCACTCCGGTTTCTCGGCGCCGTCGAGGAACGTGTCCTGCTCGGTGAGGACCAGCCGGGTGCCGTCGCCCTCCGGCACCAGTTCCACCGTGGTGATGGAAACGGTCGCGAGCGCACCACGGCCGGTGAGCGTGGAGGAGTAGACGATCCGCTGCTCCGGCACGATCTCGTGGTAGGTCGACACGAGGTTCAGTGCACCGCCGTCGGGGGTGAGGCCGTCGAGGGTTTCCCGGCCGCCGACGCGGAAGTCCAGCTCGTGCGACCCCTCGGACACGAACCACCGGTCCTTCGCGACCGGGTCCGCCCAAGCGGCGAACACGCGCGCGGCCGGGACGGGATAGGTCCGTTCCAGCGTGAAAGTCGAGTGCTTGACGGTCATTCCGTGCTCCCTTCCGAGGTGCCGGGCCCGGCGAGGAAGTCGCCGAGCCGGTCGAGCCTGCCCTCCCACGTGGTGCGCTGCCGTCCCAGCCAGTGTTCGCCGGCGCGCAGCACGTCCGGCTCGATCCGGCAGGTGCGGACGCGGCCGACCTTCTCCGACCGCACGATGCCGGCGGATTCCAGCACCTGCAGGTGCTGGACGACGGCGGCGAGCGACATGGTCAGCGGTTCGGCCAGCTCGCTGACCGACGCGGGCCCGCGCACGAGCCGTTCCACCAGCGCCCGCCGCGTCCGGTCCCCGAGGGCCCGGAACACCAGGTCCAGCTCATGGTCAAGCATGTACTTAAGTTATGTCGAGCCGTCATGATAGTCAAGTAACTACTTAAGCATTGCCGCGACATCCTCGGGCACACTCGTGTCGGCCTCCCGCAGGACGGCCAAGACCCTGGTCAGCGCGCGTTCGGCGTTGTCGGCACGCCCGGCGGACGCGCGGAGCTCGGCGCCGAGGTGCGTGGTGGTCTCGTGCATCGACCGGATGGTCTGCTCGTGACCCGCCTGCAGCTCGGCCAGGCGCCGGTCCGCGTCCGCCCGGGCTTGACCGAGGGCGGACTGGTGAGCAGCAGCTGCCTTGGTCAGCTCTTCGCGGGCTACTTCGAGGCGCGCGTCGAGCGCCTGCGCACGTGCTTCGGCCGCGTCGAGGCGGCCCGACATCACCTCGGCCTGGGCCTCTGCCGCCTCAGTCCGCGCGGCGGCTTGGCGACGCTCGTCCTCGATGGCCGTTCGTGCGGCCGCGAGTTCGGCGGTCAGGGTGGCGATCGTCGCGGCGCGTTCACCGGCGAGAGCGGCCGCGGCGTCGGCCCGTTCGGCCACGCGGACCAGCTCGTCCCGGACTGCCGCCAGCTGCCCTTCGGCGCGTTGCTGCTCCTGCTGGGCAGCCCGGCGGGCGGCGCGATCCTCGTCCCGCTCACGCAGTGCCGCGGCTTTCTCCTGCTCGGCGGCTTTGGCCGCGCGGACCGCCTCATCGGCGTCCTCTCGGGCCTGGGTTGCGACGGCCTCGGCACGGCCGCGCTGCCGGCGGTGCTCATCGGCCTCGGCGAGGGCCGCGTCCCGTTCGGCCAGTGCGGTGGCCGTGGTGGCTTCGAGCTGGTGGCGCAGGGTCGTGAGCGTCTCGACGAGCCCGCGGGCGGGGTCGAGCACCCGGTCGACCTGGCCGGCGAGCGCGGTGACGGCCGTGTCGTCCAGCTCGGTGTCGCTCTCCCGCAGCGACTCGGCGTCCGAAAGCACGGCTTCGGCGTCACGGCAGGAGAGGTTCCGGCGGCCCCAGGTCTTCCCGTCCTGGCAGAACCGCGCCCGGCTCCCCCGGCCCACAGCGGGTGGCAGCGGCGCCCCACAGCGCCGGTACTCGCAAATCCGGGCCTGACCAGCGTCTTCCGTCATGATCAGGACCCTAACACAGCTTCTAATCAGAACTAGGAAGAGCTGTTCAAAATCAAAAGAAACCTGATAGCCCTCTTGGGTTTGGATAAGGTCACATATCCCAACCCAGAATGGCCTAGGACGGGCTCATGCGGATTCAGGGCTTGCGAAAACTGGGTACCCCTCAGAACGTCAACCACGGGTTGACGAACGAGGGTCCGCCCGATCAGTTGGGCGCTTGAATCTTCTGAGCCGCCGCCCACGACGCCAACAGCGCCAGACCGTCCGAAGACGGCGTGCCGACCGGCGCCGTGTAGACGTTCAGAAGAAGGCCGGAGTCGGCAGGCAGATCCATCGACTCGACGTCCAGGTCGAGCCGCCCCACCACCGGGTGGTGCAGCCGCTTGCGACCGGACCGGTGGAGCCGGACGTCCTGGGACGCCCACCGCTTCCGGAACAGCTCACTGCGCGTCGACAGTTCGCCGACCAGGGCGAACAGCTCCTCGTCGTGCGGAGTGCGGCCGGCTTCCATGCGGAGTTTCGCGGCCACGTCGCCGACGATGCGGTCGTAGTCGACGAAGAACGACCGTGCCGCCTCGGGATTCAGGTACACGAACCGCGCGGTGTTCGCCTGTCCTCGTGCGTCGGCCAGCATCGGTGAGTACAGCGCGCGGGCGAGGTGGTTGGTGGCCAGCACGTCATAGCGGCCGTTGCAGATCCACGCCGGTGCATCGGTGATGGCGTCAAGGACCTGCCGAAGCGCCGGACGCACCGTCGCGGCGGTCCGGCGGCGTGGGCCGCCGGACCGCCGCGCGAGGTGGACGAGGTGGTCACGTTCGGCCTCGTCCAGGTGCAAGGCCGAGGCCACCGCGTCCAGGACCCCGTCGGAGGCGCCGGCGAGGCCGCCGCGCTCCATGCGCACGTAGTAGTCGACCGAGATCCCGGCCAGGAGAGCGACCTCGTCCCGACGCAGACCTTTGACCCGGCGGTTGCCGCCGTACGCGGGCAGCCCGGCCCGCTCAGGTGCGATCCGCGCGCGGCGCGAGCTCAGGAACTCCTTGATCTCGGTGCGCAGGTCGATCTTGGTCACCTCCTCACCCTAGGTCCGGTCCGCGGGCGCAGGGAGGTTCTGCCGGTACCCCTATGTCCCGGTCGCGGTCGTGGCGATGCCGCCGTCGACCGGGATGATCGTGCCCGTGAGGTACGCCCCGGCCCGGGCGGCGAGGAACACGGCGATCCCCGCCATGTCGTCGTCGCGGCCGAGCCGGCGCAGCGGGGCCTTCGCCGCGATCGTGTCGCCGATGGCGTCGAGCGTGGCCGCCATCATCTGCGACGGGAACGGTCCGGGGGCCACCGCGTTCACCGTGACGTGCTGGGGGCCCAGTTCCCTGGCGAGCACCCTGGTGAGCTGGTGCAGCGCCGCTTTGCTGGCGGCGTAGGAGTAGTTGGGTGACTCGGCGACGTGGATGGCGGCGATGCTGCCGATGTTGATGATCCGTGCGGGATCGTCGGCCGTGCCCGCCCTGCGCAGCGCCGGGAGCAGCGCCTGGACCAGCCAGAACGGCGACTTGAGGTTGAGGTCGACCACCGCGTCCCAGGCCTCGGCCGGGAACGTCTCCAGCGGCTCGCGCCACATCGCTCCCGCGTTGTTGACGAGGATGTCCAGGTGGTCCGACTCGGCCTTGACGAGATCGGCGAGACGCCGGCACTCGTCGTGGTCGGACAGGTCGGCGGGGATCGCCTGGACGTCGCCGAATTCGGAGAGGTGTTCCTGGGCTTCCGCGCACGCGTCCGCCTTGCGTGAGCAGACGATGACGCGGGCACCCGCCTGCAGCAGGCCGCGCGCGATCATCACTCCGATGCCCCTGGTTCCGCCGGTGACAAGGGCGCGTTTCCCGCGCAGATCGAAGAGGTCCGCGTGGGTGGTGAACGGGTTTTCCGCCATGGGTTTTCGTTCTTTCTGCCGGGGAATTCCCCACCAGGCTGGCAGCCGTTCCGGACGTCGGGGAGACCCTGGTGATCCAGGTACCGCGGGAGCCCCCACGAACGTCAGCGCCGGGCGAGCTTCCGCTCCAGAAAGGCCTTCTCGGCGGCATTGTGGGTCAGCTCGATCGCCGCGGTGTACGCAGCCACGGCGTCCTCGGCCCGGCCGAGCCGGTCCAGAAGGTCCGCGCGGATCGCGTGGAAGAGCGGGAAACGCGGCAGATCCAGGGCTTCCACCAGGGCCAGCGCGGGAGCGGGACCGTCGACTTCGGCGACCGCGACCGCGCGGTTGAGCGCCACCACCGGCGTCGGCGCCACGGCCAGGAGCTGGTCGTAGAGCGCTTTGACCTGGGACCAGTCCGTGGGCGCGTCGCTGTGGACGGCCTGGATCGCCGCCTGGATCTGGTACGGGCCCGGCTGGTTGCGGCGCAGGCACCCGCGGACGATCTCCTGGCCTTCGGCGACCAGGTC
The DNA here is from genome assembly GCF_054781455.1 of Amycolatopsis stemonae. Lineage (NCBI taxonomy): Bacteria > Bacillati > Actinomycetota > Actinomycetes > Pseudonocardiales > Pseudonocardiaceae > Amycolatopsis > Amycolatopsis stemonae. The sequence goes on along the minus strand of NZ_BAAGUJ010000004.1, from coordinate 577,483 downwards.
CGCGTCCCACCCGGCCGGGTCCTGGTCGGCCAGCAAGACCAGGTCGCCGGACGCGGTGGTGCGGGTCGCGCGGCGGGCGTCGATCAGCAGCATCAGGGCCAGCAGGCCCCGCACCTCCGGCTCGTCGGGCATCAGCCCGGCCAGCGCGCGGGTCAGCCGGATCGCCTCGCGGCACAGGTCGTCGCGGACCAGGTCCTCCCCCGCGCTCGCCGCGTAGCCCTCGTTGAAGATCAGGTACAGCACGCCGAGCACCGCCGACAGCCGCGCCGGCAGGTCGGCGTCCTGCGGGACGCGGTACGGGATGCCCGCGTCGCGGATCTTGTTCTTCGCCCGGACGATCCGCTGGGCCATCGTCGGTTCGGCGACCAGGAACGCGCCGGCGATCTCCGCGGTCGTCAGGCCGCCGAGCAGCCGCAGGGTCAGTGCGACCTGGCCGGCCCGTGCGAGGGCGGGGTGGCAGCAGGTGAAGATCAGCCGGAGCCGTTCGTCGGGCACGGCGCCCTCCTCGACGGGCTCGACCGCGTCGTTCACCGAAGTGGCCTGGAGCAACGCCGCCTGGGCGTGCTTGTCCTCGCGCGCGGCCTCACGGCGGAGACGGTCGATGGCGCGGTTGCGCGCGGTGGTGATGATCCAGCCGGCCGGGCTCGGCGGCTGCCCGGCTCCCGGCCACCGCCGGACCGCCTCGGCGAACGCGTCCTGCACGGCTTCCTCGGCGACGTCGATGCTGCCGAAGACCCGCACGAGCACCGACACGGCACGGCCGTACTCCGCGGTGAAGACCTCTTCGACGCTCATCCGGCGAACGGCCGCACCTCGACCGGCAGCGGTGCGACGGCGTCGGCGAGGCGGCTGCCCCACGCGATCGCCGCGTCGAGATCGGGCGCGGTGATGATGGTGAACCCGCCGAGGTGTTCCTTGCCTTCGGCGAAGGGCCCGTCGGTGACGAGGGTGTCGCCGTTGTCGGCCCGCAGCACGGTGGCGGTGGCCGGCGGGTGCAGCCCACCGGCGAACACCCAGGCCCCGGCGGCCTTCAGGTCGGCGTTGAGGGCGTCGAGCTTCTTCACCACGCCGTCGAGCACTTCGGGCGGCGGGGTCGGGCCGTCGGGCTGGTAGATGCTGAGCAGGTACTGCTTCACAGCGGCTCCTTTCGCGGGTTCACCCTTCATACGAACGGCTCCCGGCCGGATCGACAGCATCATCCCGTAACCTCGGCGCGTGCCCGAGCTCGAACCGGTGATCGACACCGCCCTCAGCCCGGCGGACCGGCTCGCCCTGCTCGACCAGGCCGCCGCGCGGCACGTCGAGGGGCAACGGCCGCCCAACACCCTCAAGGCCTACGCCCAGGACTGGCAGGTGTGGCAGGACTACACCGCCGAGGCCGGGATCCCGCCGCTGTCGGCGTCCGTCGGGGCGCTGACCGGGTTCGTCGTGTGGCTCGAGCGCGGCCGGACCCTGCGTCCGGACGAGCGCGCGGTGCCCGAGGTGCCGGAACGGGCCGCGCCGGCCGCGCCGTCGACGATCGAGCGGCGGCTCACCGGTGCCCTCGCCGGGCTGCGGCACCACAAGGTCGTCGTCGATCCCGAAGCGAGCCGTGCCGCGTGGCGGGCCCTCAAGGGCTACCGGCAACGGCTGGCGCGCGAGGGGATCCAGCGCGGCCGGGGCAAGGCCACCATGGTCACCCTCGCCGACCTGCGCGCGATGTCGCGGGCCTGCCCGGACACCCTGTCCGGTGCCCGCGACCGGGCGATGCTGCTCATCGGGTTCCCCATCGCCGCCCGGTGCTCCGACCTGGCGAACCTGCTGGTCACCGACGTCGAGCCGGTCGACGATCGCGGGCTCCGCGTGACGGTCCGGCACGGCAAGAGCACCGGCGACATGGTCGTCCCGCGGCGCGAGAACGCCGACACCGACCCGGTGCGGGCCTGGCACGCGTGGCGCTCGGGGGCGGGGATCGCCGAGGGGCCCGCGTTCCGGCGGGTCGACCGGCACGGCAACGTCGGCGCGCCCGCGCTGACCACGACCGGCGTCAACCAGATCCTCACCCGCGCCGGGACACGGGCGGGCCTGCCGTACCCGGTGACCGGGCACTCGCTGCGGTCCGGGTTCGCCACCGAAGCCCGTCGCGCCGGCGCGGACGACGTCGCCATCGCCGACCAGGGGCGCTGGGTGCGCGGCAGCCGGGCGCTCTACGAGTACATCCGCCGGGTCGACCAGTGGGACGACAACGCGGCGGGCGTGCTCGACCTCTGAGTCACCGGCTCAGCCGAGCCTTCGTGGCGCCGACGACCTCGCCGTCGAGCCGGGCGAGCCAGCTGCCGCAGACGCAGCGCACGTAGTCGAGCCGGTGGGTGACGGCCTGGGCCGCGCTCGCCGGCAGTTCGGCGAGCGGCCAGCCGCAGCGGGGGCAACGGTTCCGGTCCATGCCCCGATCGTGGTGTAATGACTTAGTGCACTTCAACCCTTACGGCGGTCCGGCCGCGCTCGTGGCCGCCGACCTGGTGAACGCGGGCTCGGCGAGCGAGCTGCTCGACGGGATGGTCCGCAACGGCATGTCCATCGCGGCGCTCGCCGACGACGAAGCCACCCGCATCGGCGAGTGGGCCCGGCGGCTCGAGCCGGTGTTCGCGGCCGGCGCCGACGCGCGCCCGGCCCTGGTCAACGACCTGCTGGCCGAAGCGGCGTGCCGGCCGTACATCGCCACCCACGACGGCAAGCCGCCCCACCTGCACTACTCGGCCGAAGACGCCGGGCCGGTCGGCCGCGTCCGCGCCTTCACCGCGGGCGGGCTCGCCCACCTGGTGTGCGAAGCACCGGACCGCCTGGGGATCTGCGGCCGCGAAGGCTGCGAGACCGCGTACGTCGACACATCTCGCAACGGCCGCCGCCGGTTCTGCTCGACGCGCTGCGCGACCCGGGTCCACGTCGCCGACCACCGGGCCCGGCAGGTCACCGCCTAAAGCAGGGCGCGTACCGCGTCCGCGAACTCCGCGGGCGCCTCCTGCGGCACGTTGTGCCCGGCGTCCGGCACCACGCGGTGCTCGTACGGGCCGGTGAAGTACTCCCGGTCGCCGGCCGCACTCGGCCCGGCGATGCCGTCGGCACCGCTCTCCAGGACCACGGTCGGCACGGTGATCTCCGGCTCCGCCGCGATCAGCTCCTCCAGCCGGTCGTAACGCGGATCGCCCTCGGCCAGGCCGAAGCGGTGGCGGTAGGAGTGGATCACGACATCGACGAAGTCCGGGTTGTGCAGGCTCGGCGCGCTGGCCGGGAACGCCTCGGCCGCGCCGGCCCACGTCGGGGACCACGTGCGCCACAGCAGCTCGCACAGCTCGTCGCGGTGGCGTTCCAGGCCCCGGCGGCCGCGTTCGGAGTGGAAGTAGAACTGGTACCAGTAGGTCCGCTCCCACTCCGGCGGTGCCGGCTCGCCGGAGTAGGCGAGGTTCTGGACGTTGTAGCCGTCGACCGACACCAGCCCGCGCACCCGCTCCGGCCACAGCGCCGCGGCGATGCAGGCCGCGCGGCCGCCCCAGTCGAAGCCCGCGACGATGGCCTGCGGGATGTCGAGGGCGTCCAGGAAGTCGAGCAGGTCCTGGGCCAGCGCCGCCTGCTGGCCGGAGCGCGTCGTGTCCGCCGAGCGGAACCGCGTCCCGCCGAACCCGCGCAGGTACGGCACCAGTACGCGGGCCTCGGGCAGCCGCGCGGCGACGTCGTCGTAGCACCGGACGTCGTACGGGAACCCGTGCAGCAGGACCACCGGTACCCCGTCCGGTGCACCCGCCTCTTCGCCGGCTATGTCGAGCAGTGGCGTGGTCGTGGTGAAGCGCATGGGCGTGATCCTTCCACCCGGCGGCCCGCTTAGACTGCAGACATGAGCAAGCGCTTAGTGGTCTTGGGGGACTCGTTCACCGAAGGCGTCGGGGACGACGACCCGGCCGCCCCGAACGGCGTCCGCGGCTGGGCCGACCGCGTCGCCGAACAGCTCGCGGCGCACGAGCCGCAGTTCCGCTACGCCAACCTCGCCATCCGCGGCAAGCTGCTGCCGCAGGTGCTGGCCGAGCAGCTCGAGCCGGGACTCGCCCTGGGCCCGGACCTGGTGTCCCTCTACGCCGGCGGCAACGACCTCATGCGGCCCAAGGTCGACATCGACGCGCTGCTCGCCGACTACGAGACCGCCGTCGCCCGCGTCCGCGAGACCGGAGCCCGCCTGATCCTGTTCACCGGGGTCGACGGGGTCGAAGACCCGCTGTTCCGCGCGATCCGCGGCCGGGTGGCGATCTACAACGAACTGGTGCGCGGCATCGCCGCCCGCCACGGCGCGCTGCTGGTGGATCTGTGGTCGATGCGGCAGCTCTGCGACCGCCGGTTCTGGGCGGCCGACCGCCTGCACCTCAACTCGCTCGGGCACACCGAGGTCGCCATCGAGGTGCTGCGCGTCCTCGGCGTCGAGCACGGGCTGACGAACCCCGTGCCGGCGCCGCGCGAGGTGCTCAGCCCGGCCGAGCGCCGCAGCCAGAACCTGCAGTGGGCGCGGGAGCACGCGCTGCCGTGGGTGCGGCGGCGCGTCAAGGGCGAGTCGTCCGGGGACACGCTGGCCCCGAAGCGCCCGGCGCTGGAGCCGGTGGCCTCAGCGCCGCTCCCCCGCTGACGGGCGGAGGCCGTCGAAGAGGATCGACACCGCCCGGTCGCGCAGCCGTGCGTCCGGACCGGCGTATTCGGCGGCCTTGGCCACGCCGATGATGATCGTGATCAGCTCGCCGGGCACGAGGTCCTCGCGGACCGCGCCCACGGCCTGGGCCCGCGACAACAGGACACCGAGCGCCCGGAGCAGCCGGGCGCCGATGTCGGACTTCTCCTTCGGCATGGTGATCCCGGCGGCGGTCAGCGCCTCGAAGTAGGCGTTCTTCGCGCTGGACATCTCGATCCAGCTGGTGAGGAACGTGAAGAACGCGGCACCCGGGTCGGCGGACTCGGCCGCGGCGACCGACTCGGCTTCGTCGGCGAACCGGTGCAGCCGGGCAACCAGCACGGCTTCGAGCAGAGCTTCCTTCGTCGGGAAGTGCCGGAACACGGTGCCGATGCCGACGCCGGCGGCTCGGGCCACCTCCTCGGTGGGCGCTCCGGTGCCCTTGGCGGCGAACACGCTCTCGGCCGCGTCCAGCACGCGCGCCCGGTTGCGCCGGGCGTCCGCGCGCAGGGGTTTCGGATCGGTGCGATCAGGGGCGGCGGGGGTCACCTTCCGATCGTAACCGGGCCGGGTCGTCGAGGGTGTCCAGCAACCGGGCCAGTGCGCGTGGCACGTGGGAGCGCCAGCCGCCGCCCATGATCCGCCGTGAGACGCGCTGGAACTCGTCGTCCGGGTCGAACCCTTCGTGGCTGAGGAAGAGCCGGGTGCCGGTGCCCTCCGGCACCAGCCGCCAGGTGACCGTCCACTGCGGACCCCAGCGGATGCTCAGCTTGCGCTCGGGCTCGACCTCGAGGACCTCGCAGTCGACCGGGCCGCCGGCGAACCCGGCCGCCGGAACAGGCTCGGCCAAGAGGCGGAACCGGTGTCCCACCACGGGTTTGATGTCGTTGGGCATGCTGATCCAGCGCTCGAGCAGGTCGGGCTCGGTCAGCGCGCGCCACACCTTGCGGGCCGGGTGGGCGAGGAACTGGTCGACGTGGATCGCCGTCGGGTCGTCGCCGGTCATCGGTCGTCCTCTTCGTCGAGCAGGTCACGCAGGTTGGCCAGCTTGCTCCGCCAGAACCGCTCGTACGGCGTGAGCCAGTCGGCGACTTCTTCGAGCGGGGCCGCGTCGAGCCGGTAGACGCGGTGGCGGCCCTGCCGCTGTTCGGCGACCAGGCCGGCCTCCCGGAGCACCCGCAGGTGTTCCGAGAGGCTGGGCCGGGCCATCTCGAACCGCTCGGCGATCGCGCCGGCGGCCATCGGGCCGTCCAGCAGCAGCCGCAGGACCTCCCGCCGGGCCGGGCTGGCCAGGGCGGCGAACACGTCGTCGTTGACCGGCATCAGCGGGGCACGTTCCCGAAGTCCGTGGTGTGCCGCTGGTCGGTGAGGACCACGCCGGGCTGCGCGCCTTTCGGGGCGGCGTCGTGCAGGGTGAGGAATTGGACGTGGGTGATCGTCATGCCGCGACAATACGTAGGAGATCTCCTACATGTCAACGGGGCTGCCGAACCACCGTTCGAGCGCGGTCCGCAGCGCCTTCCGCTCGGTGTCGTCGGGCTCCTTCGCGTCGGACGCCCAGGCGACGTAGCCGTCCGGGCGGATCAGCAGCGCGGTCGCCTCCCCCGAGGCCTCGCCGCACACGGGGTCGACGCGGTCGGTCCAGCCGCGCAGCTCGGCGCCGAGCGCGCCGGTGAAGTCCAGCAGCAGCGGCCTGGCCGTCCTGGTCAGCTCGGCCAGGCGGGTACCGTCGGCCAGCACCAGGTCCGGGGCCCACCGGCCGTCGAGCGGGTGGCCGGTGCCCGGCTCGTACCGGACGTCGGCGCCGGACATCAGGTCGGCGATGTGCCCGACGACGTCCGGTTGCCGGAGCAGCTCGCCGAACAGCGTGCGCAGCGCCGTGACGTCCCGGCCGGGCGCGACCAGCGCGGACTGCGCCTGGGTGTGCATGACGACGCGCTCGGCGACCGGGCGGCGTTCGCTCTCGTAGGTGTCGAGCAGGCCGGCCGGGGCCCAGCCGTGCACCTCGGCGGCGAGCTTCCAGCCGAGGCCGACCGCGTCCTGCAGGCCGAGGTTCAGCCCGGGCCCGCCGATCGCGGAGTGGACGTGCGCCGCGTCGCCGACCAGCAGCACCCGGCCTTCGCGGAACCTGTCGGCCAGGCGGGTGTTGCGGCCGCGCAGCCGGCGCAGCAGGTGCGGCCCGTCGCCTTCCGGCGGCCCGATCGGCAGGTCGAAACCGAGCACGCGCTCGATACTGGCGCGCTGGTCGTCGAGTGTCATCGGAGGCTCGTCCACGGGCTCCTCGCCGTCGACCCATTCCGTGGTGGTGACAAGCGCCCCGGTCGGGAACGGCGCGTAGACGAACAGCCCGGTTTCGGTGCGGTAGTGGAAGAACGGCGGGATGACGCCGTGGCCGGGCACGTTCAAACCCCCGGACTGGGGGTCGACGAACTCAGCGGGGACGGTCGCGTGCGACGTGCGGGAAAGCGTCCGGTCCTCCGTGACGCCGGGGAAGCCGATCCCGGCGAGCTTGCGCGTGACGCTGCGGCCGCCGTCGGCGCCGACGAGGTACCGGGTGGTGAGCCGGCCCGGGCCGGCCGGGCCGGTGAAGTCGACGGTGACGGCGTCGGCGTCCTGGGTGAGGCCGGTGAGCTCGTGGCCGTGGCGGACCTCCACGCCGAGTTCGGCGGCGCGTTCGGCGAGCATCGCCGCGACACGCCGTTGCGGCACGCCGAGGATGGTGAGGGAGTTGTGCTCGGGCAGGGTCAGGTCGAGGCGCATGCCCCCGAAGACGAACGCGGGCACGGGCGGCCCGATCGGGCCCGCGAGGCGGTCGTGCAGGCCGCGGCGGTCGAGCAGCCGGACGACCTGGCCGACCAGGCCGTTGGCGCGGTTTTCCGCGGTCGGCTCGGGCAGCCGTTCGAGCACCAGCGGGCGGATGCCGGCCAGTGCGAGCTCGCAGGCGAGCATCAGGCCGTTGGGCCCGGCACCCGCGATGACGACGTCTTCCATGGCGGAACTCCTTGCGGTGGCAGAAAAAGGGCAGGACGAACCAGCCCTGCGGGTGCCGGGCGCCCCAGGGTTCGGTGAAGGTCAGCGCGGTTCGGGCAAGCCGGCGGCGAGCCGGGCGAACACGTCCCGCAGGAGGGTGCCGAGTGGCAGTGGCGGTTCGGTGCTGAGCCACTGCTGCGTGACGACGTTGAGCGCGGCCGCGACGACGCCGGCGACCAGCCGCGGGTAAATGTCCTTTTCGACGTCGGTGCCGGTGCGTTCGGCGACGACGCGGGCGATCTCGGCTTGGCCCGCGGCCCCGGCCTTGTGGAACTCGCCCTGCAGTGCGGGTTCCGCGACGAGGAGCCGGACACCGGCGAGCCACGCCCGGTCGGGGACGTGCCCCTCGGTGACCGGTTCACCGAGCGCGAACCCGGTCACCGAGGCTTCGGTGACGGCGTCCCAGATCGGCTCACCGGCCGGACGTTCCCGCAACGCCGCGGCGATCGCCCGGGCCCGGTCGTGGTGGCGGGCGACGATGGCCTCGCCCTTGCTGCCGAAGTAGTTGCTGAAGGTCCGGGTGGACACCCCGGCTTCGGCGGCGATGTCCTCGACCCGGATGTTCTGGTAGCCGCGCTCGACGGTCAGCCGGATCGCGGCCCAGCTCAGCGCGGTCCGCGTCTCGTGCTTCTTGCGCTCCCGGAGTCCGGCGCCGTCGGTGTCCACGACCCCACCGTACCGAAACTTGCCGAATCTGCAAAGTTGCTGAATCTGCAGTCTTTACGGGCGCGTGCGGCCGGGCACGTAGGCGGTCTTCCGGGCGAGAGTTCACGCCTCGGTAGCGATCCGCGTCAGAAATCGCCGAATTCGTCGACGAGCGTCACACTGTTGTGTGACATCAGTCACCGGAGGTGTTGCGAGATGGTCCTGGGCGACAACAACGTCACTCACAAGGTCGAACCGGACAGTAAGTCCGGGCGAGTGCAGGTCCGGCGAGCCGCGCTGGCCAGCGCTATCGGTACCACCATCGAGTGGTACGACTTCTTTCTCTACAACACCGCGGCGGCGTTGGTCTTCCCGCACCTGTTCTTCCCCGCGTCGAGTGCCTACGCCGGGGCCATGCAGTCCTTCGCGACCTACGCGGTCGGGTTCGCCGCGCGGCCGGTCGGCGCCGCGATCTTCGGGCACTGGGGTGACCGGATCGGCCGGAAGGCGACGCTGATCGTCACGCTGCTGCTGATGGGTATCTCCTCCGGCGTCGTCGGGGTCCTGCCCGGAACGTCGGCCATCGGGTTCGCCGCCCCGCTGATCCTGGTGCTGCTGCGGCTGGTCCAGGGCATCGCGATCGGTGGCGAGTGGAGCGGCTCGGTGCTGCTCGCGATGGAGTGGGGTGACCAGCGCAAACGCGGCCTGCTCGGCAGTTTCGCGCAGATCGGCGTGCCGGTCGGGCTCGTGCTCGGCACCGGCGGGATGACGCTGCTGTCGGCGACCCTCTCCCCCGACGCGTTCGACTCCTGGGGCTGGCGGCTGCCGTTCCTGGTCAGCCTCGTGCTCGTCGCCGTCGGCCTGGTGATCCGGCTGAAGATCCTCGAGACGCCGATGTTCGCGAAGCTGATCAAGAACCAGCAGACCGCGCGGACACCGGTGCTCGACGCGATCAAGCACCACTGGCGCGAAATCCTGCTCTCGGCGGGCGTGCGCTTCAGCGAGCAGATGCCGTTCTACCTGTTCACCAGCTACGTGCTGATCTACGTCGTGGCGCGGCACGAGTTCAGCAAGACGTTCGTGCTCAACGCGGTCCTCGTCGGCGCCGCGCTCGAGCTGGCGATGATCCCGTTCTTCTCGATGCTCTCGGACCGCATCGGCCGGAAGAAGGTGTACCTCGCCGGGGCGGTGTTCACCGGCGTGATCGCGTTCCCGTACTTCACGATCCTGGCGCACGGCGACCACGCACTGGTGTTCGTCGCGGTCGTGGTGTCGTTCATCCCGCACGCGCTGCAGTACGGCCCGCAGGCGGCGTTGATCGGCGAGAGCTTCCCGACGCACTTGAGGTACGGCGGCGCGGGGCTGGGCTACCAGCTGGCCTCGGTGTTCGCGGGCGGGCCGGCGCCGCTGCTGGCGACGTGGCTGCTGCACGCGACCGGGACGCCGTACTCGATCTCCGCCTACATCGTCCTGTCCGCGGTGGTCACGATCCTGTGCGTGATCTTCCTGAAGGACCGGTCGAAGGCCGACATCGACGACGTCACCGTGTACCAGCGCGCCTGAACGCCGTGAAGGCCGCCTTGATCCTCAAGGCGGCCTTCACGGACGGACGCGTCAGCGGCGCGGGCCGCCGAACGGGGGTTGCTGCGGGAACGGGCCGCTGCCCGGGTTCTGCTGCGGGCCGCCGAACTGGCCCGGCGGCGGGGACTGCGGCGGCGGGCCCTGGTACTGGCCGCCCGGGGGCGGGCCGGCCGGCGGCTGCTGCGGCTGGGGCAGGGGCTGGCCGCTCTGCGGGGTCGGCGGCTGCTGCGGCGACGGCGTGACCTCGGTGCCGCGTTCCTCGTCCGCTTCCGGCTCGGGCTGCTGCTGCACCGGACGCGGGATCGACGGCCGAGACGGCGTCGACGACGCACCGATCGCCGGGACCTCCTTGCGCGCGACGGCTTCCGCGGCCGCGACCGCCTCGGCGACCTTGGGGTCGCTCTTCGTCTCGAACCAGCTGGAGACCTCTTCGTCCTCGAGGTCGGGCTTCTCCGGGACGTCGTCGTCCTTCGGCGGCTCGTAGCGGAACACGCCGTCGTCGCCGGGGGCCCCGAGCGCGCGGGCGAAGCCTTCGAGGGCCTTGCCGTAGTCGCTGGGGATCATCCAGACCTTGTTCGCGTCGCCCTGCGCCATCTGCGGCAGCGTCTGCAGGTACTGGTAGGCCAGCACCTCCGGGGTGGGGCGGCCGGCCTTGATCGCGGCGAACACCTTCTCGATCGCCTTCGCCTGGCCCTGCGCCTGCAGGTACCGCGCGGCCCGCTCACCCTGCGCCCGCAGGATCCGGGACTGCCGCTCGGCCTCGGCGGCGAGAATGGTCGCCTGGCGGGCACCTTCGGCGGCGAGGATCTGGCTCTGCTTCTGGCCTTCCGCCGTCTTGATCGCGGACTCCCGCTGACCTTCCGCGGTGAGGATCATGGCGCGCTTCTCACGGTCGGCGCGCATCTGCTTTTCCATCGAGTCCTGGATGGACGGCGGCGGGTCGATCGCCTTCAGCTCGACGCGCGCGACGCGGATGCCCCACCGGCCGGTGGCCTCGTCGAGCACGCCGCGCAGCTGGCTGTTGATCGAGTCGCGCGAGGTCAGCGTCTGCTCGAGGCTCATGCCACCGACCACGTTCCGCAGCGTGGTGGTGGTCAGCTGCTCGACACCGACGATGTAGTTGGAGATCTCGTACACCGCGGCACGCGAGTCGGTGACCTGGAAGTACACGACGGTGTCGATCGACACGGTCAGGTTGTCTTCGGTGATCACGGGTTGCGGCGGGAACGAGACGACCTGCTCGCGCAGGTCGATCCGGGCCCGCACCTTGTCGAGGAACGGCACCAGGAAGGTGAGGCCCGGCGACGCCACCGTGCGGAACCGGCCCAGCCGTTCGATCACCGCCGACTGCGCCTGCGGCACGACCATGATCGCCTTGGCTACCGTGATGATCACGAAGAGAGCCAGTAAGACGACCACGACGATCGCTACTGTGGTGGTCAAGAGATCTTCCCCTTACCTAGTACCATTCTTGCGCGGTTGACGGTGTTCCGGGCGCCGCCGGCGGGCTCACCGAGAGCTTCAGCTCCTTCGCGGTGATCCCCCAGCGGCCGGTGGTGTCGTGCAGGACCGTCCACACTGTACGGTGCAGGTCCTCCGGCGCGGTCACGGCGCGCTCGGCGGTCGTGAGGCTCCCCTCCTGCCGCAGCGCGGTGGTGGTCAGCTGGTCGATCGCGATCGCCGGGTTGGCGATTTCGTAGGTCGCCAGCCGTGGATCGGTGACCGCGAAGACGACTTCGAACTCCGCGAAGACCTCTTTGCCGTCGCCGGTTTCGATCGGCCGCGGCGGCGCGGACAGGATCTGGTCGCCGAGGTCGACACGGGCGCGGACGCGGTCGGCGAACGGCACCACGAAGTGCCGGCCGGGGCCGAGCACGGCGCGGAAGCGCCCGAGCCGTTCGATCACCGCGGCCCGGCCTTCGGGGACGGCGACGAGGCCGAGGCTCACGGTTCGGCCGACACGACGGCGGTGGCCCCGGAGATCTCGACGACGGTGACCGAGGTTCCGGGCTGGATCGGCGGGTGGTTCTCGGAGAGGCTGCGGGCCGACCAGACGTCGCCCGCCAGCTTCACCTGCCCGGCCTCGAAGTCCACTGTGGACAGAACAACGGCTCTGGCGCCGATCAGCGCGTCGATGCCGGTGTGGTGGGTCGGCCCGGCGAGGAAGCGCCGCTTGAGCGCGGGCCGGACCAGCACGAGCATGCCGACGGAGGCGACGGCGAACACGGCGACGTCGACGAAGACGTTCCCGGTCAGCACGTCGGCCCCGGCGCCGAACAGGGCGCCGACGCCGAGCATGATCAGCACGAAGTCCCCGGAGAGGACCTCCGCGATCATCAGGGCGATGCCGACGATCAACCAGACCAGTGCCCAAGCCATGGCTTCATGCTCTCAGATCGCGCCGGTTCGCACCGGCGCCGTGACGGGACGTGACCTTCGCGTGACCTTGGACAATTCGGACATTCAGCCCTCTTCCGCCGGCTCGGTGACGAAGTCGATGAGCCGCTCCACGGCCCCGATGAGCGGGGTCTCGAGGTCGCGGAAGCTGCTCACTCCGCTCAGGACACGTTGCCAGCCTTCGAAAGGTTGCCCCCAGCCGAGCGCGTCGCAGATCCCCTGCTTCCACTCGGTGCCGCGCGGGATCTTCGGCCACGCCTCGATGCCGACCGCTTCGGGCCGCACCGCTTCCCAGACGTCGATGTAGGGGTGGCCGGTGACCAGCACGTTCTCGTCGCGGATCGCGTCGACGAGCCGGGACTCCTTGCTGCCGGGCACGAGGTGGTCGACCAGCACGCCGAGCCGGCGGCCGGGGCCCGTGCCGAACTCGGCGATCCGGTCGGCGAGCACGTCGACGCCGTCCAGGGGCTCCACGACGACGCCTTCGACGCGCAGGTCGTGCCCCCAGACGCGTTCGACGAGCTCGGCGTCGTGCTTGCCCTCCACCCAGATGCGCGAGTCGCGGGCGACGCGGGCCTGCAGTCCCTGGACCTTCACCGAACCGGACGCCGAGACCTTCCGGACCGGGGCCTTCACCGTCTTGACCGGCACCAGCGTGACGGGTTTGCCTTCGAGCAGGAACCCGGCCGGGGCGAGCGGGAACACGCGGTGGCGGCCCTTGGCGTCCTCGAGCACGACGTTGCCGTACTCGATCTTCACCACCGCGCCGCAGTAGCCGCTGGCCGGGTCCTCGACCACGAGACCGGGTTCGGCGGGAACCTCAGGCACCTTTTTGCGGCGGGGGCCGGCGAGCACGTCGTCATACGAGTGGGAGCGCACGACCAAGAAAGTAGCAGCGAAGCGCAGCTTCTCCGTTGAGGGCGGCGGTGGGGCATGGATGGATCAGTGGGGGTCGGCACCCGGGCGGGTGGTGCCACGCCGGTCAGCGGGCCAGTTCGAGGACCGCGTCGGTGAACGGTGACGGCTCGCCGCGGCGCAGCGGCGCGAGCGCGATCAGCGGAGCCATCGCGACGCACCACGCGCGGACGCGGTCGGCGTCGAAGTCCGTCACGTGCGGGGCGAGCGCGGCGATGCCGTCGTCGATCGTGCCGCCGGCGGCCACCGGCACGAACATCCAGTCCAGCGCGTCCAGCGACGGGTCGCCGAGGCCGGGACGCGGGTCGATGGCGACGGCGCCGCGGCCGGGTCCGGCGTCGAGGACGTTCGCGGGGTGCAGGTCGCCGTGGATCAGCGTGACCGGTCCGCTGGTGGCGAGTTCGAGGGCCCGCTGACGGCCCTTCTCCAGGACTTCGGCACTCAGGTACTCCGCGGCCGCCGTTTCGCGGCGACGGCGTTCGGAGAGGGTGAAGATGAACTCGATGCCTTCGGCCAGCCGCCGGACCTCCCCGCGGGGTTCGGCGCCGTGCAGCTGGTCGAGCATCTCGCCGATTTCGGGCCACGGGACGTCGGCGTCCACCTGGGTGCCGGGGACCAGACCCTCGAGGAGGATCGCGTTGACGTCGAGGTCGGCGTCGAGGACCTGGACGACGCGGGAGCAGCCGGCCCAGGCGCTGAGCCCGGTGAACTCCAGCCGGGCGACTTCGGGGTCCGGCGTGAGCTTCAGGACGCGCAGGTCACCGCCGGGGCCGGTGCAGAGGAGCGTGCGGCCGGTGTTGCCGGGACGGGCCTCGCGGACTTCGAGGTGCCAGCGAGCGGTCAGCCGGCCGACCAGGTCCGGGAGCGCGTCGCACCAGGGTTCGGCCAGTTCCGCGCCGAAGCGGTCGACCAGGCGGGCCCGGGCCGCGGCGTCGATCAGAACAGCGGCCACGGGATGGCGCGCCAGTCGTCGCCCGGCTCGGGGAAGATGCCCTCGGTCAGCAGCAGGTCGGTGCGCTCGGCCAGGGCCCGGATCTCGAACTTGGTGATGTGCTCGGACAGCGTCTTGCCGAGGCCGCCGTCGATCTCCGACCGCAGCTTGCGCAGCTTCTCGACGGTGTCCGGCGGCACCGGCTCGCCGATCCAGCCCCAGAGCACGGTCCGCAGCTTCGGGTCGGTGTGCAGGCAGATGCCGTGGTCGCAGCCGTAGACGCGGCCGTCGGGGCCGGGCAGCAGGTGCCCGCCCTTGCGGTCGGTGTTGTTGACGACGATGTCGAGCACCGCGAGGTCGCGCAGGCCCGGGTGGTCGGCGTGGGCCAGCACCGCGGGCTCGCCGAGGCGGTCGTGGGCGTGCAGCACCGGCCGCCAGCCTTCGGGGACCTCGTCGGGCGGGAGGACGTCGACGAGGTCGTCGTCGGTGGTCTCGACCCACAGCTGGACCATGCCGGGCCCGAACGGGCCGTCGCGCAGCACGGTCGGCGGGATCGCGCCGATGCCGGCGGCTTCGCTGACGATCGCGGTGGCGACTTCGCGGCCGGCCAGGGTGCCGTCGGGGAAGTCCCACAGCGGCCGCTCCCCCGACACCGGCTTGTACACGACGCGGCCGGTGACGCCGTCGAGCTCGATCGCGCAGAACAGCGTGACGTTGGAGGCGTCGACGAGCCGGCCTTCGACGTCGATGCGGCCGTGGGTGACGAGTTCGCGGGACGCCGGGTCGGGCTGGTCGGGCTGGCTGGCGGGGGTGCTCGCCATGGTCAGTCTTCGTCCGCGTCGGTTTCGCGCCGGTAGCCGTTCTGCCGGGGGCAGATGTGCCCGTTCGGGTCGAGCGGCTCCCCGCACAGCGGGCACGGCTTGCGGCCGGCGTTGACGACGCGGTCGGCACGCTCGGCGAAGGCGCGGGCGGCGGCCGGGCTGAGGAACACGCGGACGGCGTCCGGGCCCTCCTCGGTGTCGTCGAGCACGACCGTCTCGTCTACCTCGCCCTCGGTGATGGCGAGCAGCTCGATGACGACGGCGCTGCTGTCGGCGTCCCAGCCCAGCCCCATCGTGCCGACGCGGAACTCCTCCTCGACCGGCACGGTGAGGGGGTCGACGTCGACGAGGTCGTCGGGGACGTCGTCGGGCACGTCGGCACCGAAGCGGCTGGCGACTTCCTCGAGCAGTGAGCTGAGGCGCTCGGCGAGGACGACGACCTGCTGCTTTTCGATGGTGACGCTGATGGTGCGCACGTCCTCGGACGCCTGGAGGTAGAACGTGCGATCGCCGGGCTCGCCGACGGTGCCGGCGACGAACCGATCCGGCTGGCGGAAGACGTGGATTACGCGAGACATAGCACTGTCGACCCTAGGCCACGGGCGCATGATCGGCATCCGCCGCCCCACCTTCACGGGCCGCTAGCCTCTGGGGGTGTCTCGGATCTCCCCGTACGGAACCTGGTCCTCGCCCATCACCGCCGCCGAGGTGGCCGCCGCCGGCGGCGGCCCGCAGTGGCTCGACGTCGTCGGGGACGAGGTGTGGTGGGCCGAGGCGCGGCCGGGTGAGCAGGGCCGGGTCGCGCTGGTGAAAGCCGTTCCCGGCGGGACCGAGGACGTGCTGCCGCCGCCGTGGAACGTCCGCAACCGGCTGCACGAGTACGGCGGCCGGCCGTGGGCGGTGGCCGGCGGTGTGGTGGTGTTCACGCACTGGGCGGACCAGCGCGTGTACGCGCTGAGCGAAACCGGAGTCGTGCCGCTCACACCGGAGCCCGCCGAGGCGCAGAGCGTCCGCTACGGCGACCTCCGGGCCGGGCGGCCGGGCGAGGTGTGGGCCGTGCGGGAGCGCGGTGTCGGACCGCGGCCGACCGACGTCGAGCGGGAGCTGGTGGCGATCGCCCTCGACGGTGGCGGCGAGCGGGTGCTCGTGGCGAGCCACCGGTTCCTGACCGTGCCGAAGCCGTCCCCGGACGGGCGGCACGCGGCGTGGTTCGGCTGGGACCACCCGGCGATGCCGTGGGACGGCACCGAACTGTGCGTCGCTCCCGTCGGCGAGGACGGCTCGTTCGGGCCGCACCGGGTGCTCGCCGGCGGCCCCGACGTCTCGGTGTGCCAGGTCGAGTGGGAGACGCCCACGGCACTGCTGGCGCTGCTGGACCCGGACGGCTGGTGGAACCTGCACCGGATCGGCCTGGACGGGACGGTGGCGAACCTCGCCCCGGTCGAGCGGGAGCTGGGCGGTCCGCTGTGGAAGACCGGTTCGCGGTGGTTCGTCCCGCTCGGGGGCGGGCGGCACGCGGTCCTGGCGTCCGGACGGCTGGCCGTGCTGGACGAGGCCGACGGCTCGGTGACGCCCGTGGCCGGCGAGCTGGCGGCGTGGTCGAGCACCGGGTTCGCCGCGCACGGCGGCGGCGTCGTGGGGGTCGCGGGTGGCCCCCTGCGCGAAGCCGCGGTCGTGCACGTCGGGCTCGACGGCGCGGTGACGGACCTGACGCCGCAGCCGGAGCTGCCCGCCGCGTACCTGCCGGTGCCGGAGGAGCGGATGTTCACGACGGCCGATGGGGACGTCGTGCCGGTGGTCTTCTACCCGCCGTCGAACCCGGACTTCGCGGCGCCCGAAGGCGAGCGTCCGCCGCTGCTGGTGCACGTCCACGGCGGGCCGACCGGCCAGTACCTGCCGGTGCTGGACCTGGAGCTGGCCTACTTCGCCAGCCGCGGCATCGCGGTGGCGGCGGTCAACTACGGCGGGTCGACGGGGTTCGGGCGGGCCTACCGCGAGCGGCTGCGGGAGCAGTGGGGCGTGGTGGACGTCGCGGACTGCGTCGCGGTGGCCGAGGCGCTGGTGGCGGCGGGGCTGGCCGACGGCGACCGGCTGGCGGTCCGGGGTGGCAGCGCGGGCGGATTCACCGCCGCGGCGTCGCTGACCACGACGAAGACCTACCGGGCCGGGACGGTGATGTACCCGGTGCTGGACCTGGCCGGCTGGACCGGCGCCGAGGGCGACACGCACGACTTCGAGTCGCGGTACCTGGACGGGCTGGTCGGGCCGTTACCGGCAGCGAAGCAGCGGTACGTGGAGCGGTCGCCGCTGGCGAACGCCGGGGCGCTGGCCGGACCGGTGCTGTTCCAGCAGGGCCTGGAGGACCGGATCTGCCCGCCCGAGCAGGCCGACCGGTTCGTGGCCGGGCTCGCCGGACGCGGGATCCCGCACGCCTACCAGCGGTTCGCCGGTGAGCAGCACGGGTTCAGGCAAGCTGCGACGATCGTGGCGACCTTGGAGGCGGAACTGTCGTTCTACGGGCAAGTGCTGGGGTTCGAGACGCCGGGCGTGGCGCGGCTGGAGCTGTCCCGGTGAGGCCGCCGCGGTTGCGGGCCGGGGACACGGTGGCGCTGGTGGCGCCGGCCGGGCCGGTGCCGGCGGACCTGCTGGAGAAGGCGCTACCGGTGCTGCGCGGCTGGGGCGTCGAGCTGCGGATCGGGCCGTGCGTGCGTGCGGAGGCGGGTGCGCCGCCGTACCTGTCCGGTTCGGACGCGGCGCGGGCGGCGGAGTTCACGGAGGCGTGGCTGGATCCGGGCGTGCGGTGCGTGCTGGCGGCCCGCGGCGGCTACGGCGTGCAGCGGATGCTGGACCTGGTGGACTGGGCGGCGCTGCGCGAGGCGGGCCCGAAGGTGCTGGCCGGGTCGTCGGACATCACGGCGTTGCACCGGGCGGTGGATGTCCACTTGGGACTGTCCAGTTTGTTCTCCCCGATGCCGGCGAGCGTGCTGTTCGACGACTTCGCGGTGGAGCACCTGCGGCGGGCGTTGTTCGAGCCCGAGCGGAACGTGGTGGTGCGGGGCGGCGGGCCGCTGGTGCCGGGCCGCGCGTCGGGGACGTTGACCGGCGGGAACCTGTCGCTGCTGGCGGGCGGGATCGGAACGCCGGAGCACGGTTCGGCGCGGGACGCGGTGGTGCTGCTGGAGGACGTCACCGAGAGCGTGTACCGGCTGGACCGGATGGTGACGCAGCTGCTGCGCAGCGGCTGGTTCGACGGGGTCCGCGGGATCGTGCTGGGCTCGTGGGCGGCGTGCGGCGACCCGGCGGACGTGCGCGCGCTGATGGTGGAACGGCTGGGACCGTTGGGGGTGCCGGTGGTGGAGGACTTCGGCTTCGGGCACGTGGCGTCGTCGCCGACGTTGCCGCTGGGGGTGCCGGTGACCCTGGACGCGGACCTGGGGACGCTGACCTTCGACTCCCCCGCGCTGACGTGAAGCTCTCGTCTTCGGAGGCGCGTTCGCGCTTCGCGGCTTCGCGAGTGGCGCGGCTGGCGACGGTGTCGGCGGCCGGGGTGCCCCACCTGGTGCCGGTGACGTTCGCGGTGCGCGGCGACCGGGTGGTGTTCGCGGTGGACCACAAGCCGAAGTCGTCGACGTCGTTGCGGCGGCTGCGCAACATCGCGGAGAACCCGGCGGTGTGCTTCCTGGCGGACGAGTACGCCGAAGACTGGTCGCAGCTGTGGTGGGCCCGCGCGGACGGTTCGGCCCGGGTGCTTTCGCCGGGCGCGGAGCCGGTTTCGTGGCTGGTCGAGAAGTACGCGCAGTACCGGTCACGGCCGCCGGAGCACGCGGTGGTCGTGACGGAGGTCCACACGTGGAGCGGCTGGGCCGGGAGCTGAGGTTCAGTCGCGGAGGAACTTCTCCGGGCGGCGCCAGGCGTCGATCAGGCCCAGCGGGTCCGGGCGCAGGAGGGACGCCGCCGAGTACAGGCTGGCCACCACGACCAGGGCGATGAACCACCAGTCGTAGAGGGCCTGCTCGCCCGTCGGGTAGTACACCAGCGTCACGAACACCGAGACCGCCACCACGAGGGCGAGGTGGCGGGGCTGCCACTTGAACGCCGACAGGAGCACGAAACCCCAGGTCAGGTACCACGGCAGGGTCGGCGGCATGAGGATCGCGACCGCGAGCAGCGAGATCCCCGCGCGGTACACCGCCTCGGTGCCGCCGTCGCGGGCCAGCCACCACTGGCGGATGCCGAAGCCGATCAGCAGCAGCATGCCCGCCGCGCGGGCGACCGTGACGAACGGCGAGACCTGGACGTCGACCACCAGGTGCACCAGGTTGTAGAACACCTCGCCGATGCCGGTGGGGATGTTGAGCCAGTTCGCGATGAGCTGCGGGGCCTTGAGCCCGGACCACCAGCCGAGGTTGAGCGAGCCCAGCGAGATCCACGTGCCCGCGACGAACACCGGCAGGAACAGGCCCACCGAGGCCGCGCCGGCGCGCAGGAAGTTGCGGACCTTCGACTCGCCTTCGAGGTGGTTGGCCCAGATCCAGACCAGGAACGGCAGCGCGATCGCCGCCGTCGGCTTGATCAGCATGCCGATCGTCACCAGGATCACCGCGACGACGTGCTTGCGTTCCAGGGCGGCCAGGACGCCGATGGTGAGGAACGCGAGCATCATCAGGTCGTTGTGCGGGCCGCCGAAGAGGTGGATGACCATCATCGGGCTGGCCACCGCGAGCCACAGCGCGACCGGGAGCTTGCCGCCGAGGTGCTTGACCAGCCGCGGGAGCGCCCAGAGCGTCCCGGCGAGGCCGGCCAGCAGCACGACGCGCATGAGGATGACGCCGAGGATCATGTTGTCGCCGGTGGTGGCGACGACGCCCTTGGAAATGAGCAGGAACAGCGGCCCGTACGGCGCCGGGGTGGTCTGCCAGAGCGGGTGGACGTTCTGCACGACGTTCGGCAGCACGCCGAGCTCGGCGGGGCCGTTGGCGTACGGGTCGAGTCCGTAGAGCAGCTGGGCGCCCTGGCCGAGGTAGGAAAAGACGTCGCGGGTGAACAGCGGCGGCGAGACGATCAGCGGCGCCATCCAGCAGCCGGCGGCGATCAGGATCGGGCGGCTGCCGATGCGGCCGGCCAGCACGTAGCGGCCGAGCCGGACCCAGGCCCAGACGACGAGGCCGAAGCCGGTGTAGAGGACGGCGTTGGCGAGCATGCGCCCGTGGCCGTAGCGGACCCAGGACAGCGGCCCGTGGCCGAGGACCGGGTCCTTGATCAAGATGCCGCCGGCGCCGAGCGCCGCGATCATCAGCAGGGTGCTCCCGACCGTGCCCATCGCGATCGTGCGATACGGGAACCGCGAGGGCGTGAGGAGCCGCTCGGCCAGCCTGGTCGAGGGCGTCTGCGTGGGGTCGGTGGTGGTCGCCATTTCCGTTCGGAGGTTACACACCGCGCCTGAGTGAGCTTCCCGCAGTGCCGGGTTTCCGGCCCGTACCGCGTCAGCTCCCGACGGTGCGGCGCTGGGCGGTGCCGCCGGGCAGGGCGGCCAGCAGGGACTTCGTGTACTCGTGCTGCGGGTCGAGCAGGACCTGTTCCACCGTCCCGGTTTCGACGAGCTCGCCGCGGTACATCACGGCGACGCGGTCGGCGATGTTCCACGCCAGGCCCAGGTCGTGGGTGATCACCAGGCCGGCGAGGCCCAGCTCACGCCGCAACCGCAGCAGCAGGCCGAGGATCTCACCGCGCACGGACGCGTCCAGGGAGGCGACCGGCTCGTCGGCCACCACGACCGACGGTTCGAGGGCCAGCGCCCCGGCGATCACGACGCGCTGGCGCTGGCCGCCGGAGAGCTCGTGCGGGAGCCGGTCGGCGTACTTCTCGGCGGGCCGCAGCTCGGCGGCCTCCAGGGCCCGGTGGACGACCGAGCGTTCGTCGGGCAGGCCGTGGATCCGGGGGCCCTCGGCGACGGCCTCGTAGACCGTGTGGGCCGGGTTGAGCGCGCTGGTCGGATCCTGCAGGACGAGCTGGACCTGACGGCGGTAGGCCTTGAGCCCGGCGCCGCCCGCCGGGACCGGTTTCCCGGCGTAGCGGACCACGCCGGAGTCGGGTTTCTGCAGGCCGAGCAGGGTGCGGGCGAGCGTCGTCTTGCCGGAGCCGGACTGGCCGACCAGCGCGACGATCTCGTCGCGGGACACCGTCAGGTCGACCCCGGCGACGGCGTCGATGCGCTTGCCGGTGCGGTCGCGGAAGGAGACGCGGAGGTTCTCCGCGGCCAGCAGGGGCTCGCCGGCGGCCCGTGCTTCCGGTTCCGGCGGCAGCGGGGTGCTGGTGGCCGGGGCGAACCGGGACACCGGGTCGCCGACGGTCGGGAACGCCGCGGCGAGCGCACGCGTGTGTTCGTGCTGGGGCGAGCCCATCACATCGGTGCTGGGGCCTTCTTCGACGATCTCGCCGTCGTACATCACGGCGATGCGCCGGCAGGTGGCGGCGAGCACGGACAGGTCGTGGCTGATCATGATCAGGCCGATGTCCTGCTCGGCGACCAGCCGCGAGAGCAGGGCGAGGACCTGGGCCTGGACGATGACGTCGAGGGCGGTGGTCGGCTCGTCGGCGATGATCAGCCGGGGCGAGCACGCCAGGGCCATGGCGATCATGACGCGCTGCTTCTGCCCGCCGGAGAGCTCGTGCGGGTAGGCACCGGCCCGGCTCGGGGGCAGGTCGACCTGGGTGAGCAGCTCGGCGACGCGCGCGTCGACCCCGGCGTCGGTGAGGGCCTTGCCGCCTTCGGGCGGGTGCAGCCGCAGCGGCTCGGCGATCTGCTCGCCGATCTTGCGGACCGGGTTGAGCGCGTGCATGGCGCCCTGGAACACCACGGACGCCTCGGCCCAGCGGACCGCGCGCAGGCGGCCCCACTTCATCGCGGTGACGTCCTCGCCCTCGAGCAGGATCTCGCCGCTGATCTTCGCCGAGCGCGGCAGGAGCCGCAGCACGCTCATCGCGACGGTCGACTTGCCCGACCCCGACTCCCCCGCGACGCCGAGGGTGTCGCCGGGGTCGAGGGTGAGGTCGACCCCGCGCACGGCGGGGACGTCGCCGCCCGCCGTGGTGTAGGTGACGGTGAGGTCCTTCAGCTGCAGCAGCGGGGTCACTTCTTCAACCTCGGGTTGAGCACGGTCTCCAGTCCCCGGCCGACCAGGGTGAAGCAGAGGACGACGAGCACGATGGCGATGCCCGGCGGGAGCAGGTTCCACCACGCGCCGCGGGTGACGGCGCCGTTGTTGAGCGCGGTCTCGAGCATCGCGCCCCAGGAGACCGCGTTCGGGTCGCCGACGCCGAGGAAGGCCAGCGTGGCGTCGGCGATGACGGCGTTGCCGACGACGAGCGTGGTGTTGGCCAGCACGAGCGGCAGCACGCCGGGCAGGACGTGCTTGCCGACGACGTGCGCGTGTCCCCCGCCGAGGGCCCGGGCGCGCTCGATGTACGGACGGCTTTCGATGGTGAGGGTCTGGGCGCGGACCAGCCGCGCGGTGCTGGGCCAGGCGGTGAGGCCGATGGCGACGATGACGGTGAAGACGCCGTGGGGCAGCACGGCCGAGAGCGCGATCGCGAGCACCAGTGACGGCAGCACCAGGAAGAAGTCGGTGAAGCGCATCAGGATCGTCGACGTCCAGCCGCCGAAGTGCGCGGCGGTGATGCCGATCAGCGTGCCGATGAGCACCGAGAGGATGGTGGCGGAGAAGCCGACGAGCAGGGAGATCCGGGCACCCCAGAGCGTCATCAGCAGCACCGACCGGCCGTCGATGTCGGTGCCGAGCCAGTACTTGCCGCTGGGCGGGCTCAGCGCGCCGCCGTCGGCCTTGGTGACGTCCAGGCCGCCTTCGTCGCTGACAAACGGCAGCAGCAGCGCCAGCACGACGGTGACGGCGAGCAGGATCAGCCCGGTCAGCGCGCCCTTCTGGGCGGCGAACTCGTGCCAGGTCTTCGCCACCGCCTGACGGCGCCGCCGCCAGGCGATCGCGCGCGGCGATTCGATGGTCTCGGCGGTGGTCATGAGGTCCGCACCCTGGGGTCGAGCACGCGGTAGAGCAGTTCCGCGAGCAGGTTCATCAGCACGACGGCGCCGGCGAGGACGACAAAGACCCCTTGCAGCACCGGCAGGTCCGGGCCGTGCAGGGACTGGTAGGTCAGCTGCCCGAGGCCGGGCCAGCTGAACACGGCCTCGACCGAGACGGCGCCGGAGACGACCATGCCGAACTGCATGAACACCAGCGTCGTGGTGGGCAGCAGCGCGTTGGGCACGGCGTGGCGGCGCCGGACGAGGTCGTCGCGCAGGCCCTTGGCGCGGGCGGTGGTGAGGTAGTCGGCGTTCATCTCCCCCAGCAGCGACGACCGCATGATCAGCATGTACTGGGCGTAGAACACCGCCAGCAGCGTCACGCACGGCAGCACGAGGTGGTGCAGCACGTCGAGGGTCTGGGGGAAGAAGCCGGGCGCGGCGTCCGGGGAGTGCATGCCGCGGCTGGGGAACAGCCCGTTGGTCGCGACGAGCAGGATCAGGCCGAGCCAGAACTGCGGCACCGACCACAGGGTCAGCGCGATGCCGGTCTGGGTGCGGTCGAACGCGCTGTCACGGCGCCACGCGGCCCGGGTGCCGAGCCAGAGACCGAGGACGACGGCGAGCACGGTGGCGCTGCCGACGAGCAGGACGGTCGGCCAGAGCCGTTCGGCGATCATGTCGCCGACCGGGCGGTTCTCCAGGTAGGACGTGCCGAAGTCGCCGTGCAGCAGCTTCCCGACGTAGTCGCCGAACTGCTGCAGCACGGGCTTGTCGACGCCGAGGCGTTCGCGCAGCTCGGCGACCTGCTGCGGGTCGGTGGGCCGTTCGCGGACCATGGTCGCGACCGGGTCGCCGGGCAGCATCCGGAAGAGGAAGAAGAACAGCACGATCACCAGCGCGATGCTGACGACGGCTTCGACGAGCTTCTTGAGGACGAACCGGGCGGTGCCGGTCCCGCCGCGGTGCTCGTCGGGGTCGACGAGCACCGCGGCCTGGTCGGGCGTGGTCATCGTTACTCGCGGTCTTCCGAGGTCTTGTTCCGCCGGCTGATGATGATGCCGCCGCCGACGAGGATCACGACGACGATGGCGCCGACGACGATCCACACGACGGTGCCGCTGCTGCCGGAGTCCGCCGTGGCCTCGCTGCCGGCCGGGGTGGCGCCGTAGACGCCCCAGTAGCCGGACTGCTCGAGGATCGCGCCCTCGGGCTGGGGCTGCTTGGTGAAGCCGGAGAACTTGTCGGAGCGGTAGGCCTCGAGCGAGTTCTGGTAGTCGAGCACGACGTTCACGGCCTGGCTCGCGAGCCGGGCCTGGGCCTGCTTCACCGTCTCGGCGCGCTGGGTGTCGTCGGTCTGGGTGAGCTGCTTGGCGCGCAGGGCGTCGAACTCGGGGTCGCAGAAGAACGTGTCCGTCGTGGCGCCCTTGCCCTGGGCATTCGGCCGGGCCGCGCAGGTGTGCAGCTGCAGCGCGGAGTCCGGGTCCGGGTTGGTGGCGTAGCCGGAGACGGCGAGGTCGTAGTTGCCCGCGTTGGTGCGGTCGTTGAGCTCGTCATCGGAGACGAGCTCCTGCTTGACCGTGATGCCGATGTCCTTGAGCCAGCCGGAGACGTACTGCGCGAGCCGCTGGTCGTAGGGGCGGTTGGCGTGCCCGGTCAGCCGCAGCTCGAGCTTCGCGCCACCCGGGGCGACGCGGACGCCGTCGGCGCCCTTGGCGTAGCCGGCCTGGTCGAGCGCGGTGTTGGCGGCGGCGATGTCGAACTTGACCTGGTCGGCCCCGGTGGGCTCCCAGTGGTAGGCCTTGTAGATCGGCGGGACGATGCCGGTGCCGGGCTGGGCGTGCCCGCCCGCGACGCGGTCGACGATCGTCTGGCGGTCGATGGCCTGCACGATCGCCTTGCGCAGCCGGATGTCCTTGAGCACGGGGTTGCCGTTGCCGATCGGCTGGTTTTCGCTGTTCTGGACGCCGAAGTTGAGGTTGATCTCGTCATAGCGGCGGCCGGGCGCGGCGTTGGTGGCGATGTTCGGCTGGCCCTGCAGGGAGTCGAACTGGGTCGGGGTGAGCCGGTTGATGACGTCGACCTCGCCCTGGCGCAGGGCGTTCACCGCGGCCTCGGCGTCCTTGAACACCAGCAGCTGCAGCTCGTCGACCTGCGGGGCGCCGCGCCAGTAGTTCTTGTTGGCCTTGAACTTGACGTACTCGTTCTGCTTGTACTCGGTGAGCTGGTACGGGCCGTCCCCGACGCCGACGACCGAGATGTCGTCGGTCTTGGGGTCGTTGAGGTCCTTGATCGGCGCCCAGACGTGCTCGGGGACGATCGGGACGTCGAGGAGGTTCATGTCCGACTGCACGGTCTTGGTCTTGATGACCAGGGTGGTGTCGTCGGGCGCGGTGACCGTGTCGAAGTTGGTGACGTAGCTACCGTTGGCGGTGCGGGCGTTCTCGTCGGTGAGCATCCGGTTGAACGTGAACGCGGCGTCCTTGGCGGTGACCGGCTGCCCGTCGCTCCACTTGGCGCCGGAGCGGATCTTGAACGTCCAGGTCAGCTTGTCCGCCGAGGGCGTCCACGACTCGGCGAGCGCGGGCGAGGCCTGCGCGGTCTCGGCCGAGGGGATGGTGAGGAACTCGTAGACGAACCGCCCGACCTGCGTGGACGCGGCGAGCGACGCGGTGAACGGGTTGAGGTGGTCGATGCCGGTGGTGAGCGCGACCCGCAGCACCTTGCCCTGCTGGGCCTGGGCCGGGACGGCGAGCGGGATCGCCGTCAGCGTCGCGGCCGCCACGACCGCGCCCACGCGGCCGAACCGCCCGACTCTGCGTTGGAAATGCACCGGAAACCACCCCATCGTTCGCACTGTGAGCCTCCCCAAGGACGAGAAGTAACCACATATCGGGACAACCGCGCAATATGTTGCCGCCCTGGCAGGTGTCCGATCGTTATCGATCAGGTCCGGTCACGCGGTGTGACCGGGGAGCGTGCGGCCGGGCGGGGCGCGGGCTGGTTAGAGTGCCGGGCATGCGCATCATGATCTCGGCGGACATGGAAGGCGCCACGGGCGTCACGTGGACCGACGACGTCGTGCCCGGATCGCCGCAGTGGGACCGCTTCCGGCGGCTGTTCACCGGCGACGTCAACGCGGTGCTGGCGGGGCTGTTCGACGGCGGGGCGAGCGACGTGCTGGTCAACGAAGCGCATTCCTCGCAACGGAATCTGCTGCTGGAAGACCTCGACCCGCGGGCGCGGATGCTCACCGGGCGGCACAAGCCGCTGTCGATGATGCAGGGCATCGACTCCGGTGTGGACGGTGTGGTGTTCCTCGGCTACCACGCCGGCGCGGGGTTCGACGGGGTGCTTTCCCACACCTATCTGGAGAACCAGATCACCGGGGTGTGGCTGGACGACGTCCCGGCGAGCGAGGGCCGGCTGAACGCGGCGGTGGCCGCCGAGTACGGCGTCCCTGTCCTGCTCGTTTCGGGTGACGACAAAACATGCGACGACGCCCGTGACTACGCTCCGGAGTCGGAGCTGGTGCCGGTGAAGGAGTGCGTGAGCCGGTACGCGGCGATCTGCCTGCCGCCGGCGCGCACGGCGGAGCTGCTGACGGGCGCGGCGGCCGAGGCGATGGCGCGGGCCGGACGTGAGGAGCGGCAGGTCGGCGGTCACCGGATCGAGGTGGAGTTCGACGCGAGCCACCTGGCCCAGGCGACGGCGGTGATCCCGACGGTCGAGCAGATCGGCACCCGGCGGGTCGGGTTCGACGCGCCGAACATGACCGAGGCGATGAAGGCGTTCAAGGTGGTCACGGCGATCGCGGGCGGGGCGGTGCAGGGCATCTATGGCTGACGTCGTCGAGCTGTGCGCGGACCTGATCCGGTTCGACACGACCAACCGCGGGAACAACGACGCCCGGCCGGAGCGCCCGGCGGCGGAGTACGTGGCGGCGTTCCTCGACGGCCTCGGTATCCCGTCGCGGATCCTGGAGGCCGCGCCCGGGCGGGCCAGCGTGCTCGCGCGCGTGCCGGGGACGGACCCGTCGCTGCCGGCGCTGCTGGTGCAGGGGCACCTGGACGTCGTCCCGGCGAATGCGGCGGACTGGTCGGTGCCGCCGTTCGCCGGCGAGGTCCGCGACGGGTACCTGTGGGGCCGCGGCGCGACCGACATGAAGGACTTCGTCGCGATGGTCCTGGCCGCGCTGGCCGGCGGGGTGCGGCCGCGGCGCGAGCTGGTGCTGGCGTTCGTCGCCGACGAGGAGGACCGCGGCGAGTGGGGCGCGCACTGGCTGGTCGCGACGCATCCCGAGCTGTTCGAAGGCTGCGAAGCGGCGATCAGCGAGTCGGGCGGCTACACCTACCACGTGCCGGCGGCGGACGGCCGCGACGTGCACCTGTACCCGGTCGGGACGGCGGAGCGCGGGACGGCGCACCTGCGGCTGACCGCCCGCGGCCGCGCCGGGCACGGGTCGCGTCCGAACGACGAGAACGCGGTCACCCGGCTGGCCGGCGCCCTGCACCGGATCGCGTCGCATCGCTGGCCGGTTTCGCTGACGCCGGCGGTGCGGGCGTTCCTGGACCGGACCGGCGCCGCGCTGGGGGTTCCGGTGGATCTGTCCTCTTCGGACGGCGTGGACGCGGCGGTGGCGGCCCTGGGCCCGGCGGGCGGTCTGGTGCTGCCGACGATCCGGAACAGCACCACGCCGACGATGCTGGACGCGGGCTACAAGGTGAACGTGATCCCGTCGACGGCGACGGCCCAGGTGGACGTGCGGGTGCTGCCCGGGACCGAAGACGCGTTGTTCGCGGTGCTGGACGAGCTGCTCGGCGAGGGCGTGACGCGGGAGTTCGTCGCGCACCAGCCGCCGGTGCAGGCGCCGGTGGACTCGCCGTGGTTCTCGTCGATGGCCGCCGCTCTGCGGGCCGAGGACCCCGAAGCCGTGGTGGTGCCGTACTGCCTGGGTGGCGGGACGGACGCGAAGGCGTTCGCGCAGCTGGGAATCGCGAACTACGGGTTCGCGCCGCTGTGGCTGCCGAAGGGCTTCCCGTACCGCGCGATGGCGCACGGGGTGGACGAGCGGGTGCCGGTGGAAGGTCTGCACTTCGGGACGCGCGTGCTGTCGCGGTTCCTCGCTAGCGCGTGAACTCCGCCCAGTAGCGCAGGCCTTCGCGGACCGTCTCCAGGCTGACCAGCTTGACGCCGTCCTGGGCGACCGACTCGATCTCCGCGCGGCTGAACGGCCACGGCGGGCCCGCCTCGGGCTCGGTGTTCTCCTCCGCGACCTCGGAGACCACCAGGGTGCCGCCGGGGGCGAGGAAACCGGCCAGTGAGGCAATCGCCGTGGGCCGGAAGTCGCGGGGCATCGACTGGATGTTGATGATTTCCACGACCAGGTCGAACGCGTGGCGCCACTCCCCCGGCGGGCTGAGCAGGTCCGCCACCACGTAGTCCACTGTGGACTCCGGGAACCGCGCGCGGGCGGCTTCGACCGCGGTCGGGGCGACGTCGAAGCCCGTGACCGTCCAGCCCGCCGAGGCCAGCAGCTCCGAGTCGTCGCCCAGGGCGCTGCCGACGACCAGTGCCCGGCGGCCGTCGCCGGGGGTGATCCAGGCGGCCAGGTCCGGGTTGGGGGCGCCGCGGGTCCACGGCACCTCGGCCTCGCCCCGCGCGGCCGCGGTGTACAGCTCGTCGAACCAACGGGTCGGGCTGCCCTCGGCGAGGGAAGCGCGGGACAGGACTCGGTCGGCGGGCTCCGGTGTCGTCATGATCGTGACCTTAGCGACGACGCCGGAGCCGCGTGAGGCCTTTTACCGGGCGACCGGGCCCGGCAGGAAGTACAGGCCGTCGCCGGCCCAGCCGACGACGTCCCGGACCGGTGACGCGGGCGGGGCCGGGCGGAAGTTCGCCGCGTCGTCGACGCTGCCGGTGCCGTCGTAGACCGCGCGCTGCGGGTATGTGAACACCGGCCGGGTCCGGGTGACCGTTCCGGCCGGGTCGCGACCGGTGGCCGTCACGACCGTGGGTGTGGTGCCGCGTTCGACCCAGGCGACCAGCTGCTTGAGCGGGTCGAACTCGGTGAGCGTGGTGCCGCCGCCGCAGTGGTAGAGCGACGGGACCATGAACAGCCGGACCCAGTCCTGGGCCTGGCCGCGGGTGAGCCGCTGGTAGTAGTCCAGCGTGCCGGCCGGCGGGATGGCTTCGTCGGCCCAGCCGTGCCAGAGCACGAGCTTGCCGCCGCGCCGCTGGAACGCCGAGAGGTCGAGGCTCATCGCGTTGTAGCGGACGCCGACCGGGGTGAGCCGGTCGAACTCGCGCCGGGTGAAGGCGAAGGTGTCGACGGTCGAGGCCGGTGCGCCGATCGGGTAGCCGAGGTAGCGCAGGTAGTTGTCGGCGAGGCTGCGGGCGAACGAGACGCCGCCGGTCTCCGGGGTGGGGATGATCCAGCCGGCCCAGGACAGCTCGGACCCGGGCAGCTCGCCGCCGGGGTAGAGCAGGGTGCCGTGGGGGTCGGTGGGCGGCGAGTAGATCCTGCGGGTCGCGGCGACCTGCGCCGGGGTGAGGCACGACGGGGTGTCGGCGCCGTGGCAGGTGAGCTTCGCCGGGTCGAAGCGGCACGCGCGGGGGTCGTCGAGCTGGCTGTCGGCGAGCCCGTCGAGGCGGTCGCAGGCGGCGAGCACGGCGGCGTGGAGCGCGGGCAGCTTGGCGGCGGTGAGGATCGGGCTGCCGTCGGCGGCGGTGTTGCCCCGGGCGAGCCAGGCCTGGAACGCCAGCAGGGGCGACCAGTGGTTTGCGGGCGCGCCGGCGACGATGCCGTCGAAGTCGGCCGGGTAGCGCTGGGCCAGCTGGAGGCCTTCGCGGCCGCCGTCGGAGCAGCCGGTGAAGTAGGACTTGCGCGGCGGGGAGCCGTAGAAGGCCTGGATGATCGCCTTCGAGGCGCGCGAGACGACGTGGGGTGCGCGGAATTCGAAGTCGTTGCGCGCGGCCTGGTCGTTCGCACCCCAGCTGCCGTCGTCGACGACCGCGGGGGTCTTGCCGACGTGGCCGTCGTCGGTGGCGGCGACCGCGACGTCGCCACCGTGGGGCAGGCCGCAGTCGGCGAACTCGGGCGGGTTGACGATCCCGCAGAAGCCGCCGCAGCCGTACTGCAGGTAGCGGCCGGCGTAGGTCCTGGTGGGCAGCCGCAGTTCGAACCGGACGGCGGGCTCGACGTAACCCTTGACGCCGCAGTATTCGGGGTCGGTGCCGGTCGCGGCGACGACGGCCGCGGCGGTGACGTGCGTGGTGGCGCCCGGCAGGGCGTACCCGCGGACGAGGTCGCCGCAGGTGGTGGTCGGCCGGACGGGGGATTCCGTGTCGGCCGCGGCGGCCACCGGAACCGATCCGGTGGTCACGAGCAGGAGTGCGGTCAGGGCGGTGAAGATCCGGACTGGTCTCATCGGGTTCCCGTTCCCTCGGTTGTCCAGTTCTGGCCAGGTTTGCCGACCGGTCTTGACATCGATGTCACCCGCGCGTTTCGCTCTCTGGGCGCCGCCGGTCCCCCGTCCGTCGGTCCCCAGTTCACCCTCCAGAGCTTGGAGCAATGATGCCCCGAAGCGCCAGACCGCCGGTCGCTTTCCTGGTGACCGCCGCCGTGGTCGCCGCCGGCCTGGTCGCCCTCCCCGCCGCGGCCACCGCCGCCGACGAAGCCCTGCCCGCCGACTTCTCGTCCTCCTTCGAGCCCGGTGACGTCCAGCCGACGTGGACCGACACCGTCGACACCGACGCGGCCGGCAAGCCGCGCGCGTACGGCGTGAACGGCGCGAACGGCACCGCCATCCCCGGCGACATCCGGGGCAAGGTCACCGAGAGCAGCGCCAGCAGCGAGAACACCGACGGCGGCGAGGTGGTGTCGAACCTGTTCGACGGCACCACCGACACGAAGTGGCTGTCGTGGGACCCGACGGCGTGGGCGCAGGTCACGCTGTCGGAGGGCACGTCGATCACGCACTACGCGATCTCCTCGGCCAACGACTTCGACAACCGCGACCCGAAGGACTGGACGCTGCAGGGCTCGAACGACGCGAGCGCCTGGACCGACCTGGACAAGCAGACCGACCAGGCGTTCACCGCCCGGTTCCAGCGGAAGGACTACAAGCTCGCCGCGCCGAGCGCCGCGTTCAAGTACTACCGGCTGAACGTCACGCGCAACAACGGCGGCCCGATCCTGCAGATGTCGGAGCTGCTGCTGGCCAACGACGACCCGGCGCCGCCGACGCTGCCGAACATGCGCAGCTTCGTCGACTCCGGCCCGACCAGCGGGTACACGAACAAGAACCGCGTCGGCTTCACCGGGCTCAAGGCGTTCCGCTACTCGGGCAGCCAGACCGCGACCGGGCACGGCTGGTCGTACAACAAGATCTTCGACGTGAACATCCCGGTCGTCGACTCGACCGAGCTGTCGTACAAGGTGCAGCCGCAGTTCATCACCGGCGACCTCAAGTACCCCAGCACGAACGTCGCGATCGACCTGGCCTTCACCGACGGCACCTACCTGCGCAACCTCGGCGCGACCGACCAGTACGGCTTCCCGCTGACCCCGGAAGGCCAGGGCGCCTCGAAGGTGCTCTACGCCAACCAGTGGAACCTGGTGCGCTCGGCGATCGGGCAGGTGGCCAAGGGCAAGACGGTCGACCGGATCCTGGTCGGCTACGACAACCCGAACGGCCCGGGCTCGCTGCAGGGCTGGCTGGACGACGTGAAGATCTCGGCGACGCCGACCCCGCCGTCGAGCACCCGCCCGAGTGACAACGTGGTCACCACGCGGGGCACGATGGCCAACGGCACGTTCTCGCGGGGCAACAACTTCCCGGCCACGGCGGTGCCGCACGGGTTCAACTTCTGGACCCCGGTCACCGACGCCGGCTCGAGCAGCTGGCTGTACAACTACAGCACGCAGAACAACGCGCAGAACCTCCCGCAGCTGCAGGCCTTCGCGGTGAGCCACGAGCCCAGCCCGTGGATGGGTGACCGGCAGAGCTTCCAGGTGATGCCGTCCGCGGCCGCCGGGGTGCCGGACGCCAACCGCGACGCGCGGGCGCTGGCCTTCAAGCACAGCGACGAGACGGCTCGGGCGCACTACTACGGCGTCCAGTTCCAGAACGGGATCAAGACCGAGATCGCGCCGACCGACCACGCGGCGATGTTCCGGTTCTCCTTCCCGGGCACCGACTCGAGCCTGATCTTCGACAGCGTGAACAACTCGGCCGGGCTCACGCTCGACCAGGCCACCGGCACGCTCTCGGGCTACACCGAGACCAACGTGTACGCCGGTGCCGGCCGGATGTTCGTCTACGCGCAGTTCGACAAGCCGGTCACCGCGGGCGGCAAGCTCACCGGGCAGGGCCGCGACAACGTCACCGGCTACCTGCGGTTCGACGCGGGCGCCGACAAGACGGTGAACATGCGGATCGCGACGTCGCTGATCAGCGTGGACCAGGCGAAGAAGAACCTGGCCCAGGAGATCGCCCCCGCGGCGACCTTCGACTCGGTGCGCGACGCCGCGCAGAAGGCGTGGGACGACCAGCTGAAGGTGATCGAGGTCGAGGGCGCGTCGAAGGACCAGCTCACGACGCTCTACTCGAACCTGTACCGGCTGTTCCTCTACCCGAACTCGCAGTCGGAGAACACCGGCACCGCCGACAAGCCCGCGTACAAGTACGCGAGCCCCGTCTCGCCGAAGACCGGGACGGACACCGCGACCCAGACCGGGTCGAAGGTGGTCGACGGCCAGATGTACGTCAACAACGGGTTCTGGGACACCTACCGCACGACATGGCCGGCGTACTCGCTGCTGACCCCGGACATGGCCGGGAAGATGGTCGACGGGTTCGTGCAGCAGTACCGCGACGGCGGCTGGATCGCGCGCTGGTCCTCCCCCGGCTACGCCGACCTGATGACCGGCACGAGCTCCGACGTCGCGTTCGCCGACGCCTACCTCAAGGGCGTCAAGAACTTCGACGTCAAGTCCGCCTACGACGCGGCGCTGAAGAACGCCACGGTGACTCCGCCGAACTCGGCGGTCGGCCGCAAGGGCCTGGACCAGGGCATCTTCCTCGGCTACACGCCCAACACCGCCAGCGAGGGCTTCTCGTGGGCGATCGAGGGCTACGTCAACGACTTCGGCATCGCGAACCTGTCGAAGAAGCTGGCCGACGAAGCCGCGCCGAACGACCCGCGCAAGGCGGAGTACCAGGAGAACTACGAGTACTTCACCAGCCGTGCCCAGCAGTACGTGAACCTGTTCGACCCGAGCGTCGGGTTCTTCCAGGGCAAGGACGCGAACGGCAAGTTCACCAAGACCAAGGACCAGTACGACCCGCGCTCGTGGGGCGGGGACTACACCGAGACCGACGGCTGGGGCATGGCGTTCACCGTGCCGCAGGACGGTCAGGGCCTGGCGAACCTCTACGGCGGTAAGGCCGGGCTGGCGACCAAGCTGGACCAGTTCTTCGCCGACCAGGAGACCGCCACCTTCCCCGGCTCCTACGGCGGGGTGATCCACGAGATGCGGGAGGCGCGGGACGTGCGGATGGGCCAGTACGGCCACTCCAACCAGCCGGCGCACCACCTGCTCTACATGTACGACTACGCGGGTCAGCCCGCGAAGACGCAGGCGAAGGTCCGTGAAGCGCTGTCGCGGCTCTACAACGGCAGCGAGATCGGTCAGGGCTACGCGGGCGACGAGGACAACGGCGAGATGTCCGCGTGGTACATCTTCAGCTCGCTGGGCTTCTACCCGCTGCAGATGGGCAGCCCGAACTACGCGATCGGGTCGCCGCTGTTCAAGAAGGCCACGATCCACCTGGCCGGCGGCAAGGACCTGGTGATCAACGCGCCGAAGAACACCGCGAAGAACGTCTACGTCCAGGGTGTGAAGGTCAACGGCAAGGCGTACTCCTCGACGTCGCTGCCGCAGGACCTGATCGCGAAGGGCGGCACGATCGACTTCGACATGGGCCCGAACCCCTCGAACTGGGGCACCGGCCCGAACGACGCGCCGACGTCGATCACCAAGGGCGACGCGGTCGCGACGCCGCTGCACGACGAGACCGGCGCGGGCAGGGGCACGCTGTCCACTTCGGACGGTTCCGACGCCGCCGCGCTGATCGACAACACGTCGCGCACGCAGGCCGCCGTCACCGGGGCCCTGCAGTACCAGCTGAACAACACCGACGAGGCCGTCACGCACTACACGCTGACGTCCCAGACCGGTGCGGGCGACCCGAAGAGCTGGACGCTGAAGGGCTCCTACGACGGCAAGACCTGGGCGGTGGCCGACCAGCAGACGAACCAGGCGTTCAGCTGGCGGCAGCAGACCCGCGCGTTCAAGGTGGCCAACCCGGCGCACTACGCCTACTACAAGCTCGAAGTCACCGCGACCAGCACCGGCGCCCCGGCGCAGCTGGCCGAGTTCGAGCTGCTGGGCAAGCCGGACGCCTCCTGCACCAAGACGATCACCGGTGCCTCCAACGGGCCGCTGTCGGTCTCCTCGGGCACGGTGTGCCTGCAGGACGCGACGGTGTCCGGCCCGGTGACCGTGTCGAACGGCGCGTCGCTGGTCGTCCGCGGCGGTTCGGTCAACGGGCCGCTCTCGGCGACCGGTGCCGGCCAGGTCGTGCTCAACCGCACCAAGGTGGGCGGCCCGGTGGCGATCACCGGCACGACCGGGACGGTCTCGATCGAGCTGACCCAGATCGGCGGGCCGGTCGCGCTGACCGGCAACCACGGGCCGGTGCTGACGTCGAGCACGGTCGGCGGCCCGCTGGCCTGCGCGGCGAACTCGCCGGTCCCGACGGACTACGACCTGCCGAACACCGTCCGCGGCCCGGCCGCCGGGCAGTGCGCGACGATCTAGTCCCGCGGTAGGCAGGTCCTGGTGAAGGCCTCCTCGCCGGCTCTTGCAGCCGGTGAGGAGGCCTTCCCTGTTACAACCCTGATCACCGGCGCCGCAACGCCGCCAGCGTCGTGGACAGGGCCGGGGCGAAGGCGTCCACGTCCGACTCGAAGCCGCGGTGGCCGCCCGGGAAGCGGGTGTAGCGGCAGGCCAGGTGCTCGGCCTGGACGCGGGCCGACCGTTCGAGGCAGGTGTCGCGGCTGACCTCGCCGGCGGCCGTGACGACCGGGATCCCGGTCCGGCGGACCGCGTCGAGGTCCGGGGTGTGCAGGACGACCGCCGGGAACTCGCGGGCGAGGAAGAGCTCCGCGGCCGCCGGGTCCGGGAAGTCCGCGGGGGCGAGGCCGGCGAGGGCGAGGGCCGCGTCGAGGCCGTCGCGTTCGTGGGTGGCGCGGACCTCGCGGGCGAGCGCCAGCCACTTCGGGGCGTCCGGCAGCAGCGTGATCGCCGGGGCTTCGTGGACGACCAGCTCGGTGACGGTGTCGGGCAGCTGCGCGGCCAGTTCGAACGCGACCGAACCGCCGCCGCCCTGGCCGAAGACCGCGGCCCGGGGTGCGGCCGGGCGGGCGGCCGCGATCACGGCGGCGGCGTCGCGGGCCTGCTGCGCGAGGTCGAAGTCGGGGTCCGGGCCCCGCCGGTCGTAGGTGAGCACGGTGTGGTGGCCGGACAGCCGCTCCGCGAGCCGGGCGTACTGGGCGCCGTCGCCGCCACGGCCGGCGATCAGCAGCAGCAACGGGCCCTCGCCACGCTGTTCGAAGCGCAGTTCGGCACCCTCGTGCCGGACGGTGTGCGTGCTCACCCGAGACCTCCCCTCCCCCGCGTCGAGCACACGCTACGCCGTTCGGCCGATACGGTGGGCGCATGTCCGACGCCGTGTTCTCCTCTTCGTTCGAAACCGGTGACCCGCAGCCGGTTGACCCCGCCCTGCGGGTCGACAGCGGCCCGGACCGGTCCCCCACGGCGAAGACCGGCGTCGGCTTCACCGGGGCCAAGGCCCTGCGCTACACGGCGCGCCCGCGCAGCGTCCTGTTCGAACTCGACGTCCCGGTGAGCGGGAGCACCGAGCTGTCCTATGTGGTCTTCCCGAAGTCCGACGGCGAGATCCCCGCCTACCACGCCACCTGGGTCAGCCTCGACGTCGAGTTCGCCGACGGCACGACGGCCGGGTTCGACCCCGTGGACGACAAGACGCTCTGGGTGGACCAGTGGAACCCGGTCCGCCGCCCGCTCGGGGCGTTCGCCGGGCGCCGGATCAGCCGGATCGTGCTGCGCACGGCGTCCCCCGACGGCGAGATCACCGGCTGGATCGACGACGTCCGCGTGACCGAACGCCCCCGGGAGCGCCGGGACCCAGTCGACCGGGTCCGGACGACCCGTGGCACGCACTCCAGCGGCGAGTTCTCCCGCGGCAACAACTTCCCGGCCACGGCGGTGCCGCACGGGTTCAACTTCTGGACCCCGGTCACCGACGCCGGCGTCACCAACTGGATCTACTCCTACCACCGCCACAACGACGAGCGGAACCGCCCGGCGCTGCAGGCACTGGCGCTGAGCCACCAGCCGAGCCCGTGGATGGGCGACCGGCACACGTTCCACGTCATGCCCGGCACCGGCCCGGTCGAACACGACCGCCGCAAGCGCGCCCTGGCGTTCTCCCACGACGACGAGACCGACTCGCCGCACCACTACGGCGTCCGGTTCGCCAACGGCATGACCGCCGACCTCGCGCCGACGTCCCACGCGGCGATCATGCGGTTCACCTTCCCGGACAAGCACGGCTGGCTGCTGTTCGACAACGTCCGCAACCGCGGCCGCCTGCGGCTCGACGCCGACACCGGGGTGATCTCGGGGTACACGACGGTCCGCAGCCGCCTGTCCGCCGGCGCCCGCCGGATGTTCGTCTACGGCGTCACCGATGCTCCGGCGACGCGGGGGGCCAAGGTCCACTGGCCGCCGTGGCGGCGCGTCACGGGCTACTTCGAGTTCGACGGCCCCGACGCGACGCTGCGGATCGCGACGTCGCTGATCAGCCTGGCGCAGGCCAAGCGGAACCTCGAGCTGGAGATCCCCGCGGGGACGACGGTCGAGCAGGTCCGGGCCCGGGCTCGGGAGCTGTGGCAGGAGCAGCTCGGCCGCGTCGAGGTCGAGGGCGCCACCGAAGACCAGCTGACGACGTTGTACTCCAACCTCTACCGGCTGTTCCTGTACCCGAACGTCGCGCACGAGAACACGCCCGAGGGCATCCGGCACGCCAGCCCGGTCCGGCCCCGGCGGTGGCCGAGCACCCGGCGGCGCACCGGCGCGAAGGTCGTCGACGGCGAAATGTACGTCAACAACGGCTTCTGGGACACCTACCGCACCACCTGGCCCGCGTACGCCCTGCTGACGCCCGCGCACTGCGGGCGGATGGTCGACGGGTTCGTCCAGCAGTACCGCGAAGGCGGCTGGATCTCGCGGTGGTCGTCGCCGGGTTACGCGGACCTGATGACGGGCACGAGTTCGGACGTCGCGTTCGCCGACGCCTACCTCAAGGGCGTCCGCACCTTCGACGTCGAGGCGGCCTTCGACGCCGCGCTGAAGAACGCGACCGTCACCCCGCCGCACCGCGCGGTCGGCCGCAAGGGCCTGGACCAGTCGATCTTCCTCGGCTACACCCCGACGTCCGTTCACGAAGGACTGTCCTGGGCCCTGGAAGGCTGCATCAACGACTTCGGCCTGGCCAACCTGGCCGACGCCCTGTCCCGGGAAAGCGACGGTGAGCGGGCCCGGATGTACGCCGACTACGCCGCTTACTTCCGCGAGCGCGCGAAGCACTACGTCCACCACTTCGACCCGGAGATCGGGTTCTTCCAGGGCCGCAACCGCGACGGCAGCCGCAAGTTCGGGCCCGCGGGCTACGACCCGGCTGCGTGGGGCGGCGACTTCGTCGAGACGAACGCGTGGAACACCGCCTTCACCGCACCCCACGACGGCCCCGGCCTCGCCGCGCTGCACGGCGGCAACGAAGGCCTCGAAGCGAAGCTCGACGAATTCTTCGCCACCCCGGAGACCGGCCGCCGGCCGGGCGCGTACGGCGGCCTGATCCACGAGATGACCGAGGCCCGCGACGTCCGCATGGGCCAGTACGGCCACTCGAACCAGCCCTCGCACCACATCCCGTACATCTACAACCTCGCCGGCGCGCCCGCGAAGGCCCAGCGCGTCGTGCGGGAAGTGCTGCGGCGGCTCTACCTCGGCAGCGAGCTCGGCCAGGGCTACCCCGGCGACGAGGACAACGGCGAGATGTCCGCCTGGTGGGTGTTCGGCGCCCTGGGCTTCTACCCGCTGCAGATGGGCAGCCCGCGCTACGCGATCGGCTCACCGCTGTTCGAGAAGGCGACGGTCGACCTCGGCGACGGCAAGAAGCTCGTCATCCGCGCGCCCGGCAACACCGAGGAGACCGTCTACGTCCGCGGGCTCACCGTCGACGGCGAACCGCACGACGCGACGTCCATCGCCCACGCCACGCTCGCCGGCGGCGCCGAGCTGGTCTTCGACCTCACCACCGAACCGACCGGGTGGGGCGCCCCGCCACCGCCGGCCGAGCGCCCGGCCCCGGTCTCCGACCTGACCGGCACCGCGACCGCGTCCGACGGCACCGCGGTGGCCGCGCTCTTCGACGACACCACCCGCACCCAGGTCACCTTCCGCGACGCCACCCCGGCGATCGGGTTCGCCGTCACCGGCGAACCCCGCGAAGTCACCATGTACACGCTCACCTCCGGCGCCCGCCGCGGCGACCCGAGCGCGTGGGTCCTCGAAGGGTCCGGCGACGGCACGACGTGGACCACACTGGACGAACGGCGGGACGTCCTGTTCCGCTGGCGCCGCCAGACCCGCCCCTTCGTGCTCGCGACGCCGGCGGCGCACCCGCACTACCGGCTGCGGATCACCGCCACCCGCGGTCGCCGCACCACCCTCGCCCAGTGGGAGCTGCTCGCCCGATGAACCAGTTCCGCACCGCCGCCCTCGACCGGCTGGCGGCGGCCGACCCCGGGCTGGTCCGGCTGCGCCTGGCCGGATCGGCCGTGCTCGGCATCGTCCTCGCCGTGGCCGCGCTGCTGCCGGCGCACCTGCCGCTGACCGTGATGCTCGTCGGCGCCATCGCCGCGATGATGACGGCCTTCACGGTCAACGACCCGACGCCCGGCGGTCAGGCGGTGACCCTCGTGCTGGCGTTCCTCACCGGGGGCGCGTCGATCACCGTCGCCAGCCTCGGCTCGGCCCTGCCGCCGCTGGACAGCGTCGTGTTCGTGCTGCTCATCTTCGTCGCGGTCTACGCGCAGCGCTTCGGCCCCCGCGGCACCGCGCTCGGCTCGATCGGCTTCTTCCTGTTCTTCTTCCCGATGTTCCTGCAGGCCCACCTGGCGCAGGTGCCGCAGCTGCTGATGGCGCTCGGCGTCGGCGTCCTCGCCAACGCCGTCGTCCGGTTCGTCCTGCTGCGCCACAAGCCCGAAGCCGAGTTCCTCCGGGTCCGCCGCGCCTTCCGCGCCCGCCTCGGCGCCGTCGTCCGCGCCACCGAGGCGTACCTGGCCGTGGGCGGCAGCGAGCGCACCCGCAAGCAGCTGCGCAGCGCGCTGGCCCGGCTGCACGAATGCGTCCTGCTCATCGAGGACGCCGCCCCCGACGTCGTCGACGCCCGCGCCGCCGATCGCCTGCGCCGCCGCGCCATCGAGGTCGAGCTGGCCGTCCAGTGGCTCGCGATCACCGTGCAGCGCACCTGTTCCGACCAGCTGACGACCGAGGTCCGCGACGACCTCATCGCCCGGCTCGCCCGCTTCCGCGCCCTGATGGAACGCGACCCGCGCGAGCTGCCGCTGATCAGCCAGACCGGCGAATACAGCCGGATGCTCGTGGAGGGCAGCCGGATCGACTCCCACGCCGCCCCCGGCGACGGCGTCCGCAAGGCCCTCGCCGAGCTCGCGCTGGCCGACGACCGCGCCCAGCGCGCCGCCACCCCCGAGTCCACAGTGGATCCGCTCGACGACGATGACGAAGACGACGACGAGCCGACCCCGGCGTTCGCCTACGACAACCGGACCCGCAGCGCCATCCAGGCCGTCGTCGGCGGCGGCCTCGCCGTGCTCGGCGGCGAACTGGTCTCCCACCAGCGCTGGTACTGGGCCGTGCTCACGGTGTTCGTCGTGTTCATCGGCGCCTCCAGCGCCGGCGCCACGTTCGTCAAGGGCGTCCGGCGCCTCGGCGGCACCCTCATCGGCATCGTCAGCGGCGTCCTGCTCGCCTCGCTGGTCGCCGGCAACACGCCGGCCACGCTCGCGCTGATCCTGGTGTGCGTGTTCGGCATGGTCTACACCGCCCGCGTCTCCCAGGTGACGATGGCCTTCTTCATCACCAGCATGCTGGGCCTGCTCTACAGCATGCTCGGCACCTTCAGTGTCGAGGTGCTCTGGATCCGCGTCGCCGAGACCGCGGTCGGTGCCGCCGCCGGCATCCTCGCCGCGGTCGTCATCGTCCCGGTGCGCACCCGCTCGGTCATGCTGGACGACATCTCCGCCGTGCTCGACGAGCTGGAGGAGTTCCTCGAGCACGCGGGCGGCCTCCTCGCCGGCGAGGAGAACGTCAACATCATCGAGCTCTCCCGCGACCTCGACCGCGCCGTCGAACAGGTCCGGACCACCATCGAGCCGCTGACGCACCCGGTCAACCTCCGCACGGCCCGCCGCGACTACGGCTGGCACGTGCTCACCACGCTCGAAACCATCGCGTTCCGGGCCCGCCACGTCGCCGCCCGCGCCCAGCCCGGGATGCTCGCCGGCCCCGACGCCGACCGGCTCCGCCTGTTCACCGGCCGGCTGCTGGCCAACATCGACGTCCTCCGCAAAGCGCTCGACGCGCCGGGTGGCCCCACACCCGGCACGCTCGTGCGCGACGACGGCACCCCGGTCGCCGACCGCGTCGAGCAGGCCGAGACTCGTGCCGTCCTCTCCAGCCTCAGCCACCTGGACGAGGCCCTCGTCTCCCTCGGCCGCGTCTTCGACGTCCAGGCCACCGACCCGCGGAGCCCGGCGAAGAAATGAGCGGCCGGGGCGGCGCGCGCCCGGGCCGCGCCGCCCCGTTTTCCCGGTGCTCAGCTCACGGACAGGACAACCACGCGAAGTGGTACACCGTGGTGATGCTGCCGTCGGTCGAGTCCATCGTGACGAAGCTCGTCGTCTTCTTCGGATCCGACGTGCCGGCCGCGGCCCGCAATTCCGTGTTGATGTTCAGATTGCGTTCCTCGCCACACGGCTTGAACACGATCGCACCGACGTCGGTCGAATCCGTGAAATGCCAGTCGTCTTCGAACGGCCCGGCGAGCGGATGCTGCACGTAAGCAGTCGGAGAATTTCCCTGGAAATAGTAGTTCGCTCTTTCCAGTCCGGTCGCGCCGCGTTCCAGGTGCGCGAAACCGCGGTAGTCGGCCTGCGCGATCCCGTAGGTGAAGCCCTGTGGTACGTGCACGCGCAGGCCGATTTGGCAGTTCTTGCGGCCGTCCAGCGGGCCGGCGCCCACGCCAACCAGCGCCGTGTAGGTGCTGTAGGTCACGGTGAACGCGGTGTTGTCCTGGGAAACCGCCACCGCGGCCGTACCCGGCGGGCACCCCGTTCCGTTGGCGTTGACGACGTCGATGACGATTTTGTCGGGCGGCGGCGGAGTGTTCCACGAATGCGGGGTGACCACAGAGGACAGCGCCATCACGGCAGCAACGACCGCAGAAAGCATTGGAATCCTTCCCAATACATTCGAATTGGGTACGGGGGCGCCGACCATGGTAGCGAAAGGATCATGGTCCGAAACCCCGCTGAACGGAGCAACACGCAGTAGCCGTCCCACCACGCGGTATACGGATAATTCCGCGTATTCATTCCCGGCGATCACGAAGAAATGTTGCAGGAAAACGATTTCGCGCCCCCGGTCCGCCGCCCGGCGCCGACGATCACCGCGCGACGTCCGGGCTTGATCGTTTCACCCCGCGCGCCCGGCGGCTCCGGTTAGGACCGTGCCGCGCCTGACCACGGCCACGCGGTGATCACGACCGCGTGGCCGATCCCCACGCCGCGAAGTCCAGCGTCACGCCGTTCGCCGGCCCGTCGGCGGGTTCGGCGCACGGGCCCAGGATCCCGGTCGGTGACGCACACGATCGGGGTGGTTCAACTCCACGCTCATCGCCCGGTCGCCTCGGAGGCGAAAGGCGGTGGACCGCCGATCGGGCTCAGGTGGATGCCGACCAGGCGCCAGCGGTCGTCGTCGCGGACCAGGACGTGCGTGGCGCGGAACCGGCCGTTCGCCGGGTCGCCCTGGTGCCGGGCGGCCTGTGCGTGGATGCCGATCGCGATGGCGGTCGCGCCGAAGTCGCGGACCTCGACCTCGGTCCAGTCCAGCTTCTCGGTGACCAGGGCGCCGCTGCCGTAGCGCGCCAGCCACTGGTCGCGGTCCAGGACGAAGCCCAGAGGGCCGACCAGGCGGAAGCCGTCGACCGTCAGGCCGGCCAGGGTGTCGGTGTCGCCGCGTTCCTCGGCCGCGGCCCAGACCCGGCCGAACTCGCGGACCTGCTCTTCGGTGCTCATCGGGTTCCCCTTCCGTTCGATGCACGCAACGTTAGATATCTAATCATTAGATGTCAAACGCTTAGATCCCTCTGCTTCTGCGGTACGGTGACCCCGTGCCCGCACCAGCAACCGCACCCATCGGGGTCATCCTCGCCCGCACCGCCAAGACCGCCGGCCGCGCCTTCGACCACGCGCTCGCCGCCGCGGGCGGCTCCCAGCCCGTCTGGCAGATCCTCATCTCGCTCAAGACCAAACCCGTCGCCAACCAGCGCGAACTCGCCGACGCCGTCGGCATCCAGGGCGCGACCCTCACCCACCACCTCAACGGCATGGAAGCCGCCGGCCTCGTCACCCGCCGCCGCGACCCGGACAACCGCCGCGTCCACCTCGTCACCCTCACCCCCGACGGCGAACAGCTCTTCCTCCGCCTCGCCTCCGCCGCCATCGCCCACGACGAGCGCATGCGAAAAGGCCTCACCGACGCCGAGGTCGCCCAGCTGGCCGACCTCCTGCACCGCCTCGCGGGCAACGTCACCGACGACCCGGGCACCCGATAGAACCCCTTGCGGCGCACCGGAAGACCGGCCTTCGGGCAACCGCTTGACGATCATCACCACCGCCCCCGATGGTCGGCACATGACCGCACAGACCGCCACCTGGGCACCCACCGGCGACCTCCCCTGGCCCCGCGCGTGGGACCACCCCTACGAAGGCCCGGTCCTCCTCCACGACGGCCGCGTCCTCGCCGCGGGCGGAGGCGACGCCCGCGGCGCCAAGACCTACGCCGACACCGCCCTCTACGACCCCGCCACCGGCCAGTGGACCGTCACCGGCGCACTCGCCACCAGCCGCCGCGCCCACACCCTGACCACACTCCAGGACGGCCGCGTCCTCGCCGTCGGCGGCGGCCACGGCCACCCGTCGATCACACCGTGGGCCCTGGCCACGGCCGAGCTCTACGACCCGGCCACCGGCAGCTGGACGCCCACCGGCTCGCTCGGCCAGAGCCGCCACGGCCACTCCGCCACCCTCCTGCCCGACGGCCGGGTCCTCGTCGCCGGCGGCGCGACCGACCAGCCACCCCTGCCCACCCAGGTGATCACGAACACCGCCGAGCTCTACGACCCCGCCACCGGCACCTGGACCACCACCGCCCCGATGCTCCACGCACGGGCGTCCTTCCCCGCCGTCCCGCTGCCCGGCGGCCACGTCATGGCCGTCTCCGGCGTCGTCGAAACCGGCGCCGACCTCACCGGCCTCACCTTCTGCGAAACCCACGACCCCGCCACGGGCACCTGGACACCCGCCGACCCGATCGGCACCCCGGTACCCGGCGAGACCGGCCTGCCGCGGGTCTTCGCCCAGGCGGTCGCCCTCGACGACGGCTCGATCCTGCTCACCGGCGGCCACCAGGGCGGCCCACTCCGGTGGAGCTACTCACCCTTCAGCCTCGCCGACGCCGAACGGTACGACCCCGTCACCCGACGCTGGGCGCCGGTCGCCCCGATGGGCATCGGCCGCGACGAACACCGTCTGGTCAAGCTCGACTCCGGCCAGGTCATCGCCATCGGCGGCCTCGAATACGGCGGCTACGACACCGGCTACCAGCACTCCGAAACCTACGACCCCGCCACCGGCCGGTGGGGCCCGAGGACCGGCCTCTCCGCACCCCGCGCCAAGTTCGGCGCCGTCAAGCTCGCCGACGGCCGGGTCCTCATCGCCGGCGGTGCCGCCCAGCTCGGCGGCGCCAGCCCCACCGGCGACCACGTCCTGATCACCGGCACCGACCTGTACACCCCGTAATCGATCCAGCGAGAGTGACTGGACGCACCCGAACGGCGACCACGAGGAGGGATAGGCTCCAAGGCACTAGCCAAAGTCGTCTCAAGCTGGAGAACCGCAATGACCCAAGCCCC
Organism: Amycolatopsis stemonae; assembly: GCF_054781455.1. Classification (NCBI taxonomy): domain Bacteria; kingdom Bacillati; phylum Actinomycetota; class Actinomycetes; order Pseudonocardiales; family Pseudonocardiaceae; genus Amycolatopsis; species Amycolatopsis stemonae. Next base: position 533,010 of record NZ_BAAGUJ010000004.1, on the reverse strand, counting down.
TGTCAACGTGACCGTCACCGGCGCCGCCGGCCAGATCGGCTACGCGCTGCTCTTCCGCATCGCGTCCGGTCAGCTGCTCGGCAGCGACGTCCCGGTGAAGCTGCGGCTCCTCGAGATCCCGCAGGCGGTCAAGGCGGCCGAGGGCACCGCCATGGAGCTCGACGACGGCGCGTTCCCGCTCCTGGCCGGCATCGACATCTTCGACGACCCGAAGCAGGCCTTCAGCGGCACCAACATCGCCCTCCTGGTCGGCGCCCGCCCCCGCAGCAAGGGCATGGAGCGCGGCGACCTCCTCGAGGCCAACGGCGGCATCTTCAAGCCCCAGGGCGAAGCCATCAACGCCGGCGCCGCCGACGACGTCAAGGTCCTCGTGGTCGGCAACCCGGCCAACACCAACGCCCTCATCGCCCGCTCGCACGCCCCCGACGTGCCCGCCGACCGCTTCACCGCGATGACCCGCCTCGACCACAACCGCGCCCTCGCCCAGCTGTCCAAGAAGCTCGGCGTACCCGTCACCGAGATCAAGAAGCTCGCCATCTGGGGCAACCACTCGGCCACCCAGTACCCCTCGGTCCAGCACGCCGAGGTCGCCGGCAAGGCCGTCGACGTCGACCAGGCCTGGCTCGAGAGCGACTTCATCCCGACCGTCGCCAAGCGCGGCGCCGCGATCATCGAGGCCCGCGGCCTCTCCTCCGCCGCTTCGGCCGCCTCCGCCGCCATCGACCACGTCTACACCTGGGTCAACGGCACCCCGGCCGGCGACTGGACCTCCGCCGCGGTCGTCTCCGACGGCTCCTACGGCGTCCCCGAGGGCCTCATCTCGTCCTTCCCCGTCACCGCCAAGGACGGCAAGTACGAGATCGTCCAGGGCCTGGAGATCGACGACTTCTCCCGCACCCGCATCGACGCCTCCGTCGCGGAGCTCGTCGAGGAGCGCGACACCGTGCAGAAGCTCGGCCTCATCTGAGCCTGACCCACGCGAAAGGGGCCACCGTCCACGCAGGACGGTGGCCCCTTCTTGCTGTCAACCGGTCTTCAACGGCCCGGCGACCTCGTACGTGCTGAGCAGGACGCCCGACGGCGTCGGCGTCGTCCCGGCGAAGTCGAACGTCTGCCCCGGAGTGCCCTCCGCGAACAGCGGCTTGCCCGTACCCACCAGCACCGGGTAGACGACCAGCACCACCTCGTCCGCGAGCCCGTGCTCCAGCAGCACCGACGTCAGCGTGGAACTGCCCGTCAGCACCAGGATCCGGCCCGACCCCTTCGGCCGGCCCCCAGCCGAGATCGTCCGGACGGTGCGTGACGACGTACTTCGTCGCCGCGTTCAGGCGATCCGCCATCGGCAGGCCCGTCACCGTCGGCCAGAAGCCCGAGAAGATGTCGTAGGTGCGCCGGCCGAGGAGCAGGTCGAACCGATCGCCGTGCGCGGACAACATCGCCTCCGCACCGGCCGGAGTCCGGTACGGCCCGGTCCAATCGGGATACGGGAAGCCGTCCCCGTCGGCCGAGTTCTGGAGCACGCCGTCCAGCGACACGTGCTCGATGATCTTCAGCGTCCTCATCCGGCCAGCACCTCGTCGAGCTGGGGCATCGCGGCGCGCAGGCCGGCTTCCATGCCCGGGGTCGTCCGTTCCATCGCCGCCAACCCGGAAAACCGGGTGACGCACGTCATGCGCGACCCCGACGGCGTCGTCTCGAACGCGAACGTCATCGACGCCGGCATGTCCTCGTCCTCGGCGTTGTCCTCACCGTCCTCCGCCGCGAACGAGTCGATCGGGTTCACCGCCGTGAACCTCCACGCACCACTCCACTTCTCCCCGTCCGCCCCGGTCAGGAAGTACTCCGCGCGGCCCCCGACCCGGAAGTCGTGGTGGGTGAACGTCGCGGGCGCGGCCGGCGGCCCCCAGAACCGCTCCAGCTGCCGCGGATCGGCCCAGGCCTCCCACAGCCGCCGCTGCGAGACCGGGAAATCGGCCACCAGCGTCAACGTGAGCGCCTCGGGATCTTTCGTCACCGACGTGACAGGCATAGTCAGTCTTCCTTCCCCAGCAGCACCTCATCGAGCTGCGCCACCCGCTGACGCCACACCGCCTCGAAGGAGTCGAGCAGCTCACCGGCCCGCCGCAGCCGCTCCCGGCTCGCCGAGACCCGCTGCTCCCGCCCGTTCGCCCGCTTGCGCACCAGACCCGCCCGCTCGAGCACGGCCACGTGCTTCTGCACGGCCGCGAAGCTCATCTCGTAGTGCGCGGCGAGCTCGGACACCGACGGCGTCTCCGTGATCGAGCGCGCCAGGATGTCGCGGCGCGTGCCGTCGGCCAGCGCCCGGAAGAGCTGGTTGAGCGACTCCTCGGTCTCTCCCTCAAGTACAACCATGTCGTTGTACGTTAGCCGGGGCCGGCCCCGGTGACAAGACTCCGCTCCCAGCGAACTCCGCACGCTCACAGCGAAACCACACCCCGGCCCGCGATCTTCCGCCCTACCTTCGGGCCATGACACTCTCCGCCGTGCCCGCGATGCAGGCCCCGAACCAGTCCCCCGACGACTCGGTCTACCAGCAGCTCCTGCGCGACCGCATCGTCTTCCTCGGCTCCGAAGTCACCGACGAGGTGGCCAACCGGATCATCGCCCAGCTCCTCCTGCTCGCCGCCGACGACCCGGCGAAGGACATCACCTTCTACATCAACTCACCCGGCGGCTCCGTCACCGCCGGCATGGCCATCTACGACACCATGCAGCTCGTCAAACCCGACGTCTCGACGTACGGGCTCGGCTTCGTCGCCTCCATGGGCCAGTTCCTGCTCTCCTCCGGCACCCCCGGAAAGCGCTACCTGCTGCCCAACACGCGGATCGTCATGCACCAGCCCTCGGCCGGCATCAGCGGCGCCGCCACCGACATCGCCATCCAGGCCGAGGTCTTCGGCCGGATGAAGCGCCGCATCGCCGAGATCACCGCACGCCAGACCGGCCAGACGGTCGAGCGCATCACCGCCGACGCCGACCGCGACCGCTGGTTCGACGCCGACGAAGCTCTGACTTACGGCTTCGTCGACCACATCGTCGCGGGCGAGCAGAGCGCCACGGCCTGAGCGGCCTCCGGTGTCTTGGCTTGTTTTTGTTTCCCGAACATAACTGTGGGCCCGGCATTTTCAACACCGAGCCCACAGTATAGGGCGTTATACAGTTGAAGAATCAGACTCCGTCGAGCCCTCGGCGGGCCAGCAACGGCTCGATCTCCGGGTCGCGGCCGCGGAACGCGCGGAAGGCATCCATCGGGTCGATGCTGCCTCCCCGGCCCAGCAGGGTGCGGCGGAAGTGGTCGCCGTTCTCGCGGGTCAGTCCCCCGCTCTCCCGGAACCACTGGACGGTGTCGGCGTCGAGCACCTCGCTCCAGATGTAGGAGTAGTACCCGGCGCTGTAGCCGCCGCTGAAGATGTGGGCGAAGTACGTGGTGCGGTAGCGCGGCGGGATGGCTTCGACGGCCACGCCGGCCTTCACCAGGGCGTCCGTCTCGAACCGCTGCACCTCCCCCACCCGGTCGTCGACGCCGAGGCCGTGCCAGGCCTGGTCGAGCAGCGACGCGGCCAGGTACTCGGTGGTGGAGAAGCCTTCGCCGTACTGCTGGCTGGCGAGGAGCTTGTCGACCTGCTCCTGGGGCAGCGCCTCGCCCGTCTCGTGGTGCTTGGCGTAGTTGGCCAGCACCTCCGGCCACAGCATCCACATCTCGTTGACCTGCGAGGGGTATTCGACGAAGTCGCGGGGCACGTTGGTGCCCGAGAACGTCGGGTAGCGGACCGCCGAGAGCAGGGCGTGCAACGCGTGCCCGAACTCGTGGAACGCGGTGACGACCTCGTCGAAGGTCAGCAGGGTCGGCTCACCGGCCGGCGGCTTGCCGACGTTGAGCACGTTGACCACGACCGTCTTGCGGTCCAGCAGCTGCGACTGGTCGACGAAGGTGTTCATCCACGCGCCGCCGCGCTTGGCGTCACGGGCGTAGAGGTCGAGCAGGTACAGCCCGAGCGGCGTGCCGTCGGCGTCGAACACCTCGAAGGTCCGGACCTCCGGGTGGTACTTCGGGAGGTCGGTCCGCTCGGTGAAGGTGAGCCCGTACAGCTTGGTGGCGGCGAAGAAGACGCCGTCGGCGTACACGCGGTCCGCCTCGAAGTACGGGCGCAGGGCCTCGGTGTCGACGTCGAAGCGTTCCCGGCGGACCTGCGTGGCGTAGTACGGCCAGTCCGACGGCCGCAGCGTCGCGCCCGGAACGTCGGCTTCGAGCAGTTGCTGGAGCTCCGCCGCCTCGGTGCGGGCGTTCGCCACGGCGGCCGGGGCGAGGCGTTCCAGGAGCCCGGCGGCGGCTTCGGCCGTCTTCGCCGTCTCGTCCGCGATGACGTACGCGGCGTGGTTCGGGTAGCCGAGCAACGCGGCCCGCTCGGCGCGCAGCCGCACGATGTCCGCGACGACGCCGTTGTTGTCGTAGTCGTTGCCGCGGTTGCCCCGCGCCATCGACGCCGTGTGGATCCGCTCGCGGACTTCGCGGTCGCGCAGGGTCTCCAGCGGGGACGCCTGGCTCGTCGGCAGGGTCAGCGGGATGACGTACTTGCCGTCCTCGCCGCGGGCCGACGCCGCTTCGGCGGCCGTGGCGATCGCGCCGTCGCCGAAGCCCGCCAGTTCCGCGCGGTCCTCGATGACGACCGCGAGCTCGTTGGTGTCCTTGAGCAGGTTCTGCTGGAACTTCGTCTGCAGCGTCGACAGCTCGCCGTTCAATTCCCGCAGGCGAGCCTGCTCGGCCTCGCCGAGCCCGGCGCCCGCGCGGCTGAAGTCGAGGTGCTGGCGTTCCAGCAGGCGCCGCGACTCCTCGTCCAGGCCGAGCTCGTCACGCTTCGCGTGAAGGGCGTCGATCCGGGCGAACAGCTTCGGGTTCAGGTGGATCGCGTCGTGGTGCGCGGCCAGCTTCGGCGCGAACTCCGCCTGGATGGCCTGGATCTCGTCGGTGCTGTTGGAGCCGGACAGGTTGTAGAACACGCTCGCGACCCGGCCCAGCAGCTCACCCGAACGCTCGAGGGCGACGACGGTGTTCTCGAAGGTCGGCTCGGCGTCCTGCGCCGCGATCCGCTCGATCTCCGCCGAGTGCTCGGCCAGGCCCGCCTCGAAGGCGGGCCGGTAGTGCTCGTCGCCGATCCGGTCGAACGGCGGCAGGGCGTAGGGCAGTTCGCTGGGTGCGGCGAACGGGTTGTCCGGCGAAATCATCGGCGCAGGCTCCTGGTCGGGGTGCAACTCTCGGTCCCGCCACCCTACGGGTTCCGCCGGGGCGGATGTCAGCGCTTTCCGGAGGTGGCCAACCTCACCGGCCGGTGGTACCGCCCACGACGGCGTCGCTGCTCGACGCGGCTTTCTTGCCGCGCTTCGGCTTCGGCGCCGGCGGCACGATCCCGCGCAGGTCGCCGCCGTGGTCGTTGACGCGCATGACGAACGGCCGCGTCTCGGTGTAGCGCACCACCGAGATCGACGCCGGGTCGACGACGATCCGCTGGAAGGCGTCGAGGTGCTGGCCGAGGGCGTCGGCGAGGATGGACTTGATCACGTCCCCGTGGCTGCACAGCAGCCAGACGGCGTGGTCGCCGTGCTCGGCGGCGATCCGCCGGTCGTGCGCGCGGACGGCCGCCACCGAGCGCGCCTGCATCTGGGCGAGCCCTTCGCCGCCCGGGAACACCGCCGCCGAGGCGTGCGCCTGCACGACCCGCCAGAGCGGCTCCTTCGCGAGGTGCTTGAGCTCCTTGCCGGTCCAGTCGCCGTAGTCCACTTCGGACAACCCGGGCTCGACGAGCTTCTCCAGACCGCGCGCGGCGGCCAGCGGCCCGACGGTCTGCTTGCACCGCAGCATGGGTGAGACGACGAGCCCCGAAAGGGGCACGCCGTCCAGCCGCTCGACCAGCTTCTCCGCCTGGGCGCGGCCCGTGTCGTCGAGGTTGACCTTCGGGGACCGCCCGGCCAGGACACCGGAGCCGTTGGCCGTCGACTTGCCGTGCCTGAGCAGAATGACCGTACTCACGACGCCCACCCTACGTGGACGCGATCAGTGGCTCACGGGGCCCGCGTTCGGGTCCAGCACGCCGGTGAAGATCAGCACGAACAGCAGCACGCCGAGCGCGAGCCGGTACACCACGAACGGGACGAAGCTGCGCTTCTTGATGTAGGCCATCAGCCAGGCGATCACGGCGTAGCCGACGCCGAAGGCGACCAGCGTGGCCAGGATCGTCGGGCCCCACTGGGCCGGCACGCCGCCCGAGCCGATGTCCTTGAGCTTGTACACGCCCGAGCCGAACACGGCCGGCAGCGCCAGCAGGAACGAGTACTCCGCCGCCTCCGCGCGCGTGTAGCCCAGCAGCAGGCCCGCGCTGGTCGTGCCGCCCGAGCGGGACACCCCCGGGATGAGCGCCAGCGCCTGGGCGAAGCCGAACCCGAGCCCGTGCGGCACGGTCAGGTGGTCCAGGGTCCGCTCCTGCTTCCCGACGCGGTCGGCGTACAGCAGGATCAGGCCGAACACGATGAGCACGGTCGCGGTGATCCGCAGGTCGCGGAACGCGCTGTCGATCTGGTCCTGCAGCAGCAGGCCGAGCACCACGATCGGCAGCGAGCCGACGATGATCAGCCAGCCCAGCCGCGCGTCCGGGTCCTGGCGCCAGTCCTTCTTGTACAGCGAGAAGAACCAGGCCTGCAGGATCCGGCCGATCTTCTTGCCGAAGTAGATGATCACCGCGAGCTCGGTGCCGATCTGGGTCACCGCGGTGAACGCCGCGCCCGGGTCGTCCCAGCCGACGAGCGCCGCCACGATCCGCAAGTGCGCGCTCGAGGAGACCGGCAGGAACTCCGTCAGGCCCTGGACCAGGCCCAGCACGAGTGCTTCGAACCACCCCACGTCAGGCCACCCCCGCCGTCTCGAGGGCTTCGACGGCGGTGCGCAGCGCGCCCGCCGCGTCCTCGGTGTACGGCGACACCGACAGGGTCGTCACGCCGGCCTCGGCGTATTCGGTCATCTTCTCCGCGATCCGTTCTTTCGGGCCCAGCAGCGACGTCGCGTCGAGGAACGCCAGCGGCACCGCCGCCATCGCCCCCGCCCGGTCGCCGGCCAGGTACTTCTCCTGTACTTCCGCGGCTTCGGCTTCGAAGCCCATCCGGCAGGCGAGCCGGTTGTAGAAGTTCTTCTCCCGGCTGCCCATGCCGCCGAGGTAGAGCGCCGCGTAGCCGCGGACGGCGTCCGCGCAGGCCGTCCAGTCGTCGCCGGGCACCAGGGGCACGCTCGGGGCGACGTCGAAGCCGTCCAGCGTGCGGCCGGCCCGCCCGGCGCCGGTCCGCAGCTGCGCGAGCTGCTCCCCCGCGTGCGCCGGCGAGAAGAACACCGGCAGCCAGCCGTCGGCGAGCTCGCCGGTCAGCTCCAGGTTCTTCGGGCCGATCGCGGCCAGGTAGAGCGGGATGTGCTTACGGGCCGGGCGGACGGTCAGCCGCAGCGCCTTGCCCGGGCCGTCCGGCAGCGGCAACGTGAAGTGCTCGCCGTCGAACCTCAGCCGTTCGCGCCGCAGGGCCGACCGCACGATCGTGGCGTACTCGCGGGTGCGGCCCAGCGGCGAGGCGAAGCGGACGCCGTGCCAGCCCTCCGACACCTGCGGCCCGGAGACGCCCAGCCCGAGCCGGAACCGGCCGCCCGAGAGCGTGTCCAGGGTCGCGGCGGTCATCGCGGTCATCGCCGGCGTCCGGGCCGGGATCTGCAGCACGGCGGCGCCGACGTCGATCCGCTTCGTGTGCGCGGCGATCCACGTCAGCACGGTGACGGCGTCCGAGCCGTAGGCCTCCGCGGCCCACACGACGGCGAAGCCGAGCTCCTCCGCCCGGGTCGCCAAGGCCAGGTTCGCGGGGTCGTTCCCCGCGCCCCAGTAGCCGAGATTCAGTCCGAGTCGCACGGGGCCAGACCCTAACGGGGGCCCTTGGGGGCGACACGACTCACCTTGGTCAGGTCCGGACGGGTGAGCCCACTAGGCTCGGCGGTCGTGGAAAAGCGACTGCTCGGCCGCTCGGGACTGCGTGTCTCGCGGATGGCGCTCGGCACCATGACCTGGGGTGGCGACACCGACGCGGAGGAGGCGGCCAGCCAGCTGGTGGCCTTCGTCGACGCCGGCGGCACCCTGGTGGACACGGCCGACATCTACGGGGAAGGCGAGAGCGAGCGGGTACTCGGCTCGCTGCTGGGCGACCTCGTCCCCCGCGACGACGTGGTGCTCGCGACCAAGGCCGTCGCCAAGCGCACCGACGGCCCGTTCGGCGGCGGCGCCTCCCGCGGCGCGCTCCTCACCGCGCTCGACGGCTCGCTGAAGCGGCTCGGCACCGACCACATCGACCTCTGGCAGCTGCACGCGTGGGACAGCTGCGTGCCGATCGCCGAGACGCTCGCCGCCCTCGAGTACGCCGTGACCAGCGGCAAGGTCCGGTACGTCGGCGTCTCGAACTACGCGGGCTGGCAGCTGGCGACGGCCGCCGCCGGGGCCGCGGCGGTCGCGCCGATCGTCTCCACCCAGGTCGAATACTCGCTGCTGGAGCGCGGGGTCGACCGCGAGGTCGTCCCGGCGGCCGAACACCACGGCATCGGGCTGCTGCCCTGGGCGCCGCTCGGCCGTGGCGTGCTGACCGGCAAGTACCGCTCAGGCACGCCCGCCGACTCGCGCGGCGCGAACAGCGCGTACGCCGGCTACGTCGAGCACCACCGCACCGACCGGGCCGCCCGGATCGTGCAGGCGGTCGCCACCGCCGCCGACGGGCTCGGCACGTCGCCGCTGGCCGTGGCCCTGGCGTGGGTCCGCGACCGGCCCGGCGTGGTCGCCCCGGTCGTCGGGGCCCGCGACACCGGCCAGCTCACCGGTTCGCTGACGGCGGAGGAGATCACCCTGCCGCCGGCGATCCGCTCGGCACTGGACGACGTCAGCGCGATCGAGGCCGGTTACCCCGAACGCTGGCCGCGGTAGGTGTCTGTTGGGTGACACGTACGTGACGGCAAAGGGATCGAGGAGCATGCTGGTGAAGACCATCCGCCGAGGGACACCTGGAGGCACGAACGTGCGTCGGCTCGCCGCCGTGGCGTGGATCGCGGTCCCGCTCGCCGGTGCTCTGGTGCTCTCGGGCTGCTCTTCGGCCAAGTCCACCGGCGACGACCTGCAGATCGTCGCGAACCCGGTCGCCGCGCGCCCCGCCGTCTCCCCCGCGGTGACCGCGAAACCCGCTGGTCAGACCCTCACGACCGGGTCGGTGTCGGCTTTGGCCGTCGATCCGAAGACCTCGACGCTCGTCGTCGCGGTTTCCGAGCCGCCGTCGTTGCGGCTGTACGACCTGAATGCGCTCGCGTCCGCCCCGGTGAATATGCCGTTATACGGCAAGGCCGGGAAGCTGACCGTGACGCCGGGGCGGGTCGAGATCGCGGAGCCGGCGCAGGGTGTGGTGCAGCAGCTGACGTTGCCGGACCGGAAGCTGACCGAGACGAAGACGGGCGGGCAGCCGGCGTCGAGCATCGCCTACGGCGCCGACCGGCTGGTCGCGATGGGGGCGGCGAAGGACATCCAGGTGCTGCCGGCGGCGGGTCCGGCGCGGACGATCGGCGGGCAGCTCTACAGCGCCGACGACGTCGTGGACACCGGGAAGGGTGTCGTGGTGCTGGACCGGCTGCGGACGGCGGTGTTCTCGGTCGACGTCGCGGCCGGGAAGGTCAACGAGGGCCTGCGGGCCGGGGACGGCGCGGCCAACGCCGTGGCGGACTCCTACGGGCGGGTGCTGGTGACGGACGCGCGGGCTGGGGCCCTGCTGGCGTTCTCGGCGGGCCCGCTGATCCTGCGGCAGCGCTACCCGGTGCCGGGCGGCGTGTACGGGATCGCCTACGACGCGCGGCGGAGCCTGGCTTGGGTGACGCTCACCGAGCGGAACGAGGTGGTCGGGTTCGACGTCCGCGGCGGCGAGCCCGTCGAGAAGTACCGGTTCCCCACCGTGCGCCAGCCGGACTCGGTCGGGGTCGACGAGAAGAGCGGCCGGGTGTTCGTCGGCTCGGCCGCCGGAGAAGGGACCCAGGTGATCCAGCCATGACAGCGGTCAGCGAGGCGGTGGTCGAAGGGGATTGGGAGTACCGCCGTCTGCACCTCCCCCCGGGCGTGTCCCGGCGTGCGGCGGCGATCCAGCTCTCCATCCACGCGGAGTTCGCGGGCTGGGAACTGCGTACCGTGCGGCTCTACGCCGACGGCACGCGGCGGGTGTGGCTGCGCCGCAAGAAGACCTCGGCGAGCCTGCCCGGCGCGCTACCGACCTAGCCGCCTGATCTCGTACTCGACTTCGGTCTGCCCGTCGCCGCCGGAGGCGAACTCCCGCACGAACGACATCCCCGCGGCGGTCGCGGTCGCGCGCGAGGCGGCGTTCGCCGCCGCGGTCTGGGCGAAGACGCGGTCGAGCCCCAGTTCGGTGAAGCCGTACCGGATCAGCTCCCGCGCCCCCTCGGCGGCGTAACCGCGACGCCACCGGCTGCGCCGCAGCCGGAACCCGAGATCGGCCTCGCCCTCGACGGGCGGCTGGTCCGGCCCGTGCGGCGGCCGCAGCAGCCACCAGCCGACGAACTCGTCGCCGGCGAACCCGGCCCAGTACCCGAATCCCTCCCCCGCGGCGGCCAGCCGGCGTTCGTGCGCGGCTTCCGCCTCCGCCCGGGTCAGCGCGCGGCCACCCAGGTACCGCATCACCGCCGGGTCGGCGTCGAGCTCGACTTCCAGCTGCCGGTGCTCGTCGGCGAGCGGCACCAGGGTGAGCCGCTCGCTGCGCAACGTCGGTTGGCCCATGACTCCGATCATCGCAGCGGCGGCAACCGGTTTGGCTGACGCCGTCCAGCCGCTCGGCGGTCAACCGAACACACGGTCCAGCCAGTCGCCCCAGGCCTTCTCCGCGACCTCGGCGTCCGCTCCCGGGGCGAAGAGGTGGTGGGATGCGACCATCGGGCCGTGGAAGCCGCGCAGGAACCGGATCATCGCGTCCGGTGTCCGGATCCCGGCGTTCTGGTCGTTCACCGCGTAGACGACGCCCTCCCGCGTGACGCCGTCCTCGAGCGTGAACCGGACGCGGTCGCCCTCGGCCGGGCGCGCGGGAAGACCGAGGGCCGCCCCCAGCCGCGTCCACGCCCCGGGCCAGTCCCCCACCGGTGGTCCGAACGCCGTCACCGGCACCGCGGTGCGGCCGGCGAAGTGCGTGACGTACTCGACGAGCGTGCGGAAGAACATCGCGCCGCCCGCGGTCATCGCCTCGAACTCGTCCTCCCAGTCGTCGCCGGGCAGGAAGCCGCTGGTCACGCAGCGGACGACCGAGCTGCCGGCGTCGCGGCCCTCGACGAGGAACTCGTAGGCGATCGTCCGGCCGTCCGGCGCGGGTTCGCTGCCGTAGACCAGCTTCTCGAGCGGGTCCCACTCCCGGATGCGGTACTCCGGCCGGTAGCCGCCGAACGCGCCGCGGACCACGCCGCCGGTGCCGCCCTCGACCTCGGTGCGCCCCATGAACCAGGAGTCGATGCCCGGGCCGGTGGCGATGGCTTCCCACACCTGTTCCGGCGTGGCGTCGACCTCGGCGGTCTCGGTCAGTTCGAACTCATGCCCCACTGCCGGTCTCCTCGGGAACGCTGGGGTGGACGGCGACGACCACCCGGTGCGGGCGGCCCTTCTCGGCCGTCTCGTCGTGGTACTTGCCGACCAGGGCCGTGACGGCCGCGGTCAGCTCTTCGGCGAACGCGGCCCGGTCGGCGGCCGAGGCGAACCGGATCTCGCCGTCGAGCGCGAAGGTCGCGACGCGCTGCTTCGCCTTGGCCGAGCCGGTGATCAGCAGGCCGACGTCCCGCACCAGGCGACCGGCGACGGCGAGCAGCCACCGGGCCGAAAGCCGATCGGGTGACTGCGCGGGATCCGGCTGGACGGCGGCCAGCGCCGCCGGCGAAATGACGTACGAGGACGCCGTCGCCCGCATCATCCGCTCGGTGACGTTGCCCTTGCGGCGCTCCTCGACCAGCTCCACCAGGCCGTGCTGCTCCAGCGTCCGCAGGTGGTAGTTGACCTTCTGGCGCGGCAGGTCGACGCGCGCCGCCAGCATCGTCGCCGACGCGGGCTCGGCCAGCTCGGCGAGCAGCCGCGCGCGGACCGGGTCCAGGGAGACCTCGGCCGCGGCCGGGTCTTCGATCACCGCCACGGAGAACATGCGCCCAGCATCATGCCGAACAGAGAAGTTGTCAAGAACTCTCGTCTTGTCGGTAACTGGCGTTGACCAGGGCGACGACGCGCGGCAGCACCTGCGCCGAGGCTTCCAGGGGGACGACGTGCCCGACGCCGGGCAGCACCACGGCCGTCCCGTTGTCGAGGCCGCCGACCCACTGCTCGACGTCGGACGCGCGGACGATCCGGTCGCGCTCCCCCACGATCGCCGTCACGGGCAGGCCGCCGACCTGCGTCAACGCCGCCTCTCGCGCGTAGGCGTCGAGCGCCGGGCGGAACAGCGACACGGTGTGCGGCCAGTTGCCGCGGATCATCTTCACCGTCAGCTCGACGAGTTCCGGGTCCGGGTCGTCGCCGAAGAGCCACCACCGCAGGCCCGCGCTCACCGCCCGGCTGGTGTGCTCGCGGACGACGCCGAAGAGCTTCGAGCCGAGCACGGCTTCGAGGTCGCGGGCGAGCTTGCCCAGCGCGTTCGGCCAGGCCGCCGACACCTCCGTGGCCAGCGTGCCCGACGACGTCGCGAGCAGCACCAGCCCGGACACGCGCGCGGCGAACAGGTCCGCGTGCCGCTGGGACAGCGACATGATCGCCAGGCCGCCCATGTCGTGCCCGACCAGGACCACGCGGCCGTCCGGGACCTCGCGCTCGACGAGCTCGGCGAGGTCGTCCCCGAGCTGGGACATGGTCGCGGTGCCGCGCCGCGCCCGCCCGGACCCGCCGTGGCCGCGCTGGTCGTAGGTCAGCACGGCCACCGCCCCCTCGGCCGCGTCCGGCACCAGTGGCGCGATCCGGCCCCAGCTGCGCTGGTCGAGCGCGTAGCCGTGGACGAACACCACGGTGACCGGCGCGGCCGGGTCGCCCCTGCGCACCACCTGCAGGGACGTACCGTCGGCGAGCGCGAACGCGGTCATCAGGACGTGCGCAGGAACCGGTCCAGCACGCGGGTGCCGAACTTCAGCGCCTCGACCGGGACGCGCTCGTCGACGCCGTGGAACAGCGCCGAGAAGTCGAGGTCCGCCGGCAGCTTGAGCGGGGCGAAGCCGAAGTTGCGGATGCCGAGGTCCTGGAACGACTTCGCGTCCGTGCCGCCGGAAAGCATGTACGGCAACGTCTTCGCGCCGGGGTCTTCGGCCAGCACGGCGGCGGTCATCGCGTCGACGAGCGCGCCGTCGAAGGTCGTCTCGACCGGCGGGAGCTCCATCCACTCCTTCTCGATGTCCGGGCCGAGCAGCTCGTCGAGCTCGCGGTCGAACGCCTCGAGCCGGCCCGGCAGGATCCGGCAGTCCACCGCGGCTTCGGCGACCGACGGGATGACGTTCGACTTGTAGCCGGCGGTCAGCATGGTCGGGTTGGCGGTGTCGCGCAGGGTCGCGCCGATCATCCGGGAGATGTTGCCCAGCTTGGCGACCGAGCCTTCGAGGTCGTCTTCGGGGAAGTCCCAGCCGGTGATCTCGGTGACGCCCGCGAGGAACTCCTTCACCGAGTCCGTGAGGACGAGCGGGAAGCGGTGGTTGCCGAGCTTCGCGACGGCTTCGGAGAGCTTCGTGACCGCGTTGTCGCGGTGGATCATCGAGCCGTGGCCCGCGGTGCCGCGCACGCGCAGCTTCATCCAGCGGATGCCCTTCTCGGCGGTCTCGATGAGGTACGCGCGGACGTCGTCCTTGAGCGTGATCGAGAAGCCGCCGACCTCGCTGATCGCCTCGGTGACGCCCTCGAAGAGGTCGGGGCGGTTCTCGACGAGCCACTGGGCACCGAACTTGCCGCCGGCCTCTTCGTCGGCGAGGAAGGCGAAGACGAGGTCGCGCGGGGGCACGACGTTGTTCATCTTGTAGTGCCGGGCCAGCGCGAGCGCCATCCCGCACATGTCCTTCATGTCGACCGCGCCGCGGCCCCAGACGTAGTCGTCCTGGACGGCGCCGGAGAAGGGGTGGACCGACCACTCGGACGGATCGGCGGGCACGGCGTCGAGGTGACCGTGGATGAGCAGCCCGCCCCGGGACCGGTCGGCGCCTTCGAGCCGCACGATGACGTTGTGCCGGTTCTTCCCGCCGGACTCGACGTAGGTGATCTCGTAGCCGGCGTCGGTCAGCTTCTCCGCGACGTACTCGGCCGCCGCCCGCTCGCCGACCAGCGTGTCGGGGTCGCCGGTGTTGGTCGTGTCGATGCGGATGAGCTCACTGGTCAGCGTGACGGCCTCGGCCGCGGCGGCTTCGATCAGGTTCGGTTCGGTCACCGGCCATTCCTATCATTCGCCAGGCCGGGTGCGCTGGCCACGGACCCGCGGTGGGACGCGGACCCGCCGCCGGCCCGGGCCCACGCCGGATCAGCCGCGGTCCAGGGCCGACACCACCTCGGACACCGGGCGCAGGTGCTGGTTCAGGATCCGCAGCGCCTCCTCGGCGTCGTGGGCGTCCAAGGCCGCCACCAGGGCGCGGTGCTCGGCGTCGATCACCGGCAGCCGCTCGGGGCGGGCCTCCAGCGCCCGCACCGCCACCCGCTGCTGGCGCGACCGCAGCGTGTCGTACAGCTCCGTCAGCACCGAGTTGCCCGCCGCGTTGACGATCGCCCGGTGGAACGACCGGTCCAGGCCCGACACCGCGAACCAGTCGCGCGCCTTGCCCGCGCGGTCCATCTCCTCGATCAACCCGGCCATCTCCGCCGGTGCGCCCGCCCGGGCCGTGCAGACCTCCGTGATCGCGTGGCCCTCGATCAGGCGACGGCTCTGGTAGACCTCCTCCAGCTCGCGCGCGGTGACCGTGCGGACCTGGGCGCCCTTGCGCGGCAGCAGGCTGATGAAGCGCTCGGCCTCCAGGCGGTGGAACGCCTCGCGGACCGGCGTGCGGGACACCCCGACCACGCCCGAGACCCACTGCTCGTCCAGGAACCGGCCCCCCTCGAGCTCGCCCGCGATGATCCCGTCGCGCAGCCAGGCGTACACGCGGTCCCGCGCCGGACCGGCCGGTGCGCTGGTGGTCATGCCTCTCCCCTCGCTCTTCGAGCCGTCAGCTTAGCGTCTGGACCGACAGATATCCATCGTGTATACACGGTGCACACAACGACCGGAGCTACCGTCGTGAGTGCGCAGGAGGTTCCCCGATGTCCCCAGTCCCCGCCGACCGGCGCTACGCCGTCTGGCTCTCCGACCCGAGCTTCGCCGCGGCCGAAATCGCCCGCGGGATCGGCTACGGCGCCGCCGTCCTCGACATCGAGCACGGTGCGTTCGACCTGGCCGACCTCGAGCGGTTCGTCCCGTTCCTGCGCTCGCTCGGCCTGGAGGTGCTCGCGAAGGTCCTGGGCCCCGAGCGCGGCCCGATCCAGCAGGCCCTCGACTTCGGCGCCGACGCGGTCGTCATCCCGCACGTCGAGAACGCGGCGCACGCCAAGGCCGTCACGGCGTTCGCGAAGTTCCCGCCGCTGGGCGACCGCAGCTTCGCGGGCGGCCGCACGACCGGCTACCGCGGCTTCGGCGACGACTGGGTCGCCGAGCAGGACCGCGGCACGCGCTGCCTGCCGATGATCGAGGACGCCGGCGCGCTCGAGGACATCGCCGAAATCCTGGCACTGGACACAGTGGACGGTGTGTTCGTCGGCCCGTCGGACCTGTCCCTGCGCCGTGAGCGGGGCGCGTACACGCGTGAAGAAGGCGACTTCGCCGACCTCGAGCGTGTCGCCGACGCCGCCCGGGCCGCCGGGAAGCCGTGGGTGCTGCCCGCCTGGAGCCGCGAGGAAAAGGAGTTCGCCCTCACCCACGGCGCCGGGCAGCTCGCGCTCACGATGCAGCACGGCGCCCTCATGGCCGGCCTCACGGCGGCCTTCGAGGAGACCACCTCCCTCGCGAAGCAGGCCCGATGACCACCGCGGTCCGCACGACGACGCGGGCGAAGACCCGCTGGACGATCGCGGGCGTGCTCGGCGTCGGCTCGTTCGTCAACTACGTCGACCGCGTCAACCTGTCCATCGCCGGGCCCGAAATGATGCGCGAGTTCCACCTCAGCGCGGCCCAGCTCGGCATCGTCGCCTCGGCGTTCCTGTGGACGTACGCCGTGCTGCAACTGCCGATCGGCGCGATCATCGACCGGATCGGCGTCCGCTGGGTCAACCGCGTGGCCGCCCTGCTGTGGGCGATCGCGTCGTTCCTGACGGCGTCGGCGGGCGGGCTCGGCCTGCTGATGGCGTCGCGGCTCGTGCTCGGCTTCGGCGAAGCGCCGACCATCCCGGCGGGCTGGAAGGCGATCGGCCAGTGGTTCCCGCGGTCGGAACGCGGCCGGGCCACCGCGATCTTCGACGGCTGCGCCAAGATCTCCAACGTCCTCGGCATCCCGGTGATGGCGTTCCTGGTGACGGCGTTCGGCTGGCACGCGGCGTTCGTCTTCACCGGCCTGTTCAGCATCGTCTACCTCCTCGTGTGGTGGCTGCTGTACCTGACGCCGAAGCAGGCCCTCGAACGCGGGCGCCTGTCGCCCGAGGAGTTCGCGTACCTGCGCGAAGGCGGCGCTGACGACGAAGACGCGCCCACGCCCAGCTCGCTCACCGGGCTCGGGAACCTGCTGCGCCGCCGCAAGACCTGGGGCCTCGCGCTCGGGTACGCGTCCTACACCTACGCGTACTACGTCCTGCTGACCTGGCTCCCGGGCTACCTCGAGAAGCAGTTCGGCGTGAAGCTCCTGGCCGGCGGCTTCTACACGATGATCCCGTGGCTGGTCGCGGTGCTCGCGCAGTTCCTCGTCGGCGGCATCGTGCTCGACCGGCTCATCGCCCGCAGCGGCGACGAGACCAAGGCGCGCCGGATCGTGCTCGTGGCCAGCATGCTCGTCTCGCTGTCGGTCGCCGGTGCCGCCTACGCCGGGTCGGTCGCCGTCGCCCTGGTGTTCCTGTCGGTCGGGGCGGCCGGGCTGGCCGTCTCGGTGCCCGCCGGGTCCAGCATCGTCGCGGTCATCGCGCCGGAAGGCTGCTCGGGCACACTCGGCGGGCTGGTCAACTTCGTCGCCAACCTGATCGGCATCGCCGCGCCCATCGTGACCGGCGCCGTCGTGGACGTGACCGGCTCGTTCGCCGGCGCGTTCCTCGTCACCGGCGTGGTGCTGCTCGCCGGGATCTTCTGCTACACGGTCGTGCTCGGCAAACTCGACCGCATGCCCGCCGCTCCCCGGAAGGAAACCGCATGACGCACGTGGCTCTCGCGCAGTACGCGCCCGGCGACGACAAGGCCGCCAACCTCGCGCTCGTGACCAAGCTCGCCGGCGACGCGGCCGACCGCGGCGCCCGGGTGGTCCTGCTGCCCGAGTACGCGATGTTCACCGTCCCCGCGATGGACCACCGGTTCGTCGACTCCGCCGAGGACCTCGACGGCGAGTTCGTCACGGGCCTGCTCGCGCTCGCCGCGCAGCGGGGCCTCACGATCGTGGGCGGCATGAACGAACGCCTCGACGGCTCGCGGATCTCCAACACCCTGGTCGCGGCCGGCCCCGACGGCGTGAAAGCGCTCTACCGCAAGATCCACCTCTACGACGCGTTCGGCTTCCGCGAGTCCGACGTCGTCCGCGCCGGCGAGATCACCGAGCCGGAGACGTTCGAAGTCGACGGCGTCCGCTTCGGCCTCCAGACCTGCTACGACCTGCGCTTCCCGGAGGTGACGCGGCGGCTGGCCGACGCGGGTGCCGACGTCGTCCTGCTCCCGGCGGAGTGGGTGCCCGGGCCGCTGAAGGAGTACCACTGGAGCACGCTCGTCCGCGCCCGCGCGATCGAGAACACGCTCTACGTCGCCGCGGCGGGCCAGGCGGCGCCGACCGGCTCGGGCACGAGCATGCTCGTCGACCCGATGGGCGTGGTCGTCACGTCGCTCGGTGAGCAGACGGGGGTGGCCGTCGGTGAGGTGTCCGCGGAACGGATCGCCGAGGTGCGGCAGAAGAACCCGGCGCTGGAGCTGCGGCGGTTCTCGGTCGTGCCGCGCTGACGTCCCGTCCACTGTGGAGGACGGCGTCCGGCGAAGGCCCGCCCGATCCCCTCATTGCGCCCGACTGACTCATCAGTCAAGTCTTGCGATTACCGCAACGCGGGGTTACCGTCTCCTGGCATGGACGAAACCGCGGAGCTGCGGGACCGCATCCGCGGCCTGGTCAAGGCCATGCCGGGAGCCCAGCGGGAGTTCGCCGCCGCCATCGGGCTCGACGAAACGAAACTGTCCAAGGCGCTGAACGGCACCCGCCGGTTCTCGCCGCACGAACTGGTCCGCGTCGCCGAGCACTGCGGCGTCACGGTCAACTGGCTGCTCAACGGCAGCGACGACGCGGTCACCGTCACGGCGGTCCCCGCGCCGGCCGCCCGCCTGGCGAGCGACGACCCCGACCACCTCGCCCAGTCCGAACCGCGCCGCCGCATCCTGGAGACGGCGTGGACGCTGATCGCCGAACGCGGCTACCACAAGGTGCGCATCGCCGACATCGCCGAGGCGTGCGGCGTGAGCACCGCGACCATCCACTACCACTTCCCGGGCAAGACCGACGTCCTCAACGAAGCCCTGCGGCGCAACGTGAAACTGGCGTTCGACCGCCAGGTCGCCGAGCTGCACTCGATCTCCGACGCGCAGGAGCGCCTGCACCGCCTGGTCGAGCTGCAGCTGCCGACCGACGGCGTCCTGCGCGCGGAATGGTCGGTGTGGCTGCAGGTGTGGAACGAAGTCGCGCTCGACCCGGCGTTCCGTTCGCTCTACACGGATTCGATCGACCGCTGGTACCGCACGATCGCCATGACGATCCGGACGGGCTGCGAGCAGGGCGTGTTCGGGGTGACCGACCCCGACGCGGCGACCACCCTGCTGACGGCGTTGATCGACGGCCTCGGCATCCAGGTGCTGACCGGCCGCCCGGGCAGCTCGGTCGAGAGCATGCGAGACCACCTGCACGACTTCATCGAAAGCTCGATCGTCAAGGGAGCCTGATGAACCACGAGGTCATCGTCACCTGCGCCCTCACCGGCGCCGGCGACACCGTCGGCCGGAGCCCGCACGTGCCCGTCACGCCCGCGGAGATCGCCGCGAGCGCCGTCGAAGCCGCGAACGCCGGGGCCGCCGTCGTCCACATCCACGTCCGGGACCCCGAGACCGGCTCGCCGTCACGGGACGTCGCGCTCTACCGCGAAGTCGTGCGGCTGGTGAGGGAGTCCGATGTGGACGTCGTCGTCAACCTGACCGCCGGCATGGGCGGCGACCTCGTCATCGACCAGGAGGACCCGCTCAAGCCCGTCGACGGCACCGACCTCGTCAACGCGATGGACCGGCTGCCGCACGTCGAGGAGCTGCTGCCGGACATCTGCACGCTCGACTGCGGCTCGCTCAACTTCGGCGAGGGCAGCCAGCTGTACGTGTCCACTCCGGACATGCTGCGCGCCGGCGCCAAGCGGATCCAGGAGCTGGGCGTCAAGCCCGAGCTGGAGATCTTCGACACCGGGCACCTGTGGTTCGCGTCCAAAATGGTCGAAGAGGGCCTGATCGACGCGCCCCCGCTCTTCCAGCTCTGCATGGGGATCCCCTACGGCGCGCCCGTCGACCCGGGACTGCTGCAGGCCATGGTCAACCTGCTGCCGGACGGCGCGCAGTGGGCGTCGTTCGCGATCGGGCGGGACCAGATGCCGTGGGTCGCGCAGTCGGTGCTGCTCGGCGGGCACGTGCGGGTCGGGCTGGAGGACAACCTGTACCTGAGCAAAGGCGTGAAGGCGACCAACGGCCAGCTCGTGGACCGCGCCGTCGGGATCGTCCAGGACCTCGGCGCGACCGTGGTAAGCGCTTCCCGTGCCCGCGAGATCCTCGGCCTGAAGGAGCGCGTCCATGCCTGAAACGGTGGCGTGCGTCGGCGCCGGGGTGATCGGCGGCGGCTGGGTCGCGCACTTCCTCGCCCAGGGCTTCCACGTCCGGGCCTGGGACCCGGCCCCCGACGCCGAGGCGAAGCTGAAAAGGCTGGTCGACGCCGCCTGGCCGGCGCTGACCTCCCTGGGCCTGAAGGACGGCGCGAGCCGGGACAACCTCGTCGTCACGACCACGCTCGCCGAGGCGGTCGCCGACGCCGTGTTCGTCCAGGAAAGCGCGCCCGAGGACCTGCCGCTCAAGCAGAAGCTCCTCGCCGAGATCGACGCCCTCACCCCGGCCGGGATCGTCGTCGCGTCCTCGACGTCCGGTTACGGCATGACCGAGATGCAGGCCGACGCGGCCACGCCGGAACGGTTCGTGGTCGGGCACCCGTTCAACCCGCCCTACCTGATCCCGCTGGTCGAGGTCGTCGGCGGAGAACGCACCGAAGACCGGGCGGTCGCGCACGCCGCGAACTTCTACCGGCGCGTCGGCAAGACCGTGATCACCATGGACCGCGAGGTCCCCGGCTTCATCGCCAACCGCCTGCAGGAAGCCCTCTGGCGCGAGGCACTGCACATGGTCGCGAACGGTGAGGCGACGGTCGAGCAGATCGACACCGCCATCACCGACGGCCCCGGCCTGCGCTGGCCGGTGCAGGGCCCGATGCTCACCTTCCACCTCGCCGGCGGCGAAGGCGGGATGGCGCACATGCTCGACCACTTCGGGCCGTCGCTGAAGTCCCCGTGGACCCGCCTCGAAGCCCCCGAGCTGACCACCGAACTGCGCGATGCGGTCGTCGAGGGCTGCGAAGACGAGGCCGGGGAGCGCACGATCGCGGACCTGGTCGCCGAGCGCGACCGGGCGATCATCGCCATCCAACGCGCCGTCGAAGAGGCCCGTGATGGCTGAACTGTCCTATCGCGACCGCGTCCGTCCGGAGTGGATCGACTACAACGGCCACCTCTCCGAGCCGTACTACGTCCTGGTCTTCGGCGACGCGACGACGTTCCTGATGGACACCGTCGGCCTCGGCCCGGAGCTCAGCGGTTCGTCCCTGTACACCGTGGAGGCCCACGTCCGGTACCTGCGCGAGGTCGGGCCGGACGCCGAGCTCGACGTCACCACGTCCGTGGTGGGCATCGGCGCCAAGAAGGTCCGGCTGTGCCACGAGCTGCGCGTCGCCGGGGACCTCGTCGCCACCGAAGAGATCCTGGCGATCCACGTGACGGATTCGAGAGCCTCGCCGCTCCCGGCCGAGGCCGTCGAGCGGCTGAAGCGGTATGTCAACCCGGTCCCGGACTACGCGGGGCGCGCCATCGCCTGACCGAACACCCGCTCCCACCGGAAGTCCCCACCATGGAAGAGCGATGTAGTCCCTTCACCCGCCGCAGGTTCCTCGCCGCGACCGGCGTCGCGCTGCTGGCCGCCGGCTGCGGTGCCACCTACGCCGCGCCGGTGCCGGCCGGGCCGCCCCGCTCCGGCGGCCGGCTGCGCGTCGGCGTCACCGGCGGCGGCGCGTCCGACACCCTCGACCCGCACACCCCGGCGACCAACCCGGACATCGCGCGGGTGATCAACCTCTACGAGCCACTCCTGGTCCGCGACCACGACTACAAGCTGGAGTTCCTGGTCGCGCGGTCGCTGACGGCGTCGCCGGACGCCCGGACGTGGACCGCCGTCCTCCGCGACGGCGTCAAGTTCCACGACGGGCGCCCGGTGACGGCGAACGACGTCGTCGCCACCTTCAAGCGGATCACGGACCCCAAGGACCCGAAGAGCGGCGCGGCCGGGCTGACCGTGCTGGCCGAGGTCGTGCCGAGCGGCGACCGGGCCGTCGAGTTCCGGCTGAACACGCCGAACGCCGGCTTCGACGACCTGCTCGGCCAGTACTCGCTCGGGATCGTCCCGGCCGACTTCGACGTGAAGCGCCCGATCGGCACCGGCCCGTTCAAGGCGGGCTCGTTCACCGCCGGGCTGCAGAGCACCTTCAGCCGCAACGAGCACTACTGGCGGCCGGGCCAGCCCTACCTCGACGAACTGGTGCTGATCAACTTCGCCGACGACGACGCCCGCATCAACGCGCTGCTCTCGTCCCAGGTGGACGCCATCGACCAGGTTCCGGTGGCCCTGGTCGACGTGCTGAACAGCGACCCGCGGATCCAGGTGCTCGCCGCGGAGACCGGCACCTGGCTGCCGTTCACCATGCGCGTCGACCGGCCGCCGTTCGACGACGTCCGGGTGCGCCAGGCCATGCGGTTGGTGGTCGACCGGGAGCAGATGATCAACCAGGTCCTCAGTGGACAGGGCCGTCTCGGCAACGATCTCTACGCCCCCTTCGACCCCGCGTACGCCAGGGAACTCCCCCAGCGCAAGCAGGACATCGACGCGGCGAAACGGCTCCTCGCCGAGGCCGGGCACTCCACTTTGGACGTCGAGCTGGTGACCGCGCCCATCCAGGCGGGGGCGGTCGAGGCGGCGCAGGTGTTCCAGCAGCAGGCCAAGGCGGCGGGCATCAACGTCAGGATCCGCAAGCTCGACACCACGACGTTCTACGGCGAGAACTACCTGTCCTGGGACTTCGCCCAGGACTTCTGGTACACCCGCAACTACCTGCCGCAGGTCGCCGTCGGGTCGCTGCCGAAGGCGCCCTACAACGAGACGCACTGGCACGACCCGGAGTTCGTCGACCTGGTCACCCGCGCCGGGGCGACGACCGACGCCGCCGAGCGGACCGACCTGCTCAAACGGGCGCAGAAGATCGAATACGACCGCGGCGGCCTGATCGTCTGGGGTTTCGTCAACCAGGTCGACGCGTACCAGAAGTACGTCGCCGGGCTCGTCCCGGACCGGACCGGGATCTCGCTGAGCGGCTACCAGTTCCGCACCGCGTGGCTCGGCACGAGCGGGGAGGCGTGAGATGACACGGCTGATCCTGCGCCGGCTGCTCGTCAGCGTCCTCGTGCTGTGGGTGGTGTCCCTGCTGGTCTTCCTCGCGACGTTGCTGCTGCCGGGCGACCCCGCGCGGGCCATCCTCGGCCAGCAGGCCACCCCCGAGCGCGTCGCCGCGCTGCAGCACCAGCTGCACCTCGACCTGCCGGTCTGGCAGCGCTACCTCGACTGGCTCGGCGGGCTGTTCACCGGCGACCTCGGCACGTCGACGTCCACCCAGGGCCCGGTCACGGCGTTGCTGGGCGACCGGATCTCGGCGTCGCTCGTGCTGCTCGTCGTCGCGGCGGTGCTCGCCACCCCGGTCGGGCTCGGGCTCGGCACGTGGAGCGCGATCCGCCGCGGCCGCGCCACCGACCACGTGGTGTCCGGGATCAGCCTGGTGATCGCCGCGCTGCCCGAGTTCGTCATCGGCGTCGCGCTGGTCGTGCTGCTCTCGACGACGGTGTTCAAGGTCTTCCCCTCGGTGACGATCACCCCGCCCGGCGACGCCGTGTGGCACCAGCCGGCCCAGCTCGTGCTGCCGGTGCTCACGCTCGTCCTGGTCGTGACGCCGTACATCACCCGGATGATGCGGGCGACGATGAACGAGGTCCTCGACAGCGGGTACGTCGAGATGGCCCGGCTCAAGGGTGTGCGCGAACGGACCGTGCTCGTGCGCCACGCGCTGCCGCACGCGATCGGCCCGGTCGCGCAGGTGGTCGCGCTGCAGCTGGCGTGGCTCGCCGGGGGTGTCGTGGTCGTCGAGTTCCTGTTCCGCTACCCCGGCGTGGGCCAGGCGCTCATCGACGCCGTGGCCAAGCGGGACGTCGCGGTCGTCCAGGCGATCACGCTCCTCATCGCCGCGGTGTACATCGTGGTGAACCTGCTCGCCGACGTCGTCGGCATCCTCGCCACCCCGAAACTCAGGACGGAGGCGGGCCGATGACCGCCGTCGAGCTCCCCCGCACCGTCACCCCCGACGCGCCTCCGGCCCGCCCGGGCGGGCTCTTCCGCACCGCGTGGACGTTCCCGCAGGCCAGGATCGGCACCGCGCTCACCCTGGTCGTGGTGCTGATCGCCCTGCTCGGGCCGTGGCTCGGCCCGGTGCTGACCGGCCACACGACCACGGACTTCGCCGGGAAGCCGTTCAAGCCGGACGGGATCGCCGGCACCGACGGCCTCGGCCGCGACGTGCTGACCCGGTTCCTCGCGGGCGGGACGACGTTGCTGCTCTACGCGGTGCTGGCCACCGCGCTCGGGATCGTGCTGGGCGCGCTGCTCGGCATGGTCGCCGGGTACGGCGGCGGCCGGCTCGACAGCTTCCTGATGCGCGGCAACGACGTCCTGCTGTCCTTCCCGCAGCTGGTCATCGCGCTGCTGGCGATCGCGGTGATCGGGCCGGAGGGCTGGCTGCTGGTGCTGGTCATCGGCCTGACGCACGCGCCGCGCACGGCCCGCGTCGCCCGGCAGGCGACCGTCGCCGTCGCGGGCAACGACTACATCCGCGCGGCCGAAATGTACGCCGTGCCCCGGTCGTGGATCCTGCTGCGCGAGATCCTGCCGAACATCACGGGCCCGCTCATGGTCGAGATCGGGCTGCGGCTGACCTACTCGATCGGGTACATCGCGTCGCTGTCGTTCCTCGGGCTGGGTATCCAGCCGCCGTCGGCCGACTGGGGCCTGATGATCAACGAGAACCGGATCGCGCTGGTCGTCCAGCCGTGGGGTGTGCTGCTCCCGGTGCTGGCGATCGCCGCGCTGACCGTGGGAACCAACCTCGTCGCCGACGCGCTGGCCTCGGCCGCCGCCGGCCGGAAGCGGGAGGTCCGCGCATGAACGCCTTGGCGGTCACCAGGCTCGCGGTGCGCACCACGGCCGGCGAGTCCGTGTTGGACGACGTGTCGTTCGCGGTGGCACCCGGCGAAGTCCTGGCGCTGGTCGGCGAGTCCGGCTCCGGCAAGACGACCGCCGGGCTGGCCGCGCTCGGGCACTTCCGCCGCGGGCTGGCGGTCGCCGGCGGGCGGGTGACCGTGGGCGACGTCGACGTGCTGTCGCTCGGCACCGAGGGCCGGCGGCGGCTGCGAGGCAGCACCGTTGCCTACATCCCGCAGGACCCGGCCCTGTCGCTCAACCCTGCGTTGCGCATCGGGCTGCAGATCGCGGAGGTCCTCGAGACCCACGGTTTCGACGGCCCGGTCGGCGACCGCGTCGGTTCCGTCCTGGCGGAGGTCGGGTTGCCGGCGGACCCGGCGTACCGGCGCCGGTACCCGCACCAGCTCTCCGGCGGGCAGCAGCAGCGCGTCGGCATCGCGATGGCGTTCGCGTGCCGGCCCGCGGTGGTCGTGCTGGACGAGCCGACCACCGGGTTGGACGTCGTCACGCAGTCGCTGGTCCTGAAGACGGTCCGCTCGCTGACCGCCGAGCACGGCGTCGCCGCGCTGTACATCACCCACGACCTCGCGGTGGTCGCCGAGATCGCCGACCGCGTCGCGGTGATGTACCACGGCTCGACCGTCGAATGCGGGCCCGCGTCTTCGGTGCTGCGGACGCCGTCGCACGCCTACACGCGGCGGCTGCTGGACGCGGTGCCCGACCCGGACGCCACCTCGGAGCCGCCGCCGCCCTCGGAACCCGTGCTGGCGACCCGGGAGGTGTCCGTCGCGTATGGACAGCACGTGGTCCTGCGCGGGGTCGACGTCTCGGTCGAACGCGGCGAGTGCCTGATGCTGCTCGGCGAGTCCGGCTCCGGCAAGACGACGCTGTCGCAGTGCATCGCGGGTCTCACCGGCTCGTACACCGGGACGGTGTCCCTGGCGGGCACCGGGCTGGCGGTCTCGACCCGGCAGCGCTCCGACGAGCAGCGGCGGCGGATCCAGTACGTGTTCCAGAGCCCGTTCTCCTCGCTCAACCCGCGCAAGACCGTGGCGCAGTCGATCGAAGTCCCGCTGACCCGGCTGACGTCGATGTCCCGTGCGGAACGCCGGGCGCGGGTCGACGAGGTGCTCGACCGCGTCCGCCTCGGGCGGGCCCTGGCCGACCGGCTGCCCGACCAGCTCAGCGGCGGCGAACGCCAGCGCGCCGCGATCGCGCGGGCCCTGGTGACCACACCGGACGTCCTGGTGTGCGACGAGGTGACGTCCGCGCTGGACGTCTCGGTGCAGGCGACGATCGTCGAGCTGCTCGGCGAGCTGCGCCGCGAACTCGGGATGGCGATGCTGTTCGTGACGCACAACATCGCGCTGGCCGGCGAGGTCGCGGACCGGATCGCCGTGCTGCAGGGCGGTTCGATCGTCGAGGAGGGTCCCGTTCGGACGGTCCTGGACCATCCCGAGCACCCCTACACGCGGGAGCTGCTGGCCGCGACGCCGCGCCTGTGAAGGGGACGGTGGCGCCGGGGTTCGAGCCGGTGCGGGACGCGTTCGCGGACGTGCTGGCCCGGACGTCCGGCGGTGCGGCGTTCAGCGTCGTGCGGCGGGGCGAGGTGCTCGCCGAGTTGTGGGGTGGTCCCGGCTGGACGCGCGACACGCTGGTGGTCCTGTTCTCCGGGACCAAGGGCATCGTGGCGACGATGATGGCCTTGCTGCCGATCGACCCGTGCGCGCGGATGACCGCTTATTGGCCGGAGTTCTCGGCGGCCGGCGCCCGGGTGGCGCACGTGCTGTCCCACACCGTCGGGCTGCCGTACGTCGAGGCCGAAGTGTCCTTTCTGGACAACCACGCCAACGCCGCCGTCCTCGCCTCGCAGACTCCCTTGTGGACGCCGGGGTCCCGGGTCGCCTACCACGCGGCGACCTACGGGTACCTCTGCACCGAACTGATCCGCCGCGTGACGGGCCGCCCGGCGGGCGAGGTCCTGCGCACCCTGCTGGGCGACGTCGACCTCCACCTGGGCACGCCCGCGTCCGAGGACCACCGCGTCGCGCGGCTGACGCGGTCGCCGGACTACCGGATCAGCACGTTCCTGCACGACCCGGCCCGGCGGCGGATCGTCGACAAGATGTACCGCGGGCTCCTGGAACCCGGCGCGATCAACTCCGCCGCGTACCGCCGTGCGCAGCTCGCGGCGGGCGGCGCGACCGGCACGGCGGCGGCGATGGCCCGGCTCTACGACCGGATCGGTTCGGGTCTGGTCCCGCCGCCGGTGCTGGCGGAGGCGACCCGCACGTGGTCGTCCGGCATCGACGCGATCAACGACCGCCCGGTCCACTTCGGCCTGGGCTACGAACTGCCGGACCCGATCGGCACGTACGGCCCGGCGGCGGTGGCGTTCGGCCACTCGGGCGCGGGCGGCGGCCGCCACGGCGCCTGGCCGGAGGAGGGACTGGGGTTCTCGTTCACGACGAGCGAGCTGCAGCCCGAGGACACCGACGACCGCGGCGCACTGCTGCTCAAGGCCCTGTCCGGCTGTTTGTGACAGGCCACACTCGGATGACACGAACGGATAACTGCCGTAACACCGCTCCGGGGCGAAAACGACTAATGCCTTGTCTGTCGTGAAAGGAACATTCGTGACCGCCCAGCAGCCCTACCCGCCGGCTCCGATGCCGGCCGTCGTCCAGCCCCGCAACGGCCTCGGCACCGCCGGATTCGTCCTCGGTCTCCTCGGCCTGCTCTTCTCGCCGATCCCGCTGATCGGGGTGATCGCGTGGCCACTGGTCATCCTCGGCCTGATCCTCTCGTTCGTCGGGCTCAGCCGCGCGAACAAGGGCGTGGCCAGCAACAAAGGCCTTTCGATCGCCGGTGTCGTGCTCTCGGCGATCGGGCTCCTCGTCTGCATCATCTGGGTCGCCGTGGTCGGCAAGGCCGTCTCCGACGCCGCGAACTCGCTGCCGACCGCGCCGCCGGTCGCGAGCCTCCCCGCCGCCGCGGCCGGAGACGCGCCGGCCGCGGCGAAGCACACCGTCGTGTACAAGGTGACCGGCACCGGCAAGGCCGGCAACATCACCTACACCACCGACGGCATGACGACGACCAGCCAGGAGTCCCACGTCAAGCTCCCGTGGGAGAAGACGATCGAGCTCCCCGGTGACCAGGCGCTGCAGTTCGTCAGCATCCTGGCGCAGGGCAGCGGCTCGGGCAGCATCAAGGTGACCATCGAGGTCGACGGCAAGGTCTTCAAGGAGGCCACCGCCCAGGGCTACGGCGTCGCCAACGCCAACGGGAACATCGGCACGCTCGGCAACGGCTGACGGCGGACGCCCCGAGGTGGCCGGCACCTCGGGGCGCTCAGGCGACCGTCGCGATCGTCTCCCCCGCCACCGGCGGGCAGGTCAGCAGCCGGTGCAGCACAGGCTCGCTCTTCCCCGGTTCCACCAGGGACACCAGCAACCGCACGGCAGCCCGGCCCAGGGCCCGCCGCGGGACTTCGAACCCGCTGATCTCGGGGGCGGGCGTCCCGGCCGGGGCCGGCCCAGGACCGCCAGGGACAGCTCGCCCGGCACCGAAACCCCCGCCGCGCGCAGGGCCTGGCAGGTCGCGTGGAACACCGCGCCCGTGTCGGTCTCCTCGACCACCAGCGCCGTCACGTCGTCGGCGAGCCAGCGGCGGACCGAAGCCGCGCCGAGGTCCGTGCCGTCGGTGCGGGTCACCGCCACCGACAGGCCCGCGTCGGCCGCCGCCGCGCGCACGCCGCGTTCGCGGTCACCCGACGCCGGGGCGTCGTCCGGCTCGCGCAGGTACCGCAGGCGACGGTGCCCGGCCCGCGCGAGCCGCGTGATCACCTCCGCCGAAGCGGACACGTAGTCCGCGCCCACGTGCGGGATGCGGCCGTCGAGCTCGGGGCGGCGTCCGATGTAGACGATCGGGAACCCCGCCGCGAGCAGGTCGGCGAGCGCGTCCACCGGAACGTGCCGGCCGAGGAACAGACAGCCGTCGGCGAGCCGGGTGCGGCGGATCCGGCCGGGTTCCGCGCTCGAGGCCGTGAACATGATCAGGTCCTTGCCGAGCGCGGCCGCCTCGGCCTCGACGCCGGCGAGGATCGGGTAATACGCGTCGGCGAAGTCCGGGAACGCCGGCGTGAACGTGTACAGGCCGAGCAGGTTGTTGCGTGCGGACGAAAACCGTTTCGCCACCGGGTCGGGCACGTAGCCCAGGCGCTCGGCGGCCGCCAGCACGCGCAGCCGCGTCCCTTCCGAAAGCCGGACCCCGGTGCGGTTGCCGCCCAGCACCACCGACACCGTCGCCTGCGAGACCCCGGCGACGCACGCGATGTCGGCCTGCCGGGGCATCCGCCGCACCCTGCCCATCACCTACCTCGCTCCGGGTCGCCGGGCTCAGCTGATCCGATTCAGCCTGCAAGTCCGCCGAAACCGCGTCAACCGTCTTGCCCGAAACTCCAGCAAACCTGTCCCGACTGTACTAATACGTATTTCTCTCTTGACCCGCCCGCGTGAGCGTGTCATTTTCGCCGGACACGAGACCTCGAAGGAGCGGCCATGCCCCTCACCCGACGCGGCCTGCTGGCCGGCGCCGCCGCCCTCGGCGCGGGCGCCCTGCTCCCGGCGACCGCCGCGGCCGCGCCCGCCGGCTTCCCCGACTACCGGTACCAGCGGCTGGCGCTCGTCAAGAGCAAGCTCCGCTACAACCCGACCGGCGAGCTGATCTTCCCCTGCGTCCGCGGCACCAAGGGCCGCATCCCGGACGCGCTCGGCGCGTACTACCTCTACTACGCCCCGCACGACGCGCCGGGCGGGATCTGCCTGGCGTACGCGAACTCCCTCGACGAGGAGTTCACCGAGTACGCGGGCAACCCGATCATCAAGAACTCGTGGCCCGGCGAGTACTCCGTCAGCCACGTCTCGTCGCCGCACGCCCTGTGGAACGACGACGTCAACCGGATCTACCTCTACTTCCACGGCGAAAACACCGTCACCCGCCTGGCCAGCTCCGCCGACGGCATCCACTTCACCTACGAGAAGGAGGTCCTGTCCACGCGGCTGCAGCCCGCCGGGACCACCGAGACGTCCTACGCGCGCGTCTTCCGGCAGGACCTGCCCGCGAAGAACGCCCGCTACGTCATGGTGTTCATGCTCAACAACACCACCAACCACCGCGACATCGGCTGGGGCTGGTCGCCGGACGCGCTGAACTGGACGTTCTCGCAGACGCCGCTGGTGCGCCACACCGACGTCGGGGCGAACGACATCGGCGGCCCGCACCTGCTGCAGCGCAACAGCAGCACGTACGTCGTGTACAACACGGACATCGCGCACGGCGGCCGGCTGATGATCACCGAGGTCGGCAACGACTTCTCGAAGCGCGACCACCTGGGCGTGTTCCACACGCCGCTCGCGGGCGCGCCGGACAACGGCCGCTCCGCGGCGCCGAGCTTCGGCACCTACCAGGGCCGCGAGTACGTGATCTACGAGGCCGGCGAGCGGCTGGCCGGGAACATCGCCATCGCCCGCGCGGTCTGACCCCGGGTGGCAGGATGCGGCCATGCCCTCCTTGCCCCTCGACGGCGTCACGGTCGTGTCCTGCGAGCAGGCGGTCGCCGCGCCGCTGGCCACCCGGCACCTGGCCGACCTCGGCGCCCGCGTGCTCAAGATCGAACGGCCCGGCAGCGGTGACTTCGCCCGCGCCTACGACGAAACCGTGCACGGCCAGTCGAGCCACTTCGTCTGGCTGAACCGGTCGAAGGAGAGCGTCACGCTCGACCTCAAGAGCGAGGCCGCGGCGCCGGTGATGGCGGCCCTGCTCGACCGGGCCGACGTGTTCGTGCAGAACTTCGCGCCCGGCGTCGCCGAACGCCTCGGCCTCGGCGCGGCCGGTCTGCGCGCCACGCGGCCGCGGCTGATCACGTGCTCGGTGTCCGGCTACGGGTCCAGTGGGCCGTATCGCGACGCGAAGGCGTACGACCTGCTCATCCAGTCCGAAGCCGGGCTGGTCTCGGTGACCGGGTCGGAGTCCGAGCCGGCCAAGAGCGGGATCCCGGCCGCGGACATCGGCGCCGGGATGTACGCCTTCTCCGGCATCCTCTCCGCGCTCTACGACCGGGAGCGCACCGGGCTCGGCACCGAGCTCGAGGTCAGCCTGTTCGACTCGCTGGTCGAGTGGATGGGGTTCCCGCTCTACTACGCCGGCTACGGCGGCACTCCCCCGCCGCGGACCGGTACGAGCCACCCGGCGATCGCGCCGTACGGCACGTTCACCGCGGGCGACGGCACCGAGGTCGTGCTGGCGGTGCAGAACAACCGCGAGTGGGCGACGTTCTGCGAGCACGCCGTCGAGCGGCCGGAGTGGGTCACCGACGAGCGGTTCGCCACCGGCAGCGCCCGGGTCGCGAACCGGCCCGCGCTGGAGCGCGAGATCGACGCGGTCTTCGCCCGGCTGACCGGCGAGGAGCTGGAGGCCCGTCTTCGCCGGGGCCGGATCGCGCACGCGCGGCGTCGCGAACTGCCCGACGTCCTGGCGCACCCGCAGCTCACGGCGCGCGACCGCTTCGCGGACGTCTCGACACCGGGCGGGCCGGTCCGCGCGACGCTGCCGCCGATCACGGTCTCCGGCCGCTCGCCGCGGATGGACCCGGTGCCGGCGGTGGGCGAGCACACGGACGCCGTGCTGACGGAGTTCGGCTTCGACGCGGAAGCCTTGCGGCGTCAGGGCGCCGTGTAGCGCGTCACTCGGCCAGGATCCGCCGCGCGCGGGCGAGCACCGGCCGGTCGACCATCTTGCCGTCCACAGTGGACGCCGATTCGCCCGCGGTGAGGACCTTGCGGGCCCACTCGCGCTCGGCCTCGGTCGCGGCGAACCCGGCGCGGACCGGCTCGACCTGGTTCGGGTGGATGCAGAGTTTGCCGCCGAAGCCCATCCGGCGGGCGTACCGGACGTCGGCCTCGAGGCGCCGGTCGTCACGCAGGTCCGTGGTGACGCCGTCGATGGGCGGCGCGAGCCCGGCGGCCGCCGACGCGACCACGAGCCGCGAGCGCGCGTAGGCGAAGGGCTCCGGGTCGTCCGGGTCGACACCCAGTTCCACGGCCAGGTCGATGCTGCCGAACGCCAGCCGCGTCACGGACGCGACTGCGGCCACTTCACCGGCCCGCTCAACCCCTTTCGCGGTCTCGACGAGGGCCACGACTTCGCGGAATCCGGCGAGCACGCCGGGTGTCTCCGCCTTCGGCACGACGACCGGGACCCCGCGCGCGGTCACCAGGGCGGCGTCGGCGTCGAACCAGGGCGTCCCCGGGGCGTTGATCCGGACCATGGCGTCGTGGTCCGCGAGCCAGGCCGCCACGGCGGCCCGCGCGGCGTCCTTGTCCGCCGGGGCGACCGCGTCCTCCAGGTCCAGGAGCACGACGTCGGCACCGCTCGCCGCGGCCTTGCCGAAGCGGTCGGGGCGGTCACCGGGGACGAAGAGGTACGTCGTGGCGGTCACCCTGGTCAGGGTATTGCCCTGCGGATGACGACCCGAAAGGCCCCATAAGGGAATTGCGGCCGTAAGGGGTCCCGGAGTGCGTGTTCACCCGATGCGGCGGCGCGCCCCTCAGGACGATCGTGGAGTTCCTCGGAAGACAGAGGTGAGGGACGATGCGAGGCGACTGGATCTACGACTGGGTGCGGGTGGAGATGGAGTACCGGGCCGGGCCGGCACCGGTGGTGCGCCGCCCCCGGCCGGACCGCTCGCCGTCACGCCACTGGGCGGCGCTGTGGGCGGGGTTGTTCACCCCGCACCGGGTGAGCCCGGCTCGCGGCGGCTCCGCCTGCTGACGCTGTCGTGGCAAGCCGGTAAGGGCTCAGGGGGTCAGCAAGCCGTCGCGGGCGCGGGTCAGGTGGTCGGTCATCTCCGCCTCCGCGCTCGCGCGGTTCCCCGACGCGATCGCCTCCAGCAGCCGGCGGTGCTCCACCGCCAGTTCGCCCGGATCCGGGTACGCGCCCCGCAACCGGGCCAGGCAGAGGCGCATCTCCTCCTGCATCGGCGGGTAGATCCGGCTCAGCCGCACACTGCCCGCCGCGTCGACCAGGGCCAGGTGGAACGCCGTGTGCGCCTCCACCCGCTCACTCCAGCCCGCGTCCGGCGGCAACGCTTCCAGCACCGCCAAGGCCGCCCACGCGCCGGCCAGCGAACGCCCCTCCGCCACGATCAGCCGCGCCGCCAGCAACTCCAGCGGCAGCCGGACCGTGAACAGGTCCCGGACGTCGTCGTCGGTCAGCACCGGGACGCGCAGCGAACGGCCGTCCGAACGCTCCACCAGGTGCCGGGCCACCAGCTCCTGCAACGCCGAGCGCACCGTCGGGCGCGCCACGCCGAACGTCGTGGCCAGGCCCTGTTCCGTCAGCGGCGTGCCCGGTTCGAGCTCGCCGCTCAGGATGCGCCGGCGCACCTCGGCGACCAGCGCGTCCCGCGTGTTCGTCGTCTGCAGGACCATCAGGACGCGTGCACCCGTTCCACGGTCGCGACGAGGTCGTCGAGACCCGGCAGCACGGCGTCCGCGACCGACGGGTCGCTCGGGTCCGCGTGCCGGTTGATCCACACCCGCCGGATGCCCAGCTCCTGCGCCGGCACCATGTCGTGGAAGTGGCTCTGCGCGACGTGCACCCAGTTGTCCCGCGTGGCCCCGAAAGAGTCCGCGAACCGCGTGAAGTGGGCGTGGCCGGGCTTGTACGAGCCGACGTCTTCCGCCGTGACGACCGCGTCGACCGGCACCTCGAGACGGCGCTGGGTCTCGCCGATGAGGTCGCGGTCGCAGTTGGTCAGCAGGGCGATCCGCCAGCCCGCGTCGCGCAACGCGGCGAGCGCCGCCCGGGTGTCGGGGAACACCGGCCAGTACGGCAGCCCGGTCCCGAGCACCGACGCGTCGTCGGGCACCAGCTCCAGGCCGGCTTCGGCCGCGGTCCGCCGCAGCGACTCCGCGAGCACCTCCCGGTACCGCCGCACCGGGGTCTCGGCCTGCACCCGCGGTTCGTGCCGGTTGTACACCTCGAGCAGCTCGGCGCCCCGGCCCGGGAACAGCAGCTCGAGGCCGGTCCCGATGCCGTGCCGCCAGTCCACCAGCGTGCCGAAGCAGTCGAACGTCGCCCACCGGATCGTGTCGGTCATACAGCCATACTGATATACGGTTATACCGAACGCGAGTGACCTTCGGGGTCTACGCGTGCGCGGTGAGGAACTTCCCCAGCGCGGGGTTCACCTCCTCCGGGTGGGTGTAGCTGAGGAAGTGGGCGCCACCGTCGACGACGACCAGCGGTTCGGCCGCCGGGAGCGCCGCGGCCAGCTCGGCCGCCCGCTCGACGGGGTAGGCGAGGTCCGCCGAACCGTGCAGCACCAAGGCCGGGCAGGCGATCTCGCCGACCCGCTCGAGCACCGAGTCACGCTCGACGAGCGCCGTCATGGCCGGCGTCAGCTGCGCCGGCGACACCGACTTCCACCGCTCCTTCCACTCGTCGACGGGGAAGTCGCCGAAGCAGATCCGCGCGACGCCGTCGAGGACCTCCGGCGGCGCGCCGCCGCTCACCCAGGCGTCCAGCACCGCCCGGTACCCGGCCGCGACCGCCGGATCCTCCGCGGCCGCCGATGTGCCGAGCACCGCGAGCGCCGTGACGCGCGAAGGCGCGAGCAGCGCCATCCGCAGCGCGACGAACCCGCCCTGGCTGGTCCCGACGACCGCCGCGCGCGGGACGCCGAGGTGGTCCAGCACGGCCAGGACGTCCCGGGCGACGTCCCAGTAGTCGAACGGCCCTTCGGCAGGCGTACGGCCGTGCCCGCGCTCATCGACCGTGACGCACCGGAAGCCGTCCAGCGCCGCGAGCTGCGGGGCGAACATCCGGCCGTCCATCAGGAAGCTGTGCAGCAGCACGACCACCGGGCCGTCGCCACCGTGGTCGGTGTGACCGGGAAGCGTCATCGATCCTCCGAAGCGTCAGCCGGCGAACCGGCCCACCGCCACGAACGCCGCCAGCACCAGCAGCACGACGTTCATCGGCAGCGCCTTGGTCTCCTTGCGGCGTGCGTGCACGATGATCGCACCGATCTGGATCACCGCCAGTCCGGTGGCAGCCAGCGGTGTCAGGACGCGCGCGAGGTCGAGCGCCCACGGCAGGATCAGCCCGAGCGCGCCGAGGATCTCGACCGCGCCGATGCCCTTCACCGCCGCGTCGGAGAAGTCCGCCGCCCAGCCCATGTTCGGGTTGTCCAGCAGTTTCTTCCGCGGTGTCGCGAGCTTCATGCCGCCGGCGCCGAGGTACAGCGCGGCGAGCACACCCGACACGACCCACAGGACGACGTTCACGGCCACCTCCGGTCCAGAGAAAGTGATTGAACACTACACCTCTTTCCGGAGGTCGCACCTCAACTTGGCTGGACCGTGACCGACTGGCCCGGCCGCAGCCCGATCGTCCGGCGCCAGCCGCCCGCGCGGACCTCCGTCCGGGTCCCGCCGACGCTTTTGACCACGGCTCGCGTCACCTTCCCGTCGCGCCAGGAGACGTCGACCTCGAAGCCGCCGCGCACGCCGATCCCCGTCACCCGGCCCGAGCGGGCCCACGCCGAAGGCAGGGCCGGCAGCAGTTCGAGCACCCCGGGGCGTGAATAGACGAGCATCTCCGCCATGGCCGTCGGCGCGCCGAGGTTGGCGTCGATCTGGAAGATCGTGTAGCTGCCCTGGCTGTACATGTCGAAGAAGTTCGGCGCGGTCCCGTTGCCGTTCGCGACCGACGGCCGCATGACGGTGAGCAGCAGCTGGTACGCACGATCGGCGTCCTTGAGCCGCGCCCAGCACGCCGACCGCCACGCGCACGCCCAGCCGAAGCTGTCCATGCCCCGGGCGACCAGCAACGCGCGGATGCCGTCGAGCAGCTCCCGCGGCGCGGTGTCGTGCGCGATGCGGTCACCCGGGAAGAAGCCGATCAGCGGGGAGAGGTGCCGGTGCGTGGTCTCGCCGAGGTTGTCCGGCGACATCCACTCCTCGAGCCAGCCGGTCGTCGGGCTCACCTTCGGCAGGTACAGCTTCTTCTGCAGCCCGGCGATCCGGTCGCCGTACGCGCGGTCGCGACCCAGCACCGCGACCGCTTCGCGGTAGTGCTCGAACAGGTCCCAGACGATTTCCTGGGAGTAGGTGTTCCCGCGGGTGTCCTGCGGGCCGTGTTCGGGCGACCAGTCGTGGTCGTCGACGAGCACCTCGCGGCCGTCGACCGTCATCGGGACCAGCCGCGACTCCCAGAACTCGGCCGCGCCCCTGAGCAGCGGGTAGATCCGCGCGAGGTAGGCCTTGTCCTGGGTGAACGCGTAGTGGTCCCAGAGCGAGTTGCACAGCCACGCGTTGCCGCCGGGGTGCCACCACCAGCCGGACCCGCCGTAGATGTTCGTCGAGAACGCGATCGCCCAGCCGGCGATCTTGCCGCTGGTGTTCCGGAACCGGTTGCGCGGATCGTTGAACAGGCGTTTCGTGTTGTCCGTCCACACGGGAAGCTGCGCGAGGCAGTAGTCGGCCAGGGCAGTGAAGCTCCCGGGCAGCGCCGCGCGGTCGGCGAGCCAGTAGTTCATCTGCAGGTTGATGTCGGTGTGGTAGTCGCTCATCCAGTCGGGCGTGTTGTTGTTCTGCCACAGGCCCTGCAGGCCCATCGGCAGCCCGTCCCGCGAGCCGGTGATCGTCAGGTACCGCCCGAACTGCAGGTAGCTCGCCTCGAACTCCGGGTCGGCCGTGGCCGGGTCGTCGTGGCGGGCCAGCAGCCGCGACCACGTGTCCAGCGCGCGCTTCGCCGGCGGCGACTGTCCCAGGTCGACGGTCATCCGGTCGTAGAGGCGCCGGTAGTCGGCGACGTGCGTGGCCAGCAGCGCGCCTCCCCCGACACGCAGGGCCCGCGACGCCTTCTCCTTCGCGAGCGCCAAGGGGTCCAGCGACGCGTCGAGGTACTTCCGGGCCGCGTCGGGCACGTAGTTCGTCCCGCCGCTGATCACGACGACGACGTCGCTCCCGGTGAAGGTCCCGCCACCGGCCGCCGTGCACGCGTACTTCTGGCCGTTGTCGAACGTGCCCCTGAACGCCGTCGCACTGTCCGCCTTCTCCCCGCGCGTGGGCTCGAGCGAGACCGAACCGGTGACGGGCCCGCCGCTGAGCCGGACGACCACGACATCGTCGGGGTGGCTGACGAAGTACTCGCGGCGGTACTGCACCCCGGCGTGCCGGTACGTGATCACGACGAGCCCGTTGCTCAGGTCGAGCGTGCGGCGGTAGTCGCTGACGCCGGTGTGCGCCGGGACCGAGATGCGCACCTTCGCCAGGAGGCCGAGGGTGCCGAACTTCTCGCGTTCGTAGGGGAACTGGCCGTCGTCTTCGAGGATGTCGTTGGCGCCACCGGTCCACAGGGACGCGTCGGCCAGGTAGAGGAAGTCGGCGGCCGGGTCACCCCCGACGAGCGCACCGATCCGACCATTGCCGATCGGCAGGCCCTGTTCGATGATCTTGTCCTCGGCCGCGGGCGCGGGGTACCAGAGCGTCGTCGCCCCGCTGTCGGGCACCAGGTCGGCATCGACTGGACGGACGACGTCTGCGCTGGCAGTGAACGGGCGAATGCCACTGAGGGCAACTCCGGCGCCGACCGCGCCACCGAGCTTGAGGAAGGTACGACGAGAGGGAGGGTTCGACATGTCGGATCCGTTCGGCGTTGAAGGCGGGACCGGCGTGCAGCCCGCCAAACATATGACCTATCGGGATCCGAGGTCAAGATTCTTCGTAATTAATCCGATAACATACGAGCGCGGTACCGTTGTGCCTCATGACCGACGCCCACCGCCTCCTCGCGTTCCTGCGCGAGCACCCCGCGGCCGCGGTCACCGAGCGGGCCGGCTCCTGCAGCAAGTGGCAGCTCACCGGCTCGACGTGGCGGGCAACCGTGGTCGTCGAACCGGGTCGATGGCTCGGGCTGGAGTTCGAGGCGCGGGAGCCGGCGACCGGCAAGCGCGCCACCTACGCCATCGACACCGATCTCTACGACATCTCCCGCGAAGATCAACGGGAGTTCGCCGACGAGATCGAACGCGACATCGTCGAGTTCCTCGGCAACCTGGGCAAGGGCGCCATGCTGCGCGGGAACGCCGGGACCAGGTTCGTCCTCGTCTTCCCCTTGGCGGGCGCCTACGTCCGCGTCGTGCAGGGGCGCTTCATGACCAGCGCCTCCACCCACCCCGTCCTGCCGGACGGCGACTACGTCCCGGTGGACTGACGCGTCCGGTAGCGCAGCACGCCCGCGTCGGCCTGCTCGGCCAAGTACTGGGCGAACGTGATCGTGCCGTCGCGGTGGTCCGGCACCAGGTGACCGCCGCCCGCGTACGCGCGGAACGCCGCCCCCGGCACGCTGACCGGCACGAGCTTCCGGCGGCGGCCGCTCGCGTCCAGGACCGCCTGGGTCAGCTCCGACGCCGACAGGACTTCCGGGCCGCCGAAGTCGTCGGCGCGGCCGACGGGATCGCCGAGTGCCAGGTCCGCCAGGCGCTCCGCGACGTCGCGGACGTCCACCGGCTGGAACGAGACCTTCGGCACCGGCACCACCGGCAGCCGGGTCGCGCCCGCGAGCAACGTCCGGACCAGCGCGTGGAACTGCGTCGCCCGCTGGATCGTGTACGGCAGGCCCGAGGACGCGACGACCCCTTCGGTCTCGTGCTTGGTCTGGTAGTAGCCGAGCGGGACCCGGTCGACGCCGACGATCGAGACGTACACCAGGTGCGGGCCGCCCGCCCAGCGCGCCGCTTCGATCAGCGTGCGGGCCAGCTGCGTCTCGCGGCCGAGGAAGTCGGTGGCGCAGTGGACGACCACGTCGACGCCGGCGACCGCGCTGTCGACACCGCGGCCGGTCCGCAGGTCACCGGGCACGAGGTCCGGCCCGGTCCGCCGGCTCAGCACGCGGACCTCCTCCCCCGCCGCCCGCAGCCGCGCCACCACCGCACTGCCGAGCTGTCCGGTGCCACCGGTGACCAGGATCCGCACGACCCCATCCTCGCACGGCGGTGCCCGCCGGGAAACGGTTTCCCGGCGGGCACGCGCGGCCTTTCAGGTGCGGTTGATGGTGAAGGTGGACGTCGTGTTGCGGATGTCCTGGTCGTTGTCGCTCAGCGTGAGCCCGGTGAAGGTCGCCGAGCCGACGGCCGGGCCCTGGCCCGGTTCCGGCAGCTCGTTGGCCCAGATCCCGATCCCCGACTTGGCGTCGAAGGCGTCACCGCTGCGGTGGGCGCCGGTGATCGACACGTTCGTCAGCACCGTGTCCTGGACGGAGTTCTGCGGCTGCCCGCCGACGTAGTTCGTCTGGAACATGATGCCGCTGTAGGTCGGGCTCTGGATGTCCACGTCGGACACCCGGATCCCGCGGAACTCTTTGGACGCGGAGAACATCCAGATCGCCGGGAAGGTCTGCTGGCCCCAGAAGTGGCCGCCGTCCCGGACGAGCGAGGCGTTCTGGACCGTCGTCGGCTGCGGCCCGAACCCGAGGAACGGGTAGCCGAAGTCGAGCGAGCTGACCGTGATCGCCGAGTACGTCAGCGTGTCCGCGATGTAGAGGTTCCGGAAGGTGTTGTTGTACCCGCCGTAGACCGCCAGCCCGGCCGCGCGCCACGGGGTGAGCGCGGTCAGGTTCTCGAACACGTTGTCGTACTGGTTGCCCTGGTTGATGTCCGTGGCGGCGAACAGCGCGAAGCTGTCGTCGCCGGTGGACCGGGCTTCGTTGTTGGTGACGTGGTTGCCGGTGCTCCCGTTCGTGAGGTTGATGCCGTCGGCGAAGGTGTCGCGGATCCGGGAGTTCTTGATCGTGGTGTTGTCCACATTGGTGCCCCAGACCATCACGACCTGGTGCTCCACCCAGATGTTGTCGATCGTCAGGTTCGCGACGTTCGTCAGGTTGAACACCTTGCCGGGGCCGTCGATGCGGGAGGTGTAGTTCCCGAACACGGCGAACCCGCTGATCGTCGACCCGTTCGCCGTCGACTGGACGTCGATGCCGATGTCCGTGTTCTCCTGGCCGGAAGGCGCGGAGAACTTCGTGAACCACGGCCCGGCGCCGGTGACCGTGACGGCCTTGCCGTAGACGTTCAGCTTGTTCGACAGGGAGTAGTTCCCGGCCGGCAGGTAGACGCCGGTGAGCGTCGAGTCCTGGCGGACCTTGTCGAGCGCGGCCTGCACGTCCTGCTGTGTGAAGCCGGCCGGCGTCGCGAAGTGCGCCGGGTCCGGGTTGGCGACTGCGGTGGCCTGCTCGAAGTTCACGAAGTCGATCGCGTAGTTCGTGCTGTTGGCCGCGTCCTTCTGCAGCTTGATCTTGTGCCCGGCGGGCACGGTCGTGCCGAGCATCGTGCTGGCCTCGTCGTAGATGTGGCGCGGCCCGGTACCCGGCGAGTTGCCCGGGCCGGTTTCGGCGCCGTAGAGCCACGCGTAGTGCGAGGTCAGGTCGATCGCCTTGAGGAAGGTGCCGTCGACGTAGATGTTGAGCGTCGAGTTGATGCCGCCGCCGCCCGCGGAGTCCGGGATGGAGAACCGCGTGACGAGGGTGTTGGTCGACGCGCGGGTGGTGAACTCCACCGACGAGCCGGTCGAGTTCAGCGTCACGGCCTTGCGGCCCGACGCCTCGCCCGCGAGATCGCCGATGGTGCGGTTCGGCCCGATCACGGACGCGCCGCCCGCGACCACGCCGTCCTCGGCTTCGTACATGTCGTAGGGCATGTTGGCACCCCGGCCGACGAACAGCGCCTGCGTGCTCGTGTTGTTCGCCTGCTTCACCGGCAACTCGTTGGCGTCGGTGTCGACGACCGTCTTCACGGTGTACTTGCCGTTGGCCGCGGTCCAGGTGCCGACGGTCACCGGTGCCGCGGTGGCCCCGGCGGCGATGGCTCCCGAGTAGCTGCCGGTCAGCGTCTTGACGACGGTGCCGTTCTGGTCGGCGATCGTCACCGTGATGCCGTGGGCACCGCTCGCGCTCGCCACGGTGCCCTGGTTGCGCAGGGTCGTGGTGAACGTGGTCGTGTTGCCCGCGGACGGGTTGTTCGGCGACCACGCCGTGGCCGCGACGAGGTCGGAGCTCTGCACCGGGCTGACGACCAGGGGCGTCGAGCTGGTGTAGGAGTTGTTGGCCTCGTTCTGCTCGATGACGGAGTTGGCCTCGTCGACCTTCGCCGTCACCTGGTAGCTGCCCGCGTCGCGGGTGCCGATGTTCGCCGACACGGTCGTCGACGCCCCGGCGGCCAGCGCGCCGACGTTGGCGGTGCCGACCTTGGTGGTGCCCAGGTAGAGGTTGACGTTCGTCGCGCCCGAAGCGGCCGTCCCGGCGTTGCGGACGGTCGCCGACGCCGTGATCGCGTCGGTCTCGACGGGGTTCTGCGGCGACCAGGACACGCCCGAGACCGTCAGGTCCGGGTTGGGCGCGGGGACGCCGAAGACCTGGAACTCCGCGGCCTGCCCGCCACCGGCACCGGAGTTGGCCGTGACGCGCAGGCGGACGTCGGCGGCCCGGCCGGCGACCGGGATGGTCACCGAGTTCCCGGACGAGGGGGTGAAGCTGTAGGTCTGCGCGGCCACCAGCGTGGTGAACGTGCTGGACGACTGCTCACGGCCTTCGACGGCGATCGTCTGCGTGCGCGGGCCCCAGGCCGAGTCGGGGTTGAGCTTGACGACGACCTGGTTGAGGTCGGCGTTCGAGCCGAGCGCGACGGTCAGCAGGTTCGGGTAGGTCCCGCCGCCGCCCTCCCAGTACGTGGTCAGGGAGTCGTCGTTGGCGTTCGCCGCGACGAAGGTGAACTCCGTCGAGGACGCCGTGATCGGCTTGCCCAGGGCGAGGTTGGTGCCGGCCTGGGTGCCGGTGCGGGTCACGGTGTTGCTGTTCGCCGACTGGTTCCCGGCGGCGTCTTTCGCCCGGACGAAGTAGGCGACCGTGGTGCCGTCGGGCTGGTTGTCGGTGTAGGTCAGGACGTTCCCGGCGACGCTGCCGCGGAGCTGGCCGTTGGCGTAGACGTCGTAGCCGGTGACGCCGGTGTTGTCGGTCGAGGCCGACCAGGTCAGCCGGATCTGGCCGCTCGCGGGCTGGGTGTAGGCGAGGTTGCCCGGCGCGGACGGCGGCTGCGTGTCGCCGCCGGCCGGGCCGTGCACCTCGAACTCCGAGAGCTGGGCGGCGGGCCAGCCGGTGTTGCCGCTGACGTTGAGCCGGACGTAGCGGGTGGTGCCGGTGACGTCCACGGTCACCGTGTTGGCCTTGGCCGGGTCGAACACGTACCCGGCCGAAGCCTTGAGGTCGCTGAAGCTCGTGCCGTCGGTGCTGCCCTGGACGCTGAAGGTTTCGGTGCGGGCGCCCCAGTTCGCCGCCGGGAGCTTGAGCACGAGCTGCGCGACGGCGGTGGGCGCGCCGAGGTCGGCCTGGACCCACTGCGGGAACTGGTTGTTCGTGCTTTCCCAGTAGGTGTCCTGGTTGCCGTCGCCGACGTTCGAGACGGGGTAGCCGGCGAGCTGGCTGCTGGCGGTGTAGGTCGCGGCGGCGGCTTGGGCGGCGGGCTGGACGGCCGCGGTGGCGGGCGCGGCGGCCGGGGCGCCGCTCGCGGCCACGGCGGGGGTGGCCAGGAGGAGGGACAGGGCGGCGTAGGTCGCCGCGCGCGACAGAAGTCGCTTCGTTCTCATGGGGTTCCTCTGATCCGGGGAGGAGGGGAGACGCGTCGAGCACGCTCGTCCCACGCGGGGACGGCGCAACCGGGGAACGGGACAGGCGCGGACCCGGTCCGGGGGCGCACGCGGGCAGCACGGAACAGCCGTCATGGGCACCTCTTCGTCGAGGAGCTGGGCGGGAACTTCCTGACACCTGCCGCGATTTCTCGCGCTGTTGTCAGGTTCTTGCACTGATTCGTTCAAGAGTTACAGTGACCGGGGTCTCAAGTCAACGCCCAAACGCCGAAAAGGCCTCCTCGCGGGGGATGCGAGGAGGCCTTTTCGGGGAGCGGGGCGTCAGCGCACGGCGCCCAGCCGGATCGCGTGGGTGCCCGGGGCGTTGACCGGCTCGCCGCAGTGCGCGCAGACGGTGGCCGGGGCCAGCACCTCGCCGCAGGCGTGGCGCCAGAGCGTCGGCGGTTCACCCCGGTGGACGTACTTGTCGCCCCAGGCCATCAGGCCGAGCAGGATCGGCTGCAGGGCCCGGCCTGCTTCGGTCGGGTAGTACTCGAAGCGCGGCGGGTGGTCCTCGTACTGGCGCTTCTCGAGCACGCCCGCGTCGACGAGCTTGCGCAGCCGCGCGGCCAGGATGTCCCGGCTGGCGCCGGTGTTCTCGGCGATCTGGTTGAACCGCCGCTCTCCCAGCATGACCTCGCGCAGCGCCAGCAGGCTCCACCGCTCGCCGACGACCTCGAGGGCCTCGGCGACCGAGCATTCGCGACCACGCCGGACCATGCCACCTCCCTGGGGTTGAAAATCCAACCTAGCACGTAGACCGCGTGT
The DNA here is from genome assembly GCF_054781455.1 of Amycolatopsis stemonae. NCBI lineage: Bacteria > Bacillati > Actinomycetota > Actinomycetes > Pseudonocardiales > Pseudonocardiaceae > Amycolatopsis > Amycolatopsis stemonae. The sequence continues at coordinate 489,595 of NZ_BAAGUJ010000004.1, read as the reverse complement.
GACGTGTCGTACAGCTGAGTTGTGGAATCCAACTTACTCGGCGTATACCGAAGACATCCCCGATCTGCGAGGAGGCAGACGCCATGACGGACGCGGTGATCGTCGACGCGGTACGGACCCCGATCGGCAGGGGCAAGCCGAACGGCACACTGGCCGGGGTGCACCCGGTCGACCTGCACGCCCACGCGCTCCGCTCGCTCGTCGAGCGCACCGGCGTCGACCCGGCCCGGATCGACGACGTGATCAGCGGCGCCGTCGGCCAGATCGGCGAGCAGAGCATGAACACCGCCCGCTGGGCCGCGCTCGCCGCCGGCCTGCCCGAGTCGGTGCCCGCGGTGACCGTCGACCGGCAGTGCGGCAGCAGCCAGCAGGCCGTCCACTTCGCCGCACAGGGCGTCATGGCCGGCGCGTACGACGTCGTGCTCGCCTCCGGCGTCGAGTCGATGAGCCGGGTGCCGATGGGCAGCCAGGTGGCCGGGCGCGACCCGTTCGGGACGCAGGTCGCCGCGCGCTACCCGGACGGTCTCGTCCCGCAGGGCATCAGCGCGGAGCTGATCGCCGCGAAGTGGGGCTTCACCCGTGCCCAGCTGGACGAGTTCTCCGCGCAGAGCCACCAGCGGGCCGCGAAGGCGTGGGCGGACGGCAAGTTCGCCGGCGAGGTCGTGCCGCTGAAGGCGCCCGGGCCCGACGGCGAACTCGTCGACGTCACGACCGACGAGACGGTCCGGCCGTCGACCACGCCGGAGATCCTGGCCGGGCTGAAGCCCGCCTTCCGCGCCGACGTCTGGGAGCAGCGCTTCCCGGACCTCGGCTGGCACGTCACCGCGGGCAACTCGTCGCCGATCAACGACGGCGCCGCGGCGCTGATGATCACCAGCAGCGAGACGGCGAAGGCGCTCGGCCTCCGCCCGCGGGCCCGGATCCACCAGTTCGCCGTTGTCGGCGACGACCCGCTGTACATGCTCACCGGCGTCATCCCGGCCACCCGCAAGGTGCTCGACCGGGCCGGGCTCAGCGTCTCGGACATCGACGCCTTCGAGGTCAACGAGGCGTTCGCCAGCGTCGTGCTGGCCTGGCAGGCCGAGATCGGCGCGGACCTGGCCAAGGTCAACGTCAACGGCGGCGCGATCTCGATCGGCCACCCGCTCGGCGGCAGCGGCGCCCGCCTCATGACGACGCTGCTGTCGGTCCTCGAGCAGACCGGCGGCCGCTACGGCCTGCAGACGATGTGCGAGGCGGGCGGCCTCGCCAACGCGACCATCATCGAGCGCCTGGACTGACCCAGGTACGCCCGCAGCGCCGCCACGGCTCCCCCGGGATCCGTGGCGGCGACCGGGAAGACCTCGTCGAAGCCCGCGGCCAGCAGGTCCTCGCGCGGGTTCCGCAGCCGGCCGCCGATCACCACGGGCAGCCCGCACAACGCCGGGTCGGCGCGTACCCGGCGAAGCACGTCCAGACCCGACGCGCCGTGCGCACTGGACAACACCAGGCAGTCCGGGCGCTCACGGCGGCAGGTCCTGAGCACTTCGGCCGCGACGCACACGTCGTGGCCCTCGCGCTCGAGGACCACCCGCAACGCGACCAGGCTCCACGCACCCGCGTCCAAACCCGACAGCACGACCTTCACACCGGGCAGATCCGCGAACCGGCCCGGAAAATACGTCAGTCTTCGGGTGGCTCCTCGACGCCGTCGCGGTCGGCCCACTCCAGCAGCGGGTCCAGGGAGAACACGGCCTTGTCGATGCCGGCGTGGAGGTCGCCCAGCTCGGCGAAGCGGGCCGGGACGGTGGCGATGGTGAAGTCGCCCGGCTCGGCGTCGTCGACCTCCTCCCAGCGGATCGGCGTGGACACCGTGCCTTCCGGATTGCCCCGCACGGAATAGGCGCTCGCGATCGTGTGGTCCCGGGCGTTCTGGTTGTAGTCGACGAAGAGCAGGCGCGGGTCGCGGTCCTTGCGCCACCAGGTCGTCGTGACGTCGTCGGGGGCACGGCGTTCGACTTCGTGCGCGAAGGCCAAAGCCGCGCGCCGGACGTCCTTGAAGCCCCAGTTCGGCTCGATCCGGACGTAGATGTGCAGGCCGCGGCCGCCGGAGGTCTTCGGCCAGCCGACGGCGCCCAGCTCGTCGAGGATCTCGTGGGCGACGTGCGCGACCCGGCGGACGCGGTCGTAGCCGCAGTCGGGCATCGGGTCGAGGTCGATGCGCCACTCGTCGGGCTTTTCGGTGTCGGCGCGGCGCGAGTTCCACGGGTGGAACTCCACTGTGGACATCTGCACCGCCCAGGCGACGTGCGCCAGCTCGGTGACGCACAGCTCGTCGGCGTGCCGGTTGTAGCGCGGGAAAGTCACCCGGACGGTCTCCAGCCACGGCGGCGCGCCGTTCGGGACGCGCTTCTGGTGCACCTTCTCCCCCGCCACCCCGGACGGGAACCGGTGCAGCATGCACGGCCGCTCGCGCAGCGCGTTGACGATGCCGTCGCCCACCGAGAGGTAGTAGTTGACCAGGTCGAGCTTCGTCTCGCCGCGGGCCGGGAAGTACACCCGGTCCGGGTTCGAGATCCGCACCGTGTGCGGGCCGACCTCCAGCTCCACCGCCGCCGACTTCTGCGCCATGGCCGGAACGCTAGCCCAAAACCGCCGCTACCGTGGGGATCATGAGCCTGCCGGCGGACGGCCACGTGCACACCGAGTGGTCCTGGGACACGGTCACCGGGTCGATGACCGGTTCGTGCGAGCGGGCACTCGAACTCGGCCTGCCGTCGGTGGCCTTCACCGAGCACGCCGACCTCACGCCGTGGCTGATCCCGGAGCCGGTCCGCCCGCTGCTGCCGGGCCACTTCCGGGTGCGGTTGCGCCCCGACGGTGTCCTCGAGCCGCCCGACCTCGACGTCGAGGGCTACCTGGCCTGCGTCGCGGAGTGCCGCGAGCGGTTCCCGGAGCTGAAGATCCTGTCCGGCGTCGAGCTGAGCGAACCGCACTGGCACCGCGAGCGCGCCGACGCCCTGCTCGCCGCCCACGACTTCGACCGGATACTCGGCTCGGTGCACTCCCTGCCGGACGGCGACCACCACCACGAGCTGACCGTGGTTTCGGGCCGGCCGCCCGGTGAGATCCTGCGGGCCTACCTCGAAGAGGTGCTGGGGCTGGTCGAATCGACCGCCGGCTTCGCGGTGCTGGCCCACATCGACTACGCGCTGCGCCCGTGGCCGGCCGAAGGCCCGCCGTTCGTCGTGACCGACTTCGAAGAAGAGTTCCGCGGCGTGCTGCGCGCACTCAAGACGAGCGGCCGCGCGTTGGAAGTCAACACGAAGGTACCGCTGCCCGGCGAAGTCGTCCGCTGGTGGTTCGAGGTCGGTGGCGAGGCGGTCGCCTTCGGCAGCGACGCCCACGAGCCCGGCCTGGTCGGCCACGGCTTCGACGACGCGTCGGCGCTGGCCGAGGCGTGCGGGTTCCGGCCGGGCCGGACCCCGCACGACTTCTGGCGCCGCTGAAAGTCAGGGCCGCAGCAGCACCTTCGTCCAACCGTCCTCGCGGCGGTCGAACTTGTCGTAGCCTTCGACGGCCTGGTCCAGCGTCAGCTCGTGCGAGACGAGGAACGACGGGGTCGCCCGGCCGGTGATGATCAGGTCCCGCAGCTGCCGGTTGTACCGCTTGACCGGTGCCTGGCCGGTGCCCATGTGCTGGCCCTTCGTGAAGAAACTGCCGAAGTCCCAGCCGATCCGGCCGTGCTTGGCGCCTTCGTCCGCCGCGCCCGGGTCGTCCGGCACGTAGACGCCGACGACGCCGATCCCGCCGGTCGAGCGGACGACCTTGACCAGGTTGTCCAGCACCAGCTCGGGGTGCTCCTCACCGCTGTGGTCGTGCGCCTGGTAGCCGACGGCCTCGACACCGCAGTCGACGCCCGCGCCGCCGGTCGCGGCCGTGATCTGCTCGACCGGGTCCGCTTCGGACAGGTCGACCGGGATCGTGCCGATCTTTTCGGCGAGCGCGAGCCGGTCGCGTTCCTTGTCCACGACGTACACCTCCGACGCGCCGCGGATCACCGCGCTGTGCGCCGCCAGCAGACCGACCGGTCCCGCGCCGAAGACGGCGACCCGGTCACCCGGCCGCATCCCGGCCAGCTCGGTGCCGTGCCAGCCGGTCGGGAAGATGTCCGAAAGCATCGTGAAGTCGTTTTCGTACTCCGTGCCCGAGGGCAGCTCGAGCAGGTTGAAGTCCGCCCACGGCACGCGCAGGTACTCGGCTTGGCCACCGGCGTAGGGACCCATGTTCGCGTAGCCGTAGGCCGCGCCGTCCATCCCGTCGACCGGGTTGGCCCGCAGGCAGAACGACGTCCAGCCGCTTTCGCAGTTGCGGCAGGAACCGCAGGCGACGTTGAAGGGCACCGACACGCGGTCGCCGACCTTCATCCGGTTCACCCCGGCGCCGACCTCGACGACGAAGCCCATGTTCTCGTGGCCGAGGACCTTGCCCTCCTCCACGTTCGTGCGGCCTTCGTACATGTGCAGGTCGGACCCGCAGATGTTCGTCGTCGAGATCTTGACGATCGCGTCGGTCGGCTGCTCGATCCCCGGGTCGGGCACGTCGGTCACTTCGACCCTGCGCGGCCCGCGGTACACCACTGCCTTCATGGGCGCCTCCTCGTCGGTTCCCCTCCCGAACCGGCTACCCGGGGTGTGGCGCGTTAAGCACCGGCGAGCGCGTGCCTTCCGTACGTGCGGACTTCGGCGCTCTGGTCCAGCAGCCGGGCCGCGACCCGGCCGATCGCCGCGTCCAGCTCGGCGCGGTTGCCGGTGCCCCAGTCGCCCAGGCGCTCGGCCAGCCAGTCGTGCCAGGCGCGGACCACCTTGCCGAACTCCGCGCGCCCCGCCTCCGTCAGCTCCCACTGGTCGCGGGCGTACCGCAGGTGCCCGGTCAGCTCGAGGCGGTTGAAGGCCGGTTCGAGCACGGGGGCCGGCACGCCGAAGTAGTCGCCGATCGCGGAGAGCGTGGCCGGCTGGCCGCGGCGGTGCCGCAGGTGGACCTGCAGCAGGCACCAGATGCCGCCTTCGTCCAGGTCGGAGTCCGCGCGCTCGACGATCGCCGGCGCGACCTTGCGGCGTTCACGGAAGAACAACGTCGCGACCGCGCGTTCGAGCTCGCGGTCGTCGGTGCGGGCTTCCGGCATCGCGAAGCCGTCGCCGAGGTCGGGTGCCGCCGCGCGGGCCGTGTCGCGCAGCGGGACCTCCTTGAGGAAGAAGGCCAGCACGAACGCCACCAGCCCGACCGGCGCCGCCGCGAGGAACACGACGTGCAGCGAGTCGCTGTAGGCCTTGATGACCGGGGCCGAAACGGCGTCCGGCAGCGCGTGCAGGGCGGTCGGCACCTGGATCGCCCGCGGGTCGACCCCGGCCGGCAGCGGGTGCGCGGCGAGCGCCGACGCGAGGTTCGGGCTCAGCTGGTTCGCGTACACCGTGCCGAAGATCGCCGCCCCGAACGAGCTGCCGATCGAGCGCAGGAACGTCACGCCCGAGGTCGCGACGCCCAGGTCGGCGTAGTCGACGGTGTTCTGCACGGCGATCGTCAGCACCTGCATGCCGAGCCCGATCCCGAGGCCCAGCACCGCCATGTACGCCGACGCCTCCCAGAACCCGGTGTCGGTGTCCAGCCGCGACAGCAGGTAGAGCCCGATCGTCATGCCCGCGGACCCGACCAGCGGGAAGATCTTGTAGCGCCCGGTCCTGCTCACCGCGTTGCCGGCGGCGATCGACGCGACCAGCAGCGCGAGCACCATCGGCAGCAGCCGTACCCCGGACGTCGTCGCCGAAGTGCCTTGCACGTACTGCATGTAGGTGGGCAGGTAGGACAACGCGCCCAGCATGGCGAAACCGACGACGAAGCTCATGATCCCGGCGACCGTGAACACCGGGTTCCGGAACAGCCGCATCGGCAGCATCGGTTCCTTCGCCCGCAGTTCGACGAAGACGAACGCCGTCAGCAGCACCACCGAGCCGATCGCCATCCCGATGATCGTCGGCGAGCCCCACGCGTACTGCGTGCCGCCCCAGCTGGTGACCAGCGTCAGCCCGGTGGCCGCGAGGCCGATCAGCAGGATGCCGAGGTAGTCGATGACCGGTTTGACCGCGGCACGCGCGTTCGGCATCGCCGAGGACGCCACGACCAGCACCACGACGACCAGCGGGATGTTGACGTAGAACGCCCAGCGCCACGACAGGTGGTCGACGAAGAACCCGCCGAGCATCGGGCCGGCCACGGTCACCACGCCGAACACCGAGCCGAGGACGCCCTGGTACTTGCCGCGTTCGCGCAGCGGGACGACGTCGGCGATCAGGGCCGTCGAGGTGACCATCAGCCCGCCGCCGCCCAGGCCCTGCACCGCACGCCAGACGATCAGCCAGACCATGCTGTCGGCGAACCCGGCGCAGAACGAGCCGACGCCGAACACGACCACCGAGATCTGGAACATCAGCTTGCGGCCGAACAGGTCGCCGAGCTTGCCGACGACCACGGTCATGATCGTTTCGGCCAGCAGGTAGGACGTGACCACCCAGGACAGGTGCCCGGCGCCGCCGAGGTCACCGACGATGGTGGGCAGCGCGGTGCCGACGATGGTCTGGTCCAACGCGGCGAGCAACATCCCGAGCAGCACCGCTCCGAACACCGCGTTGACCCGGCCGCGGCTGAGTGCCGCGGGCGCCGCGCCGGGCGCGACCTCCGCAGTGGCCGTCATCGGCACCCTCCTCGTCCGGCCTCCGAGGCTAGTGCGCGCCGTCCACTGTGGATAGCCACCCGTTCCGGTGGTCCCCGGTCAGGTTCGCGTCAGCGTCACGAGGAACGGCCGGAAGCCCCGCGTCTCGTAGAAGGCGAGCGCGGTCTCGTTCCGCGCGTAGGCCTGCACCGTCACCTCGTTCGCCCCGCGGTCCCCGGCCCAGGTCAGAAAGGTGTCGACCAGGGCCGCGCCGAGGCCTTCGCGACGGCGGTCGGGTGCGACGCGCATGCTCTCCAGCTCGGCCCGCACGGCTTCCGGCCGCAGCGGGTCCGGCGGCAGCAGCCGGCCGATCAGGTGGCCGGCGCCGCCCGGGACGAGCAGGCAGAGGCAGTCCGGGTCGTCGATCAGCCCGGCGTAGTAGGCCGCTCCCTCGCGGGCCGGCCAGCCCGTGTCCATGTACGGGTCCCGGCGCCCGCCGTCTTCGGCGAACAGCGCCGCGGCCGACTTCAGCAGTTCCGGGACGTCCTCGGCGACACACACGGAAACAGTCATACCCAGCACCGTAACCGGGTGATTTTTCGAAGTAAATTTCGTCATTCAGGGCCTCGGGTGGGCCAGGCTCTCCAGCGCGAGCTGTTCCAGGTGCCCGGCGGCCGCCGCGCTCCCGCCCGCGGCGTGGAACGACGCGGCGACGGTCTCCGCCGCCCGCCGGTACGCCGGCTCGGTCAGCACCTGTTCGACCGCCGCCGCGATCCGGTCCGCGCCGGCGCGGCCGAAGCGCAGCCGGATGCCCGCGCCCGCGGCGACCACCTGGGCCGCCACGACCGGCTGGTCGTCGCGGATCGGCGCGACCACCAGCGGCAGGCCGTGCCACAGGGCTTCGCACACCGTGTTGTGGCCGGCGTGGCACAGCACCGCGTCCACCCTCGGCAGCAGCGACAGCTGCGGAACCCGCGGCCGCACCAGGACGTTGGGCGGCGCCGCGTCGAGCGCGTCGCCCGGGTCGACGATCACCGCCCGCGCGTCCAGCGTCGCGAACGCCGCCGCGGCCGCCGCCAGGAAGCTCGCGCCCGCTTCGGTGTTCGCCGTGCCCAGCGAGACGAGCACGGTCGGCCGCGGCGGGTCGAGCCACGCCCACGGGAAGTCCGTTGTGGACGGGCGCGAGCCGAGCGCGGGCCCGACGAGCCGGACGCGCGGCGGCAGCGTGGCCGCGCCGAGCAGTTCGCGGGTGGTGAACGCCAGGACGCCGTGCGGCGAGAACCGCGGGTCGGCCGTCCCGCGCCCGCCCGCGATGCGCTCGCGAAGGCCGTCGACGAGCGAGCCGACCCAGTCCGCGACCTTCGGCATGCCCGCGAGGGGGTCGACGAGCTCGGCCGACGTCGTCGCCGAGGTCACCCACGGCAGGCCGCGGGCCTCGGCCAGCAGCCCGCCCGCGAGGGCCTGCTGGTCGGCGACCACCACGTGCGGGGCGAACGCTTCGATCGCCGCGGTGACGCCCGGTGCCATCGCGTCGGCCAGCGGGACGAGGAAGTCCTCCCAGAGGAACCGCAGCGCGGCGGGCCCCTTGAGCTCCGGCGGCCGCGCGGGGGCACCGGCCGGCAGGGCGCACGAGAAGACGAGCGCGTCCGGGCCGGCCAGCTGCCACAGCAGCTCCTCGTACCCGGCCCAGGCGACTTCGTGGCCGCGCGCGGCGAGTTCGGCCGCGACGCCCGCGGCCGGGTTGACGTGCCCGACCAGCGGCGGCACGACGAACAGGAAGCGGGCCACTACCGCGCCCGCACCGGGACGCGCGAAGTGTCGCGGACCCATTCGAAGACCAGCTCGATCACCTCGGCAGTCCGCTCGACCAGCACCGAGTGCCCCTGGTCGGGCAGCACGACGCAGCGGCAGTGCGCGAGGTGCGCTTCGAAGTGCGGCACCTGCGCGGCGAGTCCCGAGTCCCCGCCGAAGATCGCGAAGACCGGGCAGCGGACGTCGGAGAGGTCCGGGTCGATCGTCGCGCTGCGCGGGATGTCTTCGGCGATCGTGGTCGTCTGGAGGATCTTGTTGGCCGCCTTGGACAGCCGGGCGGTGTGCGCGCCGTGGTTGTCGGCGATCCAGCCGATGACCTCGTCGATCGCCAGCCGGGTTTTCGCGTCGGCGAGGCCGTCGGCCATGTGCCGCGTCCACTCGGGCGTCGGCGGCTCGCCTTCGAGCACGATCACGCTGGCCACCCGGTCCGGCCGGGCGGCGGCCAGCCCGAGCGCCACCGAGGCGCCGAACGAGTTGCCGACGACGTGCACCGGCCGCGTGACGTCGCACGCGTCGAGCACCGCGACGAGGTCGCCGACGAACTCTTCGAGGTGGTAGCCGGACTTCGGCCGCGTCGTGCGGCCGTGCCCGCGCAGGTCGTACATCAGCACGTCCAGGCCGCGCTCGGCGAAGGCCGGGCCGAGCGTGAAGTAGTAGCTCGCCAGGCTGTCGGTGAGCAGGCCGTGCACGCACACGACGATCGGCGCGTCGCCGTCGAGTGGTACCTCGGGGGCGAGCCGCTGGACGTGGACGTCGAGTTCGCCCGCCCGGATCCGGCTCACGCCGTCTCCCGCAGCGAGGCGACGATGTAGCACACGAGCTCGCCGACGGTCAGCGCGATGATCTCCTCGAGGTCGCGCTCGGCGATGAACGTGGCGAAGTTGACGCGGTCGCCGTAGTGCTCGCGCAGCTGCCCGGACAGCGCCACCAGGTCGACGCTCTCCAGCTCGAGGTCGTCGTGGAAGGTGGTGTCCATGGTGATCTCGGCGTCGTCGAGGCCGTACTCCTCCAGCAGCTGCTGCAGCATGCCGGTCAGCTGCGCGAGCACGGTCGTCTCGGCGGCTGCCGTGGTCTCGATGCTCATTCGGCGGTCTCCTTCTCTTCGGTCCAGGCGACGACGTAGCGGCGCGGCGGTGCGCCCGGCAGGCTCTCGACGTCGGTGAGGTGCACGCGGTACTCGGCGCCGGCGGCGCGGACGGTGAGCTCGTCCGGCGCCGCCGCGACGACCTCGAAGGCGCGGGGTTCGCCGCGCAGGCCGGTGCCGAGCAGCTTCGAGACGGCTTCCTTGGCCGTCCAGAAGCGGGCGAACCAGCGTTCCGGGTCGCCGGTCAGGCCCGCGAACAGGGCCTGCTCGCCCGCACCGAGCGCGGCGTCCACAGTGGACTCGGCGCGCGGGACGACCTCTTCGACGTCGATGCCGCAGCGCGCGGGGCGGGCGATCGCGACGCCGACTTCGCCGCGGTGGGCGATCGAGATCGTCACCGGCGGCAGGTCGCGGCCGTACGCGCCCGTCGCGTGGGGGCGGCCGGCGTCGTCGTTGCCGATCCGCAGCTCCGCCGGGAACATCTCGGGTTCGCCGCGGGCCCAGAAGAACTGGCGGACGGCGTCCTTCGCGGCGATCCGGCCGAGCAGCCACTGGCGCCGGCCGCGGGGCGGACGGTGGTCGTAGGCGTCGCGTTCGGCGCCGGCGAGGTAGTTGCGCATGATCAGCTCGCGGGTGGCCAGGTCCGGCCACTGCTCGTGAACCAGCGCCCACTCGCCGGGCTGCTCGTGCGAGAGCGTCGACCGCTCGGGCGTCCGGTCGGCCTGCCGGATGTGCGGGGTGCTGTCGAACCGGCGGTCGCGCCAGCCGGTGAACTCGGCCCAGACCTGCCCGTCGTGGACGAGCTGCATGTCGGCCTCGAGGAACTCGCCGGTCAGTCCCGTGATCTTGACCAGGCAGTCCAGGCGCGTCCCCGGCGCCGGGTGCGGGCCGTGGAACCGGATCTCGCGCATGCCGACGGGGAACACCGTCGTGCGCTCGGTCAGCTGCGCCATGATCCAGTAGCCGAGCACCTGGCCGACGTTGTCGAGCAGCGCTCCGGGAGCCGCGGGCGTCGTCAGAACGGCGCGGACGTGCCGCTCCCCGACGGCCGTCAGCTCGGTGACGCCCTGGAACCGGGGGCCGTGGAACATCCAGCGTTCGTCATACAGCTGGGCGGCCGCGGTCTCCGGGACTCGTTCCGCATCCGCCGGGAACCGCCACGGCGCGGGCGCGGTGGCCGGATAGGCCGGGGCGAGTTCCACGACGGCCTCGGAGTAACCCTCGAGCGAGGCCAGCACCCGGTCGGGGCCCTGCGGCCGGACGCGCACGCCCACGCTGCTCGCCGGGACCGCGGTGATCCACTGGGTCAGCCGGACGTCGTGCACCGCGACCGCGCGGCGGCCCGGCGCGGCCTGCTCGGCGAAGCCCATCAAGTGGTCGATCACCGTGGTCGCCGGCACGACCGGCCAGCGGTCACCCGGGTCGGCCTGCGGGGGCTGCTTGAAGAAGCAGTGGTCGAGCAGGTAGGGCATCGCGTCGACCGACACGTCCAAAGTGGTCCGCAGTTCGGTCGGCGGAGGAAGCCTGCGGGGTGCGGTCCGCCGGCTGAGCACGGTCGAGGCGAGGTCGGCGGTGTCCGCCAGCAGCGCGGCGAACTCCGCGGCCAGCGGGCCCTTGCCGGCCAGCGTGTCCACTGGGGAATGCCGAGGCAGCCGCACCTGCGCGCGGGTGCGTTCGTCGAGGGAGATCAGCCGGCCGCCGAGGTCGAGCTTGACGGCCTTGCGGGGCGCCCGGGCCTGCCCTGGCAGCGCCGCCGTGTCGACGTCGGCGCCGTCGGCCCACAGCGCCGTCGCCACGCGCAGCAGCTGGGCGAGCCCGGGCCGGTGCGGCGAGTGCGCCGAGACGACCAGGTGCTCCCGCCCGTGCAGGGTGTCTCCGATCAGCGAGCCGAGCTGCCCGGCGCCGACCTGCACGAACGCCCGGAACCCGGCCGCGTGCAGCTCCTCGACGAGCGGGCGGAACCGCACCGGCTCGAGCAGGTGCCGCACGAACAGCTCGCGCACGGCCGCCTCCCCGGCCGGGTACTCCGACACCGTGGTCGCCGACCAGACCGGGATCTTCGGCGGGTGCAGGGTGAACCGTTCGGCCGCCGCGCGGATCGGGCCGAGGTAGGGCCGCAGCATCGGCGTGTGGAAGCCGGACCGGAACGGCAGCACCTGGGCGACGATCCCGCCGGCCCGGAACTGCGCCACCAGGTCGTCGACCGCCGCCTCCGGGCCGCAGAGCATCGCCTGGTTCGGGGCGTTGTCGTGCGAGAGGACGACGTCTTCACGGCCGTCGAGCGCGGCGAGCACCTTCGCCGCGGGGGCGCCGACCGCGGCGAACGCCAGGCCGGGTACCTCCAGGGCGTCCGGGTCGAACCCGGCGAGGAACTCGTCGACCTCCTCGATGGCGTGCAGGCCGGCCGCGGCCATCGCCGTCCATTCGCCGAGGCTGTGACCGGCGAGCGCGTCCGGCACCACACCCAGCCGGCCGAGAGCGGCATCGAGGAGGCGGCCCAGTTCGAACACCGCGGTGCCCTGACGGCCGACGTCGCCGACCGCGGCGTCGGGGTGGTCCCACGGCAGGCCGAAATGGCGGGCGACATCGCCGCAGTTCAGCGCGAGTTCCGCCTCCAGCCCCGGGAACACGAAGGCGAGCTTTCCGCCGCCGGGGCCGAGGAGCGGGCGGTCGGCGAACCAGACGTCGTTGCGGCCGCGCCACGGCCGGCCGCGGCCGACGGCCTTGCGGGCCAGGGCCAGCCGCTTCTCCGTCGGGTCGACGATGCCGAGGCGGACCGGTCCGGTTCCTTCGGGCGCGGCGAGGACCGCGCGGTCCGGTCCGGAAAGGACGGTCCTCAGCGCGTCGACGGTCGGTGCGGCGATGCGCAGCACGCGCTCCGGCTCCCGCACGACGACGGCGGGTGCCGGCCGGTCCGGGGCCTGCTCCACCACGACGTGGGCGTTGATCCCGCCGAAGCCGAACGCGTTGACCCCGGCCCGGCGGACGGCCGCGTCCCACGGTGCCGCGGTGTCCAAAGTGGAGAACCGGGTCTTCTCGAGCGCGGGGTGCGGGTCGTCGCAGTGCAGGGTGGGCAGCAGGACGCCGTGGTGCACGGCCAGTGCCGCCTTGACCAGCCCGGCGATCCCGGCCGCGGGCATCGTGTGCCCGATCATCGACTTGACCGACCCGAGGACCGCGCTCCCCGTGCTCCCGAAGACCTCCTCGAGCGTGGCGAGTTCGGCCGCGTCGCCGGCCGGGGTCGCGGTGCCGTGCGCTTCGAGGAGCCCGAGCGAGTCCGGCTCGGCGGGGTCGAGGCCCGCCGCCGCCCACGCCTGGCGCACGGCCCGGACCTGGCCGCCGGAGTCCGGGTTGGCCAGGCTCGCGGTCCGCCCGTCGGAGGCGACGCCGGTGCCGGTGATCACGGCGTACACGCGGTCGCCGTCGCGTTCGGCGTCGGCGAGCCGTTTGAGCACGACGACGCCGGTGCCCTCGCCGATGAGCACGCCGTCGGCGTCGCGGTGGAACGGCCGGATGCGCTCGCTCGGCGACAGCGCGCCGAGCTGCGTGAACACGCTCCAGAACGTGATGTCGTGGCAGTGGTGGACGCCACCGGCGAGCACGACGTCGCAGCGGCCGGAGGCCAGCTCCCGGACGGCGTGGTCGACGGCGATCAGCGACGACGCGCACGCGGCGTCCACTGTGTACGCGGGCCCGCGCAGGTCGAGGCGGTTGGCCAGCCGGGACGCGGCCAGGTTCGGCACGAGCCCGATCGCCGACTCCGGGGCCTCGGGGCCGAGCTGGTCGGTGAACGCCTGCCGGACGGCGTCGAGCTTGTCCGCGCCGAGCTCGGGCATCAGCTCGCCGAGCGTCCGGACGAGCTGGGTCGCCGTGCGGACGCGCTGGTCGAGCCGGACCAGCCCCGGCGTCAGGTAGCCGCCGCGCCCGAGGACGACGCCGACCCGCGCCCGGTCGGCGGGCAGCCGGTCCGGGCCACCCGCGTCCGCGACGGCCTGGGCCGCGACCCGCAGGGCGATCAGCTGGTCGGGTTCGGTGGCGGGCACGGAGTTCGGCATGATCCCGAACCCGGTGACGTCCACTTCGGCCAGTTCGTCGACGAACCCGCCGCGGCGGCAGTAGACCCGGTCGGCGCGCCGCTCGTCCGGCGCGTAGTGCAGGCCGTCCCACTTTTCCGGCGGCACCTCGGTGATCGCGTCGACCCCGCCGACGAGGTTGCGCCAGTACGCCGCGAGGTCCGGGGCGCCGGGCAGCAGGACGGACATCCCGACGATGGCCACGCGCATGTCGGTCACCACCCGGAAGCCGTGTGGACGACGGCGGAGACGTCCGGGCGGCCCCAGGCCAGCTCGCGCAGCAGCCCGAGCGTGCCCTCCTCCGGGTCGATCAGCTCGATGCCGCGGCGGGCGTAGTCGCGCATCAGCTCGGGCGTGACCATGCCGTCGTGGTCGCCGGTCGGCGCCCACGGTCCCCAGTGGACGGTCACCGCGCGACCGGCGGGCCACCGGCGGCCGAGGAGCTCGAGGGCGTCGTTGGCCGCGGCGTAGTCGGACTGGCCGCGGTTGCCGAGCGTCGCGGCGATGCTGCCGAACAGCACGACGAACTTCGGCTCGTCCGGCAGGTCGGCGGTCGCGTCCAGCAGCGTCCGGGCGCCGTCGACCTTCGTGCCGTAGACGCGGGTGAAGGACTCCGCCGTCTTCTCGGCGACGAGCTTGTCCTCGATCACGCCGGCCGCGTAGACGATCCCGTCGAGGCGGCCGTGCTCGGCGTGGATCTCCTTGACCGCCCGGTGCACGGCTTCGGCGTCGAGCATGTCGACGGACTGGTAGCGCACCGGGCTGCCGAGGGCGGCCAGCTCGCGAAGAGTGCTGCGGACTTCACGTTCGCCTTGGATCCGGCGGACGGTCCGCTCGATCTCGGCGGGCTTGCGCAGACCGCTCGCGATCAGCGCGGCGCGGAGTTCCTTGGCGTCCGTGGCGTGCGGGTACTCGTCTTCGTCCGCCGGGACGGGCGTCCGGCCGAGGAGTTCGACGCGGCACCGCGCCGCCGCGGCGAGCGTCTTGGCGAACCGGGCGGTGATGCCCTTCGCCCCACCGACGAGCAGGACGACGGACTCCCGGTCGAGCCCGATGGCCGTGGCCTCGGCGGCGCCGTCCCCGGCCGGGCCCGCGCCGCTGCTGCCGAGCAGGCCGAGGTTCTCCTCGGCGGGCTTCAGCCCGCGCCTGGTGTTCTCGTTCCGGAGCACCACGGGTTCGCGGTCCACTGTGGACAGCTCGGCGACGATTCCGTTGGCGTCCGCGCCTTCGACGATCCGGGCGACCGTGTCCGGGTACTCGCGGGAGACGCTGCGGTAGAAGCCGCGGAGGCCCTCGGCCGGCCCGGCGGTGAGGAGCCACCTCGGCCGCTGGGCCAGCGCGGCCTGGTACATCGGGAAGGCGGCGGGCAGGACGGGGTCGCCGTCAGGAACGTGCAGGTAGCCGTCGAAGCCGGGCCGGACGTCGTGGCCGATCTCGGCTTCGGCCCCGTGCGCGGCCAGTTCGGCGCGGACGGCCTCGGCTCGGGTTCCGGTGCCGAGCACGAGGAACCGGCGGCCGGAGAGGTCGGGCACACCGGCGGGGGAAAGCTCGAACTCGGTCATGACATACCGCTTCGGCGCGACGATCACGGGCTCGGGCCCAGCAGCCGTTCGCTCCGGCGCCGCCGACCGCCCAGCTACCGACACCGGCTGCGCGGCCGCCACCGGCCTCGATGCGCCGACCGCCTCCCCGGCGGGCGTGGCGACCACCGGGCCCGTCGCGGCGGCCACCGGCCCCGACTCGGCCGACTGTCCAGGCGCCCCTGACCCGGCGGGCCCGGCTACCTCCGCCTCCGGCGCGGTCGGCGGCCCGGCTGCTGCCGGCCCCGGCCTGCTGGCACCGGCGTCCAGCACCTCCGCGATCCCGGCCGCTGTCCGGGCCTTGGCGAGTTCCTCGACCTCACCCGCGCCCAGGCGAACGGTCAGCTCCCCCGCGATCTCCGCGCGCTTGATCGAGTCGATGCTCAGGTCGGCTTCCAGATCGAGGTCCGGCTCGATCATGTCCACCGGATAGCCCGTCCGCTCCCCGATCACCGCCACGACGGTGTCCAGCACCGAGCGTTCCGCAAGGTCGGCGACAGCCACCTCGGGACGGCGGTCGCCGATCAGTGCGGCGATGGCCGCGGCCGTGCGGGCCTTGGCGAACTCCTCGACGTCGCCGCCCGCCAGGCCCAGCCGTGCAGCCAGTTCGCCCGCGATCTCCGCACGCTTGATCGAGTCCACGCTCAAGTCGGCTTCCAGATCGAGATCAGGCTCGATCATGTCCACCGGATAGCCCGTCCGCTCCCCGATCACCTCGACGATCGTGTCCAGAACCGGCCGCTCGGCCGGAACCGGAGCCGCGACCGGGACGGCCGGTGGCAAAGCCTCGACCACCGGGATCGACACCGGCACCGGTGCGTCGCTGCCGAGGAAGCCCAGCAGCACGTCGCGCTGGGCGGCGATCATCTCGCGGCTCGTGCGCAGGAAGTCCGCGACCATCTCCTCCGACGAACCGGCCGCCGGCGTGACCGAAGCCAGCGCGATCCGCTCGGCCGGGCGGAGGGCGCCGGCCGGGATCGTGCCGTCCGCCGTGCGGAGGAGGTGGCCGTCGACCGTCCACCCGGGACGTTTCGGCCGGGGTGCGCCGGCCGCGTCGACCGCGTCACGGCCGCGGAACAGCCAGCCGGTCTCGACCGGGACACCCGCCACCGCCAGCTGCGCCAGCGCGCCGAGGAAACCCGGCAGGCCGCGGCGGCCCGGCTGCTCGAAGCCGACCGTCCGATGGGGACGCTCGCCCAGGATCGCCTCGATCTGCCTGGCCAGCACCGAACCCGGCCCGGCCTCGACGAACACGCGCGCCCCGGCCGCGTACATCGCTTCGATCTGCTCGACGAACCGGACCGGCGACCCGACCTGCGCGGCCAGCTCGCCGCGGATGCCGTCCGGGTCCGCCGGATACGGTGCCGCGGTCCGGTTGCCGTAGACCGGCACCGCCGGCTCGACGACCCCGATCGCTTCGAGCGTCCGTCCGAACGCGTCCCCGGCGGGCGCCACCAGCGGGCTGTGGAACGCGCACGCGACCGAAATCCGCTTCGCGCCGAGCCCGGCCGCGCGCAGCTGGGAGACCGCGGCTTCGACGTCGGCGGTCGGCCCGGAGATCACCGTCTGCCGGGGTGAGTTGTGGTTGGCCAGGACGACGGCAGGCGAATCCAGGACCGCGAGCACTTCCGACGCGGACGCCGAGACCGCGGCCATCGCACCCGGATCGCCGTCCGGGATGGCGTCGACGATCGCGCCGGCCCGCGCGTGGCTCGCGTGCAGCAGCGCCTCGGGGGTCAGCGCGCCCGCGGCGGCCAAGGCCGTGAGTTCGCCGTAGCTGTGCCCGCCGAGCATCGCGGGCCGCACGCCGGCGCGGGTCAGCAGCCGGAACGCGGCCAGCCCGGTCAGGCCGAGCGCGGGCTGGGCGACGCGGGTGTCGGTGACGCGGTCGGCCAGCTCCTGCCGCGCGGCCTCGCCGAACACCGCGGGGCCGAACACGACGTCGGCGGTCGGCGGGTCCAGCCGCAGGTACCGCTGCAGCTCGGGGAAGGCGACGAACAGGTCGGCGAACATGCCGGGCCGCTGGCTGCCCTGGCCGGGGAACAGCACCGCGACCGCACCCGGCTCGTCGTCCGCGGCGCGGAACAGGCCCGGGGCGTCCTGCCCGGCCAGCACCTGGCGCAGGAGCTCGGTCAGATCGTCCACAGTGGACGCGACGACGGCGTACCGGACCGGCCGGCCCTGAGCCCGCACCGACGCGGCCAGCGCGAGGTCCCGCAGCCGCCACGGCTGCTGCCCGGCCGGGACGCCCGCCAGGGCGAGCAGGTCGCGAACCGCCGCGTCGGTGCCGAAGAGGAACAGCTCGGCCGGCCACTCCGCGGCGGTCTGCGCGGGTGGGACGTCGTCGTGCGCGCTCAGCACGACGTGGAAGTTGGTGCCGCCGAAGCCGAACGCGCTGACGCCGGCGATCCGCTCGGCGGGCGGCGCGGTCCACGGCTGCGCGGCCGACTGGAACACGAACGGGCTCGTCGACGCGTCCCACGCCGGGTTCGGCGACGACACGTGCAGCGTCGGCGGCTTGACGCCGGTGTGCAGCGCGAGCGCGGTCTTGATCAGCCCGGCCAGGCCCGCGGCGCACTTGGTGTGCCCGATCTGGGACTTCACCGAGCCGATCGTGCAGCCGCCGGGCGCGGCGCCGGCTTCGGTGAACACCTTCGTCAGCGTGCCGAGCTCGGTCCGGTCGCCGACGACGGTCCCGGTGCCGTGCGCCTCGACCAGCCCGACCCGCGCGGGCGACACCCCCGCGTTGTGATAGGCCCTGGTCAGCGCGGTGTGCTGGCCTTCCGGCCGCGGCGCCGTCAAGCCCAGCGCGCGGCCGTCGGACGCCGCCCCGACGCCCTTGATCACGGCGTACACGCGGTCGCCGTCGCGTTCGGCGTCCGCGAGCCGCTTCAACGCGACGCAGGCGACGCCTTCGCCGAGCGCGATGCCGTCGGCCGCGCTGTCGAACGTCGCCGAGCGCCCGGTCGGCGAGAGCGCGTGCGCCGAGGCGAACAGCAGGTAGTCGTTGATGCCGTTGTGCAGATCCGCGCCACCGCAGAGGACGAGGTCGCTGGTGCCGGCGGTCAGCTCCTTGCAGGCGACGTCGACCGCCGTCAGGGAGGACGCGCACGCGGCGTCGACGGTGTAGTTCGCCCCGCCGAGGTCGAGGCGGTTGGCGATCCGCCCGGCGATGACGTTGGCCAGCACGCCCGGGAAGGAGTCCTCGGTGATCCGCGGCAGCCGTTCGTCCAGTTCGGACGGCAGTTCGCCCACATAGGACGGCAGGACGGTCCGCAGGCTCATCGCGTTCGACAGGTCGCTGCCCGCTTCGGCGCCGAACACCACGGACGTTCGCGCCCGGTCGAACGCCCGGTCGGCGTAGCCGGCGTCGGCCAGCGCGCGGTGGGCCGCTTCCAGCGCCAGCAGCTGCACGGGTTCGATGCTGGCCAGCGACGACGGCGGGATGCCGTACTTCAGCGGGTCGAACCCGATCTCCGGCAGGAACCCACCCCACCGCGACGGCGTCTTCTCGCCCTGGCCGCCCGCGTCGTAGTACAGGGAGGTGTCCCAGCGCTGCGGCGGGACTTCGGTGACGGCGTCGGCACCGGCCAGGACGTTCGCCCAGAACGCGGCCAGGTCGGGTGCCTGCGGGAACATGCAGGCCATCCCGACGATGGCGACGTCGAGGGGCTCGGGCGCCGGCGGCTCCGGCGTCACGACACCGAAGTCCGCGGCCCGCTCGCGCAGGACCGCGTTCGCGCCTTCGCCGACCGCGGTGTGCAGGTCGGCGATCGTGGTGACGGCCGAGCGCAGGACCGCGACCTCGCCCGCCATGAACATGCCTTCGGCCCGCTGCCGGTCTTCGGCGACGTCACGCAGGTCGTCGCCGACGCGCTCGATCCCCTTGCTGGCCAGCCGCAACCGGCCCACGTTCAGGGATTCCAGCTGTTCCCAGGCTTCCCGGCTCGGCACGCCCCGCTCGGCGAGGCCGGCCTTCAGGGCCGCGAACTCCTCGGTGAACGGGCTGCGGACGCACCGCGTCGCGTGACCGGGCGCGGTCTCGAGCAGATCCGTCTGCTCCGCACCGAGCAGCTCACGCTGGAACTGCGGGAGCACGGCCCCGGCCTCGACCGCCTCACGGGTGAACAGGTAGGCCGTGCCCATGAGCACGCCGATCGCGGCACCCCGGTCCGCCAACGGCGCCGCCAGCGCCGCGACCATCGCCGCGGACCGCTCGTCGTGGATCCCGCCCGCGAACAGCACCTGCACGTCCGGGGCCGGGTTCGCGGCGAGGAAGTCGGCGAGCACGCCGAGTTGCGCCTCCCACAACGGGAAGCTGGTGCGGGGCCCGACGTGCCCGCCGCATTCCGAGCCTTCGAAGACGAACTTGCGCGCCCCGGCTTCCAGGAACTGCTTCAGTAGTCCGGGCGAAGGGACGTGCAGGAAGGTGGAGATCCCGGCGTCTTCCAAAGCCGCGGCCTGGGCCGGGCGGCCGCCGGCGATGATCGCGTGGGTGGGCCGCAGCTCCCGGATCACTTCGAGCTGCGCGGCCTTGACGTCGTCGGCGGCGAACCCGAGGACGCCGACACCCCACGGCGCGCCGTCGACGGCTTCGCGGGTCCGCTCCAGGACGTCGCGGGTCTGCTGCGGACCGGACAGGGCCAGTGCGATGAACGGCAGTGCCCCGCCCGCGGCGACTTCGGCGGCGAACGCGGGCTGGTCGCTCACCCGGGTCATCGGGCCCTGGGCGATCGGCAGCGCCGTGCCGAGCGCGCGGCTGCCCGCCGTTTCCGGGCCCAGGACGGCGGTTTCGGCACTCAGCGCGTCGACGACGGCGTCGCGCAGGCCGCGCACCGCCGTGGTCACCGTGCCCCAGCGGTCCCGGAACCGGGTCGCGAGGAAGACGTCCTGTCCGGCTTCGATCGCCTCGGTGCCCCGCCGCGCGAGCACTCGCACCCCGTCGACGACGACGGTCTCCGAGCCGTCGAGCCCGGTGACCGCACTCGTCAGGGCCGACGGAAGTTCGGCTTCCGGGAGCAGCGCGAGCTGGGTGTCGACGACGACGCCCGCGGCGCCACCAGCGATCGCGGCGGCCGCGGTGTGCGGGCCGATCCCGCCCGCCGCCCACACCGGGACGTCGGGGCCTTCGTCGGCGAGCAGAGCCTGAAGCAGCACGAACGTGCTCAGCTCACCCGTCCGGCCGCCGCATTCGTGACCCCGTGCGATCAGCCCGTGGGCCCCGCCGGCGACCGCCCGCGCCGCCGACACGCGGCTGGTGACCTCGGCCAGCACCCGCCGGCCGGGGAAGTCGCGAGGCGCGCACGGGGAGTCTTCGGTCAGCACGACGGTGGTCGCGGCTTCGGGCAGGTCGGCGTCCACCCGGGACAGCCGGACCCCGAAGACCGGGACGTTCCACTCGCCGAGCAGGGCGAGTTCGTCGGCGGCCGCGCCGCCGGTCAGGTCGAGCACACCCAGGGCGCCGCCGCGCGCGGCGGCCGCGACCCCGCGCGCGGACGGCCACCGCAACGGCGACACCGCGACGACCAGATCGGCCGGTCCACGGCCGGCTTTCCGGACACGCATGGGAACTCCCGCTACGCACGAAAGGGTGATGGGTAACGGGGTGTACTTAAGCGGGTTCCGACCGCTTACGTCAACAACCCACCGCGATTTCGTCGTGCCGGTTCAGAAAATTCGAGACCGACCAGCCGGGAGACGCAAGAATTTAACGTCGCCGTCACGTTCCACCCGCCGGGAAGACCGACCGGATTGCCCTTCTCCGGCCGCGACGGGGTGCCCACAGTGGTCAGGACCTGCGGCCGAACTGGCACACACCACCAGATGGGGCAAGCCCTTCTCACCCGGTGGTCGCAGTGCGACTGATCACACGGACCACGCCGTTCGGCGGTCCTGCCGTTTCCCGGTGGCCACGACAAAGGGTCGTGGCGGTAAAACCCGCCACGACTCCCGAGCGATCCACCGAGAGGGAAACCGTGGAATTCCGTATTGCCCGGCGAATATTCCCCGGTACTTTTACCCACAGCCGAAAGCAGCCCCGGAACGCTTCCGATTCGCACCGCCGCGCACCCGTGAGTCCACTGTGGATTCCCGGACGTCGTGGGTTCCTCGTGCTCACGCGATCCGGGAGGCGGGCCCAGGCCGTCTCCCGGCGACGACGGCATCGCACACCGAGGGACGACTCCGGGTATTCAGCCGGACACCATCGGTACCTCCAGTCCTGCGGTACGTCGCTCGCCGACAAGAATTTTCCACTCTTCCGTGACAGATTTTCCTTAGAAGAAGCTGAAAGCGATTCGCGTACTCACCGGTAATCGATACTTATCGTCTAGACTTGGACAGTCTGTCCAGCATGGAGGTGGCTGTGGAGTACTGGTACGCCGACGAACGCTCGGGGGTGCGCTACCCGGGTGACCCGCTGCGGTGGCGGGGCGACGACGGCGCGCCGCTGACCGTCGCCCCGCTGCCCGGCCTCACGCCCGGCGACGTCGACACCGGGGTCCGGTCGCTCTGGCGCTACCGCGCCGCCCTGCCCGGTGACCTGCGCCCCGTCTCGCTCGGCGAGGGCTGCACGCCGCTGGTCGAGCGACCCTGGGGCGACGTCGACGTCCGGTTCAAGCTCGAGTGGTTCAGCCCGACCGGCAGCTTCAAGGACCGCGGCTCGAGCGTCATGGTCTCCGCGGTGGCCGGCGCCGGCGCGAAGGAGCTCCTGGAAGACAGCTCCGGCAACGGCGGCTCGTCGGTCGCCGCCTACAGCGCCGCGGCCGGGGTCGCGGCCACCATCCTGGCGCCCGAGGGGACGTCCCCGGCGAAGGTCCTGCAGGCCCGGGCCTACGGCGCGACCGTCGAGCTGGTGCCCGGCACCCGCGACGACACCGCGGCCGAAGCGGTCCGCCGCTCGGCCGCAACGACCTACGCGAGCCACAACTGGCACCCGTTCTTCCTGCAGGGCACCAAGACGCTGGCCTACGAGCTGTGGGAGGACCTCGGCTACCGCGCGCCGGACGCCATCGTCACGGTGGCCGGCGCGGGCAGCATCGTGCTGGGCTGCGACCTCGGCTTCGGTGAGCTGCTGGCCGCCGGGTCGATCACGCGACGACCTCGCCTGCTCGTCGCCCAGCCGCGCAACTGCTCCCCCCTGGACGCGGCCTTCCACGACCGGCAGCCCCCGCCGTTCGCCCCGACCGTCGCCGAGGGCACCGCGATCCGGCAGCCGGTGCGGCTCCCGGAGGTCCTTTCCGCCCTCCGGCGCTCCGGCGGGGACACCGTGGCCATCGCCGAAGACGCCATCGCGGCCGGCGCCCGGCGGCTGGCGTCCCTCGGCCTCTACGCCGAGCCGACCAGCGCGACCGCCGCCGCGGCGATCGACGTCTTCCGCGAGCGAGGCGCGATCCGGCCCGGCGAGACCACCGTCGTCGTGCTGACCGGGTCCGGGCTCAAGGCGGCCGACAAGCTGCGGGAGCTGCTCGGATGACCGAGGACGAGCTGCTGCTGCGGGAGGCGGAGAAGATCGCCCAGGCCGTCGGGCGGATGTTCCCCGGGCTGTGCGAGGTCGTGCTGCACGACCTGCGCGACCCGGCCCGCGCCGTGCGCGCGGTCGAAGGCGGGCTGTCCGGGCGGTCCGTCGGCGACCCGGCGACCGAGCTGGGCCTGGCCCGGATCGCCGACCCGGCCTTCCCGGACGTCCTGCAGAACTACCCGAACCGCTTCCCCGACGGCCGGCCGGCGAAGAGCACGTCGATCGGCATCCGCAACTCCGGCGGTGAGTACGTCGCGGCCCTGTGCCTCAACCTCGACGTCTCCCTGCTGGGCTCGGCGGCCCGCGCGCTCACCCGGCTCGCACGCACGGACGAGCCGGCGCCGCTGGTCGAGAGCCTGCGCGCCCGGACCGGCGACGAGCTGCGTGCCCTGGTCGAGGACTACGCGACCGAGCGCGGCCACACCCCGCGCAGCATGCCGGCGGCGGCGAAGAAGGAGCTGGTGCGCACGCTGAAGGAACGCGGCTTCCTGGAGCTGAAGAACGCGGTCCCGACGCTGACCGACCTGCTCGGCATCTCCCGCGCGAGCGTCTACAACTACCTGCGCTGACTCAGAAGACCGACCAGCCGGTGAGCGTCGTGAAACGGTCGAGCGCGGCGACCCCGGCCACGGAGTTCCCGCGCGCGTCCAGGCCGGGGCTCCACACGCACACCGCGCACCGGCCCGGCACCACCGCCACGATCCCGCCGCCGACGCCGCTCTTGCCCGGCAGGCCGACCCGGTAGGCGAACTCGCCTGCCGCGTCGTAGGTGCCGCACGTCAGCATCACCGCGTTGATCCGCTTCGCGGCGCTCAGCCCGAGCAGGCGGCTGCCGTCGTTGCGGACGCCGTGGCGGGCCAGGAACACCGCCGAGCGCGCGACGTCCGCGCAGCTCATCGCGATCGAGCACTGCCGGACGTACTGGTCGAGCACCGACGGCACCGGGTGGCGCATGTTCCCGTAGGAAGCCATGAAGTAGGCGAGGGCGCGGTTGCGGTCGGCGTGGTCGGCTTCCGACGCCGCCACTTCGGGGTCGACGGCGATGTCCGGCCGGCCGCTTTCCTCGCGGAGGAAGGCGAGCAGCGCGGCCACGGCGTCGCCGTGCCGGGCCAGTTCGTCGGTCACCACCAGCGCGCCCGCGTTGATGAACGGGTTGCGCGGGATGCCGTCCTCGTGTTCCAGCTGCACCAAGGAGTTGAACGGGTCGCCGGACGGCTCGCGGCCCACCCTCGCCCACACGTCGTCGCCGTGGGACAGCACCAGCGCGAGGGTGAACACTTTGGACATGCTCTGCACCGAGAACGGCTGCCGCCAGTCGCCGACGCCGTGCACCGCACCGTCCACTTCGGCCACCGCCATGCCGAACCGGCGCGGCTCGATCCGGGCCAGCGCGGGGATGTAGTCCGCGACGGCGCCGCGGCCGACCTCCGGCGCGACGTCGTCGGCGATCCGGTCCAGCAGCGCCGCGAGGTCCACGCCCGTAGCGTAGGAGCCGCGCCGGCCCGGACGCACAGCGGCCCTGTCAAATCGAAACCGGCTGGTACCAGCGAAATGCCAGTGGTGATCTCCGGCACACCTTAAGTCTTCCTTATGGTGCTTGGTGACTTGCCGCACAACCTCTAGCGTCCGTGAACCATGGATTCCTCGCTCCTCACCGAAAAAGGTGAAAGCTACTCGAAAGCACTGGGCAACCGCCAAGTGCAGATGATCGCCATCGGCGGCGCGATCGGCGTCGGGCTCTTCCTCGGCGCCGGCGGCAAGCTCCACCAGGTCGGGCCGTCGCTGATCTTCTCGTACGCGATCTGCGGGGTGGCCGCCTACTTCGTGATGCGCGCGCTCGGCGAGCTCGTCCTGCACGAGCCGAGCTCGGGCAGCTTCGTCACCTACGCGCGGAAGTTCATCGGGCCGTGGGCC
Organism: Amycolatopsis stemonae; assembly: GCF_054781455.1. NCBI lineage: Bacteria > Bacillati > Actinomycetota > Actinomycetes > Pseudonocardiales > Pseudonocardiaceae > Amycolatopsis > Amycolatopsis stemonae. The sequence goes on along the minus strand of NZ_BAAGUJ010000004.1, from coordinate 464,928 downwards.
GGCTTCGCGTCCGGCTGGATGTACTGGGTGAACTGGGCGATGACCGGGATCGCGGAGATCACCGCGGTCGCGATCTACGTGCACAAGTGGCTGCCGGACGTGCCGCAGTGGATCACCGCGCTGGTCGCCCTCGGCGTGCTGCTGGCGGTGAACCTGCTTTCGGTGAAGCTGTTCGGCGAGCTGGAGTTCTGGTTCTCGGTGGTCAAGGTCCTGGCCATCGTCGTCTTCCTGGTCACCGCGGTCGGCCTGGTGCTCACCAGCGCCGACATCGGCGGCACCCCGGCCGGCGTGCACAACCTGACCGACCACAGTGGATTCTTCCCGGCCGGCATCGGCATCGCGCTGATGACGCTGCAGGCCGTCATCTTCGCCTACTCGGCCATCGAGGTCGTCGGCATCGCGGCCGGCGAGACCAAGGACGCGCGCAAGGTCCTGCCGAAGGCGATCAACGGCGTGGTGTGGCGGATCGGCGTGTTCTACGTCGGCTCGGTGCTGATGCTGGCGATGCTGCTGCCCTGGCCGTTCTACAGCGGCGACGAGAGCCCGTTCGTCACGGTGTTCTCGCGCCTCGGCATCCCGGGCATCGGCGACGTGATGAACGCGGTCGTGCTCACCGCGGCGCTCTCGAGCGTCAACTCCGGGCTCTACTCCACCGGCCGGGTGCTGCGCGCGCTGGCCGACCGCGGCGAAGCGCCGTCGTTCGTGGGCCGGATGAGCGGCCGTCACGTGCCCTACGGCGGCATCCTGTTCACGTCGGTCGCGTACCTGCTCGGCGTCGTCCTGAACTACCTGGTGCCGAAGGACGCGTTCGACATCGCCATCGCGATCGCGTCACTGGGTGTCATCACGACGTGGGCGACGCTGGTGTTCTGCCAGATGCGGCTGCGGCAGGCGGCGCTGCGCGGCGAGGTCGAACGGCCGTCGTACCGGATGCCGTGGGCGCCGTACTCGGGCTGGGCGACGCTGGCGTTCCTCGCGCTGGTGGTGGTCCTGATGGGCTTCTCCGACGGCGCGGAGAAGATCGCGTTCTACTCGATCCCGGTGCTGGTCGTGGTGCTGGCGGTCGGCTGGCGCTTCGTGTCCAAGCGGCGGCAGCGCACCCCGCTCGGGTAGCGGTCCGGCCGCGGGCGGGCATACTCGTCTCCCGGACAGGGAGGTGGGCGGTGTCCTCGAGCACGGAACCCCGGCGGGTGACGATCCACGACGTCGCCCGCTCGGCCGGCGTCTCCCGGCAGACCGTGTCACGCGCGCTGAACGACAAGGCCGAGATCGACGGCTCGACCAAGCAGCGCGTCCTCGACGCCGCCCGGGAGCTCGGGTACCGCCCGAGCCGGTTCGCCCGCGGCCTCGTCCGGCCCGACACCACCACCATCGGCCTGGTGGTGCCGGACCTGCTCAACCCCTTCTTCACCGAGGTCGCGTCCGGAGCACTCGAAGCGGCTCGGGCCCGCGGCTGGCACGTCGTCGTCTACGACACCGCCGACGACCTCGAGCAGGAGCTCGCCACGCTCCGCGTGATCGGCACCCAGGTCGACGCGGTCGTCGGGTACTTCAGCCGGTCCGAGGCAGACCTCGACCGGTTCACCCCGGGCGTCCCGGTGGTGCTGATCGGCCGCGAGCCGCGCACCGCCCGGTTCAGCGGCATCGGGATCGACGGCGAGGACGGCGTCCGCGAGGCCGTCGCCCACCTGGTCTCGCGCGGGCACCGGCGGATCGGGATGCTCGACCACGACCGCCGGCCCGGGCCCAGCATCCGGCAGACCTGGTTCCTGCGGGCCGCCGCGGAGCACGGCGTCGGCGTCGCGCCCGGGTGGATCACCCGCGCCGCCCAGACCGTCGACGGCGGTGGCGCGGCGCTCGCGAACCTGCTCGCCGCCCACCCCGACGTCACCGCGGTGTTCGCCTTCAACGACGTGATCGCCATCGGCGCGCTGCGCGAAGCGCGCCGGTTCGGCCTGCGCGTCCCCGCCGACCTCGCGGTGATCGGGTTCGACGGGCTGGCGCTCGGGACCCTCGTCGACCCGGAGCTCTCGAGCGTCGCGCTCGACACCCGCGCGCTCGGCGCGCTGGCCGTCGGCGAAGCGGCGCGGCTCGTCACCGGTGCCGCGCCCGCCGGCCCCGGCGAGCTGGTCGTCCGCGCCGGGCTCCACCTGCGCGAATCCGCCTGATTCCTTGACACCCCGGCCCGCCGCCGAGCACACTGCCGGATAGCCGTGAACGTTCACGGGAGCGTTCACGAGCGGTCGGAAGGACGCCATGTCGTACGTCGAAGACCCGGGACCCGGCCGCGGTTCGGTGCCCCCGCGCGCGGCCTTCACCTCCGACGCCGCCGCGCTCTCGCTGGACGGGACGTGGAAGTTCCGCCTTTCGCCGGGCATCGCGGCCGCCCCGGACCCGGTCGACGCCGACGACTCCGGCTGGGACGAGCTGCCGGTGCCGTCGCTGTGGCAGCTGCACGGTCACGGCAGGCCTGCCTACACCAACGTCCACTACCCGTTCCCGGTCGACCCGCCGCACGTGCCGTCGGAGAACCCGACCGGCGACCACCGGCTGCGGTTCGACCTGCCCGGTTCCTGGCCTGCGGGTCCCGCGGTGCTGCGCTTCGACGGAATCGACTCCTGCGGCCGGATCTGGCTCAACGGCACCGAGCTGGGCGTCACGAAGGGCAGCCGGCTGCCGTCGGAGTTCGAGGTCGGCACCCTCCTGCGGCCGCGGGACAACGTGCTGGTCGTGCGCGTGCACCAGTGGTCGGCCGGCAGCTACCTCGAGGACCAGGACATGTGGTGGCTGTCCGGGATCTTCCGGTCGGTCACACTGCTCGCCCGACCCGCCGGCGGCATCGGCGACTACTGGGTCCGAGCCGACTACGACCACGCCACCGGGCTCGGCACGCTTCGCGTCGAGACCGGCCCGGACGTCGTGCTGGACATCCCGTCCCTGGGTGTCGCCGGGCATCCGGCGTCGGATTCGCTGACCCTGCCCGTCGAGCCGTGGAGCGCCGAGTCGCCGCGGCTGTACGAGGGCACGTTGTCCACAGCGGCCGAACGGGTGCCGGTGCGGATCGGCTTCCGGACGGTGACGATCGAGGACGGGCAGCTCAAGGTCAACGGGCGACGGCTCCTGCTGCGCGGGGTGAACCGGCACGAACACGACCCGCGCACCGGCCGGGTCGTGTCGCGCGAGACCGCGCTCGAGGACGTCCTGCTCATGAAGCGGCACAACGTCAACGCCGTCCGGACCAGCCACTACCCGCCCGACCCGGCGTTCCTCGAGCTGTGCGACGAGTACGGCCTGTGGGTGATCGACGAGTGCGACCTGGAGACGCACGGCTTCGGGCCGCTGGGGTGGGACCGCAACCCGAGCGGCGAGCCGATGTGGGCCGAGGCGTACCTCGACCGGATGCGGCGCACGGTCGAGCGGGACAAGAACCGGCCGAGCGTGATCCTCTGGTCGCTGGGCAACGAAAGCCACACCGGCGAGAACCTGGCGCGGATGGCGGAGTGGGTGCGCCACCGCGACCCGACGCGCCCGGTGCACTACGAAGGCGACCACGAGTGCTCCTATGTGGACGTCCACAGTCGCATGTACGCGACTCACTCCGAAGTGGACCGGATCGGCCGGCGCGAGGACGACAACGCGCGGCGCCGGGACCTGCCGTTCGTCCTCTGCGAATACGGGCACGCGATGGGCAACGGGCCCGGTGGACTGCTCGAGTACCGGGAGCTGTTCGAGAAGTACCCGAACTGCCAGGGCGGGTTCGTCTGGGAGTGGATCGACCACGGCCTGGCGGTTCCGGGGCACTTCGCCTACGGCAGCGACTTCGGCGAATCCCTCCACGACGGCAACTTCGTCATCGACGGCCTGGTCTTCCCGGACCGGACGCCGTCACCGGCGCTGGTCGAGTACGCGAAGATCATCGAGCCGGTCCGGGTGAGTGCCGGCCCTTCGGGCATCCGGGTGTCGAACCACTACGACTTCCTGTCCACCTCGCACCTCACGTTCACCTGGGTCCTCGAAGAAGAGGGCGTCGCGACCGCCCAGGGCGTCCTCGACGTCCCGGCCGTCCATTCCGGACAGAGCGTGTCGGTGCCCCTTCCGCCGGTGCCGCCCACCGCCGGTGAATCGTGGCTGACCGTCACGGCGTCACTGACCTCGGACACTTCGTGGGCGCAGGCCGGGCACGTCGTCGGCTGGGGCCAGCTGCCGGTTTCGCCCGCGCCACCCCGGCAGGTCCCGGCTGCGGGCGGACCGGTGGTCCGCGACGCCGGACGGCTCGTGCTGGGCGCGGGCGAATTCGACGCGGCAACGGGGTCGCTGACCACGCTCGGCGGGCACGCCGTGCAAGGACCGCGGCTCGACGTCTGGCGTGCGACCACGGACAACGACCGCGGCTCGTCGCCCGGGCGGTCCGACGCGGACCAGTGGCGAGAGGCCGGGCTGCACCGGATGCAGCACCGCGTGATCGCGGTGGACGCGGACGGCGGCGAGGTGGTCGTGCGGACCCGCGTCGCCCCGCCGGCCCAGCCGTTCGGCCTGTTCGCCGACTACACGTGGACGGCGCTCGACGACGGCCTTCGGCTGCGGGTGGAGGTGACGCCGGACGGCACGCTGCCCGGCTCCCTCCCCCGGCTCGGTCTCACGATGGCCGTGCCGTTCGGCTCGGTCGAGTGGTTCGGCGGCGGCCCGGGCGAGGCGTACCCGGACAGCCGCCAGGCGGCCCGGATCGGCCGGTTCACGAGCAGCGTCGACGACCTGCAGACGCCGTACGTGTACCCGCAGGAGAACGGCAACCGGACGGCCGTCCGCTGGGCTCGGTTCACGGATCCGGACGGCACGGGCCTCCACGTCGACGGCGACCCGGCGTTCGACTTCACGGCCCGTCGCTGGACGGCGGCCGCCCTGGAAGCCGCGCGCCACACTTCGGACCTGACCCCGGACTCGCTGGTGCACGTGACGCTGGACGTCGCCCAGCACGGGCTCGGGTCGGCGTCCTGCGGGCCCGGCGTGCTGCCGCAGTACCGGCTGGAGCCGCAGAAGACGTCGTTCACGATGGTGTTCCGGCCGGTGGCGGGTGGTGTCGCAAATTGAGACCCCGGGGCGGTCCCGGATGCGGTGTCGTGGAGGTTCCGACCGCGAACAGGAGCGTCCCGGATGTCCTCTGCCACCACGACCCCCTCGAGCGCCCGGCTGCTGGCGACCCCCGGTGCCCTGGGCCTGGCCGACCTCGTCGCGATCTTCGACGACCTCCAGTTCGCGCTGAAGTGCTGCGAACGGCTGGTCGCCGAGCTCGCCCGCCCGCGGCCCGACGCCGTGCTCGTCGAGGCGCTGTGGGTGTCGGCCCTCAACTCGTACGCGCGCTGCTTCCGCGCCGGCGACCGCGGCCTGAACCTGACCGTCGAGGACGTCAAGGCCACCGGGGTGGCGGGCGAGACCGTCGAGTGGCACGAACTGCTCGGCCGGATCCGGGACTTCTCGATCGACGGCCCGGTCAACCCGCGCGAGGCCTACTCGGTGGGCGTCTCACAATCCTCCGCCGGAGAGGCTTCGGGAGTCGTGATCACCTCGGCCGCGCGGCCGCTGGTCGACGACGTGACCGTTCGCCAGACCGGCCGTCTGGCCTTCGAGCTCAGCCGGCTGGTGGACGAGCGCATCAAGACGCACCAGCGGAAGGTGTTCGAGGCGGCTTCGCGGATGACTCCGGCGCAGCTCACGGCGTTGCCGGCCATCGAAGTCACCGAGGAGTCTCAATAAGTCGCAAAACTATGTCTCATTATTCGACGGCCGGGAGGTGGCGGTAGATCGTCGCGCGGGAGACGCCCAGTGCGGTCGCGATGTCGGCCGGGGCGTGGCCCGCGTCGTACAGGCGGCGGGCGGCCTCGATCGTCTCCGGGCTCATCACCGTCGGCCGGCCGCGGCGGGCGCGCGGGCGGTCTTCCGGCTCCACCGTGGCGTACAACCGGTCGACGCCGTCGAGGATCGCCGTGCGGAGCTCCGGCACCGGGGCGTCGGCGAACAGCACCACCGGGTCGCTGAGCATGGCGATCGCCTGGGCCGCGCGGACCCGGCCGGCCAGGTCCGCGTCCGGGCCCGCGACCAGGTGGTTCGCCTTGAGCATGCCGTCGCGGAAGCGGTCGAACACCGGCTTCGACGCGGTCAGCCCCAGGTCCCGCAGGTTCATCCGCAGCAGGTACCGGTGCGCGAGCCAGACGTCGAGCAGCCCTTCGATCGCCGCGGCGCGGGGGTCGGCGGCTTCGGCGGCCTTCGTCATCGTCGCGTCGAGGTCGTCCAGCAGTGGTTCGGCCAGCGCCGCGACGATGTCGGCCTTGCCCGGGAAGTGGTACAGCACCGCGGTCTTCGTGACGCCGACGCGTTCGGCCAGCTCCCGGACCGACACCGCGTGGAAGCCGCGCTCCGAGAACTCCTCGAGCGCGGCGCTCAGGATCTTGGCGCGCGTGTCGTCGGTCATCGCCCGAGCCTAGCCGCTTGCCTGACCGACGGACAGGAGCGTACGGTCGTGACTGACCGATGGTCAGGACCCGATGGGGGTACACCGTGAGCGAGCAGACCGTACTGATCTCCGGCGCCGGCGTCGCCGGGCCGACGCTGGCCCACTGGCTGGCCCGCGCGGGATTCCGCCCGACCGTCGTCGAGCGCGCCGCCGGGTTGCGCTCGAGCGGCAGCCCGGTGGACGTCCGCGGGCCGGCCAAGCGCGTCGCGGACCTGATGGGCATCACCGGCAAGCTGCGCGAGGCGGGGACCGACGTGACGTCGCTGAACTTCGTCGACGACGCGGGGCGGCGGACCGGCCGCGTCGCGATGGGGGCGAACGGCGACATCGAGCTGCCCCGCACCGACCTCGCGGCGATCCTCCACGAAGCCGCGCGCGACGAGTCGGAGTTCGTCTTCCACGACTCGATCGCCGAACTGCGCCAGGACGACGGCGGCGTCGACGTCACGTTCGAGCGCGGCGCCCCGCGGCGCTTCGACCTGGTGATCGGTGCCGATGGCCTGCACTCGGCGGTGCGGCGGCTGGCGTTCGGGCCCGAGCACGCGTTCGTCGAGCACATGGGCGTCTACATCGCGACGCTGCCGCTGGCCGAACCGCCGGCCGACCGCACTGGACTGACGATGTACAACTCGCCGGGCCGGGCGGTCGCGGTGCACCCGTCGCGCGGTCACGGGATCGCGGCGTTCCTGTTCCGCGGCGACGCCGTCCCGGGGTTCGACCACCGGGATTCGGCTCTGCACAAGCGAATGCTCGCCGAGGCGTACGCGGGCGCCGGCTGGCGCGTGCCGGAGTTGCTGGAGCGCGTGCGCGAGGCTGACGACCTGTACTTCGACTCGGTGAGCCGGGTGCGGATGGACCGCTGGGCGACCGGACGGATCGTGCTGGCCGGCGACGCGGCCTCGTGCGTCTCGCTCTTCGGCGACGGCTCCACACTGGCGATGGCGGGCGCGTACACCCTCGCCGAAGAACTGGGCCGCACGCCCGGCGACGCGGCCTCGGCGTTCGAACGGTACGAGACGGCGCACCGCAAGCTCGTGGAACCCCGGCAGCGCACCGTGTCCACGGCGGCCGCACTGCTGATCCCGGCCACGCGCCCAGGCCTGGCGGCCCGCAACTTCGGCACCCGCCTGCTGCCCCTGGTCACCGCCGCGCGCCGGCTGGTCCCCGCCCGCGCCGCCTAGCGGCAGACCGGCTCAGGCGCGCAGCATCGGCGGGTACAGCAGCTCCGCCCGGCCACGCCGGTAGAGCTGCGCCGGGCGGCCGCCGTCGCGGGTGGTCGTCCTGCCCGTCGGCTCCAGCAGGCCGTCGGCGCCGGTGACCTTGCGGTGGAAGTTGCGCGGGTCCAGGCGGGTGTCCCAGACCAGCTCGTACACCCGGCGCAGCTCCGCGACCGTGAACTCCGGCGCGCAGAACGCCGTCGCCAGCGGGGAATACTCCAGCTTCGCGCGGGCGCGCTCGAGGCCGTCGGCGAGGATGCGGTCGTGGTCGAACGCCAAGCGCTCGGCGCGCAGTGACCGCACGGGTGCCCAGCGGGCCTCCGCGGCGTCGGTGCCCGCACGCGGCACCGGCAGGTCCGGCGCGAGGGCCAGGTAGGCGACGGTGACCACGCGCATCCGCGGGTCCCGGTCCGGTGCGCCGTAGCCGGCGAGCTGTTCGATGTGGACGGTCCCGGGCGCCAGTCCCGTCTCCTCGGCCAGCTCGCGCCGCGCGGCGTCGGACAGGTCCTCGTCCTCCCGGACGAACCCGCCCGGCAGCGCCCACTCCCCCAGGTACGGCTCGACGCCTCGCCGCACCACCAGCGCGCACAGCTCGTCCCCGGTCAGGGTGAGCACGACGAGGTCGACGGTGACGGCGAACGGCGGGTGACCCATGCCACCACCCTACCCGCTAATCGTCAGCTTGACGACAACCCCTCCGCGCCCATATCGTCATGGCGACGATAAGAGGAGGGCCCATGGCCGACATCGACCGCCGCTTCGGATTCCGGCACCTGCGCGGGGCACCCACCGTGCACATCCGCCACTACCGCCGCGGCAAGCTCGCGCACGACGGCGTCGGGCTGTCGTTCTGGTACCGGCCGCTGACCGCGGTCGTCTCGGAGGTCCCGGTCGACGACCGCGAGCTGCCGCTGCTGTTCCACGCCCGCACCGCCGACTTCCAGGACGTCACCGTCCAGCTCGCGCTGACCTTCCGGATCGAGGACCCGGCGCTGGCCGCCCAGCGCATCGACTTCTCCATCGACCCGGACACCGGGCGCTGGAGAAGCGATCCCCTCGCCCAGATCAGCGGGCTGCTCACCGAGAACGTCCAGCAGTACGCCGTCGAGGTGCTGACCCGCATCGACCTGGCGACGGCGCTGGCCGACGGCGTCCGGGCGGTCCGCGACCGGATCCGCGCCGGGCTCGCCGAGGAGGACACGCGGCTCGCGCAGACCGGCTCGGCCGTCGTCGACGTCCGGGTCGTCGCGATCCGGGCCGAGCCGGAGGTCGAGAAGGCCCTGCAGACGACCGCGCGGGAGAAGGTGCAGCAGGAGGCCGACCGGGCGACCTACGAACGGCGCGCGCTCGCCGTCGAACGCGAGCGGGCGATCAGTGAGAACGAGCTGCAGAACCAGATCGAACTGGCCCGGCGTGAGGAGCAGCTGCTCACCCAGCGCGGCGCGAACGCGCGGCGGCAGGCCGAGGAAGCCGCGGCGGCGAGCCGGATCGAGACCGAGGCGCAGGCGTCGCGCAAGGAGCGCCTCACCCTCGTGGAGGCCGAAGGCAAGCGGGCGCTGGGCGAGGCCGAAGCGGCCGGCGAAGCGGCGCGGCTGGCGGCGTACCGCGACCTGCCCGAAGGCGTGCTCACCGGTCTGGCGCTCAAGGAACTCGCCGGGAACCTGCCCCGGATCGACAGCCTGACGGTGACGCCGGACCTGCTCGCCCCGCTGCTGACCAAGCTCGGCGTGCGGTCGTGAGCCTGGCCCCGCGCGTCGTGCTCGTGCACCGGCGCACCGAGCTGGACGAGCTGCTGGCGCGGCACGGCACGCGCGGCCAGGCGGAGTTCTTCCTCCGCACGCGCGGCCGCGACCTCGCCGAGGTGACCGAGGCCGACGCGGCCGTGCGCACGGCGCTCGCCACGGCGTCGGCGGCGATCCCGCTCGACTGGCGCCGCGGCGAGGTCGAACGCGCGGACCTCGACCGGTTCCTGTTCACCCCGGAGGACGTCGTCGTGGTGGTCGGCCAGGACGGGCTGATCGCCAACGTCGCCAAGTACCTCGACGGCCAGCCGGTGATCGGCATCGCGCCCGGCACCCCTGGCGTGCTGGTGCGGCACCCGCCGGCCGCCGTCGCGGATCTCGTGCGGAGCACGGGGGACGTCGAGCACCGGACGATGGCCGAGCTGAGCGCGGACGACGGCCAGCGGCTGCTCGCGCTCAACGAGATCTACCTGGGGCACGCCGGGCACCAGACGGCCCGCTACCGGCTGGGGGTCGGTGGCGGGCCACGGGAACGGCAGGCGTCGTCGGGAATCCTGGTCGGGACGGGCACCGGCGCCACCGGCTGGTGCGGGTCCGTGTGGCGGGAGCGGCACAGCGCCCTGCCCCTGCCCGCCCCCGGCGAGGCCCGGCTCGTCTGGTTCGTGCGGGAGGCCTGGCCGTCGCCGACGACCGGCACCGGACACACCGAAGGCGAGCTCACGGACGCGCCGCTGACGGTCGAGGTCGAGTCCGACCGCCTGGTCGCGTTCGGCGACGGCCTGGAGACCGACTCGGTCGCGCTCACCCGCGGCCAGACGGCGACGTTCGTGCCGGCGGCGAAGACCGTCCGCCTGGTGCGGTGACCGCCGGTCCGGCACACCGAGGGGGCGTGCCGGATCGGCGGTTTCCTCAGGTGCCGTACCGGGTCTTGACGATCGACGGCGTGTCGAGGTTGTGCCCCGCGTCCATGCTCTGGGCGAGCCGCAGGTACTGGCCCTCGGCCCACATCAGCGGGCCCGCGCTGCCGGTCGGGCGGCCCAGCCCGAAGCAGCCGACGTCCGCGCGGTCCCAGACCTGCTCGGGCACGAAGTACCCGTCGTTGGCCGAGTCCGCCATGGACTTCAGGTACACCGCCGCCGAGCGCCCGTTGGCCAGTTCGTACTGCCCCCGCTCCCCCGACAGCACCGGCCAGAGCCGCCCGAACCGCTGGCTGCCGTTCGCCGGCCAGCCGGTGCAGCTCGCGGTGCTCTCGCCGTAGTTGTCGTGCGGGTAGCGGTGGAAGTAGACGTCGCCGTTCGGCAGGGTCACCTGGACCGCGGAGTTGCCGTCGGACGCGGCGGCCGTCGGGGCGACCGAGTTCGCGATCGTGGCGTCGCCGGCCGGGCGGATGCCCAGGCGCACCAGGTCGAGGAAGCCGAAGTCGGTGACGTCGTGTTCGTAGAAGCACCCTTCGTCGAAGCAGATCGTGGCGCCGTCGTTGGGGTTGCCGGCGCGGTCGAGGCGTTCGTAGTAGGTGTGCCCGCCCCAGTAGCCGGACGTCGTGACCGTCCAGCCGGCCAGGGCGTTGCGCCAGGAGTCCGCGGTGGACTCCCACGACGTGGCGCTCGCCGTGTCGCCGTTGGCGCGCGCGATGGCACCCGCCGCGATCAGCCCGGCGACCTCGGCGGCCACCGACGACGGCGACTTGCCGTACTGCTCCTCCCACCGCTCGGTGGTGTCCGGTCCGCTGGCGACGATGTGGTTCGCTGTCGTCTGGACCTTGGCGTACGTCGACGCGTCGGTGACGCCGGTCAGCCAGGCCAGCAGGATCGCGTCGGCGTCCTGGTCGAGCTGTTCACAGCAGCCGAGCTGCTGGGCACTCGCGCCCGCGACGCCGGAAACCGGGCTGTAGCGCGGGAAGGAGCCCGCCGGGTACGTCGTGCCGTCGCCCGCGGTCGGGCTGCCGATCCACTGGGAGTTCCAGAGGAACTGGGCCATCCGCTTGGCCTGCGCGCTGTCGCCGGCGGCCAGGAGGCCGGTCGCCTGCTGGTAGAGGTCACGGCCCCAGACCCGGTGGTAGCCGTCGTTGAGGTGGTCGCCGTTGGTGAAGTCGCCCCACGGTGTCGCCAGGCCCGCGACGCTCGCGCCGGGGTGCTGCTTGTCCTCGGCGGTCTTCAGGGCCATCGCCGCGACGTAGTAGGCGCGACGTCGTTGCGTGTCGCCCGAGACGCTCGCGGGCGCGGCTTTCAGGCTGCCCACATAGGAATTCCAGCCACTGCGGTAGGACGTCGAGACCGCGGAGAACCCGCTGCCCAACGTGCCCGTGGCGGCCGAGGTGGCGGCCGCCGCCGTGCTGCCGTAGCCCAGTGCCACGGTGAACGTCGTGTCCGTGCCGACCGGGATCTGTCCACACTGGACGACGTTGCCCGTGCTCGAGACGTTGTCGAACTGGTTCGTCAGGTTCTTGTCCGCGCGGAGGTCGACCAGGCAGTCGCTGGCCGCGCCGCTGTAGCCGTTGTCGTGCGCGGTGAAGCCCGTCGAGACGCGCAGGGCGGAGACGACTGTGGTCGCCGTGCCGCCGAAGAGGGTCTCCGTGCCGCTCGCCAGGAGGCCGCTGCCGTCCCACCACGCGTTGTCGTTCGAGCCGCCGCCGGCCATCGACGGGTTGGCCAGGAGGTACAGCTTGTAGCTGCCGCCGTCGAGGGACTGGAAGCGGGTGTTCGTGACCAGCGTCGAACGTGCCGGGTCTGTCACGTAGTCCGTTGTGATGCGGTACTTGCCGCTCTTCGCCGTGTTCGTGATCGTGTACTGCAGGGCCTTTTCGTCGGGCATCGTCACGACGTGGTTCGTCGCGTCGCGTTCCAGGTCCACGAACGTGCTTCCGTCCGTGACGACGTACTGCATGTCCTGCATGTTCGGGACGTCTGCGCGGGGGTAGAAGACCTCCGACGTCACGCCGTCGGCGACGGTGAACCAGACTGGGCTGGTTGTCGTTGACGTGCCCAGGGCTGATTTGTTGCCGGTCGCCCACGAGGCTCCGCCGCCGCAGCAGTCCGTCGCCGTGCCGGTCGCGAGGGCCGTGCCGGGGAGGGCTCCGGCCAGGAGGAGTCCTGCTCCCGTGCAGGCCAGGATCGCTTTCCACCTGATCATCTCGGACCTCCGACGGCGTTGTCGTTAATATGTTGTGGGCCGCAACATATTGCGGGACGTTCCGGTGACAGGCAATGTCCGATCGGTCTTTATCGATTAAGTCCGTTGCCTCGTGGCCGCACCCCCGAAGCTGTGAGTGTGACTACGGCCGGCAGCACCGCGTCAAGGCGGGAAAGCGTGCCTTGACCCGGCGTTGCCGGCCGTGTTGCGGCTTCGGATCGGGGTTGCGGGGAGGGCTGGGCTGCCGCGGGTCGCGCTAGGCGTTCGCGATGCGGTCCAGCCATTCGGCCAGCAAGGTCCGCTCCGCCTCCGTCAGCGTTGTTGCGCCTTCTAGGCCTGCTCGGAGTGCGATTGCCCGCTCTGGCAGCGCTGAGTCCGGCTCCTTCTCGGCTCCGGTCAGGATTCTTGCCAGGACCGTCTCCCTCGCCGTTGACGACAGCTCCGGGTCGCGCTCCTCGGGTGGGGTTGCGATCAGGGACAGCACCACGCCCATTCCTGTGGCGTGGACCAGTTGTGCCGCGCGGTCGACACTCACCCGCAGCCTGCCCGCTGCTGCCACTCGCTCCACTATCGCGTGCAGCATTCCTTCCGCTTCGCGTGCCGCCGGTGACGTTCGGCCCGGGCGTGCGTCGCCGTACATCAGCACGTAGAACTCCGGGCGGGATACGCCGAACTCGATGTGCAGGTCCCAGCCCCTGCGGAGGTCTTCCACCGCGTCGCCCGTCGAGCCCATGGCACGCTTGCTTTTCAGGTACTCGTCGAATCCGTACGCCGCTACCGCGTCCAGCAGGCCGTCCTTGTCCCCGAAGAGGCGGTACAGCGCCGGGGGCTGGACGCCCGCCGCCGCGCTCACTGCGCGCGTCGAGAGGCCGTCGCGGCCCTCTGCCGCCAGCAGTGCGGCCGCCGCTTCGAGGATTCGCTCGCGGGTGTCCGCCGCCGTCTTCGTTGCCATGGTTCCGATGATAACAAGACCTGGGTAGCAGCCGTTCGATATCAGTGCTACCTTTACATAGGTATCGACGGAAACAGGGAGAATCCTATGCGTACCCGCACCCTCGGGCGGTCCGGTCCGGCCGTCAGCGCCCTCGGGCTCGGCCTGATGGGCATGTCCGACCTCTACGGACCCGCCGACGAAGCCGAGTCGGTCGCGACCATCCACGCCGCCCTCGATGCCGGGGTCACTCTGCTCGACACCGGTGACTTCTACGGCATGGGCCACAACGAGCTCCTGCTGCGCGACGCGCTGCGTGGCCGTGCTCGCGACCAAGCCGTGATCAGCGTCAAGTTCGGCGCCCTGCGCGGGCCCGACGGCAGCTGGCTCGGCTACGACAGCCGGCCCGAAGCCATCAAGACGTTCCTCGCCTACAGCCTGCGGCGGCTCGGCACCGACCACGTCGACGTCTACCGCCCGGCGCGGCTTGATCCCGGCGTGCCGATCGAAGACCAGGTCGGCGCGCTCGCCGAGCTGGTGCAGGCCGGGTACGTCCGCCACATCGGACTGTCCGAAGTGGGCGCGGACACCCTGCGCCGCGCCGCCACGGTGCACCCGATCTCCGACCTGCAGATCGAGTACTCGCTGCTGTCCCGCGGCATCGAGGCGGAGATCCTGCCGACCGCCCGGGAGCTGGGCATCGGCGTCACCGCGTACGGCGTGCTCTCACGCGGGCTGCTCAGCGGGCACTGGACGCCGTCGCGCGAGTTGTCCGCGGGGGACTTCCGCGGCCACAGCCCGCGTTTCCAGGGCGAAAACCTCGATCGCAACCTCGCGCTGACCGAGGCGCTCGGCAAGCTCGCCGAAGCCAAGGGCGTCACGACCGCGCAGCTCGCCATCGGCTGGGTCGCCGCGCAGGGCGAGGACGTCGTTCCGCTCGTCGGCGCCCGCACCCGTGCCCGGCTGGCCGAGTCCCTGGGCGCCGACCTCGAGCTGACGGACGACGACCTCGCCGAGATCGAGGCCGCCGTCCCGGCCGACGCCGCCGCGGGCGACCGCTACGCCGCCGCGCAGCTCCAGCTGCTGGACAGCGAAAAGTAGGTCACGGGCCTCGCACGTGGTCCACGGCCACCCGGTGGGCGAGGCGACGCAGCAGCGGGGCCGCCTCCGCCATGCACCGTGACGGGTCCGGTTCCAGGTCGGTCAGGGCGTAGGCGGCCGAGATGCCCGCGTCCGCCAGCTCCACAGCGGACAGCTGGCAGCGTCCGGACACCGCGACGCACGGAATGCCCTTCGCCGCCGCGGCGCGGGCCACCCCCGCCGGGGCCTTGCCGGACAACGTCTGGCCGTCGAGGGAACCCTCGCCGGTGACGACCAGGGCGGCGCCGGCCAGGGCCGCGTCGAACCCGAGCAGGTCGAGCAGCAGCTCGATGCCCGGGCGCATCCGGGCACCCAGCGCGGCCATCGCCGCGAAGCCCACTCCCCCGGCCGCGCCCGCGCCCGGGGACTCCGCGAACTCCGGTCCGGCGTAGGACGCCCAATGCCGCAACGCGGAGTCGAGCGCCTCGACGTCGTCCGGGGACGCGCCCTTCTGCGGGCCGTAGACGTGCGCCGCCCCGCGCGGCCCGTAGAGCGGGTTGTCCACGTCGCTCGCCAGCTCGATGTCCACTCCGGACAGGTCCACTTCGGACAGATCGAGCGAGGCGAGCCGGGACAACGCCGCGCCACCGGGCGGGAGGTCGCGGCCGGCGCTGTCCAGGAGCCGGGCACCCAGCGCGGCCAGCATGCCCGCGCCGCCGTCGGTGCACGCGCTGCCGCCGACGCCCAGGACGAACCGGCGGCGGCCGGCCAGCACCGCGGCGGAGAGCACGTCGCCCGTGCCGGCGCTGGTCGCGGTGAGCGGCGCCGGTGCGCCCGGCAGCCGGTGCAGCCCGGACGCCTCGGCCAGCTCGACGACCGCCGTATCCCCCCGCACGGCGTAGGACGCGGTCACCAGCGCGCCGGTCGGGCCGCGCGCCGGGACGCGCACGCGGCGGAACCCGGCGGCGACGGCGGCGTTGACCGTGCCGTCGCCGCCGTCCGCCACCGGGAGGGTCTCCACCGCGAGGCCGGGGTGGACGTCGGCGAGGCCCGAAGCCACCGCCGACGCCACCTCGGCCGCGGTGAGCGACCCCTTGAACTTGTCCGGCGCGACGAGGACGTTCACGCGCTCGCCTTGTACGCCCGCCAGTCGCCGACCTCCGTGATGTCCCGCAGCGCGACGTGCGAGGTGTAGGGCCGCCGCAGCAGCATGGCGAACGCCGAGCTGCCGTCGGCCAGCTCCACCACGCCCAGCTCCAGCTCGTGCGGCTCGGACGGCAGCACCCTGTCCCGCAGGTCGTCCAGCGAGACGTCGTACACCTCGCCGGTCACCTCGGCACCGCCGTGCGACACCGGGTACAGGGCCGGGCACTG
The DNA here is from genome assembly GCF_054781455.1 of Amycolatopsis stemonae. Classification (NCBI taxonomy): domain Bacteria; kingdom Bacillati; phylum Actinomycetota; class Actinomycetes; order Pseudonocardiales; family Pseudonocardiaceae; genus Amycolatopsis; species Amycolatopsis stemonae. The sequence continues at coordinate 448,947 of NZ_BAAGUJ010000004.1, read as the reverse complement.
GTCGCCGACGGCGTAGAACCGGTACTTCGGCGCCGTGCGCGCGGCGCCCACGAACGGCGAGCCGTCGAGCAGGTGGTGCAGCGGTTCGCCGCGCATGGCGCCGCCGTTGAAGAACATCAGGGCCACGGGGATCTCCTTAGCGGAAGAGGGCTTCGACGCCGTCGACGGCGAAGTACACCGCGAACACCAGCGCCAGCAGGGAAAGCAGCCAACCGGCCTCGCGCCACTTGCCGCGGCCGATCTTGATCAGCACGAACGCGATCAGCCCGGCGCCGACGCCGTTCGTGATCGAGTAGGTGAACGGGATCAGCGCGGCGGTGAGGAACACCGGGATCGTGTAGTCCGGGTCGTTCCACGGGATGTGGCGGCACTGCGCGACCATCATGCCGCCGATGACGACCAGCGCGGGCGCCGCGGCCTGCGCCGGGACGACCCCGGCGAGCGGGGTGAACAGCAGCGTCCCGGCGAACAGGAGCCCGGTGACGACGCTCGCGAGGCCCGTCCGGGCGCCTTCGCCGACACCGGCCGCGGACTCCAGGAACACCGTGTTCGGCGACGAACCGGTGACGCCGCCCGCGATCGCGCCCGCGCCGTCGACCAGCAGGATCCGGCCCATCCGCGGGACCTTGCCGTTCTCGGACAGCCCAGCCTCGTCGGAAACGCTGGTGATCGTGCCCATCGCGTCGAAGAACCCGGACAGCACCAGCGTGAACAGGAACACCGTCGCCGCGAGCGCACCCGCCGAGGCGAACCCGCCGAACAGGTCGATGTGGCCGAGCAACCCGAAGTCGGGCGCCGCGACGACGTGGTCGGGCAGGGCCGGGGTGGTCAGGCCCCAGCCCCCGACGCCGAACGCCTCGTGCAGCACGACCGCGAGCACGGTGGCCACCCCGATGCTGATCAGCACCGCGCCCGGGACCTTGCGGGCCATCAGCACGATCATCAGCAGCAGCCCGAAGCAGAACACGACGATCGGCCAGCCGTGCAGGTGCCCGCTCGCCCCGAGGCGCACCGGGACCGTGGTCTGCGCCGCGTCCGGCACCCGGGTCACGAACCCGGCGCTGACCAGACCGACCAGGGCGATGTAGAGCCCGATCCCCACGGTGATCGCCATCTTGAGCGGCCGCGGGATGGCGTTCATGATCCGCTCGCGCACCCCGCTGACCGCCATCAGCACGATGCAGACGCCTTCGAGCACGACCAGCCCGAACGCCTGCGCCCACGTCATCGACGGGGCCATCTGGAACGCGACGATCCCGTTGATGCCCAGGCCGGCGGCCAGCGCGAGGGGCGCGTTGCCGACGACCCCCATCAGGATCGTCATCACGGCGGCCGCCAGCGCGGTCGCCGTGGTCACCTGCGCCGCGGAGAGCCGGGCGCCGGTGATGTCGGCGGAAGCGCCGAGGATCAGCGGGTTGAGCAGCACGATGTAGGCCATCGCGACGAACGTCGTGACGCCGCCGCGGACTTCACGGCCGATCGTGCTCTGCCGGGCGCGCAGCTCGAACAGCCTGTCGAGCAACGAGCGGCGCCCGGGTGGTCCGGGTACTTCGTCGACTACTGGGGTGGGGACTTCGGTCTGGGTCATGCGTCCTGCCCTTGCCGGTGGGTGTGCTCGGCCAGGCCGAGGCACAGCGCCGTGCCTGGGCGAGCGGGACGTTCGATTCGGTGGTGCTCCGGTCAGCTGGCCTTGTGGGTCAGTAGTCGGTGCGGTCGGCCTTGTCGAGCCAAGCCGCGAAGGGGGCGAAACCGTCCTTTGCGGACAGTCGCGTCACGGGGACCGTCCAGGTGTCGCGCGGGCGGTCGAAGAGTTCGTAGAAGGCGCGGTCGTCGAAGCCGGCCTTGGCGGCGTCGTCGCGGTCGGCGGCGAAGACGACCTTGTCCACGCGCGCCCACAGCGCCGAGGACAGGCACATCGGGCACGGTTCGCAGCTGGAGACGAGCACGCAGCCGTCCAGCTTGAAGTCGCCGAGGGCCTGGCAGGCCGCGCGGATCGCGACGACCTCGGCGTGCGCGGTCGGGTCCAGGTTCGCGGTGACGCGGTTGACGCCGGTGGCGATGATCTCGCCGTCGCGCACGATCAGCGCACCGAACGGGCCGCCGCCGTTCGCGACGTTGGTCTCCGCGATGCGGACGGCTTCGTCGAGCCATCCGGTTTCGACGGACAGGGACACGGTCATCTCAGACTCCGGTGATGTGCTCGGGGCGGATGGGGACGCGCGGCAGCTCGAGGCCGGTGGCCGCGCGGATGGCGTTCGCGATCGCCGGGGTCGCCGAGATCGTCGGGGGTTCGCCGACACCGCGGACGCCGTAGGGCGCGTGCGGGTCGGGGCGCTCGAGGACGTCGACGCGCATCGGCGGCATGTCGAGGATGGTCGGGATGAGGTAGTCGGTGAACGACGGGTTCCGGACTTTGCCGTCTTCGACCAGGATCTCCTCCATCACGGCGAGGCCGAGGCCCTGCGCCGAGCCGCCGTGGATCTGGGCGACGACGGCGTCGGGGTTCATGGCCTTGCCGACGTCCTGGGCGCAGTCGAGCTGGACGACCTTGACCAGGCCGAGGTCGACATCGACGTCGACCACCGCCCGGTGGGCCGAGAAGCCGTATTGGACGTGCGCGTCGCCCTGCCCGGTCTCCGGGTCCAGGGGGTAGGTCTGGCGGTGGTGGAACTCGCGGGTCTCCTCGATCGCGGTGTCGCCGAGCAGCTCGGCCAGGTCCGCGACGACCTCGCCGTCGGCCGCGACGACCTTCCCGCCGACCAGGGACATGCCCTCACCCGGCACCCCGAGCCGCGCGTAGACGGCCTCGGCGACCGCGCGGCAGGCGTTGCGGACCGCGCCGCCGGTGACGTACGTCTGCCGAGACGCCGAGCTGGAGCCCGCGTCGCCGACGCTCGTGTCGGCCGGGTGCACGCTGACCCGGGTCAGGCCCAGCTCGGTGCGGGCGATCTGCTGCTGCAGCGTGACGAGCCCCTGGCCGACCTCGGCCGCGGCGGTGTGCACCATCGCCACCGGCTCGCCGCCGAGCACCTCCAGGCGGACGCGGGCGGTCGAGTAGTCGTCGAGGCCTTCGGCGTAGGAGATGTTCTTGATCGTGACGCCGTAGCCGACGCCGCGGACGACACCCTCGCCGTGGGTGGTGTTGGACGCGCCGCCGGGCAGCTCGCGGATGTCGCGCTCACCGGCCGGCTCCGGCGGCAGCGGCAGGTCGCGCAGCCGCTGCACCAGCTCGGCGACCGGCGCCGGGAAGTCGACCACCTGGCCGGTGACCACAGTGGACCCTTCGCTCAGCGCGTTCAGGATCCGCACTTCCGCCGGGTCCATGCCCAGCGCCGCGGCGAGCTTGTCCATTTGGGACTCGTAGGCGTAGGTCGGCTGGACCGCGCCCAGCCCGCGCATCGCACCGCACGTCGGGTTGTTCGTGTAGACGCCCCAGCCCTCGATGTGCGCGTTCGGCACGTTGTACGGGCCGACGCTGAGCGTGGTCCCGTTGCCGACCACGACCGGGGTCTTCGACGCGTACGCGCCGCCGTCGAAGTACATCCGGGCCTTGACGTAGACGAGCTTGCCGTCGCGGGTGGCGCCGTGCTCGTAGTACATCTTCGCCGGGTGGCGGTGGACGTGCCCGAAGAACGACTCGAGCCGGTTGTAGCTCATCTTCACCGGACGGCCGGTGCGCAGGGCGAGCATGCACGAGTGGATCTGCATGGACAGGTCCTCGCGGCCGCCGAAGGCGCCGCCGACGCCGGACAGCGTCAGCCGCACCTTCTCCAACGGCAGGCCGAGGGCTTTCGCCGTCTGGCGCTGGTCGACGTGCAGCCACTGGGTGGCCAGGTAGAGGTCGACGCCGCCGTCCTCGGCCGGTACGGCGAGACCCGACTCGGGGCCGAGGAACGCCTGGTCCTGCATGCCGATCTCGTAGACGCCGGAGACGACGACGTCCGCGGTGACGGTCGGGTCGCCCTTGACGATCCGCTGGTGGCGGACCAGGTTCCCGCCTTCGTGCAGCTTCGGCAGCGTGTCGTCGTGCGCGGCGCGTTCGGGGTCGGTGATCGGCTCGAGGACGTCGTACTCGACGACGATCTCCTTGAGCGCCTGCCGCGCGATCTCCGGGTGGTCGGCCGCGAGAATGGCGATCGGCTCGCCCTGGTAGCGGACCAGGTCCGCGGCCAGCGCCGGGGTGTCCTGGTACTTGAGGCCGTAGACGTTCTCACCGGGGACGTCCTCGTGCGTCAGCACCGCGTGCACGCCCGGCTGGGCCAGCGCGCGGGAGACGTCGAGGCGGACGATCCGGGCGTGCGGGTGCGGGCTGCGCAGGGTGGCGCCCCACAGCATGTCCTCGTGCCAGAGGTCCGAGCTGTAGGCGAACTCGCCGCGGACCTTCAGCGTGCCGTCCGGGCGCAGCGGGCTCTCGCCGATGCCACCCGCGATGGTGTCGTGCAGCTCCTGCGGGGAGCGGGCCGGCGCGCTCATCGGACGGCCTTCTTCGCGGCCGCGTCACGAACCGCGTCGAGGATCTTCTCGTAGCCGGTGCAGCGGCAGAGGTTGCCCGCCAGGGCCTCGCGGATCTCGACGTCGCTGGGGTCCGGGACGCGCTCGATCAGGTCGTGCGCCGCGACCAGCAGGCCGGGCGTGCAGAAGCCGCACTGGACGGCGCCGCGCTCGACGAACGACTCCTGCACGGGGTCGAGGGCCTCCCCCGCCGCCAGGCCCTCGACCGTGACGACCTCGCGGCCCTCGGCCTGCCCGGCCGCGACCAGGCACGCGCACGCCGGAACGCCGTCGAGGTACACCGTGCAGGAACCGCATTCGCCCTGCTCGCAGGCGTTCTTCGAGCCCGGCAGGCCGAGCCGCTCGCGCAGCACGTAGAGCAGGCTTTCGCCTTCCCAGACGTTGTCCGCCCGGCGGTGCTCGCCGTTGACGGTGACGTTCACGCGCACTTCGCGCTCCCTCCGCAGTATTCGGTCCAGGCCCAGGTCAGCGTCCGGCGCGCCATGACGCCCAGCGCGTGCCGCCGGTACGCGGCGCTCCCCCGGACGTCGTCGATCGGCGCGGCGGCCCCGGCGACCAGGTCGCCGAAGCGGCGCTTCACCGAGTCGTTCAGCGCCTTCGGGGCGTCCCAGTCCAGCTCGCCGGCCAGGAACTCCTCGGCTTCGAGGGCCCGGCGCGGGGTGGGTGCGGCCGAGCCGACGCCGGTGCCCACCCGCCGCTCCCGCGGGTGCAGCGCCAGCCCGAACGCCGCGACGGCGATGACCATGGCGTTGCGGGTGCCGATCTTGCTGAACTGCTGCGGCCCGGTGGCCGGTTCGAGCAGCACGGACGTGATCAGCTCGTCCGGCTCCAGGACGTTCCGCTTGACGCCCAGGTAGAAGTCCTTCGCCGCGACGATCCGGGTGCCGCGCACCGACGCGATCTCGACCTCCGCGTCCGCCGCGAGGAGCGCCGGGTGTGAGTCGCCCGCGGGCGAAGCTGCGCCGAGATTGCCCCCGATCGAGCCGTGGTTGCGGATCTGCGGGGACCCGACGGTCCGCGAGGCCATCGCGAGGCCGGGCAGCTGCGTGCCGAGTTCGGTGATGATCCGGGTGTAGGGCACGGCCGCGCCGATCCGGATCCGGCCGCCGTCGGTGCCGTGCTCGTGGAGCTCGGCCACGCGGCCGAGGTCGAGCAGGGCGGCCGGCCGGCGGTGGTCGAAGTTGATTTCGACCATCACGTCGGTGCCGCCGGCGATCGGGACCGCACCGGGGTTCGCGGCACGCGCGGCGAGCGCGTCGGCCAGCGAGGCGGGTCGGAGGAATTCCACTGTGGACGTCCTTTCGGGGCTGCTTCGGGAAGAAGTAGACACGCTCGGGTGTGGCCGGGACCACGGCAAAACCCCTGAAAGACGGGTGAATTTACGGCCCTCGTTTGTACTTTCCGACAACCGCTTGATCGACGGCGCGGAAAGGCCGCCGCGCGAGGTCGGGGTCTCGCGCGGCGGCCGTGGTCACGCGGGCGTCAGGCGGGTTCGAACTCCTTGACGGCGTCGAGCGCGGCGCCCATGGCGGCGTTGCCCTCCCGCTCGATCATGATCTCCACCAGGACCGGCCGGCTGGTGCGCTCGGCCTCCTTGCGAGCCCACTCCAGCGACGTCCGGATCTCGCCGGGCTCGAGCACGCGGGTGCCCGAACAGCCGTAGGCCTCCATGATCTTGACGTTGTCCGTGCCGTTCGCGTCGTAGTGGATGTCGACTTCGAAGTTCATGTCGTAGCCGGACTCGGCCTGGCGGATCAGGCCGAGGTACTCGTTGTTCAGCATGATCAGCACGAACCCGACGTCGTACTGGGCGGCCACCGCCAGCTCCTCGACGAGGAACTGGAACGAGTAGTCCCCGACCACGCCGACGACTTCCGCTTCCGGCTTGGCCTTCTTGACGCCGATCGCGGCGGGGATCTCCCAGCCGAGCGGGCCGGCCTGGCCGCAGACCTGGTAGTGGCGCGGCTTGTGCGCCTTCTGGAACTGGCCCGACCAGATCTGGTAGAGCCCGATCGCCGTGACGAAGTAGGTGTCCTCGCCGAAGGTTTCGTTGATCTCCTTGAAGACCCGCGGTGCCTTGATCGGCAGGGTGTCGAAGTCCTCCCGGCGGGGAAGCGCTTCCTTCAGTTCGCCGATCCGGCCGACCCACTCGCGCCTCGGTGCGGTTTCCCGTGCTTCGAGGGCCGTCAGCAGCGCGTCGAGGAACTCCCGCGTGTCCGAGACGATCCCGAGGTCGGGGCCGAACACCTTCCCCAGCTGGGTGGGCTCGATGTCGACGTGGATGAACTTCCGGTCGCCGCGGTACACCGACAGCTCGCCGGTGTGCCGGTCGCCGAAGCGCGCGCCCAGCGCCAGCACCAGGTCCGACTCCAGGAAGGCCGCGTTCGCCCAGCGCTGCGACGTCTGGATGCCCGCCATCCCGGCGAACAGCTCGTGGTCCTCGGGGAAGCTGCCCTTGCCCATCAGCGTCACCTGGACCGGGACGTCCAGGCGCTCGGCCGCGGCCCGGAGCTGCTCGCTCGCCTCGCCGAGGACGACGCCGCCGCCGGCCAGGATCAGCGGTCGTTCGGCCGCCAGGAGCATGTCGAGCGCCCGCTCGACCCGCGCGGACGCGGGCTTCACCGCCGTCACGGGCAGCGGCGAGTCGATCGAGGAGTCCCACTCGATGTCCTGCTTCTGGACGTCGATCGGGAGGTCGATGAGCACCGGGCCCGGTCGCCCGGACCGGGCGATCCGGAAGGCCTCGCGGAAGATCCACGGCAGCTGCGCGGCCTCCTTGACCTGCACCGCCCACTTCGTGACCGGCTTGGCGATCTCGACGATGTCGACGGCCTGGAAGGCTTCCTGGTGCAACTTGGTCGTCGCCGCCTGGCCGGTGATGCAGATCATCGGGATCGAGTCCGCGTGCGCGGTGTAGAGCCCGGTGATCATGTTCGTCCCGGCCGGGCCGGACGTGCCGATGGCGACGCCGACGTTGCCGTTCGTCCGGGCCCAGCCGTCGGCCATGTGCGTCGCGCCTTCTTCGTGGCGGACGATCAGGTGCTGGATCGCCCGACCCTGTAGGGCGTTATACAGCGGGAGGATCGCCGCGCCCGGGCAGCCGAAGACGGTGTCGACGCCTTCGCTTTCCAGGACGTCGACGACCGCCTGCATCGCGGGGATTCTGGGCATGTCACACCTCCGCCGGGACGCGGCCCGACAACTGTTCGACGACCTTCAGCAAGGCCGAGTGGTCCAGGGAGCCGTACCCCATGGCACGGCCGGCGGCGACGAGCTGGGCGACCAGCCCGGTCAGCGGGAGCGCGACGTCGGCCTGCCGGGCGGCGGCCAGGGCGATCCCCATGTCCTTGTGGTGCAGGTCGATCCGGAACCCGGGCGCGAACTGGCGGTCCACCATGGACCTGCGCTTGAGCTCGAGGATCCGGCTGCCCGCCAGGCCCCCGGCGAGCACGTCGAGACCGGTGGCGGCGTCCACACCGGACGCTTCGAGCAGCACGATCGCCTCGGCGACCAGGCCGTAGATCCCGCCCACGACGAGCTGGTTGGCGGCCTTCACGACCTGGCCGGCGCCGTGCGGGCCGACGTGCACGACGGTCTTGCCGACGGCGTCGAGCACGGGCTTGGCGGCGGCGAAGTCCTCTTCCGATCCGCCGACCATGATGGACAGCGACGCCTGTTCGGCACCCGCCTGACCACCCGAAACCGGCGCGTCGAGGACACGGATCTTCTTGTCCCGCGCGGCTTCCGCGACGGCGATCGACGTCTCGGGCCGGATGGTGCTCATGTCGATCAGCAGCGTGCCGGGCCCGGCGACGTCGAGGACGCCGCCCGCGGCCAGCACGACCTCCTCGACCTGCGGGTGGTTCGGCAGCATCGTGATCACGACGGCCGCCCCGGCCACCGCGTCCGCGACACTCGACGTGGCGCGGCCGCCGGCGGCCTGCAGCTTCTCCCCCGCGGCCGCGTGGACGTCGTAGCCGCTGACGTCGTGCCCGGCCGCGACCAGGTGCGCGGCCATCGGCGCGCCCATCACGCCCAGTCCGATGAATCCCAGTTTCATGCTCGTCCCCTTCGGGTTTTCGGCAGCCACTCCAGCGACGTGAGGGTGTCGGGCTCCGGGACGTACTCGATCCCGACGAACCCGTCGTAGCCGGCGTTCTGCAGCTTCGCGAGGTGTCCCTCGGTGTCCAGCGAGCCGGTGCCGGGCTGGTGGCGCCCGGGTGCGTCGGCGATCTGCACGTGCCCGATCCGGGCGATGTGCCGGGTCGCCAAGGCGTCGAGGTCGTCGCCGTTGACTGCCAGGTGGTACAGGTCGGCCAGCAGCCGCACGTTGTCGCGCCCGAGGTCGTCGAGCACGGCCACGGCGTCCGCGGCGGTCTTGAGCGGGTAGCGGTCCGCGCCGGAGAGCGGTTCGAGGACCAGCTGCGCGCCGATCTTCGCGGCGCCCTCGGCCGCGTTCGCGAGCTGGACAAGGGCCAGGTCGTCCTGCTTGCCGGGGTCCTCGCCCTCGAGCCGGTTGCCGTAGAGCGCGTTGAAGCTGCGGCAACCGGTGCGTTCGGCGATCCCGAGCGCGACGACGAGGCTGTCGGCGAACTCGGTTTCGCGCCCGATCCACGACACCAGGCCGCGCTCCCCCGCCGCCATGTCGCCGGCGTAGAAGTTCAGCCCGCGCAGCCGGACGCCGTCCAGGCTCTTCACGAACGCGTCGACCTCGTCGCGCGCGGGGGCCGCGGTGTCGAACGGCCACCAGTACTCGACGTCGGTGAACCCGGCTTCCCGCGCGGCGGCCGCCCGGTCGAGCAGCGGGACCTCCTTGAACAGGATCGACAGGTTGGCGACGTACGGCAGGGAGTGCCCTTCTTCTGGCATCGCGTCCTCAAATTTCGCTATCCGGAATTTTTCTTTCGCATATCGAGAATAGCCGCTGACCTGCGTCGCGGTCAACGCCCGGCACGACGAAGGCGCCGCGACTCGTCGAGCCACGGCGCCTTCGCGCGATCCGGGTGCCGCTACCGGTTCTGGACGTGCTGCCAGCCGAAGCGGCCCTTGATGCAGAGGTTGCCGTGCGTCACCGAGCTGTCGTGCGGCGACGTCACCTTCACGATCTCGTTGTCCTGGACGTGCAGGGTCAGGGTGCAGCCGACCCCGCAGAACGTGCAGACGGTCGTGGTCTCCGTCTGGCGCGACTCGTCCCAGGTCCCGTCCTCGCGCTTGTCGTACTCGCGCTTGAAGCTCAGGGCACCGGTCGGGCAGACCTCGACGCAGTTGCCGCAGTAGACGCAGGCGCTGTCCGGCAACGGGTTCGAGAACTCCGTCGAGATCCGGGCGTCGAAGCCGCGGCCGGCCACGCTGATGGCGAACGAGTTCTGCCACTGGTCGCCGCACGCGTCGACGCACTTGTAGCAGAGGATGCACTTCCCGTAGTCCCGGACGTACAGCTCATTGTCCACAAGGGCCGGTTGCGCCACCGTCGCCGCCTCCGGGCCGAACCGCGCCGGATCGGCGCCAGCCGAGGCCATCCACTCCGCGACGCCGGGAGTGGTCGAGAGATCCGTCGCCGAGGCCAGCAGCTCCAGCACGACCTTCCGGCTGGTGCGGGTCCGCTCGGAGTCGGTGCGCACCACCATGCCCGCCTCGGCCTTGCGGGAGCACGACGGCACCAGCGTCCGCGAGCCCTCGACCTCGACCATGCAGACGCGGCAGGCATTGGCCGGTTCGAGGGTGTCGCCGTAGCACAGCGTCGGGATGTCCTTGCCCGCCGCCGTGCACGCGTCGAGGATCGTCGAGCCCTCCGGGACCCGGACCGCCTCACCGTCCACAGTGAACTCGACCAGCCGTCGCGGGATTCCGATGTCCACAATGGTCATTGCAGCGCTCCCAGCCGGTCGATCGCGGATTCGATGGCGTTCCAGGCGGTCTGGCCGAGCCCGCAGATCGACGAGTCGCGCATCACCTGCCCGACTTCACGCAGGAGCGGACGCTCGTCCGACCCGGCGGACAGCACCCGCCGGATCGCCTCCTCCTGCCGCACGGTCCCGAGCCGGCACGGGACGCACTGCCCGCACGACTCGTCGCGGAAGAACTCCGCGATCCGGAGCAGGAACCCGCCGAGGTCGGCGAGGTCGTCGAGCACCAGCACGACCCCGGAGCCGAGCGTTGTCTTCGCCGCACGGGCATCCTCGAACGTGAGCGGCAGGTCCAGCTCGTCGGGCCGGACGAACCCGCCCGCGGCGCCGCCCAGGAGGATCGCGCGCAGGGAGCGCCCGTCGGGCACTCCCCCGGCCAGGTCGAGCAGAGACCGCAGCGTCGTGCCGAACGGCACTTCGTAGACGCCCGGCCGTTCGACGTTCCCGGACAGGCAGAACAGCTTCGGCCCGGCTGACGCCTCGGTGCCGATCGCCCGGTAGGCAGCGGCCCCCTCGGTGAGGATCAGCGGGACGTTCGCCAGCGTCTCGACGTTGTTCACCACGGTCGGCCTGCCGAACAGGCCCTGTTCGACCGGGAACGGCGGCTTCGTGCGGGGTTCGCCGCGGAAGCCCTCGATCGAGTTGAAGATCGCGGTCTCCTCGCCGCAGATGTACGCGCCCGCGCCGCGGCGGATCTCGATGTCGAACGAGAACCCCTCGTGGCCCATGATGTCCTCGCCGAGGAACCCGCGCTCGCGGCAGACCTCGAGGGCGTTGCGCAGGAGCCGCAATGCGCGCGGGTATTCGCCGCGCAGGTAGACGTAACCGTGGGACGCGCCGATCGCGTGGGCGGCGATCGTCATCGACTCCACCAGTGCGAACGGGTCGCCTTCGAGGAGCACGCGGTCCTTGAACGTGCCGGGTTCGCTCTCGTCGGCGTTGCACACCAGGTAGTGCGGCCGCACGGGCTGCCCGGCCGTCGCGGACCACTTGCGGCCGGTCGGGAACGCCGCGCCGCCGCGGCCCAGCAGGCCCGAGTCGGTGACCTCCCGGATGACCGCCGCCGGACCCATCCGCAGCGCGTTCCGCAGGGCCGCGTAGCCGCCCGTGGCGCGGTAGTCGTCCAAACTGGACGGGTCGACCACGCCGACGCGGCGCAGCAGCCGCAGTCCGTCCTTCTGGTGGATCACCGGCGGCGAGCCTTCGCCTGCGGGAGAACGCTGCGCGGCCAGCACCGCCGACGCGCCGGTCGCGGGCGCGACCAGCTCCGTCGTGGCGGGATCACCGGCTTGGAACGTCAGCGCCGCGGGGGCCCGTTCGCAGACGCCCAGGCACGGGCTGCGCAGCCACGTGACCCCGCCGCGTGCCTTCCCCGCGGCGCCGACGTGCTCGGTGAGGACGTCGCACACGGTGTCCGCGCCCTTGAGCCGGCAGGCCAGGTCGGTGCACACGTGCACTACTCGTTCAGGACGCTCGTCCAGCGCGAACAGGGAGTAGAAGCTCGCGACGCCGTACGCGTCCGCGGGTGGGACGTGCAGCGTCTCGCAGATGAGGTTGAGCGCGCCCTGGCTGATCCAGCCGACCCGGTCGTTCACCGCGTGCAGCGCGGGCAGCAGCTGGTCCCGCCCGCCACCGGCGAACTCCGCGACCGCTTCGCGTTCCTCCCGGGTCGCGACCGCGTCGAGGAGTTTGAGGTCCACCGTCAGACCGCCAGCTTCTCGACGCGGATCGCCGCGGCCTTGTACTCCGCCGTCCCGGCGATCGGGCAGGTCGCCTCGATGGTGATGATGTTGACGTCGATCTCGTCCGGGAAGTGGAAGGTCATGAACGCCAGCCCCGGCTTCAGCCCGGTGTCGAGCCGGACCGGGGCGACGATCTCGCCGCGTCGCGAGGAGATGCGGACCAGTTCGTCGGGTTCGACGCCGAGCGACCGCGCGTCCTCCGGGCAGAGGTCCAGGGTCTCGCCCTGCCGCAGCGGCGACGGGAACCCGCCGGACTGGACGCCGGTGTTGTAGGAGTCGAGGCGCCGTCCGGTGGTGAGCCGGATCGGGAACTCCTCGGTGAGCAGGTCGACCGGCGGGCTGTGCTCGAGCACCGTGAACGGCGCCGGGCGGCCGCGCTCGGCCGGATCCTCGGCCCACAGGCGCCCGTGCAGGAACGTCGGTTCGAGGGTGTCCTCGGTGTAGCAGGGCCATTGGATGCCACCCAGCTCTTCGAGTCGCGCGTAGGACATCCCGGCGTGCATGGGGGACAGCGAGCGCAGTTCGTCCCAGACCTCCTGGCCGCCGGCGTAGTGCCAGTCGTGGCCGAGCCTGCGTGCCAGCTCGGAAAGCAGCTCGATGTCGTCGCGCGCGCCTTCCGGTGGTTCGAGGGCCTTGCGGACGCGCTGGACGCGGCGTTCGGAGTTGGTGAACGTGCCCTCGCTCTCGCACCACGCCGCCGACGCGGGCAGCACGACGTCGGCCAGCTGCGCGGTCTTGGTCAGGAAGATGTCCTGGACGATCAGGTGGTCCACGGTGGACAGCCGTTTGATCGTGTGTTCGCAGTCCGCTTCGGACTGGACCGGGTTCTCGCCGATGACGTACACGCAGGTCAGATCGCCGCGTTCCATCGCGTCGAGCATCTGCGTCAGGTTGAGCCCCTTGTGCGGCGGGATCGACGAGCCCCACGCGGCGTCGAACTTCGCCCGCACGTCCGCGTCGAGGATGTCCTGGAAGCCCGGCAGCCGGTCCGGGATGGCGCCCATGTCGCCGCCGCCCTGGACGTTGTTCTGCCCGCGCAGGGGGTTCAGCCCGGCGCCGTAGCGGCCGACCTGCCCCGCCAGCAACGCGAGGTTGATCAGCGCCAGGACGTTGTCGGTGCCGTTGTGGTGCTCGGTGATGCCGAGGGTCCACGACAGCTGCGCGCGGTCGGCGCGGGCGTAGGTGTGGGCCAGTTCGCGGATCAGCTCGGCGGGCACCCCGGTCGTCTTCTCCGCGACCTCCGGCGTCCACGGCTCGACCGACGCCGCGAACTCCGCGAACCCCTCGGTGGCACGTTCGATGAACGTCGTGTTCGCGAGTCCGGAGTGGATGATCTCGCGGGCGATCGCGTGCGCCAGGGGGATGTCCGTGCCGACTTCGAGCTGCAACTGCCGGTGCGCCCACTTCGCGGTGCTCGTCTGCCGCGGGTCGACGACGAAGAGCTTCGCTCCCTTGTGGACGGCCTTCAGCACGTGCTGGAAGAAGATCGGGTGCGCCTCGCGGGGGTTGCCGCCCCAGATCACGATGACGTCGGCGTCCTCGATCTCCTGGTAGGACGACGTGCCGCCGCCGCTGTCGAACGCCCGCGCCAGCCCGGCGACGCTCGGCGCGTGGCAGGTGCGGTTGCACGAGTCGACGTTGTTCGTCCCGATCACCGCGCGGGTGAACTTCTGCGCGACGAAGTTCATCTCGTTGGTCGCCCGGGCGCACGAGAACATCCCGAACGCCTCGGGTCCCTTGGCGTCCAGGGTGCGGCGGATCCCCTCGGCGGCCCGGTCCAGGGCTTCGTCCCAGGTGGCCGGGCGCAGCACTCCCGAGTCGCGCACCAGGGGCCGGGTGAGCCGGACGTACGGTTCGGTCTTCTTGCGCTTCACGGGCACCTCCGGTTCAGTGCGCCCCGACGGGGACGGGCGAGTTGCTGGTGTGGTCGAGCAGCGAGATCGCGGCGTGGACGTGCCCCAGCGCCGGCGCGGGCACGCCGGTGAGGCCGGCCAGCTCGACGACCGCCCCGATGATCGCGTCGATCTCCAGGGGCTTGCCCGCTTCGAGGTCCTGCAGCATCGACGTCTTGTGGTGGCCGACGCGCCAGGCGCCGTCGATGCGCTTCTCGACCGAGACACCCGGGTCGCTGCCCGCCGCGCGGGCGATGGCGAGGGTTTCGGTCATCATCGTGGCGACGAGCGCGCGCGTGTCGGCGTGCTCGCACATCTGGGCCATCGTCGCCCGGGTCAGCGCCGAGAGCGGGTTGAACGCGACGTTGCCCATCAGCTTGATCCAGATGTCGTCGCGCAGCCGGGCTTCGACCGGGGCCTTGAGCCCGCCGGCGATCATCGCCGCGCTGAGCACCTTGCAGCGCGCGGAGATTGCGCCGTCCGGCTCACCGAGGGAGAACCGCGTGCCTTCCAGGTGCCGGATCACGCCCGGTTCTTCGATGACGGTGGAGCAGTAGACGACGCAGCCGATCGCGCGTCTCAGCTCGAGGACGTCGGTGACCGAGCCGCCCGGGTCGACCGTCTCGACGCGGTGCCCTTCGAGCGGATGCCCGGCCAGGCCGTGGAAGTACCACCACGGGATGCCGTTCTGCGCGGCGACGACCGCGGTCTCCGGGCCGAGCAACGGCGCGAGGAGCGGTCCGCACGTGGCGTAGGAGTTGGCTTTGAGGCCGAGGAAGACGAAGTCCACTTCGCCGACTTCGGCCGGGTCGTCCGTGACGTGCGGGTGCGCGGTGAAGTCGCCGCGCGGGCTCAGCACCCGGACGCCGTGCTCGCGCATCGCGGCGAGGTGGGCCCGCCGGGCGATCAGGTGCACCTCGGTCCCGCCGCGGTGCAACGCGGCCCCGACGTAGGCGCCGATCGCCCCGGCGCCGAGAACAGCCACCTTCATGATGTGCCTCCCACTTCGGTCGAGCACGTGATTGCATACAGTATCCTGGATCCTCCCGGGTGACCAGAGGTCTCGCCCAGCGCGACACCGCACCACCCGGGAAGCCCAGCCGAGACCGGCAAACCGGACACATCGGGTCACGACATGGATCCACATCGGGCGAAATCGCCTCGGCGGGGTGAGAATCCGGGATTTTGCATACCAAAACCTGTATCCTGAACGGAGAGATCGTCGCGTTCCTCTCCCCTTCGAGGTGTCCCGTGAGCCAGCCCGCTTCCCCGCTCCCAGACCGCGGCCCGTCCGGCCGCCGCAC
Organism: Amycolatopsis stemonae; assembly: GCF_054781455.1. Taxonomy (NCBI): domain Bacteria; kingdom Bacillati; phylum Actinomycetota; class Actinomycetes; order Pseudonocardiales; family Pseudonocardiaceae; genus Amycolatopsis; species Amycolatopsis stemonae. The sequence goes on along the minus strand of NZ_BAAGUJ010000004.1, from coordinate 433,591 downwards.
GGCCAAGGGCTCGCTCAGCTCGACCGCCGCCAAGCGCGTCGAACGGCCCGCGCCGCTGCGGCAGGTCGTCTACGAAGCCCTCGCCGAGCTGATCATCAACCGCACCCTCGAACCCGGGCAGCACCTGGTCGAAGCCGACCTGGCCGAGTACCTCGGCGTCAGCCGGCAGCCCGTCCGCGAGGCCCTGCAACGACTCCAGAGCGAGGGCTGGGTCGACCTGCGTCCCGCCCAGGGCGCCTTCGTGCACCTGCCGACCGACGAAGAAGCGGACCAGCTGCTGAGCGTCCGCAGCGTGCTGGAGACGCACTCCGCGAAGCTCGCCGCCGGCCGGGCCACCGAGGAGGACGTCAAACGGCTCTGGGAACTGCAGAAGACCGGCGTCGAGGCACTGGCCGAAGAGGACACCGAAGGCCTGGTGGCCGCCAATGCCGCCCTGCACACGTTTATCACCGAGCTGTCCGGGAACGCCGTGCTCGCGGAGCTGATCGGGCTCGTCGACCGCCGGGTCCGCTGGTACTACACGCCGATCGCCCGGCCTCGCGGGCAGGACGCCTGGCACGAGCACGAGGAGCTGATCACCGCGATCGCCGACCAGGACGCCGACGCGGCCGAGAAGATCATGGCCAAGCACACCGAACGGACCCGCCAGGCCTACCACGAACGTCCGGAGGCTCCCCGATCCTGATTGAGGCAGGACCGGGGAGCGGGTAACCGGATCAGCCGCCCGCCGCGGCGGACGGCCGCGCCACCAGCTCGGTTTCGGCGAGCTGGTGGCGTGTCCGGCCGGGCTGGCGCAGGAACAGCGTCAGCACCGCGGACAGGAGCGCGATGCACCCGGCGAGGACGTACGCGCCGGTGTAGCCCCACGCGCTGATGACGCCCGCGGCGAGCCCGCCGCCGCCGACGCCACCGACCAGTTTCGCGCTGTAGACCAGGCCGTAGTTCGACGCGTTGTTGTTCTCGCCGAAGTAGTCCGGTACGAGCGCGGCGAACAGCGGGTAGAAGGCACCGCCGCCGAACCCGGTCAGGAACGCGAACACCATGAACAGGACCAGGCTGTGCGTGTTCCCGGCGTACAGCACGCCGAACTGGGCGGCGGCCGCGATCACGAGCACCAGCGTCAGCGTCTGCTTGCGCCCGAGCTTGTCCGACGCCCAGCCGACGACCGCGCGGCCGGTGCCGTTCACGATCGCCAGCACGCCGGCCGAGGACGCCGCGACGAAGGCGCCGAAGTGGCTCTCCTTGGCGAACGGCACCTGGAAGTTGATGCCGAACAGCGAGACGCCGCCGATGATCACCAGGCACACCCACATCAGCGGGAGCATGCCGGTCCGGATCGCCTCCATCGGCGTGAACTGCCGGACCGCCGGCGGGTTCTTGCTCAGCGTCTTCACGCCGGTCTTGCCCTTGGCCCAGGTGAGCGGGTCGACCTCCTTCGGCCACCAGCTCTTCGGCGGGTCCTTGAACAGGAACCCGCAGACACCGACGACGACCAGCATGTAGAGGCCGATCCCGTCGAGGACCCCGGTGACGTTCTCGTGCCCGAGAAACGCGCTGAACAGGTAGATGAACGGCACCGAGCCGTAGGCGAAGCCGCCGTTCACGAACCCCGTCCGCGCGCCGCGCTTCTCCGGGTACCACTTGCCGACCATGTTGATGCAGGTCGCGTACACGAGCCCGGCGCCGGTGCCGCCAAGGACCGAGTACCCGGCGAACGCCAGCGTCAGGTTCCCGCTGTGCGCGATGGTGAAGTAGCCGATGCCGCTGAACAGGGCACCGAGCAGCATCGCCGTCTTGGCCGAGACGACGTTGCGTTCCCGGAGCCGGCCGGCCGGGAACGCCACCCCGGCCTGGAACACCGCCCAGATGCTGGCCAGCCAGAACGCGTCGGACAGGGACCAGCCGTACTTCTCTTCGAGGGTTCCTTCGACGGCACCCCAGCCGTACTCGAACACGCTGACCGCCATCATGGCGATCCAGGGCAGCCAGACCATCCAGCTGCGCGAGCGCCCCATGATGTCCTGCGGGGACTCGCCTACCCGGTAGATTCTCCCGTTCTCGTCGACTATCTCCTGGTAAGTGGCTGCGGTCATGAAAGTTCTCCTTCGTCAGCGTTGACTCAGGTTCGAAAGCAGCCCCGCGGCCCGCGCCCAACGATACTTCGCGCCGAGCACGGCCACGGGCTTCTCGGTGGTGTACGGGTACGCGACGACGCCGCGGTCGTACAGGTGGTCACTCGCCTCCTCGACTTCGACGTCACCGGACAGGGACGCGACAACGGGCTTGTGGATCCCCTTGGCGCGGTACTCTTCGACCACTTCGGACACGAGTTCCGCGAACACCATCGGCGGGGTGACGATGGTGTGCCAGTAGCCGAGGATCAGGGCGTGGATGCGGTCGTCCTCGAGGCCCAGCGCGATGGTGTTGCGGTAGGTCGACGGCGGCTCGCCGCCGGTGATGTCGACCGGGTTGCCCGCCGCGCCGAACGGCGGGATGAACTTCCGGAACGCCGTGTCGAGGTCCGGCGGGATGTCCATCAGGGACAGTCCGTTGTCGACGCAGGCGTCCGAGAGCAGCACCCCGGAGCCGCCGGCACCGGTGATGATGACGACGTTCTCGCCCTTCGGCGTCGGCAGCAGAGGGATGCCGCGGGCGTACTCGAGCATGTCGTTCAGCCCGGGCGCCCGGATCACGCCGCTCTGGCGGAGGATGTCGTCGTAGACCTTGTCGTCGCCGGCCAGCGCGCCGGTGTGCGAACTGGCCGCCTTCGCGCCCTGCGACGTCCGCCCGGCCTTGAGCACGACGACCGGCTTGCGCTTCGAGACCCGCTTGGCCGTCTCCGCGAACGAGCGGCCGTCCTTGAGGTCTTCGAGGTGCATCGCGACGAGCTGGGTGTTGTCGTCCTGCTCGAAGAAGGTGAGCAGGTCGTCCTCGTCGATGTCGGCCTTGTTGCCCACGCCGACGATCGAGGACACGCCCATCTTCGCCGAGCGGCTGAACCCGAGGATCGCCATCCCGATGCCGCCGCTCTGCGACGACAGCGCCACCCCGCCCTTGACGTCGTAGGGCGTGCAAAACGTCGCCGACAGGTTCTCCGGCGTGTAGTAGTAGCCGTAGATGTTCGGCCCGAGGATGCGGACGCCGTGCTTGCGCGCGATCGCGACGACCTCGTCCTGCAGCTCGATGTTGCCGGTCTCGCCGAAGCCGGACGGGATGAGGATCGCGCCCGCCACGCCTTTCTTGCCGGCCTCCTCGAGCGCGGCCGGGACGAACTTCGCCGGGATGGCGAACACCGCGACGTCGACGTCTCCGGGGACGTCGGAGATGCCGGCGTACGCCTTGCGGTCGAGGATCTCGGCGGCCTTGGGGTTGATCGGGTGGATCTCGCCCGCGTAGCCGCCGTTGACCAGGTTCTTCATCACCGAGTTGCCGATCTTCCCGGCCTCGGCGGACGCGCCGATCACCGCGATCGACGCCGGCTTCATGATCCGGTTCATCGACGCCAGGATCTCTTCCTGGGTGAACCGGTACGGCTCCTTCGCCGCGTCCGAGTCGACCAGGATCCGGACGTCGACGGCGGTGGCGCCGCTCGCGGTGGCCAGCACCGGGTTGAGGTCCACTTCGGACAGCTGCGGGAAGTCCGTGACCAGCTGCCCGAGGCCCGTGATCACCGCGGCGAGGGCGTCCCGGTCGACCGGGTCGGCACCGCGGACGCCACGGAGGATCTCGGCGGCCTGGATGCCGTCGATCATCGACAGCGCTTCCTCCGTGCTCGTCGGCGCGAGCCGGAACGTGACGTCCTTGAGCACCTCCACCAGCACGCCGCCGAGGCCGAAGGCGACGACCTTGCCGAACGTCGGGTCGGTGACCGAGCCGATGATCACCTCCTGGCCCTCGGTCAGCATCCGCTGGACCTGGACGCCGAGGATCTCCGCGTCGGCGTTGTACGCCCTGGCGTTCTCGACGATCTTCGTGAAGCCGGTCCTGACCGCGTCGGGATCGCTCAGCCCGACGAGCACGCCGCCGGCTTCGGTCTTGTGCAGGATGTCCGGTGAGACGACCTTGAGCACCACCGGCAGGCCGATTTCCGCGGCGTGCGTGACGGCGTCGTCCGCCGTGGTCGCCAGCCGCTCGGCCGGGGTCGGGATGCCGTAGGCCTCGCAGACCGCACGCCCCTCGGGCGCGGTCAGGGCGGACCGTCCCTCGGCCGCCGCCTGGTCGAGGATCTTTTCGACCGCCGCGCGATCCGCCACTCAGATCACCCCCGCCGCGCGGAACTTCTCGAGCTCCGCTTCGCTGTAGCCCAGTTCCGCCAGTACTTCGTCGTTGTGCTCGCCGAGCAGCGGTGACCGTTCGATCTCGACCGGCGAATCCGACAGCTTGAGCGGGCAGCCCACGGTCTTGAAGCTGCCGCGCTCCGGGTGCGGCACCTCGACGACCGAGCCGAGTTCGGCCAGGGTCTCGTCCTCGATCAGTTCCTTCGTGGAGAGGATCGGGCCGCACGGGATGTTGTGGGCGTTGAGCTGCTCCATGACTTCCCACTTGGTGTGCTTCTCGGTCCACTCCTCGACGAGGGCGAACATCTTGTCCAGTTTGGACAGCCGGACCTCCGGGGTGGCCCACGCCGGGTCCTCGGCCAGCTCACCCCTGCCGATCAGCCGGGCGAGCGGGGCCCAGCCGGGTGGCTGGACGATCACGTAGATGTAGTCGTTCGGGCCGCCGGGCGCGCACTTCACCGCCCAGCCAGGCTGGCCGCCGCCGGAGGCGTTGCCCGAGCGCGGGACCTCGTCGCCGAACTGGTCGTTCGGGTACTCGCCGAGCGGCCCGTGCGCCAGGCGCTGCTGGTCGCGCAGCTTGACGCGGCACAGGTTGAGGACGGCGTCCTGCATGGCGACCTGGACCCGCTGGCCGCGGCCGGTGGACGTCCGCTGGTACAACGCGGCGAGGATGGCGGCCACCAGGTGGATGCCGGTGCCGGAGTCGCCGATCTGCGCGCCGGTCGCGGTCGGCGGTCCCTCTTCGAAGCCGGTGGTGCTCATCGCGCCGCCCATGGCCTGCGCGATCACTTCGTAGGCCTTGAAGTCGGCGTAGCGGCCGGGGCCGAAGCCCTTGATGGAGGCGTAGATCAGCCGCGGGTTCAGCGCCGAGAGCTTCTCCCACGGGTACCCGAACCGGTCGACGACGCCCGGGCCGAAGTTCTCGACCAGGATGTCCACTCCGGACACGAGCTTTTCGAAGACTTCCTTGCCCTCATCGCTCTTCATGTTGAGCGTGATGCTGCGCTTGTTGGCGTTCAGCATCGTGAAGTACAGGCTGTCGACGCCGGGGACGTCCCGCAGCTGGCCGCGGGTGATGTCGCCGCGGCCGGGGGTCTCGAGCTTGATCACGTCCGCGCCGAGCCAGGCGAGCAGCTGCGTCGACGACGGACCGGACTGCACGTGCGTCATGTCGAGGACGCGGACGCCCTCCAATGCCTTGCCCATGCGTTGGCCTCCGCTCACTTGTACATGGTCTGGTTCATGGTTCCGGGCGCGTACACGTCGGGATCGACCCAGACGTTGATCAGCGAGGGCTTGCCGGATTCGCGCGCCCGCAGCAGCGCCGGCCCGATGTCGGCGGGGTCGCGGACCTCTTCGCCGTAGCCGCCGAGCATCCGGGCGAACTCGTCGTAGCGGACGTCGCCGAGGGTGTTGCCGACGCGCTCGCGCGGCAGGCCGTACTTGGCGGCCTGGCCGTAGCGGATCTGGTTCATCGACGAGTTGTTGCCGACGATCCCGACGAACGGCAGGTCGAACCGCACGAGCGTCTCGAAGTCCCAGCCGGTGAGGCTGAACGCCCCGTCGCCGAAGAGCGCGACGACTTCCTTGTCCGGGCGCGCGTGCTTGGCGGCCAGGACGAACGGGACACCGACGCCGAGTGTTCCGAGTGGACCGGGGTCCATCCAGTGGCCGGGCGACTTCGGCTGCACGACCTGGCCGGAAAAGGTGACGATGTCGCCGCCGTCGCCGATGTAGATCGAGTCTTCGGTGAGGAACTCGTTGATCTCGTGCACCAGCCGGTACGGGTGGATCGGGCTCGCGTCGGAGTGCTGCAGCGGCAGCCGCTTCTGCTTCGCCTTCTCCTCCACGGCCTGCAGCTCTTCCAGCCAGACCTTGCGGCCGACCGAGCCGTTGTCGGCGCGGCCGGACGCGGCCTCGGCGACCGCCGCGAGGACCTGGCCGGCGTCGCCGACGATGCCGAGGTCGACGTCGCGGTTCTTGCCGACCGTGCGGTAGTCGAGGTCGATCTGGACGACGGTGGCGTCCTTCGACAGCCGCTTGCCGTAGCCCATCCGGAAGTCGAACGGTGTCCCGACGATGACGATGACGTCGGCGTTGTCGAAGGCGTACCGGCGCGAGAGCTGGAAGTGGTGCGGGTCGCCGGGCGGCAGCGTGCCGCGGCCGGCGCCGTTCATGTACGCCGGGATGTTCAGCGTGCGCACCAGGTCGGCGGCGGGCTCGGTGGCCCTTGTGGTCCAGACCTGGCTGCCGAGCAGGATGGCCGGCCTCTTCGCGTGCACCAGCAGGTCGGCGAGCTTCTCGATGTCGGCCGGGTCGCCCGCGTTCCTCGTGGACGCGCGGTAGCGGCCGGCCTCGGGAATGCGTGCCTGCGCCAGCGGTACGCGCGCGTCGAGGACGTCACGCGGGATCTCCAGGAACGACGGCCCGGGCGCGCCCGCGTAGGCCTCGCGAAACGCCATGCTCACCAGGTCCGCCACCCGGGCGGTGTGCGGCACGGTGGCGGCGAACTTGGTGATCGGCGTCATCATGTCCACGTGCGGGAGGTCCTGCAGGGACCCCATCTTGTGCTGGGTCAGCGCGCCCTGGCCGCCGATCAGCAGCATCGGGCTCTCCGCGCGCAACGCGTTCGCGACGCCGGTGACGGCGTCGGTCGTGCCCGGCCCGGCGGTGACGACCGCGCAGCCGGGCTTGCCGGTGATCCGCGCGTAGCCGTCGGCCGCGTGCGCCGCGACCTGCTCGTGCCGGACGTCGATGACCTCGATGCCTTCGTCGACGCAGCCGTCGTAGATGTCGATGATGTGCCCGCCGCACAGGGTGAAGATGGTGTCGACGCCTTCGGCTTTGAGGGCCTTCGCCACCAGGTGGCCGCCGGATATCCCGGCCGGCGCGGGCTCGGCGCCGTTCGTCGCCTGGGCACTCTCCCCCGCGGTGGTGCCGGTCGTGGTCAGCGCCATTGCTCAACTCCTCTGGTCCGCCGCCGGATCTCTCTTGTCCGGCGCTCCGTCATCCGCCCCGCACGTCGCCGCTCCCCTGTCCGTCGAGGTCAGCGGCCTCTTCGCGGCAGACTGTAGATTGCATACCGTATGGGGTAGGCATATAGTCACTCTTCAAGCAGCCCGTGTCCAGGGCCATCCGCAGGGTTTTTCCGGGGCCTCGATCCCGCCCCCGCGGACCACCACTTCACGCCCTTGCCCTGCCCCCGTCACGGAAAGGACGCCCCCGCATGGACCTCTTCGAGCACGAAGCCCGCGACCTCTTCGAGAAGCACGGCGTACCCGTCCCCCGCGGCCGGGCGGCCGCCGATCCCGCCGCGGCCCGCTCGGCCGCCGCCGAGCTGGGCGGCCCGGTGGTGATCAAGGCCCAGGTGAAGACCGGCGGCCGCGGCAAGGCGGGCGGGGTCCGCGTGGTGCGGACCGCCGACGACGCCGAGCAGGCCGCGGACGACATCCTCGGCATGGACATCAAGGGCCACACCGTGCACCGCGTCCTGGTGACCGAAGCGAGCGAGATCGCCGACGAGTACTACGTCTCCTTCCTGCTCGACCGCGCCGGGCGCACGTTCCTCGCCATGGCCTCGGTCCAGGGCGGGATGGAGATCGAAGAGGTCGCGGCCACCACCCCGGACGCGCTGGTCCGCGTGCCGGTCGACCCCCTGGCCGGGGTCGACGCTTCCGCCGTGGCGGCCGCGTTCCCGGCCCCCGTCCGCGCCGAGGTCGCGGGGGTCGTCGAGAAGCTGTGGGACGTGTTCGTCGCCGAGGACTGCACCCTCGTCGAGGTCAACCCGCTGGCGAGCACCGCTACCGGGATCGTCGCTCTGGACGGCAAGATCACGCTGGACGACAACGCGTCCTTCCGCCGCGCCTCGGCGTTCGACGATCCCCTGGACGGCGACCCGCTCGAACGGGAAGCACGTGCCAAGGGCCTCAACTACGTCAAGCTCGACGGCGACATCGGCGTCATCGGCAACGGCGCGGGGCTGGTCATGTCCACTTTGGACGTCGTGGCGGCCGCCGCGGCCGAGGCGGGCGCCCGCGGCCCGGCGAACTTCCTCGACATCGGCGGCGGCGCGTCGGCCCGGGTGATGGTCGACGGGCTGACCGTGATCCTCGGCGACCCCCAGGTGCGCAGCGTGTTCGTCAACGTCTTCGGTGGCATCACGGCCTGCGACGCCGTGGCGACCGGGATCGTGCGGTCGCTGGAGATCCTCGGCGACCGGGCCACGAAACCGCTGGTCGTCCGGCTCGACGGGAACAACGTCACCGAAGGCAGGCGGATCCTCGCCGACGCCGGCCACCCCCTGGTCACCGTGGTGGCCACCATGGACGACGCCGCCCGCGAGGCGGCGAAGCTCGCGATCGCGGAGGTCTGAACCGTGGCGATCTTCCTGGACGAGACCAGCCGGATCGTCGTCTCCGGCATCACCGGCTCCGAAGGCGCCAAGCACACCCGGCGGATGCTGGCGGCGGGCACGAACGTCGTCGGCGGGGTCAACCCGCGCAAGGCCGGGCAGCACGTCTCGATCGGCTCGGCCGAGCTGCCGGTGTTCGGCAGTGTCGCGGAGTCGATGGCGTCGACCGGCGCCGACGTCTGCGTGCTGTTCGTGCCGCCACCGTTCGTCGAAGACGCGGTGATCGAAGCGGTGGACGCCGGGATCGGGCTCGCCGTCGTGATCACCGAAGGCGTCCCGGTGCACGACACCGCGCGGCTGTGGTCGCACGCCGTGGCCGCGGGCGGGCGGACGCGGATCATCGGCCCGAACTGCCCGGGCATCATCTCCCCCGGCAAGGCGAACGCCGGGATCATCCCGGCCGACATCACCGGCCCGGGCCGGATCGGCCTGGTGTCGAAGTCCGGCACGCTGACCTACCAGCTCATGCACGAGCTGCGCGACATCGGGTTCTCCACCTGCGTCGGCATCGGCGGCGACCCCATCATCGGGACGACCCACATCGACGCCGTCGAAGCGTTCGAAAAGGACCCGGAGACGGACCTGATCGTGCTGATCGGCGAGATCGGCGGCGATGCGGAAGAGCGCGCGGCCGAGTTCGTGCGGGCGAACGTGTCGAAGCCGGTCGTCGGGTACGTCGCCGGGTTCACCGCGCCGGAGGGCAAGACGATGGGCCACGCGGGCGCGATCGTCTCGGGCTCGGCCGGGACGGCGTCGGCCAAGAAGGAAGCGTTGGAGGGCGCGGGAATCCGCGTGGGCCGGACGCCGGGCGAGACGGCGGCGCTCGTGCGCGAAGTGCTCGGCTGATGGAACTCCGTCAGCTGGCGGTGGTGGTGGCGGTCGCCGAGGAAGGCGGGTTCACCGCGGCCGCCCAGCGGCTGCGGACCGTCCAGTCGACGGTGTCCACAGTGGTCCGGGCGCTCGAGCGGGACCTCGGCGCGCCGCTGTTCCACCGCACGACGCACCGGGTCGTCCTGACGCCCGCCGGCGAGGCGTTCCTGCCCGCCGCGCGGGCGGCCCTCGAAGCGGCGGCCCGGGCCCGCGCGGCGGTGTCGCCCGTCGGCGGCCGGGTCCGGCTCGGCGTGCGCCCGGGACTGCTGGCCGATCTGCACCGCGTGCTGACGGCGCTCCGGAACGTCCACCCGGGACTCGCGGTCGAGGTGCGCCAAGTCGCCAGTGCCGAACAGGCGGATGTCACCTTGACCCTCGCGCCGTGCTCCGCCGCTTCGGCGACCCTGCTGCCCGGCGAGGAGCTGGTGCTCGCGACCGCGCCCGGCGGCGCCTGCCCGGCACCCGCCGACCTCGGCGATGTGTCCCTGGTGGACTTCCCACCGGGCTGGGCGATCCGGGAGGCGGTCGACCGGGCGTTCCCCGGCCGCCGCGTCGCCCTCGAAGTCGACGACCTCGGCGTCGCCTCCGACCTGGTGCGGGCCGGGCTGGCCGCGTGCGTGCTCCCGGCGTCGGCGGCGGCGCGGTTCCCCGACCTCACCGTCCGGCGGTTCGACCGGCCACCGCCCTGGCAGCTTGCCGCGGTGCATCCGGCCGACGTCACCCCCGCCGTGAAGGCCCTGCTCGGTCAGCTCGGCTGAAGACCCAGGCGGTCCGGTCGCGTGTAGACGTTCATCGACGAGCCGCGCAGGAAGCCCACCAGCGTAAGGCCCAGCTCGGCGGCCAAGTCGACGGCCAGCGACGACGGCGCGGAAACCGCTGCCAATAACGGAATCCCGGCCATTGCCGCCTTCTGCACCAGTTCGAACGATGCCCGGCCGCTCACCATCAGGGCCGTTCCGGACAGGGGCAGCTTGCCGTCCCGGGTCGCCCAGCCGACCACTTTGTCCACGGCGTTGTGGCGGCCGACGTCTTCGCGCAGGCACAGCAGCTTCCCGTCGGCGTCGAAGAGCCCCGCCGCGTGGAGGCCGCCGGTGCGGTCGAAGACCCGTTGCGCCGCCCGGAGTTCGTCCGGCAGCCGGGAGAGCGTCGCCGGGTCGGTGCCGAACGGGTCGGTGCCGACCGGCCACCGCACCGTCGTGCGCACGGCCTCGAGGCTCGCCTTGCCGCACAGCCCGCACGAGGACGTCGTGTAGAAGTTCCGTGCCACCGTGGCGTCCGGCGGTGCGACGCCCGGGGCCAGCACGACGTCGAGGACGTTGTACGTGTTGCCGCCGTCGACGGTCGCGCCCGCGCAGTAACGGATCGAATGGACGTCCGAGGCCGCCCGTACCACGCCTTCGCCGACCAGGAACCCGGCGGCGAGGTCGAAGTCGTCACCCGGGGTGCGCATGGTGATCGAGAGCGCTTTCCCCGCGACCCGGATCTCGAGCGGCTCCTCGACGGTGAGCGTGTCCGGGCGCGCGGTGTGCCCGCCGTCGTGGACGCGCAGGATCCGGCGCCGGCTCGTCATCCGCCCCACGTCAGACCGCCGGAAGCAGCGACTTGGGCCGGCCCGGCTGGGTCAGCCGCCCGGACAGCACCGCGCCGGCCAGGCTCAGCACGCCGGCGGCGGCGAACGCGCCGACGAATCCGTGCGAAGCGACGACCAGCGCCGCCAGGCCGATCCCGACGACCGCGCCGACGGCCTTCGCGGAATAGAGGATCCCGAAGTTCTGCGCCGCCGACTCCTCCCCGAAGTACTCGCGCACCAGGCCGACGAGCAGCGTGTAGCAGCAGCCGTTGCCGAGCCCGGCCAGCGCGACGCCCAGCAGCAGGCCGACCGCGTGCCGGTGTTCGCCCGAGGAGAAGAGGACGAACTGCGCGACGCCGCCCGCGAGCAGCGCGAACCGCAGGATCCGGTGCCGGCCGAGCCGGTCGGCGAGCCGTCCGATGAGCACCCGGCCGCTGCCGGTCGCCGCCGCGAGCAGGGCCAGCGCGGCCGCGGCGAGCGCCGGCCCGCTCCGCTCGGCGACGAACGTCGCCAGGTAGGCGAGGTCGAACAGCAGCACGGCGGCCGCGAGCACGACGACGAGGTACAGCGCCAGGGTCGTCCGGCAGCGGAACAGCTCCGCCGGCCGGTAGTGCCGCACGGCCGGACGCCGGTTGTGCGTCTTGTCCAGCGCCCAGGCGCGCGGCTCGGGCGTCGCGGGCCACCAGTGCCGCGGCGGGTACCGCAGCAGCGCGGAACACCCGGCGATCACGGCGAAGACGACGGCCGCGGTGACGTCCAGGAGCACCGGACGCGCGACCGGCCAGGCGGCGGCGAGCACGACGAACGGCACGCTGCCGTAGGCGAAGGCGCCGCTCACGATGCCCGCGCTCGGCGCCGTCCGGTCCGGGAACCACGCGAGCACGGCGCCGAGGCAGGTGGCGTAGACCAGCCCGGTGCCAAGTCCGCCGAGCACGGAATAGCCGACGAACACGGTGAGCAGGCTGTTCGCGTGGCCGAGCGTCACCAGCCCGGCGGCGCACAGCACCGCGCCGGCGGCCATCGCGGCCCGAGCCGGCAGCAGACCGCGCTCCCGCAGCCACGCGGCCGGAAAGGCCGTCCCGGCCTGGCAGATCGCCCAGACCGCGAGCGACAGGACGATCCCGCCGAACGTCCAGCCGTGCGCCCGGCCGAGGGCCGGGACGAGCGCGCCGAAGCCGTACTGCTGCACCCCGGCCGCCAGCATCGCCGCGGCCGCGAGCCAGGTGATCCACTTCCGCGGCCGGCCGAGCAGCTCACGGTCGGACTCGCCGACGCGGTAGCGCCGTCCGTAGACGTCCCGGACCTCCGCCATCGTGACCGCCTCCTCGGACTCACAACTGAAGATTGTATGCAGTATGGAGTAGTCCGAGTGTGCGCCTGTCGAGGCCGGTTGTCTACAGGGTCATCGGGAAGACGACGGAGAAAGCGCTTCGCGGCGCGAGAGGAGGCGGCCCGGTGACCATCGAGGGAGGAGGCGGCCACCGGGCCGTGCTCCGGCGCGGTACCGGCCGCGCGGAGCACTTGACAGTCTGGCCATCGGAGCCACCCTCCGACAAGCTTTACCGGCCGGGAAATGTCCGGTTGCCGTGGCTTTTCCCGCCGACGGCGCGATTCGTGGCGGAAACCGCGCACGGGAACGGATCCCGGCCACAGTGGCCCGCGGAAGATCCACACGGGACGCGGGCGTCGCGGCCGGGCGGCACGAGGGTGCCGCCGGGCCGCGGAAGACGGTTGCGCACGCCGGGATCCCCAGCCCGGTCGCGCGAACCGGATCCCGCCGCGGTCACGCCCGGGGCGGCCGCGCGGGGTTGACGAGTTCCGGTGTCAGGACTTCTTGCGCGAAGCCCGCTTGCGCGCCGGCTTCGCCTCGGCCGGTTCGGCCGCCGACGCCTGGTCCGCTTCGAAGCCCGCGATGATCTCGCTCGACAGGCGGCCGCGCTCGGCGACGTCGTAGCCGTTGGCCTGCGCCCACTCGCGGATCTGGCGGTTGCGCTCGCGGTCGGTGCCCGAGCCCGACGAGCCCGACAGCGACTGCCCGGTCGCGAGGCGCACCTTGCGACCGCCCGTCCGCCGCGCGGCGGCGACGTAGCGCGCGAGCTCGTCCCGGAGCGCGGAGGCGTTGTCCTCCGACAGGTCGATTTCGTACGTCACCCCGTCGAGGCTGAAGGGGACGGTCTGCGAAGCCTCACTACCGTCGAGGTCGTCCACCATCTCGACGTGCACCCGTTGCGCCATGGTTCGTCGTTCCTCATCTTCTCCAGAACACGGTCGGACTGACCCTAACCTGTCGAATCCCGTCCGGCACGCGCGACACCCGTGAAGCGTCCACAATGGCCGCCCGGGCGGCTGCGCCGCCAGTGTCCAGGGTGACCGCAACCAAGCCGGAATGCGCGCTGTCTTGTCGGAGATTTGTATTTGTGATATGCTCGAAATCGAATCGGTACCGTGGCACCATGACCGCTGCCGATTTTCCCGCTATCGCTCCCCGCATCAGCCGCACGGCCTTCACCGCGGCCGCCGCGCGGGCCGCACATTTGCTCGTCGACGCCGAACCGATCATCTTCTCCGACCCCCTCGCGGCACCCCTCCTGGGCGAGCGCGCCGAGGAACTCCTCGCCTATCACCACAACCACGGCACCCATCCCGTCCTGGCCGGCGCCCGCGCGCAGGCCGTGTGCCGCAGCCGGTTCACCGAAGAGCGGCTCACCCGCGCAAATTCCGGTATAGACCAGTATGTCATTCTGGGCGCCGGACTCGATTCGTTCGCCTATCGGACCCCGCCGGGCCGATTCCGCGTCTTCGAGGTCGACCACCCGGGCACCCAGGCCGCCAAACGGGAACTGCTCGACCGCGCCGGCCTCACGGTACCGCCTTCGGTCACCTTCGTCCCGGTCGACTTCGAAGCCGATCCGCTCCGGGAACGGCTCGTCCAGAGTGGACTCGACCCGTTTCGCCCCGTGTTCGTCAGCTGGCTCGGTGTCACCATGTACCTGACGCGGAAGGCGATTCTCGCCACATTGACGGATCTCGGCGGTTTCGCCCCCGGATCGGAAATCGTGACCGATCACCTGCTTCCCGCGGAACTGCGGGACGAGGCCGGAAACGGCTACGCCGAAGCCGTCGCCCCGGTCGCCGCCGAACAGGGCGAGCCGTGGCGCACGTTCCTCTCCCCCGCGGCCGTGGCCGGACTGCTGACGGAGGCCGGTTTCGAAGTCGTCGAACAGGCCGGCCAGCGCGAGAGCGTCGACGCCCGGACGTGGCACCGGACCGACGCGCTGGCGCCCGCCGCCCTTTCCGCGCTGGCACACGCCCGTATTCCGGAGCCACCCGGAATGACCGCCTCCGGAAACTGAACGCCATTCGGACGTCAATCGGGCAACAGTGGCACTTCGAGGTCGTCCGGACGGCCCAGCAGGACCGCCCGGGTGACCGCCGCCTTCCCGAACCGGTCCCGCACGGCGTCCAGCGCCGAGTCGAGCTGGGTCGCCCGTTGCCGTTCGAACGGCAACGACAGCTGGAAGGGATCCTCGTCGGCCAGGTTGGACAGTGCCGCGCCCAGCAGGGTGATCCCGCGGTCGGCGATCATCGGCAACGCGGCCACGAGCAGGTGCCGCGCGGCACCGAGCAGCACGCCGGTGCCCGCGGTCGGCTCGTTCAGCGTGTACGAGCGCGTGACGCGGGCGAAGTCGGCGAAGCGCAGGCGGATCGTCACGGTCCGGCAGACGCGGCGGGCCGCGCGCAGCCGGCGGGCGATCCGATCGATGAGCGCGACCAGCACGACATCGAGCTCGGCCGGGGTCCGCCTGCCGCGCCCGAGGGCCCGTTGGGCGCCGATCGACCGGCGCCGCCTGCCGACTTCGACGCGGCGCGGGTCCCGGTTGTGCGCCAGGTCGTGCAGGTGCCCGCCGGCCGCCCGGCCCAGCATGCTTACGAGGTCGACCGGCTCGGAGGCGGCCAGCTGGCCCACGGTCGTGATCCCCCGCGCGTGCAGCTTTTCGGCGGTGACCTTGCCGACGCCCCAGAGCGCGCCGACCGGCAGCGGGTGCAGGAACTCCAGCTCGGCGTCGTGCGGCACGACCAGCAGGCCGTCCGGCTTGGCCACCCGGCTGGCGACCTTGGCGAGGAACTTCGTCCTCGCCACCCCCACGGTGATCGGCAGCCCGGCGCGCTCGGCGACGGCGGCGCGCAGCCGTTCGGCGATGCGGCTCGGCCGTCCGCCGATCCTGGTCAACCCTCCGACGTCGAGGAAGGCTTCGTCGATCGAGAGGCCCTCCACCCAGGGGGTGGTGTCGTGGAAGACCTCGAACACGGTCTTGCTCGCGGCCAGGTAGGCCGACATCCGCGGCGGCACGACGACCGCGTCCGGGCACAGCCGGCGGGCCTGCGCACCCCCCATCGCCGTGCGCACGCCATGGGCCTTGGCCTCGTAACTCGCGGCCAGGACCACCCCGCCGCCGACGATCACGGGGCGTCCCTTCAACGCCGGGTCGTCGCGCTGCTCGACCGACGCGTAGAAGGAGTCGAGGTCGGCGTGCAGGATGGGCCCCTCGTCGGTCATAGAACATATGTTCGCATACCCGCGCGCCGAAGTCCGCTCGTCCGCCCGCCGCGACCCCCCTGCCGCTGACCGAAATTGAGCGTTTTCCCGGTTGTCGGGCCCGTGTTACCGGGCTCACACTTCATCTCAGCGATCAACCCGACGACTGGGGACGACATGACCGAGAAGTGCCGGTGCGGCGACCACCACGCGTGGGCCAGCCCGAACCCCGAGGACCGGCCCGCCGCGCCGCGGCAGCCGCTGCTGGCCTCGACCCTGGCCCGCGAAGACCACGCCGAAGACGCCGGCCGCGTCGACCCGACCGACCGCGTGACCTGCCGGACGCACCGCCGCTGGCTGCACGACTGCGTGTCCTCCCCGATCCACACCAACCCGGCGATCGGCTACCGCTGGTGCCGCCGCTGCGACCACCAGGCCCTGGTGGCGGTCGACGAGCTGAGCGGCGACGTGACGATCCGCTGCGGGCTCTGCGGCCGGAGCCCGCGCAGCCGCGCGAACCTGGAGCTCGTCGAACTGTGCCGGCGCAGCCTCGCCCTGGCCCGCAGCGGCCGGTTCCCGGAAAGCGCCGTCGCCTGACCGCCCCGGGCCGGCTGTCATGATGCGGGGGTGCCCGAACCCGGAACCACCGCGCTGGTGATCCTGCTGCCCGATGCCGAACCCGTGCTGGCCGCGGCCCGGCGGGTCGACCCCGCCCTGGTCCGCCCCGGCCTCCCCGCGCACGTCACCGCGCTCTACCCGTTCCTGCCGGACGCCTCGCTCACCGACGAGGTGCTGGCCGCGGTCCGCTCGCTCGCCGTGGACGTCGCGCCGGCCGAGGTGCGGCTCGCCGAGTTCGTGACGGCTCCCGGTTTCGCGGCGATCCCCACGCCGTCGCTCCAGCCGGTCACCGACGCCGCGTGCGCGCGGTGGCCGGACATCCCGCCCTACGGCGGCCGGTTCGGACCACGCCCGCCGGCGCACGTGACCGTCGCGATGGGCGGTGAAGACGAGACTCTCGCGCGGGTCGCCGGCGAAGTGCGGCCATTGCTGCCACTGAACGTCCGAGCCGACGCGCTGCAGCTCGTGGCGCTGACCGAGCGGGGCTGGGAACCGCGGCTCGAAGCGCCGTTCAGCGCGCCGGCCTGACCACCTCGTCCGCCGTGGCGCCCTCCAGCTTCCGGTACGCCCGCGCGATCGCCCGCAACCGCGCGACGTCCGCGGCGAACGGCTCCGCCCCGGCGGCGGGCGGTTCCTCCTCCCCCGGCTCGTCCGGCAGCGCCCGCACCAGCCGCGCCGCCGCGGGCGCCGCCAGGTCCGGCGTCACCCCGGCCAGGATGAGGCCGTCGTTGGTCTCGCTCATCGCCGTCAGCAGCCGCTCGCGGCGCGACGGCCCGCCCGGGTCGATGCGGACGATCTCCGGGAACCGCCGCGTCAGGTGCGCGCGCAGTGGCCGCAGCAGGCGGAGCGTCTTCGCGTCGCGGCGCCCGGCGGCGATGCCCGGGATCGACGGGATCGTCAGCCCCAGCACGATCAACAGCACCGAGACCGCCGGGAAGCCGACGTCCAGCGCACACGGCAGCGTCGAGAACGGGCCGCTGCACAACGCCTTCACCGGGTGCTCGGCCTGGAGCGCCCCGATCGTCGCGACGACCTTCCCCGCGAGGTAGGCGACCGCGAACGCCGACGCCAGCAGCAGCAAGGCCAGCCCGGCGCGCAGCGCGCCACCGCTCGCGCGGATCGTCACCGCCGCCACCACGCCGATGTCGAGGACCGCGAACCCGAGGTAGACGGTGTAGGCGAAGACGTAAACCACCAGCGTCGGGTGTGTGCGGTACAACTCGTCGAACACGCCGATGCCGCGGGGCAGCCCCGGCGTGCTGAAGAACGTGACGACGAGCAGCGCCAGCGCGACGCCGAGCGCGACGAGCCGGGTGCGCCGGCCGCGGTCGCGGGTCCCGCTGATCTCGGCGACGGTCAGGCCGATCCCGTACGCCGCGACCATCGTCGCGAGGTTCGACAGCAGCCGGCCGAGGCTCGGGTAGATCTCGCTCTCGAAGAGCTGCGCGCGGTTGGAGAGGAAGCAGAACGCCGCGCCGAGCGCGATGAGCGAGACGGCCAGCCCCGCACCAGCGCCGGTGCGGCGGGCGCGGACCGCGCGCCAGATCCCGGCGAACAGGGCGAACAGCCCGACTCCGACGAACAGAATGTCGATCACGAGACGCGACTATCCCAGGAGAGCCGCGAGCCGCCTAGCCTGCTCCGCCGCCCGGCCGGACGCACCCGGCTGAACGGCGGGCGGTTCGCTCGTCGCGGCGCTCATCAGCAGCACGGCGATCAGCTCCGCCTCGTACTCGTCGGTGCCCGTCGTCACGCGGGTGAGCAGGTGCGACAACGCCTGCGGCGCGAGGTCCGGGGCGAGCTGCGCGGCTTCGGACTCCGACAGCTGGCAGGCCCCGGTGTGCGCGCACAGCATGTGGGCCAGCTCGTGGGCGATGATGTGGTCCTGGTGCAGCGCCGACGTGTGCTCGACGTAGGCGATCAGGTCGTAGTCCGGGCGGGCCTGCCAGGCACCGGACGGCCGCCCAGGCCGGTACTCGACCGGGACGAGGTCGATCTCCCGCCCGCGCCACGCCTCGAGGCCGTCGACCCAGGCGTTCATCGACCACGGCCGCGGCACCGGGACGGCGGCGAGCACCGTCCGGACCCGCGCCCGGGCGCCGGCCCGGAGGTCCGCCAAGCCGCGCTCGTCGATGGGTCCTCCCCGCTCACCGGGCGCCAGCCGGGTGCACCGGGGCGCGATCACGGACGAGGTCATCGTAGCCGACCGCCGGCAGTCACTCCGGCTTCCGCCGCCGGCCGTCCCGGCGACGGTTCTCGTCGTAGCCGGCCAGCTGGTCGAGCAGCGCCGTCACGGTCTCGCGGTCCCGCGGCGAGAGCCGCATGGCCCGCTGGGCGAGGGTGCGCGCCTCGCTGTCACGCCAGGCCACGACGTCCTCGACCTGCTGGTCGACCTGCCCGGCGACCTGGTCGTCGAAGAAGTACGTCACCGGCACGCCGAAGAACTGCGCCAGGGCCTGGATGTGCGAGCGCTTGGGATCCTTGCGAGCGCCGACGGCGAGCTGCTGGACGTGCGTCGCCGACATCGTCACGCCGGTCTGTTCGGCCACGCCGGTCGCGATCTCCCGGTAGGAGTACGGCTTGCGGTCCGGCGGGTGCACGGTCGCGATCAACCGCGTCAGCCGTTCGGCGAAACTGCGCTCCTCGCTCACCACACACCACTCTCGGTCAGGAAACGTGACACTCGCCAGCGTAGCTGTTCCGTAAACTTGACACAGTCTGTCCCGGAAAGACTACGATACCCCCGTCCGGTGTTTCGAAAACGGGACACCGGAACCCGGGGTGGCGCAGCGGCCGCGGGGTGAAGTCACGTGGCCGCTGGGGGTGGCCACGCGCCCAGCCCCGTTCCCGCCGCGCCGCCCCTTGCTTACGCCGCCGCCCTGCCTAGCGGACCCCTTCGCTGTGCCTAGCGGGTTCGACGCGCAGGCCCGCGCTGCACCCGGCGCAGGACGCCATCGCCGCCGTGGCGAGGCTTTCGGCAGTGCCGTTCGCGCGGTTGGACGGCCCGATCGCGTGATCGGGCGCGCATCTCGCGTGATTGGAGAGGCATCTCGCGTGATTGGAGAGGCATCTCGCGTGATTGGAGAGGCATCTCGCGTGATTGGAGGGGCATCACGTGTGATTGGAGGGGCATCACGTGTGATTGGAGGGGCATCACGGGTGGTGGGTGGTTTCGCTTGGCTGTTCGGACAGGAGGCGGCGCAAGGCCGCGGGGTCTCGCCGGTGTGGTCGCGGACTGTGCGGGTCAGGTGGGCCTGGTCGGCGAAACCCAGCTCGGCCGCCAAGGCCGCCAGACTCCGCTCCCCCGCCTCCAGCCTGTCCAGGGCGCGGCCGACGCGGACTCGGTTGCGGTAGCGCGTCAGCGAGACACCGAGTTCCTGCGGGAAAGCGCGGCTCAGCCGGTACGGCGAGATCCCCAGCAGCTCCGCGAGCGGGAACAGGCCGGCCGCCTCCGGGACGTCCGCCGCGAGCGCGTCGCGGGCCCGGGCCACCAGGGTGGCCGCAGTGCCAGGCCGAGGTGAAGCCTGAGTGCTCGCCCGGGCCACCAGTGCGCCGCCGGGCCGCGATGACGCCTGCGTGATCGCCCGGCCCACCAAGACCAGAAGCTGCTCCGCCAGGGCGTAGTCCGGGTCGGCCGCCGAGGCGACCGCGCGGCGGTGGGCGAGTTCGAGGGCGGCGTCCGCGTACACCGTCGTGCGCGCGGCTCGGTCGCCCGCCAGGTGGTGCCAGCGGTCCGCGCCGAACGTCACCGCCGTGCAGACGTCTCCGCCTGCCGGGTGGGCGAAGCTTTCCTCCTCGCCCGGTTCGGTCAGGTAGGCCATCGCCGGGTCCGCGTCCGCCACCGTTCCGCGGGCGCGGCGGCGGAACCGGCCCCGGCGCACCAGCACCATCCGGTGCGCGGTCGCCACCTCCGGCGACGACCAGCCGGTGTGGTCGTCCCGGCAGCTGACCACGCTCAGCGCGTACCCCGGGCCGGACGCGACTTCCACCGATTCACGCACGGCCCGGACGCTACGCCGGGGGTCCGACACTTTCCGCGACGACGCATGGCCAGCCAGGATCCTGGTTTCCAGCGCGTCGCCGGGCTGATCAGCTGCGGTAGACGCCGAACTCGTACAGCGAGTACCCGTACCCGGTGCCGCGCTGCGTCGCGTACATCCGCACGTACCGAGCCGTGGCCGAGATCGCCAGGTCGTCGGCGCCGCCGTCGCCGGAGGTCGTCGAGTACACCGAGCGCCAGTTCGCCGCGTCGTCGCTCACCTGGATCTCGTAGGCCTTCCCGAACGCGGCCTCCCAGACCAGCTGGACGTGGTCGAACGACTGCCGGCTGCCCAGGTCGACCTGCAGCCACTGCGGGTCGGCCCAGGCACTCGCCCAGCGCGTCGCGGTGTCGCCGTCCGTCGCGGCCTGCGGCGGGTACGGCGCGCCCGGGCCGTCGGCCTGGTAGGTCGACGCCGTCGTCGCCGCGCCGCGGGCCAGGTTCGTGCCCGGCACCGGCGGGGCGACCACGCGCAGCGAACGCGTCTCGATGCCGACGTTGCCGTGGCCGTCCCGGGCGTAGAGGTAGAGCTTCCAGACGCCCAGCTGCTGCGGCGCGGTCACGGTGAACGGGCCGGTGCCGGTGAACCGGGCCGGGATCAGCCCGGCGGCGTTGTTGATGTACTTGCTGTTGTAGCCCATGGTGTACGTGATCGGGTCACCGTCCGGATCGGACACCCCGGCCGTCAGCGTGAACGTCGAACCGGCCGGGACGTCGGTGACGCGGCTGAGGTTCATCGACGAGATCACCGGCGGCGTGTTGCCGCCCGTCTGTCCACTGTAGAGCTTGCGGACGGCGTACCAGGACAGCCGTTTCTCGTTGCCCGTGGTGATGTTGAACCAGACGCCGCCGAAGTCGCCTTCGGTGCCGTAGTGGAACAGCGTCGCGCCGAGGGCCACGCCCGGGTGGGCCAGCACGCAGTTCCACGCGGTGCCGTACCCGTCGCGCTTCTGCTGGTCGGTCGGCTCCGCCGGGACGCCGTTGACGTCGTTCGGGACCTCCCACTCGCCGGCCGGGCCGGTTTCGGTGATGATGTAGGGCTTTGTGTAGCCGCCGTTCAGCCAGTCCTGCTTCACCTGGCAGACCTGGGCGTAGGAGTTGACGGAGTACAGGTCGAGGCTCGGCGCGTACGCCTTGTAGTACGGCCACGCGCCGGTCCACGCGTCGGTCGAGGTGACCGGGTGGTTCGCGTCGATGGCGTGGATCGCCTGCGCGGCCTGCTCGACGAAGCGTGTGTAGGCGATCCGCTCCTGCTCGAGCTGCGTGCCGGAGTAGCAGTTCTGCATGCCGAGGATCGACTCGTTGCCGACGTTCCACATGAGCACGCCCGGGTTCGCCTTATAAGCAGTCACCCACTTCTGGATCTCGCCGAGCATCGTGGTCTTGTAGTTCGTGTCGGTGGTGTAGTCCACGCAGCCACCGCTGCCCGGCCCGCCGCCGGGCTGCAGCCAGAAGCCCGCGACGACCTTGATCCCGTTGGCCGCGGCGGCGTCGAACAGCGGCTGGCTGGTGCCGTCGGTGCCCCAGGTGCGGACGGTGTTGACGCCGATCGAGTGCAGCTCCGGCATCCGCGTCCCCGCCTCGCTGACCGGCGGGCCCCAGGTGAGGCCCTTGACGGTCCACGGGGCGCCGTCGACCGACAGCTGCCAGTTGCCCTGGCTGCCGGTCACCTTTGTGACGCCGGGTCCGCCCGGCGTCGACGTGCCAGGGGTGCCGCTGACCTGGAACTCCCAGAGCGAGTAGCCGTAGCCGCCGACGCGGTGGGTGCCGTAGAGGCGCACGTACCGGCCGTGGCCGGTGACGGCGAGGGTCTGCGTGCCGCCGGTCGCCGTCGTGGTGCTGTACACGGTCTGCCACGACGTCGCGTTGTCCGAGACCTGGATTTCGTAGGCGGTCGCGTATGCGGCTTCCCAGTTCAGGGTGACCTGGCTGATGTCGGCGGACGCGCCGAGGTCGACCTGCAGCCACTGCGGGTCGCTCCAGGCACTCGCCCAGCGGGTGCCGGGGTCGCCGTCGACGGCGGCGGACGCCGGAGTGCCCGCGCCTTCGGTGCTCGACGCGGTCGCCGGTCTGCCTTGGGAAAGCACGGTCGCGGCGTGCGCCGGGGACGGGCCGGCGAACAGGCCCAGCACGAGCAGGGCCACCAGCGCCGGGACGGCACGGAGGAGCGACGGTCGGTCCACGTTGACTCCCGTACGAAAGGGGACGGAGATTGGAGAGCGCTCTCCGGCGTGACCGATGGTTCGGCACGGCGCCCCGCGTTGTCAAGATTCGGGCCGCAACTCGACAATGCCTGTCCGGCGGTCGATCCGGGTACTCCTTGACACGGTGACGGCTCGGTGCGCATGCTGTGGGAGAGCGCTCTCCCACCCTTGGCCCCTCACCGTGGAGGACCCTTGGCACCGAAACTCGCGCTCCTCGCCTGCACCGCCGCCACCGTGCTGGCAGGCGCCTTCCTGACCGCGGCCACCTCGTCGCCCGCCGGCGCGGACAACCTGGTGACCCACCACGAATTCCAGGTCAACTGCTCCCCCAGCCACCACCAGCCGGACGACCCGATCGTCTTCCCCGGGTTGCCCGGCGCGTCGCACGACCACACGTTCCTCGGCAACAAGACCACCAACGCGGCGACCACCCTGCAGTCGCTGCAGGGCGCGGGCGTCGGCGCCACGACCTGCCTGGCGCCGGACGACCTGTCCGCGTACTGGTTCCCGACGGTCTACAACGGGAACCAGGTCGTGCTGCCGAACTTCGCCCAGGTCGTCTACTACAAGGCCGGCATCCTCGACTACACGAAGGTCGTGCCGTTCCCGCCCGGCCTGCGCTACGTCGCCGGCAGCGTCACGGCGACCCAGGACGAGTTCCAGCACGCGCCCGGCGCCATCGAGGGCTGGGAGTGCGGGGACAGCTTCCACAACTGGGACATCCCCGTGCACTGCGTCGACGGCAGCCAGCTCAACATCCGCTACCAGGCCCCGAGCTGCTGGGACGGCGTCCACCTCGACTCGGCCGATCACAAGAGCCACATGGCGTACCCGGACCGGGCCACGCTGACGTGCCCGGCCGACCACCCGGTGGCGGTGCCGATGCTCGAGTTCAAGATGGCGTTCCCGGTCAGCGGCGACATGTCCGGTGTCCACCTGGCCAGCGGACGCGGGTACTCGTGGCACTACGACTTCTTCAACGCGTGGGACCCCGAGACGCTGGCGGCGCTGGTGACGCACTGCATCAACGGCGGCCTGCAGTGCGACCCGCGCGGGTTCGACCTCTACAAGCCGGACCGCGGCACCGTGCTCGGGCCGAACTACCGGCTGCCCGGCCGTCCGTGAGGCGGCTGCTCCTGGGGGCGGTGGTGGCGCTGACCACGGGCGGGTGCGCCACCGCCGTCCCCCCTCCGGCGTCGCCGTTCAACCCGACGGACGTGGCGTGGCTGCAGCTGGTCGTGCCGATGACGGAGAACGCGGTCTCGGCGGCCCGCCTGGCGCCGGAGCACGCCGCCAGCGCCACGATCCGCACGGCCGCCGGCTCGGTCGCGGCGCCGTCCGAACGGCTGCTGGCCCGGTTGAAGGCGGCGCGCGACCGGGCCGGGCTCCCGGCCGCTGACGTCCACAGTGGACACCACATGCCCGGGATGGTCACCTCGGCCGATCTCGTGGCGCTGCGGACCGGCTCCGGCCCGGAGTTCGACCAGCGGCTGGTCGCGCTGTTGCGGGCGCACGCGGCGCAGCTGGTCGTGCTCGCGAAGGGCGAGCAGACCTCGGGCGCGGACGCCGAGACGAAGCGGCTCGCCGGTGACGTCGGCGCCGAAGGTATCCGGCAGGAGCAGGTGCTCGCGAAAGCGGGTTGAGCACGAAGACGACGGCCCCGCCCGGGGCCGTGGAGGCCACCGACCCCACAGGGTGGCCGGGCCGGCGCCGTCGAGGCCACCACCCCACGTGGTGGCCTCGACGGCCATTACCGGCTCCGCCCGCCGGTAGCTCAGTACGTGACGGTCACCGGGCCCCGCCCGGCGTGCGCCGTCACCGTCAGCGTGTTCGTCGCCGCGTCCCACCGCCACGCCGACGACGGTGCCCAGCCGTCCCCGACCCGGACCTGGGCGGGCTCCGACGTCACGCCGAGGAACTTCACCGTCCACTCCCGCGACGCGACCTGGGACCGGCCCTCGCACGGAGACACCGTCACCGTGTGCGCTCCGCGCCGCTCGGTGTAGGTGATCCGGGTCGTCGAGCTGTGCTTCGACGACGAGCCGTCGTCCTCGTACAGCGAGAACGACCCCGGCGCACCCGGCGCGACCGTCACCGTCGCCCGGTCGAGCGGGTTCTGGACGTCGTTCGCGACGTCCGCCGTCCGGGTCACGGTGATGCCGCCCGCGCGCACGAACACCGGCATGGTGCCGAGGTCCGACGTCACCTGCTGGGTGGACCCGCCGGTGTAGGTCTTGCCGGAGAAGTAGTCCGTCCACTGGCCCGGCGGGAACCAGACCGGCGTCGTCGCCGACGTCCCGGGGGACGTCACCGGCGCCACCAGCATGTCCGGCCCGTAGAAGTACTCGCTCGACGCCGCCGCGTAGGCCGCCGGGTCGTCCGGGTACTCGACGTAGGTCGGCCGGACCACCGGGACACCGGTCGTCGCCGCCTGCTGGGCCAGCGTGTAGGTGTAGGGGACGAGGTTCTCGCGCAGGTTGAGGAACTTCGTCGCCGACGCCTTCGCCGCGTCGCCGTACTGCCAGGGCAGCCGGTCGCTGTGGTTGCTGTGCAGCCGGTCGATCGGCTGGAACGTGCCGAGCTGCACCCAGCGCGCGTACATGTCGTCGGGCAGCTTGGCCGTCTGGTGCTGCTGCCCGCCCGAGGTGTAGGTCTCGCTGCCGCGCAGGCCGGTCGTGTCGTTGTGGCCGCCGATGTCGTGGCTGATCGCCGACAGGCCGGTCGCGGCCGACTCGGCCGGGGTGATGCCGACCTCCATCCGCAGCGTGCCCCACGTCGACGACGTGTCGCCGGTGAAGTGGACGGTGCTGCGCTTGTCCGCCCACGGTCCCGTCGACAGGCCCACCGGGCCGCCGTAGCCGCCCGCCTGCAGCGAGCCGTACGCCCGCGACGTCACGAAGCCCCGCTCGATCGCCGGCGCGG
Source organism: Amycolatopsis stemonae (assembly GCF_054781455.1). Lineage (NCBI taxonomy): Bacteria > Bacillati > Actinomycetota > Actinomycetes > Pseudonocardiales > Pseudonocardiaceae > Amycolatopsis > Amycolatopsis stemonae. Next base: position 408,143 of record NZ_BAAGUJ010000004.1, on the reverse strand, counting down.
ACAGGTCGGCGTACTTCTGGTTGATGAACGAGTCCGGCGTGACGCCCTGCAGGCTGGACTTCGAGCCGTCGCAGCACCAGTCGAGCCACCAGAAGTCGTTGCCCTGGCCGGTCATCTGGCCGTGCAGGTCGAGGTACGCCTTGAGCTGGTCGGGGTCGCCCCAGTCGAAGACGTAGCAGTCGGTGCCGCAGTTCGACTTCGCCAGCTTGCCCTTCGCCGTCGCCTGCGCGCGGGCGAACTGCGGGTCCGAACCCATGATGCTCGGGTGGATGTTCAGGGTGTTGTGCAGCCCCTGGGAGTGCGACCAGGCGAAGAACGCGGCCGGGTCGGGGAACTTGGCCGTGTCGAACTGCCAGCCGTTCCAGGTGTCCGGCGCCTTGAAGTCGGTGTCGGTCACGAGGACGTCCAGGGGCACGCCTTCGCTGCGGAAGCGCGGCAGGATCTTGTCGCGGTAGTCGGCCGCGGTGCGGTCGATGTACTCGGAGTACCAGACGCCGTAGGCCCAGCGCGGCAGCAGCTCCGACGGCCCGGTCAGGGTCGCGAGGTCGCGCAGGCCGGCCTTGTAGTCGTGGCCGAAGGTGAAGACGTAGCCGTCCTGGTACGGGTTCCCGCCGTGCGACGGCCGCTGCGTGACGGCTTCGGTCCGCGTGTCGTACAGCGCGGACGGGCTGTCGTCGAGCAGGTACCAGCCGTCCTGGTGCAGGAGCCCTTCGGTGAGCGACGGCGTCCCGTTGTCGCCATTGACCCCGTCGAGGCCGCGGCGGTACCCGCCGAGCGTCAGGTGCGGCTGCGGCGCCGCGGCACCGGTCCTGGTGACCGCGACGGTGTCGAGGTTGACGTGGCAGCTGGTGTCGTCGGGGCAGCCGAGGACGACGTCGTTCGTGCCCGCCTTGAGGTCGACCGGGACCGACGCGGCACCCCACGTGTTCCAGTCGGCGGTGGCCGGCAGGCTCAGGGTGCGGGTGACGCCGTTGGCGGCGGCCGTCGCGGTCCGGGTCTGGTGCAGGCCGTCGCCGCCGGTGCCGTTCGCGTACCGGACGTCCAGCTGGTAGGTGCCGGCGGCCGGGACCTCGACGACGCGGTGGGTCAGCGACGAGCCGCGGTTGAGCTCGGCGACGAACCCGCGGCCGGCGTACCCGGTGTGGTCGGTCGCCACGATCGCGGTCCCCGCGCGGAGCCCGGCTTCCGCCTCGCAGCTGACATCCAGGGCGCAGCCGGTGAACGCGCGGGCCGACGCGGGCGGGAACGGCGCGCCGGCGGCGAGGACCGCGAGCGCGTCGATGTTGACGTTGCCGGAGTCGCTCGCGGTCCGCTCGAGGCGGACGCTGTGGCGGCCGGCGCCGAGGGTGACCGGGACCGAGGCGACGGCCCAGCTGTTCCAGTCGGCCGTGGCGGGCAGGGTCAGCTTCTGCGCGGTGCCGCCGTCGACCGACACGCTCAGGGTGCGGGTGACGTGCTGGCCGTCGCCGCCCTGGCCGTTGGCGAACCGGACGGTCACGGCGTAGGTGCCGGCGGTGGCGGCGCTGACGTCGGCGGTGGCCGAGGTGCCGGTGCTCTCGAAGCCCGCGAGGAAGCCCTCGCCGGTGTAGCCGGTGTGGTCCGTGGCGATGCCCAGCCCGTCGGCGGTCAGGTCCTCGGCCTCGCACAGCGAGCCGACCGCGCAGGTCAGGTGGTGCCACGGCGCGGCGGTCACCGGGGTCGCGCCGGCGTTCGCGCGGATCTGGAGGTTCCCGGCGTCGAACGGGCCGGAGTCCAGCTTGTAGGTCAGGGTGGTCGCGCTGGTGCGGATGGTCAGCACGCCGTTCGCCGTCGTGGACGTGAACGGCGGAGGCGTGAACGAGCCGCGGCCGATGGCGTTGAAGGTGGCGGCGTCGGTGAAGTGGCCGTCACCGGCGTACTCGGTGCGGATCAACGTCGGGGACAGGACTTGGAAACGCGCGTTCCCGGCCGTGACGGCCGCGCGCGCGGGCCCGGCGGCGGCCGGGGCGGCACTCACGACGGCGGCGGCGACGGCCAGGACGCTCACCAGGTGGAGGGATTTCGCTGTTCTCGTCCGCACGGCGGAACTCCGTTCCGGTCAGGGGACCCGGCAGTTTTACAACGTTGGAAAAGCCGGTTCCGATCTGAGCACAGGCGACGGGCCGATGTCCAGACCAGTGAGCGGAACTGTCCGGACAGGCCGGGCTCTTTGCCCGGCAGGCCACGCACAAGGACGCCTTCAGCGCGTTCGATGCGCTGAAGGCGTCCTCGGCCGGATCAGGGTGGAGCCCGGCCCCTACTTCACCGCGATGTAGTAGTCGCGGCCGAGGTTCGACTGCGTGCCGTCGGCGGTCCGGCTGTAGACCTCGATGGGGTAGAACCCCGACGCGCCGGGGGTGAAGGTGAAGCTCGCCCGGCCGTCGGCGCCGGCCGGGACGACGGTCGGGTTGTCCCAGTCCCAGTAGAGGTAGTAGACGTACTCGACCACACCCGGCGTGCGCGGGGTCAAGCTGAAGACGCCGGCGACGCCGGGGCCTCCGCTGCTCACGGAGTCCGGGTAGTCGGTGCTCGCCACCAGTGGCGCGTCACTGGCCGTGTAGGTCGTGCTCGCGATGCCGGACGTCAGCCCCGCGCCGGTCGTGCTCCACACCTTGAGCGTGTGGGAACCCAGGTTCGCAGTGACGATGTCCGCGGACGCGGTTCCGTCGGCCGAGGCCGCGACGGTGGTCCCGGGCCCGTTGTCGACCAGGTAGGTGTAGGAGACGACATCGGGTATCCCGGGCGAGAAGCGGACCTCGGCCGGGACTCCGACGCCGGTCTCCCGGGGCGCGGTGACCCGGGGCTCGGTCGACTGCACGTAGAAGTGGTGGACGTGCTGAGGCGACCGGTTGCCCGCGCCGTCGACGCTCGCCACGTAGAGATCGTTGGGGCCGGAAGCCTGCGGGGTGTAGGAAACCGTCGCCGACCCGCCGGGGTGGTCCGCCGCCACGAAGGTGCCCGCCGGATCGGTGGTGCCGTAGGAGAACCCGACGACCGCGTCGTCGCCGTGGGCGTCGAAGGTGAACGAACCCGGGATGCCGGCCCCGGGGTGCCAGGCCCCGTCGTCGGGGTACTCGGCCGAAGTCACGGTCGGCTCGGCGATCGCGGTGGCGGCACTCGCCTGGGCCGGCACGGCGATCGACGCCAGCACCCCGGTGACCACGAGCACGGTGAATCTCTGACGAACTCTCATGCGAATCCCCCCAAGAGTGCAGCAAGCTGTCCGCTCAAGCTAAGCACAATCCCCTGCGGGAGCGCCGGGAATTCGATCCCGGCGCACAACCCGCTCAGGCCGAGTCGCGGACCACCAGCTCCGGGTCGAAGATCACCGACTCCGCGCGCAGCGACGGGTCGGCCATGCGGTCGAGGACCATCCGGGCCATCGCCGCGCCCATCTCCTCGACCGGCTGGCGGATCGTCGTGAGCCGAGGCCGGCAGCTCAGCGCCACCCGGCTGTCGTCGAAGCCGACCACGGCGACGTCGTCCGGGACGCGCCGGCCCGCTTCCCGCAGCACGGTCAGCGCGCCGTACGCCATCAGGTCGTTGGCCACGAACAGGCCGTCCAACGCGGGTTCTTCGGCCAGGAGGCGGTCCATCGCGCGTTCGCCGCCGTGCTCGGTGAAGTCGCCCTCGGCGACCGCCACGTACGCGTGGCCGTGGCGGGCCATCGCGTCGCGGAAGCCCGCCAGCCGGTCCTGGCCCGCGGGGGTGCCCGCCGGGCCCGCGATCGTCGCGACCCGCCGGCAGCCGCGCGAGACGAGCCGGTCGGCCGCCAGCCGGGCGCCGTCCTGGTGGGCGACGTCGACGTAGCAGACCGGGGCCGGGCGGCCCGGGCGCGCGAACAAGGCCGTCGGGACGCCCGCGTCGGTCAGCGTGCGCGGCAACGGGTCTTCGGCCGGGTGCAGCGAGATCAGCAGCACCCCGCTCACCTGCTCCTGCCGCAGCTTCGGCACGAGCTTCGCGCGTTCCTCGTCGCTGTCGACGAGCATCAGCAGCGGGTGCAGCCCCCGCGGGCGCAGGTGCGCGACGACGCCCTCGACCACCCGGCCGAAGAACGGGTCGCCGAACACGCCGCCGGTGAACGCTTCGACGTGCCGCTCGGGCTCCGACACCACCAGTGCCACCGCGCCCGTGCGGCGGGTGACCAGCGAGCGGGCCGCGCGGTTCGGGACGTACCCGGTGGCCGCGATCGCGCGCTCGACGGTCTCCCGGAGCTTCGGGTCGACGTTGCGCACGCTGTTGACCACGCGGGACACGGTGGCCCGGGAGACGCCGGCGACCCGCGCGACGTCCTCCAGGGTCGGCGGCTGCGTCGTCACCCGTCCTTTGTAGCACGCTGTGAGAGCGCTCTCCCAGCACCGCGCCGATGACAAATGTCATGGATGGCCGCTGAGCGACGGCACTGCCGCCGGAAGCCCCCTCGCGACGAGCATTTCCGGCATGACAACGACCCGAACCGAACCCGCCGGCTTCCGGCCCGTGCTGCTGCTGACCGGCGGTTACGCCGCGCTTTCCGTGCTGACCCTCGTCGCGATCGTCCTGTTCCGGAACAACCACGCCATGGTGACCGACGCGGTCTGGGTGCGCGCCACGATCGTCGTCGCCAGCTCGCTGCTGACGTTCGCCTTCGCCCGCAGCGCGGCCCGCGGGTCGCGCAAGGGCCTGCTGCGGCTGCGGATCGTCTCCGCCGTGATGCTCGTGGCGATCGCCGTCATCGTCGTCCTGCCCGGGCTGTTCCCGGTGTGGCTGCGCGCCGAGCAGGCCGTCTGCGGGCTGCTCCTGCTCAGTGTCACCGTGCTGGTCAACAGCAAGCGGCTGCGGGCCCGGTAGCGTCCCGCCCATGGACACGACGACGCCGGCGGACGTGCAGCGGTGGGTCCGCGGCTGGCGGCTGATGCTGCTCGACGCGGGCATGCTCGTCTACCCGGCGGTGACCGTCCCCGGCGTGCTGAAGTACTCGGCCGGGCCGGCCGCCGTGGCGGGCTGCGCGATCGTCGCGGTGTTCGTCGGCTGCTACCTCGCCGCGACCCGGGCGGCGGCGCACCGGGCGGCGCGCCGGTTCTGGGCACTCCTGGGGGTGCTGACCGTCCTGTTCGCCGCCGCGCTGCCCTTCGCCCACGCCGACGCGTTCTTCCTCGCCACGGTCGCGGTCTCGCTGGCGGTGCCGCGGCTCCCCCGCCACGGCCTCGCGTTGACCGCCTTCGCCGCGCTCACGGCGCTCGTGCTGCCCGGGGTGGTGTGGGACGACGTGGGCTGGACGCAGGCCGTCGCGCTGGTGTTCACCGTGCTGGTCGTCTACGCGTTCGCCGAGGCGGTCCGGGCCAACCAGGCGCTCGTCGAGGCCCGCGCCGAGGTGGCGCGGCTGGCGTCCGAAGCCGAGCGCACCCGGATCGCCCGCGACCTGCACGACCTGCTCGGCCACTCCCTCACCGCGATCACGGTCAAGAGCACGCTGGCGAAGCGGCTGGTGGCCGCCGACAGCGTCCGGGCGGGCGAGGAGATGACCGAGGTCGAAACCCTCGCGCGCCAGGCGCTCACCGACGTCCGTGCCGCGGTGTCGGGCTACCGGGAGGTGACGCTCGCCGGCGAGCTCGCCCGCGGCCGCGAGCTGCTGCGCGCGTGCGGGGTCGCCGCCGACCTGCCGACCGCGACCGACGTCGTGGGCCCGGACCACCAGGAGCTCTTCGGCTGGGTCGTGCGGGAAGGCCTGACCAACGTCGCCCGGCACGCGCGGGCGACGCACTGCGCGGTCACGGTTTCCGCGTCCACTGTGGAGGTTGTCGATGACGGCGTGGGCGGCTCGCCCGAAGAGGGGTCCGGGCTGGCGGGGCTGCGAGAGCGCGTCAAGGCGGCCGGCGGGCAGTTCCGCGCCGGGCCGGTGCGCCCGCGCGGCTGGCGGCTGCGGGTGACGGTATGACGATCCGCCTGCTGCTCGCCGACGACCAGGAGCTGGTCCGCCAGGCGCTGTGCGCGTTGCTCGCGCTCGAGGACGACTTCGAGGTGGTCGCGTCGGTCGGCCGCGGCGACGAGGTCGTCGGCGCCGCCCGCGAACACCGGCCCGACGTCGCGTTGCTGGACATCGAGATGCCGGGCCTGGACGGGCTCGCGGCCGCCGCGGTGCTCGCGACGCAGCTGCCGGACTGCCGGGTCGTCATGCTCACGACGTTCGGGCGGGCCGGCTACCTGCGCCGCGCGATGGACGCGGGCGCGGCCGGGTTCGTGGTGAAGGACGCTCCCGCCGACGCGCTCGCCGACGCGATCCGCCGCGTCTTCGCCGGCGAGCGGGTGGTGGATCCGGCACTGGCCGTCGCGACCCTGGCCGCGGGCGAGTCACCGCTGACCGCGCGGGAGCGGGACGTGCTCATCACGGCCCGCACCGGCGCGACGGTCGCGGAGATCGCGTCCCGGCTCTACCTGTCCGAGGGCACGGTCCGGAACTACGTCTCCGCGGCGATCACCAAGACCGGCGCGCGCAACCGCGTCGAGGCGGTGCGCATTGCGGACGAGCGCGGCTGGCTCTGATTGGCCCGGTCCGGCACGGCGGAATTGGCTCTTCTGCCGGGCCGATCCGCGGCCTAGCGTGACCCGGGTGAAAACCGTTGACCTCTGGTTCGACCCCGTTTGCCCGTGGGCGTGGATCGCTTCGCGCTGGCTCCTGGAAGTGGAGCGGGTCCGCGACGTCCGGACGCAGTTCCACGTGTTCAGCCTGGCTCTGCACAACGAAGGCCGCGAAGTCGACGCCTGGTACCGGGCCTGGCTCGACGAGCGCTGGGGCCCCGCGCGGGTGGCGCTGGCCGCCGAGCGGGCGCACGGAACCGAGGTGCTGCGCGACCTCTACACGGCGCTCGGCACGCGCATCCACCGGGACAAGGCGCCGGTCGGCCGCGCGACGCTGCTGGCCGCGCTCGCCGAGGCCGGCCTGCCCGCCTCCCTCGCGGACGCCGCCGAGTCGGACGAACTCGACGCGGACCTGCTGAAGGGCAACCGCGCCGCACTCGACCCGATCGGCGAAGACCTGGGCGTGCCCGCGATCCACGTCGACGGCACCGCGTTCTTCGGCCCGGTCGTCAGCCCGGCCCCGCGCGGCGAGGAGGCCGGCCGGCTGTGGGACGGCGTGCTGCTCGTGACCGGCACTCCCGGGTTCTTCGAGTTGAAGCGGGCCCGGACCGGGCCGGTCACGAGCTGAGCGTCACGCGTTGACGTCGAACGGGATCCCGCCCGGCTTCGCCTTGGCCAGGTTCCCGGTGAACTGGCCGTCCTTGATGCCGAAGGTGGCGCTGCCGAAGTCGGCGGCGACGAGCTTGTCGCGGAGGCCGGCCGGGTAGCCGTCCCAGCCGACGAGCGCCGGGTACTGCCAGGTGCCCCGGTGGTTCTCGGGCGGGTCGTCGTGGCCGTTGGCGGCGCGGAAGCAGTGCGTCGAGCCGCCGTCCTTGTGGTAGACGACCTTCGGGTGGGTGCCTTCGAAGAACATGCTCGCGCGGTCGTGCACGGCGAAGCCGCCGTGCTGCGACGTCGCCACGTACTCGACCTGGTTGTCCTTCACCCAGACGACGACGTGCTCCCAGTCGTGGCGGTGCCCGGCGCTGCCCGGGCCGAGAGAGGCCTGGTCCTTCTCGAAGTAGAGCGTGTACATGATCGCGCACCAACCGTTGTTGCACTTCTCGCGCGAGTAGGAGTTGGTGTTGCCGAGGTCCCAGGAGTCGCGGCAGTGGCCGTTGGTGTCGCCGCCGAGGGACAGACCGGGGGCGATGGCGCCGTCCGGGCCGATGGCCGGGGTCGGGTAGCAGCCGTCCTTGTCGTAGTCGAAGGCGGGCTGGAAGGTCTTCTCGAAGCCGGGGGCGTTGCCGGGCAGGGCACCGGGCGGATCGGCGGAGGCGGTCGCGGGGAAGGCCAGGGCCAGCGCGCACGCGGCGGCCACGGCGGTCGGGATGCGGGTTCGGTGCGCCATCGCGGTCCTCCCTCGTCACCGGTCGGAAAGTTTCCGACCGGCCGTGCCCAGGCTCGCGCCGGACTCCGAGGTCCGCAATGGTGCTTCGCGGACTTTGCCCGGAAGGCGCGGCCCGAAGAGGACTTCCGCGCATTCCGGCCCGGTGAACGGCACCCCGGCGCTCAGGGGGCCAGGCGGGCCTCGGCGGCGTCCCAGTCGCCACGGCCGGAAGGCTCGTAGTGGCGGACTTCCTGGGTCTCCCGGACCAGCGCGCGCATCGATGCCAGGTCCGGCAGGTCCTCCCCCAGCGCCCGGGCCTGGACCAGCACGTTGCCCAGTGCCGCCGCCTCGACCGGGCCCGCCAGGACCGGTACCCCGCACGCGTCCGCCGTCGACTGGCAGAGCAGCGCGTTGCGTGCGCCGCCGCCGACGATGTGGACCACGTCGACCGGGCGGCCCGTCACCCGCGAAGCCGCACGGATCGTCCGGCGGTGGGCCAGCGCCAGGCTGTCCACGATGCAGCGGACCACGGCCGCCCGGCCCGAAGGGACGCGCTGGCCGGTGGCGCGGCAAGCCGCCGCGATCCGGGACGGCATGTCGCCCGGGGGCAGGAACTCCGGCGCGTCGATGTCCACCACGGCCGCCAGTGCCGGCGAGGACGCCGCCGCGCCGAGCACGCCGGCGAGGTCCGAAGTGGACCACGTCCGCAGGGTCTCCGACAGCACCCACAGGCCCATCACGTTGCGCAGGAACCGGATGGTGCCGTCGACGCCGCCCTCGTTGGTGAAGTTCCCGGCCAGGGCCGCGTCACCCAGTTCCGGCGCCGGCAGCTCCAGCCCGGCCAGCGACCAGGTGCCCGCCGAGATGTACGCGAAGTTCGTCCCGGGGGACGCCGGGACCGCGACCACCGCCGAGGCCGTGTCGTGCGAGCCGACCGCGATCACCGGCAGGCAGGACAGCTCCGGCGCGGTGCCCACCACCGTGCCGGGGTCCCGCAGCGGCGGCAGCAGACGCGGCGGGATCCCGACCCGCGACGCGAGCGAAGTGGCCCAAGTCCGCGCTCGCACGTCGTAGAGCTGGGTCGTCGACGCGTTCGTGCGCTCGGCCCCGATCGAGCCCGTGAGCCAGTGGTTCAGCAGGTCCGGGATCATCAGCATCGTCGCCGCGGCCTCGAGCCGGTCGCCTTCGGACACCAGCTGGTACAGCGTGTTGAACGGCAGCTGCTGCAGCCCCGTGACGTCGTACAGCTCCCGGTCGGGCACCGGGACGGTGATCCCGTGCGTGCGCGGGTCGCGGTAGTGCACCGGGTTGCCGAGCAGCGCGCCCCGCTCGTCCAGCAGCCCGTAGTCGACGGCCCACGAGTCGATGCCGACGCCGTCGAGGGCCCCGGCTTCCCTGATCCCGGCCAGCGTCTCGCGGTAGAGCCCCAGGACGTCCCAGTACAGCACCGGTCCCGCCTGGACCCCGCCGTTGGCGAACCGCCGTACCTCCGCGACGTCCAGCACCGACGATCCGACGGTCCCGGCCATCACCCGCCCGCTGGACGCGCCCAGGTCGACGGCCGCCACCCGCTTCACGGGTCCACCACGGTCAGCTCCAAGCCGAGCAGGTCCGCGACGGCCGTCAGCTCGCCCGTGCGGTGGCCGGTGCCGAGGGCCCAGTGGTGCGCGATGCCGCTGGCCGACCAGGCGTCGGTCCACTCGCCGGGGTCGCAGCCGAAGTCGACGCGCGAGGTCGTGTTCCCGATCCGCAGCAGCGGGCCGGGCACGACGGTGCCTTCGGACGCGATGAGCGTGAACGTGCCGTCGCGGCGCTGGCCGAGCCCGCAGAGCGTCACCGGCCCGTGCTTGACGTCGAACTCGACCGAGACGCCCCAGCCGCGCTTGCCGTGGTAGACGCCGAGGCCGCGCAGCAGCGGCTTGCGCGCGCTGATGCCGAGGTGCGCCGGGCCGTCGTGGCCCATCTCGACCACGTTGTCGTGGAAGTTCAGCGCCTGCAGCTCGGTGAACGAGCCGCCCGCGCCGAGCCGGTCCATGACGAGCATGGCCAGGGACGTCCGCAGCTCGTACTCGCCGACCGCCGGGATGCCGCGCGCGGTGAGCAGGGACGCGCCGAGGATGAACCCGGCGCCGACGCGTTCGTGCGTCTCGCCGTCGAGGCCGCGGTGGTAGTAGGCCAGCGAGTCGAGGGCGAAGTCGTCGACGAGCCGGTCGAGCGCGACGGAAACCGTGGCACCCCAGGCGAAGTCTTCGTCCACTACGGACTCGTCCACAGTGAACACTTCGCGGGCGAGGTCCATCCGTTCCTTGGTCTCGGCGTCGGTGACCTGCTCGACGCGCACCCGCAGGTCGTCGATCTCCAGGATTTCGACGTGCCCGCCGAGCTGGCCGGACACCAGCGTCGGGTCGGTGGAGACGTCCATCATGCCCGGGTAGAGGTGCCCCAGCAGGCCGTGGCGGCCGTGCCGGAGCGCCGCCCGGACGCCGGCCGCCTTGATCCAGCGCTCGATGCGCGTCCACGCCCGCTCGTCCTCGAGGTACCCGGACACCGAGCGGAACTCGACGCCGAGGCGGCGGAACGCGTTGGCCATCTCCGGCAGCGGGCAGGCACCGCAGTAGGCCAGCCACGCGCCGGTGTCGAACGATTCGTGGTCCATCGACTCGGTGGGCTGCAGGTTGAGCAGCAGCACCGGCGCGTCCGAGCGCTGGGCGACCGGCGCGAGCATGCTGGACGTCAGGTACGTCGTCAGGAACCCGACGATCAGGTCGCACCCGGCGGCCCGCAGCTTCTCCGCCGCAGCCGCGCCTTCCCGCGCGTCGGAAACGAAGCCGACGTCGACGACTTCGCAGTCCAGTCCGGACAGCCGGGACGCGACCCGCCGGGCGGACGCCTCCAGGTGCGGCAGCAGCGAGGGGAACTGCGGCCAGTACGCGCCGAGGCCGCCCGCGACGAGGCCGACGCGGGTGCGGCGCGGCGTGATCCGGTGCAGGGTCATCGGTCCTCCTTCAGCGCAGGAACGCGGCGGCCACCCCGGCGTCCACGGGGACGTGCAGGCCGGTGGTGTGGGTCAGCTCGCCGCCGGTGAGGGCGAACACGGCGGCCGCGACGTGCTCGGGCAGCACCTCGCGCTTGAGGATCGTCCGCTGGGCGTAGAACTCGCCGAGCTTCTCCTCCGGCACGCCGTAGACGGCGGCGCGCTGGGCGCCCCAGCCGCCGGCGAAGATGCCGGAGCCCTGGACGACGCCGTCGGGGTTGACGCCGTTGACGCGGATGCCGTGCGCGCCCAGCTCGGCCGCCAGCAGGCGGACCTGGTGTGCCTGGTCGGCCTTCGCGGCGCCGTACGCGACGTTGTTCGGGCCCGCGAACACCGAGTTCTTCGACGAGATGTAGACGATGTCCCCGCCGACGCCCTGGTCGATCATCGCCTTCGCGGCCGCGCGAGCGACCAGGAACGAGCCCTTCGCCATGACGTCGTGCTGGAGGTCCCAGTCCCGTTCGGACGTCTCCAGCAGCGGCTTCGAAATCGACAGCCCGGCGTTGTTGACCACCAGGTCGAGGCCGCCGAACGCCAGCACGGTCGCGTCCACCGCGGCCTGGACGGCGGCGGCGTCGGTGACGTCGGCGGTGGCCCCGATGCCGCCGATGTCCGCGGCCACCTCCGAGGCGGCGTCGGCGTTCAGGTCGGCGATCGCCACGCAGGCGCCCTCGGCGGCGAGCCGCTGGGCGATGGCCTTGCCGATGCCGGACCCGGCGCCCGTGACGAGCGCGATCCGCCCGGCGAGGGGCCTGGGCTTCGGCATGCGCCGCAGCTTCGCCTCTTCGAGCGCCCAGTACTCGATCCGGAACTTCTCGCTCTCGGGGATCGGCGCGTACGTCGACACGGCCTCGGCGCCGCGCATGACGTTGATGGCGTTGACGTAGAACTCGCCCGCGACCCGCGCGGTCTGCTTGTCCTTGCCGAACGAGAACATCCCGACACCCGGAACCAGCACGATCGCCGGGTCCGCACCGCGCATCGCCGGGGAGTCCGGCGTGGCATGGCGTTCGTAGTAGGCGCGGTAGGAATCGCGGTACTCCGCGTGCAGCTCCTTCAGCCGCGCCACCACGGCTTCCACCGGTGCGGCCGCGGGCAGGTCCACGACCAGCGGCCGCACCTTCGTGCGCAGGAAGTGGTCCGGGCACGAGGTGCCCAGCGCGGCCAAAGCGGCGAGCTTCTCGCGGGCCAGGAACTCCAGCACGACATCGCTGTCGGTGTAGTGCCCGACGACGCGCTGGTCGGTCGAGGCCAGCCCGCGGATCACCGGCGCCAGGACCGCGGCCCGCGCGTGGCGCTCGGCTTCGGGAAGTGCTTCGAAGCCCGGAACGACCGGGCCGAACGGCTCGGCCACGCCACGAGACGCGAGGAACTCCTCGGCCGTCCGGATGATGTCGAGGGAGTTGCGCTCGCACTCTTCCGAGGTCGCCCCCCAGGCCGTGATGCCGTGCCCGCCGAGGATCACGCCGATGGCCTGCGGGTTGGCCGCCTTGACCGCGGCGATGTCGAGGCCCAGCTGGAACCCGGGCCGCCGCCAGTCCACCCACGCGACGCGGTCGCCGAAGCACTCCTTGGTCAGCGCGGCGCCGTCGGCCGCGGTGGCCAGGGCGATGCCGGAGTCCGGGTGCAGGTGGTCGACGTGCGGGGCCTCCACGAGCCCGTGCATCGCCGTGTCGATCGACGGCGCCGCCCCGCCCCGGCCGTGCAGGCAGTAGTCGAACGCGGCGACCATCTCGTCTTCGCGTTCGACGCCCGGGTAGACGTCCACCAGGGACCGCAGCCGGTCGAGCCTCAGCACCGCGAGCCCGCTTTCCTCGAGCGTGCCGAGGTCGCCGCCGGAACCCTTGACCCACAGGACGTCGGTGGGCGAACCGGTGACCGGGTCGGTCACCGCACCCTTGGCGGAGGTGTTGCCGCCGGCGTAGTTGGTGTTGCGCGGGTCGGCTCCCAGCGCGTTGCTGCGCGCGATGAGCTGCTCCGGCACCGTCATGCTCATGCTCCCCATCCGGCCTGCGTGCCGCCGGCCCGCTCGGCCACGATCTTTTCCTGGTACCCGCTGCGGTGGTAGGCCGCGACGGGGTCCGGGTCGAGCCCGGCATCCTCGCGCAGCTCGGCCAGCAGCGGCCGGACGTCGGTGTTGTAGGCGTCCATCAGCACGGCGTTCGCGCCGAGCACGTCACCCGACTGCTGGGCGGTGCGCAACGCGGGCCGGTCGACGAGCAGTGCCTTGGCCGTGGCCTCCTGGACGTTCATCACCGACCGGATGATCGCCGGGATCTTGGCCTCGATGTTGTGGCACTGGTCGAGCATGAACGCGATGCCGTACGCCGGGTCCAGCGCGTCACCGCGGACGATCTCGTACATGATCCGGAACAGCTGGAACGGGTCCGCCGCGCCGACCATCAGGTCGTCGTCGGCGTAGAAGCGGGAGTTGAAGTCGAACGCGCCGAGCTTCCCGGCCCGCAGCAGGAACGCCACGATGAACTCGATGTTCGTGCCGGGGGCATGGTGGCCGGTGTCGATGCACACGGTCGCCCGCTCCCCCAGCTCGAGGCAGTGCGCGTACGACGTGCCCCAGTCCGGGACGTCGGTGGCGTAGAAAGCCGGCTCGAAGAGCTTGTACTCCAGCAGCATCCGCTGGTCCGGACCGAGCCGGTCGTAGGTCTCCTTCAGCGCCGCGGCCAGCCGGTCCTGGCGGTCCCGCAGGTCGTCCTGGCCCGGATAGTTGATGCCGTCGGAGAACCACAGCTTGAGGTCGCGCGAGCCCGTGGCGTCCATGATGGAGATCGCCTCGAGGAGGTGGTCGGTCGCCTTGCGGCGGATCCCGGCGTCCGGGTTGGTCACCGAGCCGAGCTTGTAGTCCTCGTCCTGGAAGACGTTGGTGTTGATCGCGCCGATCTCGACACCCTGGTCCCGCGCGTAGGCGGTCAGGGCGCCGTAGTCGTCGACGCGGTCCCACGGGATGTGCAGCGCGACGCTGGGTGCCACGCCGGTGAAGCGGTGCACGGTCGCGGCGTCGGCGATCTTCTCCTCGGGGGTCCGTGGCACGCCCGCCTGCGGGAACACCTTGAAGCGCGTGCCCGAGTTCGCGTACGCCCACGACGGCGTCTCGATGCGCTGGGCCCGCAGAGCCGCTTTGACATCCACAGGGATCACCGTCCTTCCCGGACGTCGAGGTGGAAGACCTCGCCGAGCAGCCGGACCCCTTCGTCCGGCCGGCCGCCGTCGAGGCCGGTGAAGAACTCCGCCATCTCCGCCTGCCAGCGGCGGTTGACCTCGGTGCGGGCCATCGCCGCCTGCGCGACCGCGAGGTCGTCGGCCTCGACGTAGCCGACCAGTAGCCCGTCGTCGCGCAGGAACAGCGAATAGTTGCGCCAGCCGGAGTCGTGCAGGGCCTGCCGCATCTCGGGCCACACCGCCCGGTGCCGCTCGGCGTACTCGGCACGCCGGTCGGGCTTCACCTGGAGGCAGAAGCAGTACCGTGGCATCAGAAGTTGAACTTGTCGATGTTGTTCGCGTCGAACGTCGTCGGCGGGCCGAGGACGATCTCGCCGTTTGCGCCGATCGTGTAGTCGCCGAGCTTGCCCGCCTTGAACTTCTCGCCTTCCTTGCCGGTGATCTGACCGGACTTGAGGGCGACGCCCGCGTAGGCGGCGAGGTAGCCGATGTCGGCCGGGTTCCACAGGGCGAACTGCTTGACCGTGCCGTCCTTGACGAAGGCGCGCATCTGGTTCGGCGTGCCCAGGCCGGTCACCGCGACCTTGCCCTTGTAGCTCGACGAACTGACGTACCGCGCGGCGGCCGCGATGCCGACCGTGGTCGGCGAGACGATCACCTTGAGGTTCGGGAACGACTGCAGCAGGCCCTGGGCCTCCTGGAACGACTTCTGGTCGTCGTCGTTGCCGTAGGCGATCTTGTCGAGCTTCAGGCCGGCGTACTCCGGCTTCGCCAGTTCCTTCTTGAGGACGTCGATCCAGGCGTTCTGGTTGGTGGCGTTCGGCGTCGCCGACAGCACCGCGATCTCGCCGGACCCGCCGGAGAGGTCCTTGGCCTGCTTGGCCAGCGCCTCGCCGATGCCCTGGGTGGTGGCCTGGTTGATGAAGACGTCTCGGCAGTCCTTGGCCGCGTCGGAGTCGAAGGCGACGACCTTGATGCCGGCGCTGCGGGCCTGGTTGAGCGACGGGCACACGGCGTTCGGGTCGTTCGCGGCGATGCCGATGACGTCCTGCTGCTGCTGGATCAGCGTGTTGATGTAGCTGACCTGCGAGGACGCGCTGGCGTCGTTCGGGCCGACCAGCTTGTACTCGCCCTTCAGCTCGGCCAGCGCGTCCTTGCCGCCGCTGACCTCGATGTCGCTGTAGGGGTTGTTGAGCTGCTTGGGCAGGAACGCCATCTTGACGCCCTGCGCGGCGGCGGCGTTGGGGTTCGCCGTCGCCGTGGACTGCTGCGCGCCGGAGCCGCTGCTGTCGTTCTTGGTCGTGCCGCCGCAGGCGGCCAGCACGAGCACCAGCCCGGCCGACACTGCGCCGGTGAGGAACCGTCGGGACATCTTCGTCACCTTTCCGGGGATACCGCTTGCCTGCGGCGCCGCACTGAGTTGCGGGCCGAGGACACGATGTTGGGCAGCAGGACCGACACGATCAGCAGCACGCCGGTCACGATGTTGAGCGCCTCGTTCGAGACGTCCTGCAGGCGCAGGGCGTTCTGCAACGACGCCAGCAGGACCACCCCGGCGAGCACGCCGGGCAGCGTGCCCTTGCCGCCGAAGATGGACACGCCGCCGAGCAGCACGGCGGCCACGACGGCCAGTTCGAGGCCGAAGCCGTTGTCGGCGCGGGCACTGGAGTAGCGCAGGGTCCAGAGGATCCCGGCGAGCCCGGCGACCGCGCCGCTCACGACGTACAGCCAGAACTTCAGCCGTCCGGTGCGGATCCCGGCGAACCGGGCCGCCTGCTCGCCCGCGCCGGCCGCGAACACGCCGCGCCCGACCGGCGTCGCGTGCAGCACGACGCCGAAGACCAGCGCCACCACGGCCAGCGGGACGAGCACGTTCGGGATCGGGCCGTCGCCGAGGGTCCCGGTGACCCAGGACGTGTAGGCGCGCGGGAAGTCGGCGACCGCGCCGTCGCCGAGGACGACGAACGCCAGCCCGCGGTACAGCGCGAGCGTGCCGATCGTGACGGCCAGCGAGGGCAGCTTCAGCACGGTGACGAAGAAGCCGTTCAACGCACCGAGGACCGCGCCCAGCACGATGCAGAGCGGGATGATCGTCTCGATCGACAGCCCCGCGTCCCACAGCGAACCCATCACCGCGGACGTCAGCCCGAGCGTGCTCGCCACCGAGAGGTCGATCTCGCCGGTGACGATGACGAACGTCATCGGCAGCGCGACCAAGGCGATCGGCAGCAGGTCGAGCAGCAGGAAGGTGAAGTTGCGGCTGGTGCCGAAGTTCTCGACGGCCCCGGAGGCGACGATCAGGACGATCACCGTCACCAGGACGACCGCGGCGTCCCAGCTGAGCAGCCGGGAGAACCGGCTCCCGTGGTCAGACATGGGCGTCCCTCTTCTTCAGTGCCTTGGCGACCCGGACCGCGACGAGCCGGTCGGCGCCGATGGCCAGCAGGATCAGCGCGCCGACGATCGCCTGCTGCCAGAACTGGTTGATGTCGAGCACGGCCAGGGCGCTGCCGATGACCGTCAGCAGCAGGGCGCCGAGGCCGGCACCCCAGACCGAGCCGCTGCCGCCGAACACCGCGACCCCGCCGACGACGGCGGCCGCGACGACGTTCAGCTCGTAGCCGGTGCCGGCGGCCGCGTCCACGGTGCCGAAGCGCGCGGCGAACAGGACCCCCGCCAGGCCGGCGAGCGCGCCGCTGACCAGGAACGCCGCGGTGGTGTTGCGGCCGACCCGGATGCCGGCGAGCTTCGCCGCCTGCGGGCTCGACCCCATCGCGTACAGCTCGCGCCCGGCCGGGTAGCTGCGCAGCACGACGCCCGCGACGACCAGCACCAGCAGCGCGATCAGCACCAGCCACGGCACGCCGAGCAGCGACGACGTGCCGAAGTCGAGGAACGACGCGGGCAGCTTGTCGGCGTTGATCTGCTGGCCGCCCGCCCAGAAGTAGCTGACCCCGCGGTAGGCGTAGAGCGTGCCGAGGGTGACGACCAGCGCGGGCACCTGGCCGAACCGCACCAGGGCGCCGTTGAGCAGCCCGCACACCGCGCCGACGGCCAGGCCGGCCAGCACCGCGACGACCACCGGCAGGCCCGGGTGGTCCTTCATCAGCGTGCCGACCGCGAACGCGGCGAGGCCCAGCACGGACCCCACCGAGAGGTCGATGTTGCGGGTGATCATCACGATCGCCTGCCCGACGGCCAGCACCGCGAGGATCGCCGTGCCGAGCAGGATGTCGCGGACGCTCTGCCCGGACAGGAACCGCGAGTTCTGCGTCGCGGTGAACGCGACGAGCACGATCAGCGCGAGCACGATGCCGGATTCGCGGGCCTTGAACACGTTCGCGGTCCACGACGGTCGCGTCGGGACGGCCGGCTTCCCCGCCACGGGGGCCTCCTTGGTCACGGTCATGCGGCGGCTCCCTGCCCCATCGCGGCGAACATGACGGCGTCTTCGGTCGCGTCGGCCCGCGGCAGCTCGGCGACGAGCCGGCCCTCCCGCATGACGAGCACGCGGTCGGCCATGCCGAGCACCTCCGGCAGTTCCGACGACACCATCACGATCGCGACGCCCTCGGCGGCCAGCGCCGACATCAGCCGGTGCACCTCGGCCTTCGTGCCGACGTCGATGCCGCGCGTCGGCTCGTCCACGATCAGCACCTTCGGCGCCATCGCCAGCCACTTCGCGAGCACGACCTTCTGCTGGTTGCCGCCGGAAAGGGTGCCGACGGGGTCGCCGAGGCGGCGGTACTTGGTGCGCAGGCGCCCGGTCCAGTGCCGTGCTTCCCGGCGTTCGCCCGCGCCGGTCAGGAAGCCGAGCTTCGCCAGCGCGCGCGACCGCGGCAGCGTCACGTTCCGCTCGATCGAGAGGTCCATGATCAGGCCCTGCTGCCGCCGGTCTTCGGGGACCAGCGCCATGCCCGCGGCCATCGCGGCCCGCGACGAATGCGCCTTGAGCTTCTTGCCGCCGACTTTCACGACTCCGGCGTCCCGTTCGTCGACGCCGAAGACGGCCTGGACGACTTCCGAGCGCCCGGACCCGACGAGCCCGGCGAAGGCGACGATCTCGCCCGCGCGCACCGAGAAGGAGATGTCGCGGAAGACGCCTTCGCGGGCCAGCCCGGCGACCTCGAGGACCACCGCGCCCGGCTCGACGTCCTGCTTGGGGAACAGCGCGTCCAGGTCGCGGCCGACCATGCGCTTGACCATGTCGTCGACCGTGACGTCTTCGAGCGGGTCGGTGGAGACGTGCTTGCCGTCGCGCATGATCGTCACGCGCTGGCACAGCTCGGTGATCTCCTCGAAGCGGTGCGAAATGAACATGATCGCGGCGCCTTCTTCGCGCAGCGTCCGGGCGACGGTGAAGAGCCGCTCGACCTCGACGCGGCTCAGCGCGGCGGTCGGCTCGTCCATCACCAGCACGCGGGCGTCCGCGCTGAGCGCCTTGGCGATCTCGACGATCTGCTGGTCGGCGATGGACAACCCGCGGGCGGGCCGGGCCGGGTCGATCCGCACGCCCAGCCGGGCGAAGAGGCGTTCGGCCTCGGCGCGGATCGCCGTCCGGTCGATCCGGCCCAGGCTCTTGCGCGGGTGGCGGCCCATCACGATGTTCTCCGCGACCGAAAGGTCCGGGAACAGCGTGGGCTCCTGGTAGATCACCGCGATGCCGGCCGCCTTCGCGTCGGCGGGAGAGCCGAACGAGACGGGCTCGCCCTGCAGCAGCAGCGTCCCGTCGTCGGGCCGGTGCACCCCGGCGAGCATCTTGACGATCGTGGACTTGCCGGCGCCGTTCTCCCCGACCAGCGCGTGGGCCTCCCCGGCGTGCAGGCCGAAGCTCACGCCCGCCACCGCCGCCACCGCGCCGAACGACTTGGTCACGCCGCGCACCTCCAGCAGAGGGGCCCGGCCCGGGTCCTGCCGCGTCATCGCGACCTCCGGATTGAAAGGTTTCACAAATCTGGTGCGGTGACGCTACTATGCGGTCGGAGAGCAAGTCAATGAATCCGGCGAACCGTGGCCAAACGGCTTCTGGACCGGGCAGGTCGTGGTGATGTTACGTTTCAAAGGGGGACGAGCATGACGGTCCAGGAGTCCGGCACCGAGCCCAGAACGGCGGGCATGAAGGACGTCGCGGCCGCCGCGGGCGTCTCCCTCGGCACGGTGTCCAACGTGCTCAACCGCCCCGACCGCGTCAGCCCCGCCACCCGCGCGAAGGTCGAAGCCGCGATGGCCGAACTGCGGTTCGTGCGCAACGAGTCCGCGCGCCAGCTGCGGGCCGGGCGCAGCCGCGTGCTCGCGTACGTGATGCTCGACGGCAGCAACCCCTTCTTCACCGATGTCGCGGCCGGCATGGAAGACGCCGCCGACGCGGGCGATCTCTCGCTGTTCCTCTGCAACAGCGCCCACCAGCCCGCGCGGGAAGCGGCCTACCTCGGCCGCCTCGAACAGCAGCGGGTGCAGGGCATCCTCATCACGCCGGTCGACCCGGACGCGCCCCTGCTGCACGAGATCGCGCTGCGCGGCACGCCCGTGGTGGTCGTCGACCGGACGCCCGGCGGCACCACGCACTGCTCGGTCGCGGTGGACGACGTCTACGGCGGCGAGATCGCCGTGCGGCACCTGATCGAGCAGGGCCACGACCGGATCGCGTTCATCGGCAACCACACGACCGTCGGCCAGGTCCGCGACCGCCGGCTCGGCGCGTTGCGGGCCCTTCGCGCGGCGGGACTCGACGCCGGCCGGCTGGTCGACCTCACCACGACGGCCCTGACCGTGGCCGACGGCCGCGGCGCGGGTGAGCGGCTGGCCGGGCTGCCGGCATCGGTCCGCCCGACGGCGGCGTTCTGCGCGAACGACCTGGTCGCTCTCGGCCTGCTCCAGACGTGCGCGAACCTGCGCATGCGCGTCCCGGCGGACCTGGCGATCGTCGGCTACGACGACATCGAGTTCGCGGCGGCGGCCGCCGTCCCGCTGACGTCGGTCCGCCAGCCCCGGCGGCGCCTGGGCCGCACGGCCGCCGAGCTGCTGCTGGCCGAGGCCGAGCCGGGCCACGAACACCGGCAGGTCGTCTTCACGCCCGAGCTGGTGGTCCGCGCCTCGACGTTGCGCTGAGCCCGAGCCAACCGTTTGATCGTCTGTGACGTCTTACCCTTCGGGAGCGATTTCCCGGTCGGGACGGCGAACACGGAGGTCGTGGATGGCGGCAGGGAAGCCCCGGTTGTCGCGGCGCGAGTTCCTCGTCGCCGGCGGCGCCGCGCTGACCGGTGCCGTCGTCTTCGGCGGTGCCGCCGGCTCGGCCGGGCTCGGCGAGCCGGACCCGGACGCCGTGCGGCTGGGCGATTTCTGGCTGTTCGGCCGGTACGAGGACGGCGCCGCCGAACTCGGCTACGACGAAACCGACCTGTCCCCGGTGCAGCTCCCCCACTGCGTGACGCCGCTTTCCTGGACCGGCTGGCAGCCGTCGTCGTGGCAGGAGCAGTGGATCTACCGCAAGCACTTCACGGTCTCCCCCGCGATGACCACCGAACGCGTGCGCGCCCGCTTCGAGGGCGTCATGACGAGCGCGGCGGTGTACCTCAACGGCGGCCTCGTCACGGCGCACGACGGTGGCTACCTGCCCTTCGAGGTCGAGCTGCCGCAGGTCACGGCGGGCGACAACGTGCTGGCCGTGGTCGTCGACGGGCGCTGGCAGCTCGACGTCCCGCCGAACCTGCCGCGCAGCGAGGGCCCGTCGGTGATCGACTTCTACCAGCCCGCCGGGATCTACCGCGCCGCCTCGATCGGCACCGTGCCGCGGACCCGGCTGTCCGACGTCTTCGCCCGGCCCGTCGACGTCCTCTCCCCCGGCCGCTCGCTGCACCTGACGTGCGAGCTCGACACGACCGTCGCGCTCGGCGAACCGGTGCAGGTGACCGCGTCGGTGCGCCAGGCCGGCCGGGAGCTGGCCCGCGGCAGCGCCGAGGTCCCGCCGATGGCGGTCGGGACCAGGACCGTCGAGTTCGACGTCGGCGGGCTCGGCGCGGTCCGGCTGTGGGACGTCGACGACCCGGCGCTCTGCGACGTCGTGGTCGGCATCCGGTCCGGGCCGCGGGCACTCGACCAGCAGACCGTGCGGATCGGCTTCCGCGAAGCCCGGTTCACCCCGGACGGCTTCTTCCTCAACGGGCGGCGGCTGAAGCTCTTCGGCCTCAACCGCCACCAGTGGTACCCGTTCGCCGGCGGGGCGCTGCCGGACCGCGTCCAGCGGCGCGACGCCGAGATCCTGCGCCGCGAGCTGAACTGCACCATGGTCCGCTGCTCGCACTACCCGCAGTCGAGCGCGTTCCTCGACGCGTGCGACGAGCTCGGACTGCTGGTGTGGGAGGAGATCCCCGGCTGGGGCCGCGTCGGCGACGCGCCGTGGCAGCAGCGGAACCTGCGCGACGTCGAGGCGATGGTCGTGCGCGACCGCAACCACCCGAGCATCGTCGTGTGGGGCACGCGGGTGAACGAAGCCGCCGGGACCACGGACATGTACCTGAAGACCGGGCGGCTGGCGCGGCAGCTGGACCCGTCGCGCCCGACGAGCGGGGCGCTGGCCAGCACCACCGGCGCGCGGCTGGCCCTGCCGCCGGGCACCGACGAGCAGGTCCTGGCCTACAACGACTACACCGCCCGGCGCGGCGCGCCCTTTCAGCTGCGCCCGCCGCGCGCGGGTGTCCCGTACCTGGTCACGGAGTCGATCGGGACGCTGGCCGGGGTCCGCGCCTACCGCCGGACGGATCCGCCGTCGACCCAGCACCTGCAGGCCGAGCTGCACGCGAAGGCCCACGACCTGGCCGCGGCCGACGACCGCTACTGCGGTTTGCTCGCCTGGTGCGCCTTCGACTACCCGTCGGGCTGGCAGCGCTCGCTGGGCGGGTCGAAGTTCGCCGGGGTGTCGGACATCTTCCGGATCCCCAAGCCCGCGGCGGCGTTCTACGCCTCGCAGGGCGACCCGCTCGTCCGGGCGGTCGTCGAGCCGGGCTTCGCGTGGGACTTCACCACCCAGCCCACCGGGCCCGGGCGGGACGCGACGATCTGGTCGAACTGCGACCGGCTCCTGCTGTTCCTCGACGACCGGCCCGCCGGCGAGGCCCGCAGCCGCCGCGCCGACTTCCCGCACCTGCGGTACCCGCCGTTCGCCGCCGACCTGACCGTGCCGCGCGGGCGGCGTCCACAGCTGCGGATCGACGGCTACGCGGGCGGCCGGCTGGTCGTCTCGCGGCGTTTCAGCGGTGACCGGAGCCGCGACGTGCTGAGCTGCGTCCCGGACGACACGCAGCTGCGCTCCGACGGCGGCGACGCCACGCGGGTGGTCGTGTCCGCGCTGGACCGCTTCGGGACGCTGCGCGCGGGAGCGACCGGCGCGGTGACGCTGACGCTGACCGGGTCCGGTGAGCTGGTCGGCGACCCGGCGCTGGACCTGGGCGCGACCGGCGGCGGCGCGGCGGTGTGGGTGCGGCCGTTCGCCGGGCCACCGGGGACGCTCACGCTGACCGCCCGGCACGACACGCTCGGCACGGCCACGGCGACGATCACCACGACCGCAAGCGGGACCGAACGCGGGTCCCGCTCGTGACTCACCCTTCGCCGGTGAGCACGCCCGCCAGCACGGCGGCCTGGCTGATCGGCGGCGAGCCGCTGGCCGTCAGCAGCGTCACCGGGCCGCCTGCGGCCAGTTCCCGCAGCCGCTCCAGCGCGGCCACGCGATCCGGCTCCCGCAGCTCCGAGCGGTACCGCTCGGCGAACTCGGCGAAGCGCTCGGGATCGTGGCCGTACCAGGTGCGCAGCTCGTCGGACGGCGCCAGCGCGCGGTACCAGCCGTCCAGGACGACCGTCCGGGACGTGCCGCGCGGCCAGACCCGTTCGACGAGCACGCGGACGCCGTCGGCGGGCCCGGCCGGGTCGGCCAGCCGCGCCACCCGGACGACCGTCGGCTGCATGCGCGCATTCTGCGGCGCGCCCGGCCGATCCGCCACTCCGGAAGGCCGGTGACCTGGTGCGCAACCGCGTGACACCCACCGGGGAGATCGTCGACGTCCCCCTGCGCGGCGCGTGGACGGGCAACCGGGGCGTGCTGCACCGCGGCCACGAGATCGTCCGCTTCCACGGCGGCGACCTGTGGATCACCTGCGTGCTCGCGTTCAAGGGCCGGTGGCGCGAGCAGTGGCTCCCGAACCGCTACACGCACCTGTACTTCCACGACGAAGCCGTCTCGTTCGCCGCCGGGCACCGGCCCTGCGGCGAGTGCCGTCATGCCGCGTACACGGCCTACCGCGACGCCTGGCCGGGCCGTCCGTCGGCGACCGCGATGAACCGGCGGCTGCACGCCGAGCGCCTGGTCCGCGGCACCCACGAACGCCGGCTCCACGAGCTGCCGTGGGCCGGCCTCCCGGACGGCGCCTTCGTCCTCCGCGGCCCGCACCCCGAGGTCGTCGTCGACGAGCACCTGACGGAGTGGACGCCCGCGGGCTACGGCCGCAAGCAGCGGCTGCCCACGGCAGGGACCGTCCCGGTGCTCACGCCCCCGGCCACGATCGCCGTCCTTCGCGCGGGCTACCCGGTGCAGATCGACGCGGGCGCCCGCTGACCGGCCCCCGTTCGTGCCCCGAGAGCGACGGCGAACAGGACTGTTGCACGTCGCGTCGCCACCGCCGAGACTGCCGGGATGGACCAGCACCTCGTCGACCGGGCCCGGCAGCACGCCCTCGGTGACCTCCTCCGCCGCACCGCGCTGCGGCTGCCCGGCAAGCTCGCCGTCGTCGACGGGACCGAGCGGCTCACCTTCGCCGAGTTCGAAGCCGCCGCCAACCGGTGCGCCCACGCCCTCGCCGCACGCGGGCTGCGCAAGGGTGACCGGCTCGCGCTGCTGAGCCACAACTGCTGGCAGTACGGTGCCCTCGCCTTCGCCACGGCCAAGCTCGGCGTGCTCCTCGTGCCGGTCAACTTCATGCTCGGCGCCGACGAAATCGCCTACATCCTTCGCCACGCCGAAGTGAAGGCCTTCCTCGCCGAGGACGCCCTCGAACCCACCGCCGCCAAGGCGCTCGAGCTGGCCGGCCGGCCCGACGTCGTGCGCGGGCGCATCGGCGCGGACGGCGAATGGGAGGACGTCGCCCCCTGGCTGTCCGAAGGGGACTCGACGGCGCCGGACGTCCTCGTCGCCGACGACGACCCGCTGCGGATCATGTACACCTCCGGCACCGAGTCGCGGCCGAAGGGCGTGCTGCTGTCGAGCCGGTCGCTCATCGCGCAGTACGTCTCCTGCGTGGTCGACGGCGGCATGAGCGCCGACGACGTCGAGGTGCATTCGCTGCCGCTGTACCACTGCGCGCAGCTCGACTGCTTCTTCTCCGTCGACGTGTACCTCGGCGCGACCAGCGTGATCCTGCCCGGCCCGGACCCCGCGAAGCTGCTCGCGGCCGTCGAACGCGAGCGCGCCACGAAACTGTTCGCGCCGCCGACGGTGTGGATCTCCCTGCTGCGCCACGAAAACTTCGACCGGACCGACCTCTCCAGCCTGCGCAAGGGGTACTACGGCGCGTCCGCGATGCCGGTCGAGGTGCTGCGCGAGCTGCGCCGACGGCTGCCGGACGTCGACCTCTGGAACTTCTACGGCCAGACCGAGATGGCGCCGCTGGCGACGATCCTGCGCCCGCACGAGCAGCTCGAGCGCGCCGGGTCGGCCGGGCGCGCGTCGCTCAACGTCGAGACCCGGATCGTCGACGACGAGGACAACCCGGTCGCGCCCGGGACGGTCGGCGAGATCGTGCACCGCAGCCCGCACGCCACCCTCGGATACTACCGCGACGAGGAAAAGACGGCGGAAGCCTTCCGCGCCGGCTGGTTCCACTCCGGCGACCTCGGGGTCGTCGACGAAGCCGGCTACCTGTCCGTCGTGGACCGGAAGAAGGACATGATCAAGACCGGCGGCGAGAACGTGGCGAGCCGCGAGGTCGAAGAGGCGCTGTACCTGCTCGACGGCGTCGCCGAGGTGGCCGTGTTCGGAATCGGCCATCCACACTGGATCGAAGCCGTGACCGCGGTCGTCGTGCCGCGGGAAGGCGTCACGCTCGACGCTGCGCGAGTGGTCGACCACGCAAAGGCACACCTCGCCGGTTACAAATGCCCGAAGTACGTCGTGTTCGCGGACCGCCTTCCCAAGAATCCGAGCGGTAAGATCGTCAAGCGGGAATTGCGGGAACGGCACAAGGGACTCGCGACCGAAGGCTGAGCAACCGAATTCTCCTTGCGGAGCACGGGAAACAGCGGATACCGCCGGGGCCGCACGACGGCTTTCCGAGGTCCGCGGGACACCCGTCCCACCAGGGCCGACCGGCCCGGAAACGGAATACCGACAAGCCGTGGCGCGTGACGTCCGTCGGGTCTAGGAATGAGGCCGTCCACCGTTTCCCCGACCACGGAGGTATCTCCCGTGTCCGTTTTCGTCGCCGTCCTGCTCGCCCTCGGCGCCGGGCTGCTCGTCGGCGCGCGGGTGCACAGCGCCCGCGAGGCCCGCTCCAACTACTCCGCCTACCGCGCCCGCACCGCCAAGGGGTTCGGGGAGATGATCCGCACCACCGTCTCCGCCGGGGTCGCCGTCGCCGCGGCCCTCGTGCTGCTGTTCATCCTCCTCAACGTGCTGCAGCAGGCCTGAACCCGAACCCGACTCATGGCGGGTTGTTGCGGCCCCGGCCGCAGAGGACGCTTTTCACGGCTCCCACGGGTGGAGCCGGGAAAGGACTACCTCCATGAGATCGAGGGTGCTTTCTGCTGCGCTCAGTGCGGCCGTGGGCCTGCTGGGCGCAGTCGTCGTCGCCGCGCCGGCCGAGGCCGCCGCGGTCTGCGGTGACCAGGTCGTCGGCAACGGCGGGTTCGAGAGCGGTACCGCGCCGTGGACCCAGAGCAGTGGCGTGATCTCCGCCGCCACCTCGGCGGAGCCCGCGCACGGCGGGACGATGGACGCCTGGCTGGACGGCTACGGCAGCACGCACACCGACACCTTGTCCCAGTCACTGACGCTCCCCGCCGGCTGTGCTTCCGCGTCGTTGTCCTGGTGGGCGCACGTCGACACCAAGGAGACGACGACCAGTACGGCCTACGACAAGCTGGTCGTGCAGGCGGGATCCGACACCCTCGCAAGCTATTCGAACCTCGACAAGAACACCGGGTACGTCCAGCGCACCGTCGACGTGTCGCGCTACCTGGGCCAGACCGTGACGCTGCAGATCACCGGCACCGAGGACTCGAGCCTCGCCACCAACTTCCTCCTCGACGACTTCTCGCTGACCACGACCGGGACGAGCAACCCGCAGTCCCCGGTCGTCACCTCGCCGGGTGCCCAGACCACGGCCGCCGGCCAGGCGGTGTCCCTGCAGGTCCAGGCCAGTGACCCGCAGAACGACGCGCTCACCTACAGCGCGACCGGCCTGCCCGCCGGGCTGACGATCGGCGCGAGCACGGGCAGGATCACCGGCACGCCGACCGCGGCCGGCACCTCGTCGGTGACGGTCACGGCGAAGGACCCGGCCGGCAACAGCGGCAGCGCCACCTTCCCGTGGACGATCACGGCCGCGCCCGCCGACTCCACGCGCACCCCGATCAACCCGGCCTACACGGTCAGCCTGACGTCGAACAGCTCCGGCACGACGTGGACCGGCCACCAGAGCGTCAGCTTCACCAACGGCTCGGCCAGCGCCCTGCCCGAGGTCTACCTGCGGCTCTGGGACAACTACCACGGCAGCTGCCCGACGACGCCGATCACGGTCACGAACGTCACCGGCGGCACACCGTCGGCGCTCAGCGTGAACTGCACGGCCATGAAGATCACGCTCCCGAGCCCGCTGGCCCAGGGCCAGTCGGCGACCATCGGGTTCGACCTGGGCATCGACGTGCCCAGCGGCGCCGACCGGTTCGGCCACGACGGCGCGTACAACATGATCGGCAACGCGCTGCCCGTGCTCGCGGTGCGCGACAGCGCGGGCTGGCACCTCGACCCGTACACCAACAACGGCGAGTCGTTCTACACGGTGATCAGCGACTTCGACGTCACCCTGGTGCACCCGACGTCGCTGCTGACGCCGGCCACCGGCACGTCGACCGAGACGACCAGCGGCACCACGACCACCACGCACGCCGTGGCGAGCAAGGTGCGGGACTTCGCCTGGGCCTCGGGGCCGTTCGCGAAGATCCAGACGACGTCCGGGAAGGGCGTGCGCGTCAACGTCTACTCGGTCAGCGGCATCTCCACCAGCAGCGCCAACCAGATGCTGACGCTGGCCGCGGACGCCATCGACGTGCACTCGGGCCGCTTCGGCGACTACCCGTACGGCGAGGTGGACGTCGTGCTGGACAACAACTTCTGGTTCGGCGGCATGGAGTACCCGGGCTTCGTGATGGACCTCGTGTCGACCACGGCCCTGCCCCACGAGCTGGCGCACCAGTGGTGGTACGGCATCGTCGGCGACGACGAGTACAACTCGCCGTGGCTGGACGAGAGCTTCACCGACTACGCCACCGACCTCTACCGCGGCATCACCGGCAGCGGCTGCGGCATCACGTGGCAGTCGAGCGCGGAGAAGCTGACCAACTCGATGGCCTACTGGGACGCGCACTCGTCCCGGTACTCCACGGTGGTCTACAACTACGGGAAGTGCACCCTGCACGACCTGCGGCGGACGATCGGCGACACGGCCATGGCGAACCTGCTGAAGTCGTACGCCCAGTCGCACTGGTACGGCGTCTCGACGACGGCCGAGTTCAAGGCCGCCGCCCAGGCGGCGGCCGGGTCGACCGACCTGACGTCGTTCTGGGCGTCGCACCGCGTGGAGGGCTGAGAAACCGGGTTGGGTTCCCCGTCCGTGTCCGGCACTGTGAGGGCATGGACGGGGAACGGCTCTTCTGCGACACGGCGCTCGCGGCACGGATCGAACGCGCCGAAGCCCGGTTGATCACCGAAAGCAGTGACGCCGCACGGGCGCGCCGCGGGGACGCCGTCGGCTTCGCGCGCCCGCTCGCCGGCGGTGTCGCGAGCCTCGCCGAAGCGGACTCGCCGTTCACCAAGATCTGCGGGCTCGGCTTCGACGGCCTCCCGGACGGCCTCGAAGAGATCGAAGCGGCCTTCGCCGAGCTGGGCGCGCCGGTGCAGGTCGAGCTGTGCCAGCTCGCCGACGCGGCGGTCGGCGCGTACCTCACCGGACGCGGGTACCGGCTGGAGTCGTTCGAGAACGTGCTCGGCCGCCGGGTCGGGGACGCCGGCGCCCCCGGCGACGTCCGGCTCGCGCGCGAGGACGAGCTGGAGACGTGGCTGGCCGAGGTCGCCGACGCGTTCGCCGTCGCCGACACCCAGGGCCTGCCTTCGCACGAAGAGTTCCCTCGCGAGACAGTCGTCGACGCGATGCGGGACATGGCCGGGGTGCGGCGGTACCTCGTGGAACGCGACGGCGAGTTCGCCGGCGGCGCGAGCCTCCGCGTCACCGACGGGATCGCGCAGTTCACCGGCGCGGCGACCGTGCCCGCGCACCGCCGCCGCGGCGTGCAGACCGCGTTGCTGCGGGCCCGGCTCGCGGCCGCCGCCGAAGCCGGGTGCGACATCGCCGTCGTCACCACGCAGCCGGGGTCGAAGTCGCAGCAGAACGTGCAGCGCCAGGGGTTCGACCTGCTCTACGCGCGGGCGATCCTCGTGAAAGGCGTCTCCTCGACGAGCTCCTCGGGCGCCGAGAGCCGCCAGGCCTCGTAGAGCAGTTCGGCGAGCTCGTCGGCGTCGATCCGGTCGAGGTACACCACGACCCAGCCGAAGCCGCCCGCGGTGAACTGCACCTCGAAGACGTCGGGCCGCTCCGCGACCAGGGCCAGCTGTTCGGAGATCTCCTGCTTGAGCCCGACGGTCCGGGTGCGCGGCCAGAAGTAGCCGAACCGCTTGCCGCGCACGCCGAACGAGGAGTAGTCGCGTGCCTCCGATCGCTGGACCTCCGCCAGCCGGCCGAGCAGCAGTTCGAGTTTCCGGACCGTGACCGTCACCTGTCGCTCCCCCTGTCTCCGGCGACCACCGTAGCGCGCCGGTACCGTGCGGGACATGAGCGATCCGCCTGACGTCGTGATCAAGCGGGGGCACGCTCCCGGCGCGACCGCCGCCGAGGCCGCGGGGCTGCGCTGGCTGGCCGCGGCGGGCGCGGTCCCGGTGCCGGTGGTCCGCAGCGCCGACGACGAGCGGCTGGTCCTCGACCGGGTGCCGTCCGGTCGCCCGTCGGCCGCCGCGGCCGAGCGGTTCGGCCGCGGGCTGGCCCGGCTGCACGCGGCCGGCGCGCCGGCGTTCGGCTCGCCACCGCCGGGCGGTCCCGCCGACGCGTGGATCGGCCTGGCACCGATGGCGAACGTCCCCGGGGACGACTGGGCCACCTGGTACGCGTCGCGGCGCGTGCTGCCGTACGTCCGGCTCGCGGTGGACGCCGGGACGTTCGGCAGCACGGAAGCGACGCTGTTCGAACGTGCCTGCGACCGGATCCCGGCGTCGGCCGAACCCCCGGCGCGGCTGCACGGCGACCTGTGGAACGGCAACGTCCTGTGGGACGGCCGGGACGCGTGGCTGATCGACCCGGCCGCCCACGGCGGGCACCGCGAGACGGACCTGGCGATGCTGCAGCTGTTCGGCTGCCCGCACCTCGACCGCGTCATCGCCGCCTACGACGAGACCGCGCCGTTGGCGGCCGGCCGGCGCGACCGGATCGGCCTGCACCAGCTGTTCCCGCTGCTGGTGCACACCGTCCTGTTCGGACAGTCGTACGCCGGGCAGGCGGTCGCGGCGGCGCGCTCGTTCTAGCAGTGCTGGAGCATCGACTCCAGGGCCGTCTTCTCCGGCACGGTGATCGTCAGGCCGTAGTTGCTCTTGACCACGATCCAGTCCGTGGCGTAGGTGCACCAGTACGAGACGAGCGGCGGTTTCCACTGGTCCGGGGCCTTGTCGCTCTTCTGCTCGTTGAGGTTGTCGGTGACGGCGTGCAGCTGCGGCCGGACCAGGTCGTTGGCGAACTGTTCGCGCCGCTCCTGCGTCCACGACTTCGCGCCGCTCACCCAGGCCTGCCCGAGCGGCACCATGTGGTCGATGTCCACATCGGACGCTTTGTGCCACGTCGCGCCGTCGTAGGCGCTGACCCACGTGCCGGACTTCGGGGCGCAGTCGGAGGTGGTGGTGACGTCCTGGCCGTCGCGCTTGAGCACCTGTTCGCGGGTGTCGCAGGCGCCGTCGACCTTGTCCCAGTGGGGGAACTTGTCGCGGCTGTAGCCGTCCATGGTGCCGCGCACGGCGACCGTCAGCTTGGCCAGTTCGGCCCGCGCCTCGGTGGGCGCGACCGGCGGCGCGGCGGCCGTACCGGTCGGCCGGCCGCCGGCCGCCGGCCCGTCGGGCACCTTGCAGCCGGTGAGGGAGGCCCCCGCGAGGGCGGCCAGCAGGACAAGCGCTCGGGTGCGCGGCATCGTGAACCCCTTTCACGTCCACCGGGAGATGCCCAGCCGACGCCGCGGGGAAACGGTGCAGTCGGTGTACTTGGCGCGAAAGTTACGAGCCGTGGAAGACCTGTGCGACGAACACGGCGGCCACGATCCCGGCGGCGACGAGCAGCGTCAGCACGACGACCAGCCCCCACGGCACCAGCCGGATCGGCCGCTGCCGCGGGAAGACCGCCGACCCCGGCCGCCGCTGGAGCGGAATGCGCGGGCCGGGCTCGTCGTCGGCGCTCGGCGCGGGCTGTTCGGCCGGCACCGGAACGACGGCGGGCAGCTCGGGCAGCCGGGAGAGCGCGGGAAGCCGGGCGGGGAAGCCGTCGGCGAGCAGCGCCGCGCGCGGTGGCGCGAGGTGGGCGAGCGAGAGGGCGTAGCAGGCGTCGAGGACGTCGTCGGCCGACCAGACGGTCCGCCACCGGTTGTGCTGCCCGATGATCCGCCGCAACCCCCGCGAGTCGGCGAGGACGACGGCCACGCCGGGCACGGACCCGGGGTGTGCCGGGACTTCGAGCACGCCCTGGTCCACGGCGTGCGGCTGCGCCGACCCGGCGGCCACGTCGCCCGGCTCGCGCACGTCGGCCGAACCCGGCCCCGCGCCGGACGGGATGACCGCGGCCTGCGGCCCACCGGCCGACGGAACGACCGCGACCAGGCCGGTCACGTACTGCCCGCCGTCGTGCGCGGCCAACGCACCCTTCGTGGCCTCCACCGCCGCACCAGCACGCTCGCCCGGGCCCGCCGACCGTCCCTCCCCCGGCTCGTGGGCCGCGATGACCACCACGCCGAACCGGGTGAACACCAAGGCGTCGACGAACCGGGGGCCGAGGCGGCTCGGGACCGTGATGCCCGCCAGGGCCAGGCCCGTCAGGTGGTCGGGCCCCGGGCCCCACGACCGCAGCAGCGCCACGACGTGCTCGGCCGCGGCGGGCAGCCGTGATTCTTCGCCGGTGCGCTGGCTGGCCACGAGCACCCGGGTCACCCCTCCCGAAGACAACCGTCCCTCGTTCGACGGTAAGAGCCGGACCGGCCGTCGCCCCAGCAGCCGAACGAGTGGTCGAACGCCACCGTGCGTAGCCGGGGCATCCTGGACCCCGCAGCCGCACACCGACGAAGGAGCCGCCGATGGTCTCAGCCGCCTACCAGGGCGCCGCGCTCGAAGTCGACCGGTCGTTCTACCGGCGCCTCGCCGAGGACGACGGCCGCGAGCTCGTCGAGACGTTCGAGATCCCGATCCGCTCCGGCCGCGCGTGGCGGGTGCCGCGAGGTCACCTGTGCCGCCTGCGCACCGTCGACGGCCCGCAGGTCGGCGACCTCAACCTCTGGAACGCCGACGACCCGCGCGAACGCTTCTGGGCCTCGCGCACCCGGCAGCTGCAGCGCGCCCACGTCAGCACGTTCGACCGGCTCTGGTCGACGCTCCCGTTCCTGCGCCCGCTCGCCACGATCACCGCCGACACGCTCGAGGACTACGGCGAGGACAGCGAGGGCGGCCGCGTCCACGACCTGCTCGGCACCCGCTGCGACCCGTACGTCAACCGGCTGCTCACCGGCGAGGACTTCGACTTCCACTGCCACTCGAACCTGGTACGCGCGGTCGCGCCGTTCGGGCTCACCGAATTCGACGTGCACGACGTCCTGAACGTCTTCCAGTGCACCGGGCTCACCGAAGACGACCGGTACTTCATGAAGGCCTGCCCCGCCCGCCCGGGCGACCACTTCGAGTTCTTCGCCGAGATCGACCTGCTGTGCGCCCTCTCCACGTGCCCCGGCGGCGACCTGTCCGTCCCGCTCTGGGGACCGGACGCCCGCGACCCGGTCGACGTCTGCCACCCGATCGGCGTCGACGTCGTCAAACCGCGTCCTGAGCTGCTGACGGACTGGCGCCCGCCGGAGCGCGCGGCCTACCGCGGGCTGCACGGCACCCGGCTGCCCGACTGGGCCGGCCTACCCGATCGGACGGGTCGGGCGGGGGAACCGGCGAGGTAGCCTGGGCCGGAAGTCATCGTCGACGTCGGGAGTGTCTTCGTGGTCCTCACTCGCCGGCCCTCGCCCGCCCGGGTGGCCGGCGAAGACGCGTGGCCGGCCACCTCGCTGGCCCAGCCCGCCGCGCTCTACAGCGCCGCGATGACCCCACCCGGCCCCGAAGGTCTCACGATCGCCAAGTTCCACGCCCCCGAGATCATGTTCGGCGAGGGCGCGCTCGCGGAGGCCGGGCACGTCGCCGCCCGCCTCGGCGCCCGGCGGCCGATGCTGGTCACCGACGCCGGGCTGCTCGCGACGCCGTGGGTGGAGGAGCTGCTCGGCCACCTGCGGGCCGAAGGCCTGACGCCGACGGTGTGGGCGGGGCTGACGCCCAACCCGAAGGACCACGAGATCCGCGCCGGGCACGAGCGCTACCTCGAAGCCGGCTGCGACGTCATCATGGGCCTCGGCGGCGGCTCGGTGATCGACGCCGGCAAGGGCGTCGCGCTGCTGGCGGCCAACGGCGGCGACATCCTCGACTTCGAAGGCGTCGACCGCAGCCGCCAGCCGATCCCGCCGATGGTGATGATCCCGTCGACCGCGGGCACCGGCGCCGACGTCTCGCAGTTCTGCATCGTCACCGACACCGCGCAGAACACCAAGATCACGATCATCGGCCGCACGCTGGTCCCGGACGTCTCGGTGACCGACCCGCGGCTGCTCACCACGATGCCGGACTGGCTGGCCGCGGCGACCGGGCTGGACGCGCTGACGCACGGCATCGAGGCGTTCGTGTCGCGGGCGCACAACCCGCTGACCGACCACCACGCGCTCAACTCGATCGCCCTGGTCGACGGGAACCTCGTCGGCAGCATCGACCGGCCGGCCGAGCGCTCGCCGCGGGTGCTGATGGCCCAGGCCAGCCTGGAGGCCGGGCTGGCGTTCACCAACGCGATCCTCGGCGCCGCGCACGCGATGAGCCACCAGGTCGGCGGCCTGCTCGACCTGCCGCACGGCGTGATCAACGGCGTCCTGCTCCCGCACGTCGTCCGGTTCAACGCACGCGCCAACCCGGAGCGGTACGTGCCGATCGCCCGCGCCCTCGGCTGCGTGCCGGAGGGAGCGCCGCCCGAGGAGGCCGGGCCCGCCGTCGCCGACCGCGTGCGGGCGCTGGCCGACGACGTCGGCGTGCCGAAGGGGCTGGGCGAGCTCGGTGTCACCGTCGCCCACGTTCCGGTGCTGGCGCGGAACACGCTGCACGACGCGTGTCTCGCGACGAACCCGCGCGACGCCGACGTGGCGGAGATCGAAGAGCTGTTCCGGGCGGCCCTGTGACCCGCGCCCCGCTCGACGACCACGACCGCCCCGGCTACCTCGCCGAGCTGACCGGCGTCCGGTCCGGGAAGCGGTCGTTCTACCCCGCGTACGTGACGTCGATCGAGCGCCTCGAGGGCGTGATCCACGCGCTGGACCGGATTTCCCGGACCCTGGTGCGGACTGTGGAGCAGCAGGACGACCTGCTGCGCGCCACCGTCCGGACCGCGGCCGAGCACGTCGACGCGGAGTACGCCCTGTTCGCCGTCGCCGACTCGGTGCTGCCCGAAGCCGAGCCGCGGTGCACGATCATCGGGCCGGGCGGCCGCCAGCTGTCCACTGTGGACCCGATGCCCGGGTACGTGCGGGCCTGCCTGACCCGGATGCTCGGCGGGGCACTGGACTTCTCCGAAGCCGGCGACCAGCCGGGCCGGCACCTGCGGGTGCCGGTGACGCTGGAGTGCGAAGTCGTCGGCGGGCTGCTGCTGTGGGCCCCGCACGGGCGCCGGATCGACGCGACCGACGAGGCCGTGCTGCGGATCCTGGCGAGCCAAAGCGTGGTGGCCCTGCACAACTCGTCGCTGCACCGGCGCAGCGCCCGCGCCCAGCAGGAGCTGCTCGCGGCCCGCCAGCGCGAGGTGATCGACTCGGAACGGCACCGGATCGCCCGCGAGCTGCACGACAGCGTCACGCAGTCGGTGCTCTCGGCCGGCATGCAGATCGAGCTCTGCCGGGCGGACGCCGCGGGCGAGACGGCCGAGCGGCTGACCGTGGCCAAGGACCTCACCCGCGGCGCGGTCGACCAGCTGCGGTCGGTCATCCACGCGCTCAGCCACGACCGCGAGGGCGCGCACGCCAGCCTGCCCGAGCTGCTGGAGCAGCTGACGAAGGTGCACCTGCCGACGGAGCTGGCGGTCGAGCTGCGGATCGGCGGCAAGCCGGCGGACCTGCCCGCCGCGGCCGAGCACTCGCTGTTCCGGATCTGCGGCGAGGCGCTGTTCAACAGCGCGGTCCACGGCCACGCCCGCCGCGCGCTGATCCGGCTGAGCTACCGCGCGGACGAGGTGGTGCTGGCGGTGTCCGACGACGGCAGCGGCGAGCCGGAGGTGCTGCGCCGGGTGCTGCGCGTCGCGGGCGGCCACGACCTCGACGGCGCGCACCGCGGCCTGGCCAACATGGACGCCCGCGCCCGCGAGCTGGGCGGCACGTTCTCCGTGCGGCGGTCGCGGATCGGCGGGGTCAAGATCGTGGTGGGGGTGCCCCTTGGCTGAGCCGATCACGATCGTCCTGGTCGACGACCACGCCATCCTCCGCCAGGGCCTGCGTTCGGTCCTGGAGCGCGACCCGCTGTTCCGGATCGTGGGCGAGGCTTCGACCGCGGCGGAGGCCCGGACGGTGATCGCCGCCCGCCGGCCGGCGGTGGTGCTGCTGGACCTCAAGCTGTCGACCTCGTCGGACTCCGAGGGCCTGGCGCTGTGCGGGTCGCTGACTTCGCAGTACCCGTCCCTGGCGGTCCTGGTGCTGACGACGTTCCTGGAAGACCACCTGGTGATCGAGGCGGTCCACGCGGGTGCGCGGGGGTACGTGGTGAAGGACGTCGACACGACGGCACTGGCGAACGCGATCAAGGCGGTTTCGCGCGGGGAGACGGCGTTCGACTCGCGCAGCGTGTCTTCGGTGGTGCGGACGTTGTCGAGCCGCACCCAGCCCGACACCCAGCGGCTGACCGGCCGGGAGCTGACGGTGCTGAAGCTGCTGGCGCAGGGGTTGTCGAACCAGGCCATCGGGGCGGAGTTGTTCATTTCGCCCACCACGGCCAAGTTCCACGTCGGCAACATCATGCGGAAGCTCGAGGTGGGCAGCCGCGCGGAGGCCGTGTACGCGGCCTCGAAGCGGGCGTTGATCTAAGCCACGTCGAGGACCAGCCAGCCGCCGTGGTGTTCGAAGACCGTGAACGGCACCCCCGACGCCCGCCCCCACGCCTGCAGGGCCCCGAAGCCGAAGCACCGGACGTGCCCGAACGCCGGGTTCGGCGTCGCCTCGAACGGGACCGCCACCACCACTCGCCGCCGGGCGACGCGCAGCATCTCCCCGAGCACGGCAGTTCCGTGCTCCGGTGACACGTGCTCCAGCAGGTGGATCGCCGTCACCGTGTCGACACTGCCCGACGCCAGCGGCACGGCCGCCGCGTCGCAGGCCAGGGTCGGCAACGGCGTGCCGAACCAGGAGGCGACCTGCGTCAGCAGGCCCATCGTGCCCGGCGAGATGTCCGACGCGATCGGCCTCAGGCCGCGGGAGACCATCTGCAGCGGCAGGAACCCGAAGCAGGACCCCAGATCCAGCACCGAACGGCCCCGCACCAGCTCCAGCGCCCGCGCATGCACCGGTGCGAACGACGCGATCGCGCCCGTCGGCGCCGGGCGGCGCAGCGCGGCCAGGGTGTTGGCGTAGAACACCGTCCAGGCCAGCAGCGGGTCGTGGACGGTCGTGCGCACCACGCCCGTGAAGATGTCCTCGAAGTGCGGCGCCAGGAAGCCGAGTTCGGCCGCGAGGTGCCCGGCCAGGTCGTCGTCCAGCTCGTCGCCGCGGTAGCGGTGCGAGACCAGCGTCCGCTGCCCCAGGGAGTACACCCGGAAGTGCGACGTCACGCGCGTGGGCACCAGCCGCGCGGTCAGGGCGTTCGGCACGGCGACGCCGTCCTCGTGGCAGACCAGCAGTTCGCCGCGCTCCCACCAGCCGCGGTGGCCCGGCGCCAGGGGGTCCAGGATCGCGGTCACCGACCGGTCCTCGCCGAGGCCAGGTCGGTCGCCGCACTGTCCAAACCGGACAGATCGCGGACGACCCGCACGCGGTCGCAGAACTCCGCGTACGCCGGCAGGTCGCACGGTCCGAGCCCCCACGAGTAGCGCGGTTCCTGCGTGAGCCAGATCGTCTCGCGCGCCCGGCGGGCCAGCTCCTCGAACGCGGGCAGGTTCGGGTCGTTGCCGTTGCCGCGCCCGTCGCCGAGCACCAGGACCGTCGTGCGGCGGGTGACCGACGCGCCGTGCTCGCCGAGGAACGTGCCGAACACCCGGCCGTAGTCGGAGTTCGCGTCGATGTCGAGGACGTCGCCGCCGAAGACCCGGCCGAGGGCCTCTTCGACGTGGTACCGCCCGAACAGCCCGGTGATCTCCGCGAGGTCCGCGACGAACGCGAAAGTGCGCACCTGCCCGAACATCCCCTGCAGCCGGTGCACGAGGTGCAGCGTGAACCGCGCGGTCGCCCGCACCGACAGGCTGACGTCCGCCAGCACCACCAGCCGCGGCTTGTCCTCGGCCTTCGCGACCGTCACCGGCCGGAACGGGACGCCGTCGTAGCGCAGGTTCCGCCGCATCGTCCGGGCCGAGTCGAGGCGCCCCCGCGCGTGCTCGCGCTTCCGGTGCGTCGGGGCGCCGCGCAGGCTGTGCACCAGCCGTCGCACGGCGGCTTCGAGCTGGTCCTGCTCCCGGCCGTCCAGCTCCCCCACGGGCGCGACGCGGCGGCCCTCCACCGTGTGCTGCAACGACATCAGGTATTCGAGGTGCCGCTTCAGCGCCTCCGGCAGCCCGGCGAGCCGGGCCCGGATCGCCGCCGCGTCGTCCTCGTCGCCGCCCGGGTCGGCCGCGTCGTCGAGCCAGCCCAGCAAGGCGTCCTGCTCGGCCAGGCTCAGCTCGGTGTCCAGCTTCGTGCCCGGCGCCGTGCTCACCGCCCCGGGGTCGGCGCCGTGCGTCCGGTCGACGTCGAGCCGGACGGAGTTGGAGTCCTCCAGGGAGCCGACGTCCTGCTGGGAGAACACGATCTCGTCGGTCGTGTCGTTGTCGAGGACGATCGGGTTCAGCTCCGGGTGCGGGCTGTAGCGCTCGACGAGCTTCGAGCGGTCGAACAGGTCGCCGACCTCGGCGTCCGGGCTCTCCATGTCCGCCCGCGGCGGCCGCTGGCCCAGCTCCTCGGCGAGGGTGAACTCCTCGAGGTCGCGGGCCCGCCGTCGCGACGGCTCGCCGGAGAACCGGACGAAGGCGAAGAACGCGGCGAAGAGCTCGTCGAACCGGTCGTCGTCGCGGTGGTCCTTGACCAGCGACGTCCGCAGCGCCTCGCGCAGCAGCGCGCGGTCGGCCAGGATCCCCGGCGCGGCGGCCCCGGCGAGGGCGTCCAGCGTCTCCGACACCGAGATCCGGACGCCGGCCGCCCGCAGCAGCCGCGCGAAGTGGTGGACGGTCGCTTCCATCACGCCCGCCGGTGCCGGCCGAGGTTCGCCGTGAACGACCGCGCCCCCTGGCTCGTGCTGACCTGCCGCACGCGGCCGTTCTCGTCCCCGGGAGCCGGTTGCTGCTTCTCGCCGTAGTACCCGGGCCCGTGCCGCCCCGGCCGGTCACGCTCGCCGCGCACGGCCGCACCTTCGTTCTCGGCCGTGACGTGCTCCCCCGCGACGAGCTTCGGCAGCGCGGCCGCCGCCCGCTCGACGTCCTTCTCGTACTTGGCCACCACGGAAATCGTGTCTTCGAGCAGGCCGGGCTCGAGTTCGGTGGCGCCGAGGACGGCCAGCGTCCGGGCCCAGTCGATCGTCTCGGAGATGCTCGGCGGCTTCCGCAGGCCCAGGCCGCGCAGCCCGCGCACGAGGTCGACGAGGTGCCCGGCGAGCGCGTCGGGCAGCCCGGTCTTCTTCGACCGGATGATGTCCAGCTCGCGCGCCGCCGACGGGTAGTCCAGGAACAGGTGCAGGCACCGCCGTTTCAGCGCCGCCGAGAGGTCCCGCGTGTTGTTCGAGGTCAGCACGACGAAGGGCGGGTGCGCCGCGGTGAACGTGCCCAGCTCGGGCACCGACACCTGCTGCTCGGCGAGCATCTCCAGCAGCACCGCTTCGAGGGCTTCGTCGGCCCGGTCGACCTCGTCGACCAGCAGCACCAACGGCTCCGGCGAGCGCACGGCCGCCAGCAGCGGCCGCGCGGCGAGGAACCGCTCGGAGAAGAAGACGCTGTCCTGCGCGCTGATCCGGTCGACCGCCTCGCGCAGGTCGGCCGCGTCCTCGACGATCGCGCCGATCTTCTCCCGCAGCAACTGCGTGTAGAGCATCTGCTTGCCGTAGTCCCAGTCGTAGAGGGCCTTGGTCTCGTCCTGGCCCTCGTAGCACTGCAGGCGCAGCAGCCGCCGTCCGGTGGCGGCCGCGAGGGACTTGGCCAGCTCGGTCTTGCCGACGCCGGCGGGCCCTTCGAGCAGCACCGGCTTGCCCAGCTCGGCCTGCAGGAACACGGTGGTGGCCAGCCGGCGGTCGGTGAGGTAGCCGACCTCGGCCAGCCGCGCGGCGACGTCGTCGACCGAAGCGAAACTCGTCACGGGGGTCCCTTCGGAGGCGGGGCCCGCGGGTGCCGGGGCACCCGCGGGCCGCGGTTCAGGAGAGGAAGTCGTCCAGGTCGCCGTTGAAGCAGTGGTCGACGACCGGGCGGACCGTCTCGAACGTCGTCTCCTTCGGGTTCCCGGGCGTGCAGGAGTCGCCGAGGATGTGGTTCGACACGCGGTCGACGTCGTGGTCGTCGCCCTTGATCACCGCGGCCTGCTCGTAGACCTTCGTCGGGCCCGTGCCGAGCCGGTTCTTCGGGTGGGTGTCCTGCTTGACGTCGGTGAACTTCTCCGGGATGCCGACGTCGCGCAGCAGCCGGACCGCGGCCGCGACCGCCGCGTCGGCCGCCTTGACCTCGGTCATGCCGGTGGTGTCGACGCCCAGCGCCTCGGCCAGCTTCGCGTAGCGCTGGTAGGCCACGGGCAGGTTCCACGCCCACACCCGCGGCAGCGCGATGGCGTTGTTCAGGCCGTGGTGGGTGTCGTAGAACGCGCTGACGGCGTGCGAAACCGAGTGGATCACGCCGAGACCACCGGAGTTGAACGCCTGCCCGGCGGTGTACTGGGCGTACATCATGCCTTCGCGGGCTTCGAGGTTGTCGCCGTGCCAGGTCGCGGTGCGCAGGTGCCGGCCGACCAGCTCGGCCGAGTACAGCGCGTTGCCGAGCGAGGGGATGAAGTTCAGCCGGGAGACGTACGGTTCGGACGCGTGGGCGAGCACGTCGAAGCCGCACTGGGCGGTGAAGTGCGACGGGCAGTCGTAGTAGAGCACCGGGTCGTCCACCGCGAGGGTGACGACGGACGCGTCGTCGAAGGCGACGTATTTGTGCGGATTCTCCGGATCGGTCGTGGTGTCGGTGATGACGTAGGCCCACGACGTCTCGGACCCCGTACCCGCCGTAGTGGAGACGGCGATGTGCGGCGGGTTCTTGGTGTTCTCGCTCTTGTTGAAGCCTTCGAACTCGTTGATGTTCCGCCCGTCGTGCGCGACCGAGATGCGCGCGCCCTTGCAGGCGTCGTGCGAGGAGCCGCCGCCGATGGAGACGAAGCCGTCGCAGTCGTGCTCCTGGTACAACGCGACGGAGTCCATCACGTTGTAGTCCTTCGGGTTGGACTCGACCTGGTCGTAGAGCACCGGGTCGAGGCCGTGGTACTTGAGCGACTCGAAGATCTTGTGCACGATGCCGGTGCCGCGCAGGCCCGACGTCATCACGAGCGGCCGCCGCATGCCCATCTTCAGGGCCTCCGGGCCGATCATCTCGTGCGCGCCCGGGCCGAGCAGCGCCCGCGGCATCGGGTGGAACTCCTTGAGCGGGAACGGCTTGATCAGTTCGTCGACCTGCATGGGGTGTCCCTTCCACGATCGGGCTTCACTGCGGGGCCGACGGTATTTCCGTTGTGGCGCAGGGGGAACAGCTCATCCCGGAAACCGTCCGGGTGGGGACGGCGGAACCGTCCGGCCGGAGCGGGCCGCGACCTGCCCGGACGGAGAGGTTCACCCCGCGCCCGGTCCGTGTGATGATGACCCCGGGTACCGGCTCGACGAGGAGTGCGCGTGGACCTGCGGACCGAGATCGCGCAGTCGTGGCGGCGGGCGGAGCTTTCCGGGCTCTCGCCGGCGTCGTCGGTGGACCGGCTGGACGTCGCCGACGTCGACAGCCGGAGCCGCTTGCTGCGAGCGGCGTCACCGGTGCTCGACGAGCTGGCCCGGCAGCTGGCCGGCACGCGCTTCTGCGTCGTGCTCGCCGACGACGAGTGCCGGATCGTGGCCCGGCGGTTCAGCGAGCGGTCGGTCGAGCTGGCGCTGGAGAACATCAGCGCGGTGCCGGGCTGCCAGTTCCTGGAGGAGCGGACCGGGACGAACTCCCTCGCGACGCCGTTCGAGACCCGCCGCGGCGTCTCGGTCGACGGCGACGAGCACTTCCTCGAGGCCATGAAGCAGTTCACCTGCTACGGCCACCCCGTGGTGCACCCGGCGACCCGGCGGCTGGCCGGCGTCCTGGACATCACCGGCCCGGCCGACGACGCGAACCCGCTGCTCGCGCCGTTCCTGCGGCGCGCGGTCGCCGACATCGAACGGCGGCTGCTCGACGGCGCGAAGCTCGCCGAGCAGCAGCTGCTGGCCGCGTTCCAGTCGGTGCAGCACCGGGCGTGCGCGGTCCTGGCGCTCGGCCACGACGTCGTGCTAGCGAACACAGCGGCGACCGAGCTCGTCGACACCGCCGACCACCGCCTGCTGCAGGAGCTGGGCCGGACCCAGCGCGGGCTGCGGCGCATCCAGCTGACCTCCGGCACACCGGTCGAGGTCCGGGTCGAGGCGGTTTCGGCGAACGCCGGGCTGCTGTTCGAGCTGGCGCCGGTGCGGACGACGAGCCCGGTGGTGTCGCGCCCGCGCGGCCGGCGGGCGCGGTTCCCCGCGCAGATCGACGAGCGCCGACGCGGCGCCGGCCGTGCCCGCCGGCGCGTGCTCATCTCCGGCGAGCCCGGAGCCGGCCGCAGCACGGCGGCCCGCGTCGTCGCCGGCGACGAGCCGGTGCGCGAGTTCGACTGCTCCGACGTCCTGGCCGGCGAAGGCGAGTGGTGCGCCCGGGTGGAGGCGGCGTGCGACGGGTCCGGGTTGATCGTGATCGACGGCATCCAGCTGCTCCCCCCGCTCGCGGCGGTCCGCCTGGCCCGGCTCCTGGACACGACGACGGCGTGGTTCGCGCTGCTCAGCGGCCCCTCGGCGGAGCTGAGCGGCGAGCAGGCGACCCTGGCCGCACGCGTGCACCGGCGCATCGAGCTGCCACCGCTGCGCGAGCGCCGCGACGAGATCCCGGCGATCGCCCGCGAGCTCCTGCGCGGCTTCGGCGACTCCCTGCGCCTGACCCCGGGCGCGCTGGAGCTGCTGGGCTCCCAGCAGTGGCCGGGCAACCTGCGCGAGCTGGCCGGGGTCCTGGCGGGCGCGGCCGACCGCCGCTCCGCGGGCGACCTCACGGCCTCGGACATCGCCCCGGGCTGCGTGGAGACGGCCCCGGGCGCCGCGCTGAGCGGCTGGGAGCAGGCGGAGTACGACGTGATCGTCCGGACGCTGCGGGCGTGCGACGGCAACAAGGTGCGCGCGGCCAAGCAGCTGGGCATCAGCCGCTCCACGCTCTACAACCGCATGCGGGCGCTGCGGGTCCGCTGAGTCGTGCCGGTGTCCGGGATTCGGACACTCCGTCAGACGGCCCCCTCGACACAATCGAGGCACGAAGGGTGCACCGCCGCACGTGGAGGAGAGGGCCGTGAAGACCAAGGCAGCCGTACTGTTCGATGCCGGTAAGCCGTTCGAAATCATGGAGCTGGACCTCGACGGCCCGGGTCCCGGCGAGGTGCTGATCAAGTACACCGCCGCCGGGTTGTGCCACTCGGACCTGCACCTGATCGACAACGACCTGGTGCCGCGCTTCCCGATCATCGGGGGCCACGAAGGGGCCGGCATCATCGAAGAGGTCGGGCCCGGCGTCACCAAGGTGGCTCCCGGCGACCACGTCGTCTGCAGCTTCATCCCCAACTGCGGCAGCTGCCGCTACTGCTCGACCGGGCGCCAGAACCTGTGCGACCTGGGCGCCACCATCCTCGAGGGCCACATGCCCGACGGCACGTTCCGCTTCCACGGCGGCGGCCAGGACTTCGGCGCCATGTGCATGCTCGGCACGTTCTCCGAGCGCGCCACGATCTCGCAGCACTCCGTCGTCAAGGTCGACGACTGGCTGCCGCTGGAAACGGCCGTGCTGGTCGGCTGCGGCGTGCCCACCGGGTGGGCCACCGCGAACTACGCCGGTGGCGTCCGGGCCGGGGACACCACGGTCGTCTACGGCATCGGCGGCATCGGCATCAACGCCGTGCAGGGCGCCGCGCACGCCGGCGCGAAGTACGTCGTCGCCGTCGATCCGGTCGAGTTCAAGCGGGAGGCCGCGCTCAAGTTCGGCGCCACCCACGCCTTCGCCTCCGCCGCCGAAGCCGCCGAGAAGGTCAACGAGCTGACCTGGGGCCAGCTGGCCGACCAGGCCCTGATCACCGTCGGGACCGTGGACGAAGACGTGGTCAGCGCGGCCTTCGACGTCGTCGGCAAGGGCGGCACGGTCGTCGTCACCGGGCTCGCCAACCCGGAGAAGCTCACCGTGCACGTCTCCGGCGGTGTCCTGACGCTGTTCGAGAAGACGATCAAGGGCACGCTCTTCGGGTCGGCCAACCCGCAGTACGACATCGTCCGGCTGCTGCGGCTCTACGACGCCGGCAAGCTCAAGCTCGACGAGCTGGTGACCCGCAAGTACACCCTCGAGCAGGTCAACGAGGGCTACCAGGACCTGCGCGACGGCAAGAACATCCGCGGCGTGATCGTCCACGCCTGAGCCGGTCCACCGGGAGTCCACAGTGGACCTCGACCGGGCGTACCGGCTGAACCCGGGGCGGCCCGAGCCCCTCGG
The DNA here is from genome assembly GCF_054781455.1 of Amycolatopsis stemonae. Classification (NCBI taxonomy): domain Bacteria; kingdom Bacillati; phylum Actinomycetota; class Actinomycetes; order Pseudonocardiales; family Pseudonocardiaceae; genus Amycolatopsis; species Amycolatopsis stemonae. The sequence continues at coordinate 364,393 of NZ_BAAGUJ010000004.1, read as the reverse complement.
CCACCAGTGCGAACGCCGGGAGGAGTGCCTGCTCGGCAGCCCGCACGTCGTCCGGGTCGTGCGCGCCCTGGCGATGCACGCCACGGTCCGCGACGCGCTCGACGCCGCGGAGCTGGGCGAGGCCTGCCGGGCCCGGATGGTCGCCGCCCTCGATCACCTCGCCGCCGCCGGGGTGATCGTGGCGGACCCGTGACGCGGAAGGCCCACCGGGCGGTGGCCTTCCGCGCTACGGCCGGGGCGCGTTGCGCAGGTTCGTGCGCGCCAGGTCGACCATCTTGCCGACCCCGCCGTTGAGCACGGTCTTCGTGGCGCCGAGGGCGAACCCGCGCACCATCTCGCCGGTGATCCGCGGCGGGATCGACAGCGCGTTCGGGTCGGTGACGACCTCGACGACCGCCGGGCCGGGGTGGGCGAACGCCTTCTGCAGCGCGCCGCGGACGTCGGCGGGGTCCTCGACGCGTTCCGCGAAGATCCCGCACGCGGCGGCGATCGCGGCGAAGTTCACCGGCGGGTGGTCGGTGCCGAAGGCCGGGAGGCCGTCGACGAGCATCTCCAGCTTCACCATGCCCAGCGTCGCGTTGTTGAACACCACGACCTTCACTCCGGCGTCGTAGACCGGCAGCGTCAGCAGGTCGCCCATCAGCATCGCGAGCCCGCCGTCGCCCGAAAGGGACACCACCTGGCGGCCCGGCTGGGCGAGCTGCGCGCCGATCGCGTGCGGCAGCGCGTTCGCCATGCTGCCGTGCCGGAACGAGCCGAGCACGCGGCGGTGGCCGTTCGGGGTCAGGTAGCGCGCGGCCCAGACGTTGCCCATGCCGGTGTCGACGGTGAACACGGCGTCGTCGGCGGCGACCTCGTCGAGCACCGAGGCGACGTACTCCGGGTGGATCGGCCGCCGGTGCTCGATCTTCGTCGTGTACGCGCCGACGACCTTTTCCAGCTTCCGCACGTGCTCGCGCAGCATCCGGCCGAGGTACGCGCGGTCGGTGCGCGGGCGCAGCAGCGGGAGCAACGCGCGGAGCGTCTCCTTCACGTCACCGTGCACCGCCAGTTCCAGCGGGGTGCGCCGGCCGAGCCGGGACGCGTCGTGGTCGATCTGGATCGTGCGCGCCTGCGGGAGGAAGTTGTCGTACGGGAAGTCCGTGCCCAGCAACACGATCCGGTCGGCTTCGTGCATCGCGTCGTAACAGGCGCCGTAGCCGAGCAGGCCGCTCATGCCGACGTCGAACGGGTTGTCGTACTGGATCCACTCCTTGCCGCCGAGCGAGTGCCCGACCGGCGCGGCCAGCTTGTCGGCGACGGCCAGCACCTCGTCGTGCGCGCCGCGGACGCCCGCGCCGGCGAACACCATCACCTTCTCACCCGAGTTCAGCAGGTCGGCCAGCTCCTGGACGGTCTCCGGCGAAGGCACGGCCGGCGACGGCGTGACGAGCGGCAGGCGCTCGGTCAGCGGGCCGGTTGCCTTGCGGTCCGCGAGGTCGCCGGGGATGGTCAGCACCGCGACGCCGCCCTTGCCGACGGCGGCCTGGGTCGCGATCCGCAGCAGCCGGGGCAGCTGCTCGGGCTGCGAGACCATCTCGCTGTAGTGGCTGCATTCGGTGAAGAGCCGCTCCGGGTGGGTCTCCTGGAAGAAACCGGTGCCGATCTGGTTGGACGGGATGTGCGACGCGATGGCCAGCACCGGCGCGCCGGACCGGTGCGCGTCGAACAGGCCGTTGATCAGGTGCAGGTTGCCCGGCCCGCAGCTGCCCGCGCACACCGCGAGCTTCCCGGTGACCTGGGCTTCGGCCGCCGCGGCGAAGGCAGCGGTCTCCTCGTGGCGGACGTGCACCCACTCGATGCCGTCGGTGCGGCGGACCGCGTCGACGATCGGGTTGAGGCTGTCGCCCACGATGCCGTAGATGCGCTCGACGCCCGCGTCCCGCAGGGTCCTGACCAGCTGTTCTGCCACGGTTGCCATACCTCCAGGGTGACGCCTGCCGACCGATGCGTCCAATGCCTGATGGGCTGAACATCCATACACTGGACGCATGGACGTGCAGACGCTGCGGCTGTTCCGGGCGGTCGCCGAGGGCGCGACCGTCACGGAGACGGCCGCGCGCGGGCACCTCACCCAGCCGGCGCTCTCCCGCGCCCTGCGGCGGCTCGAGCACGACGCGGGTGCCGAGCTGTTCCGCCGGTCGGGGCGCGGGCTGAAGCTGACCCCGGCCGGACACGCCTTCAAGCGCCACGTCGACGTCGTGCTCGACCAGCTGGACCTGGGCCTGCGCGAGGTCGGCGAGATCGTCGACCCGGGCACGGGCGTCGTCCCGCTGGCGTTCCTGCACACGTTCGGGACGTGGCTGGTGCCGTCGGTCCTGAGCGGCTTCCTGCGCGAGTACCCGGGCGCGCGGTTCGAACTGCGGCAGCACGGCGAAGAGGGGCTCGAAGCGGAACTGCTCGAAGGCACCGCGGACGTCGTCCTCACCAGCGGCGACCGCGGGCACCCGCAGCTGGAGTGGGCGCGGCTGCTCGTCGAGCCGCTGCGGCTGGCGGTCCCGCCGCGGCACCGGCTGGCCCGGCGCCGGCGCGTCCGCCTCGCCGACGTCGCGGACGAGACGTTCATCCTCCTCCGAACGGGTTACGCGTTGCGCGAGACGACCGAGCGGCTTTGCGCCGAAGCCGGGTTCAGCCCGCGCATCGGCTTCGAGGGCGACGAAGTCGAGACGCTGCGCGGGCTCGTCACCGCCGGGTTGGGCGTGTCCCTGCTGCCCCTGCCGCGCTCGGCCGCGTTTCCCGCACCGCACCTCGAACTGACCGATGTGGACGCTGCCCGCGACATCGGGCTCGCCTGGGCGGCCGGGCGGACTCTTCCGCCGTTGAGCGAAAGCTTCCGCCGGCACGTGCTCGACGTCGTGCCCGACCGTCCACAGGGGACAGTGCCGGAAATGTGAGAATCGCCTTACGACCACGCATCGTGACCGAGGGTGTGCGAGGCTGGGGACATGGCCGCGCTGAGATCCTTCCTGACGTCCTGGACCTCCGTCACCCCCGTGCTCGGCGTGGTCGTGCTCGCGCTCGCCTGGGGCCGCGACCTCGGCCCGGTCTTCGTCGCGCTCGTGGCCGTCGCGCTCGGTGCGACCGTGCTGGCCGCGGTGCACCACGCCGAGGTCGTCGCGCACCGCGTCGGCGAGCCGTTCGGGTCGCTGGTGCTCGCGGTGGCGGTCACCGTCATCGAGGTCGCGCTGATCGTCACGATGATGGTCTCCGGCGGCCCGGAGGCCGGGTCGCTGGCGCGCGACACCGTGTTCGCGGCGGTGATGATCACGACCAACGGCATCGTCGGCATCGCGCTGCTCGTCGGCGCGCGCCGCTACGGCGTCACCCTCTTCAACTCCGAGGGCAGCGGCGCCGCGCTCGCCACCGTCGCGACCCTGGCGACGCTCAGCCTCGTGCTGCCGTCGTTCACGTCGAGCACGCCCGGCCCGGCCTTTTCCTCGGCGCAGCTGACCTTCGCGGCCGTCGCCTCCCTGGCGCTGTACGGGACGTTCGTGCTGACGCAGACCGTGCGCCACCGCGACTTCTTCCTCCCGGTGGCGGCCGACGGCGAGGTCAAGGAGGACGACCACGCCGAGCCGCCGTCGAACCGGGCCGCGCTGGGCAGCCTCGCGCTGCTGCTGGTCGCCCTGGTCGCCGTCGTCGGGCTGGCGAAGGTGGAGTCCCCGGCGATCGAGGCGGGGGTCCGCGCGGCCGGGTTCCCGCAGTCGTTCGTCGGCGTCGTGATCGCGTTGCTCGTCCTGCTCCCGGAGACCCTCGCCGCGACGCGCGCGGCCCAGCGCGACCGGATGCAGATCAGCCTCAACCTCGCCTACGGCTCGGCGATCGCCAGCATCGGCCTGACGATCCCGGCGATCGCGCTGGCGTCGATCTGGCTCCCGACCGAGCTCCTGCTCGGCCTCGGCCCGACCCAGATCGTCCTGCTGGCCCTGACGGTCGTGGTCAGCGTCCTGACGGTCGTCCCCGGCCGCGCAACCCGCCTGCAGGGCGGCGTCCACCTGGTCCTGCTGGCCGGCTTTCTGGTCTTGGCGGTAAACCCCTGACCCCGTGATGCCCCTCCAATCACGCGTGATGCCCCTTCAATCACGGCCGATGCCCCGCTGATCACGCCCAAGTCGACGTCGTCCGCGATGCAGCGGAACCTGCGGTGGCCCAGAAGCCGGGGTTACCGTGGGCCGATGCGGATCGTCTCCCTGTTGCCCGCGGCGACCGACCTGGTCGCGACGCTGGGACGGCTGCCCGACCTCGTCGGCCGCACGCACGAGTGCGACTGGCCGCCGGGCCACGTCGAGGACGTGCCGGTCGTGACGCGGGCCGGGTTCGACCCGGACTCGCTGTCCAGCCGGGAGATCTCGGACGCGACGCACCGCGGGTCCGGGCTCTACACGCTCGACAGCGCACGCCTCGCGGAACTCGCTCCCGACGTGGTGTTCACCCAGGACCTGTGCGAGGTCTGCGCGGTGTCGTACCGCCAGGTGTCCGAAGCCGTGCGCACGCTCGACACCGGGCCGCTGGTGGTGAGCCTGGAACCGGCCACGGTGGACGGCGTCCTCGACTGCCTGCGCCAGGCCGGCGAAGTGCTGGACGTCCCCGGCCGGGCCGAGGCGGAGATCCGGGCGCTGCGTGAGCGCCTCGAAGCCGTGCGCCCCGCTACTCGCCGTCCTCGCGTCGTCGCCTTGGAGTGGCTCGACCCGGTCTGGCCCGCGGGGCACTGGGTTCCCGAGCAGATCGCCCTCGCCGGCGGCGAACCGCTGCTGGCCGAAGCGGGCGAGCACACCCGGCCGGTCCCGTGGGACGCGGTGGTCGACGCCCGCCCGGACGTGCTCCTCCTGATGCCGTGCGGCTTCGCGCCGGAACGCACCTTCGCCGAGGCCCCGGCACTGGCCGGCCGGCCCGGCTGGACGGACCTCCCGGCGGTCCGCCAGGACCAGGTGTGGGTGCTGGACGGTCCGGCGTACTTCAACCGCCCGGGCCCGCGGGTGGTCCGCGGCGCCGAGATCCTGGCCGACGTCCTGCGCGGCGGCGAACCTCCCGAGGCCCGGCGGCTCAGCTCGCGCCCGTGACCTCGATGCCCACCACGCAGGTGTCGTCGTCGGTGTCGGCGGTGCTGTAGGTCAGCAGCGTGTCCAGCTGGTGTTCCAGCTCGCCGCCGTGGCCCTCGACCAGGGTCAGCAGCCGCGCGACGGTCTCCTGGACCGGGCGGTCGCGGCGCTCGATCAGGCCGTCGGTGTAGATCAGCAGGATGTCGCCGTCGTCGAGTTGCAGCTCCTCCTCCTGGTACACGACGTCCCGGACCGCGCCCAGCAGCGAACCCCGGATCAGCGGCAACGTCGTCGCGTCGCCGCCGCGGTGGCGGACGATCGGCGGCAGGTGCCCGGCCCGCGCCCAGCGCAGCTTGCGGCTCGCCGGGTCGTAGACGGCGGCGACCGCGGTCGCCGTCACGTGGTCGGTCAGGTGGTAGGCCACCAGGTTGAGCCACGTCAGCAGCTGCGCCGGCCCGGCACCGGTCGCCGCCAGCCCGCGCAGGGCGTTGCGGAGGCTGACCATGCCGGTGGCCGCGTCGATGCCGTGCCCGGCGACGTCGCCGACGCACAGCAGCACCTCGCCGGTCGGCAGCGCGACCGCGTCGTACCAGTCGCCCCCGACCAGGTGCTCCTTCTCCGCCGGCCGGTACCGGACCGCCGCCCGCAGGCCCGGCATGTCGATCGGGCCGGTGGCGGGCGGCATGATCGCGTGCTGCAGCTGCAGGGCGAGCCGGTTGCGCTCGATCGACTGCTGCTCGGTCTCGGCCAGCTTGTCCCGCGTGGCGGCCAGCGCGACTTCGGTCCAGTGCTGCGCCGAGACGTCCTGGTAGGCCCCGCGGACCGCGACGAGCTCGCCGCGGCCGTCCACGACCGGCTCCGCGACCACCCGGATGTGCCGGGCGACGCCGTCGGAACGCTGCAGCCGGAACGCCGTCGACGACGGGCGCCGGTGGTGCAGCACCGCGCGCAGGAAGCGGCCGATCGACGGGGCGTCGTCCGGGTGCGCGTGCGCCGCGAGCTCGTGCAGCGACAGCGGGGTGGCGTTCGGCGGCAGGCCGTAGAGCGCGAACAGCTCGGTGTTCCAGGTGATCGCCCCGGTCACGACGTTCTCTTCGAAGCCGCCGATGCGGCCGAGCCGCTGCGCGTGCTGCAGCAGCACCGCGAGCTTCGCCGCGTCGTCCTGGATGCGCAGGATCAGCAGCACGTTCCCGGCGAACCGGGTCACGCTGACGTCGGTGAGGACGGTCAGCGGTACCTGGTCGACGAGCGTCGTGACGGCCATGCTCTCGGCGCGAAACGGCTCCCCGGTGGCGTAGACGCGCTGGATCATGTCGAGCAGGCCGCTCTCTTCGGCGGCGAGCGGGTACGCCTCCAGCATCCGCGTGCCGACGATCCGGCTGCGCGGCCGCCCGCCGGGGTCGGCGAACCGGACGTTGGCGTGGTGGATCCGGAAGTCGGTCAGCCGGCCGGCGTCGACGCACGGCGAGAGCAGCACGGCCGGGTCGTGCAGGCCGTCCACGAAGTCCACCAGCTCGCCGAGGAAGTCCCCGGACCCGGCCACCGGGGCGACCACGCCGTCCCAGGTGTCCAGGGTGTGCGCGCACAGTTCCGCGAGCGCGTCGAGCTGACGGCGCTGCCGCCCGGGTTCGGCGGGCAGCGGCTCGGGCCAGCACATCTCGACGACGCCGATGATCCGGCCGCCCGTCCCGGTGGGCACGGCGACGCGGCCGCCCTCGGCGAGCGTGTGCTGCCCGATGGACGGCAGCCCGGCACCCTTGAGCGTCGGGTACCAGATCGTGTCGCGCTCGATCAGCGCGCGGCGGGCCGGCGTCGCGACGCCGGGCGGGACGTAACGCCAACGCCCCGCCTCCTCGGCGGAGAACCCCGCCGAGCCCGCGAGCGTCAAGGACCCGTCCGGCCCGGCCAGCCACACCGCGACCGCCGTCGCGCCGAGCGGGCGCAGTGCGTGCTCCAAAATGGACTCCGCGACGCGCTGGGTGTCGCCGGCCGCCAGCACGCCGCTCTCGGCCGTGCGCAGCCGCACCGCGACCGAGTCCTCCCCGTCGGCGCGGGCCAGGAACTCCTGCGTCACCTCGGTGATCCGGTCCTCGGCCGCCTCGCCGACGACGTCCGCGGCGAACTCCAGCGGCGTCATCCCCGCGCGTTCCGCCAGGCTTTCCAGCTGCCGGGCGGCGTCGGCGGGCGTGCAGTGCAGGCGTTCCATCAGGACGCCCTTGGCGAGCTCGATCAGCGCGCGGCCGTCCGCGACGGCGTGCGCGTGGTCGACCTCGCCCCGCAGGCGGGCGACCGTGTCCGCGAGGCGGGCGAGGTTGGCGGACACCTCGGCGGGTGGCGTGAGCGCCGGGAGCGTCTCTTCTTCGGCGGTCACCCGATCACGCCGTCACGTGCCGCTTGATGCGGGCGATGAGATCGTCCGCGTCGACCGGCTTGGTCACGTAGTCGGTGGCTCCCGAGGCGAGGCTCTTCTCGCGGTCGCCCGGCATCGCTTTCGCCGTCACCGCGACGATCGGGATGCGCGCGTGCTCGGGCATCGCGCGGATCTTCGCGGTCGCGGTGTAACCGTCCATCTCCGGCATCATCACGTCCATCAGGATGAGGTCGATGCCGGGGTGCGCGGCGACCGTCTCGACGCCCTTGCGGCCGTCTTCGGCGTGCAGCACCTGCATCCCGTGCAGCTCCAGGATCCCGGTGAGCGCGTAGACGTTCCGGGGATCGTCGTCGACGATCAGCACCGTGCGCCCGGCCAGCGTGGTGTCGACGTCCGCTGCCCGCACCGGCGCCGCCGGCTCGTCCGGGCGGACCAGCGGCAGCACCGCGCCGGGCTCCTCCGCCGACAGGTGCAGCGCGATCCGCTCGCGCAGCTCGTCCAGCCCCGACAGGACCTCCAGCGACTGGACGTCCGCGCGGGACTGCAGCAGCTGCTCGAGCTCGACGTCGAGCCGGCGGCTGTTGTGCGCGAGCACCGGCACCAGCCGCAGCGCGCTGTCGCCCTGCATCGCGTCGAGGAACCCGAACGCCGCCCGCTCGGGCAGGTCCAGGTCCAGCACGACGCAGTGGAAGGCGTCGGTGGCGAGGGCGGCCGCGGCCTCCTGGGTCCCGACCGCGGTGACGACCTCGACGTCGGCGGGCGAGATGCCGATGTCGCGGCTGTCGGCCAGGTCCGCGGCGGCGCTTTCGGCCACGAGCGTCAACAGCCCGTGCTGACGCTCCTCCACGACGAGCAGCCGCCGGTAGGCCCGCGGCGCCGACGTCGTGACGCCCACTCCCGCGTCTCCGGTCACCACGGTGGTGCCGGGGTACTCCCCCGCCGGCAGCGCGGCGAAGTCCGGGCGCGCGACCGGCAGGGAGAAGGTGAACGTGCTGCCTTCGCCGGGTGTGCTCTCGGCCGTGATGAACCCGCCGAGCAGCTGCGCGATCTCGCGGCTGATCGACAGGCCGAGCCCGGTGCCGCCGTACTTGCGGCTGGTGGTGCCGTCGGCCTGCTGGAACGCGCCGAAGATCGATTCCAGCTGGTGCTCGGCGATCCCGATGCCGGTGTCGGTCACCCGGAACGCGACGGCGGGCCCGTGCGCGCGCAGCGGCCGGGGCAGGCGCTCGGCCTCGACCGGCTCGATGTGCAGCTCGATCCCGCCGACGTCGGTGAACTTGACCGCGTTGGACAGGAGGTTGCGCAGCACCTGGCGCAGCCGCGAGTCGTCGGTGAGCAGTTCGGCCGGCGACCCGGGCGCGACGGTGATCCGGAAGTCCAGGTGGCGCTGCGAGGTCATCGGCCGGAACGTCGCTTCGACGTAGTCCAGCAGGCCCCGCAGGGACACCTGCTCCGGGGTGACGTCCATCTTCCCGGCTTCGACCTTCGACAGGTCGAGGATGTCGTTGATCAGCTGCAGCAGGTCCGACCCGGCCGAGTGGATGATGCCCGCGTACTCGACCTGCTTCGCGGTGAGGTTGCGGGTCGGGTTCTGCGCGAGCAGCTGAGCCAGGATGAGCAGGCTGTTGAGCGGGGTGCGCAGCTCGTGGCTCATGTTGGCCAGGAACTCCGACTTGTACTTCGACGCCAGCGTCAGCTGCTGGGCGCGGGCCTCCAGCTCCTGGCGGGCCTGCTCGATCTCCAGGTTCTTCGTCTCGATGTCGCGGTTCTGCGTGACCAGCAGCGCCGCCTTCTCCTCCAACTCCGCGTTGGACGACTGGAGCTCCTCCTGCCGCGCCTGCAGCTCCTCCGACCGGGTCTGCAGCTCGGCCGTCAGCCGCTGGGACTCGCCGAGCAGCTCGTCGGTGCGGGCGTTGGCGACGATGCTGTTGACGTTGACGCCGATCTGCTCCATCAGCAGCTCGAGGAACGCCCGGTGCACGGCGGTGAAGCCGTGCACCGACGCGATTTCGAGCACGCCGAGCACCTGGTCCTCGACCACGATCGGCAGCACGATCAGGCTCGTCGGCACGGTGCGGCCGAGCCCGGAGGAGATCGTGGCGTAGCCGGGCGGGACGTCGTCGACGACGATCGGGCGGCGGCTGCGCGCGGCCTGTCCGACCAGGGACTGGCCGACCCGGAACCGGACGGCCGGGCCGTCGCCGTCGTCCGGGTGGCCGTATGCGCCGACGAGCCGCAGCTCCGGCACCTCGGCCGTGTCGTCGGCCAGGTAGAACGCGCCGTACTGGGCGTTGACCAGCGGGACGAGCTCGTCCATCACCGCGGCCGCGACGACGGCGAGGTCCCGGCGGCCCTGCATCAGCCCGGTGATGGTGGCCAGGTTGGACTTCAGCCAGTCCTGCTCCTGGTTCGCCCGCGTCGTCTCGCGCAGCGACTCGACCATCGAGTTGATGTTGTCCTTCAGCTCGGCGACCTCGCCGGAGGCGTCGACGGTGATCGAGCGGGTCAGGTCGCCCTCGGCGACGGCGCTGGTGACCTCGGCGATCGCGCGGACCTGCCGGGTGAGGTTCCCGGCCAGCTCGTTGACGTTCTCCGTCAGCCGCTTCCAGGTGCCCGACACGCCTTCGACCTCGGCCTGGCCACCGAGGCGGCCCTCGCTGCCGACCTCACGCGCCACGCGCGTGACCTCCGCGGCGAACGCGGAGAGCTGGTCGACCATCGTGTTGATCGTGGTCTTGAGCTCGAGGATCTCGCCGCGGGCGTCGACGTCGATCTTGCGGGTCAGGTCGCCCTGCGCGACGGCGGTGGTCACCTGGGCGATGTTGCGGACCTGCCCGGTGAGGTTGTTCGCCATCGAGTTGACGTTGTCGGTGAGGTCCTTCCAGGTGCCCGCGACGTTCGGCACGCGGGCCTGCCCGCCGAGCATGCCTTCGGTGCCGACCTCGCGCGCCACGCGGGTGACCTCGTCCGCGAACGCCGACAGCGTGTCGACCATCGTGTTGATGACGTCGGCCAGCGCGGCGACCTCGCCCTTGGCCTCGACGGTGATCTTGCCGGACAGGTCGCCGCGCGCGACCGCCGTCGCGACCTGGGCGATCGAGCGCACCTGGCCGGTCAGGTTCGAGGCCATGACGTTGACGTTGTCGGTGAGGTTCTTCCAGGTCCCGGACACCCCGCGGACCGTGGCCTGGCCGCCGAGGTTGCCCTCGGTGCCGACCTCGCGGGCCACGCGGGTGACCTCGTCCGCGAACGCCGAGAGCTGGTCGACCATCGTGTTGATGGTGTCCTTCAGCTCGAGGATCTCGCCGCGGGCGTCGACCCGGATCTTCTGGGACAGGTCGCCGCGCGCGACGGCCGTGGTGACCTCGGCGATCGAGCGAACCTGCGCGGTGAGGTTGTCGGCCATGACGTTGACCGACTCGGTGAGGTCCTTCCAGGTGCCGGAGACGCCCTTGACGTCGGCCTGGCCGCCGAGCCGGCCCTCGGTGCCCACCTCGCGCGCCACGCGGGTGACCTCGTCCGCGAACGCGGACAGCTGGTCGACCATCGTGTTCAGCGTGTCCTTGAGCTCCAGGACCTCACCGCGGGCGGTCACGTTGATCTTCTGGGACAGGTCGCCCTTGGCGACGGCCGTGGCGACCTGGGCGATGTTGCGGACCTGGTCGGTCAGGTTGCCGGCCATGAAGTTCACCGAGTCGGTGAGGTCGCGCCAGGTACCGGAGACCCCCTTGACGTCGGCCTGACCGCCGAGCCGGCCCTCCGTGCCCACCTCACGGGCCACGCGGGTGACCTCGTCCGCGAACGACGACAGCTGGTCCACCATCGTGTTGATCGTGCTCTTGAGCTCGAGGATCTCGCCCCGGGCGTCGACCGTGATCTTCTGCGAGAGGTCACCCTTCGCGACCGCCGTCGTCACCTGGGCGACGTTGCGGACCTGGTCGGTCAGGTTCCCGGCCATGAAGTTCACCGAGTCGGTCAGGTCGCGCCAGACACCGCCGACGCCGGGCACCTGGGCCTGGCCGCCGAGCCGGCCTTCGCTGCCGACCTCGCGGGCGACGCGGGTGACCTCGTCGGCGAACGACGACAGCTGGTCCACCATCGTGTTGACGGTGTCCTTCAGCTCGAGGATCTCGCCGCGCGCGTCGACGTCGATCTTCTGCGACAGGTCGCCCTTGGCCACCGCGGTCGCCACCTGGGCGATGTCCCGGACCTGGGTGGTCAGGTTGCCGGCCATGGCGTTCACCGAGTCGGTGAGGTCCTTCCAGGTGCCGGACACACCGGGGACCTTCGCCTGCCCGCCCAGCTGGCCCTCGCTGCCGACCTCGCGGGCGACGCGCGTGACCTCCGAGGTGAACAGCGACAGCTGGTCGGCCATCCCGTTGAACACCGTGGCGATCTCGCCGAGCAGACCGTCGGTCCCGCCCGGCAGCCGGATGCCGAAGTCGCCGTCGCGGACGGCGGTCAAGCCGGCCAGCAGCCGGCGCAGCTCCTGCTCCCCCGCCTCGCCCACGCCCGAAGCGCCCGCACCCGTGCCCGGGCGCGTCCCCTCGACCATTGCCCCACCCATCCGCCACCCGTTTCTTCGGTTTTCGGCGCCCCGGCGCCGTCCCGATGTGCACACCGGGTGGTTCAGCATAGTGCAGCTGCACTATTCTGAGCGGCAACGGTTGAGCAACCAGCCGCGCCCGTGTCCGCGCGCGTACTCCAGGCGGTGCTCGCGAGTCTTTCCTTCCCTGTCAGGCCATCCGACCGCGTTGCCCCGTTCGGCTGAACGCGGTCTCGGCCAGCGGTGACGCGCGCTCGACGGCGTCACCGGCTTTCGTCGTACCCAAAAAGCGTCCACAATGGACGATCCACTGTGGACCGCTCGGCCGCCCGGCGTGTACCGCGCCGTTCCGGCGGGTACGCGAGGGCCATGGATGCCGAAACCCTGGTTGTCGTCGGCAGCGGACCGGCCGGCGTGTCGGCCGTGCGCGCCTACCGCGAAGCGGGTGGCGCGGGACAGGTCCGGCTGCTCACCGCCGACCCCGACCCGCCCTACGAACGCCCGCCGCTGTCCAAGGAGTTCCTGCGCGGCGAGGCCGGCGAGGACGACATCTCCCTGCTGGACAAGGACTTCTTCGCCGACAACGACGTCACCCTCGCCCTCGGCGACCCCGTCGTCGCACTGAGCGGCGGCCGGGTGCGCACCGCCGCCGGCGCCGTCCACCCGTTCACGCAGTGCGTGCTGGCGACCGGAGCCGAACCCGTCCGGCCCGACCTCCCGGGCGCCGACCACCCGGACGTGCGCACCCTCCGCTCGGTCGCCGATTCCCGCGCCCTGCGCGCCGCCGCCACCGGGGTGCGGAGCGCGATCGTCGTCGGCGCGGGGTTCATCGGCTGCGAAGCCGCCGTTTCGCTGTCGCGGCTCGGTGTCCAGGTGACGGTCGTCTGCCCGGACGACGTCCCGCAGGAGAAGCGCTTGGGCCGGGAAGCGGGCGAATTCCTGCTGCGCTGGCTGAAATCCGAAGGCGTGAGCGTCCTGCGCGGCACGAAACTCCTGTCGGTCGAAGGCGGGTACCGCGTCCGCACGGATCTGGTGCCGGTGCTCGACACCGGGCTCGTCGTGCTCGCCACCGGGATCCGGCCCCGGGTCGGGCTGGCCGAATCGGCCGGCCTCGCCGTCGAAAACGGCCGCGTCCGCACGGACGAGCACCTGTGGACGAGTGCGCCCGGCGTGCTCGCCGCGGGCGACATCGCGTTCGCCCACAACCCCGCGGCGGGCCGGGCCCTGGCGGTCGAACACTGGGGCGAAGGCCTCGCGATGGGCGAGGTCGCCGGCCGGACCGCCGCGGGCGAAGACGCCACCTGGGCCGAGGTCCCCGGATTCTGGTCGGTCATCGGCGACCGCGTCCTGAAGTACGCGGCCTGGGGCGACGGTTTCGACCGCGCCCGTCCGGTCGCGCGCGACGGCGAGGCGTTCACGGTCTGGTACGAACGCGACGGTGCGACGGTCGGCGTGCTGACCCACGAAGCCGACGAGGACTACGAACGCGGCCGTGAGCTGATCCGCGGCGGCCACCCCGTCCCGGACCGCTGACTCAGAGCCAGTCCCGCTTCTTGAAGAGCACGTACAGCCCGAACGAGAGCACCAGCATCACGATCGTCGACACCCAGAACCCGGTCGGCGTGCCGTTGCCCGGGTACGGGACGTTCTGGCCGTAGAACCCGGTCACCGCGGTGGGCACCGCGATCACCGCCGCCCACCCGGTGACCTTCTTCATGATCAGGTTCAGCCGGTCGCTCTGCAGGTTGAGCTGGGTCTCGCGGACCGTGGTGAGGCGGTCCCGCAGCGCCTCGACGTGCTCGGCCGCCTGCCGCGCGTGGTCGCGGACGTCCTCGAAGTACGGGCGGGTGAACTCGTCGGCCAGCCGCAGGTCCGGCCGCATCAGGGAGGCGACGACGTCGGGCACGGGCGCGATGACCCGGCGCAGCCTGCTCAGGTTCTTGCGCAGCCGGAAGGAGCGGCGCTGCAGCTCCGAGGTGTCGGGGCGGTCGTCGAACACCAGGTCCTCCAGGTCCTCGACCTCGTCGTCGAGGGCCTGGACGGCCTCGAAGTGCCCGTCGACGACGTAGTCGAGCAGGCCGTGCAGCAGGAACGGCACCCCGGACTTCGCCAGGTCGGTGGCGTGGTCCCAGCGCTGCGTGACGGCTTCGATCGGGAACCCGTCGTCCTTGCGGACCGTCACCAGGGCCCGCGGTGTCACGAACACGGCCAGCTCGGAGGCGGTGGTCTCCCCGCTCGCCCGGTCGAACCGGACCGCGTAGGCCGTCAAGAACGCGTGGCTTTCGTAGCGGTCCAGCTTGGGCCGCTGGTGCTCCTGGACGGCGTCTTCCACGGCGAGGCGGTGCAGACCGAGCTCGTCGGCGAGCTCGGCGAGGTCCGCTTCGGACGGTTCACACAGGTCGACCCAGACGGCCGTGTCCGGTTCGGCCAGGAAGTCGGAGACGTCGGCGACCGCGAAGTCTTCCTTCTGCAGCCGGCCGTCTCGGTAGGCACGGGTTCTCGTCATCCCGGGGGGATGCCCGCTCGAGGCGGTGTTCACACCCGCGCGTAACCGGCGGGGAAGCGGGTAAACCGATCTTGTGGAGACGCTCCTGGCGAAGACGCCACCGAAACCCCTGCCCTCGCCCCGGACCACTGCCGTGGTCGGTGCCGAGCTGCGGTCGCTGTTCGCGGCCGGCGGGCTCGACCTGCCGCTGCCGGGCGGGGAGCGGACGGCGGACCGCTGGGCGGCCCTCGCCGCCTTCGGCCGCCGCGACCTGACCCTGGCCCGGCTCGCCGAGGGTCACACGGACGCCGTCGCGATCCTCGCCGAGGCCGGCCACTCCCCCGCCCCGGACGCGCTCTACGGCGTGTGGGCGGCGAAGTCCGGCGGCACCGGTGCCGCCTTCGAAGGCGGCGCGGTCCGCGGGACGGTCCGGTTCTGCTCGGGGCTTTCCCTGCTGGACCGCGCGCTGGTGGCCGCCGGTGACCGGCTCGTCGAGGTGGACCTCGCCGACCCGCGCGTCCGGCGGCACCCGGACGCGTGGCAGGCCGTCGGGATGGACGCCTCCGACAGCGGCGACGTCGTGTTCGACGGCGTGCCGGGCACGCTCGTCGGGCCGCCGGGCTGGTACGTGACCCGGCCCGGGTTCGCGCTCGGCGGCGCCGGGGTCGCGGCCGTCTGGCTCGGCGGGGCCGCGGGTGTCTTCGACGGCGTGCTGGCCTACCTGCGCGAGCACTCCGCCGACGAGCACCAGCTCGCGCACGCCGGCGCGATGCACACCGCGCTCAACGCCGCCGACGCCGTGCTCGCCCGGGCCGCCGAGACGGGGGTCGACGCCCTGGTTGCCGGGACCTGCCGGGCCGCGGCGGAACGCACCGCCGTCGAAGTGCTCGAGCGGGCACTCAAGGTGACCGGGCCGACGCCCGCGTGCCGCGACCGGCGCTTCGCCCAGCGGATCGCCGACCTGCCGGTGTACGTCCGGCAGCACCACGCCGAGCGGGATCTCGCCGGGCTCGGCCGCACTGTCCTGGACGCGGTATGACCGAGTACGTCCCGGAAGCCGAGTGGGCATCGCTGCCCGCCTTGCCGGCCTGGCCCGAGGAACCGTTCGAACGCGCGCTGGTCGTCGCCGCGCACCCGGACGACGAAACGCTCGGGGCGAGCGGGCTCCTGCAGCGCCTGCACGCGGCCGGCACCGAGGTGACCCTGGTGGTGGCGACCGACGGCGAAGCGGCGTTCCCGGCCGCGGACGCCGCGGAACGCCGCGACCTGGGCCGCACGCGCCGCCGCGAACTGCGCGAATCCCTGCGGGCCCAGGGCCTTTCCGACGTCGAGCCGGTGTGGCTGGGCCTGCCGGACTCCGGGCTCGCCGCGCACGGCGACGCCTTGGCCAGTGCCGTGCGCTCGCACGCGACCGGCCACGACCTGTGCCTGCTGCCCTGGCCCGGCGACCCGCACCCGGACCACCAGGCGGCGGCGCGCGCCGCGTTGGCCGCCGCGCCCCTGACCACGCAGTGCTGGTCGTACCTGCTCCGGCTGAGGCACCGGCTGCGGCCCGGCGACCCCGCCATCCCGTGGGCGCGGGCCCGCTCGCTCCGGCTCGGTCCGGCGGAGCGCGACGCCAAAGCCGGCGCCATCGCCGCGTTCGCCTCGCAGCTCAAGCCGGGCCCGCGCGGCGAGGACCCGATCCTGCCGGACGAGGTGCTGGCCCACTTCGCCCGGGACACCGAGGTGTTCTTCCGCGAACCGCCGCGGGAGTCGGCGCCGGTGAGCCGGTTCGCCGAGCTGTACGCGTCCGCCGAAGACCCGTGGTCGGTGCGGACGAAGTGGTACGAGCGCCGCAAACGCGCGATGGTGCTGGCGTGCCTGCCCGACGAGCACTACGGCACGGTCGTCGAGCCGGGCTGCGGCGTCGGCGTGCTCACGCGCGACCTCGCGGGCCGGGCCGGGCGGCTGATCGCGTTCGACCCGGTGCCCGCCGCGGCCGAGCGGGCCCGCGCCGCCGTCGCCGATCTGTCCCATGTGGACGTCCACATCGGAGCGGTGCCCGGCGCGCTGCCGTCCGGTCCCGCCGATCTGCTGGTGTACGGCGAACTCCTGTACTACCTGGACGATCGCACGCTCGACGAGACGGTCGAGGCGTCGGTCGCGGCACTGCGGCCCGGCGGCCACCTGCTCGCGGTGCACTGGCTGCCGTGGGCGCCCGAAGCACCGCGAGACGGCCGGGACGCGCACGCCCGGTTGCTCGCGCACCCCGCGTTCGAGCCCCTGGTCGAGCACACCGACGAGCAGTTCCTCCTGCACGTGCTGAGGCGCCGGTGATCGGCGCGGTCGGCGTCGTCGTCCCCGCGCGGGACGAGGCGGAGTTGATCGGCGCCTGCCTGCACGCGCTCGGGGAAGCCCTGCACCGGCTGCCCGCCGGGATCGCCCACGCGGTCTGCGTGGTCGCCGACCGGTGCCGGGACTCGACCGCCGCGATCGCCCGGGCCGCGTCGGACGTGGTGGTGTCCGAAGCCGCGCGCACGATCGGCGAGGTGCGCGACCTCGGCATCGCCCGGGTGCGCGAGCGGCTGGGCTCGCCGGCGGCGGAAACCCTGCTGCTGAGCACGGACGCCGACACGTGCGTGACGCCGGGGTGGGCGCTGGTGCACCTGGCCCGGGCGCGGCAGGGGTACCACGCGATCGCCGGGACGGCCGAGCTCTCGGCCCCGTTCAGCGAGTCGGAACAGGCGTTGCGGCGGTACGACCGCCTGCTCGACCAGGCCCCGGGCTCGGTCTACGGCGCGAACCTGGGCGTGCGCGCGGACGCCTTCGACGCGGTGGGCGGCTTCGGCCGGTGCGCGACCGGCGAGGACCACGACCTGTGGCGCCGCCTGGGCCGGGCGGGCTTCCGGCGCTGCTTCGAGCCCGCGGCCCCGGTGGTGACGAGCGCCCGGCTGGACGGCCGCGCCCCCGACGGCCTCGCGGCCCTGTTGCGACGCCTGGCGGAGGAGACGGACTCGGTCGCCTGACCGGCCGGTCGTGGAGGTCGTAGCAGGGGTTGTCTCCGCCGTACCCCGGGCCCGGTCGGCCAAGCCCAGCAGGCCGACGTAGGGCGAGCCGGTCGAGCGCGTCGCGGTGCGGGTCCCGGCGGCCGCCGCGTTCGACCGCGCCGATCGCCTGGCCGCTGAGCCCCCACTTCTCCGCCACCAGGAGCGTTGTCGCCGAAGATCGTATCGCTTATCGTATACGACACTGCTCCCCTCCCGACGCTGCGAGGTGACCCCGTGTCCGCCCCCACGACCCTCATCGCCCGCGACTTCACCGAGTTCCGCACCGCTGTCTCGCAGTCGTTCGTCCCGCTGCACGTCACGGCGGGCGGTGACGGCTTCCGCGGCCGGATCCGCTCGTCGGCCGCCGACGAGGTCCAGGTCTCCGAGGTCACCGCGTCGCCGCACGTCGTCGAGCGCACGCCCGAGCTGATCGCGCGCGGCGAACGGCGCTACTACAAGCTGAGCCTGATCCTGGCCGGCACCGGGCTGCTCGTGCAGGACGACCGCCAGGCCGTGCTGCGCCCCGGCGACGTCGCCCTCTACGACACGCACCGGCCGTACTCGCTGGTCTTCGAAGAGGACTTCCGCACGCTCGTGGTGATGTTCCCGCAGCGGCTGATCGACCTGCCCGCCGACCTCGTCGGGCGGCTGACCGCGGTGCGCATGTCGGGCAAGGAAGGCGTCGGCAACGTCGTCGTGCCCTTCCTCGCCCAGCTCGGCGGCAACCTCGAACAGCTGGCCGGCCCGGCCGGCGCGCGGCTCGCGCACAGCGCCGTCGACCTGCTCTCGACGCTCGTCGCCACCGAGCTGGACCTGGCCCACGACGACCCGCACCACGAGCTGATGCGCCGGATCCGCGCGCACATCGACGCCAACCTGCACTCGGCCGACCTCACCCCGGCGCGCATCGCGGCCGAGCACTTCATCTCCACGCGGCACCTGCACGGGCTGTTCCAGGAGCAGGGCACGACGGTCGCGGGGTGGATCCGCACCCGGCGGCTCGAGCACTGCCGCCGGGACCTGCTCGACCCGGTGCACGCCGGCCGCCCGGTCGCGGCCATCGCCGCGCGCTGGGGGTTCGTCGACGCCGCGCACTTCAGCCGGGTGTTCAAGAGCGCGTTCGGCCGGGCGCCGAGCGAGCTGCGCCGCGAGTTGACCGTCAGCGTCCGGTAGTTGCCCCGCAGCGCGTGACCGCTCGCCTCGCCGCCGGGCGGGCCCGACGATGACGCCATGCCCGAAGCCCCCACCGACGGCTGGCGCACCTACGACGAGTTCGCCGCCGGGATCGCCACCTACCGCCTGCCGGACGCCGACCTCACCGGCCGCGACGTCACGCTCACCCTCGACGACGGCGAAGTCCTAGCGCTGAGCTTCAAGGACGCCGGACAGGTCGTCTGCAACGGCGTCGAAGACCCGTACGACGCGGTCGCCGTGCGTGACGACGTGTTCTTCGTGAACCTGCCGCTCACCAGCGTCGACGGCGAGGCGCTGACCGTCGTCTACTCGACGACGACCCATCGCGCGCTCGCCGTCCGCTCGGTGATCGGCGCGGAGGACGTCGTTCCCCGGGTGTCCCAGAGCTTCCAGTCCGGTGTCACGGACGGCGGCACCCCCACCGGCGTCGCGCCCGGGCCCTCGCGCGACCTGATCGGCAAGCGGAACGTCTACCGCTACAGCCCCGAACACCTCTACGAGCACGTCTACATCTCGTCGGAGCGCTACGCCTGGCAGTGCCTCGAAGGCGTGCAGCGCGGGCACGGCGACATGGACCTCTCGACGGTCTGGAAGTTCGCCGACGGCCTGTACCTGTTCTGCTTCCGCGAGTTCCGCATCGCCGTCGCGAGCGTGTGGCTGCACGACCTCGGCTACGCGCTGCGCACCACCGGCGTCTTCCTCGGCCTGACCGGCGACGGCCGGTCGGAGCACTCCCGCGCCGGCGGGCACATCTACCCGCTGGGCTCGGTGGCCTACCCCGACGCCCAGCCCGTCTGAAGGAGCCGCACGTGTCCAATGTGGACGTCATCCGCGCGCACTACGCCGCCAGCGACCGGGGCGACCTGCCCGGCATGCTCGCCCCGCTCGGCCCGAAGACGACCTGGACCGAGGCCGCGGGCTTCCCCTACGCCGGCACGTACACCGGCCCCGGCGAAGTCCGGGAGCACGTCTTCGAGGCGATCGGCCGGGACTGGGACGGCTACACCTTCACCCTCGCCGACCTCCTCGACGCCGGCGACACGGTGGTCGGCGTCGGCACCTACACCGGCACCCACGGCCGGACCGGCCGGTCCTTCACCGCCCGCGTCGCGCACCTGTGGCGCTTCGATGGCGGCCAGGTCACCTCGTTCGAGCAGATCGTCGACTCCGCGCCCGTCGTGGCCGCGGCCCGGGAGCAGTCATGAGAAAGATCCTTCCCACCCTGGCGGTCGCCCTGCTGGCCGTCGCCGGCTGCGCCGGGTCCGAAGCCGGCGGCTCCGGCCCGGTCGTCGTCGGGTCGGTCAACGCGCTGAGCGGCGCGGCCACCTTCCCCGAGGCCTCGCGGGCGGCGAAGGCCGTGTTCGACGCGGCCAACGCCGCCGGTGGCGTCAACGGGCGGCAGATCGAGTACAAGGCGATCGACGACAAGGGTGACCCGGCGGCCGCCGCCGCGGCCGCCCGCGAGGTCGTCGGCGGGGACGGCGCCGTCGCGCTCGTCGGGTCGTCGAGCCTCATCGAGTGCGAGATCAACGCGAAGTACTACGAGCAGCAGAAGATCCTCTCGGTGCAGGGCATCGGCGTCGACCCGGCGTGCTTCTCGAGCCCGAACATCGCGCCGGTCAACGTCGGCCCGTTCCACGACATGACGCTCACGCTGCTCTACGGCTCGGAGACGCTGAAGCTCGACAACATCTGCGCGCTGCTGGAGATCGCGGGCAACACGCTCCCGGCGTACCAGGCCGCGATCGGCGAGTGGACGAAGATCACCGGCAAGAAGCTGAAGTACGTCGACGCGACCGTCCCCTACGGAGGGTCGGACTACACCTCGTACATCGTCAAGGCGCGGGCCGCGGGCTGCCGGGCGATCACCGTCAACCCGGTCGAGCCCGACTCGATCGGCCAGCTCAAGGCCGCGCAGGCGCAGGGCTGGAACGACGTCACGTGGCTGCTGCTGACCAGCGTCTACAGCGAGAACTACGCCAAGGCGATCTCGAACGCGGGCGCCGGCGTGTACGTGCCCGCCGAGTTCTACCCGTTCACCGACGCCGGCAGCCCGCAGACCAAGGACTGGCGCGACCTGATGACGAAGAACGGCATCCCGCTGACGTCCTTCAGCCAGGGCGGTTATCTGGCGGCGAAGTACTTCCTCGACGTCGTGCGCGGGATCAAAGGCGACATCACCCGCGAGTCGGTGACCAAGGCCCTGCGCGAGATGAAGCCGGTCAGCGACCCGATGGTCGGGACGCCGTACGTGTTCGGGCCGGCGCAGACGCACCACGACAACACCGCGGGCTGGCCGATCAAGCTGGCCACCGGCACGAACAAGTGGGAGCTGGCCGGGCAGGACTGGCTCCGGATCCCGAAGCGGTAGGAGGACGTTCATGCTGCAGGGCGCTCTGGCCGGTCTCGCCGCCGGCGGCCTCTACGCGGTGCTCGCGGTGTGCCTGACGCTGATGTCGCGCCTGGTGCGCGTGGTCAACTTCGCGCAGTCCGCCACCGGGATGTTCGGCTGCTACGTCGCGGTGTTCCTCGCCGTCCACTTGGGACTTCCCGAAGGGCTGGCGACGGTGGCCGGGATCGTGCTCGGCGGCGCGCTGAGCGCCGTGCTGGGCTGGATCGTGTCGACGTGGCTCGCCGAGGCGGACACCGCGACGCGCTCGGCGGTCACGGTCGCGGTTCTCCTGCTGCTGATCTCGCTCGCGTTCATCCTGTTCGGCACCAAGCCGCAGCCGTTCCACCCGCTGCTGGCCGGGCCGGCGTTCACGGCCGGCGGGGTGGTGGTCAGCCAGGTCACCGTGGTGACGGTCGTGCTGGCGGTCCTGGTGGCTCTCGGCTGCCGGGTGGTGCTGGCGCGCACGACGCTCGGCGTCCGGCTGCGGGCCCTGTCGGAGCGGCCGACGACGGCGGAGCTGCTGGGCATCCCCGCCCGGCCGCTCTCGGTCGGCGTCTGGACGGCGACCGGGGTGATCGCGACGCTCGCGGTCTCGATCGTGGCGCCGTCGCAGTCGAACGACCCGACGTCGCTGGCGATGCTCGTGGTGCCGGCCGCCGCGGCCGCGCTGCTCGGGAGCTTCCGGCGGCTCGATCTCGCGGTGGTGGGCGGGCTGGTGCTCGGGATGGCGCAGGGTGCGGTCGCGCAGTCCGACCGGCTGTCCGTGCTGCGCTACTTCCTGCCGTTCTTGGTCATCGTCGCGCTGCTGCTCTGGACGCAGCGCAAGGAGGTGTGGGATGCGGCTCGCTGAGCGGTTCCTGCCGTTCGCCGTCGCGGCCGTGGCCGTGGGGATCGGCTACGCGCTGAGCGTCGGGCTCGCCGGGTACTTCGTCTACCTCGGGGTGAGCGCGGTCGTCGCGGCCATCGCCCTGCTCGGGCTCGGCGTCGTGACCGGCACCGCCGGGATGATCTCCCTGTGCCAGCTGACGTTCGGCGCGGTGGGCGCGTTCGTCGTCTCGGCGTGCAACGTCGCGGGCGTGCCCGGCGGGTTCGTCGGGTGGCTGCTGCTCGGCGGCCTGGCCGCGGCCGCCGCCGGGGTGCTCGTCGGGCTGCCCGCGCTGCGGCTGCGCGGGATCACGCTGGCCGTCGTCACGCTCGGGCTCGCCGCGGCCGCCGACCTGACGCTCGTCCAGATCCAGTTCCCCGGCGCGACCGACGGGCTGCCGGTCGAGCGGCCGGAGGCCTTCTCCGACGACCGGTCGTACTTCCTGTTCGCGGTGCTGGTGCTCGTGGCCTGCGGGCTGGTCGTGCACTTCCTGCGCCGCGGGCGCTGGGGCAGCAGCTGGCACCTCGTCGCGTTCTCCGAGCGCGGCACGGCGGCCGTCGGCGCGGGCGTGCGGACGTCGAAGCTGACGGCGTTCGCGGTCAGCGCCGCGCTCGGCGGGATCAGCGGCGGCCTGCTCACCGGGCAGGTCGGGCTGGCGTTCCCGGCCAGCTTCACCGCGATCCAGTCGCTCGCGCTGTACGTCCTGGCGATCATGTCCGGCGCGCACCTGATCGACATGGCGGTGTTCGGCGCCCTCCTCTGGGTCGCGGTACCCGAACTGCTGAAACGCTGGGGCGTGCCGCAGGACTGGGGGTTCGTGATCTTCGGTGTCCTCGGCATCCAGGCCCTCGCCGGCCGCGGCAACCTCGGCACGGCCGTCCGGAACCTCCGGTACCGCTCTCGCGTGCCGGCCGGCCTCGGGCTCACGGAAGTCTCCGAGGTCGAGCCCCTGCCGCCCGGCGACCCCGTGCTGGAGGTCCGCGGGCTGAGCGTCTCCTTCGGACACGTCCGCGCCTTGTCCGAAGTGGACATCTCGGTACCGGAACACGGCGTACTGGGCGTCATCGGGCCCAACGGTGCCGGGAAGTCCACCTTGGTCGACGTCATCAGCGGCTTCCTCCCGCAGGCGACCGGAACCGTGACCCTCGACGGCCGTCCGCTGACCGGCTCACCGACGCGGCGGGCCCGCGCCGGGCTGCGGCGGACGTTCCAGCAGGACCGCGTCCCGCCCGGCCTGACGGTCGGCGCCTACGTCCGGTTCGTGGCCCGACGGCGGCTTTCCGGCACCGAAGTCGCCGACGCGCTCGAGTTCTTCGGCTGCCCCTCGCCGCGCACGCCGCTTTCGCGGGTCGACGCCGGGGCGCGGCGGCTCGTCGAGGTCGTCGGGCACCTGCTGGCGCGGCCGCGGGTGCTGCTGCTCGACGAGCCGGCGGCCGGGCTGCCACACGAGGAGCACGTGGCGTTCGGGCGGCGGCTGCGTCAGGTCCCCGCGCGGTTCGGCGTGTCGGTGCTGCTCATCGAGCACGACCTCGACCTCGTCCGGTCGGTGTGCGACCGGCTGACGGTCCTCGACTTCGGCGAAGTGCTGGCCGGCGGGCCGCAGGCGGACGTGCTGGCCGACCCGGCCGTCCTCAAGGCGTACATGGGTGAAACGGAGCTGCTGTGAACGCTTTGCGAGTCGACGGCCTGACGGTGAAACGCGGCGCCGGCCCCGTGATCCGCGACGTCACCCTGACCCTCGAGCCCGGCCACATCACGGCGCTGGTCGGGCCGAACGGCGCCGGGAAGACCAGCCTGCTCGAGGCGGTGTCAGGCGTGGTGCCGTGTGCTTCCGGCCGCGTCCACCTGGGCGACGTCGACGTCACGCGGCAGTCGCGGGTGGCGCGGGCGCGGCTCGGGCTGGCGCACATCGAGCAGGGCCGGGCGGTGTTCCCCGGCCTGACCGTGCTGGAGAACCTCCGCCTCACCGCGCGGACCCCGGCCGGGCTCGACGCCGTGCTGGAACTGTTCCCCGAGCTCGACAAGCGCCGCGACTCCCCCGCGGCGCTGCTGTCCGGCGGCGAGCAGCAGATGGTGGTGCTGGCCCGCGCCTTCGCGGCGCGCCCGGCGTTCCTGCTCATCGACGAGATGTCGCTGGGCCTGGCGCCGGTGGTCTTCACCCGCCTGCTGCCGGTGGTGACGCGGTTCGCGGCCGAGGGCACGGCGATCCTGCTGGTGGAGCAGTTCACGCAGGCCGCGCTCGGGGTGGCGCAGGAGGCCCTGGTGGTCTCCTCCGGCCGGGTCACGTACGCGGGGGACGCCCGGACCCTGCTGGACTCCCCCGCGACGTTGCACACCGCTTACCTCGGCTCGTGACTCACATGCCGGCGCGCTCGAACGCCAGGGTGGGCAGGTCCACGGCGTGGGCGCCGCCGTCGGCGACCAGGACCGCGCCGGTGATGTACGACGACTCCGCCGACCCGAGGAACCGGACGATCGCCGCGATCTCCTCGGGCTCGGCCGGGCGGCGCAACGGGACTTCGGCGGTCACGCGGCGGTAGCCCTCGTCGTGGCCGCCCGTGAAGCCGGCCGCCGCGGCGAACTGGTCCATCTCGCCGTCCGCCATCGGCGTGCGGACCCAGCCCGGGCAGACGGCGTTCGCGCGGACCCCGCGCGGGCCGAAGTCGCGGGCGATCGAGCGGGTCAGGCCGATCAGGGCGTGCTTCGCGACGGTGTACCCGGCGACGTTCGGCCCGGCGAACAGCCCGGCCAGCGACGACACGACGACGACCTGCCCGCCGGTCCCGACCAGTGACGGCAGCGCGGCCCGGCAGAACACGAACGCACTCGACAGGTTCGAGCGCAGGGCCAGCTCCCACTCGTCGTCGCCGGTGTCGACGACCGAGGACAGGCCGTGCCCGCCGGCGTTGGCGACCACGACGTCCAGCCGCCCGTAGCGGCCGACGATCTCGGCGATGGCGTGCTCGGCGTCTTCGCGCACGCTCGCGTCGCAGACGATGGCGTGGGCGCCGGCCACCTTCTCCAGGGGCTCGCGCCGCCGTCCCAGCACCACGACCTGCGCGCCTTCGCTCAGGTAGCGGCGGGCGACCGCGGCGCCGATGCCGGTGCCGCCGCCGGTGATCGCGACGACCGTGTCCGATGTGTCCACTGTGGATCCTTTCTAGGCGGGGAACGCCGAGCGGGCCGACATCCCGAAGTCGGCCAGCAGGGCTTGGCCGTTGACCGGCCGGGAAGCGGGAGACGCGAGGAACAGCACCTGCCGGGCGACGTCGTCGGCCTGCTGAACGGGGAACGCGGGGTCGTCGAGGACGTCGCCCAGGTCGCCGCGCGCCATCGGCGTGTCGACGACCGACGGGCAGACGCAGTTGACCCGGACGCCCGGCACCTCGACGGCCAGCGCCCGCGTCATGGCCACGACCGCACCCTTCGACGCGCAGTAGGGCACCATCCCGGGCGCGGCCGTGAACGCCGAGTCGCTGCCGAGCAGCACGACCGAACCGCCGTCCGAAAGGTGCGGCAGCGCGTGCTTGACCAGCAGGAACTGCCCGGTGACGTTGACCGCGAGCACCGCGGCCACCTCGGCCGCGGTGGTCCCGGCGAGCGGCTTGCCGACGGGTCCGGAGATCCCGGCGCACCCGACGACGACGTCGAGCCCGCCGAGCCGGCCGGCGATGGTGTCGACGGCGGTGGCCAGAGCTGGCTCGTCGGTGACGTCCGCGATCTCGACGCCGTCGCCGGGCACCCGGTCGATCACCCCGACCCGCGCGCCCTCCTCCCGGAACGCCCGCACGCACGCCAGGCCGATCCCGGACGCCCCGCCCGTCACCAGCACCGCCTTCCCGGCCAGTTCGGTTCGCATGCGCCCATCCTCACCGCGGGCGCGTCCCGGTGGTTGGCGTCGAGCGCAGCCTTGTTGTCCGCCCCCGCACGAGCGGTTCCCCGCGGCCCGGCGGCGCGCGAGACTGACCGGGGTGAGCACTCTCTCCGACACCTCGACCTGGCTGCCCCTCGACGGCCTCGCCCCCGGCTTCGACGCGAACAAGGCGCCCGTGACCGCCGACCTGGACGACCGCCAGTTCGTCCTGCGCGACGACGACGGCGTCGTCTTCACCGGGAACGTCGGCGAAACGTTCCTCGTCGACGACGGCCTGTACTACGTCCAGCTGCCTCCCGGCGACCGCGAGACCGGGTCGCTGGTGCTCGACCTGCGCGAAGGCCGCGCCCTGGTGGTCACCACCCGGATCGGCGACACCGGCACACCGCGCGTCACCCAGGAGTTCCGCCCGGCGACGATCGACGGCGTCGAGGTCCGCGGCGAGCCGATGGCGCCGAGCACCGCCCTGATCGGCCGGCGCGTGGTGTGGGTCTACAGCGAGGAGCACGCCTACGAGCACGTCTACCTCAGCCCGCACTGGTACACCTGGCAGTGCCTGGCCGGCCCGGAGCGCGGCCTGGCCGACACCGACGAGAACACCGTGTACCAGGTCCGGCCGGGCATCCACGTCTTCGCCTGGCGGGAGAAGGTCATCCCGTGCGCCTCGGTGACGATCGCCGACCACCGCACCGCGCGCAGCCTGCGTTCGCACGGCGTCCTCTTCGGACTCGACGCCACCGGCGAACACCCGACGCAGTTCACCTTCGGCGCGCACGGCCGCCTGCTGAGCACGACCGTGCACCCCGACGGCCTCGACCCCGCGGAGAGCTGATGGCCGCCGACCTGCTCCTCACCAACGCCGTGGTGTACACAGTGGACGCGGCGCGACCGTGGGCGTCTTCGCTGGCCATCGCCGGCGGCAAGGTCGTCGCGCCGGACGACGCCGGCCCGGACACCGAGGTCCGGGACCTCGGCGGGGCTTTCGTCATGCCCGGCCTGGTCGACGTGCACAACCACCACGCGATGGCGGGCCGGGCGGACCTGTTCGAACTCACCTTCGGCGCCGAAGCGGGCTTCGACGAGATCCTCGCCCTGGTCCGGGCACGCGCGCAGTCGCTGGGTCCGCACGAGTGGCTGACCGGCGGCGCCTGGGCGTCCACTTTGGTCTCGAAGCTGTCGACGTCCGCTGCTCGGCGCGCCCTCGACGACGCGGCGGGCGGGCGCCCGGTCTCGCTGGCCGACGACAGCCGCCACAACCGCTGGGTGAGCAGCCGTGCCCTCGAACTGGCCGGGATCACCGGGGCCACGCCGGACCCGGCCGGTGGCGTGATCGTCCGCGACGGCGACGAACCCAGCGGCCTGCTTCTGGAAGCCGCGGGGGTGGCCGTCGAGCGGGTGACCGGCACCCTCACCGCGGACCAGCACCGGCGCGCGTCGCAACGCGCGATCGAGATCCTGCACGGCTACGGCGTCACGGCGTTCCAGGACGCCGGCGTCTCCACGGACATCCTCGGCGCGCTGAAGTCCCTCGACGACGCGGGCGAGCTGGCCGCCTGGGTGGTGTCATCGCTGCTGGTCAACGACCCGATCTTCGGCTTCGACCCGGTCGGCGCGCCGCTGCTGGAGGTGGCCGGGAGCTACCGCACCCCGCACCACCGGCCCGACTTCGTGAAGATCTTCCTCGACGGCGTCCCGCCGACGCGCACGGCGGCGTTCCTCGAGCCGTACCTGCCCGACGACGTCCACGGAGGCCACCACCACGGCACGACGACGATGCCGCCTGAGGAGCTGACGGACTGGCTGCTGAAGGCCGCGTCGGCGGGCTTCTCGGCGAAGGTGCACTGCACCGGCGACGCGTCCGTGCGCCAGTTCCTCGACGCCGTGTCGGCGGTCCGGGCCGCGGGCTACGCCGGCACGCGGTTCCAGGTGGCGCACGGCCAGTTCGTGCACCCGGACGACCTGCCGCGGTTCGCCGAACTGGGCGTCGCGGCCGACATCTCGCCGTTCCTGTGGGTGCCCGGCGTGATCCCGGAGGCGATCGCGGACGTGCTGCCGGCCGGGCGCGCGTCGCGGATGCAGCCGAACCGCACGCTGCTGGACACCGGCGCGCTGGTCGCGGGCGGGTCGGACTGGCCGGTCAGCGAGTCCCCCAACGCCTGGGAGGGCATCGCGGGCCTGGTCACGCGCCAGGACCCGCACGGCCGCCGGCCGGGTGCGCTGTGGCCGGAGCAGGCGATCTCGCTGGCCGAGGCGATCGAGGTGTTCACCCTGGGCGGGGCCCGTGCCTGCGGTCTCGACGACGTCACCGGGGCGCTGACCCCCGGGCGTTCGGCGGACTTCGTCGTGCTGGACCGGGATCCGTTCAAGACCGCGGAGGTGGCCGGGACGCGGGTGGCCGAGACGTGGTTCGCGGGACGGCGCGTGTTCGAACGCTAGCCCGGCGCGGTACCCGCAGGTAGTTTCTCCTACACTGGTAGAGAAACCAGTGCGGGAGGTGCCGGGTGCCCAAGATCATCGACCACGACCAGCGGCGCAGCGACATCGTCGACGTCACGTGGGACCTCATCGTGCGCGGCGGGATCGAGGCCGCGACCATGCGGGAGATCGCGGCCGCGGCCGGGTTCGCCAACGGCGCCCTCAAGCTCTACTTCCCCAGCAAGGAAGACATCATCGCGGCCACCTACGAGCGCGCGCTGGACATGATGCGCCAGTACGTCGACCTCGAAGGCCTGCGCGGCCTGAAAGCGCTCCGCGAAATCTGCGTGTCGTCCATGCCGATCGACGAAGAACGCATCGTCGCCGGGCGGGTGCTGCTGATCTTCTGGCAGATGTCCCTGGCCAACCGGAAGATGCACGACAAGTACCTCGAGCACGTCCGCGAGTGGCGCGGCCTGCTGCACCGCTTCCTCGCCGAGGGGCGCGAAGACGGCGACGTCGTCACCGAGACCCCGGACGAGCAGCTCGTCGACGAGATCGTCCTGCTCAACGCCGGCGCCAACGTCATGAGCCTGGTGGCGGGCGAGTTCTCCACGGTCGAGCTCCAGCACCGGCACCTGGAGTCCTTCCTGGAGCGGCTCACCCGCCCTTGACCACTCAGGCGAAGATCCCCCGCAGGTACGCCGCCACCTCGGCGTGCGAGCGTGCCGAGGCCGGCAGGTCCGTGTACAGGCCGTAGAAGCCGTGGATCTGCCCCGCGTACCGGTGCACGTCCACCGCGACCCCGGCTTCGGACAGGCGGCGGGCGAACGCCTCGCCCTCGTCGCGCAGGACGTCGTACTCCGCCGTCAGGACCAGCGCGGGCGGCAGGCCCGAGAGATCAGGCGCCCGTGACGGCAGCAGGTAGGGATCGTCCACAAGCGACGGGTCCGGGACGTACTGGGCGAAGAAGAACCGCATCGCGTCGGCGGTCATGCCGTAGCCCGTCGCGAAGTCCGCATAGGACGCGAAGCCGTCGTCGGGATGGCTGAACACCGGGCAGATCAGGACCTGCGCGGCGATCCGCGGGCCACCACGGTCGCGGGCCATCAGCGAGACCACTGTGGACAGGTTCCCGCCAGCGCTCTCGCCGCCGACCGCGATCGCGCCGGGCACCACTTCAGGCCCCGCACCACCCGCGGCCAGCCATTCGAGCACGGCGTAGCAGTCCGCCGGCGCCGCCGGGTACGGGTCCTCGGGCGCCAGCCGGTACTCGACCGCCGCGACGGCGACGGACGCGGCCGCGCAGACCGCCCGCGAGGCGACCTCGTTCTCGTCGACCGAGCCGATCGTCCAGCCGCCGCCGTGGATCCAGACGAACACGGGCACCGGACCGGCCGCCTCCGGCAGGTAAAGCCGAACCCGGACGCCACCCGGCAGGTGATGCTCGGTCACCGACGCGACCTGCGCGAACGCACCCGGCCGAGGCCGGGACGCGGCGAACGCGGCCCGCAGCTCGACGGCCGTCATCGGCCGGTCGGGCCCTTCGGGGGCGCGGGCGAGCATCTCCCGCACCGCGGGGTCGAGGCCCATGGTCACACCGCTTCCGCGACGAGGACCCGCGGCGAACCCGGCAGCGTCAGCCGGTCCACCGGCCGCCACCCCGCGCCCGAAAGCCAGCCGCGGACGTCCGCCTCGGGGTACACGACCGTGCCGTCGATGACCAGGTACTCCCCCGCGTGCAAGGCGTCGAGCGAGCGCGGCACCTCGTCGTCGTCCAGGAAGAAGTCGAGCAGGAGCAGCCGCGCACCCGGCGCCGCCGCGGCCCGCGCGTGCCGGAGGATCGCCCGGTTCTCGTCGACGGAGAACCGGTGCACGACGTGGTTCACCATCACCAGGTCGAACTCCCCCTCCGGTTCGGCGTCCGGCGTCGCCGCCCCGACGACGTTCGTGCGGCCCGCGAACTCCGCCACGGCTTCCGTCACCGAAGGCACGGAACGCGGGTCGTAGACGAACGTCGCGTGCAGGACGTCGTTGGCCCGCAGTGCTTCCAGGGCGAACGCGGCCGAAAGGCCACCCAGGTCGAGGAGGTTTTTGCAGCCACCGAAGTCGAAAGCACGTCCCAGCTGCCGAGCGTGTAGGCCGTTATACACCATGACCCCGCCCAGGAAGGTGTCCCAGCGGTCGCCGGCGAGGTCGAGGTCGCCCGGTTCGCCGGTGTCGGTGGTGTGCGGGAACTGCTGCCAGTGCGGGTAGCTGATCGTCTCGAGGAACGTCAGGAACGGGGCCAGCTCGCCGGTGCCGAGGTATGCCTCGGTGTCGGGCATCAGGGCGTACCGGCCGTCCACACGGGACAGCAGGCCGAGGGAAGCCAAGGTGTCGCCGAGGATCCGGGTGATCGTCGACGGCCGGCCCGTCCGCCCGGCCAGCTCCGCCGCGCTCAGCGGACCGGCGGCGAGGGCCGGGAACAGGCCGATCCGGTTGGCGGCGAAGAGCTGCTGGGCCGCCATGTAGCCGACGGCGACGTCGACGATGCGTTCGGGTGTGGCCGGGGTGGTCGTCACGGGGTCGTCCTCCTTTTGTCCGTCCGGACACTCTACATACGTAGATAAAAGAGTCCAGTGCCGATTTTCCACGCGCAGCAATGGAAATCGGTCGTGTTTCAACTTCCTACGTTCGTAGAATAAAACCATTGACACCCTCCCCCGGGAGTGTCAACATGCGTAGAACTACCCCTGCCGGTGCCCGGCAGTCCGGCCCGCCCGTCGTGGCGGGCGCGAGGAAGGGGAATCCATGACGCTGCTCGAAATCCGGGAGCTGACCGTCGGCGTCGTCACCGACGACGCGGAGCGCGAACTCGTGCGGGAGCTGTCCCTAGATCTCGCACAAGGCAAGACGCTGTGCGTGGTCGGCGAGTCCGGCAGCGGCAAGACCGTGACCGCGCTGTCGATCATCCGCCTGCTCGAGTTCGTCGCGCCGGTCCGCACCCGCGGCGAGATCGCGATCGACGGCGTCGACGTCACGAAGCTGCCCGCCGACGCGATGCGCGCCTACCGCGGCACCCGCATCGGCATGATCTTCCAGGAGGCCCTCGACTCCCTCAACCCGGGGCGGCGGGTCGGCGGCCAGCTGGTCGAGGCCTACCGCGAGGCCGGGTCGCTGCCCGGTCAGGCGGCCCGGCGCCGCAGCCCGCTGCGCAAGCGTGCCGAGGCCAAGGCCCGCCGGCTGCTGGCCGAAGTCGGGCTCACCGACACCGACCGGATCCTGCGCCTGTACCCGCACCAGATGTCCGGCGGGATGCAGCAGCGGGTGATGATCGCGCTCGCGCTGATGGCCGACCCGGACCTGCTGATCGCCGACGAGCCGACCACCGCGCTCGACGTCACGACGCAGGCGGAGATCCTGACGCTGTTCGACCGGGTGCGCCGCGACCACGGCACGGCGTGCGTGTTCATCACCCACGACCTGGGCGTCGCGGCACAGGTCGCCGACCGGATCGCCGTGCTGTACCGCGGCCGCCTGGTCGAGACCGGTTCCCGCGACGACGTCTTGCTGCGACCGCGGCACCCGTACACGCGGGCGCTGCTCGGGTGCGTGCCGCAGCTCGGCGTCAGCCGCCGCGACGGCTTCCCGGTCATCTCCCCCACGATGACCCTCGAGACGCCCGCGGTGAAACCGCGGGCCGCCCGGGCCCACCGGGGATCGCCGTTGACGATCACTCATGTGTCCAAAGTGTACGGACGAAAAGGACTCGTGCGCGCGGTCCGGGACGTCTCGCTGGAGATCCCGCCGGGCGAGTTCTTCGGCCTGGTCGGCGAATCCGGTTCGGGCAAGTCCACCCTCGGCCGTTTGGTGACCGCGCTCGAACCACTGACGTCGGGCGCCGTCGGCTTCGGCGAGCACGAGATCACGACCAAGGGGCTGACCGGCGACGAACGCGCGTTCCGCCGCCGCGTCCAGCTGATCTTCCAGGACCCGCAGAGTTCCCTCGACCCGCGCCACACCGCGGCGCGGATCATCGCCGAGCCGCTGAAGGAACTGACTCCCCTGCGCGGCGCCGAGCTGGACCGGCGCGTCGCCGGCCTGATCGACGAAGTCGGCCTGCCGAAGGACACCGCGGGCAAGCTGCCGTCGCAGCTGTCCGGCGGGCAGCGCCAGCGCGTCTCCATCGCCCGCGCGATCGCCGCCGGGCCCGAACTGATCGTCGCCGACGAACCGACGTCGGCCCTCGACGTGTCCGTGCAGGGCCAGGTGCTGAACCTGCTGCTGGACCTGCGCCGCACCCGCACGCTCAGCCTGCTGTTCATCACCCACAACCTCAGTCTCGTGCTGTCGGTCGCCGACCGCGTCGGCGTGATGTACCGGGGCGAGCTGATCGAGACGGGCACGCCCGACGAGATCCGGCTCGCCCCGCGGCACGACTACACGCGACGGCTGCTCGCCGCCAACCCCGACCTGCCCGCCCTCCCCCACCCAGGACCGCGCCCATGAAGAGAATCCCCCTGCTCGCTGCCCTCGCCGCCGCGGCCACGCTGCTCGCCGGCTGCATGGGCAGTGCCGGAACCACGCCGGCCGCCGACGGCCCGCCCGTCCGCGGCGGCAACCTCACCGTCGCCGTCCCCACCGATCCGCAGTCGCTCGACATGGTCGCCAACCCCGGCCAGGTGACCGCGCAGATCGGCAACATGATGTACGAGAAGCTGTTCGAGGTCGACCGGCACTTCGTCGCCCGGCCGATGCTGGTCGACACCTACACGACCAGCCCGGACCGGCTGACCTACACGTTCAAGCTCCGCCAGGGCGTGACGTTCCAGGACGGCAACCCGCTGACCGCGAACGACGTCGTCGCGAGCCTGCGGCGCTGGCAGAAGAGCCACCGCACCGGCCAGCTCGTCACGCCGGACATCGACGCGATCACCGCGCCGGACCCGGCGACCGTGACCGTCGAGCTGAAGCGGCCGCGCTACCCGCTGATCGACGAACTGGCCGGCGCCGGCACGGAGATCTACGAGGCGAAGAACCTCGCCGGCCTGCCCGCCACCGGGTTCGGCCAGGACAAGGCCATCGGCACCGGCCCGTACAGGCTGAAGAGCTGGGACATCGGCCAGCAGCTCGTGCTGCAGCGCTACGACGGCTACAAGTCCCGGTCCGAAGAGGACTGGGGCGGCCAGGCCGGCGCCAAGCACGCCTACCTCGACACCGTCACGTACAAGGTCGTCGGTGACCAGGACGCGCTGGTCAACGGCCTGCAGACCGGCCAATGGGACCACGCCATGCCGGCCAACGACCAGTACGAACAGCTCAAGGCCAACCCGGGCCTCGTGGTGCACAACCTGCCCGGCGGCAACGAGAACGTCATCATCCCCAACTTCAACCCCGGTTCGAAGTTCGCCGACCCGCGCGCGCGTCAGGCGTTGAACCTGCTGCTCGACAAGCCCGCCATCAACGCGGCGACCGGCGGCAGCAAGGACCTGACCATCGAAACCGGCGCGTTCGCCTCGCCGGACAACAAGGCGTCCTACTCGACGGCCGGTGAGGACGTCTACCGGCAGCACGACCCGGCCCGCGCGAAGCAGCTGCTCGCCGAAGCCGGCATCACCGCCGGGGCGACGATCCACATCGTCACCACGAACTCCTACCCCGAGTTCGGCAAGTGGGCGGTGCTCATCCAGGACGAGCTGGGCAAGATCGGCCTGACCGCCAAGATCGACACCTACGACTTCGCCACCATGCTCGGCACGCTCACCAAGGACCCCGGCGGCTGGGACATCACGACGTTGTTCTTCGACTCCTCGCTGACCTCGCCCGCCCAGATGCCCGCGCTCACCCTCGGCACGCTCAACGGCTCGTCGTCGCCGGAGCTGGACGGGCTGATGACCGAGTTCACCGCCTCGACCACGCCGGAGCAGGCCAAGGGCGTCATCGACAAGCTGCAGGCCTTCACGTGGAAGCAGCTGTCGGTGATCACGCTCAGCCAATCGAAGCTCTACGCGGCCTACACCCCGCGGCTCAAGGGCTACGGCGACTTCTACCGCGTGTTCTGGAACGCCTGGCTGGCGTCGTGACCGGCGTCCTGCTGCGCCGACTGCGCGACCTGGCGATCATCCTGGTCATCGTCGGCACGATGATGTTCTTCGTCATCCGGCTGATCCCGGGCGACCCGGCCCAGGCCGTCCTCGGCCCGACCGCGCGCCCGGCCGACGTCGCCGCGCTGCGGTCGAGCATGGGCCTCGACGGCTCGCTCTGGCGGCAGTACCTGACGTGGGCCGGGCACGTGCTGCGCGGCGACTTCGGTACGTCGATCACCTACCACCAGCCGGTGCTCGACGTCGTCGCGGCGCACATCGTGCCGACGCTGACCTTGGCCGTGCTGTCGACGGTGATCAGCTTCTTCCTGTCGGTCGCGATCACGGCGTGGCAGGCGGTCTCGCCGCGCAACCCGGTCGCCCGCGCGCTCGACCGGCTGTCCGCGCTCGGCATGGCGATGCCGGACTTCTGGATCTCGCTGGTGCTCGTGCTGGTGTTCTCGGTGACGCTGCGGTGGTTCCCGTCCAGCGGCTACCACGACCTGCTGACCGACCCGGTCGCCGCGGTGCCCGCGCTGGTGCTGCCGGTGACCGTGCTCGTCATCGGGCAGACGGCGCTGTTCGTGCTGACCCTGCGCGAGAGCGTGCTCGGCGAGCTGCCGCTGGCCTACCTGCGCACCGCGCGCGTCAAGGGGCTGCCCGAACGGCGGGTGCTGCTCAAGCACGTCCTGCCGAACGCGCTGATGCCGCTGGTGACCCAGCTGGGCAGCAACTTCGCCATGCTCGTCGGCGGGATCGTGATCATCGAATCGATCTTCGTCGTGCCCGGGCTCGGCCACCTGCTCATGGGTGCGGTGTCCACTCGCGACTTCCCGCTGATCCAGGGCGTGACGTTGTTCGTCGCGGTGCTGTTCGTCGTGGTCAACCTGCTGGTCGACCTGTCGTACGCGCTGCTCGACCCGAAGGTGCGTGTCGCATGAGCCTGGCCGTCGCCGAACCGGTGTCCACCGTGGACGCTCCGCCCCCGCGCCGGCGCGCTCGCCTGTTCCGGCGCAACCGGACGCTGGTCATCGCGTCGGTCCTGCTCGGGCTGATCGTGCTCGCGGTGATCGTGCTGCCGTTCTTCCTGCCGAGCGTCAGCGCCACCGACCCGGTGCACCGGCTGCTGCCGCCATCGGCCGGGCACCCGCTGGGTACCGACTCCTTCGGCCGCGATGTCCTGGCGCGGCTGGTGTCCGGCGGGCGCGCGTCGCTCGGGCTCTCGGCGTTGATCACGCTCTGCGCGGCGTTCACCGGCATGGTGATCGGCCTGGTGAGCGGCTTCTACCGGGCCGCGGACGCGGTGCTGATGCGGCTGATGGACGCGTGGATGTCGTTCCCGGCGATCATCCTGGCGATGGCCCTGGCCATCTCGCTCGGCGCGAGCATCTGGACCGAGCTGATCGCCCTGACGGTGATCTTCACGCCGTTCACCGCGCGGGTCATCCGCAGCCGGGTGCTCAGCGTCGCGGGCCGGCAGTACATCGGCGCCGCGCGCGTGTCCGGGATGAGCCGCGGGAAGATCCTGCTCGTCCACGTGTTCCCGAACGTGCTGCCGCTCGCGCTCGTCCAGGTCGTCATCCTGGCCGCGGCGGCGATGCTCGTCGACGGCGCGATGAGCTTCCTCGGCCTCGGCATCGCCCCGCCCACCCCGACCTGGGGCAACATGATCGCCGAAGGGCGGTCGTACCTGGTCACCGCGCCGTGGCTGGTGGTCGTGCCCGGCGTGACGATCATGCTCTGCGTGGTCCTGCTGAACCTCATCGGCTCCGCGCTGCGGATCGCCGTCGACGCCCGTGCCCGCACGCTCGGCGAGCTGCAGCGGCTGCGCCGTTCTTCCTGAGAGAGGATCTCCTTGACGCTCCCCACCTCCCTGGCCGTGCGCCGGTTCGCCCCCGGCGGCCCGCCCGCCGGACCGCCGGTGCTGCTCCTGCACGGCTTCGCCTCCGACGGGCCGACCGACTGGGTCAGCACGGGCTGGCCCGCCGCGCTCACCGCGTCGGGACGTCCGGTGCTGGTGCCCGACCTGCCCGGCCACGGCTCGAGCCCGGCACCGGCCGAGGCCACCCCCAAGGCCATCGTGGAAGAACTGGCCCTGGCCATCGGTGACGTGTCCGAAGTGGACGTCGTCGGCTACTCGCTGGGCGCGCGGCTGGCGTGGGAGCTGCCCGGACGACTGCCCGTCCGGCGCCTGGTCCTGGGCGGCCTGAGCCCGCACGAGCCGTTCGGCGCGGTCGACGTCGAGGCGGCACTGGCCTTCGCGGGCGGCGGGAAGCTCCCGGCCGACCCGCTGACGGCGGTGATCGCCCGGATGATCACCGCCCCGGGCCGGGACCCCGTCGCCCTCGCCCGGTGCATCGAAGGCCTGCGACGCGAGCCCTTCTCCCCCCGCGTGGGCACGATCACCGTCCCGACGCGGTTCGTCGCCGGTCGCGACGACCCGATCAGCGCGGGTATCGACGACCTGGTCCGCCTGGTGCCGGGCAGCGACCTGCTCGAGGTGCCCGGCGACCACGGCGCGGCCCTGCGCGGAGCTCCCTTCCGCACGGCCGCCCTCACCTTCCTGAGCGCCACTTTCCCGTGAAAGTGGCGCTCAGGCGCGTCACCAGGAGCCGTCGGGGCTGACTTCGCGGTCCAGCCAGAGGTGGTCGAGGGCCGTGCGGATCTCCTCGCCGTGCTCGCGTGCCAGGTCCAGGGCACCGAGGTTGTCGGCCAGCTGGTCCGCGCGGCTCACTCCGAACAGGACGTTCGCGACCGGCGCGTACGCCAGGCAGAACGCCAGCGCCAGCTGGGCCCGCGTCGCACCGAAGTCCTTCGCGATGACGGCCAGCTCGGGGGAAGCGTCCACGATGGACTGACGAATGCCGCCCGGGTCCGCGCCGATCTTGCGGGCGGGGGTTGCGTTGCCCAGCAGGACGCCGCCTTCGAAGACGTCCGAGGCCTGCAGCACCAGGCGTCCGCTCGCGACGTGCCTGCCGTAGAACTCGCCTTCGGCCATCGACCGGCGGGCGATCGAGTACTTCAGCTGCGCGAACTCCGGCGCGGGCAGGCCTTCCCGGTCGGCGAACGCCAGCGCCAGGTCGAGGTCGGCGGCCAGCCAGTTGTTGACGCCCCAGCCGCCGACCGTCCCGGCCCGCACCTGCTCGGCCACCTCCGTGACCAGCCGCGGGATGTCCGGGCGCTCGCGGTAGTCGCCGACCACGACCAGGTCCGCGCGGCCGGTGCCGATCCGGCCGAGCGAGGTCTCCAGTTGCTGCGCGAACCCCGTCCGCGGGTGGTCCCAGAGCCACAGCTTCCCGCAGAGCAGGTAGTCCTCCCGCGCGATCCCGGCCTGCCGCACGGCTTCGCCGAAGATCACGTCGGTGCGCGAGTTCTCGGCGTGCGGGCCGAAGTCGTAGTGGGCGACGTCGAACAGCGTGACGCCGGCATCGACGGCGGTCTTCAGCAGCTCGACGGCGTCGTCGAAGGCCATCCGGTCCCAGGTGTTCCACGAGCCGAGCCCGAAGACCGACTTTCCGATCGTACTCACGGTTTTCCTTTCCTTGCAACGACTCATACGTCTACGATTGTAGAATGAAACAACGGATCGTGGTGGTCACCGGTGGCGCGAGCGGCATCGGCCGGGGCGTCGCCGAAGCGTTCCTCGCCGCGGGCGACCGCGTCGTCATCGCCGACGTCGACGCCCGGGCGGCGCACGACGTCGCCCGCGAACTCGGCGCCGAGCACGTCGAGCTGGACATCTCGGACCCGGCGTCGGTCGACGTGGCGGTCTCCTTCGTCGCCGGCCGGTTCGGGCCGATCGACGTGCTGGTCAACAACGCCGGCCTCGCCGGAGGCGGCGGCCCGCTCGCCGCACTCGACGTCGAGGTGTTCGACCGCTGCGTCCGGGTCAACTTCCGCGGCACGTTCCTGATGACCCGCGCGGTGGGCGCGCACATGATCGCGACCGGGACCCGGGGCGCGATCGTCAACGTCTCGTCGATCGGCGCCCGCCAGCCGACACCCGGACTCGGCCATTACGAGGCCACGAAAGCCGCGGTCGACGCGCTGACGCGGGCCGCCGCGCTCGAGCTGTCGCCACACGGGATCCGGGTCAACGCCGTCGCGCCCGGGCCCGTGCTCACGCCGATGACCGCCGGGTTCGCCGCCGACACCGCCGCCCGCGCGGCCTGGGAGGCGCGCATCCCGCTGGGCCGGATCGCCGAGGTCGGCGACGTCGCGCCCGCCGTCGTCTTCCTGGCGAGCGCGGGGCACGTCACCGGGGTGAGCCTCGCTGTCGACGGCGGGCAACTCCTGGCTTAGGCCTTGTGGACGATCCGGCCGTCGGTCACGGTCAGCTCGACCGCGACCGACGGCAGCTCGGCCAGGGGGACGTCCAGGGGGTTTTCCGCCAGGACGCAGAAGTCGGCGGCCATTCCCGGCGCCAGGTGCCCCTTCCAGCTCGCCGAGCCGTCCTGCGCCGCGGCTTCGGTGGTGTAGCAACGCAGGAGTCGCGCGGTCGGCGTCTCACCGAGCATCTCCCCCGCCGCGGCGAGGTGGACCCGCCAGTCGGGGGTGACGACCGGCGCGTCACTGCTCAAGGTGAGCCGGACACCCGAATCGAGAATCTCCCGCAGTGGCCAGGCTTTCGCGGCGACGTCGGCGCCGAGGGCCGTGGCCACCACCGGCCGCATCGCGGTCGCGATCGCGGGCTGCGTGGTCAGCCCGACGCCCCTCGATGCCATGCGCCGCAGCTGTGCCGGCGTCACGAGGTCGCCGTGGACGAGGTGATCGCCCTCCCGCAGGTGGTCGAGCGCGGCTTCGATGCTGCGCTCCCCCGTCGCGTGCACGCCGACCACCAGCCCGGCCTCGTGCGCCAGGCCGATCATCGACGCCAGGGCGGCCGCACCACCGTCGACGAGCAGGTCACCGTGGGTGCCGTCGGCGTAGCAGTGGTGCGTCCAGGCCGTGCGCATCGGCGGGATCCCGTCGGCGAAGATCTTGACGCCCGTGACGGCGAGCCACTCCGGATCGACGTCCGGCACCCGAGTTGCGAGTCCGCTCGCGAAGTCCGGCAGGAAGCTGGCGCCGTCGAGGAGTCCGAACAGCCGGAGGACCGTCACACGCGCTCGCAGCAGGCCTTCACGGTGCAGGGCGGCGTATTCGTCCAGGACTTCGGCCGAGAAACAGCCGGATTCACCGGGGCCGAGACCGGGTTCGGTGTAGCTCGTGATGCCGAGCGACGCGCAGACGTCGCCCGCGCGCAGGATCGCCGCCCGCCGGTCCGCGGCCGTCGTCACCGGGGTTTCCTCGTGCGGCGCGCCGAGCAGCGGGTGCGGCCAGCGGGCGCCGAGCCAGGTCGCGTGCAGGTGAGCGTCGTTGATGCCCGGCAGCACCGTGCGCCCGGCGAGGTCGACGACTTCGGTCTCCGGTCCGATGTGGCCGGCGACGTCGCCGACCGCGACCACGCGCCCGCCGCGCACCGCCAGGCCGTCGGCCACCGTGTCGGACGGATCGAACGTCAGCACGGTGCCGCCATGGACCACGAGGTCCGCCG
The DNA here is from genome assembly GCF_054781455.1 of Amycolatopsis stemonae. Classification (NCBI taxonomy): domain Bacteria; kingdom Bacillati; phylum Actinomycetota; class Actinomycetes; order Pseudonocardiales; family Pseudonocardiaceae; genus Amycolatopsis; species Amycolatopsis stemonae. The sequence continues at coordinate 324,543 of NZ_BAAGUJ010000004.1, read as the reverse complement.
GACGGATCCGTTGCGCTGTCATGGTTTCCTCCCGGACCTGGACTTTTTCTTCCACGACTGTAGACTAAAAAGATGGCTCTGCCCACCCACACCGAGGCCGCCGTCCTCACCGGCCACCGCGCGCCCCTCGAACTGCGCGAACTCCCCCTGCCCGAGGAGCTGGAGCCGGGGGCCGCGCTCGTCCGGCTCACCTGCACCACGTTGTGCGGCACCGACGTCCACCTCTGGTCGGGGCAGATGAGCCTGCCCGGCATGCTGCCGATGGTGCTGGGCCACGAAATGGTCGGCGAAGTCGTCGCCACCGGACCCGGCACGACCGACACGCTCGGCCGCGAAGTCCACCCCGGCGATCGCGTCGGCTGGTCGGAGTCCACCTGCGGCACGTGCTACGGCTGCACGATCCTGCGTGAACCGGTCGCTTGCGAACGCCGCGGCTACGGGTTCCTCCAACGGTCCGACCGCTTCCCGTACGCCACCGGCGGCCTGTCGAGGTACTGCTACGTCACGCCCGGAGCGGCGAAGCTGCTGCTGCCGGACGACGTCGAGGACACCTGGGCATCGATGTCCGGCTGCGCGGGCAAGACCGTCCTGCGCGCCGTGGCGCGATCCGGCGGGGTCCGTCCGAACGCGACAGTCGTGGTCCAAGGAGCGGGCGCGCTCGGCGTGTTCGCCACGGCCGTCGCACGGCTCTGCGGCGCCGGAACGGTGATCACCGTCGGCGGCCCGGCGAGCCGCCTCGAGGTGGCCGAACGGTTCGGTGCCACGGCAACGGTCTCGGTCGAGTCCACTCCGGACGAACGCATCGAGCACGTCCGGGAGCTGACCGGCGGCCGCGGCGCGGACCACGTCTTCGACTTCGCGGGCGGTCCGACCGTCGGCGCCGAGGCCGTCGCCTTCGCCGCGCAGCGCGGGACGGTCGCGATCGTCGGGTCGACCGGCCCGGTCCCGTCGCCGGTGCCGCTGGGCACCGTGATGGGCAAGGAGCTGACGATGGTCGGTTCGCTCAACGGCGACATCGCCGACTACCACCGCTCGGTCGAGTTCTTCCGCGCCTTCGCCGGGCGGATGCCCTGGGCGGAGCTGTTCAGCGCGCCGGTCGGGCTGGCCGGCGCGTCCGCCGCCGTCGAGTCGATGTCCCGGCTCGGCGAGCTCAAAGCCGTCATCGACCCCCGACTGCCCCAGGAGACCCCGTGACGATCCCCCAGCGCCGCATCGGCCGCGACGGCCCGGCCACCGGTGTCCTGTCCCTCGGCTCGTGGCACACCTACGACCGCATGGACTTCCGCGAGGCCGTGACGCTGCTGCGGAAGGCCGTCGACGCCGGCATCACGCTGTTCGACGTCGGCGTGTACGGCCTGCCCGGCAGCCCGCCGGTCTTCACCGACGTCCTGTTCTCGGCCATGGTCCGGGCCGCCGGCCTGCGCCGCGAGGACTACCTGCTGTCGGCGAAACTGTGGCTCGAAGGCTATCCCGGGCACAGCTTGCGGGACCAGCTGGAGAACGCGTTCTTCCGCGCCGGGGTCTCGCACGCCGACCTGGTGATCCTCGGCGACCTGCGACGCGACGACACCGACCTGCACGCGCTGGTCACCGACCTGGCGGCGTTGCGCGATGCCGGGTTGATCCGCCAGTGGGGCGTCAACAACTGGTCGGCGTCGGCGATCAAGGCCGTCCACGAATTCGCCGTCGCGGACGGCGTCCCCGGCCCCGCCATCGCGCAGCTGAAGTACAGCGTCGCGCGACGGTCCATTCCGGACGGTGCCCCCTTCGAATCGGTGTTCTCCCGGGGCGTTTCGCTGCAGTCTTCGGACGTCTTCGAGGGCGGGGTGCTGCTCGGCAAGGGCGGCCGTCAGGTCGGCCGGGACCCGGGCGACGTCCGGCAGCGCATCGCCGGCTCGGCCACGGACCTCGCGAAGGTCGCCGAGAACGTCGGGGCGACGCCCGCGCAGCTGTGCCTCGCCTTCACCCTGACGCACCCGGCGAACACGACGACGTTGTTCGGCGCCACGAGCGTGCGGCAGCTCGAGGACAACCTCGAGGCGGTGGCGTTGGTGGAGCGGGTCGGCGCGGCCGCGCTGCGCGCGCTGGTCGAGCCGTTCTGGGCCGACCGCGACGTCGTCTCCCCGGAGGGCCCGTGACCGAGCTGTCCGCCGAGACGCTGCCCGCCGTCCGCGCGGCCCTGCGCGCGGACAACCTCACGCCCGAGGAGGCGATCGGCGACCGGGCCATCGTCTGGTCGGACCACCGGCTCGACGACGACGTCGTCGTCACGGTGCTGCGGCCGCGTGAGCCCCGGCCCGGCGCGCCGGGGCTCTACAGCATCCACGGCGGCGGCATGGTGATGGACGACCGCTTCGCCGACCTGCCGCGGCTGGTGGCGCTGATCGAGGAGTTCGGCTTCGTCTGCGCGACGGTCGAGTACCGGCTCGCCCCCGAACACCCGCACCCGACGCCGCTCGAGGACTGCTACGCGGGTCTCGTCTGGTTCGCCGGCTTCGGCTTCGACAAGCTGATCGTCGGCGGCGGCAGTGCGGGCGGCGGGCTCAGCGCCGGCGTCGCCCTGCTGGCCCGCGACCGGGGCGGACCGGCGCTGGCGGGTCAGCTGCTGCTGTGCCCGATGCTCGACGACCGCACGTCGGCGGACCTCCCGGACCTGGTGTGGACGAAGGCGGCCAACGACTTCGGCTGGCGCAGCCTGCTGGCCGGACGGACGTCGCCGTACGCGTCCCCGGCGCGCATGACGGATCTCAGCGGGCTGCCGCCGGCGTTCGTCGAGGTCGGCGGCGCGGAGCTGTTCCGCGACGAAGACGTCGCCTACGCCCAGCGGCTGGCGCGGGCGGGCGTCCCGACGGAACTGCACGTCTGGGCCGACGCGCACCACGGCTTCGACCGGTTCGCCCCGGAAGCCGAGGTGACGCGCGCCGCCCTCGCGGCCCGGTCCTCTTGGCTGCGGCGGCTGCTCAGCGGCCGAGGATGAACGTCGCGGCCCGCTCCCCCACCAGCACGGCGGGCGCGTTGGTGTTGCCCGTCGTCACGCGGGGCAGGACCGAGGCGTCCGCCACCATCAGCCCGCTCAGCCCGTGGACCGCCAGCGCCGGGTCCACCACAGCCGAGGCGCCGGTGCCCATGCGGCAGGTGCCGACCTGGTGGTGGTACGTGATGGCCGTCCGGCGCACGTACTCCCGCACGTCGTCCTCGGGGTACAGCCGGCGCGCGCCCCACTCCGCCAGCGCCGGAGCGGCGCCGACCGACTGGCACTGCTCCACCGACGCCACCAGGCTTTCGAAGTCGGCAGGCTCCGCGAGGGCGCCGAGATCGATCAGCGGCGAGCCGTCCGGCGCCAACCGCAGGCTGCCCCGGCTCTCCGGCGACACCATCCCGGCCATCAGCGAGAACCCCGTCGGCGGCCCGGACATCCACGGTTCGTACATCGGCACGCTGAAGCAGATCGGCTGGGTGTCCGGCACCGCGAGCCCGGGACGGCTGCGCCAGAACCAGTGCACCTGCGTCACCGACCGGCCGGGTGACGGCGAAACGTCGCGCGACGTCGCGAAGATGACCGGCGAAAGCAGGTGGTCGTGAAGGTTCCGTCCCACCGGCAGATCCGCGACGACGTCGATGCCGAGCGCCCGCAGCTCGTCCGCCGGGCCGACGCCGCTGCGCAGCAGGATCGACGGCGACCCCAGCGCGCCCGCCGACAGCACCACCAGGTCCGCGGACAACGCCCGCAGCTGACCGTCGATCACGGCCTCCACACCGGTCACGCGCGAACCCGAGAACCGCAGCCGGTGCACCAGCGCTCCCGTGTGGACGGTCATCCGCGAGGTCACCGGAGCACCGTAGGCCTGCCAGCTGGTGAAGCGGCGGCCGTCGCGCACGGTGACCTGCTCGACGGACACTCCGTCGAGGGAACCGCTGTTGTAGTCCGGGTTCACGGGCAAGCCGACCTCGCGGCAAGCGTCCATGACGGACTGCTGGACGGGATGCAGCGGCGAGTTCGGGACGACCTCGAGGAGGTCTTTCTCGATGCGAGAGAAGACCGGCTGGACGTCGGCCCAGGTCCAGCCGGGCAGGCCCCAGCCGTCGTAGTCGGCGGGCGCGCCGCGGACCCAGATCATCGCGTTGAGCGCGTGCGACCCGCCGAGCACCTTGCCCCGCGGCAGGTGCAGCCGACGCCCACCCGCGTGCGGCTGCGGAACCGTGTACAGGTCCCAATCCTCCGGCCCGTGCCACAGCTCGCCCGCCCGCGCCGGGTCGTGGATGGCGGGGTTGTCGTCCGGGCCGCCCGCCTCCAGGAGTGTCACCGCCGCGCCCGCGTCCACCAGCCGACGCGCCACCACCGAACCGGCCGAGCCGGCACCCACCACGATCACGTCCATGCGGCTCAGCCTGGCGTGAACGCCCGGGAACGAAACGGATCCCTTCGCCGTCGGTCAACGGGCATGCGTGAGCGGACAAGACCCGCGGCGCCGGGCCGCCCGATACTCGGCTCACCCAAGGCCGAGGAGGAACCCGGGATGGCGACACGCCTGTGCATCGACGGACAGTGGACCGAGGCCGGCGGCGGGACGATCCCGACGCTCGACCCGGCCACCGGCCGCGTGCTCGAAGAGGTCGGCACCGCGTCGCGGGCCGACGTCGACGCGGCCGTCGCGGCGGCCCGGCGCGCCCTGACCGCACCGGAGTGGGCCGGGTTGCTGCCGGTCCGGCGAGCGGCCCTGCTCTTCCGGCTGGCCGACCTGCTCGACGAGCACCACGAAGAGCTGGCCCGCCTGGAAACCCTCGACCAGGGGCAGCCGATCGGGGTGTCCCGGCAGGTCAGCGCGACCGGCGCGGCCGAGCACTTCCGCTACTTCGCGGGCTGGGTGACGAAGCTGCAGGGCACCACCAACCCGGTGTCCTTCCCGGACACCCTGCACTACACGCGCCGCGAGCCCGTCGGGGTGAACGCGCTGATCACGCCGTGGAACTTCCCGCTGATGATCCTCGCTTGGAAGCTCGCCCCGGCCCTGGCCACCGGCAACACCGTCGTGATCAAACCCAGCGAGGTCACGCCCCTGACGAGCATCCGGCTGGTCGAGCTGGCCCACGAAGCCGGGATCCCCGCGGGCGTGGTCAACCTCGTGACCGGCGACGGCACGGTCGGCGCGATGCTCGGCGAACACCCCGACGTCGACCACCTCTCCTACACCGGCTCGACGGCCGTCGGGAAGCTGATCACCGCGGCGAGTGCCGGGTCCAACCTCAAGCGGCTCACCCTGGAGCTCGGCGGCAAGGCCCCGAGCATCATCGCGGCCGACGCGGACATCGACGCCGCCGTCGCCGGCAACCTCGCCGGCGCGACGCTCAACACCGGCCAGGTCTGCGCCGCCTACACGCGGTTCTACGTCGACCGGAAGCGCGAGCAGGAGTTCGTCGAAAAGATGGCGCGCGGCCTCGACAGCCTCAAGCTCGGCCCGGGCGTCGAGGAGACCACCCAGCTCGGCCCGCTGGTGTCCGCGAAGCACCGCGAGCACGTCGACTTCCTGGTCGGCACCGGCCGCGAACAGGGCGCCGACCTGGTCACCGGCGGCCGGCCGGTCGACGGCGAAGGCTTCTTCTACACCCCGACGCTGTTCGCGGGCGCCCGCGACGACATGGCGATCATGCGCGAGGAGATCTTCGGCCCGGTCCTGGCCGTGACCGCCTACGACGACGGCGACGAGCTCCTCGGCCGGGCGAACGACACCGAGTACGGCCTGGCCGCGACCGTGTGGACCCGTGACCTGCGGACCGCCCAGCGCTACGCCGACGGCATCCGGGCCGGCGCGGTGTTCGTCAACATGCCGCCGATCCCGGACATGGCGGCGCCGTGGGGCGGCTACAAAGCGTCCGGCTGGGGTCGCGAAATGGGCCCGTGGGCGCTCGACGCCTACACCGAGACGAAGTCCGTCTGGCTGCACTACGGGACCTGAACGGGGGTTCCCCCACGCCATAAATCGTATATCATTTGAGATATCTTCCCGAACCGGCAGGCAGGCAGGAACCACGGATGACCAGCATCGCGCGGCCCGGCAAGATCATCGCGCTGCACCTCAACTACCGCTCCCGCGCCGCCCAGCGCGGCCGGGTGCCGGAGCAGCCGTCGTACTTCCTGAAGCCGCCGACGTCCGTCGCGGCGAGCGGCGCCGTGCTCGAACGCCCCGCCGGCACCGAACTGCTCGGCTTCGAAGGCGAGATCGCGCTGGTCATCGGCCGCACCGCCCGCCGCGTCTCCCCCGAGGACGGCTGGTCGTACGTCGGCGGGGTGACCGCGGCCAACGACTTCGGCGTCTACGACCTGCGCTACGCCGACAAGGGCAGCAACCTGCGGTCCAAGGGCGGCGACGGCTTCACCCCGCTCGGCCCGGACGTGCTGCCCGCCGCGGAGATCGACCCGGCCGCGCTGCGGCTGCGGACCTGGCACAACGGTGCGCTGGTCCAGGAGGACACGACCGCCGACCTGCTGTTCGACTTCGGCCGGCTGGTCGCCGACCTCTCCCAGCTGATCACCCTCGACCCCGGCGACGTCGTCCTGACCGGCACGCCCGCGGGCGCGTCGGTCGCCATCCCCGGCGACGTCGTCGAGGTCGAGGTCGACACCGCCGGGCACACCACCGGCCGGCTGGTCACGAAGATCGCGGAAGGGAGGGTCCCGTTCGGGCCGTTCGGCGCCCTCCCTCGCATCGACGAGAAGCAGCGCGCGGACGCCTACGGGACGCCGCCGGCGGAGTTCGAACTGACCCGACAGCTGCGGGAGAAGATCGAATCCGTCGGTACCGCAACGCTTTCCGCCCAGCTGCGCAAGCACGGGTACGACGCGGTGTCGATCGACGGGCTCACCTCCACCCGGCCGGGTACGCGGCTCACCGGCCGGGCCCGGACCCTCCGCTACCTGCCCTACCGCGAGGACCTGTTCGAGAAGCACGGCGGCGGCTACAACGCGCAGAAGCGCGCGATCGACGCGCTCGGCCCGGGTGACGTGCTCGTCATGGAGGCTCGCGGGGAACGCGGCACCGGGACCGTCGGCGACATCCTCGCGCTGCGCGCGCAGGTCCGCGGCGTGGCCGGGATCGTCACCGACGGCGGCGTCCGGGACCTCGCCGCGGTGTCCGCTTTGGACATTCCCACCTACCACGCCGGGCCGCACCCGGCGGTGCTCGGCCGGCGGCACGTGCCGTGGGACGTCGACGTCGCGATCGCCTGCGGCGGCGCGGCCGTGTGCCCCGGCGACGTCATCGTGGGCGACGGCGACGGCGTGCTGGTCATCCCGCCCGGCCTGGTCGAGGAGATCGTCGACGCGGCCGTCGAGCAGGAGCTGCAGGAGACGTTCATCGCCGCGCAGGTCGCCGCGGGCGAGCGCGTCGAGGGCCTCTACCCGATGGACGAGCACTGGCGCGGGAGGTACGCCGAATGGCTCGCGAAGCGGTGAACGGCGCCGCGATGAGCAAGTCGCGGATCGCCTACGAGTGGATCAAGGCCCGGATCGCCGACGGCACCTTCTCCCCCGGCTTCCGCCTGGTCCTCGGCCAGCTCGCCCAGGAACAGGGCGTCAGCGTCGTGCCGATCCGCGAGGCGATCCGGCTGCTCGAGGCCGAAGGGCTGGTGACGTTCGAACGCCACGTCGGCGCGCAGGTCGCGATGGTCGACGAGCGCGAATACCAGCACACCATGCAGACGCTCGCGCTGGTCGAAGGCTATGCCGCGGCCCTCGCGGCACCGCTCCTGCCGCCCGGCACCTTGGCCGGGGCGCGTGCGTTGAACGCCGAGCTGGCCGACTGCCTCGGCCACTTCGAACCGGCCCGGTTCACCGCGCTCAACCGCGACTTCCACGCCGTGCTGTTCGACCCCTGCCCCAACCCGCAGGTCCTGGACCTGGTCCGGCGCGGCTGGGACCGGCTCAGCGGGCTGCGCACGTCGACGTTCAGCTTCGTGCCCGGCCGCGCCCGCGAATCCGTCGCCGAACACGAGCACATCCTCGGCCTCCTCGACCGCGGCGCCCCGGCGGCCGAGATCGAACGCGCCGTCCGCGAACACCGGCTGGCCACCCTGACCGCGTTCCTCGCCCACCGCCACCCCTGACAGCGAAAGGGAACCCATGCGCTTCCGCTCCGACCCCCAGGCCATCCGCGGGTCGATCGCGCCGCTGATGACGCCGTTCACCGCCGAGGGCGCCGTCGACCACGACGGGCTCGTCAACCTGGTGCGCTGGCAACTCGCCTCGGGCACGCACGGCATCTCCATCGGCGGCTCGACCGGCGAACCCGGCTCCCAGACGGTCGCCGAGCGCGCCGAGGCGATCCGGACCGTGGCCGGCGAGGCCGGCGACCGCGTCCCGTTCGTCCCGGGCACCGGCTCCGCGAAACTCGACGAGACCTTGGAACTGACGGCCCTCGCGCGGGACGCCGGGATCGACGCGGCACTGGTCATCACGCCGTACTACGCGCGGCCCACCCAGGACGCGCTGTTCGTCTGGTACCGGACGGTGTGCCGCGAGTTCCCGGACCTGCCGATCGTCGCCTACAACGTGCCGAGCCGGACGGCGGTCGACCTCGCGCCGGAGACGGTGGCGCGGTTGTTCCGCTCGTGCGACAACTTCGTCGGCATCAAGGAGACGACGAAGGACTTCGAGCACTTCTCCCGCGTGTTGCACCAGTGCGGACGGGAACTGCTGGTGTGGTCCGGGATCGAGCTGCTCTGCCTGCCGCTGCTGGCCCTCGGGGGCGCCGGGTTCGTCAGCGCGACGGCGAACATCGCGCCGGCCGCGTGCGCCGAGATGTACACCGCTTGGCAGTCGGGCGACCACGAACGCGCCCGCGAGATCCACTACGGCCTGCACCCGCTGGTCGACCTGCTGTTCGTCGAAACCAACCCGGCACCCGGGAAGTGGGTGCTCGAGGAGCGCGGGCTGATCGCGTCCGGGCACGTCCGGCCGCCGCTGATCCCGCCGACCGAGGCCGGCGTCGGCCGCATCAAGGACCTCATGGCCGAAGGCGCGAAGTACCTCTCGCCGACCGAAGGCTTCACCGTGAAGGGAAAAGAATGACCCACTACGTCCCGGAAGGACTGCCGGGCGAGCTGAAGCACTACATCGGCGGGCAGCTCGTCGACAGCGTCTCGGGGAAGACGTTCGACGTGCTCGACCCGGTGTCGAACACCCCGTACGTGACCGCGGCCGCGGGCCAGGCCGAAGACATCGATCGTGCCGTCGCGGCGGCACGCACGGCGTTCGCCGACGGGCCGTGGCCGCGGATGCTGCCGCGGGCCCGCGCGCGGGTGCTGAACAAGATCGCCGACGCCGTCGAGGCCCAGGACCGGCGGCTCGCCGAACTCGAGACGTTCGACACCGGACTGCCGATCACGCAGGCGCTCGGGCAGGCGCAGCGCGCGGCCGAGAACTTCCGGTTCTTCGCCGACCTCGTCGTCGCCCAGGCCGACGACACCTACCAGGTCCCCGGCCGGCAGGTGAACTACGTGCACCGCAAGCCGGTCGGCGTCGCCGGGCTGATCACGCCGTGGAACACGCCGTTCATGCTGGAGAGCTGGAAACTCGCGCCCGCGCTGGCTTCGGGCTGCACGGTCGTGCTCAAGCCCGCCGAGTTCACGCCGCTGTCGGCGAGCCTGTGGGCGTCGATCTTCGCCGAAGCAGGCCTCCCGGAGGGCGTTTTCAACCTGGTCAACGGCTTTGGTGAGGAAGCAGGCGACGCGCTCGTCAAGCACCCGGACGTCCCGCTGATCTCGTTCACCGGCGAGACCACGACCGGGCAGACGATCTACCGCAACTGCGCGGCCGGGCTCAAGGGCATGTCGATGGAGCTGGGCGGCAAGTCCCCGGCGATCGTCTTCGCCGACGCCGACCTCGACGCCGCGCTCGACTCGACGTTGTTCGGCGTCTTCTCGCTCAACGGCGAACGCTGCACCGCGGGCAGCCGCATCCTCGTCGAGCGGCCGATCTACGACGAGTTCTGCGCGCGGTACGCGGAGCGAGCGGCGAACATCGTCGTCGGCGACCCGCACGACCCGGCCACCGAAGTCGGCGCCCTCGTGCACCCCGAGCACTACGAGAAGGTGATGCGGTACGTCGAACTGGGCAAGTCCGAAGGGCGGCTGCTGGCCGGCGGCGGACGTCCGTCCGGTTCGGACACCGGCAACTACGTCGCGCCGACGGTGTTCGCCGACGTCCCCTCCACCGCGCGGATCTTCCAGGAGGAGATCTTCGGGCCGGTGGTGGCGCTGACGCCGTTCGACACCGAGGCCGAAGCGCTGGCGCTCGCCAACGACGTCAAGTACGGCCTGGCCGCGTACCTGTGGACGTCCGACCTGCGGCGGGCGCACACCTTCGCGCAGTCGGTCGAGGCCGGGATGGTCTGGCTGAACTCGCACAACGTCCGCGACCTGCGGACGCCCTTCGGCGGGGTCAAGGCGTCGGGTCTCGGCCACGAAGGCGGCTACCGCTCCCTCGACTTCTACACCCACCAGCAGGCGATCCACGTCTCGCTCGGCCCGGTGCACACCGCCCGGTTCGGCGCCGACGGGAAGGAACGATCATGACTCCGCCGGACATCCTTCGCTGCGCGTACGCCGAACTCGTCGTCACGGACCTGGCAGCGTCACGCGCGTTCTACGTCGACGTGCTCGGGCTAGTCGTGACTCACGAGGACTCTTCGGCGTTGTACCTGCGGGCGTTCGAGGAGTACCTGCACCACTCGCTGGTGCTGCGGAAGGGCCCGACGCCCGCGCTGGCCGTGCTGGCCTACCGCGTCCGCGGCGCCGCGGACCTCGATCTCGCGGAGGCCTACTACCGTTCGCTGGGTGTTCCGGTGCAGCGCCGCCCGGCGGGTGCGACCCGCGGCATCGGGGAAGCGGTGCGCGTGATCGACCCGCTCGGGTTCCCGGTCGAGTTCTTCCACGAAGCCGAGCACGTCGAGCGGTTCACGCAACGCTACGACGTCCACGGCGCTGGCGCGCTCTCGCGACTGGACCACTTCAACCTCGACACCCCGGACGTCCCGGCGGCCCGGAAGTACTACGAGGACCTGGGTTTCCGCGTGTCCGAGGACATCCAGGACGACGACGGCACCGTGTACGCGGCCTGGATGTTCCGCAAGCCGACGGTCCACGACGTGGCGCTGACCGGCGGCGACGGCCCGCGGCTGCACCACATCGCGTTCGCGTCCCACGAACGGCACCAGATCCTGCACATCTGCGACCACCTGGGCGCGCTGCGCAAGCCGGGCATGATCGAGCGCGGCCCGGGCCGGCACGGCGTCTCGAACGCGTTCTACCTCTACGTCCGCGACCCCGACGGGCACCGCATCGAGATCTACACCCACGACTACTACACGGGCGACCCCGACAACCCGGTGATCACCTGGGACGTCCACGACAACCAGCGCCGCGACTGGTGGGGCAACCCGGTGGTGCCGAGCTGGTACACCGACGCGTCCGTGGTGCTGGACCTCGGGGGTTCGGTCGCCCCGGTCGTCCCCCGCGCCGAGCCGCGCGAAGCCGACGTCACCATCGGCGCGGACGGGTTCTCCTTCGGTCGTGAAGCGGCGGAGTTCAAGCTAGGCGAGCAGGTCTGAGAACCAGGCACGGGTGCGGCGCAGGACGTCGAGCTGGGGGTCGCGTCCGCGGATCGAGTGGCCTTCGCGCGGGTAGACGACGAACTCGTGCGGGCGGTCGAGCAGCGCCCGGTGCAGGACTTCGGCCTGCGACAGCGGGACGTTCGTGTCGTCCTCGCCGTGCAGGATGAGGACCGGCGTGCGGATCCGGGCGGCGTGGGTGATCGGGCTGTTTTCGCGGCCGCCCAGTGCACCGTCGAACCGGGTGAGTTCGCCGGTCACGGCCAGCAGTGGCCAGTCGGTCACGCCCGCGCCGACGAGCGCCGCGGCGAAGCGGTCGGTCTGCGTGACGGCCCACGCGGCGAAGAACCCGCCGTGGCTCCAGCCGCCGATACCGAGCCGCGCCGGGTCGGCGATGCCCCGCTCGACGAGCAGGTCGATGCCGCTGAGGACGTCGGTGAACTCGGCGCCGCCGACGTCGCCTGCGACGCTCACCGCGAACGCGTGCCCGTGCCCCCAGCCGCCGCGGGGGTTCGGGAGGAAGACCGCGAAACCGGCCGTCGCCAGCCACTGGCCCGAGGGGAACCAGCCCAGGTTGAGACGGTCGGAGTACCGGTCGTCCGGGCCGCCGTGGATCAGGGTGACGAGCGGGAGCGGCCCGTCGTGCTCCCCCGGCGGGAGGATCAGGAGGCCGTCGAGCTCCAGGCCGTCCGAAGCCCGGTAGGAGAGGCGTTCCTGGGTGCCCCAGCGGATGTCGCCGAACTCCGGCGCGGTCTCGCTGAGCCGGGTCAGCGGGCCGGTGGCCGGTCCGGCGTGGACGTCGTCGGGCTCGGTGCCGGTGCTCACGACCACCGCGACCCGGTCACCACGGACGTTCAGGGCCCCGACATGCCCGCGAACCCTGGCGAGTTCCGGAAAGGCCGGGTCGAGCGGCCGGATCGTCGTGTCGAGGCCTTCGGCGAACAACACGAGCGGCCGGCCGTCATCGGCCTGCGCCAGCTCGAGCGGACAGATCTCCAGCCCGGCGGTGAGGTTCTCGCCGTCGGCGAGGACCGCGGTCCCGCCGATCAGACCGGGCGGGGTCACGCCCAGGTACGCGAGGCGCCAGTCCGTCCCGTCGAGCCACCACACCGGCGAGGTCGCGTCGAAGGCGGGCGGGTCGAGATCGCGCGTCGCGCCGGTGCCGAGATCGACGACGTGCAGGCCGGGTTCGAAGCTGCCGGGTTCGCGGTCGGCGCCGGACCAGGTGAGCACGCCCAGCGCGCCGCCGTCCTGGCGGACGGCGACCTCGCGGACGTGCCGGGAGCCGAGCTCACCGAGCGGGACGACCTCCCCGGTCGGCAGCTCGAGCCGCCACAGCCGGGCGCGGCGGGCGACGGTGTCCCAGACCGGGCGCCCGGCCGCCGAGACCACCCGGACCCGCGGATCCGGCCGGTCCCCTGCTTCCGAGGCGATCAGCACCACTCCGCTCCCGTCCGGCAGTGGCTCGAAGCCGTCGATACCGGTCGGCCACTTCGTGAGCCGTTCGGGCCCGCTGTCGTCCACGCCGATCCGGTGCAGCTGGGACGTTTCTTCGTGCCCGGCAAGGAAGAACACCGAGCCGGAGTCCGCTGCCCAGCGCGGCTGGTCGCCGGTGCAGGGCAGCCGGCGCGGTGGCGTGCTGCCGTCCGAAGGGACCAGCCACAGCGCGGTCACCGGGTGCGGTCCCACCCGCCCGACCGGGGCCGTCACGAACACGACCCACCGGCCGTCCGGGGAGATCCGCGGGGTCCGGGGTACTTCGCGGTCGGCTACCGCCTCTGCCGTCAGAGTCACCGGGCCCAGTCTGCCCGGCTTCGGCTCAGAGCCGCCACAAGCCGCGGGCCGCGCCCAGTGCCTCCTGGTAGTCCGCGTAACCCTGCTCGTACACCTCCCGCTGCTCCGGGCGGTGTTCGACGACCCGGGTCGTCGACGACCAGAGATCCCGGTCGACCGGAGTGCCCAGCGCCTCGGCCGCCGTCACCACCGCGCCGCAGGCGCCCACGCCCGGGTCGCCCGGGATGTGGATCGGGCGGCCGAGGACGTCGGCGAAGATGCGCAGCCATTCCGCGGACCGGACCCCGCCGCCGCACGCGTACAGGCGGCCGGCGAGGCCCGCCGCTTCGAAACAGTGGCGGGCCGCGTACGCGATCGACTCGCACAGGGCCCGGACCAGCTGCGGGCGGCCGGTTTCCAGGCTCAGCCCGGAGAACGTCGCCCGCGCGGCCGCGTCCACGAACGGCGCCCGCTCCCCCGAAGCCGACAGGAACGGCAACGCCCGCACCCCGCCCGCGCCCGGCGTGCTCTCCGCGAGCATCGGGCCGATGTCGGTGACCGCGATGCCGAGCAGCGCGCACATCCAGTCGATGCCCGCGGTGCCGACCATCGCGGGCATCGCCCTCAGGTACTGGGATTCGTCCGGCGTGCACAGGAACATGCCCGCCGGCTCGCCGTCCGGGTCGAACCGGGTGTCCGCCGTCAGCACCTGGCACGCCAGCGTCGTGCCCGCGGTCAGGATGCCGTCGCCCGGCTCGCGGACGCCCGCGCCGATCGCACTGGCGGGCAGGTCGAACGGCCCCGCCGTGACGGGCAGGCCCGTCGGCAGGCCGAGCAGCGCGGCCCCGGCGGAACCGAGCTTGAACACCGACCGGGAGGGGGCCGGCTCCGCCAGCAGGCCCCGGCGGTGGGTGAGCCCGCACGCCGCGATCGCTTCGTCGTCGTAGCGGCGGGTGACGGGGTCCAGGAACGGCAGCGACGCGTCCGACGCGTCCACCGTGATCTCCCCGGTCAGCCGCTGCAGCACCGCGTCGACGCAGTAGCCCGCCACCGCCGCCCGGTCGAGCACCTCGGGTTCGCAGGTGTCCAAATAGGACAGCAGCGCCGCGGCGCACCCCGGGAACATCCCGGACGCCGTGCGCCGGAACACCGCCCGGGTCACCCCGTCGGCCTGCCACTTGGCGAGCAGGGTGTTGGCGCGCCCGTCCAGCCACGAGATCGCGGGCCGGACCGCCTCCCCCGCCTCGTCGCGCAGCCACAGCCCGTCGCCCTGGCCGGTGAGCGCCAGGGCCGTCACCGGGCGGTCCAGACCGGCCGCGACCTCCCGGACCACGGTGACGACCGTGCCCACCACCTGGTCGAGGTCCTGCTCGACCAGGCCGCCGGGCAGGTGCCGCACCGCCGAAGGCGTGCATGCGCTCGCGATCGACACGCCGGCGTCGTCGAAGACGACCGCCTTCGTCAGCGAGGTGCCGATGTCGACCCCGATGATCACGGCCGCGCCCCGAGGACCTCGGGGTTGGCGAGGTTCGCGAGCCGCTCGCCCCGCGCGTACCGGCCGACCTCGGCCGCGACGATCGCGGCCGCCCGCTCGGCGGTCTGGCGGCTGCACCCGGCCAGGTGCGGTGTCGCGATAACGTTGGGCGCGTCGCGCAGGGCCCAGTCCGCGGGCGGGGGTTCGACGTCGTAAACGTCCAGCGCCAACGCCCCCAGCCGGCCCGACCGGAGCAGGCCCGGCAGCGGCGCGTAGTCCAGCAGACCGCCGCGAGCGGTGTTGACCAGGATCGCGCCCTCGGGCAGCAGCGCGAGCTTTCCGGCGTCGATCAGGTGGCGCGTCTGCTCGGTCAGCCGCGCGTGGAGGCTCACGACGAAGCTCCGCCGCAGCAGCTCGTCGAGCTCGACGACGTGCGCGCCGTCCGCCTCGATCGCCGCGGGGTCGGCAAACGGGTCCGCGACCAGCACCTCGGCGCCGAACGCGACCAGAACCTTGGCCACCCGCGAGCCGATCGCGCCGTAGCCGACCAGCCCGACCGTGGTGCCGCCGATCTCCAGGCCCGCCTGGTCGTAGGCGTAGTAGTCGCCGCGCCAGGTCCCGGCCAGCAACTCGGCCGACGACGTCGAGATCCGCCGCATCGCCGCCAGGATCATGCCGACCGCGAACTCCGCGGCCGCACCGGCGTTGCGGCCCGGCGCGTACGTCACCGCCACGCCCGCCTCGGTCGCCGCGGCCAGGTCGACGTTCACCGGGCCGCCCCGGCACACCGACACCAGCTTCAGCCCCTCGGCCGCGGCGAAGACCTGCTTGGTGAACGGCGCCATCTGGGTCACGGCCACCTCGGCCGCGCCGAGCGCCTCGATCACCTGCTGTTCGGTGCCGCTGGCCTCGTGGACGGTGCCGACCGGGCCGAAGGGCTCGACCGGCCACGGCAGCTTCAGCTCCGCGACGTCCGCGTCGCCGCCCAGCTCCCGCCGGACGGCGCCGGCGAGCAGCGCCGGACCGACGAAATGGTCTCCCGCAGCGAGAATCCGCACTGATCCGCTCCTTCTGCCCGGCTAGTGGGCGTTTTCGTACTCGGTGATGTGCGCGACCTTCGACGCGCTGGGCGAGGCCGGGTCGAACCGGTAGCCCACCCACTCGGCGACGATCCGCTTCGCCAGCTCCGGCCCGACCGCGCGGGCCCCGAACGTGATCACCTGGCAGTCGTTGGACTTCACCGACCGCTCGGCGGAGTACGAGTCGTGCGCGACCGTCGCCCGCACGCCCGGCACCTTGTTCGCCGAGATCGCCATGCCGATCCCGGTGCCGCAGACCAGCACGCCGCGGTCGGCCTCGCCCTTGGCGATCGCCTCGGCCGCGGCCAGCCCGAGCAGCGGGTAGGCCCGGTCGTCGGCACCGTCGGTCACGCCGAGGTCGGTCACCTCGGTGACCCGTCCGTCGGCGAGCAGCAGGTCACGCAGCTCGTCCTTGAGCGCCACCCCGGCATTGTCCGCCGCCACCACGATCCGCATCAGTCCTCCGTCCTTTCCAGCGCGTCCCCGGCCGCCGTGACCAGCAGCGAGAACGAAACCGCGCCCGGGTCGGCGTGGCCTTCGCTGCGGGCGGCCAACCGGGCCGCCCGGCCCTTGGCCGGCCTCAGGTGCGCCGTCTCCGCCGCCGCGGTGACCGCCGCCTGCGCGGCCTTGCGCCACGCCTGCGGCACGTCGGCCCCGCCGTCGGCATGCTCCCGCAGGGCCGTCCGGAACGGCACGATCGCGTCGAGCATCGTCTTGTCCCCGGGCTCGGCGCCGCTCAGCTCGGTGAACGCGCGCACGGCGCCGTCCACCGCGTCCGCGAGCCGAGCCGCCGTGATCGCGCCACGGTCCACTGCGCGCAGGCCGGCGCCGGTTTCGGTCAGCAGCACGCCGTACAGGGCGCCGGACGCGCCACCCGCGGCGTCGGCGAACGCGGTGCCCGCCGAGAGAAGAGCGCCCGAGACGCTGTCGTCGTCGCGGCGCGCGGCCGCCACGGCCGCCCGCATGCCGCGGGTCATGCCCAAGCCGTGGTCACCGTCCGCGGCGACCGCGTCGAGCCGGCCCAGTTCGGCTTCGTTTTCTTCGATCACCCGCAGGGCCGCCGTGAGCATCCGGTCGACGATCCCTTCGCCCGCCGGCACGTCCGCGAACAGCTCGTCCACTGTGGACTCGAGAGGCACCTGCCGGAGTTCCGGGCCCGTGGACCGGTATCCCGGCGTGTCGCACGGTGCCGCGTACAGCTCGGCCAGCTCGTCGTCCAGCACCAGGATGGACAGGGACACGCCGGCCATGTCGAGCGACGTGACGAACTCGCCGACCTCGGTGTGCACCGGGCTCAGCCCGGCGGCGGCCAGCCGCTCGTGCACGCGGGTGTAGGTGACGAACATTTCCTCGTACTTGGTCCGCCCGAGCCCGTTCAGCAGCGCGACCACCCGGCCGTCGCCCGCCGGCAACTCCGGCAGCAGGCCGTCGACCAGCTCGTCGGCCAGCTCTTCCGCCGACAGCCGGCCGACCGTGCGGACGCCCGGTTCGCCGTGGATGCCCAGGCCGAGCTCCATTTCCGCCTCGTCGACGGTGAACAGCGGCTCGGCCGCGCCAGGCAGCGTGCAGCCGCCGAACGCCACGCCGAAGGTCCGCGTGCGGGCATTGGCCTTCTCGGCCAGCGCGTGCACCGAAGCGAGGTCGTCGCCGCGCTCGGCCGCCGCGCCGGCGATCTTGAAGACCAGGAAGTCCCCCGCCACCCCGCGCCGACGCTCGGGGCGCTCGGCGGGGCCGCTGGCGATGTCGTCGGTGACCAGGATCGTCCGGCTGTCCACGCCTTCGGCCGCCAGCCGTCGCGCGGCCAGCCCGAAGTGGAGCACGTCGCCCTGGTAGTTGCCGTAGCCGAAGAGCACGCCGCCGCCCTGGTCGGCCGCCAGGGCCGTGCGGTAGACCTGCTCGGCGCTGGGGCTGGTGAAGACGTCACCGACCACCGCGCCGTCGGCGAGGCCCGGCCCGACCAGCCCGGCGAACGCGGGGTAGTGCCCGCAGCCGCCGCCGATCACGACCGCGACCTTCCCCGGCCGCGCCGCCTCCGGCCGCCGGACCACGCCGTACGCGTCCGGGACCTTCCGCACCTGGCGGCCGTACGCCGTGACGAACCCGTCCAGCCACCGCCGCTTGAACGACTCCGCCGTGCCCAACGTCGTCATGACGCGCCCCCGGCGGCGTGCGCCGTGACGAACCCGTCGAGCCACCGCTGCCTGGCCGTACCCAACGTCGTCATGGCGTGCCCCCGGCCGCCACCGGCTCGCCCGCCAGGCAGGCCAGCAGCCTGCGGCGGACCTCGTCGTTGTCGCTCGCTACCGCGCCGGCCAGCTCGAGGGCGGCCGGTTTCGGGGGGTAGGCCGGGTTCGGCAGTGCGATCACCGTCATCCCCGCCGCGGCCGCCGCGCGGATGCCGTTGCCCGAGTCTTCGACCGCCAGGCAGGCCTCGCCCGCGCGGCCCAGCCGCCGCGCGGCCTCCAGGTACACGTCGGGGCTGGGCTTGCCGCGGGCCACCTCGGCGCTGGACACCGTCGCGGTGAACTCCCCGGTCAGGTCGTGGGTGGCGAGCACCGCGTCGATCACCCGGCGCGCGGCCGAGGACGCGAGGGCGACCGGCACGCGGGCACTCACCTCGCGCACCATCTCCCCCGCCCCGGGCAGCAGCGGGGCGTGCCCCGCCTCGATGGCGGCGATCATCCCGTCCACCACCGCGTGTTCCGCCTCTTCGGCCCGCTCGGGCACGCCGCACCGCTTCGCCAGGTAGGCCGACCATTCCGGCGCGCTCATGCCCTGGGCCGACGCGGTGTCCTCCGCCGTCCACTCGATCCGGTGCCGCGCGGCGTACGCGACCCAGTTCTCCTCCCAGAGGTGTTCACTGTCGACGAGCACGCCGTCGAGATCGAACACCACCGCGTCGAGCACCATCCGCACATCCCCTTTCACGTCTGCGATGTTAAGTTAACATCGTCGATGTGACGTTCGCAAGACCCGAGGAGGGCCGTGACCACCCGACTGCTGGTGACCAGGCACGCGCAGACCGTCTGGCACGCCGAGAACAGGTACGCCGGGAGCAGCGAGGTGGAGCTGACCGCGGAAGGCCTGCACCAGGCCGAGGCGCTCGCCGACTACGCCCGGCGCGTGCGCCCGGACGCCGTCCACAGCAGCCCGCAGGACCGTGCCCGCCGCACCGCGCGGCCCGCCGCCGAAGCGCTGGGGCTCACCGCGCAGGTACACCCGGACCTGCGTGAGGCCCACTTCGGCATCGCCGAAGGCCGGACGCGCGACGAAGTGGGCGTGACGGATCCGGACGCGGTCGCCCGCTTCCTGCGCGACCCCGTGGCGGGCGCGTTCCCCGGCGCCGAGCCGCCGGCCGACGTGGCGGCCCGCGGCGCCGGCGCGCTGCCGGCGATCATGCCCGCCGCCGACGGCACGACCGTGCTGGTCGTCGCCCACAACACCCTGCTGCGGCTGACCTTCTGCGCCCTGCTGGGCATCCCCCTGCCCACCTACCGCACGGTGCTGCCACGGCTGGACAACGTCGCCGTCACCGAACTGGAGATCGGCGGCGGACGCACCGCGCTGCTTGGGCTCAACCTGCCGGTCACCGCGCGATACTGAAGCCATGGCCAGTGACAAACCGGGCGGCGCCCACTCCCGCGACAGCCGCCAGCAGATCGTGGTCGACCACGTCTTCCACACCGGCTCCGCTTCGATCGCCGACCTGGTGGAGCTGACCGGGGTCAGCCACATGACGGTGCACCGCGACGTCGACGAGCTCGCGCGGCGCGGCCTGGTCCGCAAGTACCGCGGCGGGGTCTCGGCGATGCCGTCGACGGTCTTCGAGAGCAACGCGGAATACCGGATGAACGCCCACGCCGACGCCAAGGCCGCGATCGCGCACAAGGCGCTGGCGCACGTCGAGCCGGGGATGTCGATCCTGCTCGACGACTCCACGAGCGCGCTGGCGCTGGCCAAGCTGCTCGGCGGGGTCACCCCGCTCACCGTGGCCACCAACTACGTCGAGGCGATCCAGCAGCTGAAGCTCCTCGAGGAGCTGCGGCTGATCTGCATCGGCGGCGACTATTCGAGCACCCACGACTCCTTCCTCGGCATGCAGAGCCTGGAGGCGATCGACCGGCTTTCGGTGGACGCGGCGTTCGTTTCGACGTCGGCGATGACCACCGAGCTGACGTACCACCAGGAGCCGGAGATCGTGATGATCAAGCGGGCGATGCTGGCCGCCGCGCGGCAGAAGGTGCTGCTCATGGACGCGAGCAAGCACGGCCGCACCGCGCTGCACCGGCTCGCGCCGCTGAGCGAGTTCGACCTGGTCGTGGTGGACGCCGCGACCGACCCCGCGGTGCTCGACGAACTGCGCAGCCGGACCAAGGTCGAGGTCGCCGACGCTTCCTGACACGGACGAAATCTTCGTAACATCTTGCGCGTGAAGTTCACACGGTTCATGATACGTCGGAGTCGACGTCATGGAGGCGTGCATGAACCAGACGACAACACCGCAGTTGTCCCCGCCGGCGAGCGGGTTCGCCCGGCTGCTCACGCGCTGGGGGCTGCCGGCACCCTTGTTCCTCGGCTACGCGGGCCTGCTCCTGTTCATGGTGGGCGACGGGGTCGAGTCCGGCTTCATCGCGCCGTTCATGGCGGGCAACGGCGCCGGTACCGACATCAAGGCGTCCTACGTCATCACCGTGTACGGCGTGGCCGTGATGCTGGCGTCGTGGATGTCCGGCGCCCTGTCCGACCTGTGGGGTCCACGCCGGGTGATGCTCGCCGGCCTGGCGATCTGGCTGGTCTTCGACGCGCTGTTCCTCGCCGTCGCCGTGGCCGGGCACAACTACACCCTGATGCTCGTGTTCTACGGCATCCGCGGCTTCGGCTACCCGATGTTCGCCTTCGGGTTCCTGGTCTGGATCACCGCCGTGGCGCCGGTCGCCCGGCTCGGGGCGGCCGTCGGCTGGTTCTACTTCGCCTTCACCGGCGGGCTGCCGA
This sequence comes from Amycolatopsis stemonae, assembly GCF_054781455.1. Lineage (NCBI taxonomy): Bacteria > Bacillati > Actinomycetota > Actinomycetes > Pseudonocardiales > Pseudonocardiaceae > Amycolatopsis > Amycolatopsis stemonae. The sequence goes on along the minus strand of NZ_BAAGUJ010000004.1, from coordinate 303,622 downwards.
CGCTCGGCGCCCTGGTCGCGAGCGTGACCAACCCGGTCTTCGGGCACTACGGCACGCTGTGGGTTTCGGTCGTGATCCTGGCGATCGGCGGGCTCGTCGCCGTGCTGGGCGTGCGGCAGCGCACCGGGTTCTCGCGGCTCGCACCGCCGGACGTGAAGCCGGTGCAGAGCCTGGTCTCCAGCGTTTCGATCGCCTGGAAGAAGCCCCGGATCGGGGTCGGCATGCTCGTGCGCGTCATCAACACCGCGCCCGAGTTCGGCATGCTGGTGTTCTTCCCGACGATCTTCATCAGCAAGATCGGGTTCGGCGAGGGCCGCTGGCTGCTGCTGGTGTCGGTGATCTACGGGACCAACATCTTCTTCAACCTGATCTTCGGCCTGCTCAGCGACCGGATCGGCTGGCGCACCACGATCTTCTGGTTCGGCGCGGTCGGCTGCGCGATCTCGATCCTGCTGCTCTACTTCGTCCCCGTCGCGCTCGGCGCCCAGTACTACTGGGTGGCGCTGCTGGTCGGCGCGCTCTACGGCGCCACGCTCGCCGGGTTCGTCCCGATCTCGGCCTTGCTGCCCTCGCTCGCACCAGACCACAAGGGCGGGGCGATGGCGCTGCTCAACCTCGGCGCCGGCGCGGCCGCGTTCGTCGGGCCGGCGATCGTCAGCCTGTTCCTCGGCCCGCTCGGCGCCGCGGGCGTGGTGATCATCTTCGCGGTGCTGTACCTGGTCGCCGCCGCGATGGTGCGGTTCCTCAAGCTGCCGGAGGAAACCGAACGGGCCGTCGCCGAGGACGCTAGCCTGCAGCAGGCCGGTCAGAAGGTCGCGACGGCGTGAGCGACCTGGTCACCGTCGGGATCGACGTCGCCACCGCCGGGGCCCGCGCCCTGGCGGTGCGCGACGGCGAGGTCCTGGCCACCGCGTCCCGCCCGCTGCCCGCGCCGGTCCACGACGGCCGGGGCCGCAGCGAGCAGGACGCGCGGTCGTGGTGGCCGGCGGTCGAGGCCGTCCTCGGTGAGGTGACCGGGCAGCTGCCCCACGGCGGCGCGGAGGTCGCCGCGGTCGCGGTGGCCGCGACGTCGGGCACCATCGTCGGGGTCGACGCCCGCGGCGAGCCCGTCGGCCCGGCGCTGATGTACGACGACCGGCGCGGTGCGGACCACAACGCCAAGGCCGGCGAACTCGGCGCCGCCCGCTGGCGGGCACTCGGCTCCGGGGTGCCGCCGACGGCCGCGCTCGGCCGGATCGCCTGGCTCGCGGACGACCCCGCGGTCCGCGGCATCCGGCACACGCCGGACCTGATCGCCGAGCGGCTGACCGGCGGGCCGGTGGCCACGGACTGGTCACATGCGCTGAAGAGCGGGTACGACCCCCTCGTAGGCGAATGGCCCGGCGAAGTGTTCGACGCGCTGGGCGTGCCCGCCGCGCTCCTGCCCGAGGTGGTCGCGCCGGCGTCGGTGCTGGGCCGGGTCCGCACGCCGGTGGCCGGCCTGCCCGCCGGCTGCGCGGTGGTCGCCGGGATGACCGACGGCTGCGCCGGGCAGCTCGCCGCCGGTGCCGTGGCACCCGGCGCCTTCGTCGGCATCCTCGGCACGACCTACGTGCTCAAGGGCGTGACGACCGAGCTGGTCCCGGACCCGACCGGGGTGCTCTACAGCCACCGCCACCCCGACGGCTGGTGGCTGCCCGGCGGGGCGTCGAACACGGGTGGCGAGGCCGTCGCGGGCGCACCGGGGCTGGCCGGGCTCGACCGCGCGGCCGCCGGGCGGGGGCCCGCCGGGGTCGTCGCCTATCCCCTGCGGCTCACCGGCGAACGGTTCCCCTTCTCCTGCGCCGACGCCGGCAGCTTCGTGCTCGGCGAGGCCGCCGACGACGTCGAACTGCACCGCGCACGGCTGGAAGGCGTCGCGTTCGTCGAACGACTCGCGCTCGACCACCTGCGCCGGCTGGGCATTCCGGTGTCCGGGCCGCTGCTCGCGGCCGGCGGGGGCAGCCGGAGTCCATTGTGGACCCGGGTCCGGGCCACCGTGACCGGGCTCGGCGTCCGGGTCGCGCGCACGGCGGAGACGGGCTACGGCGCGGCTCTGCTCGCCGCGGGCGGTGTCGTGCCGGGCGGGCTCACCTCGGCGCGCCCCGGCCCGCCGGAGGGCACGCTGGTCGAGCCCGATCCAGGCGAGCGGGACGCCCTCGAGCTGTCGTACCGGCGGTTCTGCGCCGCGCTGCGGGAACGTGGCTGGATCGACGAGGACCTCTTCCGCCAGGCGACCCGCTGACCCATCCGCGGCCCGGCCGACGACGAACCCCTCCGGAGGAGGTGCCGCGGCGATGGAGGCAACGGGTGGGGAGACGGAGTGGGCCCTCGCGGTCGAGCAGCTCGTGCTGCGGGTGGCCGCGTCGGCCGAGCTGAACCTGGACCTGAGCGCGCGGCCCCAGCCACGCCGGGTCCGCGCGACGGTCGCGAGCTGCCTCGGCTTCGGCCGGCCGCGCGACGAGCCGCTCGGCGCGGTGCTGCTCGTGGTCGACGAGCTGGTCGGCAACGCCTACCGGCACTCGGCCGCGCCCTCGCGGCTGCGGGTGACGCGCGAGCCGCGAGGCCTGCTGGTGGAGGTGGCCGACGGGGACGACTCGGTCGAGCAGGTGGCCTCCGGTGACGGCCACGGCCTGCGGCTGGTCGACCAGCTCTCGAACGCCTGGGGCGTCCGTGCGACGCGGGAGGGGAAGGTCGTTTGGGCGCTGGTGCCGGTTCACCTGTTCCGCGAGCGCTGACCGGCCGCCGGAACCAGCGCGGACAGCAGTTGCTCGTGCTCGCCCGCCTCCCGCAACGCCGGCGCGTCGAGGGCGCCGACGTCCGGGTCGCCGGCCCGCACCGCCGCGAGGAACCGGACCACCGCGCGGGGTTCGGGAACCACCTCGCCGCCCAGGTAGGTCAGCACCGTCGCCCCGTCGGCGTCCTCGACCGCCGCGCCCCAGCCGTGCCGTTCGTCCCAGACCAGGGCCAGGTCGTGGCGGGGGAACCGGTCGAGCCGCCAGTCGAGGGCGATGTACGCCGACGCGGGGGTGCCCGCGTCCAGGGTGCAGGACTCCAGCCCCACCCCGACGGCCCGGGCCACCTCGCCCAGGTAGCCGCGCAGCCGCCGCTCGAACGAGAACTCCGTGTCACGCCCCAAGTCGATCAGAATGCTCAACGCCGCCTCGCTTTCCCCGCTCCGCCGCGGGATCCCCGCGGTCCGGGCGCCGGATACCCCGCGTCCCGCGCGGTCAACCACGAAGATCCGAGGGCCGCGCAGCTGCGGGTTCCCACCTCGCGGGACGCCCGGGCTTTCCTCACTCGGAGGGCACGATGCGGCGGCCCTTCGCGTGAGGCAGGATCAGGTGGTGACCACCCAACGGGCCGGAGCCGCCGAAGCCCCGGCCTTCCCCGAACACGAAGCCCGCGTCGACGCCCTGCGGCGGCAGCTCACCGCGATGAGCGGCGAGAGCACCGTCCGGCTGGCGAAGCGGACGTCCAACCTCTTCCGCTCCCGGGCCCGGACGAAGCACCCGGGACTGGACGTGTCGGGTTTCACCCACGTGCTGCGCGTCGACCCGGAGAGCCGTACCGCCGACGTCGAAGGGATGGTCACCTACGAGCAGCTCGTCGACGCCACGCTGCCGCACGGCCTGATGCCCCTGGTCGTGCCGCAGCTGAAGACCATCACCCTCGGCGGCGCGGTCACCGGTCTCGGCATCGAGTCCTCCTCCTTCCGCAACGGCATGCCGCACGAGTCGGTGCTCGAACTCGAGGTGCTCACCGGGGACGGCCGGATCGTCGTCGCCCGGCCGGACAACGAGCACCGCGACCTCTTCCGCGGCTTCCCCAACTCCTACGGCACGCTCGGCTACGCGCTGCGGCTGCGGATCGTGCTGGAGCCGGTCAAGCCGTTCGTGCGGCTCCGCCACGTCCGGCACCACGATCGCGAGAGCTACTTCGCGGCCCTCGGCGAGATCTGCGCGAAGGGCGAGTACGACGGCGAGCACGTGGACTTCGTCGACGGGACCGTCTTCGGCCCTGACGAGCTCTACCTGACCCTGGCGAACTTCACCGACACCGCGCCGGCGACCAGCGACTACACCTGGCTGGACATCTACTACCGCTCGATCCGGCGCCGCGAGACCGACCACCTCACCGTCCGCGACTACCTGTGGCGCTGGGACACCGACTGGTTCTGGTGCTCCCGCGCGTTCGGCGTCCAGAACCGGCTGCCGCGGCTGCTGCTCGGCCGCCGGTTCCTGCGGTCCTCGGTGTACTGGAAGGCCGTCGCGCTCGACCGGCGGCTCAAGATCGCCGAACGGCTGCTGAAGCTCCGGCGCCTGCCGCCCGAAGAGACCATCGTGCAGGACATCGAGGTTCCGCTCGCCCGCGCCGCGGAGTTCCTCGAGTTCTTCGAACGGGAGATCCCGATCAGCCCGGTCTGGATCTGCCCGCTGCGCCAGCGCCCGGGCGGCGTCCGCTGGCCCCTCTACGAACTGGACCCCGACGAGCTGTACGTCAACTTCGGGTTCTGGTCGGCCGTGCCCCTCGACCCCGGCGAACGCGACGGCGTGCACAACCGGATGATCGAAGCCGAGGTCACCCGGCTCGGCGGGCACAAGTCGCTCTATTCGGACAGCTTCTACTCCGAAGACGAGTTCTGGCGGCTCTACAACGGCGACGCCTACCGCGAGCTCAAGCGCGGCTACGACCCGGACGGGCGGCTGCTCGGGCTCTACGAGAAGTGCGTCCGCCGCAGGTGAAAGGAACGAACGTGACCACAGTCGGCGCAGTTTTCGAGCGGCTCCTCGGCCCCCGCGCCAGCGTGTCGATCACCGCCTACGACGGCAGCAGCAGCGGCCCGGCCGACGCGCCCGTCGCGATCCAGGTGCGCTCGCCGCTGGCCCTCGACTACCTGATGTCCTCGCCCGGCGACCTCGGCCTGGCCCGCGCGTACGTCGCGGGAGCCCTCGACGTCTCCGGCGACCTCTACACCGCGTTGCACGCCCTCTCGTCGCAGGTCGACCAGCTCAGCCCGGCCGACCGCGTGTGGCTGCTGCGCAAGCTCGGCCCCCGCCACCTGCGGGTCGTCAAGCCGCCCGCCGAGGAGCACCCGAGCCGGTTCCGGCGCGGGATGACCGCGCTGCGGCATTCGAAGGGCCGCGACAGCGAGGCCATCGCCAGCCACTACGACGTGTCCAACCGCTTCTACGAGCTGGTCCTCGGCCCGTCGATGGCCTACACGTGCGCCGTGTTCCCCGAGGCGGACTCGTCGCTGGAGGAAGCGCAGGCGCACAAGTTCGACCTGGTCTGCCGCAAGCTGGGCCTCGAACCCGGGATGCGGCTGCTCGACGTCGGGTGCGGCTGGGGCGGGATGGTCGCGCACGCCGTCCGGCACTACGGCGTCCAGGCGCTCGGCGTCACGCTCTCGCGCGAGCAGGCCCAGTGGGCGCAGAAGAACATCGTCGCCCTCGGCCTGGCCGACCGCGCCGAGATCCGCCACCTCGACTACCGGGACGTCACCGAGACCGGGTTCGACGCGATCTCGTCGATCGGCCTGACCGAGCACATCGGCGCCCGCAACGTGCCCGGGTACTTCCGGTTCCTCGCGGAGAAGCTCAAGCCGCACGGGCGCCTGCTCAACCACTGCATCACCAACCCGGACACCAGCGTCGCGCACCGCTCGCGCGGGTTCATCGACCGCTACGTCTTCCCCGACGGCGAACTCGAGGCGCCCGGTGAGCTCGTCACGGCCATGCACGACGCCGGGCTCGAGGTGCGGCACTCGGAGAACCTGCGCGAGCACTACGCGATGACCTTGGCCGGGTGGTGCGCGAACCTCGACGAGCACTGGGACGAGGCGGTCGAGGAGGCCGGAGCCGGGCGCAGCCGGGTGTGGGCGCTCTACCTCGCGGCCTGCCGGCTGGCCTTCGAGCGGCGGGAGATCGAGCTGCACCAGATCCTCGGGGTGCGGACCGACAGCGAAGGCGGGATGGGCATGCCGTTGCGGCCCGACTGGGGCGTCTGAGCCCTCGGCCCGCGGCCACACTGCGGATTCACAACGATCCGGTAACGTAGGACCGGTCGAGAGCTCCCCGCACGCCGGCGTCCAGCCGGCTTCGCTCTCGCCGGTGGCCTTCGAGCCCGTGCGCCGACAGGAGCGGCGACGGGCCCGGCCACCCGCAGACCGCTGATCGCCGGGTGTTCCCGCTCCCCGGCGCCCCGCGCCGTGGACCCGTCCCGCGCGCGGTGACCTCGAAACGAGTGATGCATGACCGCGTCCGTCAAACCGTCCCGACCGGCCCCCAAACCCGTGCTCTCCGGCCGGCAGTCGATCGCCGAGCTGATCACCATCCGCACGTTCCTGCTGGTCCCGTTCCTCGCGCTCGCCGCGGCCGTCCCGGTGTTCTGGGGCTGGGGCGTCAGCTGGCTCGACCTGGCGATCGGCGGCGCGTTCTTCGTGGTGTCGACGCTGGGCATCACCGTCGGCTACCACCGCTACTTCACGCACGGCGCGTTCCGCGCGAAGCGGGCGTTGCGGATCGCCCTGGCCATCGCCGGTGGCATGGCGGCGCAGGGCCCGGTGATCGGCTGGGTCGCCGACCACCGCCGCCACCACGCCTTCTCCGACCGCGAGGGCGATCCGCACTCGCCGTGGCTGTTCGGGACCTCCGCGGTGGCGCTCGCCCGCGGCTTCTGGCACGCCCACATGGGCTGGCTCTTCGGGCGCGACAAGACCAACATCGACCGCTTCGCGCCCGACCTCGCCGCCGACCGCGACATGCGGGTCGTCGACCGGCTGTTCCCCCTGTGGGTCGCCGCGAGCCTGCTGCTCCCGCCGCTGCTCGGCGGGCTGATCACGCTGTCGTGGTGGGGCGCGCTGACGGCGTTCCTCTGGGCCGGTCTCGCCCGGATCTCCTTCCAGCACCACGTGACGTGGTCGGTGAACTCGATCTGCCACATGCTCGGCGAACGGCCGTTCACCAGTCGCGACCGCTCGGCGAACTTCTGGCCCCTGGCGATCCTGTCGATGGGCGAGTCCTGGCACAACACCCACCACGCGGACCCGACCTCGGCCCGCCACGGCGTGCTGCGCGGCCAGCTCGACGTCTCCGCCCGGGTGATCTGGGCGTTCGAAAAGCTCGGCTGGGCCTGGAACGTCCGCTGGCCCACCGCGAAGCGGCTCGCGGCCCTCGCCCGCTGAGCCGCCCGCGGCCCGGTCAGGGGTTGATGCGGAGGTAGGCCGGCTTCGGGCGCAGGTTCTCGTCGAACAGGCACGCCGCGCCCTCGCCCGGGAAGACGCCCGGGACCCACGAGTGCCGGTCCGTGAAGCCCCAGGTCGTGAACTCGACGCACCGCCGGACCGCCTGGCAGCCGTCCCACAGCTGGTCGAAGTAGCTCGCCTGCGTGTCGAGCTTCGCCGCGTCCGGCGGGGTCGGGATGCGGACGTCCGCCTCGGTGATCGCGACGTCCACCCCGAGCTTCGTCAGGCGGTCCAGGTTGGCGCGGTACTCCGCCGGGAAGCCGTACTGGATGGACAGGTGCGCCTGGACGCCGACCCCGCCGATCGGGACGCCCTGCCGCCGCAGCGTCTTCACCAGGTCGTAGACCGCGTCGCTCTTCGGGTTGCGGCCTTCGATGTTGTAGTCGTTGAGGTACAGGGTGGCCGAGGGGTCGGCGGCGTGCGCCCAGCGGAAGACGTCCGCGACGAAGCCGTCGCCGAGCTTCTGCCGGAAGACCGTGTCACGCCGGGTGCCGTCTTCGTTGAAGATCTCGTTGACGACGTCCCAGGCGCGAACCTTTCCCCTGTACCGCTTGACTTCCGTGGTGATGTGGTCGCGCAGGACGCGGCGGAGCTCGTCGGCCGGGAGCGCGGCCACCCAGTCCGGGAGCTGGGAGTGCCAGACCAGCGTGTGGCCGCGGACGGTCTTGTGGTGCTGCTGCGCGTAGCGGACGATCGCGTCGGCGCCCGACCAGTCGTACTGCCCGCGCACCGGCTCGACCACCCCCCATTTCATCTCGTTTTCGGGAGTCACGTTGTCGAATTCCCGGGTCAGCACGGCCCGGTAATCGGGTTCCGATGCGAGGTAGGCCGCACCCACCGCGCTGCCCACGTAGCGATGGGTGATGTCTTTCAGCGGAACGGACGCCGACGCCGCCGGCGCCTGCCACACCGCAATACCCGCGACGGCCGCAACCGCCACCAGAGCACGTTTCAGCGCAATTCCACGCACCATCTCATTCCCTTCGTTCAGCGAAAGTTTCGAAGCGTGTCAAACCGGGTTTCGATGATTTAGAATCTCCTTCATGACAACGAAGTCCGAGGATCTCGAGCCGGCCGCGTCCCGGGTCACCATCGCCAGGATCGCCGCCGAGACCGGAGTTTCCGTGCCGACCGTCTCGAAGGTCCTGAACGGACGGCCCGACGTCGCCGAAAGCACCCGCGCCCGCGTGGAAGCGGTCATCGGGAAATACGGCTACCGCCGCCGCGCGGACGAACGATCGCGGCGTTCCCGGCTCCTGGAACTGATGTTCCACGAACTCGAAAGCACCTGGGCCCTCGAAATCATCCGCGGGGTCGAGTGCGTTGCCCGCGAAAACGGAATGGCGGTCGTCCTCGCGGAATCGTCGGGACGGCACACGCCCGGCCAGAGCTGGCTGGAAAGCGTGCTCGCCCGGCGGCCGGTCGGCATCGTTTCCGTGTGCTCCGACTTCACCGGCGGACAGCTGGCGAAGCTGAGAGCCCGCGACATCCCACTCGTCGTGGTCGACCCGGCGGGCGCGCCCGGGCCGGAGACGCCCTCGATCGGGGCGACGAACTGGCAGGGCGGGCTGACCGCCACGAAACACCTGGTGGAGCTGGGGCACCGCCGGATCGCGATGATCGGCGGGCCGGACGGGGTGCTGTGCAGCCGCGCCCGCATCGACGGCTACCGCACGGCGCTGGAGACGGCCGGGCTGGCGTTCGACCCGGCGCTGGTGCGCCGCGGCGACTTCCACGTCCGGTCCGGCTACCGGGAACTGGCGTCACTGCTCACCCTCCCCGACCGGCCGACGGCGGTGTTCGCGGGCAGCGACCTGCAGGCCCTCGGCGTGTACGAGGCCGCGCGCGACGCGGGCCTGCGGATCCCGGACGACCTGAGCGTCGTCGGGTTCGACGACCTGCCGGTCGCCCGCTGGCTGACCCCGGAGCTGACGACGGTCCGCCAGCCGCTGCAGGAGATGGCCGCCGCCGGGGCCCGGCTGGCGATTTCCCTGGCCCGGGGGACGCACCAGGAGAGCCACCGGCTCGAGCTGGCGACGAGCCTGGTGGTCCGCCAGAGCACGGCGGCGCCGGCCCGCCAGGTCCGGGAAGCGCTGACCAGCGGGGCGAAGTAGGCCCGGCTCATCCCGGCCACCGCATGCTCTCCGGCGGCCCGAGGTAGCTCGGCCGCAGGCCGCCGGTGTCGACCACCAGCTTCCGGACGACCACGGCGGGGTCGACCATCCAGACCTTCAGCACGTGCGGGCCCGGCGCGCCCACTTCGTGCCGCGTCGAGGTCAGGTTCACGTTGTCCGAGGTGGTGCGTTCCCACGGGCGGTTCATCGTCAGGTCGTCCGCGCCCGTGGCCTTCGTGATGTTCACGACCTGCGGTGCGGCGTCGTCGAAGGACACCGCGTAGCGCAGGCCGTCGCCCTGCAGGACGTTGCTGCGCGGCGCAAGGTAGGCCCAGACCGTCAGCGGGCCCGCCGTGAACAGCGTCATCCGGAACTCCAGCCGTGGCCCGGCCCCCGGCGTCCGGCTCGCCGCCGTCACCGGGAACGGCGTCATGCCGAGATCGGCGATCCGGCGCCAGGACGCACCCGGAGCGCCGACGTTCGCGCTGCAGTGCGAGGCCTCCATCGACACGTATCCCCCGGCTTCGACGAACCCGCGCCGCCAGGACGACGGCACCGGCGGATTCCGGACGACGGCGTCCACCACCACCGATGCACCCGCACCCGTCACCGTGACCGGGACGGTCGTGGTGCCCTTCGGCGCCCGGGCCCAGTCGATCCGGACGGTCATCCGCAGCTCCTCCTCCACCCGGCCGCCGCGCGGCTCGACCAGTACCCAGGGAGCACCGGCGGAAACGGTGCAGCGGAACGGTGTCCGGCCGCGGTTGAAGACGTCGACGTACTGCGGCGGCGCCGTCTGGTACGGGCTGAACTCCGGCAGCGCCGGGCGTCCCGGAGCGCCCGGCCACGCCTCCGCCGCACCGTCGACGGCAACCCCCAGCGACGCTTCGGAAGGCGGCGAAAGCCGCTTCACGGCCGGGAAGATGACGTCCGGGAGCGCGACGTTGTTCAGCTCGGGCTGCTGCCACGGCGCGTTCGGGCCGTAGCGCGCGACGTCGCCGTAGTCGATGTGCGGCTGGGTCTGGAACCCCTTCCACTTGCCGCCCGCGATGCCCGTGTTGTACTTCTCGGCCAACGCCAGGTCGTCGGCGAAGCGCGCTTCGGTGACGTCGGCGAGCCCGTTCGCCGAGGCGCGTCCCTGCGCCGCGTACAGCAGGTTCGTGAACTCGGCGCGCCGCAGCGCGTAGAGGTTGGCCGACGCCGTGACCTCGTACAGGACCAGCTCGTAGAACGCGTCCTGACAGGCGGTGGGCACCCGCGCCGCGAGGCGGGACGCCCGTGCGGACAGCTCGTGCCACTCGTCGGTGACGCGGTCCAGCTCGCGGTAGTCGACCAGGCTGAACGGCGAGGCCTGGTCGTCGTAGGTGATCACCCCGGCGGCGTCCACGGTGATCAGCCGGTTCAGCAGCTCGGGCTTGCGACGCGACTGCAGCCGCCCGTAATCGTGCAGTACTGCGGCGATGTCCGATGCCAGCGCGGCGCCGAAGTTCGTGGCCGCGAACTCACGTTCCCATGTGGACAGTCGCGTGCCGGGCAGTGCCGAAGGGTCCCAGGCGTAGTCGAGGAAGAACTGCAGCGGCAGCTCGTTGCCCTTCAGGTCGCCGACGTTCGCGACCCACAGCCGGTCGTTCCCGTACGCCACGGCCTGGTCGAGCTGCTCCCACGTGTTCGCGAGCAATGCCGTGTCGACCCACTTGTAGTTGCGGCCGCCGCCGACGTAGTCGAAGTGGTAGTACAGCCCGTAACCGCCGGGGTGCGGGGGCAGCGACAGATCCGGGTGCTTGCGGATGTTGCCCCAGTTGTCGTCGGTGAACACCACGATGACGTCGTCCGGCGGGCGCAGGCCTTGCGCCCAGTAGCGCTGGACCTCCTTGTACAGCGTCCAGACCTGCGGGACGTCGGTGCTCAGCTCGCGGGCCAGGATGTCCCGCTCGGTGGCCAGGATTTCGCGCATCAGCTCGATGCCGTCGCCGTCGGGCAGGCTGACGTCGCCGTTGCCGCGCATGCCGAGCGTGACGACGCCCTCGAAGCCCTCCCTGGCCATCCGGCGGATGCCCTCGGTCCAGTAGGCCTTGATCGCCTCGCCGTTGCGGCGGAAGCTCCACTCCCCCGTGCCGCCGTACGGGTCGTGCCCCGGCGTCGCGTGCCGGTTCCACTCTTCGATGCCGCGCATCATCGGCGCCTCGTGCGAGGTGCCCATGACGATGCCGTATTCCTGGGCCGTCGCGTGGTTGAGCGGGTCGTCCTCGGCGAACGCACGGCCCCACACGGCCGGCCACAGGTAGTTGGCCCGCAGCCGCAGCATGGTCTCGAAGACCTTGGCGTAGAAGTTCCGGTTGAAGCCGCCCGGATAGCCGGGTGCGAGCCCCGGCCCGAAGTACGCCGGCGCCCACGTGCCGAGCGCCGGGTTCTCGTCGTTGATGAAGAACCCGCGGTACTTCACGTGCGGCGTGCCCAGGCTGAACCGCTCGCCCGGGAGGTGCAGCTCGGCCCGCCGCGCGGGCGGGACGTCGGCCCACCAGTACCACGGCGAGACGCCGATCCGCCGCGAGATCTCGTAGACGCCGTAGATCACGCCGCGCTGGTCGCTGCCGGTCAGCACCAGCTGCCCGCCGACCACCTGGCTCAGCGACGTCTCCCACTTCCCGGCGACCTCCCGGACGTCGAGGCGGCCGGCGGCGACCAGCGAGTCGACCGGCGGACTGTGGCCGAGCGTCCCGACCAGCACCACCGGCCCGTCCGCCGGGACCACGTCCGAGACAGCCGGCCGGACCCCCGTCACGCGCTCGACGTCGGCGGCCAGGTCGCCCGCCACCCGCCGCACGCCCGGCAGGTCGCCGGGGCTCACGACGATCGTCGCGGCCGTTCCCCGCGACACCAACGGAAAGCCCGTCCCGGCCGAGGCCGCATCCGGCACGGCGGACCCCGCCCCGGCCAGCGCGAGCAACCGCAAGAAGGCACGGCGATGGACCTCGGACGGCACGGCAGACCTCCTGAGTCAGCCCTTCACGGATCCGGTCAGCCCGCCGACGATGCGCCGTTCGGCGAGCACGAAGAACGCGAGCGCGGGGATCATCGACAGCGCGGTGAACGCGAGCACCCGCGCGGTGTCCTGGGAGTACTGCGACTGGAACGACGCGACGCCGAGCGGGAGCGTGAAGTGTGCCGCGTCGTTGAACACCAGCAGCGGCAGCAGGTAGGCGTTCCAGCTGGTGACGAAGGCGAGCACGGCGACCGTCGTCAGCGCGGGCGTCGACAACGGCAGCAGGATCCGCCAGAAGAACCCGAGCCGGCTCGCGCCGTCGAGGACGGCGGCGTCCTCGAGCTCACCCGGGATGGCGTGCATGAACGGACGGAGGATCACGATCGTCACCGGCAGCGAGAAGGCCGCCTCGGGAATCGCCACGCCCCAGAAGCTTTCGAGCATGCCGAGCTGCCGCAGCCACAGGTACAGCGGCAGCGTCGCCACCGTGAGCGGGAACAGCAAGCCGAGCGTGAACAGCGTGTACAGCGCTTCCCGGCCTTTGAACTGGTACCGCGAAAGCGCGTACCCCGCCATCGAACCCAGGCCGACGGCGACCGCGGTCGCGATCACTGCGATCAGCGCGCTGTTGCCGAGGAACGTCCAGAACGCGCTCGAGCCCAGGACCGCCGCGTAGTTGTCCGTGACCCACGGGCCGGGCAGCCCGGCCGGGTCGGAGTTGATCTGCGCGTTGGTGCGGAACCCGCCGAGCACGACGAACAGCAGCGGCACGATCGTCACGCCGAGCACGACGATCGCCGCGAGGTACCCCGTCGCCATGCCGAACCGACGGCCGCGCATCAGCCCACCATCCTCGTCAGGGCGCCCTCGGTGTCACGGCGGAGCGCGAACCGCTGGTACAGCAGGGCGAACACGAAGCAGATGACGAAGAGGATCACCGCGACGGCGGAGCCGAACCCGAACTCGTAGCGCTTGAAGCCGTGGTCGACGAGGTAGGTCGCCATCGTCGTCGACGCGTTCGCCGGCCCGCCCAGCGTCATGATCCACACGACGTCGAACAGCTGCAGCGAACCGATCACCGACAGGAAGACCCAGATCCGGATGGTCGGCCCCAGCAGCGGCAGCACGACGTGCCGGGTGGTCTGCCAGGCCGACGCGCCGTCGAGCGCCGCGGCTTCGCGCAGCTCGGCGGGCACCCCCTGGAGCCCGGCGAGCAGCAGGATGATGCCGAAGCCGATGTACTTCCAGGTGATCACCGCGAACAGCGTGTAGAGCACGATGCCCGGGTCGGCCAGCCACTGGTGGACCAGGCCGCCGAGGCCCACGCCCTGCAGCACTTGGTCGGCGAAGCCGGACGGCTGCAGCATGAGCACCCAGATCACCGCGGTGATCGCCTCGGACAGGACGTACGGCGCGAAGACCAGGGCCCGCAGCACCGCGCGGCCCCGCAGCTTCCGGTTGAGCAGCATCGCCAGCCCGATCGACAGCGGCAGCTGCACCACGATCGACAGCCCGGCGATGATCAGGTTGTGCACGATCGCGCCCTGGAACACCGAGCCGGTGAAGGCGTCGACGTAGTTGTCGAACCCGATGAAGTCGTCCAGCGGGCCGAAGCCGTTCCACTGGAACAGGCTGTAGAACGCGGCGATCCCGATCGGCACCAGGACGAAGCCGGCGAACAGCAGCAGCGCCGGCCCCAGCAGGAACGCGAGCTCGAGCCGTTTGCCCAGGCCGGAGCGTCGCGCCCGGGGGCGCGACGCCGGTGCGGGCGGCCGCGCCGCCGCTCGCACCGGCGTCGTCGCCGTGGTCACTTGTTGCCCGCCGCGGCCTGGTTGACGGCGGTGACGATGCCTTCGGGGGTGCCCTGGCCCGCGAACATGTTGGCCACGGCGTCGTTCAGCGCGGCGCCGACCGCGGTCGGGAACGCCTTGTCGAAGTACATCTGCAGGTAGGGCGCCTTGATGCCGTAGTCGTAGACCTGCTTGAGCGTGTCGGTCTTCAGCGACTTCGCGGCGACGGCGTTGACGGGCAGGCCGGCACCCTGCGCGGCGATCTGCGTCTGGATGGGCTCGGTGTTGAGGTAGGAGAGGAAGTCCGCGCACGCCTTCGCCGCCCGGCTGGTGCAGGCGAACCCGTCACCGCCGCCGAGCACCGCCGCCGGGTCGCCCTGCCCGCCCGCGACCGACGGGAACGGGAACCAGCCGACCTTCGAGTCCAGCTGCTTGTCCTCGGTCAGCGACGACATCGTGCCGGGTTCCCAGTCGCCCTGCAGCTCCATCGCCGCCTTGCCGTTGGCGACCAGGCCCGCGGAGCTGCCCGCGCCCTGCTGGGCGGGCGTGCCGGCGAACCCCGTCTGGAACGGTTGCGTGGCCAGGAAGTTCTTGAGGTCCTGCCCGGCCTTCGTCCAGCACGGGTCCTCGAGCTTGACCGCCTGGACCGACTGCTTGAGCACGTCGGCGGAGCACTCGCGGACGGCGAAGTAGTTGAAGTAGAACGCATCCGGCCAGCGGTCCTTGCCGCCGACCGCGATCGGCGCGATGCCCTTGGCCTTCAGCTGCGAGACGGCGGCGTCGAGGTCGTCCATCGTCTTCGGCGGCGTGGTGATCCCGGCCTGCTGGAACAGGTCCTTGCGGTACCAGAACCCGACGAAGTGCTGCTCGAACGGGACGCCGTACTGCTTGCCGTCGACCTGCCAGTTCTCGGCGAACTTCCCGGCCCCGGAGATCCACGCCTTGGTCGCGTCGGTGATGTCGGCGACCTTGCCCGACGTCACCTGCGACTTCAGCTCGCCGGCGCCCCAGGACTGGTAGACGTCCGGCGGCTCGGCGCCCTGCAGGGCGAGCGGGACCTTCGTGGTGAAGTCCTCGTTCTGCAGCGGCTGGGCCTTGATCGTGACGTCGGGGTGCGCCTGGTGGTAGTCGGCGACGACTTTCTCCCAGATCGTCTTCAGCGGGTCTGTGGTGCCGTTGTGCCACCAGGTGAGGGTGACCGGGCCGCTCGGCTGGGCGGGCGTATCGCTTCCCCCGCACGCCGAAAGCGCGAGCGGAACGACGGCCGCGAGAGCGGCGAGAACGGGGATCCGGCGTTTCGCAAACATCGTGGGTCCACTCCTGACGACTTCGGCCGAGTTGGACGGGGCGTGACAGCGCCCGGGTTGGCGAAGAGTCTGCACCTGGGGCAAATCGGATGTCAATCGTTGTCGATAACGTTTTACATGGCTAGTCTGAGCCGATGCAGCCCAGTTCGAGGGTGACCATCCGTGACGTCGCGGCCCGGGCCGGCGTCTCGGTGGCCACGGTGTCCAAAGTGATCAATGAGCGCTACGGCGTCTCCGCCGCGACGCTCGCGAAGGTCCGCGCGGTGATCGAAGAGCTCGGCTACGAGGCGAGTCTCGTGGCCCAGAGCCTGCGCAACCACCGGACCAACGTGATCGGGATCCTGGTCGCCGACCTCGAACCGTTCTCCACCGAGCTGCTCAAGGGCGCCGCGGACGCCATCCGCGGCAGCGGGTTCGAGCTCGTCGTCTACTCCGCGGGCGGGCGCACCGGCGACCCGGCCGGCTGGGAAAAGCGGTACCTGTCCCGGCTTTCCGGCACGCTCGTCGACGGCGCCGTGCTGGTCACGCCGGCCGTCTCGCTGGAAGCGGTACCGGGCACGCCGGTCGTCGCGGTCGACCCGCACACCGGCCCGTCGCACCTGCCGACCATCGACTCCGACAACCTGCGCGGCGCGCAGCTGGCCACCGAGCACCTGCTCGAGCTGGGCCACCGGCGGATCGCGTTCCTCTCCGGCCGCCCCGACCTCGAGTCGGCCGAGCTGCGGAAAGCCGGTTACCTGCGGGCGTTGGAGGCCGCGGGCGTGCCGGCCGACGAGAGCCTGATCCGGATCGGCGCCTACGACCCGGAGGTCTCGGCGGCGTCGGCGCACGACCTGCTCACCGGCCCGGACCGCCCGACGGCGGTGTTCGCCGCCAACGACATCTCGGCCATCGCGACCGTCGGCGCGGCCCGTGAGCTGGGCCTTTCCGTGCCCGACGACCTGTCCGTGGTCGGCTTCGACAACGTCCCCGAGTCCGCGCTCTGCAGCCCGCCACTGACCACAGTGGACCAGCCGATCCGGGAGATGGGCCACCGGGCGATCAGCATGCTCATCGCGCTGATCAACGGCGACGAGGTCGAGCGCACCCACGTCACCCTCGACACCGGCCTGGTGGTGCGGCACTCGACCCGCGCCCTCTCCTGACCATTCCCCCAGCAGAAGGGCGGAACGCCTTGACCACGCAGCCCACCACGGCGCCCGAGCCGTGGCGCGACCCCGCGGCCGACCCGGGCGAACGCGTCCGCGCCCTGATGGGGCGCATGACCCTGCGCGAGAAGCTCGCCCAGCTCTACGGCGTCTGGGTCGGCATCGACTCCGGCGGGGAGATGGCGCCGCACCAGCACGACTTCGTCGGCGCCGCGGTCGACCTCGACGACCTGGTCCGCCACGGCATCGGCCAGCTCACCCGCGTGTTCGGCACGCGGCCGGTCGAACCGCTGATCGGCGCGCACAGCCTCGCCCGCACGCAGCGGCAGATCGTCTCCAGCAACCGCTTCGGGATCCCCGCCGTCGTGCACGAGGAATGCCTCACCGGGCTGGCGGCCTGGCAGGCGACGATCTACCCGGCGCCGCTGTCCTGGGGCGCGACGTTCGACCCGGACCTGGTGCGCCGCATGGCATCGCGCATCGGGCGGAGCATGCGCGCGCTCGGCGTGCACCAGGGCCTGGCGCCGGTCCTCGACGTCGCGCGCGACCTGCGCTGGGGCCGCGTCGAGGAGACGATCGGCGAGGACCCGTACCTCGTCGGGACCATCGGGAGCGCGTACGTCGCCGGGCTGGAGTCGGCCGGCGTGATCGCGACGTTGAAGCACTTCGTCGGCTACTCGGCTTCACGCGCCGGGCGCAACCTGGCCCCGGTCTCGGCCGGCCCACGCGAGATCGCGGACGTCCTGCTGCCGCCGTTCGAGCTGGCGCTGCGAGCCGGCGCGCGGTCGGTGATGAACGCCTACACCGACACCGACGGTGTCCCGTCCGCCGCCGATCCGGCGCTGCTGACGGACCTGCTGCGCGACACCTACGGCTTCGACGGCACGGTCGTCTCCGACTACTTCTCCGTGGCGTTCCTGCACCGGCTGCACGGCGTCGCGGCCGGCCGCGCGGACGCCGCGGGGCAGGCCCTGACCGCGGGCATCGACGTCGAACTGCCCACCATGGACTGCTACGGCGAGCCACTGCTCGCCGCGGTGGAGGGGGGTGCGGTCGACGCCGCCGCCGTCGACCGCGCCCTCGAACGGGTACTGCGCCAGAAGTGCGAGCTCGGCCTGCTCGACGCGGGCTGGGCGCCGGAGGTGCCCGAGACGGTCGACCTCGACGACGCGGCCTCGCGGACCTTGGCTCGCGAGGTGGCCGAGAAGTCGATCGTGCTGCTGCACAACGACGGGACGCTGCCGCTCTCCCCCGGCGCGCGCGTCGCCGTCGTGGGCCCGCGCGCGGACACGCCCGGCGCGATGCTCGGCTGCTACTCGTTCCCGCTGCACGTCGGCGTCCACCACCCCGACGTCCCGTTCGGGGTTTCGGTGCCGACCGTGGTGGAAGCGCTGCGGTCGTCGTTCGACGTCACCTACGCGCTGGGCTGCCCGGTCACCGGTGGCGACGACGACGGGATCGCGGAAGCGGTCGCGGCGTGCGCGGACGCGTCGGTGTGCGTCGCGGTCCTGGGTGACCGGGCCGGGCTCTTCGGCGGCGGGACGTCCGGGGAAGGCTGCGACGCGGCCGATCTGCGGCTGCCGGGGCGGCAGGAGGAGCTGCTCGAAGCATTGCTCGCGACGGGCAAGCCGGTGGTGCTGGTGCTGCTCTCCGGACGTCCGTACGAGCTGTCGCGGCAGATCGGCCGGCTGGCCGCCGTGGTCTGCGGCTTCTACCCGGGCGAAGAGGGCGGCCCGGCACTGGAAGGTGTCCTCAGTGGACGGATCAACCCGTCCGGGCGGTTGCCGGTGAGCTTCCCGGCGGCCGGGGCGAGCCAGCCGTCGACCTACCTCGCGGCGCCGCTCGGCCGGCGCAGCGAGGTCAGCACGGTCGACCCCTCGGCGCTGTTCCCCTTCGGCCACGGGCTGTCCTACGCGCCGGTGACCTGGGCCGACGTCAGCGCGACGGGCTCCCTGTGGCCGACGGACGGCGTCTGCCGGGTCCGGGTGACCCTGCGCAACGACCACGCGCGGCCGGCGTCCGAAGTGGTCCAGGTGTACCTGCACGACCCGGTGGCGGAGGTCGCGCGGCCCGAGCGCCAGCTGATCGCGGCCCGGCGGGTTTCGGTCGAGCCCGGCGCGACCGTCGTCGTCGACATCGGGCTGCACGCGGACCTGACGTCGTACACCGGCCGCGCGGGCCGTCGCCTCGTCGAGCCCGGCGACGTCGAACTGCGCGTGGGGACGTCGAGCGAGCAGGTCGTCGCGACCCTGCACTGCACGCTGACCGGGCCGCGCCGCGAAATCGGCTTCGAGCGGGTGATGACGCCGGAGTTCGGGTCGTGAGACGCACCTGGGCGATCTCGGGCCTGGTGGTCTTGACCGCGTTGTTCGCCGGAGCGTCCGGGCGGCCGCCGTCGGTGCGGTGGGTGGCGACGTGGACGGCGATGCCGCAGCTGACCGAGCCGTCGAACCTGCCGCCGGCGCCGTTCACCGGCACGGACCGCGTGCTGGACAACGCTTCGCTGCGGCAGACCGCGCACGTCTCGGTCGGAGGTCCCCGGATCCGGCTGCGGTTCTCCAACGCGTTCGGCGGCTCGCCGCTGCCGATTTCGGCCGTCACGGTCGCGCGCCCGGTCGACGGGCGGGCGGGGGTCGCGGCGGTCGTGCCCGGCAGCGTGCTCCCGGTGACCTTCCACGGCAAGCCGTCGACGACGGTCCCGATGGGCGCGCAGGTGGTGTCGGACCCGCTGCCGTTCCCGGTGCGCGCGTTCGAGAACATCACCGTGACGACCTACCTCGCGCACGGCCAGAGCACGCTCGCGATCACCTCCCACCCGGGCTCGCGCACGACGACCCACCTGATCGCGGGCGACCGGGTCGCGGCGCTCGACCTCCCGGGCGCGACGCCGGTCGACCACTGGTACTTCTTGAGCGGCATCGAGGTGCTCTCGCCCGCCTCGGCGGTCGCGGTGCTCGGCGACTCCCTGTCGGACGGCCGCGGCTCGACGACGAACGGCAACGACCGCTGGCCGGACGTGCTGGCGTCACGCCTGTCGTCGGCGGTGGTCAACGAAGCCGCGGGCGGCAACCGGGTCCTCCAAGACGGCCTGGGCCCGAACGTGCTGGCCCGGTTGGACCGTGATCTGCTGGCGCCGAGCGGGGTTTCGCGGGCGATCCTGTTCGAGGGGATCAACGACATCGGCACGGCCACCCCCGCGGCCGCCGCGTCGACCGCCGCGGACCTGATCGACGCCTACGACCAGATCCTGACCCGGGCCCACGCGGCCGGGATCCAGGTCTACGGCGCCACGTTGACGCCGTTCGGCGGCAACGCCGGCTACGACGCACCCGAACGGGAGGCGGCGCGGACCACCGTGAACGCGTGGATCCGCGGCCATTTCGACGCCGTCCTGGACTTCGACCGCGTCGTCCGCGACCCCGCTTCCCCGACGCGCCTGTCGCCGTCGTTCGACGTCGGCGACCACCTGCACCTCACTCCCGCCGGGTACCGGGCCTTGGCCGAGAGCATTCCGGCGCACCTATTCCGGGAATGACCGGAAGAATGTCCAGGCGTCGGAAAGTGGACAATTCCTGGACGCCATTCCGCGACGGGCGTCACCGATCGCTGACCTCCGCCTGACACACCGTGATCACAGGTCCAGTCAACCCGGAGAGCGTTAACTCGGGCTGAATATCTGTTGGGACACAAGCGAGTCTCGAACCCCGGGGCCCTGTGACGGGGATCATGGCTTGCCCCTATCATGTCGCCGTCTGCTCGTCCCCCATCCGCAGTCGACGCTCCCGAAAAGGGGAAATCATGTCCGACGTCATCAACAGCATCTTCGGCCGCCCCAAGAACGAAAACCCCAGCTCCGACGGGTACGGCTACGGCTCCCCCGCGCCCGAAGCCGCCGTCGCGGAAGCGGCGCCCGCCGAGACCACCACCGAGACCGACGAGGCGGCCGCCGTCGTCGAGGAGACGGACTCCGCGCCCGAGGCCGAAGCCGGCACGGAGGTCGCCGAGGACACCGAGAGCGACGAGGACAGCGCGGAGGCCACCGACGAGGACGCCGAAGAGTCCGAGGACGACACGGCCGAGGTCTCCGACGAGACCGACGAGACCGATGAGGACGACGAAGCCGGCGAGGACGTCGCCGAGGCCGAAGAAGCGGACGAGGACGAGCCGGTCGCGGTCACCGAAGAAGCCGAAGAGGACTCGGCCGGGGAAGAAACCGAGCCGGTCGCGGTCGCCGAGGAGACCGAGGAAGCCGACGAGGCCGCCGAGCCGGTCGCCGAGACCGACGCGGCCGAGGCCCGGCCCGCCGCGAACCTCCGCGGCACCACCACGGTCGCCGACGGGGTCGTCTCGAAGATCGTCACGATGGTCGCCGGCAAGGCCGAGGGCGTGCACAGCCTCGGCGAGGACATCACGGTCGAGCTCGACGGCGAGGTCGCGTCGATCACCGTTCCCCTCGTCATCGAGTTCGGGCACGCGGTCAAGGCGCTGGGCGAGCAGATCCGCGTCGAGGTGATCGAGGCCGTCGAGCAGTACCTGGCCCTCGACGTCGAGGTCGTGCACGTCCACGTCACCGACATCCACTTCCCGGACGCCGCCTGACCCGCGGCGGTCGGCGCCCGGTCCCGGGGCACCCCCGGGACCGGGCGCTCTCCCCCGCCGGGGTGAAGCCGCCGCGCGAATCCTGTTCGCAGCCGCGGCCACGCCGGTCTTTCCTGTCGCGTTCAGAGATCATCACGCCACTCCATCGAGTGCCACGCCGTGATGATCTTCACCATTAGCGGTCATTTCGCATCACGCGGCGTCAATTTCGCCTGTGGGTAAAGGATTTCCGGGCCACCCGCTCCTGCCCGGCCGAGGCCGGTCACCGCTGCTAACGTTCGCGCCGCCCTGGTCCGGACCACCGGCCGGGCCCTTCGCACGGGCGGCTTTCCGGTGCCGCCCGGTACTTCCGGAGAAATGGCGACACTTGACCCCCCTGAACCACCCCGGCCCCCGCACGCCGTGGTCCCCCGCGCCGGACGCGCCCGACTGGCACGTCACCGCGTTCCTCGGCCCCCGGCCGGGCGACGGCGACCACTCGATGCTCGACGCCGTCCGCGAGCTGCGCGCCCGGATCCTGTTCGACCACGGCCGCCGTCCCGCGTTCCGCCGCGCCGACGGCACCCACGCCGACGACCAGGACCTCGACTTCGGTGCCTGGCACTTCATCGCCCGGCGCAGCCCGGGCGGCCCGCCGCTGGGGTACATCCGGCTGTCCACACCGGACACCGGCACGCTCTTCCAGTCGCGGGACTTCCTCGGCGGCACCGCGTACGAGGAGCTGCTGTCCGCCGAAGGCTTCCCCACCGGGGACGTGTTCGAACACAGCAGGCTCGTCGTCGAGCACCGCGCCCGGAAGCTGGGGCTCGGGCTGTACCTCAACGCGCTCGCGATCGGCGCGGCCCACCACCTCGGGGCGCGGGCGATGATCGGCACGTCCGGCACGAAGGACGGCCAGGACCGGTTCCACGAGCGGTTCGGCTTCCGGCCGGTCCGCGGCACCCGCCGGTACGTCCCGCAGTACACCGAGGACGTCGTGATCATGCTGCACCGCGTCGCCGACGGCGGCGGGCAGTACCACGAACTGGTGACCCGGCTGCGTGACGAGTTCCCGGTCATCGCCGCCGCGGCGCCGGTCTTCTCCGCACCGGCAGTCCCCGGCGGGGCGCCGGCCCGGCCGGGCGGCGCCGCGCCGGACCGCGACTCGTGGCGGCCGGTGCTGCACACGGACGCCGGCGCGCTGAACGCGCTGCTGGAGTCCGGTGCCGTGCGCGAAGTGCACGACACGATCGACGACCAGCTCGCGGAGCTGGTCCGCAGCCGCGAACCGGCGTGCCGCGACGCCGCCGGGATCGAGCGGAAGAAGCGCGAGCAGCTGGCGGGCGCGGCGCCGTGGGAGTACGGGACGTGGGCCTGGTACCCGTGGTCCGGGCGGCTGGTGCACGTGCTGCCACGTGAAGAGTTCCGGCTCGTCCGCACCGACCGCAACCGTGGCCGGATCGAGCGTCCCGAGCAGCGGCGGCTGTTCGGCAAGCGGATCGGGATCGTCGGCCTGTCGGTCGGCAACAGCGCGGCGCTGACGTTCGCGCTCGAAGGCATCGGCGGTTCCTTCCGGCTGGCCGACTTCGACGGCTTCGGGCTGTCGAACCTGAACCGGCTCCGCGCCGGCGTGCACCACCTCGGGGTCAACAAGGCCGTGCTCACCGCGCGGCAGATGGCCGAGATCGACCCCTACCTCGACATCGAAATCGAGCGGGCGGGGCTGACCCCGGAGACCATCGAACGGTTCTTCGCCGGCGGGCTCGACCTGCTCGTCGAGGAGTGCGACACGCCGTGGGGGAAGATCGCGGCGCGCGAGTACGCGCGCGACCTCGGCGTCCCGGTCGTGATGGACTGCAACGACCGCGGGATGCTCGACGTCGAGCGGTTCGACACCGAGCCCGACCGGCCCCTGCTGCACGGGCTGCTCGGCGACGTCAAGTCGGTGGACCTGCTCGACCTCGGGCCGCAGGAGAAGATCGACCTGGTCCTCGCGATGGTGGACGCGGACCGGATCAGCCCCGAGCTGGCCGCGTCGTTCGGCGAACTCGGTCGCACGCTGAGCAGCTGGCCACAGCTGGCGTCGGGCGTCGCGCTCGGCGGGGCCCTGTGCGGCGAGGCGGCCCGGCGCATCCTGCTCGGGCGGCCGTGCGAGTCGGGCCGGTTCTACACCGACCTCGACGAGCAGCTGCGGCCGTCGCGCAACGTCTACGGCGGCCCGGCGTGAGCGCGCTGGCCGTCCCCGTGGCGATCGCGGGCACCGGGGTGCACCTGCCGCCGCAGGTCGTGACCAACGCCGAGCTCGCGTCCACACTGGACACTTCGGACGAATGGATCGTCAGCCGCACCGGCATCCGCGTCCGGCGCCGCCTGGCTCCGGACCGGGCCACCTCGGACATGTGCGTCGCGGCGGCGCTCCCGGCGCTGGCCGCGGCGGGCGTCGCGGCCTCGGATGTCGACGCGATCATCGTCGGGACGTACACGTACGACCAGCCGCTCCCGTCGACGGCACTGATCGTCAAGGACCTGCTGCGGGCGGACCGGGCGCTCACGCTCGACGTCACGCAGGCGGCGTGCGCGAACGGCGTCCAGGCGCTGTTCCTGGCCGCGCACCTGCTCCAGACGTCGGCGGCCCGGACGGTGCTGGTGGTGGCCGCGGACTGCGCGTCCCGGGTGACGGACCCGCGGGACCGCACGACGAGGGTGTTCTTCGGCGACGCGGCGGGCGCGGCGGTGCTGACGCGGGGTTCGTCGGCGGACTCCGGGCTCCTGGGCTGGGACTTCGGCGGGGAGCTGTCGTACGAGGTCGAGATCCCGGCGCCCGGCGAGTACCTGAAGATGAACGGCCGCGCGGTCTGGGACACCGCGACCCGCTGCCTGCCGGACAGCATCCTGCGAGCGACCGGCGACGCGGGTGTCCCGGTGGAGGAGGTCACGCACTTCTTCCTGCACCAGGCGAACCTGAACATCATCACCGCGGCGCTCGACAAGCTGGGCATCCCGCACGAGCGGGCCCCGATCACGGTCGGCGAGCTGGGCAACACGGGCTCGGCGGGCGTGTTCACGGCGTTGCACGAGCGCTTCGGCCCCCGCGCGGTGGCGGCCGGCGACACGTACGTGGTGTCGTCGATCGGCGCGGGCTTCCAGTGGGGCACGCTGTGCTTCCGCCACGGTCACTTCACCTTGTAGCGCAGGTGGAGGACGTCGCGGCCGGATAGCTGCCGGGTGAGTTCCAGCTCCGCGGGCGTGCCGTCGAACAGGCGGCGCCCGGCGCCGAGGAGAACCGGGACGAGCTGGATCTCGATCTCGTCCAGCTCTCCCGCTTCGAGCAACGCCTTCGCGGCGCCGGCGCCGTGCACCATCACGCCCCGGTCGCCGGCCGCGGCGCGCGCTTCTTCCGCTGCCGCCTTGACGTCGGTGAAGAAGCGCGCGCTGCCGGGCGGGGTGTCGTCCGGGTCGATCCGGTGGGTGAGGACGTGGATCGGGACGCCGTCGTGGTGATCACCACCCCAGCGTCCGGCCAGCTCGAAAGTCCGCCGGCCCGAGATCAGCGCACCGGTGGCGGTCGCCTCGGCGTATACCTGCGCGCTCGGCCCGTCACCGAACCGGTCGTCGAGCCAGTCGAACAGGCGAAACCCACCGCGCCCCATTTCCTGCCCCGGACGGTCGTCCGGCCCGGCGACGAAGCCGTCGAGGGACATCGACATGTACAGGCGGATCATGGGGCCTCCTCGGTCAGGGATCGTTTCACCCCTGCGTCGAACGGGCCCCGCGCGGATCGACAGCCCTCACTCGCCGGTTTCGCGGGCCCGGGCGATCACCTCCTCGAGCCGCAGCGGGCTGGCCGGGTGGTGCGAGAGGCACAACGGCGTCGCGACCTGCCGGAACCCGAACGCTTCCCCGGCGACGTAGAACTGGGCCCGCTCCAGCCGCGAGATGTCCGCGACGGGACTGCCTTTCGCCCGCGCCAGCTCGTTCGCCGCCGCGATCTGGGCCGGGCTGTTCAGGCGGCCGAAGAACTGCGTCATGGCGTTGCCGACGACCTGGTTGTGCAGGCCCTTCGGCGCCTGGGTGGCGAAGAGCAGTCCCAGGCCGTACTTGCGGGCCTGCGACGCGAGGACGATCGTGCTGCGCGTACTCGCCGTCAGGCTGCCCGACGCCGCGAGGGTCTGCGCTTCGTCCATCACGAACAGCGCACCGAGCGGCCGGTCGCCGGCGGGGTTGCGCTTGACCCACGCGAAGAGCTCCATCTGCAGCTGGTTGACGAAGTTCTGCCGCTGCTCTTCCGCCTGCAACCCGACGAAACTGATCACCGAAACCCGGGCCCGCTTGCCGTGCCCCGGGGTGAGCAGGACGCCCGGGTCCACCGGGCTGCCGCCGCCCGCGAAGAGCGGGTCGTTGACCATCGCGGCCTTGAGCACCTCGGCCAGGCCGGCGGCGATGCGCTTGGCGTCGTTGAGGTTGCTGACGTCGTCGGGCAGGTCGGTGAGCAGCTCGATCAGCTCGGGCAGGCTCCGCGACCCGGTCCGCGCATACCGCTCGACGGCTTGCCGCAGCACGGCCAGGCCGATGTTCGTCTTCGCCGTGCTGCCGGTCAGCCGCGCCTGCGGCGCCAGCGTCGCGACGGCCACCTCGACCGCGGCGGCGAACTCGTCGGAGTCGTCGAGAACACCACCGAAGTCCGGAAGCGGCTGGAAGGCCAGCGGCCGCCCGGTGGCCCGCCCCGGCGTCCACACGACGACATCGGTCTCGGCGAGGTACCGCTTGGCGAGCTGGGCGTCCTCGGGCCCCCAGCCCTCGGGCGGCGTGGGCCAGGCATCCCCGAGCCGCGAAAGGTCGTTGTTCGGATCCAGGACGATCGCGGAGACCCCCAGCAGAGCGCACTCCTCCACGATCCGCCGCAGCAGCACGGTCTTCCCCGAACCAGACCCTGCAAAGACCGCGGCGTGCTTGCGAAGGGCGGAAAGCTCGATCCGCACGGGCTCCCCCGAGCCGACGACGGTCCCGAGCGTGATCTCCCCGTCGCCGGGTGGCGGGTGAGTCCCTTCGGCAGGCTGCCCCGACGGCTTGTCGGGCAGGACGGCGGAGAGCAGATCCGACCGACTGGCCGGCCGGCGGTCGATCAACCACTCGTGCAGCTCGCGGCCGCCGTTGCCGAGCATCTTCTGGAGGGCCCAGAAGGTGCGGACGTCGGCCTGGCTCGGCGGGATGGTCTTGCCGCCGGCCGTGGTGAACTTCGCGACCTCCTCACGAGTCTTGGCTCCCCGTCCCCAAGCGTCTCTGAGGATGACGAGATGCCGGTTGTCCACTCCTTGCCGTTGGCCCGCCGCCGAGCGGGCCTTGCGGAACCGGCTCAGCGCCGCCCGCGGGTCCCGGGCCGCGATCACCCGGAACGCCCAGTGCTCCTGCAGGTCGGCAGCCTCGTCGAGGGTCCGGGTGAGCCAGGCGTGTACTTCGCTCCGCCCGTTCTGGCGCTCGCACGACCATTCCATGTCGTCGTCCCCGACTTCGGTGACCCAGCAGCGCAGCGCGGCGGAAAGCAGGTCCGGCATGGCCTTGTCCACGGTCTTCTCGGCGAGCAGGGTGCCGGGATCAGCTTCCGCCTGCAGCTTCTCGAATTCCGCGTCGAGGTCCGCGAACCGGTCGCTCTCGACCGCGGCTCGCACCGGAACGACCGGCACCGGGGACTTTTCGTCGAAGGAGACGAGTTCCTGAACCTCGCCGGCGCGCAGGCAAAGTTCGATGTGCGCGCCGATGCGCTTCAAGAGCTGACGCGGGGTCCACTGCTCCCAAGGTTCGGCGAACGCCTCGGGCGCGACGGGCCAAGTCGGGTGCGGCGGGGTGAACCCCATGGCCTCGTACGCCACTCCCAGCCGTTTCGCCACCAGTGCCCGGCCGACTTCGGCATCGACGATCCGTCCGAGCGTGACCGACTCGCGAAACCGGTCGGGCACGGTCCCCGCCGCCTTCCGCTTGAGCTGGTCCCACGTGCTGGGCAGGCAGGCCAGTACGGTGAGCGTCTTCCGCGTGACTTCGCGCAGCCCCATCAGCCCGTCGGCGATCTGCGCCACGAGCACGTCTTCCTCGGCCGAGTCCCCGACTTCGCGGATGAGCTTCGTAGACCGTGACACGAG
The DNA here is from genome assembly GCF_054781455.1 of Amycolatopsis stemonae. Classification (NCBI taxonomy): domain Bacteria; kingdom Bacillati; phylum Actinomycetota; class Actinomycetes; order Pseudonocardiales; family Pseudonocardiaceae; genus Amycolatopsis; species Amycolatopsis stemonae. The sequence continues at coordinate 276,304 of NZ_BAAGUJ010000004.1, read as the reverse complement.
GGTGTCGAGCTGGTCCACGGCGATCACCACGGGACCGGTCAGGGCCAGCAGGCGGGTGATCTCCTTCACGAGGACACGGGCCGGTTTCGGCTTCGAATAGATGTTCCACTGCCGGGCTTCGGGCGTGAGCTGCTCGTCGCCGTCCAGGAAGTCTTCTCCGACGTACTTGGCACCCCGGTCCCGGCTGGCGATCAGCACCAGAGCTCGTGCGGTGTCCCCGCATTCGTCCGCGACCATCTCGTCCAGGGACGCCACTCCGTCGACGAACGCCTCGACGTCGTTCGCGGTCAGCCCGCGCCCCCGGCGGATCCTCTCTTCGACTTGGGCATCGACGTGGGCTCGCAAGCAGACGCGCAGGAGGAACCGCTTCAACTGCGAGTCGCCCGAGTCGTCCGGCCGGGCCAGCCCTCGGCGCAGTGCTTCGGCGATGTTCTCCCAGAACGCTTCGGCCGCGGTGACGTCGCCGAGGAAGAAGTAGCCCCGCGCACGGTGTACTTGTCGCCGGACGAGGCCGAGCAGGTGCGTCTTGCCGACTCCCTTCAGCCCGCGCAGGACGAGCCCGATCGGGCTGGGGCCGTCGCTGGTCACGGCGTCGCGGATACCCGTGTCGAGCGCGGCGAGGGCGTCGGCGTGCAAACCGTCCACGTGGTACGGCGAGTCCACCCAGATGTGGTCGGGCGTGTCCGCCCAGTCGAAGCTGAGCGCTGCCAGTGCCGTCAGCTCGTCCATCACAACGCCTCGATCGACAGCAGGTGGTTGTCCTCCCCGCCGATGCGGATCGCCGCCTTGTGATCGGCCGCGGTGAGCGCCTTGCGGTTGTCTTCGGGGACGAGGTGCACCTTGCCGGCACTGCTCAGCTTCTTGAGCACGGCGTCGACCTCCGCCGCGGGCGCGCCGAGCTTCGGGCGGAGGTCCACCAGACCGACCCAGCCGCGCGGTTCCGTCACCAGCTCCCGGTAGGCGACCCGGATGCGGGTTTCGAGGTCGCCGGTCGGCGTGGTCTCAGCAGGGAGTTCGATCGCGGGTTTGCTGGTGGGCTCAGTAGTGGCGGGTTCGCTCGTCGAGACGAAGACATCGAACAGGCGCAGATTCCGGCTGCGTCGGAAATCGTCGAAGCGGCCGAGAACGACGTAGAGCGCCGAGCAGAGAGTGCTCTGCGGCCGGGGCGGCGGAGGGGTCCGCGCCCCGACCTCCTTCTCACACCACGCCCATCCGCCCTCGGTCAGCTCGTTCACGAACGCACGACCGACCCTCTTGCTGGTGATGTACCCGCCGTCCTCCAGCTGCGTGCGTTCCTTGCCCGTGAGTGAGAAGCCCACGAGCTCCTTCAACTCCGGGTTGGGCACCTCACGGCCCAGCACCATCAGCGTGAACATCGCCGCGGTTTGTTTGTGTCCCAAGCGGTCCGTCATCCGAGATCCTTCCGGTGGTTCGGTTTCGTCGTGGTCTGGGCGCGGGCGTCCAGCGCCCGGAGGAGCCAGTCGATCGACCGGCGGGTCTGGGCTGGTGCCGGGTGGCCGTCGCCGTTCGGGGTGCGGGGTTTGATCGCCACCGCCAGGTCCGCTGCGAGGTCCGCCGTGCGTGCGCCGTCGCCGGCGCCCACCGCCGGCTGCAGGGCCGTGATCAGCTCGTCCACCAGGTCCCAGCGGGAGGGGCGCAGCCGGGCGCCGCGGGCCTGGTCGAGCAGCGCCGCGAGGTCGACGTCGTCGTCCGTTTCGAACAGTGGCGTGAAGCCCTTCAGCTGCCCGACCAGGTCGCGGGCGATCTCCGCCGGACCGCGCGACGGGCTCAGCCTCAGAAAACGGAGGTTGCCGACGTAGCCGGGCAATCCCGCCGTCGGGGTGCCCGGCGTGAGGACCGGGATGACCCGGCGGTCCTGGCCGAGGGTGCGGTGCAGGAACAGCTCGACCTCGGCCGCCTGCCAGCGGCTCACCTTGCCGTCGACGAGCAGGCACAGGTGACGCGCGTCGTCCTCCGCCCGCGCGAGCAGGGACCGGTCGCCGGAAAGGGACTTCACCACGCGGGTGTCGAGCTTGCCCAGCTCGGCGACCAGGTCGTTCCCCGCCCCGACGGCCGTCCGCGGGATGCTGACCCGCAGCTCGTGCTTGAACTCCTGGCGGCTCGTCCGCACGGCCGCCACGTAGGCGTCGCGGTTCTCCCCCAGCAGGTCGGTGCGGTCGAGCCGGCAGGCGATCACGGCCGCGACCGTCTCGAGCGCGAAGCCGATCTGGTCGGCGCTCGGCGTCTGCTCCGACAGCACCGGGAGCTGCTCGCCGAAACTCCAGTACGACACGTACGGCAGGGTCAGGTGCCGGGACATGGTCGCCGGCTCGATCGCCTGGTCCAGCCACGTCCGGTACAGCTCGGTCGTCTCGTCGACGACGATGCGGCGCCACGTCTCCGACCGGTCGTACTCTTCGCGGTTGTCGAATCGCGACAACACGGGCAGGACGGTCAGCCGCGAGCGGTCGAACGGCAGCTGGTTGCGCGCGGCGTCCGCCCGCCGGGCGGCCTCCATCGCACCGCGGATGCTCTGCCGGTTCGCCGTGAACAACACCACGAGGTGGTCCGGCAGGTGCGCCGTGCAGATCCCGCCGACGTCGGAGATGCCCGTGCGGCTGTCGATGAGCACGAAGTCGTAGTTCGACGTCCACTGCTCGCGGCACTTCTCGAGGTACTCGCCGAACCCCTCGTCGTACAGGCGTTCCCAGTCGATCGCCTGCATTTGCCCGATGTAACTGTCGTTTTCCCGGCCGGCCGCGATGAAGTCGAGCGCGCCGGCGTCCTTCAGCCGCAGGACGTGGGCCTGCGGCGCGAACCGGCCGCGCCGGAAGTCGTCGACGAGGTCCACCACGCCGCCGGTGGGACGGGCGGTCAGCCGCGGCCGGAAGTAGTCGCCGAGACCGGGGGCTTCGAGGTCCCAGTCCAGGCAGAGGACCCGGTACCCCCAGCGGGCGAGCAGCACGGCGATGTTGGCCAGCGTGAAGCTCCGGCCGACCCCGCCCTTGTAGGAGTAGAAGGTGAAGATCGCTCCGGGCATCCGTCACAACCTCGGCATCCGCGCGCGCTTCGGTGGTTCCGGGGCCGGCGTGCTGACCGGGAAGTCGGCGCGCCACTCCGGTGCTCGTTCGATCAGCTCCTCCAAGTCGACCGCGATCCGCTTGATCTCCTGGTTGAAGTCGAGGTACGCCGGCGCGGTCTGGAAGTGCTCGAACGGGTGGTTCCACTCCTGCAGGTCGCGCAGGCGACGCTCGAAGGCCCAGGCCGGAAAGTTCCTCGAGTCGCAGAAGATCACCGGGTAGATCAGCTGACGCCCGGTGCCGAGCGCCTCGCGGTCCGCCATCGAAAACCACTCGGCCAGGCACCACTCGTCCCGGAAGTACTTCGGCGAAAAGACCGGCACCAGCACGCGAGAGCGCAGCAACGCCGACTTCAGCTCGTTCGGCCAGCGGGACCCGACACGCACCTGGTCGTCGAAGAATGTCCGGACGTCCTCGAAGCGATTGTTGTCGAGCACTTCCGACAGGCGCGGGTGGAAATGGTGGCGAATCCACGCCGATATGTCGCCCGCGGCACGTTGGTAGCTGATGAAGACGTCGTACTCGTACACGCGTGCCGCCGCTCCTCCACCGCTCCCCACCAGGCGGAAGTCATCCTAGATCGACCGCGCGCCGCCGAAGAAGGCGAGAAACCTGACAGATTCTGGACAATAACTGGCCACGCCGGAAGTCTCGGAGAGAATGCTATCTTGACAAATCGAGAAGCCACGGATAGAACGCGAAGCGTTTCCGGAATGCCGATCGCCGCGATCGGTGAATCACCGACCATCCCGAGGGGAAGCCGATGTCCGAGCCCGAGGCGCCGAGGGTGTTCGTCACCTATTCCCACGACACCGACGAGCACAAGGACCAGGTCCGGCGGTTCGCCACCTTCCTGCGCAGCAGGATCGGGCTCGAAGTCGTGCTCGACCAGTGGCACGACAACGTCCGCATCGACTGGTCATTGTGGGCCACGCAGCACCTCAAGGCGGCCGACTTCATCATCGTCGTGGCTTCGCCCCTGTACCGGGCGCGTGCCGACGGCGACGCACCACCGGAGGAGGGACGCGGTGCGCAGTTCGAAACCGCCATCATCCGCGACAAGCTCACCAGGGACCACCGCGAAGGCACTCGGCGGGTCCTCCCGGTGGTGCTGCCCGGCAGGTCCATCGACGAGATCCCGGCCTTCCTCTCCCCTTATTCCACCACGCGGTACGAGATCGACGAGTTCACCGACCGCGGAGTGGCCGATTTACTTGCGGCGATCACGGGCCGGGGCAAGCACCCGATGCCGCCCCGGGGCCGGTGGCTCGGCGGATCCTCGGATCCGCAGCCGATGCGCGCGAACGCGCTGCCGTGGACCGGCAGCAGCTCGGGCGTCCAGCGCGGCGCCGCCTCGATCGACGGGGTGCGGTACGACGACAGCATCGTGCTCCGCTCGGGCACGGCCCCCGGGTTCGTCGAATTCGAACTCGGGGGCCGCTACCAGCGGTTCACCACCGTCGCCGGGGTGCTCGACGACGCCGCCGACCGGTTCCAGGTCGGGCGGTTCCGCGTCCTGCTGGACGGCGCTCCACGCTCCGAACACGAAGTGGCCATCGGGAAATCCGCCGAAATCGACCTCGACGTCACCGGTGCGTCGAAGCTCCGGCTCGAGATGTCGCGGCCCGGGGCGCCGGCGTCTCCGTTCGGGTCGTCGGTGGTCTTCGTCCAGCGGCCGAACAGACGGCCGCCCGCGCTCGCCTGGGGCGATCCGACGATGACCTAAGGCGTGATGACCACCTTGAGCGCCGAGTTCGCGGCCGCGTTGGCGAAGACTTCGTAGGCCTCGTCCATCTGGGCGAAGGTGAACCGGTGGGTTCCCATGCGCTCGGCCGGGATGCGGCCCGAGGCGACCATCTTCAGCAGCGTCGGGATGGACACCGTGTCCACCAGACCCATGGTCAGGGTCAGGTTCTGGATCCACATGTCCTGCATCGGCAGCTCGACCGGTACGCCGTGGACGCCGATGTTCGCGATGCGGCCGCCCGGGCGGACCAGGGATGCCGTCGTCAGCAGGGTTTCCGGGTAGCCCACCGCTTCGATCGCCACGTCCACGCCCAGGCCGTCGGTCAACGAGTGGACGTCGGCCTGCACGCCCGGGCCTGCTTCGAACGCGTCCGTCGCGCCGAACTCCAGGGCCTTCTCCAGGCGGAACTTGTTCGAGTCCACCGCGATCACCTTCGACGCGCCCCACAGGCCCGTGGTCAGGATCGCCGCCAGGCCGACCGCGCCCGCGCCGACGACCGCCACCGTGTCGCCCGGGCGGACGCGGCCGGCCAGCACGCCCACCTCGTACCCCGTCGGCAGCGAGTCCGCCAGGAAGATCGCCTGTTCGTTCGTGACTCCGCCGGGGACCGCGTGCAACGACGTGTCCGCGTACGGCACGCGGACGAACTCGGCCTGGGTGCCGTCGATGAGGTGGCCGAAGATCCAGCCGATCCCGCCGACCGTCCGGCAGTGCGAAGGCATTCCGCGCCCGCAGTACTCGCAGCGGCCGCACTGGGTGATGGCCGGCACGAGCACGCGGTCGCCGGCCGAGAACGCCCGGACGGCCTCGCCCACCGCCGTCACCGTGCCCACCGCTTCGTGGCCGAGGATGCGGCCGTCGGTGACCGCCGGGACGTCGCCGTGCAGGATGTGCAGGTCGGTGCCGCAGATCGTGGTGGTGTCCACGCGCACCACCACGTCGGTCGGCTCCCGGACGGCGGCGTCCGGGACGTCTTCCCAAGCCTTCGCGCCCGGACCGTGGTAGACCAGCGCCTTCATCGTCGCCTCCGGCGGCCGCCCGGCGCCCGTGGCCGGGCACGACCGGATCCGACGCTAGAACCGGGAAAGCCGCCCGGCTGTCGCAATTTGAGACTCAGGCGTTGCGGGCCATGAACGAGCGGGCGTCGCCTTGGGACGGGTCGACGAACACGATGTCGTCCGGACGGCGGCGCGGCACGTCGATCGCCAGCACCACCAACGGTTCCGCGGTGATCGCCGGGAAGCCGTGGACCTTCCGCCGCTCGAAGCAGAGGAACATCCCCGGCCGCGCCTCGAACTCCTCGCCGTCGAGGTGGAACGTGCCGCCGCCGCTGAGCAGGTACAGGTGTTCGTCGCACTCGTCGTGGTAGTGCAACGGGACTTCGCGGTAGATCCGGAAGATCCGCGCACTGGCCGACGCCTTGTCGACGAAGTACTTGTCCACCAGCATGGTTTCCGCGGTTTCGGGCAGCGCCGCGGCCTCCGCCGGGACGTCGAACACGCTCTGCGCGTTGTCGCTTTCCATGCCCGTCAAGCTAACGCGCGGCACGCCGCGAGGTCGACCGCGCGCAGCGCCGCGCCGACGCCGGCGAGGGCCACCGCGTTCATCGACAACGACGTCACGCCCAGTCCGGTCAGCACCGGCGCCAGCGCCGGGTCGGCCGCCGCCTCGCCGCACACGCCGACCGGCTTCCCCGCCGCCGCACCGGCCTCCGCGACCATGCCGACCAGCCGCAGCAGCGCCGGCTGGTGCGGGTCGTTCAACGCCGCCACCGCGCCGAGCTGGCGGTCGGCCGCGAAGACGTACTGCGCCAGGTCGTTCGTGCCGAGCGAGACGAAGTCGACCTCCGCCAGGATTTCCGCGGCGCACAACGCCGCCGCCGGAATCTCGATCATCACGCCGGCCCGGGCGATGCCCGCCGCGCGGGCGCGGGCCGCGAACCAGGCCGCTTCCGCCGCCGTCGCGACCATCGGGGCCATCACGGACAGTTCGACGCCGGTGTCGTCCGCCGCGGCCGCGACCGCGGCAAGCTGGCGCTCCAGCAGCTCCGGCCGGTCGAACGCCACGCGCAGGCCGCGGACGCCCAGCGCCGGGTTGGGCTCCTCCCCCGCCGGCAGGAACGCGAGGGGTTTGTCGGACCCGGCATCCAGCGTCCGGACGATCACCGGCTTGCCCGCGAAGGGCTTCAGGACGTCCGCGTAGGCCGCCCGCTGCTCGGCTTCGGTCGGCTCCTCCGAGGCGGACAGGTAGCAGAACTCCGTGCGGAACAACCCGATTCCCTCGGCGCCGGCCGCGAACGCGGCGTGGGCGTCCGCGGCTGAGCCCACGTTCGCCAGGAGCTTGACGCGGTGGCCGTCGGCGAGCCGCCCGACGCCGTCCCACTCCGGACGAGGCGTCCGTGACGAGGCCACCACGCGGCCGTCGGACGGCGAAACCGTGCCCGCGTCACCGTCGACCGCGAGCCCGGGGCTGGTCACCTCGAGGACACCCGCACACGCGACGACGGCGGGAATCCCCAAGGCGCGGGCCAGGATCGCGGTGTGGCTCGTCGGCCCGCCTTCCGCCGTGACCAGCGCCAGCACGAGGCCGGGGTCGAGCCCGGCGGTGTCGGCCGGCGCGAGGTCGCGCGCCACCAGCACGCTCGGTTCCGTCAGGTCGGGGACGCCGGGCGGGGCGACGCCCAGCAGGTCGGCGACGATCCGGTCGCGGACGTCGGCGACGTCCCGGGCGCGCTCGGCCATGTACCCGCCGGCGGCTTGCAGCGCGGTCATGAATTCGCCCGCCGCCTCCCACACCGCTCGCGGCGCGGGCAGCGAACGCTCCCGCACGAGCGTCTCGGCGGAGGCGAGCAGCGCCGGGTCCGACGCCATCGCCGCGGTCGTCTCCAGGACCGACCGGGCATCTCCGGACACAGAACGGGCACGATCGGACAACCTCGCCGCAACCGCGGCGGCCGACGGCCCGATCCTGCCCGCTTCCGCCCCGAGCTCGCCCGAGATCGGCGTGGAAGCGGGTTCGGGCAGGTCAGCGGCCACGACGACGCGCGGGCCGGCGACCCGGCCGGGGCTGACTCCGACTCCGGACAACTGCATGGCGGGACCTCCGGGGGCAACGGATCGCGAAACTGGGGATTGACACTACGGTAACAACGGGCACAATCAAACAGCAACGGGCAAACATCGGAGAGGAACGGGCATGTACGCCGCCGAACGGCACCAGCTCCTGGCGCAACGCGCACGTCGCGACGGCCGGGTCGACGTCAACGACGTCGCCACCGAACTCGGTGTCGCCCCCGAGACCATCCGCCGCGACCTCGGCGTCCTCGAACGCCAGGGCGTCGTCCGCCGCGTCTACGGCGGCGCCGTCGCCGTCGAGCGGCTCGACTTCGAACCCGAGGTCGCGCAGCGGGACCGGACCAACGCCGCCGAGAAGGACGCGATCGCCCGGGCCGCGCTCGACCTCGTGCCCGACCGCGGCTCGATCCTGCTCGACGCGGGCACCACCACCAGCAGGCTCGCGACGCTCCTGCCCGCCGACCGCGAGCTGACGGTGATCACCAACTCGATCCCGGTCGCGTCGATCCTGGCCACCCGCCCCGGCATCACGCTGCACATCCTGGGCGGCCGGGTGCGCGGGACGACGCTCGCCGCCGTCGAGGCGTGGACGCTGCACGCGCTCGACGGGCTGCTCGTCGACGTCGCTTTCCTCGGCGCCAACGGCTTTTCCGCCGACCACGGCTGCACGACGCCGGACATGGCCGAGTCCGCGGTGAAGGCCGCGGTGGTCGCCGCCGCCCGCAAGCGGGTGCTGCTGGCCGACCACAGCAAGTACGGCACCGACCAGCTCAGCCGGTTCGCGACGCTCGCGGAGATCGACGTGCTGGTCACCGACAGCGGCATCGACGCGGGCGCGGTCGCCGAGCTCGAAGAAGCCGGCCCGGAGGTGGTGCTGGCGTGATCGTCACCGTCACCCCCAACCCGAGCCTGGACCGCACCGCCCGGCTTTCCGAGCTGCGCCGCGGCGAGGTGATCCGCGCCGAAGCCGTCCGGCTCGACCCCGGCGGCAAGGGCGTCAACGTGGCCCGCGCGCTGGCCGCGGCCGGCACCCCGACCGTCGCCCTGCTGCCCGCGGGCGGCATGGTCGGCGACCGGCTGGCCGACCTGCTCGCGCCGGAAGGCGTCCCGGTCGTCGCCGTGCCGATCGCCGGGACGACCCGCAGCAACATCACGCTCGTCGAAGCCGACGGGACCACGACGAAGATCAACGAGCCGGGGCCGGAGATCTCGTCCGCCGAGCTCGCCACCCTCGAACGGCGGGCCGTCGAACTGGCCGCGCGCGCGGAATGGCTGGTGTGCTGCGGAAGTCTCCCCGCCGGCGTGCCCGAGGACTTCTACGCGCGGCTGACCGGGCTGGCCCGCCAGGCGGGCGCGAAGGTCGCCGTGGACACCTCCGGGGCGCCGCTCGCCGCCGCCTGCGCGAGCGGGCCCGACGTGCTCAAGCCGAACCTCGACGAGCTGACCGAGCTCGCCGGGCGCCCGCTGCCGCTGCTCGGCGACGTCGTCGCGTTCTGCCGCGAGCTGATCGGCGGTGGCGTCGGCCGCGTGCTCGTCAGCCTGGGCGCGCGGGGTGCGGTCCTCGTCGAAGAGCACGAAACCCGCCACGCGGTCGGCCCGCTGGTCGCCGTGCGCAGCACCGTCGGCGCCGGAGACGCCGCACTCGCCGGGTTCCTCCACGCGGGAGGATCCGGCCCCCGAGCCCTGCGGACCGCGGTCGCCTACGGCACCGCCGCGGTCACGCAGGAGGGCAGCCGCATGCCCACCCCCGAAGACGTGCACGCGGACCAGGTGCGCGTGCTCGACGCCGACCCCACCTTCACCCTCAGCGGAGCCGCCGCATGACCACCCCAGACCTGATCACCGCCGACCTGGTCGACCTCGGCCTCGACGCCGCCGACAAGCACGGGGCCACCCGTGCGCTCGCGCAGCGGCTCGTCGACGCCGGGCGGGTGACCGACCTCGACCTGTTCCTCAAGGACGTCGCCGCGCGCGAGGAGCAGATGGCCACCGGGCTCGAAGGCGGCATCGGCATCCCCCACTGCCGCTCGGCCGCGGTCACCACGCCGACGCTGGCGTTCGGCCGCAGCGCCGCGGGCATCGACTTCGGCGCGCCGGACGGCCCGGCGAAGCTGATCTTCCTCATCGCCGCGCCCGAAGGCGGCGGCAGCGACCACCTCAAGGTGCTGGCCGCCCTCGCCCGCCGGCTCGTGCGGGCGGAGTTCAAGCAGCACCTGCTGGACGCCACCGATGCCGCCGCCGTCGCCGAGTACATCCGCCAGGAGGTGTCCTGACCATGAAGTTCGTCGCCATCACCGCGTGCCCCACCGGGATCGCCCACACCTACATGGCCGCCGAGTCGCTGGAGCAGACCGCCCAGGCCAACGGCGACACGATCGTCGTCGAAACCCAGGGCTCGGCCGGGTCCGAGCCGCTGTCCGCCGAGGACATCGCGAGCGCGGACGCCGTCATCTTCGCCGCGGACCTCGCCGTTCAGGGCCGGGAACGCTTCGCCGGCAAGCCGATCGTCGAGGCTCCCGTGAAGGCGGCGATCAACGACGCCGCCGGGCTGTTCGAACGCGCGAAGGCCGCCGCTCGCGAGCCCGTCGCGCCCGCTGCCCCGGAACTGACCTCGAAGGTCGGCGCCAACGACAACGCCGGGACGAAGGTCCGCCAGTGGCTGATGACCGGTGTCAGCTACCTGATCCCGTTCGTCGCCGCCGGCGGGCTGCTGATCGCGTTGAGCTTCGCGTTGGGCGGCTACAAGATCGTCGACGCGCCGAAGGTCACCCAGCACTTCGACGCGGGCTCGGTCGCCGGCTGGGCCGCGCTGATGTTCCAGATCGGCAGTGCCGCCTTCGACTTCCTGGTGCCGGTGCTGGCCGGGTTCATCGCCTTCGCGATGGCCGACCGGCCGGCCATCGCGCCCGGGTTCGTCGGCGGCGCCATCGCCGTCACGGTCGGGGCCGGGTTCCTCGGCGGCCTCGTCGCCGGCCTGCTCGCCGGTGGCGTCGTGATGGCGCTGAAGAAGATCCAGGTGCCGAAGGCGATGCGCGGGATCATGCCGGTGGTCGTCTACCCGCTGCTCGGGTCCATCGTGGTCGGCGTGCTGATGTACGTCGTGGTCGGCAAGCCCATCGCCGCCGCGACCTCGGGCCTGACGCACTGGCTCAACAGCCTGAGCGGCGTCAGCGCGGTGCTGCTGGGCGCGTTGCTCGGGCTGATGATGGCCTTCGACATGGGCGGGCCGGTCAACAAGGCCGCGTACGCGTTCGCGGTCGGCGGCCTGACGACCGGCGCGACGGCGTCGCTGCAGATCATGGCCGCGGTGATGGCCGCCGGGATGGTGCCGCCGCTGGCGCTGGCGCTCGCCTCGACCGTGCGGAAGAAGCTGTTCACCGAGGCCGAGCGCGAGAACGGCCGCGCGGCCTGGCTGCTGGGCGCGTCGTTCATCACCGAGGGCGCGATCCCGTTCGCCGCGGCGGACCCGTTCCGCGTGATCCCGTCGATCATGCTCGGCTCGGCGGTGACGGGCGCGCTGTCGATGGCGTTCGGTGCGACGCTGCGCGCCCCGCACGGCGGCATCTTCGTGCTCCCGCTGATCGGCAGCCCGCTGCTGTTCCTGCTGGCGCTGGTCGCCGGCACCGCGGTCGCGTCGGTCTCGGTGATCCTGCTCAAGCAGGTCCGCTTCCGCGCGGCCGAACGGTCCGCCGCGGTTTCCGGTCAGCCCGTCAACGCGTGAAGGAGTCCACCGTGTACCACCGCCGCACGCTCGTCGCCAGCACGGTCGGGCTCCACGCCCGGCCCGCGGGCCTGGTCGCCAAGACGGCCGCCGGTCAGCCGGCGAAGGTGAAGATCGCCAAGATCACGGGCGGGGTCCCCGGCGACCCGGTCGACGCCGCCAGCGTCCTCGGGCTGATGACCCTGGGCGCGGCTTTCGGGGACGAGGTCGAGCTGACCGCCGACGGTGAGCACGCGCAGGCGTCCGTCGACGCGCTGGCCGAGCTCATCGCGCGGGATCTGGACGCCTGACGCGTCAGGCCGGGCCGAGCAGGGCGATCGACGCCCGCACCGCGACCTCCGTGACGTCGCCGGCCCGGCCACCGTCCTCCACCGTGGTGGCGATCAGCTCGCGCAGGCCGCCCAGCAGCATGATCGACAGCTGGCGGGACGGCGGGCTGATCCCCACCGCGCGCATCTCCGCCGTGTCGGTCAGGCGCTGGGTCAGGGCGATGAAGCCCTCCATCGCTTCGCGCTGCAGCTCGCGGGCCGGGGCGCCCAGGGCCGGGACGTCGCGGATCCAGCTCAGGGTGATCGCCGGTTCCGACTCCGAACAGGCGATCCACGTTTCGATCGCCTGGCGCACCTGGTCGGCCCACGGCGCGCGCGGGTCGACCGCTTCCGAGATCTGCTGGATCATCGCGCGGTTCGCTTCCGCCAGCAGCGCGATGAAGCATTCTTCCTTGCCGGAGAAGTGTTCGTAGAACGTCCGGCGCGACGTGCGGGCGCGGCGGACGATGTCGGCCACCGTCGTCTCGCGGAAGCCGTCCTCGGTGATCGACGCCGCCAGCCCGTCCAGCAGCCGCTGCCGGTGCCGGTGGGTGTCGACGTCCACGGAAGTCACGGTACAGGCCCTCCTCCTTGAAATCCGATGGTACACCGGCGTACCGTACCGACGGTACGCTCGCGTACCACGCTTCGGGAGGGTCGATGACGACCATGACAACCGCGGTGACGCTGCCGCCCGGACCATCCGCGCCCCGCGCCGTCCAAGGCGCCTACGCGCTCACGCAACCGCTGCGGGGCATGCGCCGGCTCAAGGACCGCTACGGGGACGCCTTCACGGTGAACGTGCCGATCTTCGGCAACGCGGTCGTGATCAGCGACCCCGCCGAGATCAAGCAGCTCTTCACCACCGGCCCCGACGTCGTCGACAACCTCGAGGTCAACCTCGGCCGGGTCCTCGGGCCGCGGTCGATGTTCGCGCTCTCCGGCGAAGAGCACAAAAGGCAGCGCAAACTGCTGGTCCCGCCCTTCCACGGCCGGCGGCTCGCGGCGTACGAAAAGATCGTCGAAGAAGAAACCGTGCGTGAACTCGCGAGCTGGCCGGACGGAAAACCGTTCGCCACGCTGCCGTCGATGATGCGGATCACGCTCAACGCCATCCTCCGCGCGGTGTTCGGCGCCGAGGGAGCGGAATTCGCCGAGCTGCGCGAGCTGCTTCCGCCGTTCGTCACCCTCGGCTCGCGCCTGGCCGTCGCGCCGATCCCGAAGAAGGGGCGCTTCAACCCGTGGCGCCGCTTCGAACGGATGCGCCGCGACTACGACGCCATCGTCGACCGGCTGATCGCCAAGGCCCGCCCCGACGGCGACGACGTCCTCGCGATGATGCTGCAGACCCGCTACGACGACGGCTCCGGGCTCGGTCGCGACGAGATCGCCGACCAGCTGCTCACCCTGCTCACCGCCGGGCACGAGACCACCGCGACGACCCTGGCCTGGGCCGTCGAGCGCCTCCGCCGCCACCCCGCGCTGCTGGACGAGCTGCGCGAAGACGACGGGAAGCTGCTCGACGCCACCCTCCTCGAGGTCCAGCGCACGCGCCCGGTCATCGACCTCACCGCGCGGCAGGTCAAGCAGGACGGCTTCCGGCTGGGCCGCTGGACGCTGCCGAAGGGGTACGCCGTGCTCGTCAGCATCGCCCTGATCCACGACGACGACGCCGTCTTCCCGCACGCGCGCAGGTTCGACCCGCACCGCTTCGAAGGCGCGCGGCCGGACCTCTACCAGTGGATCCCGTTCGGCGGCGGCACCCGCCGCTGCCTCGGCGCCGCGTTCGCGACCATGGAGATGTCCGTCGTGCTGCGCACGCTGCTGCGGGACTTCACGCTCGTGCCGACGACCGAGCCCGACGAACGCTGGCACTCGCGGGGCGTGGCCTACGCCCCCGCCAAGGGCGGCCGCGCGGTCGTGCGCCGCCGGAGCACCGGAGGAGATTCGTGACCGAAGAGATCGCCGACGCCGGCCGGGGGATTTCCCTGGCGTACGAACGGATCGGGGACCGCGGCGCCGAGCCGCTGGTACTCGTCGCCGGGCTGGGCCAGCAGCTGCACAGCTGGCCCGACGGGTTCTGCGCGCAGCTCGCCGGGCGCGGCTTCGAGGTGATCCGGTTCGACAACCGCGACGCCGGCCGTTCGACGCACCCGCGGTTCCGGCCGGCCGGCCTGCCCGCGATGCTCGCCGGCCGCTTCCCGCCGGAGCAGTACGACCTGAAGGACATGGCCGCCGACACGGTCGGCCTGCTCGACGCCCTCGGCCTGGACCGCGTGCACATCGCCGGCGTGTCCATGGGCGGCATGATCTCCCAGACCGTCGCGGCGCTGCACCCGGCGCGCGTGACGACCCTGACGTCGATCATGTCGACGACCGGGTCGCGCCTGCTCGGCCGGCCGGCCTTCTCGACGTTGCGGCTGATGGGCGCGAAGCCGCCGAAGTCCCGCGAAGAAGCCGTCGAAAGCGCGGTGGCGATGTTCCGGCACATCGGCTCGCACGGCTTCCCGTTCGACGAGGCCTGGGTGCGCGAGACGGCCGGGACGGGCTGGGACCGCGACCCGTCGACCGGCGGCGTCGGCCGTCAGCTCGGCGCGATCCTCAAGTCCGGCAACCGGACGGCGTGGCTGCGGAAGATCACCGCACCGACGCTGGTCGTCCACGGCGACCGCGACCGGATGGTCCACCCGACCGGCGGCGGCGCCACCGCGCGCGCGATCCCCGGCGCCCGCCTCGAAACCGTCCCCGGCATGGGCCACGACCTGCCCGAAGGCGCGTGGCCGGTCCTGCTCGACCTCATCGGCAAGCACACGAGGAGCAGCGATGTCACGGCCCCGTAGCATCACCGGCCGCCCGGTGGTCATCACCGGGGCGGCCTCCGGGATCGGCCGCGCGCTGGCCACCCGGCTCTCCCGCCTCGGCTCGCCGGTCGCGCTGGCCGACGTCGACGAAGACGGCCTGAAGGCCACCGCGGCTGCCCTGCACGGCCGGGTGCTGACGCGTGTGCTCGACGTCCGCGACGCCGAAGACCAGCTGAAGTTCGCCGCCGAAGTGAAGGACTGGCTGCCCGCCCCGCTGGCCGCGGTGTTCAACAACGCCGGGGTCGCCGTGACGTCGAGCGTCCTGGACGCCGTGCCCGAGGACGACGACTGGCTGCACGACATCAACTTCCGCGGCGTCGTGCACGGCACGCGGGCGTTCCTGCCGATCCTCGTCGAGCAGGGCGAAGGCGCGATCGTGAACACGTCCAGCGTGTTCGGCCTGCTCGGGATGCCCTACCAGAGCGCGTACTGCGCCGCGAAGTTCGCCGTCCGCGGCTTCACCGAGTCATTGCGGCAGGAGCTGGCCGGCAGCGCGGTCCGCGCGGTCACCGTGCACCCGGGCGGCATCACGACGAACATCGCGCGCAACGCCCGGGTCCGCCGCGACCCGACCGGGCTGGGCCGCAGCCGCGAGGAGATGGCCGCGCAGTTCGAGGCCATGACGATGACCTCGCCGGACAAGGCGGCGGCGATCATCCATACCGGCGTCGACCGCGGCAAGGCCCGTATCCTCGTCGGACCCGACGCGTACCTGTTCGACGCGCTCGCCCGCGTCACCCCCACCCACTACAACGCCGTGCTCACGCGCCTGACGAGGCGCCCGCGGCGAACGGAGGCCGTGCGATGACCGAGCACGTCGACGTGCTGATCGTCGGCGCCGGGTTGTCCGGCGTCGGCGCGGCGCACCACCTGCGGACGGCGTTCCCGCGCAAGACCTACGCGATCCTCGAAGCCCGCGACGCCATCGGCGGCACGTGGGACCTGTTCCGCTACCCGGGAGTCCGGTCCGATTCGGACATGCAGACCCTCGGCTACCGGTTCCGGCCGTGGACCAGCGAGAAGGCCATCGCGGACGGGCCGTCGATCCTGAACTACGTCCGGGAAACGGCGGCCGACGCCGGGATCGACCGGCACATCCGCTTCGGGCACAAGGTCCTCCGCGCCGAATGGTCCACGGAGGACGCACTGTGGACGGTCGAGGCGGCCCACGACGGCGAGCCCGTCCGGTTCACCGCGAAGTTCCTCTACCTGTGCAGCGGCTACTACGACTACGCCGGCGGCCACACGCCGGAGTTCCCCGGCATCGAGAACTTCGGCGGCACGGTCGTGCACCCGCAGCACTGGCCCGAGGACCTCGACTACACGGGCAAGAAGGTCGTCGTGATCGGCAGCGGCGCGACGGCCGTGACGCTCGTGCCGGCGATGACCGACCGCGCCGGGCACGTCACGATGCTGCAGCGCTCCCCCACCTACATCCTGTCGCTGCCGTCGGAGGACGCGCTGGCCAACCGGCTGCGCGGGCTGCTCGGCGCGCGGCTGGCGTACCCGATCGCGCGCTGGAAGAACGTCGCGGTGAGCACGCTGATCTACCAGCTCAGCCGGCGTCGTCCCGGCGTGGTCAAGGCGATGATCCGCAAGGCCGCGGTGAAGCAGCTGCCGCCCGGCTACGCCGTCGACACCCACTTCAAGCCGCGTTACCAGCCCTGGGACCAGCGGCTCTGCCTGGTGCCGGACGGCGACCTGTTCCGCTCGATCCGCCACGGCCACGCTTCGGTGGTCACCGACCGGATCGCCACCTTCACCGCGACCGGCATCCGGCTCGAATCGGGCGGCGAGCTCGAGGCGGACGTCGTCGTCACCGCGACCGGGCTGCGGCTGCTGGCCTTCGGCGGCATCGAGCTCGTCGTCGACGGCGACCCGGTCAAGCTGCCGGAAACCATGGCCTACAAGGGCATGATGCTCAGCGGCGTGCCGAACTTCGCGTTCACGATCGGCTACACGAACGCGTCGTGGACGCTCAAGGCCGACCTCGTCGGCGAGTACGTCGTGCGGCTGCTGCGCCACCTCGACCGGCACGGGTACGACCAGGCCGTGCCGGTCAACGACGACCCGGCGGTCACCGAACGGCCGCTGCTCGACTTCGACGCCGGGTACGTCCTGCGGTCGATCGACGAGTTCCCCAAGGCGGGCTCGCGGGCGCCGTGGACGCTCGGCATGAGCTACGCGCACGACGTCGTCAAGCTCCGGCACGGCCGGATCGACGACGGCGCCCTGCGGTTCTCGCGACGGGAGGCGGGAGCGGGCAGACTGAGCGCATGACGCTCCCTTCCGCCCGGGTCCGCTGACATGCACTCCGCGGGACTCGTGCTGCACCCCCGCCGCGACTCCGCGGCCGCCGTCGAGGCCGTGCTCGGCTGGGCCGGCCACCGGAACATCGAGATCCTCGGCATCGCCGACGAGATCGTCCGCCTGAACTGCGCGGCGGTCGGGGTGACGGCCGAGGAGCTCGGCCGGCGCTCCGACCTGGTGGTCAGCCTGGGCGGCGACGGCACGATGCTGCGCGCGATGCGGCTGGCCGACGGGCAGCGCGCGCCGGTGCTCGGGGTCAACCTCGGCAAGCTCGGGTTCCTCGCCGAGGTCGACGTCCCCGACCTGCCGGGCGCGCTCTCGGCGATCGACGACCACCAGTTCACGGTCGAGCCGCGGCTGGCCGTGGACGGGCTGCTCGACGGCCGCCGGATCACGGCGTTCAACGACATCGCCGTGGTGCGGGTGCCCGGCGACGGCAGCGCGGTCGTCGCGGTCCGCGTCGGCGGCCAGCCGTTCGTGAGCTACTCGGCCGACGCGGTGGTCGTCGCCACCCCGACCGGCTCGACGGCGTACAGCTTCTCCGCCGGCGGGCCGATCACCAGCCCGTCGGTGGAGGCGTTGCTGGTCACGCCCGCGGCGCCGCACTCCGCGTACAGCCGCGGCGTGGTGCTGTCGGTGCACGACGAGGTGACGCTCGAGCTGCTGCCCACCAGCGGCCGGCTGGCCGTGGAAGTCGACGGGCAGGTCGAGGGGTACATCCGCCCCGGCGACCGCCTCGACCTGAAAGCCCGGCCGAGCGCGGCCCGGGTCGTCCGGCTGGGGATGACGACGTTCTACCAGCGGGCCCGGCGCAAGCTGCGGCTCACCGACTCGGCGGAGATCCCCCAGGACGGCGACCACTGACCGGCACTTTCCCGGGAAAGCGACGCCCCAGGTGGTCGCTCTCACGGGAACGTGCCGGAGTGGGCTGGGTCACATCGCGGGCGTGTCGCGCGATGATCACGGAATGGTCACGGGTAGCGTCCGCGACTTGCGCCTGAACCAGCCGACCCGTCTGGGAGTGTCCCTCTACATGCTGTTGTCGTCGCCCGCCCGTCCCCGCCTGCGCGCCCGGCTGCTCGTGCCCGGCGCGCTGACCACCCTCGCCACCGCGATGGTCCTGCTCGTCGTCCTGCACCTCGACCGGCGGCTCGCGCCCCTGGACCCGGTCAGCTCGATGCTCAGCGACTACGCGCTGAGCCCGGGCCGGTGGATGTGGGACGTCGCGCTGGTCCTCACCAGCACCGGCTCGGCCCTGCTGCTGGTCGCGCTCTACCGCCGGGGCCTGCTGGCCAACCCGGCGCTGGTGGGCGCGAAGGTGCTGTGGTGCGTCAGCCTGCTCGCGGTCGCGCTCTTCGCGAAGGACCCGCAGGGCGGCGCGATCACCGCGACCGGGAAGATCCACCTCTACGCCTCGGCCGTCACGTCCCTCAGCCTGCCGGTGGTCGGCTGGGCGCTGGGCCGGCGGCACCGCGACGACCCGCGCTGGCGGCGGTTCGCGACCTGGTCGCGGCGCCTCGCGCTCGCCGCGATCCCGTTCTACCTGCCGTTCATCGTCCCGTTCGCGGTGAACGTCGTCCTCGGCGGCCACCTCCCGACGATCGCGACCGGCCTGGTCGAGCGCCTGATGATGGTGCTGGAGATCGCGCTGCTCGTCGTGCTCGGCCGCTGGGCGCACCGGGCGATGCGCCCGGCCCGGCTTCAGCTCCCGGCGTAGGCGGCGATCCGGTCGACGTCCGGCGCGGCCGCGGGCATCCGCAGCACGCCGGTGCCGATCCCCCGCCGCCGCAGCGCTTCCTTGATCCCGGCGACGGTCCCGCCCAGCGCGGCGAGCACCGCGTCGGCGCGCGCCTGAGCGGCACGTTCGGCGGCTTCGTCCCCGGCCGCCACCGCGGCCGCCAGGGCCACGAACGGGTCCGGGTACGCCGAGGACAGACCCGAGACCACGCCCGCCCCGCCGGCCCGGGCCACGGCGGCCACCTGCGTGTCGGCGCCCGACCAGAACCGCGCGTCCGGCAGCGCCGCCCGGAAACCGGCGAGCCCGGCCGCCGCCGCACCCGACAGCTTCCCGCCGCGCAGGCCCGTCGCGGCGAACTCCTCCGGGGTGAGCGTGACGCCGGTGAGGTCCGGGAAGAGGTAGCCGTAGACGTCGGCGTCCCCGGCCGCGGCGGCCACCGCGGCGAAGTGGCGTTGCACCGCTTCGGCGTCCGCGGGCAGGTAGTAGGGCGTGAGCACGGCCAGGCGCGTGGCCCCGGCGGCGAGGGCGTCGGCGGTCAGCGCGACGGCTTCGCGCGTGCTCGCCGCGCCGACGTGCACGATCGTGCGGGCCGGACCGAATGCTGCCAGCGCGAGCTCGGCCAGTGTCCGGCGTTCACCCCGCTCCAGCGCGGGGAACTCGCCGGTCGTCCCGGCGACGAAGACACCGTCGACCCGGTCGCGCAGCCAGGTCAGCAACGCGGTGTTTCCGTGGGTGTCGAGTTCGCCGTCCTCGCGGAAGAGCGTCGGCGTGGCGGACAGGACCTCAACGCGCGGCATCGGCGTCTCCCGGCTGCTCTCGGGTGCGGTGCAGGAGCCAGTCGCGGTCGGTGCGGATCAGCGCGTAGCGCACCGAGCCCGTCCGGCCGTGCAGCGTGAACAGGATCCGCTTCGGCGTCCGGTCGTGCTCTTCCCACCACCCGGTGTCGGCGACCTTCTTGGTCTCGTCCTCGTAGCCGAGGTGGTCGAGGTCGTGGTCGGGCACGGCCACCGCGAGCCGGTTCCCGGCGGAGTCCGGCGGGAGACCGCGCGGCACCGCCCACGACCGCAGCACGCCGTCCTCCTCGAGCCGGAGGTCGAAGTGGTGCTGCGGGCGCCAGTGCTCGTGCAGCACGAACGCCGGTCGGTCGGTCACCCCTCCACCCTGCCAGATCCCGCGCTCCTACCCGATTTCGCGCCGCCCAAACCGTCCATCCGAGGACTTGACCCGTTCCAGATCGTGGCGCACGGTGGGGTGTCATGAGCGATGCGGCAACCACGTTGCGGGCGGCGGGCCTGCGGATCACCGCGCCCCGGCGCGCGGTGCTCACGTGGCTCGCGGGGCATCCTCATTCCACTGTGGACGCGATCGGCGCCGGCGTGCGCGCCGAGCTGGCGTCCGTGTCCACCCAGGCCATCTACGACGTGCTCAGCGCGTGCACGGAGGCCGGCCTGGTCCGGCGGATCGAGCTGCCGGGGCACCCGGCGCGGTTCGAGCGCCGGGCCGGGGACAACCACCACCACGTCGTGTGCCGTCGGTGCGGGCGGACGGAGGACGTCGACTGCGCGGTCGGCGCCGCGCCCTGCCTGGCCCCCGGCACTTCGCACGGTTTCACCATCGACGAGGCGGAAGTGGTGTTCTGGGGCGTGTGCCCCGGCTGCACCGCTTCCCGCCCCGCGGAAAGAGGAACGTTGTGACGCAGACCCGACCCGAACCGACCACCACCGACGCCGGCATCCCCGTCGAAAGCGACGAGCACTCCCTCACGATCGGCCCGGACGGCCCGATCCTGTTGCAGGACAACTACCTCATCGAGCAGATGGCGCAGTTCAACCGCGAGCGCGTGCCCGAGCGCCAGCCGCACGCGAAGGGCAGCGGCGCGTTCGGCCGGTTCGAGGTGACCGGCGACGTCAGCGCGTACACCAAGGCCGCGGTGTTCCAGCCCGGCGTGAAGACCGACCTGCTGGTGCGGTTCTCCACCGTCGCCGGCGAGCGCGGCAGCCCGGACACCTGGCGCGACCCGCGCGGCTTCGCGGTGAAGTTCTACACCAGCGAAGGCAACTACGACATGGTCGGGAACAACACCCCGGTCTTCTTCATCCGCGACCCGTTGAAGTTCCAGCACTTCATCCGGTCGCAGAAACGCCGTGCGGACAACAACCTCCGCGACCACGACATGCAGTGGGACTTCTGGACGCTGTCGCCGGAGTCGGCGCACCAGGTGACGTGGCTGATGGGCGACCGCGGGCTGCCGCGGACCTGGCGCCACATGAACGGCTACAGCTCGCACACCTACATGTGGGTCAACCAGGCGGGCGAACGCTTCTGGGTGAAGTACCACTTCAAGACCGACCAGGGCGTCGAGTGCTTCACCCAGGACGAGGGCGACCAGATGGCGTCGGCCGACACCGACTACCACACGCGGGACCTCTACGAGGCGATCGAGCGCGGCGACCACCCGAGCTGGACGCTCAAGGTCCAGGTCATGCCGTTCGAGGACGCGAAGACGTACCGCTTCAACCCCTTCGACCTGACGAAGGTGTGGCCGCACGGCGACTACCCGCTGATCGAGGTCGGCCGGATGACCCTCGACCGCAACCCCACCGACCACCACACCGAGATCGAGCAGGCCGCGTTCGAGCCGAGCAACCTGGTCCCGGGCATCGGCGTCAGCCCGGACAAGATGCTGCTCGGGCGGCTGTTCTCCTACCCCGACGCGCACCGGTACCGGATCGGCGCGAACTACAAGCAACTGCCGGTCAACGCGCCGGTCGCACCCGTCCACAGCTACAGCAAGGACGGCGCGATGCGGTACCAGAAGGTCTCGGACCCGGTGTACGCGCCGAACTCGAAGGGCGGGCCGCACGCCGACGTCGAGCGCTACGGCACCCCGGCGGGCTGGCAGGCCGACGGTGACATGGTCCGCACCGCGTACACGCTTCGCGAAGAGGACGACGACTGGGGCCAGGCCGGCACCATGGTCCGCGAGGTGTTCGACGACGACGCCCGCGCGCGGTTCGTCGACAACGTCGTCGGGCACCTGCTCAACGGCGTGTCCCAGCCGGTGCTGGCGCGCGCGTTCGACTACTGGCGCAACGTCGACAAGGACATCGGCGACCGGATCGAAGCCGGCGTCCGGGCCAAGCAGGACGAGAAGGACCCGAAGGCCGCCGACCAGGGCAACCCGGCGCGGTCGAGCATGCAGCGCAAGGCCTGACTCCGTCGTGGCGCGTCCACTCGGCTAGGTTGGCCTCTTCACGGGCAACCTAGGAGGCCGGGTGGACGTCGCCGACGGCGCGCTGCCGATCGCGGCCGCGGTGGCGCTGGTCGTTTTCGCCGTGCGGGTCTCGCACGAACCGCGGCGGCTCGGGAACGCCGTGTGGCTGGGCTTGGCCGTCCTGCTGACGGTGTTGTCGCTGCTGCACCTCGAAGGGGCGACGCCGTTCTTGGCGGCGTTGCTCGGCGGCGCGGGCCTGCTGGCCGCCTTTGTCGTGCCGGTCGCGCTGATCGTCAACGGGGTCGGGATGTGGCGCCGCGAAGGGCGCAGTCCCGGGAACCTGCTGTCGCTCGCCGTCGGGGTGGGGCTGGTCGTCCTCGAGGCGCTGTTCTTCGTGCCGCTGGGCCGGTGGGGCTCGGCCCTGGTGACGACCGCCGCGCTGCTCGCGGGCTACTTCGGGTTCCTGTTCCTGTCGCTGCTGGTCTATTCGGTGCTGTACAGCCGGATCGGCCGCCGCGGCGGGGTCGACGCGATCATCGTGCTCGGCTGCGGCCTGGCCGGCGACCGGGTGCCGCCGCTGCTCGCCGGGCGCCTCGAGCGCGCGATCCGGCTGTACACGCGGCAAAAGGCGGCGCCGCTGGTCGTGGTCTCCGGCGGGTGCGGCCCGGACGAGACGGTCACCGAAGCCGAGGCGATGCACGCCTACCTGGTGGAGCGGGGCATCCCCGAGGACCGCGTCCGCTGCGAAACCCGGGCCGGCACCACGGAAGAGAACCTCCGGTTCTCGGCGGCGCTGCTGCCCGCCGACGCCCGGCGGGTGGTGGCGGTGACCAGCGACTACCACGTGTTCCGCACCGCGGTGCAGTGCCGCCGCCTGCACCTGCCCTACCACGCGACGGGTTCCCCGACGGCCGGCTACTTCCTGCCGAGCGCGCTGCTGCGCGAATTCGCCGCACTGGTCCTGCACTACCGGCGCACGACGATCGCGGCGTGCGTGCTGATCGCGGCGGCGGGCGTGCTGGTGACGACTCAGCTCCCGGGCACGGCGGCCACGGCCTCGACTTCGGCGACGTACTCGGGCGCCGCGAGCCCGGCCACGACGGCGAGCGACTGAGCCGGGAAGTCCCCGTCCGGGAATCACCGTGCGAACGCCTCCCCTTGCGCGGCCCGGTAACCGGCGAGGTGCTCGGTGCCCGAGATCAAGGCGAGCAGCTTGACGAGGTGCTCCGGACGAGCCCCCTCGGCGGCGAGGAGCGCCTCGAGGTTGGCGAAGATCTGCCGCGCCTGCGCCTCGGCGTCCGCGCCGGCGAGGCTGCCGTCCCGGTGGACACCGAGCTGCCCGGCGATGAAGACCAGGCGGTGCCCGGCAGGAACGTCGGCGAGGTGGCTGTACCGCCCTCGCGGCACGGCGACGGTGTCGGGGTTCCAGCGGCGCGGTTTCACGCCGTCATGATCGCAGACTTTGACTCAAGGCCCGCCGAATAGGTCGTTATACACCCACCTCAGCGGAACCAGCCTCCCGCGCCCGAGCGCATCACGACCGGCGGTGCCAGCGGCAGCGATCCCTGGCTCGGCGGCCACAGCGTCACCGCCGGGACCTGGCGCAGCTGGGCGCGCAGCTGGTGCAGGGGCAGCGGGCGGCGGCGGGTCAGCATCGTCGTCGTGCGGGGGTGGAGGTCCACGAACGGGTAAGTCGCGTGCAGTGCCGCCAGGCGGTGCTCGAGGTGGCGGCTGCGCGCCGTCAGCTCGGCCGCCTGGACCGCCGGCTGGACCACCAGGAACTCGCCCGGTCCGAGGCGGACCGCGCGGTCGAGTGGCCGCAGCCCGCCGCGCAGGAGGTCGGCGACGTTCTGCTCGGTGTGCATCCGGACGCGGACGCCGTGGCGGCGTTCGACCGCGCCGAGGTCGTCGATCGCGACCAGGACCAGGCCGAGCGGCACCGTGTCCGTCGCGTCGCCGAGCCAGGGAGCCAGGCCCGCCAAGGTGTCGAGGCCGGTTTCCGGGTCGACGGCCGGGCCGGTGGCCGGCGGCGGGTCCACCTTCGCGCGGGCCTCGTCGAGCTTGCCCGCGACGTGCCGCAACGCCGCCTCGGCGCGGCTTTCGATGTCGAGCTCCGCGGGCGTCTCGACCGACGCCAGCACCTCGCCGACCGTCCGCCGCACCGCCGGGGGCAGCCGGTCGCCCATCGCGTCGCGGAGGCGGACGACCTCGGCGTACGCCTCGTCGCGGCGCAGGCCCCAGCGGCCGCGGAACAACCGCGCGCGCTCCACCGTCGACGCCTGCGGGTCGACCTCGTCGAGGTCCTGCGCGACCACCGACGCGCCGAACGTCGGCGACAGCACCGCGACCGACCACTCGCGCGCCATCGGCTCGTCGGGGCGCAGCAGCACCGGGGTGACGCCGTGCGGCAGGTCGGGCCGGCCCGAGTCGACCATGCCGACGACCGTCGCCGCGGCCTTGCGCGCGATGCGGGCGTAGACCTCGCGCTCGCGCTCGAAGTACGGCAGCCGCTGGAACAGCGCGAACACGACGGTGTCGGCACCGGCGCCGTCGGCGAGGGCCGCGCGCTCCACCGCGTGGGACGCGGTCACCAGGGCGCGCTTGGACAGCACGCCAGCGCGCTGGTCTGCGTCGGGCATGGAAGGTCGCCTTCGCCGGGGAAAGGGAGACAACAACCGTAAGAGAGCTCCCGCGCCCCGGCTAGCCACACAATGCGGTGAACTCAGAAGTGGCGGCGGTCCGCCTCCCGGGCGACGACCTCGTCACGGTCCGCGAGCCTGGCCAGGCCGCTCAACGGTTGCCGCATCCGGTGGTTGCCGCGCAACCGGTCGGCGTTGCGGTCGAGGAACGCCCAGTACCCGGCGGTGAACGGGCACGCGTCCGGCCCGGTCCGCTTCTTCGGGTCGTAGACGCAGCCGCCGCAGTGGTCACTCATCCGGTTGATGTAGGCGCCCCCGGCCGCGTACGGCTTCGTCGCGACGACACCGCCGTCGGCGTACTGGCTCATGCCGATCACGTTCGCCGGCATCACCCACGGGAAGCCGTCGACGAACGCCGTGGCGAACCAGCGGGTCAGTTCGGCCGGGTCGTACCCGCGCTGCAGCCCGTGGTTGCCGAGCACCATCAGCCGCTCGATGTGGTGGGCGTAGCCGCGGTCGCGGACGCCGGCGAGCGCGGTGCGCAGGCAGGCCGCTTCGACGGCGTCGGCGTCCATTGTCCGCCACCACTCCGGCAGCTTCCGCCGCGCCTGCAAAGCGTTGCTGCGCACGTACTCCGGCCCCTGGTGCCAGTACAGGTGCCACACCCACTCGCGCCAGCCGAGCACTTGGCGGACGAAGCCTTCGACGCTGCTCAGCGGCGCGTCGCCGGCCCGGTACCGCTCCTCGGCCCGCCGGACGACGTCGCGGGGGTCGAGCAGCCCGAGGTTGAGCGGCACGGAAAGCAGCGCGTGCGCCATCGCCCAGTCGTGGGTCAGCATGGCGTCCTGGTGCGGGCCGAACTCCGCCAGCCGGTGCTCGAGGAACCGCCGCAGGGCACGGCCGGCCTCGTCGTGCCCGACGGCGAACTGCCGCGGCCCGTCGGCGCCGACCGGCTGGATCTTCCCGGCGCGCTCGGCTTCGTCGAGCTCCGCGCGGACGCGGTCGTCGATCTCGTTCTCCCGCGGGTGCCACGGCGCGGGGACGTCGAGCCGGGTGGTCTTCGGCGGCGGTTCGCGGTTGTCGTGGTCGAAGTTCCACTTGCCACCGACGGGCTCGCCGTCGGGCTCCAGCAGCACGCCGAACTTCCGGCGCTGGTCGCGGTAGAAGTCCTCCATCACGAACCTCGTGCGCCCGGCCACCCACCCGGCGAAGTCCTTTTTGGACAGCACGAACCCCGGCGTCTCCAGGATCTCCTCGACGAGGCCTTCGTCGCGCAGCCGGCGCACGAAGGCGTCGGCCGCGTGCGAAGTCGGTTCGTGGACGACGACCTTTCGCCCGAAGCGCTTCAGCCCGGTGCGGTAGTCCGGGGCGTCGATCAGCGTGACGCGGTCACCGAGGTCCTCGGCCAGCCGGTACAGCGCGGCCTGCACGAGGTGCAGCTTCTGCCGGTGGAACGGCTTGGCGGCGAACGCGGCGGCCGACCGGACCACCAGGACGTCGCGGCGGCGGTGCTCGGGTGTGCCGTGGAAGTGGGGCCCGAGCTGGTCGGCGAACAGCCAGAGCGCGGGCTCGTGTGCCATGGGGCGAACGCTAACCCGGATCCGGCGGCTCCGCAGCGTATGCCCGCAGGATCGCCGTGGTGTCGCCGAGGAAGCGCGCGACCGTCTCCGCGTGCCCGGGGTCGAGGCCGTCGGTCAGCCGGGTGATCGCGTCCACCAGGGGCGCCAGCGCGGCCCGGACCTCGGCGCGGGCCGCGTCACTGACGAGGAGCGTGACCCGCCGCCCGTCGCTGGGGTGCGGGCCGCGGCGGACGTGGCCCGCCGCCTCCAGGCGGTCGACCAGCACGGTCGCCGAGGCGGAGCGGATCTTCAGCGCGTCGGCGAGGCCGACCGTGCCCATCGGCTCGCCGAACGCCAGGTGCTGGAGGGCCTGCACGTCGGTCGGCCCGAGGCCGAGCCGGCGGGCGAGCGCGAGCTCGACGTCGCGGGCGAGCGCGAGCAGTTCGCGCAGCGCGAAGTTCACCCGGAGCGCCACCGGACCGTGTTCCACCCGGCCATTCTAAGCTAGCTAGACAATCTAGCTAGTTTTGCTACGGTGGCCGGGTGGACATCCGAGCCGTCAACGCCGAAATGACCGCGAATCTCCTCGACGCCCCGGCCGCACCGCCGCCCGACGGCGGCTACGCGCTGCGCGTGGTCGAAACCCGCGGCCGCAGCACCGGCGAGCCGCGGAAGGTGCCGCTGGCCGTCGTCGCGGTCGACGGCGGCCGCTACCTCGTCTCGCCCGTCCGCGACCGCGACTGGGTGGCGAACCTCCTGGCCGCGCCGGAGTGCGCGCTGCTCGGCCAAAACCTGCGCGAGGACTGCCGCGCCGAGGAGATCGGCGGCGGCGAGGCGGTCGCGGTCGTGGCCGCCTACCTGGCCGCGATGTCGGTGCCGTGGGCGGTGAAGGCGTTCCCGGTCCCGCAGGACGCCACTGCCGGGCAGATCCGGGCCGAGCTGCCGGGGATGGCGGTGTTCCGCCTGTCCACCGTGGACCCGAAGTGACCGTCGCGATCGCGGGTGGCGGGCCCGGCGGGCTGCTGCTCGGCTACCTGCTCGCCCGCGCCGGGATCGACGTCACCGTGCTCGAGTCGCGCTCGGACTTCGACCGCGACTTCCGCGGCGATTCGCTGCACCCCTACACCCTGGAGCTGCTCGACCGGCTCGGCCTGGCCGGAGACCTCCTGGAGCTGGACCACTTCAAGGCGAAGTCGTTCCGCTTCCACACCCCGTCCGGCGCCTACAGCTGCGCCGACTACGACCGCCTCGACACGCCGTTCGGCTACGTGGCCCTGATGCCCCAGGTGCGGTTCCTCGACTTCCTCGCCGAGCGCGCGAGCGCCCTCCCGACGTTCACGCTGCGGATGAACGCCAAGGTCACCGGGCTCCTGGAGGAGGACGGCGTCGTCACCGGCGTCCGCCATCGCGGCGGCGAACTGACAGCGTCCCTGGTCATCGGCGCGGATGGGCGCTTCTCCACCGTGCGCCGGCTCGCCGGTCTCGACGCGCGGCCGCTCGGCGCGACGACCGACCTGCTCTGGTTCCGGCTCCCCCGCTCCCCCGGCGACCCGCAGGACGCCGACCTCGATCTGTACTTCGGCCGCGACACCTACGTGGGCGTCCTCGGCGGCGTGCGCGACTGGCAGGTCGGCTACAGCATCGAGAAGGGCGCCTACCCGGACCTGCGCGAGCGCGGCGTCGAACCGATCCGCGCGTTCCTCCGCGAGCGCGTGCCGTGGCTCGCCGACCGCGCGCACCTGCTCACGGACTTCGCGCAGACCACCCTGCTGTCCGTGGACATCTCGCGCGTCGAACGCTGGCACCGGCCGGGCCTGCTGCTGCTCGGCGACGCCGCGCACGTCATCTCCCCCGTCGGCGGCAACGGGATCCTGATGGCGGTCCAAGACTCCGTCGCAGCCGCGAACCGGCTGGTTCCCGCGCTGCGCGACGGCGGGGCGACGGCCGGCGACCTCGCTGCCGTGCAGGCCGACCGGATCCGCGCCATCGAACGCGTCCAAGCCGACCAGGTGCGCGTCGAACGACGGGCCGCCGCGGCGCGGGCGCGCGGTCGCGGCACGGCACCGCCGGGGTTCCTCAAGCTGCTCTTCGCGATTCCCGCGCTGCGGACCCGCGGAGCGCGCAGCAACGCCTACGGCCCGTTCCCGCCTCAGCTCGACGAAGCGCTCTTGTCGTCGTAGGAGCTCCAGCCGCCCTGGCCTTCGGCGGCCTCGACGTCGGCGTCGGCCGTCGCGGCGTGGGTCATCGCGGCGACCGTGCGCTCCAGGCCCTGCTGCACCTCGTCGCCGTCGGCTTCGCGGACGCTGTGCAGGGCCACCGTGATCTCCGAAGTCGCCGGGCCCTTGTCCGCGATCCGCAGCTCGCCGTGGTAGTCGTCGGGACCTTCCGCACCCCAGGACAGCGTGCGGTTCGCCGCGTCCGTGTGCAGCCACGCCTCCCCCGCGACGCGCTCGCCGTGGACCTCGGCCTCGACGTGCACGCTCTCGCCGCCCCGCGGCTGGGCGACCTTCATCTCCGGGAAGTAGCGCGGCAGGTTCTCCGGGTGGCTCAGGAACGCGAACAGCTCGTCGGCGGGGATGTCGGCGGTCGCGGTGTGGTGGTACTGGGTCATCGTCTCACTCCTCGTCCACGGGCATGTCCCGTCCCGGTTACCCCGCAAGGGGTGCATTAAAAGGCCGCGCGCGGGGAATCCGGAAAGCATGACGACCACCGAACCCGGGGCCCGGGTGCCGACGCGGGGGCCCGCCCCCGTGCAGGGCATGGGCATGCTGATCGGCCTGTTGTTCCTGGTGCTGGGCGCGTTCGAGCTGATCCCCGGGGTCACGGTGGGCGACGGTCCCGCACGCGCCCTGTTCGGCGTGTTCGCGGTGTCCGGCGCGTGGACGCTCGTGCACCTGATCACCGGCGCCGCCGCGGTGTTCTGCACCCGCTCGCCCGGGCTGGCGAGCCGGTTCCTCCTCGTGGCCGGTGCGGGTTACGCCGTTCTGGGCATCGCCGGGCTGCTGCCGCTGCCGCAGGCGTTCGACGACCTGCTGCCGATGAACACCGCCGGGACCTGCCTGGCCCTCGCGCTCGGCACCGCCATGCTCATCCTCGGCGCGGGCTGGCTCCGGCGTGGGCCGGAACAGCGCCGCTGAGGACGTCGGCCGGTTTCGGGAACCGCACCAGCGCTCCCGTGAGCAGTACCGCGAGTCCGAAGAGGACATAGCCGTTGCCGGTGAGCTGCTGGAAGAACGTCCAGTTCCGCTCCACCTCGCCGCCGCGCGGCCACCACCACTGCGGCCCGCCGACGAAGAGGACCGCGCCGACCGCGGCCAGGGCCGCGAACCCGCGGTGCCGCGTGCGGCGCGCCAGCTCGGCCCAGCCCAGCAGGACCACCACGGCCCAGACCCAGTGGTGCGTCCAGGAGATCGGCGAGATCAGCAGCCCGCCGACGGCGTTCAGGCCGAGCGCCACGGTCTTCTCCCCCGCGGCCAGCGCGCGCCGCACGCCGAGCGCGGTCAGCACGAGGACGACGGCCACCAGCGGCAGCCACCACGCGGTCCGGTCGGCCACGCCGAGCTTCGCCAGGAGCCCGAGCAGCGACTGGTTGCCGGCGTAGGTCGGCTCGCCGACGCGGCCGGTGTCCCAGAGCGCACCCGTCCAGTACCGCACCGAATCCGCGCCGGTGAGCAGGAAGCCCAGCGCCGTAGCGGCCAGGAACGTCACGGCGGTCGTGAGCGCCGCCCGGGTGTCGCGGCGGAGCAGGAAGTACAGCAGGAACACCGCCGGGGTCAGCTTGATCGCGGCGGCGACACCGACGAGCAGGCCGCGTGGCCACTTCGGCGTGTCGACCAGGACGTCGAGCACGACGAGCGCGAGCAGCAGCAGGTCGAGCTGGCCCGCGTAGACCGTCCGCAGCACGGGCTCGAGGACCTCGGCCGCCAGCAGCACCATCGCCACGCGCTGCCAGTCGCACCGCTTGCCGAGAACGCGGAGCACCGTCGCGATCACCAGGGCCAGCACGCCGAGCGTGGCCAGGGTGAGCAGCAGGCACGCCATCCAGTACGGCAGCACGGCCAGCGGCGCCAGCACGATCGCGGCGAACGGCGGGTAGGTGAAGAGCAGGAGCTGGCCGTCGCCGGTGGGCGGGAGCGTGCCGTACAGCGCGTCGCCGCGCAGCAGCGCCGCCGAACCCAGCCGGTAGACGTCCAGGTCCACGCGGTACGCCGGGAAGCGCAGGTGCCCGCCGGTGTAGGACACGAGCAGCGCCACCAGCACGAGCAGGTGG
The DNA here is from genome assembly GCF_054781455.1 of Amycolatopsis stemonae. Lineage (NCBI taxonomy): Bacteria > Bacillati > Actinomycetota > Actinomycetes > Pseudonocardiales > Pseudonocardiaceae > Amycolatopsis > Amycolatopsis stemonae. The sequence goes on along the minus strand of NZ_BAAGUJ010000004.1, from coordinate 245,783 downwards.
GCACCCGCCAGCGCGTACTTGGCCCTGAGCTTCGCCCGCACCCTTCGTCCCCCTCCGGTCATCTCACGCATTCTGTCGGGTCCTCGCGGGGCCGCCATCCGGGAAACCCCCGGTTCGTCCCCGGGAAAACCGGTTGCCCACCATGCCAGCCTGGGCGGATGGGGACACCTTCCGGCTTCGCCTACCGCGTCGACGACCACGGCACCGTGACGATCACCCACCACGGCCGTCCCGCCGGGACACTGCGCTCGGCCGCCGCCGCCCGCTTCCTCGCCGCGGCCGACCGGGGCGACGACCCGCAGCTGCTGATGGCCCGGGCCACCGGGAACTACAAGCACGGCAACGAGCGCCAGGATCGCGACCACGCGCGCAACCGCGGCCGATGACTGGCACCCTGGCGCCATGACCTACGACGTGCAGACGGTCCGCAAGCACTTCCCCGCCCTCGCCGAGGGAGCCGCCCACTTCGACGGACCCGGCGGTTCGCAGGTTCCCGGCGTCGTCGGCGAGGCCGTGGCCGGGACGCTCTGCGGCGGGATCTCGAACCGCGGTGTCGTCACCGCGGCCGAGCGCAAGGCCGGCACCGTGGTCGCCGAGGCCCGGCAGGCGGTGGCCGACCTGCTGGCCGCCGACCCGGCCGGCGTCGTCTTCGGGCGCAGCATGACGCAGTTGACCTACGACTTCTCGCGCACGCTGGCCAAGGACTGGCGCCCGGGTGACGAAGTCGTCGTCACCCGGCTCGACCACGACGCGAACATCCGGCCGTGGGTCCAGGCGGCGGAGGCGGCCGGGGCCACCGTGCGCTGGGCCCCGTTCGACCCGGCGACGGGCGAGCTGGCGCCCTCCGCGGTCACCGGGCTGTTGTCCCCGCGGACGCGGCTGGTCGCGGTGACGGCGGCGTCCAACCTGCTCGGCACCCGGCCGGACATCCCGGCGATCGCCGCCGCCGTCCACGAAGCCGGCGCGCTGCTGTACGTGGACGGCGTGCACCTCACGCCGCACGCGCCGGTCGACGTCTCGGCGCTGGGTGCGGACTTCTACGCGTGCTCGCCGTACAAGTTCCTCGGCCCGCACCACGGGCTGGTCGTCGCCGCGCCTGCGCTGCTGGAGACCTTGCACCCGGACAAGCTGCTGCCCTCGACCGACGCCGTCCCGGAACGCTTCGAGCTGGGCACGCTGCCGTACGAGCTGCTGGCCGGGACAACCGCGGCGATCGACTTCCTCGCGGGTCTCGTGCCCGGCTCGGGATCCCGCCGCGCCCGGCTCGTCGAGTCGTTGACCGCGCTTTCCGGGCACGAGGACGCCCTGCTCGCGCGCCTCGACGCCGGTCTCGCCGCCCTGCCCGGGGTGACGCGCTACGGCCGGCCCGCCCGCCACCGCACCCCGACGGTCCTGTTCTCGGTCGACGGCGTCGCGTCGCAGGCGGTGTACGAGCACCTCGGGGCGTCCGGGGTCAACGCGCCGGCCGGGAGCTTCTACGCGATCGAGTGCTCGCGGCACCTCGGGCTCGGCGACACGGGCGCGGTGCGCGCGGGCATCGCGCCGTACACCACGGAGGCCGACGTCGACCGCCTGCTGGCCGGCGTCGAGTCGGTCCCCCGCGGCTGAGTCGTGCGTGGTCAGGGCGGGTTCTCACCGCCCTGACCACTCACGACCGCTTACGGCACCGGCGCGAAGCCCGACGGCCGGGCGGTGAAGGTGCCGCGGCCCAGCGACCGGCTCCGCAGCCGGGTCGCGTAGCGGAACAGCTCCGCCACCGGGACCGTCGCGGTGACGACCGCCGTGGTCGCGCGGACCGTCGAGCCGGCCACCCGGCCGCGCCGGGCGGCGAGGTCGCCGAGGACACCGCCGACCGCGTCGGCCGGGACCGTCACCACGACCTCGGCCACCGGTTCGAGCAGCTGCAGGACGCACGCGCGCAGCGCCTCCCGCAGGCCGAGCCGGCCCGCCGTGCGGAACGCCAGGTCCGACGAGTCCTTCGGGTGCGTCGCGCCGTCGGTCAGCACCACCCGCAGGCCCGTCACCGGGTGCCCGCCCAGCGGCCCCTCGGCCAGCGCGTCCCGGCAGCCGGCCTCGACCGCGCGGACGTACTCGCGCGGCACCCGGCCGCCGACCACCGCGGAGGCGAACTCGAAGCCCTCCGGAGCCGGCGAGACGTCCAGGACGACGTGGGCGAACTGGCCCGCCCCGCCGTCCTGCTTGACGTGCCGGCAGACCAGCCCGGACACGCCGCGCACGACCTTCTCCCGATGCGCCACCGACGGACGGCCGACCGCGACGTCGAGACCGCGCTCGCGACGCAGCTTCGTCACCGCCACCTCCAGGTGCAGCTCACCCAGCCCGGACAGCACGGTCTGGCCGGTCTCCGGGTCGGTCCGCACGACCAGCGACGGGTCCTCCTCCGCCAGCCGGGCCAACGCCGCCGTCAGCCGTTCGCCCTCGCCCGCCCGGCGGGCCTCGACCGCCACCGAGACCACCGGGTCCGCCGTCACCGGCGGCTCGAGCTGCAGCACGTCACCGGGCGCGCTGAAGGTCGCCCCGACGCGAGCGGCCTTGGGCCCGGCCACCGCGACGATGTCGCCGGCCACCGCGCAGTCCACTTCGGACAGCCGGTCGGCCTGCACCCGCAGCACCCGCGCGATCCGTTCGACGCGCCCGCCGTCGCGCACCTGGTCCCCCTTCCGCAGCGTTCCCGAGTAGACCCGCAGGTACGTCAGCCGCCCCGTAGCCGTGGCGACGACCTTGAACACCAGGGCGGCCGGCGGCGCCGCCGGGTCGGCGGGCCGGTCGGCCCGCACCGCCGGGACGTCCGACGGCGACGGCAGGTACGCGACCACGGCGTCGAGCAGCGGCTCGATCCCGCGGTCCCGGTAGGCCGCACCGCACAGCACGACGAGCCCGGCACCGCTGAGCGTCAGCTCCCGCAAGGCCTTCTCCAGTGTCTCCGCCGAGACCGTCCCGGCGGCGCAGAACTCCTCCAGCGCCAGGGGATCCAGCTCGGCGACGGCCTCCTCCAGCACGCGGCGGCGCTGTCGCGCCTCGGCCGGCGCGTCCGCCGGCAGGCGCACCAGGTCGACGACGCCGGTGAAGCCGTCCTCGCGCCCGACCGGCAGCTGCACGACCAGCGGCGCCGGGTGCAGCCGCGCCCGGATCGACGCGACGGCCGCGTCGAGGTCGGCACCCGCCCGGTCCATCTTGTTGACGAACGCGATCCGCGGGACGCCGTGCCGGTCGGCCTGGCGCCACACGGTTTCGCTCTGCGGTTCGACCCCGGCGACGGCGTCGAACACCGCGACCGCGCCGTCGAGGACGCGCAGCGCCCGCTCGACCTCGGCGGTGAAGTCGACGTGGCCGGGCGTATCGATGAGGGTGAGCCGGTGGCCGGCCCACGTGCAGGTGACGGCCGCGGAGAAGATGGTGATGCCGCGGTCGCGTTCCTGCGGGTCGAAGTCGGTGACGGTGGTGCCGTCGTGGACTTCGCCCGTCTTGCGGGTGGCTCCGGTGCGGTGGAGGACCCGTTCGGTGACGGTGGTCTTGCCCGCGTCGACGTGGGCGAGGATGCCGAGGTTGCGGACGGTGGTCAGGTCGTGCGTGCGCATGGCGCGGTCCTTTGTGGACGATCCGGTCGGGGCAGCGCGATTCGCCGCGACGGACCACGTCACGGAGACGGTGTCAGCCGCGCGGCGGACACCCGGGGCGCGAAGACACGAGGATCACCTCGGACCGCGGACGGGAGACGACGGCGACGCGCACGGCCGGCTCCCTTCGGTCTTGGACTCCGGAAGAGCGTAACGGCGGCTTTCCGGGCCGCCAACCGGATTTACGCCGAAGGCCGCCCCGCGTGCCCGGAGCGGCCTTCGACGTCGGGATTCGCTCAGCTGGGGTCCTGGTCGAGCTGGGTGGCCTTCACCGCGTTGCCGACCTGGGTGCAGTCGTCGGCGGTGATGCCCGCGGTGCCCGCCTTGGCGAGCGCCGCGCAGGAGGAGTTCAGGGCGTCGCCGACGTCCTTGAACGTCGCGCTCTGGGTGAGCGTGTTCTCCACGCCCCACCAGACCTGGACGGCCTTGTCGAGGCCGATCCCGCGCACCGTCTGGTTGTTGAACGTGTCGCCGTCGGTGATCAGGTAGTCGGCCTTGTTGACGACGCCGTCGTTGATGTGGACGTCCGGGTTGTTCGTCTGCCAGCCGGGGCCGTTGACCATGTCGGGCTGCGGGGTCAGCGACGAACGCGGGTCCTTCATGTTGCGGATCGCGCCGAGCGAGGAGCCCGCGCCGAGCAGCCAGCGGTTGTCCCCGGTGTCGTTGGGGTCGTTCGACGTGATGCCGATGAACTTGCCGAAGACGTCCGAGAGGCCTTCGTTGATCGAGTCGGCCTGGCCGCCGCTCAGCCCGGAGGTGTGCTGGGTGACGCCGTGGGTGAGCTCGTGACCGGTGATGTCGTCGGTGGTGACGCCCTCGCCGAAGGCCATCTGCTCGCCGTCCCAGAAGGCGTTGGCGAACGGGCACTCGCCGTCGACGCAGATCCGGACCGTGCCGCGCAGCGCCTTGCCGGTGCCGTCGGAGAAGTCCGCGCCGATCAGGCTCGTCAGGTCGACGTTGACGTACTTCTTGTAGAAGTCCGAAGCCTGGCCGAAGAAGGTGTAGACGTTGTTGACGTCGGCGACGCTCGACTCGGCGCCGCCCTCCTTGCGGGTGATGTCGAAGGCGGTGCCGCAGCGGACCGACTCGGTGCTGCCGCTGACCACCTTGTGGTTGGCGTCGCAGACGTCGCGGTTGGCCTCGCGGACCTCCGACCAGGACGTCAGGACGTCCTGCGTGCCGGCCTTGACGACCTCGGTCCACTTGTCGTCGAGCTTCTTGCCGTGCACGGTGACCTGGTAGGTCGGGACGGCGGTGCCGTCGCTCTTCCCGCCGCCGAGGGCGGCGTCGTACCAGTACGCGCGGGGCGCGTCGGCCCTCAGCGTGTTCGCGGCCAGGCCGGTGCGCTTCGCGACGTCCGCGACGGCGACGTCCGCCGCCCCCGCGTCGCTCGCCGGGAACGCGCCGGCGGTCTTCTTCGCGGTGCGGCCGTGCGTCGCGAGCACCGCGCCCGCCTTGTCACGGAGCTGGATCAGCTGGCCGCCGAACACCGGCACCCCGCCGATCTCCTGCTGCGACCGCTGCACGCTGCCGAACGGCATCGCGAGGGAGTTCAGCGCGCGCATCGACGGCTGCGAGATCGTCGCCTCGGCGGGCGAACTGATCGTTACCAGCGAGACCGCGACGACAGCAGCGCTCACCGTCGAGACCCCAACGATGACCCGTTTGCGTGACACCCGGTACACCTCCGTGGAAGGTTGATTACCTGACGTGAAGTCCGTGCAGGTTCACATGCCCCGAAGGTGTCGCACACCGGCTGAAAGTAGGTAACTGACCACATGAGGTTCCGAAGTCGGTAGTTAATCACCGACATTTCGGGCGCAGCCGTGATCGGACGGGCATCACCCGTGTCCGAAGAGGCATCACGCGTGATCGGGCAGGCATCACGCGTGATCGGACGGGCATCGCGGTGATGCCCCTTGAATCACGGGTGATGCCCCGTGAATCACGCGTGATGCCTCTTGGCGCACGGGTCAGGTGGCGGGTGGGGCCACCACGCGGAGCTGGAGCATTGCGGCGAACCGCGCTTCCGGGTCGGTCATGTCGAAGCCGCCGACCTCGGCGAGCCGGCGGAGGCGGTAGCGGAAGGTGTTGGGGTGCACGTGGACCGCGGCCGAAGCGGCGATGACGTCGCCGAAGGCGTCGAGCCAGGCCCGGAGCGTCTCGACGAGGTGGGCGTGGTGCTGCTCGTCGTAGTCGAGCAGGCGCGCGACCGGGCCCGTCGGCTGGTCGCCGCGCGCGGCGACCAGGTCCTGCAGCTCCAGCAGCAGGGCCTCGACGTGGACGTCGGCGAGCAGCGCGACGCGGCGGCCCGCGCCGGTGCCCGACCGCAGCACCCGCACCGCGCGGTCCGCGCTGTCGCGGGCTTCGGGCAGCTCGGCCGCGCTGCGCGCCACCGGCCCGATGCCGACGACGGCCCGGACGCGGTCGCCCACCCGGTCCAGGAAGTCCTTCGCGATCCGCAGGGCACGACGCTCGCCGTCGGCGTCGCGGCTCACCGGCACCAGCCCGTACGCCGTGTCGCCGACGAGCGCCGCCGCGCACCGCGGGTGAACCGCGCTCAGGTGCATCGCCAGGCCGTCGGCCAGCCGTTGCCGCTCGGTGGCCAGCTCGGCGTCGGCCAGGCTCGTCGCGCCGTGGTCGAGCACGGCCAGGGCCAGCACCACCACGGGCTGGTCGGCCAGGCCCAGGCGGCTCAGCGCCTCCCGCGCGGCCGCGCCGCCTTCGAGGGCCGTGCCGAGCAGGTCGGCACGCAGCCGCCGTTCGACGTCCGCGCCCGCCCGGACGCGCAGCAGGTGCAACGCCGCCAGCCGCGCGGCGTCGCGCAGGGCCCGCGTCCGGTCCTCGTTCAGCGGCTCGCGCACGGCGGCCCAGATCGATCCGAGCAGCTCGTCGCCCGCGCGCACCGCGACGGCGACACGGGGCAGCGTCATCCCCTCCATGCCCTCATCCGGCACCGAGACGAAGACCGGGTCGTCGCTGCGGTAGAGCTCGCGGAAGATCCCCCGCTCGGCCAGGCTGCGCGAGAACCGCTCCGGCACCTGCCGCCCGAGGACGGTCTCGACGCGTGACGGGTCGGCTTCGTCCTGCCGTCCCGAAAAGGCCAGCACCCGCGAGCGGCGGTCCTCGATGGTCACCGGCGCGTCGATGAGCGCCGCGATCGCGTTGGCCACGGCGAACAGGTCACCCGACGGCAGCCCGGCGAGGGTCTGCGGTTCGGCGTCGCCGACGTCGCCCTCGGCCAGCAGCGACCGCAGCATCGCGGCGAGCTGCGCCCACGACGCGCCGCGGGCGAGGCTCAGCAGCGCGACGCCGGATTCCTCGACGGCGGCGGTGATCGACGCGGTCACGGTGACCGGCGCGCGCAGCACGAGCCCGGCCGCGTCGTGGCGGGCCAGGGTCCGCAGCTGCCGCACGATCTCGTCCGGTTCGGCGAGGCCGACGCCCAGCACGAGGGCGTGCTGCGGGAGGGCGGGCTCGTCCAGCGGGTCGTGGATGGCGACGCCGCCGATGCCGCCGGGGCGGTCGGCGTCCCCGAGCACGAGGTCCAAGAGCGTGCCGCCCAGGTCGTCGAGGACGCGGCCAAGGCTGGCGTGCGGGCGCAGGTTCACCGAAACGAGCACCTCCCGAAGCTAGGCCGGACGCCGCCAGCCTAGTTCGTCGGAGGCCACGAATTCAGCATCGGGATTTGTCGTTCGCGACGAACTCCTCCCGCCGCAACCCGTGACTAGATCAGTTTCGCGGCCACGTTGTAGGCCTCCACCTGCAGCCGCGCGCCCGGCACCCGCCGTCGCGGCTCGACGCGGACCGTGCGGCTCTCCCCCGGCAGCAGCCAGAAGTAGTTGTCTTCGTAGCGGGTCGGCAGGACGCGGTCGGTGCCGTTGCGCTCGCGCAGCGACAGCCGGATCATCGCCGCGACCGTCTTGCCGTCGTTGCGGACCGTCGCCGTGTACGCGTCGCCGTCGGCCTTCACCGACGACGTCAGCCGCGCGCCGGGGAGCTGGTTGAGCGCGCGCATCGCCGTGTCGCTCCGGTAGCGCCAGTACGTGTTCTCCGACAGCACCGCGCCGCGGGCGTCGGTCAGGGTCAGCCGCAGCAGGTGCAGGTCCGGGTGCGCAGTGTCGAACGGCACGGTGAACGCCGGAGCGCCCACGTTCGCGGCGACGTCGAGCTTCTGCTGCTGGGGCGTACCGAGGCCGGTGCCGTCCAGGGAGAACAGGCGCGCGGTGACCGTCACGCCGCTCAACGCCGCCGACGTGTGGTTGACGACCCGGACTTCCCACGTCGTCAGGTCGGCCTGGACGTGCCGGGCCTCGCAGCCCTTCCGCGCGCCGTAGTAGCTGCCGTTGACGTCGAGGTCGTAGTCGTAGGTCTGCCAGACCGTGCTGTGCCAGGCCGGGTGTGACATCCACAGCAGCACGCCGGTGGCGTCGGCCCACAGCTTCGTGTTCCACGCCTCGAAGATCGCGCGCATGCTTTCGTAGTTGACGAACTGGGCCTTGCGGCAGAACTCCGCCAGGCTCGTCGACGGCGCGAGCCGCGCGTCGATCGCCGCGAGGTAGCTCTGCGGCGACTGGTTGCCGGCGGTCGACCAGTCGTGCAGGAACCAGGGCGCGCCGATCGGCCAGCCCGCGTCGCCGGGACCGACGAGGGTGCGCATGCTCTCGACGACCGACACCGTCGGCAGGCCGATCTCGCTCCAGAACCCGTACTTGCCGCCGGTCGCTTCGCCGGTGAAGTACCGTTTCGGGTCCTGCCAGTAGTAGGGCCCGTCGCCGGTGATCACGCCGCCCGCCGAGTTGCCCTGGTAGAGCAGGTCGGTGTTCGTGTGGACGAGGTCGCGCAGCGCGGTGTCGATCACTGCCGGCGGGGTGCCTTCGTTGCAGCCGAACCAGACCGTCGCGCACGCGTGGTGGCGGTAGCGCAGCACGGTGTCCTTCGCCTGGGCGAGGAAGATGTCGTGGTTGGCCGGGTCGGTCGACCAGCCGTCCCAGAACTCGTTCCACAGCAGGATGCCGTACCTGTCGCAGGCGTCGAACAGCTCCGGCCGGTAGGACGAGCCGACCCAGTTGCGGATCAGCGTGAAGTTCATGTCGCGGTGCATCGCGACGACGGCGTCGGCCCGCTCGGCCGGCATCCGGCGCAGCAGCTCGTCCCAGCCCCAGCTGCCGCCGCGGGCGAAGATCTTGACGCCGTTGACGAGGAACGTCAGCGGCTTCGCGCTGTTGTCGACCGAAGCGGCGTCGGTCCAGGTGCCGCCGTCGGCCGAGACCTGGATCTTGAACGTCGCCGCGTAGGCGGTCTCCCAGGTCAGGACCACGCGGTCGAACGCCGTCGCGGCACCGAGGTCGACCTGCAGCCACTGGTTGTCGTCGTAGCTCGACGTCCAGCGCGTGTTCGGGTCGCCGTCGAACGCGCGCTCCGGCGGGTTGCCGTCGGCCACCGACGACGAGGTCCCCGCCTTTCCCTGCGCGAGGTCGGTGCCGGCGTTCCTGCTGTCCACCACGGACATCGTCCAGAGCGAGAAGCCCCAGCCGGTGGCGCGCTTCAGTCCCTGCATCCGGACGTACCGGGCGGTCTGCGGCGCGAGGTCCACGGTCTGGGTGGCGCGGCCGTCGGAGATGACGATCGGCTGGTCGTACTGGTAGGTGACCTGGCGCAGGCCGATCTTGACGGTCCGGCGGTCGCTCGTCGCGGCACCGATCGCCGCGGTGAGGGTCAGGTCGTACAGGTTCGGGTCGCCGTAGCCGTTGGGCCACCACAGCTTCGGGTTCTTCACCTGCTGCGCCGGGAACACGACGTCGGTGCTCTGGCCGGCCGGGACGGTGACCGTGCTGGTGACGGTGACCGGCCCGAACGCGGCGGTGACCTTGACGCGCTGGGCCGTCGCGGCGGCGTTGCGGACCGGGACGGTCAGCGTCACCACGGCCGTGTTCGCGTCGGGGACCGTCGTGTCGACCCGGACGTCGCCGAGCACGGCGGCGCCGGTCGAGCGCAGGCGCACGTGGTCCCAGATGCCCGACGCGCGGTCGCGGACCGCGGGCATCCAGTCCCAGCCCGACACCGCGAGGTAGGTCGGCGAGTTGTCGAACATCGTACTGCCCGCGTCGACCCACGAGCTGCCGTTCGAGCCCTTGTCGCCGGGGCTGCCGGGCCGCGGCATCGGCGAGATCTTCACGGCGAGCGCCTGGTCGCCGGTGCGGCGCAGGGCAGCCGTGACGTCGTAGGCGCCGCGGCCGAACGGGTGGCTCTGCGTGCCGATCTCCGCGCCGTTGAGCCAGATCTGCGCTTCGTGGTTGACGCCGTCGAACTCGAGCCAGACGTGCCGGCCCGCCGAGGTGTCGAGGCCGCGCGGGAGCGAGAAGCGGCGGCGGTACCACCAGGCGTGGCGCGACAGCGCTTCCGGGACGTGGAGCTGGTTCATGCCGGACACCGGGTCCGGCAGCTGCCCCTGCTCGACCAGCGACGCCAGGACCGTGCCCGGCACGGTCGCCGGTAGCCAGCCGCGGGTGTCCACAGTGGATGCCGACAGCGCCTGGCCGTCCCCGGACGGCGCCCAGTCGTCCATGGTGAGGACCCAGCCGGACTCGAGCGGCACCGTGCCGTCGGGTGCGACGGCGAGCGCGGGCGGGTCGTCGTGCGGGCGCACCGGGAAGCTGGTCCAGCCGTGCACCGCCGGCCGGTTCTGGGGGCCGGTGCCGAAGACCTGGAACCCGTTGAGGCCCAGCGGGTTGGTCGTGGAACGGCGCGATGCGGTGAAGCGGACCCAGCGGGCCGTGACGGCCGGCAGCGGGATCGTCACGACGCCGCCGGTGCCCGTGTCGGTGTGGTGCACGGTGCGCCAGGCCTTGCCGTCGCCCGAGACGTCGAGGTCGAACGCCGTCGCGTAGCTGGACAGGATTTCGGCGCCGCTGGTGTGACTGCGCGACGCGGTGGCGTCGAACGCGGGATCGCCGGGCTGGGCCTCGAAGGTCAGCACGACCGAGTCGATCCGGCACTGCCCCTGCAGGTCGACCACGATCCACTGGCCGTCGCCCGGCGCCGCGCGCCAGCCGGAGCCCTTGACGCCGACCTGGGCGAGGCCGTCGACGGCGAACTCGGCCGGGGTCGCGGCGTAGTCGGTCGAGGACACCTGCACGGGCCGGAACAGGGCGAGGTCGGTCTTCGGCGCCTGCGCGTCGGCGGCGGCGGGAGCCGCGGAGGCGACTCCGGGCAGGAGGGCGGCGAGGCCGAACCCGGCCAGCAGCCCGCTCCCGGCGGCCAGGACGTGCCGGCGCGAAACGGCGGCCACCTCCGCGGGCTCGACATCCGCGGTGATGCCGTACTCCTCCGCCATGCGGACTCCGTTCTCGACGCGACGGCCGAGGGGCGCCGCTGGAGGGGATGACAACGTTGCCAGGAAGCTTCCGCCGTGCGCGCCGGGAGCGTCAAGAAGACAAGGAGGACAAGAATTCGGAATAATGACATCGATGTCTGCCGCCGGTTCCGGCGTGCACCACTCACCGGTGCTGGTTAGGTTTGCATCGACTCTGCAGCGAACCGTTCCGGGAGGTCCGATGGTCCAGGTCGAACGCACCATCACCGTGCGCACGCCCGTCGAGCGCGTCGCGGCGTACCTCGCGGACTTCGCGCACACGGAGGAGTGGGACCCGGGCACGGTCTCGTGCACCCGCACCGGCGACGGCCCGATCGTCGTCGGTGCGGAGTGGCACAACGTCTCGGAGTTCCGCGGCCGCCGCACGGAACTGGACTACCGCCTGACCCGGCGCGCGGCGAGCCGCGTGACCTTCGTCGGCGAGAACAAGACGGCGACCTCGACGGACGACTTCGGCCTGTCGGCGGGCCCGGACGGAACGACGGTCCGCTACCGCGCGACGATCGTGTTCCACGGCTGGGCGAAGCCGGCGGGCCTGCTGTTCAGGGGCGAGTTCGAGCGGCTCGGGGACGCGCTGGTGCCGGAGCTGACCCGGGCGCTCGAGAACCTGGACTGACCGCCCGCGGGCGCGACCGAAGTGCTCGGCCGCGACCTTCCGCGCGCCCGGACGCCAGCGGGAGACCGGAACGCCCGCCCTCGAACCCACCGCGCGCCCCACCGCCAACAGGCGACCACCCGGCCCCACCCACCGCACGCCCGAAAGCCTGCGGGCGACCGCGACGCCCGGGCTCACCCCTCCGCGTGCCCGACCGCCAGCTCGACCGCCGTGGCCAGGTCGTTCGCGCGCGGGAAGCCGCGGTCGCCCAGGTGGGCCCAGCCCGGTCCCGCCGTGCCGACCGCGCGGCCGAGGTCGCGGACGCGGGTTGCGAGCAGGTCGTCGGCCGTCGGCGCGGCGAGGGACCACAGCAGCACCAGCACCGGGTCGAGGCGGGCCGCCAGGTCCGCGACCGTCTCGGCCGGGACGAGCTGGCCGAGGTAGACCACCGGGACGCCGGCTTCGGCGAGCGTCGCGCGCAACGCCTCCATCGGCAGCGAGTGCCGCTCGGCGGGACAGCACGCCAGCAGCACCGGGCGGCCCGGCACCGCCGCCGGGAAGCGGCGGCTGAACCGCTCGAACGCCAGCGAGATCTCGGTCGACAACGTCCATTCCGAGGCGAAGCAGAAATCGCCGCTCTGCCACCGGTCGCCCAGGCCGCGCAGGACCGGGGCCAGGACGTCGGTCCAGGTGGCGGCCGGGCCGAGCGTGGCGAGGGTTTCGTCGAGCAGCCCGGCGACCGACGCGGACCGCAGCTCCTCGGCGGCGTCGGCGAGCTCGCGGACGCGGCGGGCGGCGGGCACCGCGGGCGCTCCGGACGGCGCACCCTCGAACGCCGCGGCGGCGGCTTCCCGCACGGGCATCCCGCGGGCGACGAGCCGTTGCATGTTCTGCAGGCGCCGGACGTCGGCGTCGGAGTAGCGGCGGTGGCGCCCGGCACCCCCGCCCGACGGCCCGATCCCGTACCGCGCGCTCCAGCTGCGCAGGGTCACCGGCGAGACGCCGAGCAGCTCGGCGACCTTGCCCGGCGCCCAGGCACCCGCCCCGGGCGGCACGTCGGGGTTCGTCGGTTCCACCGCTTCCTTTCGCGTCGCGGACTGGTCGCAGCCTAGCGACGGCCACGCCGCCCGACGGGCCACGACACGATGATCGCGCGTCCACCCGGTGATCACCGGGTGAGAGGGAAGCGCCGGGCGGCACGGGGGACGCGGCGGCGGGGCGTCGGCCTGCCGCGTCCCCTCGGCGCCGCCCGGCGCCGGGATCCGGCCCGCGTCAGCCGGATCCGGACGGCCGCGGGGTGTGGCGTCCCGCCACGGCCGGCGACGTTCCCGGCTAACCTAACCCCGATCGCAGCGGTTGTGCATCGTTGTCCCCCGGATGCCGCACACAACCACCCGGCCGAAGGAGTCAGCCCGGGGCGTCGTGGGTACCACTGGTGTCGAGGACTGATCTGGAGGCATTCCGATGACCGAGCACCGCACCCCGCCGAGCTTCGCCACGACGACCGACGACGGGCTCGTGACCGTCCGCTGCACCGGCGACCTCGACCTGGCCACGACGCCTCGGCTTCGCGACGCGCTGCTGACGCCGTTCCGCGTCGGCGCGAAGGCGGTCGTCGCCGACCTCACCGCGACGACGTTCTGCGACTCGACGGTCTTCAGCGTCCTCGTCGAGGCTCATCGCGACGCCCTGGACCAGGGCATTCCGTACGCCATCGCGGCGGCCGAGGTGGCCGTGCTCCGGCCGCTGACGCTGCTCGGGCTGGCCACCGTGCTGCCGCTGCACACCGACCTCGCCGCCGCCCGGGCGGCCGTCGCCGGGACCCGCATCGCGTCCTAGCCCGGCGGGAGCTCGTCGTCCAGCACGGCCCGATGCGTGCGCCGCAGTTCTTCTCCCGGCTCGACACCCAGCTCCGCCGCCAGCCGCTCGCGGGTCCGGCCGTAGACGGCGATCGCCTCCGCGCGGCGGCCGGTCGCCTGCAACGCCCGCATCAGCAGCGCCGCCCAGGGCTCACGCAGGGGTTCCAGGGCGAGGACGGCCGACAGCTCGTCCGCTGTTTCGGCGTACCGGCCCAGCCGCAGCTGCAACCGCGCTTTGCGGGTCCACAACGCGCCCCGGCGCTCGGTCAGCCGCAGCCGCTGGCCCTCCGCGAACGGCCCCGGCAGCCCGGACAGCGGCTCGCCGTGGAACAGCCCGAGCGCCGCGGAACACGACGTGACGGCCGCCGCGAGGTCTCCGGCCGCCTCGGCGGCACCGGCGTCCGCGTCCAGTTCCGTCAGCCGGGCCGTGTCGAGCCGGACGCCGTCGCCGTCGAACCGGTAACCGCCGCGCGCGTGGCCGATCACCGAGTCCGGGGTCCGTTCGCCGGGCCCGCGCAGGCACTTCCGCAGCCGGTGCACGTACACCGGCAGCACCCGGCCGCCGGTGCCCGGCGGCTCCAGCCCCCAGACGCCGTCGAGCAGCTCGGTCTGGCTCACCGTGACGCCGCAGCGCAGCACCAGCGCCGCCAGCAGTGCCTGCTGGCGCACCGGGCCGAGGTCCAGCGGCGTGCCGCCGCGCCACGCCCGCAACGGGCCCAGCACCGAGAACCGCAGCCCCGGCCCCCGAGCCGGCTCCACGACGACCGGCGGCACCGGCGCGTCGTCCACAATGGACGTCCGCGGGGTGACGATGCCGTGGTCGAACGCGTACACGACGGCCGCGGCCCGGTCGCGCAGGCCCAGCTTGGCGAAGATCCGGCTCAGGTGGCTCTTCACGGTCAGCTCGGAGACGATCAGGGACGCGGCGATCTCGGCGTTCGTCAGCCCGCGCCCGGCCGCCCGCAGGACGTCCAGCTCGCGCGGGGTCAGGAGGCCCGGCGGCGGGCCGGCGGGTTCGTCGGCGGGCGCGCGCCGGAAGGTCGTGAGGACGCGCGCGGTCACCGCCGCGTCGAGCCAGGCGTCGCCCGCGGCGACCGCGCGCACGGCGCGGATGAGGTCCTCGGCGGGCGAGTCCTTGAGGATGTAGCCGACCGCGCCCGCGCGCAGGACGCCGGCGAGCAGCTCGTCGTCGTCGAAGGTGGTCAGGGCCAGCACGGGCGTCCGGCCGCCGATCCGCCGGGTCGCCTCGATACCGTCGACGTGCTTCATCCGCAGGTCCATCACGACGACGTCGACGTCGGCGGCGGCCAGTGCGGCGGGGACTTCCGAGCCGTCGCCGCACTCCCCCGCGATGACGAACCCGTCGCGCGGGCGCAGGATCCGCCGCAGCCCGGACCGCACCAGCTCCTGGTCGTCGACGAGCAGGACCTTGACTTCGCCGGCCGTCACGGCGCGGCCCCCGCGGGCAGGCTGACGGCCACCACCCAGTCCGTCCCGTCCGGACCCGCGCTCAGCTCGGCCCCCAGCTGGCCCGCCCGCGCGGACATCCCCTTGAGGCCCGAGCCGCCCGGGCCCAGCTCCCCGCCGGCGGGGAGCCGGTTGCGGACGACCAGGCGGGCCCCGGCCGGGCCGACGTCGAGCCGCATCCGGGCCGGCGCGCCGGCGCCGTGCTTGGCGATGTTGGCCAGCGACTCCTGGGCGATGCGGTAGAGGCCGAGCCCGGCCAGGTCCGGCACCGCGGCGAGGTCGCCGGCCTGTTCGTAGTGGACCTCGAGCCCGGCGGCGCGCGTGCGGTCGACCAGCGCGGCGATGTCGCGGACGTCCGGCAGCGGGCGGGTGCCGGACGGCGATTCGGCGAGCAGCCCGACGGTCCGGCGGATGTCGGCCATCGCGGTCCGTCCGACGCGTTCGGCCTCCGCGAGCCCTTCGAGGGCCTCCTCGACGTCGCGGTCCTGCTGCAGGGCGTGCCGGGTGCCGGTCAGGTGCAGCAGCGTGATGCTCAGCGAATGGGCGACGACGTCGTGCACCTCGCGGGCGATGCGCTGGCGTTCGGCGAGGACGGCCTGGTCGCGGACGGCGTCCCGCGCGGCGCGCTCGGCGTCCAGCGCCCGCACGTACCAGCGCATCATGAACCCGCCGCCGGTGCCCAGCAGCACCGCCGCGACGTAGACGGGGAACCCGACCAGCCCGACCCACGCGGCGGCCACGGCCAGCGTGGCGACGCTCGCCGCGGCGACCGAGAACGCGACCACCGGCCGGGCGATCGACGCCGTCTCGGCCGCGAGGACGACGAGCACGACCGGCGCGAAGTCGGGGACGGCCGGATCGGACAGCAGGATCGCGACGGCCGCGAGCACGGTGAGGGCCTTGAGCCACGGCGGCACGATGGCGCCGGTGACCGCCCAGACGACCGCCGTCACGACCGCGAGGAGCCCGGCGAGCGCGATCGGCTGGGGTGGCACCAGGGCACCGCGCTGCGCGACGGCGGCCACGGACAGGATCGTGCCGAAGGCGGTGACGCCCACCGGAACCCACCACGGGAGCGCGATCCCGGCCTGCCCGAGGCTCGCCTCCAGGCGGGCCCGGACCGCGCTCACCACCCTCCCCCTCACGACGTCCAGCCTAGGAAGCGCGCCGCGCGGGCGCATCCCGCCCGGGGAGGAAGATGACGTTCACCCGGATTTCATCGGCCCAGGTCGGTCCCCCGCAGGTGCCCCGCACGATCGAGTGGATCACCGAGCGCCGGGCCTGACCTGCCGCTATCGTCCCGCCCGGAGAGTCCACAGTGGACAGGGGAGGTCCCGTGCGCGTGACCCATGCCGCGCTGGCGGCGCTGGCGGCCTGCGGGCTCGTGGTCCTTTCGGTGCCCGTCGTGCGGTCCGCGCACGCCGATCCGCTGCCCGGCGGCCTGGGGCCGTGCGTGCCCGGGACGTGCCCGGACCCCTACCCACCGGTCGGCAACGGCTCGTTCGCCGGGCGCGACAACGGCATCAACGTCTTCGTCGGCGGCGGCATGCGCGTCACCGGCAGCGCCGCCGAAGCCGAGGGCCGGGTGGTCGTCGGCGGGGACTTCACGCTGCGGAAGACGTCCGGGTCCTCGCTCTACAACGTCGGCGTCGCCGGGGTCGGCTCCCGCGTGCCGCCCCCGGACGGCGCCGACTTCCTGACCGTCGGCGGAGACCTGGCGGTCGCCGACGGCCAGCGCCTCGACGCCGTCGGCGACTCGGCCGGCGGCGTGGTCCGGCACGCCGGGACGGTCACCGGCACCGTCATCGGCAAGCTCGTCCACGACCCGGCGGCGATGCGGCCGTACGCGGACCTGCGCGCGCAGCTCACCGCCGCGAGCCAGTGCTACGCCCGGACCGACGGCGCGCCGCGACCGGCGACCGGGACCGTGCGCAACCAGGGCTACCAGACGCTCTTCACCGGCGACGGCAAGTCGGCCCTGCAGGTCTTCACCCTCGACCAGGACATCGCCGGACCCGGCGGCAGCACGCAGGGCATCGCGTTCACCGGCATCCCCGACGGCGCGACGGTGCTGGTCAACCTCACCGGCGCGACCCGGACGATCAACACCTACAGCGGCACCCTCGACGACCGCGACCCGCTCAACCGCCTGCGCCCCCGGCTGCTGTGGAACTTCCCCGACGCGACGGCGGTCCACCTCATCGGCAGCGGCATGTTCCAGGGCAGCGTGCTCGCGGGCAACGCGGCCGGCACGACGACCGTGACGCTGCCGGGCACCAACGGCCGCTTCTTCACCGCGGGCAGCCTGGTCCACGGCTCGAGCGCCGGCCAGGGCAGCGGCCAGGAGTTCCACGCGTACCCGTTCGTCGGCGAGCTGCCCTCGTGCCGGGAGAAGCCCGAGCCGCCCACGACCACCCCGACCACGACGACCACGAGCACTACGCCGACCACGAGCACCGGCCCGACCGCCACCACGACCCCGACCCCCTCCACGACCGCGCCGACCAGCCCCACCTCGACCACCGGAACCACCACCGGCACCACGACCACTCCGGCGAGCACGGCCACGTCGACCTCGACGGCGTCCTCCACGACCACGTCGACACCGGCTCCCGGCCCCGCGCCGACCACCCCGGGCGGCACCGGCGGCCTGCCGGACACCGGCACCGACGTCGGCCCGGTCCTCGGCCTCGGCGCGCTCCTGCTGACCGGCGGCACGGCCCTCCTGCTCCTCGCGCGGCGCCGGCGGACCTGATGTCGTCCATAGTGGACGCACACGGCGGGTTACGAACGGACATAACCGCGCCGTAGCACCGCGGTAATGAACCGTCGTTACCTTCCCGGGCTATGGTGGCTGTGCAGCGGGCGCTCCCGCGAGGTGATCAGGTGCCGGCGGAATCGAAAACCAGGGCAACGGCGCTGCCGGTGCTCGGGGCCGTGTTCGGCGCCGCCGCTTTCCTGCTGGTACGCGAAAGCCTCACCGACGACGCCTACATCACCCTCGCCTACGCGAAGAACCTCGCGGTGCACGGCGAGTGGGGCCTCATCCCCGGCGCGCCCGCGAACTCCGCCACGTCGCCGCTGAACGTCCTGCTCCTCGGCGCGCTGACCTTCTGCACGCGGGTGGCGGGCGGCCCGCACCCCGTCGTCGCGCTCGGGATCCTGACCGTCCTCTGCGGCGGCGTGCTCGGCTGGGCGTGGCAGCGCATCGGCCGGAAGCTCGCGCTGCCGCCCGCGGCCGGGGTGCTCGGCGTAGCGCTCGTGCTGCTCGACCCGTTCGTGCTGTCCGCCATCGGTCTCGAAGTCCTCCTGATCCCGGCCGTCCTGCTGGTGCTCACGGTCTTCGCGCTCGAAGGACGGCCCATCCCGTTCGGCGTCGCCGCCGGGCTGGCCGTTCTCACCCGGCTCGATCTCGTCGTGTTCGTCGTCGTGATGGCGCCCGCGATCCGGCGCCGGCTGCTGCCCGCCGCCGGCGTCGCCGTGCTGACCGCCGCGCCGTGGTTCGTCGTGAGCTGGGTCGTCTTCGGCTCGTTCGTGCCGGACACGCTCGCGATCAAGCAGACGCAGGTGGGGGTGTTCGCGCCGTGGACCTACACCACCGGGCCGGTCATGTACTACCTCGGGCAGCCGGTCACCGTGCTGGTCACGTTCGTTCCGGCGGTCCTGGGCGTGGTCGCGCTCGGCGCGTGGGCCGCGGCGCGGTTCGCCGTGCGGTGGCCGGAGTTCCCCGCGCTCGGCCCGGTCGCGGCCCTGGGCGCCGGCGGCGTCCTCTACTTCGTCGTGTACTCGTTCCTCGACGTCGGCCCGTTCCACTGGTACTACGTGGCTCCGGTGACCGCGACGGGCACGTTCGCCGTCGCCGCCTTCGGCACCTGGTACGCCCAGACGCGCCGGCGGCCGGTCCTGCGCCCCGGTCCGCCGCTGCTGTCCCTCGGCCTCACCGGGCTGCTGGTGCTGGGCGCGGCGGCGATCGACGTCGCGCAGGGCGTGCCGTGGCCGTCGCCGGTGATCTTCGGGAACTGGGCCAGTGCGCAGGACTACGCGCGCGTCGGCAAGGCGCTCGGCGCGCGACTCGACGGCGCGAGCGTCGCCAGCCCTGGTGAGATCGGCACCCTCGCGTACTACTGCGAGTGCGCCATCATCGACGAGTTCTCCGACCGCGGCCACGCGAAGGAGCTGGTCCGGCAGCGGATCGCGGCGGCGGGCCCGCTGACGAGCCTCGCGTTGCGGGTGAACTACCACTGGCTGGACCGCTCGATCACCCCGCGCAAGCCCGACTACCGGCTGCTCTACGGCGCGGGCCCGGCGACCGGCCCGGACAGCTGGGAGGTGTACTCGGCGGCGAAAGGCGTCGGCCACTTCACCCTGGTCCGCGAACCGTGACGGCCACCGAACAGCGGGAACTCACCGCCCCGGCACGGCTCTGGGTACTGCCCGGCGTCGTGGCCGCGCTGTCCGCCCTCGTCTTCGCGCTGGTCCGCCCGCACCTGGTCGACGACACCTTCATCACGCTGTCCTACGCCCGCAACCTCGCCTTCCACGCGCACTGGGGCCTCATCCCGGAGGAGACGTCGAACACCGCGACCTCGCCGCTGAACGTGCTACTGCTCGCGGCTCTGACGCTGGTCCTGCGCGACGCGGTACTGGCCGCCGGGGCGCTGTTCGTCCTCTGCCAGGTCGCGCTGGTGCTCGCGCTGCGCCGGGCCGGCGACCGGGCGGGGCTCCCGGCGTGGTTCGCGCCGGCCGCCGTCGCCCTGCTCACCGTGAACCCGCTGCTGTTGTCGTCGATCGGGCTCGAGGTCGAGCTCGGCGCGGCCGGCGTCGCCTGGCTGCTGGTGTACGCCGGGGAACGGCGGCCGGTCGCCGTCGGCGTCCTGACCGGCCTGCTCGCCCTCGTCCGGCTCGACCTGGTCGTGATCGCCCTGGTGATCTTCGCGCTGCGGGCCCGGTTCTGGGAGAAGGCCTGGCAGTCGGTCCTGGCGGCCGCGGCCGTCGCGCTCCCCTGGTTCGCCTTCAGCTGGATGGTGCTCGGCTCGGCGGTGCCGGACACGGTGATCATCAAAACGCTCCAGAAGTCGTGGGGCGAATGGGACTTCGGAAACGGGCCGGGGCTGTACGCGCAGAACTTCCCGTGGGCGACCCTCGCGGCCTTCCTCCCGGCCGGGCTCGCCCTGCTCGCGTTCGCGCTCTGCGCGGCGGACGCCTTCCGGCGAGGCCCGCTGTGGGCGCGGGTGCGGCCGTTCGCCCCGCTCGTGCCCGCCGGGATCGCCCACTACCTGGCCTACACGCGGCTGCACGTCCCGCCGTACCACTGGTACTACGGCCCGAGCCTGGTCGTGCTGACCGTCTTCCTCGCCGCCGTGGCGGCGGCCGTGGTGCGGGTGCCGGTGCGCGTCGGGGCCGCGGCGGCGGTCGCCGGGGTGCTCGCGCTCAGCGTCGTCACCTACGTTTCGGACGGCCTGCCGCGGCGGTTCGCGCCGCTGATGTCCAACCACGACGCGACCGCGGCCTACGAACGCATGGGCCAGCAGCTGGGTGCGCTGGTCGGTGGCGGCACCGTGCGCAGCGGCGGCGAGATCGGTGTGCTGGCCTACCGCTGCGGCTGCGCGATCGTCGACCTCTTCGACGACCGCGGCGCGGTCGGCCCGGCGATCGCCGCGCGGAAGGAGCAGCTGGGGCTGCTCGGGCGCAAGCTCGTCGACGAGAACTTCCGGTTCTTCGACTACGGTGAACGCCCGATCGTCACCGACTTCGCACTGGTCCACGGCGACCCGCCGCCCGGAGCTCTCGCCCACTGGACGCTGACGTCCCCGTGGGCGGGAACCCAGCGGCTCTACCTCGTCCGGGGCAACGGGGCCTGATCTTCGCGCTCATGTGAGCAATCACCCGGAAACTCGCCGAAGTTCCCCTGGACGCCAGACTGCGCCACGGGCCGGAAAGGCCATAGGGTTCGGTCATGAAGGTCGGCCTGCTCACCCGGGAGTACCCGCCGGAGGTCTACGGCGGGGCCGGGGTTCACGTGGAGTTCCTCGCCCGGGAGTTGCGGCCGCTGGTCGATCTCGACGTGCACTGCTGGGGCGCGGACCGCCCCGGCGCCACCGGGCACACCGATCCGCACGGTTACCGGCAGCCCGCGTTCACGACCATGGACATCGCCGTGTCCATGGCGAACGCGCTCGAAGGCCACGACCTCGCGCACAGCCACACCTGGTACGCGAACCTGGCCGGGCACCTGGCGAAGATGACGCACGGCATCCCGCACGTCGTCACCGCGCACTCGCTGGAACCGCTGCGGCCGTGGAAGGCCGAACAGCTCGGCGGCGGCTACCGCGTCTCGTCGTGGATCGAACGCGAGGCCTACGAAAGTGCGGACGCGATCGTCGCCGTCAGCGGCGGCATGCGCCGGGACGTGCTCGACGCCTACCCGGCCGTGCCGCCCGAGCGCGTCCACGTGATCCACAACGGCATCGACACCACGCTCTACCGCCCCGACCCCGGCACCGAAGCGCTGGCGAAGCACGGCATCGACCCCGACCGGCCGTACGTGCTGTTCGTCGGCCGGATCACGCGCCAGAAGGGCGTGCCGCACCTGGTGCGGGCCGGCGCGGCGCTCGACCCCGGCACCCAGCTGGTGCTGTGCGCGGGCGGCGCCGACACCCCCGAGCTCGACGCGGAGTTCCGCGGGCTGGTCGCCGACCTCGAGAAGACGCGCACCGGCGTCCGCTGGATCCCGGAGATGCTGCCGCGCGGCGAGGTCGTCCAGCTGCTCACCCACGCCGCGGTGTTCGCCTGCCCGTCGGTCTACGAGCCGCTCGGGATCGTCAACCTGGAGGCCGCGGCGTGCGGCACGGCCGTGGTCGCCAGCGACGTCGGCGGGATCCCCGAAGTCGTCGACGACGGCCGGACCGGCCTGCTGGTGCACTACGACGAAGCGGATCCCGCGGGGTACGAAGCGGCGCTGGGCGCGGCGCTGAACGAGCTGGTGGGCGACCCGGACCGGGCCGCCGCGATGGGTAGGGCCGGCCGCGAGCGCGCGGTCGGCGAGTTCGGCTGGAAGGCGATCGCCGAGCGGACGGTCGCCCTCTACGAAGCGTGCGGGAGGTCTTCGTGAACAGTGGAGCCGACGTCCTGGGCATCGTGCTCGCGGGCGGCGAGGGCAAGCGCCTGATGCCGCTCACCGCCGACCGGGCCAAGCCCGCGGTGCCGTTCGGCGGCGTGCACCGGCTGGTCGACTTCGTGCTGTCGAACATGGTGCACGGCGGGTTCCGGCGGCTGTGCGTGCTGACGCAGTACAAGTCGCACTCGCTCGACCGGCACATCTCGACCACCTGGCGGCTGTCGTCGCTGACCGGCGAGTACGTCACGCCGGTGCCGGCGCAGCAGCGGCTGGGCCCGCGCTGGTACCAGGGCAGCGCCGACGCGATCCACCAGAGCCTCAACCTGGTCTACGACGAGGACCCCGAGTACATCGCGGTGTTCGGCGCCGACAACATCTACCGGATGGACCCGCGCCAGATGCTGGAGGCGCACGTCGCCTCCGGCGCCGGCGTCACGGTCGCGGGGATCCGGGTGCCGCGGGCCGAGGCGAGCTCGTTCGGCGTCATCCGGACCACCGACGGCCTGATGATCGACGCGTTCATGGAGAAGCCCGACGACCCGCCGGGCCTGCCGGACTCCCCCGAAGAGTCGTACGTGTCGATGGGCAACTACATCTTCACCACCAAGGTGATGCTGGAGGCGCTGCACGCCGACGCCGAGAACGCCGCGTCCCACCACGACATGGGCCGGGACATCATCCCGGCCCTCGTCAAGTCGGGCGAGGCCGCGGTCTACGACTTCAACGGCAACGTCGTGCCCGGCGAGACCGAACGCGACCACGGGTACTGGCGCGACGTCGGGACGATCGACAGCTACTACGACGCGCACACCGACCTCATCTCGACGCACCCGATCTTCAACCTCTACAACCGCAAGTGGCCGATCCTGGCCCACCCGGGCCAGCGCGCGGCGGCGAAGTTCGTCGAGGGCGGCTCGGCGAACCAGTCGATCGTCAGCAACGGCTGCATCATCTCGGGCGCGCAGGTGGTCGACTCGGTGCTGTCGCCGGACGTGCTCGTCGAGCAGGGCGCGGTGGTCCAGGGCTCGGTGCTGCTGGACGGCGCCCGGGTCGGCCGCGGCGCGGTCGTGCGGCGGGCCATCCTGGACAAGAACGTCGTCGTGCCGCCGGGGGCGCACATCGGCGTCGACCTGGCCCGCGACCGCGGGCACTACCACGTCAGCGAGGGCGGGATCGTGGTGCTCGGCAAGGGCGAACGCGCGATCTGACCGGCCCGCTCACGACAGCGGTGGCGGGTGTCAGGAGCGGGTGGCGGCGGAGATGCGCTCGACGACCTGGCGCGGGTCGATGCCCCAGCGCTCGGCCAGCTCCGAGATCGTGGCTCCCGCCGCGTACTCGGCGGCGATCATGCTGTTCACGACCCCGGCCACGTTCCACTCCTCACCCGCAGATGCACGTGCACCCGAGATGCTACAGGTTCCACGCGAACGTCGAACAAAGTGCCACACGTCAGCGGTGCAGGCCCCAGGCCGCGAACCCGCACGCGACCGCCGCCGCCAGGAACACCACCGCCAGAGCCGCCGCCCACAGCACGTCCATCGTGGCCGCGAGGTACGCCTGGACCACCGAGACCAGCGCATACGTCACGGCCAGGCCGCGCCACGCCCGCCCGGGGCGCCCAAAACGATTCACCGCCCTGATTTGTCCGGCTCCTTCGGCGGATTCTGCGTATTCGACCGGGCGCGCGCCGCACTGAACACCGCGTCGAAGATCGGTGTCGGTTCCCCGTCGTCGCGCCTCGGCTCGTCCCCCTGGCCGCGCTTTTCCTCTCCCACGCGCCCAGTTTCTGCGACGGCGGCCGTTTTCGCTCGGGCAACACGGAAAATCGCCCGGCCGGGGGATCACCCGCGCGGCGCGCGTTTTCCGCCGTTTCCCCCGCATCCGAATATGCGACCCGCACACGCTGCGGATTTACCCTCTGCTCATTTCCGGTGGCGGGAATAACCCGGGGGTGACGCGGGATTGCACCGGACATGAAAGCAGTCGTCTACCGCCGCCACGGCGGCCCCGAGGTGCTGACCCTGTCCGAGCGGGCCGCCGCGGACCCCGGACCCGGCGAAGTCCGCGTCCGCGTCGTCGTGTCCGCGGTCAACCCCACCGACTGGAAAGCGCGGCGCGGCCGCGGCGTCGCGGCCGGCACCGAGGCGCCCGACACCGTGCCCAACCAGGACGGCGCGGGTGTCGTCGACGCCGTGGGCCCGGACGTCACCGGCTTCTCCCCTGGCGACCGCGTGTGGCTGGTCCTCGCCGGCACCCACGCACCCGCGGCCGGCACCGCGCAGGAGTTCACCGTGCTGCCGGCCGGGAAGCTGGTCCGCCTGCCCGACGCCGTCGGGTTCGACGACGGCGCCGGGTTCGGCGTCCCGGGCCTGACCGCGCACCGGGCCCTCACCGTCGCCGAAGACGGGCCCAACCGGCTCGCCGCCGGCGCGCTGGCGGGCAAGACCGTGCTGGTCAGCGGCGGCGCGGGCGCGGTCGGCAACGCCACCATCCAGCTGGGCCGCTGGGCCGGTGCCACGGTGATCGCGACCGTCAGCAGCGACGAAAAGGCGGCCCTCGCCCGGGCGGCCGGCGCCCAGCACGTGCTGCGCTACCCCGACCCGGAGCTCGCCACCCGGATCCGCGAGGTCGCCCCGGACGGCGTCGACGTGATCGTCGAGGTCGCGGCCGGGGTCAACGCCGCACTGCACCCCGAGGTCCTGCGCCCGCGCGGCACGGTCGCGCTCTACGGCGACGACCGCGGCACCGGGACCGTCAACCTCGACTTCGGCGCGAACCTGTGGCTCAACGCGCGGTACCAGTTCCTCGTCCTCTACACCGTCGGGGACGACAAGCTCCGCGCCGGTGCGGAGGACATCACCGCGGCGATGGCCGACGGCGCGCTGCGGCTGGGCGAAGACCGCGGGGTGCCGGTCCACCGCTTCGCCCTCGAAGACACCGCGAAGGCCCACATCGCGTCGGAAGAAGGCGTGACCGGGAAGGTGCTGATCGACGTCACTCCGGCGGGGTGACCAGCGCCTGAAGGAGTTCGCCGAGCCCGACGCCGTCGTCGTCACGGTATGCGCGCCAGCGCCCGAACAGCTCTCGCACGGCGACGAGCAGGGCCGGGGACAGCCCGGCGTCGGCGCAGGCTTCGGCGATCTCCGCCATCTCGCCTTCCCACCGCCACGCGCGCTGCCCGGCGGAGACGATCCCGCCGGGTGCGCCGAACGGCGTGCCCGGCAGCACGTCGGCGGCGAGCTCCCGCAGCTCGCCGCCGACGCCGTGGCGTTCCGCGAGCGCGTGGGACTGCGCGGCGAGCGCGAAGGTCAGCTTGTTGTAGGAAGCGAAGGCGAGCTTGAGCGCCGACGCCTGGCCGACGGGACCGTCCAGCACGACCGGCGTCAGGTTGCCGGCCGCGAAGAGGCTCTCGACATGCGCGACGGCGGCCGCGGGCCCGGACAGGTACAGCCGGGTGGTCCCGGCCGAGCGCGGCGGCGGCCCGACGATCCCGCCGTCGACGACGGTCGCCGCGGCCAGGATCCGCTCGACCTCCCCGGCGTGCCGGGGGCTGATGGCGTTCGCGTCGAGGTAGACGCCGGCGAACCCGGTCGCGGCGACGCTCCGGGCGACGTCGAGCGCGGCCGCCGGCGGGCAGACGCTCAGGATCACGTCGCACCCGGCCAGCCCGGCGACGTCGGGGACCTCGGCGAGCCCGGCCGCTTCCGCCCGGCGTCGCGTCGCGGGCCCGCGACCGGCGGAGACCCAGGAGGTCGGGGTGCCGGCGGCGGTGAGGACGGCGCCGACCGCGGCGCCCATCGCCCCGGGGTGCAGCAGTCCGGCAGTGGTGGCCACGGTGGCTCCTTTCACGGGGACCGCCATGATCGCGCAGAGCGTCTCCGCGGCCGAGCACCCCGTCGTGGGAAATTACCCAACCCCGCGTTTCCGAGAGAAAATCCGGGCAATCTTGACGGTCATTTTCTCCGCCTATCGAGGGACTTCTGCTCACCAAACGTTTACCTTTCCCCGCGAACAGATCGACTGAATAGCCGAATCGAGTGAACCGTCGCCGACCCCGATGGCGATCAAGACACCGGCGGTTTACGGTCGGCCTGCCTGCCTGAACCCACCACGAGAGGTCGAGCGGATCCGTGACCACGGACAACCTGCTGACTTGCGAACTGTCCGCACTGCCCCGGGCGTCGGTCGTCCACCCGTCCGGCAAGCTGACCACCCGCACCTACCCGCAGCTGCGGGACTTCCTCCTGAAGTGCGCGGCGGACCAGCCGCCCGCGGTCGTCGCCGACCTCGACGCCCTGGAGATCACGGACGACTACCTCGTCAGCGTCTTCGTCGCCGCCTGGATGCGCATCTCGCAGTGGTCGACGGTGCCCCTGGCCGTGGTCCCCGGGCCGCCGCACGAAGCCCTGTTCCGGACCACGCCGGCCCGGCCGTTCCTCCGGCTGTACCCGAGCGTGGCCGAAGCACTCGACAACCTCGGCACCCCGGCGCCCCGGCACCGCACGGAGCTGTGGCTGCCGCCGTCCGGCCTGAGCGTTCTCGCGGCCGAGCGGTTCGTCGCCGACACCTGCGACAACTGGCGGATCGGCGAGCTCGGCGCAGACGCGGTCGCCGTGGCCGGGAAGCTCGTCGCGAGCGCCGCCGAGCGCACCACCTCGCCGGCCCGGCTGCGGCTGGAGCTGTGGGACGGCAACCTCACGGTCGCGGTCGCCGACGACGACCCCCGGCCCGTCCGGCTGCCTCGCCCGCGGCGGCCCGACAGCCCGGCGAACGGCCTCGACGTCGTCGTCCGGCTGGCGCGGAAGTGCGGCTGCACGCACACGCAGTCGGGCGGCAAGGTGGTGTGGGCGGTGCTCGCCGTCCCGCCGGGGAACTAGCCGGCCGCGGTGATCCGCAGCCCGCGGCGCAGCGCCTCGATCTCGTCGGCCAGCATCCGCCGGGAGATCGCCGCCGTCTCCACCATCCCCGAGCCGTGGAACGTGCCCGGGTAGTGCCGCAGCTCGGTCGCGACGCCGGCGTGGGCCAGGCGCTGCGCGTACCGGATTCCCTCGTCCCGCAACGGGTCGAACTGGCACGTCGTCACGAACGCGGGCGGCAGCCCGGCCAGGTCGGCGGCCCGGGCCGGGGCCGCGTAGGGCGAAACGTCCTCGCCGCCCGGCTCGGCGCCGAGGTAGCTGGTCCAGCTGTAGATCGCGTTGGGCCGGTTCCACAGCGGCGTGTCCGTGTACGCGCGCATGGACGCGGTGTCCAGGCGGTCGTCCAGCTCCGGGATGCCGAGGTACTGGAAGCAGAGCGCCGGGCCGCCGCGGTCGCGGGCGAGCAGCGCCACCGCCGCCGAGAGCCCGCCGCCCGCGCTTTCGCCGCCGACGGCCAGCCGGGCCGGGTCGATGCCCAGCTCCGGCGCCTTGGCCTCGACCCACTTGAGGGCCGCGTAGCAGTCCTCGACCGGCGCCGGGAACGGGTGCTCGGGCGCCAGCCGGTAGTCCACCGACACGATCACGATCCCGAGCTCGTCGACCAGGCGCAGCAGCTGGGCGTGGAACATGTCCAGGTCGCCGAGGACGAACCCGCCGCCGTGGATGTAGAGCAGGCCGGGCACCGCGCCGGTGCGGTTCGCGGGGCCGTACACGCGCACCGGGACGTCCGGGGCGTCGGACGGGCCGGGCACCGCGGTGTCCCGGACGTCGACCGGGTTCACCGGCTCGTACGCCGGCAGGAGGTCGCCCAGCTCCCCCATCGAAGAGCGCGCGGCGAGCAGGGCGTCGTAGTCGGTCAGCGTCACGGACGGCAGCATGTCCAGCCAGGGCAGCAGCTCGGGATCGATCGCGTAGGTCATGCCCCGATCTTCGGCCGCGCGACCCGGCCCGGGCCACCGCCACGCGGCGGGTGTTCCCGCGCCGGACCTCGCCATCCGGCGGCGGGCGCGCCTATCGTGACGGCATGAAGGGGCTGCTGCTGCGGCTGTCCGGGCTCGACGCCGACGCCGAGAACGCCGTGCGGGTGATCGGGTTCTTCGACCGCCTGATCACCGGCCGCGCCGGCCTGGACGCGCTGGTGCGCAGCACGGCCGAGCTCGCCGGCTGCCCGGTCGGCGTGCACGCCCCCGGTCAGGGCCTGTCGCTGCGCGCGGACGCGAGCGGAGACGTCACGACGCCGGGGACGCCGCCGCCCGGAGCCGCCACGCGTGCGCTCGAAGGCGGCGTCGAGGTGTGGGTGGCGCGGGACGGCGCGCCGATCCCGCTCGACGACATGCTGCTGGAGCGGTTCGCGATCGCCGCCGCGATCCTGCTGGAGCACACCGGCGTGCCCCGGCCGGAGCTCGGCGACCCGGCGCTGATCGAGCTGGTGCTCTCCGAAGACGTCGGCACGGCCGAGCGGTCGCGGGCGTTGCACCTGCTCGGCATCGCCCCGGCGGCCCGGCTGCGCGTGCTCGCGGGCACCGGTGTCGACGGGCTCGCCGGGCGGTCGGCCCAGCTGGGCGGCGTGCGCGCCGTGCTGACCGGCGTGGCACCCGGGCCGCTGCCGGACAGCGGCCGGGCGGGCATCGGCCCGGAGGTGCCCGCCCTCGACGTCGCCCGCTCGTGGGCCGCGGCCCGGACGGCGTTGCGCTTCACCTCGGCGGCCGAGCCGGTCGTCTGGTGGGACCGGCTCGGGAGCCTCGCCCCGCTCGCCGGCAAGCTCGCCGAAGCGGACTTCGCCGAGCTGGCCGACGTCCGGGCCCTCGACCGGCTGGCGGCCGAAGTCCACGGCGACGACACGCTTTCCGCGCTCGACGCGTTGTGCGCGACCGGCTCGGCCCGCAAGGCCGCGGCGGTCCTGCACCGCCACCACAGCACGATGCCGGCCCGCCTGGCCCGCGCCGAAGCCGTCCTCGGGTTCGAGGTCGACTCCCCCGCGGGCCGGTTCCGGCTGCACCTCGCGCTGATGCTGCGGCGGCTGCGGGACAACGCCGGCCTCAGCTGACCGTCCTCTGTGGACTGCCCAGCAGGTCCCGCGCCGCCGCCGGCCATTCGGGGTGCGCGAAGACGAACCCCGCCTCCAGCAGCCGTCCCGGGACCACGCGACGGCTCTTCAGCAGCAGCTCGGTGTCGCTGCGCAGCGCGAACGCCCCGATCCGCGCCATCCACTTCGTCGCCGGGAGCCCGAACGGGACCCCCGCGGCCGCCCGCAGCGCACGCAGGAAGTCCCGGTACGGCACCGGTTCCGGGGCCGCCAGGTTCACCGGCCCGCTCAGGTCGTCGCGCGCGACGAGGAAGTCGAGCGCGCGGACCAGGTCGGCTTCGTGGATCCACGACAGGTACTGGCCGCCGCCCGCGACCGGGCCGCCGAGGCCCAGCCGGGTCAGCCGCAGCAGCATCTCGAACGCGCCGCCGGGCTCCCGGCTCATCACCATCGCCGTCCGCAGCGCGACCTTGCGGGTGCGCGGGGTGTCCGCCTTCTCCTGCTCGCGTTCCCACGCCCGGGCGAGGTCGACGCTGTAGGCCCAGTAGCCGGGCACGCCCGGTTCGCCGCCGCCGAGGACGCCGGTGGTCTCGTCGTTCGCCGCGTCGTGGCGGTGCGCGTAGATCGTGGCCGTGCTCATCTGCAGCCAGACGCGCGGCGGCCGCGCGGCCCGCTCGATCGCGCCGCCGACGACGCGCGCCGAGTCCACCCGCGAGTTCCACATCTCACGCAGGTTCGCGCGGGTGTAGCGGCAGTTCACCGACCGGCCGGCCAGGTTGAGCACGACGTCGCAGCCGTCGAGTTCGCCCGTCCACGGCCCGGCCGCGCGCCCGTCCCAGCGGACGTGCCGGACGCCCGGCTCCGGTGCGACGTCCCGCCGGGTGAGCACGACGACCTCGTCGCCGCGTCCGGCCAGCCAGCGGCTCAGCACCCGCCCGAGGTGCCCGGTGCCCCCGGGGATGACGACCTTCATGAAGTCCCCCTTCACGGTCCGCCCCAGGCCACCGTACCGAAGGAGTTGAACACGTTCAAATATGGCGGGACGCGCCGACGAGGTCGAGCAGCGTCCGCAGGGCCCGGCTCGGCGGCTTCGCCCCCGACGTGACGACGTTGAGCGGCCAGTCCAGCCCGGATCCCGCGAGCGGCAGCACGACGACGTCCGGCTCGTCCGGCGACGGCGTGTCCGGGACGACCGCGACGCCCAGCCCGGCGCGCACGTAGCCCGGCACCGTGCGCAGGTCCGCGACCTCGACGGTGACCCGGCGGGGCGACCCGAGCGCGTCGTAGGCGCGGTCCATCGCGACGCGGTTGCCGAACCCGCGCGGCGTGTCGATGAACGACTCGCCGGCGAGGTCCGCGAGCCGCACGGCCTTCCGCGCCGCCAGCGGATGGGTCCGCGGCAGCAGCACGACGAACGGCCGCGTCTCGACCCGCAGGACGGCCAGCCCGGCGAGATCGGTCTCGGGCAGGCCCACCACGGCGAGGTCGAGGCGGCCTTGCCGGACCTCTTCGGCGAGCCCGGTCGAGCCGGTGATCGACACCGTGACGTGGATGTCCACGCGGGGGTGGCGGCGGTGGAACGCCCCGAGCAGCTCGGGCAGGTCGATGCCGCCGATCGACGTCAGCGTGCCGATCCGCAGGCTGCCGCGCAGGCCCTCGGCCGCCTCCTGGACGGTCGCCCGGGCGCGTTCCAGTGCCTCGATCGCGCTCTTCGCCTCGGGCAGGAACGCCTCGCCGGCCGCCGAAAGCGCGACCCGGCGGGTGGACCGGTCGAACAGCCGGGTCCCCAGCTCGGTCTCCAGGGCCCGGACGGCGGCGGACACCGTCGACTGCACCGCGAACAGCCGCTGGGCGGCCCGGGTGAAGCTGAGCTCCTCGGCCACGGCGACGAAGTACTCGAGCTGACGCGTCTCCATTCATCGATCTTAGCGATAACTGGGACCAGGACTTTTCGTTGGACTTACTGAGTCGGCGGGGACATCGTGGAGTGCGGAAGATCCCTGGAAACCCCGGAAGGTCCCGATGTCCGTCACCCTGTCCCCGGCCCGGCTCCGCGTGAGCCACGGCCTCGGGTTCCGCGTCGTCGCGGTCGCGTTCGCGACGGCGCTCGCGTTCTCCACCGTCCCGACCCCGCTCTACGCGCTTTACCAGCAGCGGGACGGGTTTCCGGCGTTCCTCGTCACGGTCGTCTTCGCCGCGTACGCGGTCGGGGTGATGCTGAGCCTGTACCTCGCGGGGCACGTCAGCGACTGGCTGGGCCGCCGCCGCGTGCTCGTCGCGGGGCTGCTGGCCGAGGCGTTGTCCGCCGCGGTGTTCCTGCTCTGGCCGGAGGTTCCCGGCCTGATCGTCGCGCGGCTGGTCAGCGGCGCCGGGATCGGCGCGATCACCGCGACGGCCACCGCGCACCTGTCCGAGCTGCGCCCGCAGCCGCGGCCGGGCCTCGTCGCGACGGTCGTCAACGCGGGCGGTCTCGCGCTGGGCCCGCTCGTGAGTGCGGTGTTCGCGCAGTTCGCCGGGCGCCCGCTGAGCACTCCGTTCGCCGTGTTCCTGGTGGTGCTGCTGCTCGAGGCGATCGCCGTGAGCCTGGTGCCGGAGACCGTCGAACGTCGCGAAGAGCGTCCCGCGTACCGGCCGCAGCGGCTGTCCCTGCCGGCGGCCGCCCGGTCCGAGTTCACCGGCGCCGCGATCGGCGTGTTCGCCGCGTTCGCGCTCAGCGGCCTGTTCATGGCGCTCGCCCCGACGCTGCTGGCGCACGAGCTGCACGAGCCGTCGCGGCTGCTCGCCGGGCTCGCGCCGTTCACCATGCTCGGCAGCGCCGCGCTCGCCCAGGTGGCGTTCGCGCGGCTCGGCACCCGCCCCCAGCTGCGGTCCGGGTACACGCTGATGGGCACGGGCCTGGTGCTGCTGGCGGTGTCGGCGTTCACGGGTTCGCTGCCGCTGTTCTTCGGCGCGAGCGTGCTGGCCGGAGCCGGCTTCGGGCTCGGTTTCCGCGCCGCGGTCGGCACGGTGGCCGCCCTCGCGGACGACCTCACCCGCGGCGAGGTCCTGGCCGCCTTGTTCCTGGCCGCCTACGCGGGTCTGGTGGTGCCCGTGCTGCTGATCGGTCTCGCGATGCTCGTGGCGTCCGGTTCGGTGGTCCTGGCCGGGTTCGCCGTCCTGGAGCTGGCCCTGCTCGGCTGGTCGGCGCGCCGGACCCTCGGGCGGGCCTAGAGTCGTCGCATGACCGCCGCGCCGATCGTCACCGGGGTGGACGGGTCGGCCGAGTCGCTCGACGCCGTCCGCTGGGCCGCGCGCACCGCCGGGCTGCGGGGCGCACCGCTCGAAATCGTGCACGCGCTCGACATCCCGGCGCTGCTCGCCGGCGGCGTCGTGCCGCCACCCGACGAGATGGTCGACGCCCTCCGCGCGCGGGGCCGGCGAGCCCTGCGCACGGCCGCGGAACTCGCGGCCGCGCAAGGGGTTCCCGGGGCGGCGACCCGGCTCGACCCCGACCGGGCCGCGCAGACGCTGATCGAGGCGTCCCGGTCGGCCGCGCTGCTGGTCGTCGGGTCGGCCGGGCACGGCAGGCTCACCAGCCTGCTGGCCGGGTCCGTGGCCGCCGCCGTCGGCACGCACGCGCACTGCGACACCGCCGTCGTGCGCGGGGACAGCTGGGACGAGCCCGGAGCCGCCGAGCGCCCGGTCGTCACCGGCATCGACGGCAGCGAAGCCGGCGCCCGGGTCCTCGCCGCCGCGCTCGCCGAAGCCCGCGCGCGCCACGCTTCGCTCGTCGTGCTGCACGCCTGGGCCGACACCCCGCCGCCGCGGCAGGACCCGCGCTGCGTCACCGAAGCCGGGCAGCGGCTGCTCGGCGAGCGGCTGCTCGACCAGGAGACCGGCGACGTCGCGCTCGAGCAGGTCGTCGTCCACGCCCACCCGCGGCGCGAGCTCATCGAGCGCAGCGGCGCGGCCCAGCTGGTCGTCCTCGGCGACCGCGGCCGCGGCGGTTTCCCCGGGCTGCTGCTGGGCTCGACCGGCCAGGCCCTCCTGCACCACGCGGCGTGCCCGGTCCTGCTCGTGCGGACCGCCGGCTGAGGGAAGCGGAACGGAAGCGGGACCCGGCAGGATGGCGGGAACCGAGACGGAGGAACGGATGAAGACTGCGGTGCGGGCGGGGCTCGTCGCGATGCTGGCTACGGTCCTGGCGGCCCCGGCCCAGGCGGCGACGGTCAAGCAGGTGACGAGCACCTGCCACTCCGGCGGCTTCGCCGGGACGTTCACGCTGCGGTACGAAACCTCCGGCGGCTACCACCGGCCGCTGAGCGCGATCACGACGGCGGGCCCGTACATCGGCGACGCCGGCACCCAGCTGCTGCGGATCTCCTACTTCGACGGCATCACGACGCACACGATCTACAGCCGCGTCAGCCCGGCGACGAACGGTGAGCACAGCCAGACCCTGCCCGACGGCCTGGCGATCCCGGCCACCGCCCGCGGAACGGCCTCCATGAAGTTCGACAACGGCACGGCGTCCTGCGTCGCGACGGTGCCGATCAGCTAGCCGGCTCCACCGCCGCGCGCAGGATCGCCTGCGCCGACCCCGCCAGCACGGCCGCCGCGCGGTCGCGGTCGAGGCCGCCGATGTCGGTCAGCCACACCAGGGACTCGATGCCCGTCGCGGAGCGGATCGCGATCGCCAGGCCGGGCACATCCAGCTCCGGGTGGGTCGAGGCCAGCGGCGCCAAGGCCTCCTCGATCCAGCGGATCGCCCGCCCGCGCCGCAGCACCGGCTGGTCCGCGCCGGGTTCCAGGGACAGCCGCAGCTGGGCGCGCAGCTGCGGCTCCCAGCGCAGCGTGAACCGGACGAACTCCCGCATCACCAGGTCCAGGCGCGCGGCGGGGTCCGCGGGGGCGTCCGGGGGCAGCAGGCCCGCGTCGTCCCGGATTTCGGGGTAGGCCGCGAGGAGCAGCGCGCGCTGGTTGGGGAAGTACCGGTAGGCGGTCGTGCGGGAGATCCCGGCCGCCGTCGCGGCGTCCTCGACCGTCGGCGACTCACCCCGCGCGAGCAGGTCGTGGGCGGCCGTGACCAGCGCGGCGCGGGTCCGGCCCTTTTGCCGCTGCCGGCCCGTGGACTCATATGGTACTTCCATGCCATCATGGTACTCACGTCCCACGAAGGAGGCGGCCATGACCGGAGATCCGGCCGAAACCAACCCCGAGCTGTACCGGGTGGTCCTGGAGAACGAGCGGGTGCGGGTCCTCGAGTACCGGGACGGCCCCGGCGACCGGACCGCGCCGCACCGGCACCCCGACACCGTCATGGTCACGCTGAGCGCGTTCAGCCGCCGCATCTCCGCGGGCGGCCGCGAGGTCCGCGTCGACCTGCCCGCCGGCGCGGTGCGCTGGGTGGCGGCGCAGGAACACTCGGGCGAGAACGTCGGGACCACGCCGACGCACTCGTTCTTCGTCGAGCTGAAGGAACCCGGCACGACGGCCGCGGGCACCGCCCTGGGCCCCGCCGAAGCGTGAGCCCGGGGCGGCGCCCTCCGGTCAGCAGTTGTACGTCTGGATCGTCTTGAAGATGTCGACCGCGCCGAACAGCGACGGGTCGTAGGTGAAGTGCCGGGTCCAGAAGTACCGCGGCGGCGGGTTCCCGTCGTTCATCACCGGGCTGTCGAACGTGCCCTCGTGGAACAGCTTCGTGCCGGCCGTGGTCTTGAAGTCGAAGTCCGCGTGCCAGACGTCACCGGAGTGCGTCTGGAACGTCAGCGTCGTCGCGCTCCAGTCCCCCGTGCCGTCCGACCGGATCACCATGGTGCCGTTGTCCTGCTCGCAGTCGCCCTTGTGCAGCTGGCCCCAAGTAGCACTTTTCACCGACACCGCGGCCGGTGCCGCGGCGTCCGCCGCCGGTGCGGCCGCGAGCACCGCGGCACCCGCCCCCGCGACGGCGAAAACCCCGGCCAGGCCCCGAATCGTGCGTTTCATGGATGTCCTCCCGAACAACCGATGGCTGCGGACTCCTCCGGTCCGCGGCTGCCGAGCCTGGCAGCGCCCGTCGACAGACCGTCGACACTTCGTCGACGCCACTTTTCCGTCCTGTCGACGTATCTCGCGGCCCCCGGCCGGCTCTTGTACGCCAGAGCGCGGACGCGTCCGCGGCGAAGGGGCGGGGATGGCCGGGAACACCACCGACGGAGTGGACCTCGGAGTGCTGGGACCGTTCGAGGTCCGGATCGGCGGAGCACCGCGGGACGTCGGCGGGCCCCGCCTGCGCGCCCTCCTCGCGGTGCTCGCCGCGGAAGCGGGCCGCGTCGTGAGCGTTCGCGCGCTCGGCCGCGCGCTGTGGGGCGAGCAGCCGCCCGAGCACGCGGACCGGACCGTGCGGACGTACCTCTCGCGGCTGCGCGGCACCGTGGACCCGCGGCTGATCCTGACCCGCTCGCCGGGGTACGTGCTGCACCTGGCCCCGGAAGCACTCGACGCGGCGCGGTTCGAGCAGCTCGCCGTCGAGGGGCGGCGGGCGCTCGCGGCGGGTGAGCCCGGTGCCGCGCGCTGGCACCTGTCCGCCGCACTGGCGTTGTGGCGCGGCAGCGCGTACGAGGAGTTCGACGGCGTCGAAGCCCTGCGTGCCGAAGGGATGCGGCTGGAACGGTTGCGCCACAACGCCGTCCAGGACCGGATCGACGCCGATCTCGCGACCGGCGAGGACATCGGGCTGATCGCGGAGCTGGAGTCGCTGACCGCGGCGTTCCCCGGGCACGAACGCCTGTGGGCGCAGCTGATGACGGCGCTCTACCGCGCCGGGCGCCAGGGTGACGCGCTGGAGGCGTTCCGCCGGGCCCGGCACGGGCTGATCACCGCGTCCGGGGTGGAACCGTCACCCGTGCTGACCCAGGTGCACCGGCAGGTCCTCGCCCACGACCCGGGGCTGCTCGCGGTCCGGCCCGGGATCGTGGCGACCGTCCCGGACGACGCCCTCGCCGCCGGGGAGCACGCCCTGCTCGAGGACGGCGACCTGCGGACCAGCCGGGAGCACTTCGAAACCGCCTACCGCCGCGCCGAGCAGGCCGGGGACGTCGACGCGATGGCCCGCGCGGCACTCGGTCTCGGCGGAGTGTGGGTGCACGAACACCGGACGGCCGCCGCGTCGGCGTCGCTGCTCACCCGGCTGCGGCTCGCCCTGGACCGGCTGGATCCGGCGGCCCCGCTCGCCCGCCGCCTCCAGGCCCGGCTCGCGGGCGAAGAGGACTACCAGGACGGGAAGTCCGGCCGGATCCTCGCCGTGGTCGCCCGGACCCGCGCCGAAGACGACCCGGTCGCGCACGCCGAAGCGCTGAGCCTGGCCCACCACTGCCTGCTCGGCCCGGACCACACGGCGCTGCGGCACTCGCTCGCGACCGAACTGGTCGGGGTCAGCGGCCGGTCCGGGCGGCGGACGGACCTCGTGATGGGCGTGGTGTGGGAAACCGTCGACCTCTTCCTGGCCGGCGACCCGCACGCGGAACGGCGGCTCGGCGAACTCGAAGACCTGCTGGCGGAACGAAAACACCTCGCGGCCGGGTTCGTCGCCGACGCGGTGAAGGTCATGCTCGCGATCCGCGCGGGCCGCTTCCGCGAGGCCGAGGAGGGCGCGCAGGCGTGCGCGGAGCTCGGGCAGGCGGCGGGCGACCTGGACGCGCTCGGCTGGTACGGCGCGCAGCTGGTGGCGATCCGCTGGTTCCAGGGCCGGCTCGGCGACCTGGTGCCGGTGCTGGACGGGCTGATGCACTCCCCCACGCTCAGCGCGATCGACAACTCGTACTACGCGGCGCTGGCCGTGGCGGCGGCGTCCGCCGGCGACCGCCGGACCGCGGCGGGCGCGCTGGCCCGCCTGTGCGGCGGCGACCTGGGCGCGCTGCCGCGGTCGAGCACGTGGCTGATTTCCCTGTGCGGCGCCGCGGAAACCGCTTACCTGCTGGACGACACGGAGACGGCGGCGCGGGTCTCGGAGCTGCTGCGCCCGTTCGGCCACCTGCCGGCGATGGCGAGCCTCGCGATCGCCTGCTTCGGCTCGGTCCACTACCCGCTGGGCACGGCGGCCCTGACCACGGGCGACCTCGACCGGGCGGTGGCCCACCTGCGAGCGGCGGTGCAGCACAACCTGGCCCTGGCCCACTGGCCGGCGGTGGTGTTCTCCCGCCGTCGCCACGCCGAAGCACTGGACCGCCGCGGCGACAGCGGGGACGCGGTGGCCGCGCACCGCGAGCGCGAGGCGGCGGCCGAGGAGGCCCGGACCTTCAGCGCGCGCTGAAGACGTGGCGCGTGAGGAACGGGTTCCGGAACTTGCCCGCCGGGTCGAGTTTCCCCGCCAGCGCGACGAAATCGTCCTGTCGCGGGTAGTGCCCCGCCGCCGTGTGGAAGAGCTTGCCCCAGTGCGGGCGGGCGCCGAACGGGGCCAGCCGTTCCTCGAGAACGGGCAGCACGGCTTCGACCTCGGCCTGCCGCGGCTGCCAGGTGAAGTGCAGCGCGACGCGGTCGCCACCGTGGCACGGGCTCAGCCACAACCGGTCGCCCGCGATCGCGCGGATCTCCGACACCAGCAGCACCGGAGCGAGGACGTCGCCGATCTCCCGGACCGCCTTCAGCGCGGCGACCGCGTCCCGGTACGGCACGAAGTACTCCGACTGCAGCTCGTCGCCGACGCTCGGGGTGAAGGCGAGCGCGAAGTGCGGCAGCCGCTCGTGCCACGGACCCGGAACGCCCTGCTGCGGTGTGCAGTTGCCGGCCGCGATCCCGGCGGCGTGGGCCGGGTGCCGCGGCCCGTCGGCCGGCACCGCGCCGAACACCTCGCTCCGTTCGGTGAAGGCCTCGACCCGGCTCTTGATCCAGACCTGGTCGATCGTGGCGTTGACCCAGTTCGTGAACATGCTGACGCTGTAGCCGGCGTTTTCGATCTCGTCGAAGTGCTCGAACGCGGCCTCCCAGGGCAGGCCGTCGAAGACGTCTTGGCGGACGTCGAAGGTGGGCACGAGGTCGAGCGTCAAGCGCGTGACGACGCCGAAGGCGCCGAGACCGACGACCAGCCCCGGGAATTCGTCGTGCGCGCGCGTGAACGTCCGCAGCTCGCCGTTCGCGGTGACCAGCTCCACCGCCGAGACGGCCGAGGCGAGCCCGGGCTGCCGCCGGCCGGAACCGTGGGTGCCGGTCGCGACGCTGCCGGCCACCGTGATGTGCGGCAGCGAAGCCAGGTTCGGCAGTGCGAACCCGGCTTCGTGCAGCTGGGCGGCGAAGTCGCCGTAGCGCGCGGACCCGCTCACCGTCACGGTGCCGTCGCCGATCTCGACCGGGACGTCCAGGGCGCTCAGGTCCAGCAGGACGCCGCCGGGCGCGTCCGCGATGTCGGTGAAGCAGTGCCGGCTGCCCAGCGCCTTGACGTGCGGGGCGGCGACCACGGCGGCGCGCACCTCGTCGAGGGTCCGCGGGGTGATCACCGCGTCCGCCGCGTAGGTGTGGTTGCCCGCCCAGTTCGACTCGCTCACCCCACGACCCTACCCAGCCGCCGATCGGGGCCGGCTCAGCGCGCGGGGATGATCGCCTGGTGGGTGCCGCCGAGGCCGTGCGGGCTGAGCAGCCGGCCCATCCGCTTCGGCATCCGCACCGTGATCGCGCGGTCGAGCACCCGCGCGCCGGGTGCGACGGCCGCCAGCCGCGTCTCGTAGCCCGTGCAGCCGGCCGGTTCCCGCAGCCACGCCGACACCACGAGGTTGCCCTCCCCCACGACCGCGGCCGCAAGGCGGGTCTCGGGCAGGTGCGCGATCGCCGTGCCCGCGCGGTCCAGGTCCCCGGCGGCGACGTCGAGGCGGTAGCCCGCGATCACCGGCCAGCCCGCGGGGACGTGTGCGAGGTCGCAGCGGAAGTCCAGCTCGTGGTTGCGCAGCATCCGCGCGAGCGTGCGCCGCACCGCCGACTCGCTCATCCGGCAGTCTCGGGCCAGTTCGGCGTAGCTGCGCCGGCCGTCCTCGCCGAGGGACTCGACCAGGGCGCGCAGGTCCCGGTCGTTCCACTGCTGCGGGACGACCAGCCGGGCCTGCACGGCCGTCTCGTCCAGCACCGCGCGCTGCTCGGGGGCCAGCGCGTTCACCAGCCAGCCACTGCCCTCGCGGTAGACGCGCGTCGCGACGGCGAACCGGACCTCGCGCACCCCCGGCAGGGCGCCGAGCCGGCCGGTGACCAGCCCGTCCAGGGCGTCGAGGTCACGGGCGGCCAGGCTCAGGAACAGCGAGAACCGGCTGGTCGTGCGCTCGACGCTGAACACCGACGGCCAGCCGCACAGCTCCCGCGTCAGGTCGGCCAGTGCGTCCGGGCGGCACGCGAGGTCGACGTAGCCGACCGTGGTCGTCGGGGCCGTGGCGTACGCGGTGAGCCAGGCCAGCCCGGCGGCCTGCAGCCGGTCCCAGCGGCGGGCGGCCGTGGTCGCGTCGGTGCCGACGGCGGCGGCGATCCGCGTCCACGGCGCCCGGGGATCGCGCTGCAGTGCCTCGACCAGCGCGAGGTCCGAGCCGCTCAGCCGCGCCGGTTCCGGCTGCGCGGGGCAAGGTTCGGGCATGGCGCATTGTGCCCCGATCATGATCACCTGCCAAGGGGCCGCCGGACGCGCCGGCGGCCCCCGTCGTCCTACTGCCGGCGCAGCCGTGGCGCCACGACCGCCCCCGCGACCAGCACGAGCGCGCCGCCGAGCACGAACGGCAGCACCGGGACGCCGTCCGAGCCGGCGGCCGGGACCGCCCGCTCGCGGCCGCCGTAGCCGCCGCCCGCGCCGTCGCGGTCGTAGGCCGAGCCCGGCAGCTTGTCCGCGTACCGCTGGTGCAGCGCCGCGCGGTAGTCCGCCAGCGTCAGCGTCGTGCCCGCGGCCAGGCCGGTGACCGAGCCGTCCAGCACCGTGACGGCGTCGCCGTGCACCGCGTACCAGGCGTTGACCTGCGGCTCGTGCAGGAGGTAGCCGCCGGCCGCGGCCTGGGCGTACTTCTGCTCGTAGTCGCCGGACGCGACGTTGACGACGGTCCAGGCCGGGCCCTGGCGCTCGGCCCAGACCGTGGCGGTGGTGCCGTCGCCGGTGCGCGCCGGCACCGCGATGTAGGCGAGCGCGGCCGGGACGTCCGAGGCCCCGGCGACGAACGCGGCCGTCGGTTCGTAGACGGCGACCTGGGTGCGCGCGTCCGCGTTCGCCCGCGACGCCGCGGCCGCCGCGTGGGCGCCCGGGAACCGGGTCGTCGTCAGGCGGTCGAGGGTGGCCTGACCACCGGCGACCTGGCCGATCGCGGCGGTGTCGGCGGCGGTCGGGGTGCCGGCGGGCCCGGTCGCCGCGCCGGCGGCGCCGGCCGTGGTGAGCATCGCGGCGCCGGCCAGCACGGCCGCGCCCATCGCCTTCTTCAGCACGCTCATCCCTCGATCCCGTACAGCGTGTGGGTCCACTGGAACTGGTTGTTGGAGCGGTAGGTGTCGTAGTTCATCGAGTTGTAGCGGCTGTTGTCCGGCCACGGATCGCCGTATTCGACGCGGGTGGCGCCGCCGGAGTTGTCGTACCCGTACAGGACGTGCATGTGGCCGCCGCCCGAGCGCCAGCCGATGCGGGTGCCGATCGGCTGCCCCGCGTCGATCTGGTTCTTGATGGTGGTGAAGGAAAGCACCTGCCCGTTCGAGTTGTACGACCCGATGTTCGAGAAGCCGAGGTAGCGGAACACCCGCTGCTGGTCGGACAGGTAGCCCTGGTTGTCGGCGCAGTCGCTGCCCGATTCGTTGTGCGCGATCTGGCAGAACCGGGTTTGGGAAAGCGTGTGTCCCCAGTAGTCGGCGATCGTGTTTCCGCTGGCGTCCCAGCACCACTGGTCCTTCTGCTGGGCCTGCATGCTGATGCCGAGATCGGTCCGGGCGGCGGCCGCGGCGGCGGGTGCCTGCACCGCGACGACGAGGGCCGCGGCGGCCGAAACCGCGGCGAGTCCACGAAGGACTCCTGAAGTGGTTTTCACGAAGTGGTCCTCCAGTCGGTGACGATTCGACGTGGTGGCGAGAAATACTCCGCGCACGCCCGGTGTCCCGGTACCTACTAAGGGAGGATCACGTTGGGAGGGAACGGTTTCCGGCGGATCCCGGCATTTCCCGGGTGCCGGATTCCGGCATCGGCTCCGGCCCGCCGGACGGATTCCGGCGGGCCGGCGCCGGCGGGTCAGCCG
Source organism: Amycolatopsis stemonae (assembly GCF_054781455.1). Classification (NCBI taxonomy): domain Bacteria; kingdom Bacillati; phylum Actinomycetota; class Actinomycetes; order Pseudonocardiales; family Pseudonocardiaceae; genus Amycolatopsis; species Amycolatopsis stemonae. The sequence continues at coordinate 204,602 of NZ_BAAGUJ010000004.1, read as the reverse complement.
ATCGTCGTGGTGCCGAGGGTGGCGTCCTGGCCCGGCGGGTCGAGTGTGAGGTCGACGTCGAACTCGCCGAGACTGCTGTCGGTGGCGACGTGGGTGGTCGCCGCGGAGCCGACGCTGCTGGTCGCTTCGCCGGCCGGGGTGCCCGCCGGGACGGTGAAGTCGACCTGGCCCTGCGCGGTGAACTTCAGGCTGCCTTCGGCCGGGACGGGCGTCTCCGGGATCGGCAGCCCGACCGGGATCGCGACCGACTGGCCGCCGATCGCGACGTTCACCTCGGACTTGATCGTGCCCGAGACCTTCGTGGCGCCGACCAGGCGCAGGCCGTCCCCGGCCGCCTGCCCGGCGTCGACGTCCAGGCTGAACGGCACCGAAACCGGCGTGCCCGCGGTCGCGGTCGCCGGGATGTCGGCCTTCACGACGACGGTCACCTGCTGGTCGCCGATGAGCGGGAAGCCGCCTTTGTAGGTGAGCGTTTTCTCGGCCGCCGCGGCCGGTCCCGCGGAAACGACGGCCACCACGCCCGCCAGCAGCGCGGCGAGCCCGGTTCCGAGGAATCGCCTTTTCCGCACCAGGGTTTCCGTCATGTCGGTTCCTTTCGTCGTCGAACGGCGATTCGGATGCTAGGCGGAAAGTTCCCAACCGGCCAATACGCATTTCCGTGAGCCGGGAATTTGTCATGCGGCTCGCCGTGACGCGCTTTGTTTTTTGTCACGCGGTGGTTCGCGCGTGACAGTTTCCGGCGTTCCGGCACTCACTCGCGTCAGCACCACGAGAGCGCGGGTGTAGGGCCCGCGTAGCGCCACGCTCGCCGCCGCCCGGACCTCGTCGCAGGCGATCGCGTGGTCTCCCGGCTGGGCCGGACAGCGCACGACGAAAGTCGCGTTTTGGATCAACCGACTATCGGCGGGTTTCGGAGATTCACCCACAGCGGTGACGGTAGGTGCGTACTTCACCACACGTCACCGCGCGGCTCCGGTCCGCGGATGGAGGTTGATCCCAAAGTGCGTATCGCGCGAACCGGCGTCCTCGTCTCGGGCGTTTTGTTCTCGGCCCTCGCGGCCGCGGCACCGTCGCTGGCCGCCCAGCCGGCCATCATCGACGGCAGCACCGCGGACTCGCTCCACTCGGCCGCCCGGATGTTCGCGGGTGGTCAGGAAATCTGCTCGGCGACGATCATCGCGCCGGACTGGATCCTCACCGCGCGCCACTGCACGCAGGGCGCGGACGGCAAGCCGATCAGCTTCCACGTCGGAGACCTGGACCAGACCAAGGGCACCACGGTCAACGCCACGTCCGTGCACGAGTCGCCGGACGCCGACATCTCGCTGGTGCAGATCGACCAGCAGGTCCAGACCGACTACGCACCCCTGGGCAGCGAGGGCGACGTCAAGGTCGGCGACCAGGCCGAGGTCTACGGCTGGGGGGCGACCTGCACCGACAAGCCGGAGATCGAGTGCCAGTCGCAGCTGCTCAAGGTGGCCAAGGTCAGCGTCACCTCGATCGACTGCCCGGACGGCGCGGCCGGCACCTCGGTGTGCGCGAACCGCGGCGACGGCATCACCGCGGGCGGCGACTCGGGCGGCCCGATGTACGCGAACGGCAAGCAGGTCGGCGTCGCCTCCACCAGCGACCGCCAGTCCTACACCGCCTACATCAACATCACGAAGTACCGCGACTGGATCTCCTCCACCGCGGGTGTCTGAGCCACCACCCCGGGAGCGCCCGTCGCGTCCACTGTGGACGTGGCGGGCGCTCTCGCGTGGCCGCCGCCCCGGCGGCCGGATAGCATCCTGAACTCGTGGGTGAAGTCTGGGAAGCACTGGCCCTGGCCGGGTCGATGACCTGGGAGATCCTCTGGGCGCTGATCCTCGGGTTCCTGCTGAGCGCCGTCGTGCAGGCGGTCGTGCGGAAGTCGACGATCGTGCGGCTGCTGGGCGACGACCGGCCGCGCACCCTCGCCGTGGCGTCGCTGCTGGGCGCCGCGTCGTCGTCCTGTTCGTACGCCGCGGTCGCGCTGGCGCGGTCGCTGTTCCGGCGGGGCGCGCACTTCACCGCCGCGATGGCGTTCGAGATCGGCTCGACGAACCTGGTCGTCGAGCTGGGGATCATCCTGGCGCTGCTGATGGGCTGGCAGTTCACCGCGGCCGAGTTCGTCGGCGGGCCGATCATGATCGTGCTGCTCGCGGTGCTGTTCCGGATCTTCGTCCGGCGGCGCTTGCTGGAGAAGGCCCGTGAACAGGCCGACAAGGGTGTCGCGGGCTCGATGGAGGGCCACGCGGCGATGGACATGTCCGTCCAGGGCCCGGGGACGTTCACGCGGCGGCTGTTCTCCGCCGACGGCTTCACCGCGGTGGCGCACGTGTTCGTCATGGAGTGGGCAGCGATCCTGCGTGACCTGGTGATCGGGCTGCTGATCGCGGGCGCGGTCGGCGCGTGGGTGCCACGGGAGTGGTGGCAGGCGCTGTTCTTCACCGGCCACCCGGTGGCGTCGGCGGTCTGGGGTCCGCTCATCGGCCCGGTCGTCGCGATCCTCGCGTTCGTCTGCTCGATCGGGAACGTGCCGCTGGCGGCGGTCCTGTGGAACGGTGGCATCAGCTTCGGCGGTGTGGTCGCGTTCCTCTTCGCGGACCTGCTGATCCTCCCGATCCTGAACATCTACCGGAAGTACTACGGCGCCCGCATGACCCTGGTACTGCTCGGCACGTTCTACGCGGCGATGGTGGGCGCGGGGTACGTCGTCGAGCTGCTGTTCGGCGCGACGGGCCTGATCCCGGCCACGCGGTCGGCGACGGTCATGCACGAGGGCATCTCGTGGAACTACACGACGTGGCTCGACATCGCGTTCCTGCTGCTGGCGGCGGCACTGGTGACGCGGTTCTTCCGCACCGGCGGCGCCGGGATGCTCCGGATGATGGGCGGCTCCCCCGATCAGCACTGACCAGTCGTTACAACGACACGCTTTCCGGCGACTCTCTTCGGTACGCAGCTTGATCGTGGTGGAGGGCTCGGACTGTGGCCAAACGAGCAGCGTTGGTGATCTCGGCCGGGCAGTTCGACGATCCCGCCCTTAGGTCGTTTTCGACCGGCCCTGACTCAAAGGTCTTGTCGGGCCTCCTTGCGGACCCGGACATCGGCGCCTACGAGGTACGGCGCCTGGAGGACCCGACCGCTCAGGAGATGCAGATCGAGATCCACGAGTTCTTCGCGTCGGCGAGGCGGGACGAACTTCGGACGCTCTACCTGAGCAGCCACGGGTTCAAGGACGCCCGGGGCCGGCTGTACTTCGCGGCGAAGGACACCCGGCACGACCTGCTTGCCGTCACCGGCGTCTCCGCGGCGTTCGTTGCCGAGACCATCACCGACAGCGCGTGCCGCAGCATCGTCATCGTCCTCGACTGCAGTTACTCGGGCTCCTTCCACAGCGAAATCGGGAACTTGCGCGGCTCGTCGTCCGTCATCGATCCGGAGATCGGCGGGACGGGTTGGATCGTGATCAGCTCCGCGAGCGGAGTCGAATACGCCTTCGAGGTGGCCGAACCGACTTCGCCTCGGTCCGGATCGGTGTTCACCGACGCGCTGATCGACGGTCTGCGTACCGGCGCCGCCGACCTCGGCGGCGACGGCGTGATCGACCCCGAAGAACTGTTCGACTTCCTCTACCGCAGAGTCGTCGCGGCCGGCGAGGCCACCGGGTTCCGCCAGACACCGAGCAAGGTCGCCGCCCTGACGGGCAAACTCGTCTTCGCCCACGCACCGAAGGTCGGACTCAGCCCGACGGTGACCTCGAAGGTGGGGGTCGAGGACACCGTAGCGGCGACGATCGAGGCAACTGCCTCCGACGAACGACCCGTCAGAACGCCGGAGACCAAGGTCGATTGGGCCACGGACGCACCCGCACGCGAAGACCACCTCAACCGCGGGCCGCTCGCCGACGTGCTGGCGAGCCAGCTGCGGGAAGTGCGCCGCAAGGATCCGTCGACCTCGTTCTTGGTCCACCTCGACGGACCGTGGGGCGCCGGCAAGAGCACCCTGCTCAACCTCCTCGAAGAACGCCTCGGCGCCGAGTTCACCATCGTGCATTTCGACGCCTGGCGGCAGTCGAGGCTCGGTCCACCGTGGTGGGCTCTGCTGAGCGCCACCCGCAAGGCGGTCGCCCGCGATCGCCCGTGGTTCTCCGCCGCCTGGCTCCGGGTGACCGAAACCACGGTCCGGGCGCGGCGGTCCGGCGCAGCCTTCATACTGGCGGTACTCCTGCTCGTCACCTTGATCGGCGTGTTGACCGTGGTCGTGCTGCCGCAGGTGCCCGGCAACGAGGCCATCGCGACCCTCGCCAAGGCTGTGACCGCCGTCGTCGCGGCCACAGGTGCCCTGTGGGCCGGCGCCCGGGTCGCCGCCAAGTTGCTGCTGTGGGACTCCGCACGCGGCGCCCGCCTGTTCGAGCAGTCCAACCCGAACCCGATGGACCAGGTCGCGTCGCATTTCGGCTGGCTTCTCCGCCGCTCTCGTGAACCCGTTCTCCTCTTTGTCGACGACCTCGACCGGTGCCCCGGAACCTATGTCGTGGACCTGCTCGACTCCGTGCAGACGCTCGTCCGCGACGCCCCGCACCGCGATGCCGATTCGCCGAACGGCGCGGCTGCCTACTTCGTCGTTGCCGCGGACGGCGCGTGGCTACGCCGCAGCTACGAAGACGCATTTCCCACTTTTCGCGACTGCGTCCCGACTTCCGGGTCTTCGCTCGGCCACCTCTTCCTCGACAAGCTCTTTCAGCTCACCGTGCCCGTGCCGGCACCGAGCTCACAGGCTCGGGCCACCTACCTCGATCAGCTTCTGCACGTCCCTGACACCGCCGACACCGAGCAAGTCCGACGCGAAGTCGAAATGGGCAAGGAGGCGATTTCCGAGGTCGACGACGAAGACGCCATCCTGCGGGTCGTCCGCACAGCCAGCGCGCCCGCGAAAGAAGAGCTCGCGGGCGAGGCCGCACTCGCACTGATCGCGCCCCATACGCGCGCCCGCACCGAACACGCGCTCAGCAAGTTCCTGCCGCTCCTGCAAGCCAATCCGCGCACCATCAAGAAGTTCCTCAACACCTACAACGTGTTGCGCTCGGTCCGCACGCTCGAGCAGAACACCGTGCCGGGCGACGTCCTGGCTCTGTGGACCATTCTTCGAGTCCGCTGGCCGTCCGTCGCCGACCACCTCGAAGCGGCGCCCGACACCGTGCGCGGCATCATCGAGCCGCTGTGGGCGTCGGAATGCTTCCCGCCAGACCTCCGCGATCTGGCGACGGATGCCGCACTGCGTGCCGTCGTGTTGCACGGTGAGGGCGGACCACTCACCGCCGCCGCGATCCGCCAGTGCACCGGCACGGACGTGACGTGACCGGCGGGTTTGCGTTCCCGACGAGAGTGAGTGTACAGTCACTCACATGACGAAGCGCGGTGCCACCCTCTCCACCTCCGACGCCCGGCGGGACGTCGTGGTCGACGCGGCCATCGCCGAGTTCGCCCGCGGCGGCTACCACAGCACGCCGATCAGCGCGGTGGCCACGAAGGCCGACATCTCCCCCGCCTACGTCTTCAAGTTGTTCCCCAGCAAGGTTTCCCTGTTCGTCGCCGCGCTCGACCGGTGCTTCGAGCTCGTGGCCCACGCGCTCTCCAACGGCGCCGCGCGGGCCGACGGCGAGGCCCCCGAGAAGATCCTCTACGAGATGGGCGGCGCCTACGCCGAGCTGATCGCCGACCGGAACCTGCTCATGCTGCAGGTGCACGCCCAGTCCGCGGCCGACACCCCCGAGATCGCCGACGCCGTGCGTCGCGGCCTCGAGAAGGTCACCGAGCTCGCCCGGTCCCGCTCCGGCGCGCCGGACGACCAGGTGCAGCGCTTCATCGCCTACGGCCAGCTCTGCCACCTCATCGCCACCCTCGACCTCGACGACCACGCCGGCGACTGGGCGGCCGTGCTGTCGGCCGGCATCCGCCACCCCGGCAAGAACTGAGCCCCACCCGAAGTCCGTTTTTTCACGCCCGATGAGTGATTGACCAGTCACTCACAACTGGAAGGAACCGTCATGACCACCACCGAAATCGTCCTCCCCGGCCTCGTCGAGCCCGAGGGTCTGCGGGTCGAGCACCGCGAGATCCCGCGGCCCGGCGCCGGCGAGGCCCTGGTCCGCGTCGAGGCGAGCGGCGTCTCCTTCGCCGAGCAGCAGATGCGCCGCGGCAAGTACTACGACCAGCCGGCCTTCCCCTTCGTGCCCGGGTACGACGTGGTCGGCACGGTGCTCGAAGCCGAGGACCCCGCGCTCGTCGGGCGCCGCGTCGCCGCGATGACCAAGATCGGCGGCTGGACCAGCCACCTCGTCCTGCCCGCCGCCGACCTCGTCCCGGTCCCGGCCGGCCTGGACGCCGCCGAAGCCGAGACGTTCGTGGTCAACGGCATCACGGCGTGGCAGATGCTGCACCGGATCGCGAAGGTGGAGACCGGCGCGACGATCCTCGTCCACGGCGCGAGCGGCGGCGTCGGCACGACGCTCGTCCAGCTCGCCCGGGCCGCGGGCATCACCGTCATCGGCACCGCGTCGGCGCGCAACGAGAACGTCGTGACCGCGCTCGGCGCGACCCACGTCGACTACCGCGGCGACATCCCGGCGCAGGTCCGCGCGCTGGCGCCGCGGGGCGTCGACGCCGTGTTCGACCACGTCGGCGGGCCCGGCGTCGTCGAATCGTTCCGGCTGCTCGCCCCCGGCGGGACGCTGGTCGCCTACGGCAGCGCGGCCACGAAGGACGACCCGGGCAACTCGCGGCTGCCGGTGCTGAAGCTGTTCGCGCGGCTGCTGTGGTGGAACGTGCTGCCGAACCGCCGCCACGCGCACTTCTTCAACGTCTGGGGCGGCAAGCGGAACCTCACCCGCTTCCGCGCGAAGCTCGCCGAAGACCTGACGGCCGTCTTCGACCTCGCCGTCGCCGGCACCCTGCAGGCCCAGGTCGCCGCGCGCATCCCGCTCACCGAAGCCGCGAAGGCGTTGACCCTGGCCGAATCCGGCACGGTCACCGGCAAGGTCGTGCTCGTCCCCTGAACGCACCGAAGGCCACCACGGCGGACGTGGTGGCCTTCGGGTCCTGCGGATCAGTCCGTGCCGAACTCCATCGCGGCGCTGTCGAGCAGCTCGACGTCGTCGGTCTTGCCGCGCGAGGCGATCTGCTGGGCGCCGCCCTCGGGCATCGCGCCGATCAGGCCGGTCGACGCGGCCTGGGCGGCGCCGATCAGCTTCGGGTGCGTGTGCGAGGTGCCGCCGACCATGCCGAGGCTCGCGTACTGCTCGAGCTTGGCCCGCGAGTCGGCGATGTCGAGGTTCCGCATGGTCAGCTGGCCGATCCGGTCGACCGGGCCGAACGCCGAGTCCTCGGTCCGCTCCATCGACAGCTTGTCCGGGTGGTAGCTGAACGCCGGGCCGGTCGTGTCCAGGATGGAGTAGTCCTCGCCGCGGCGCAGCCGCAGCGTCACCTCGCCGGTGATCGCGGTGCCGACCCAGCGCTGCAGCGACTCGCGCAGCATCATGGCCTGCGGGTCGAGCCAGCGGCCTTCGTACATCAGCCGGCCGAGGCGGCGGCCCTCGTTGTGGTAGCTGGCGAGGGTGTCCTCGTTGTGAATGGCGTTGACGAGCCGCTCGTAGGCCGCGTGCAGCAGCGCCATGCCCGGCGCCTCGTAGATGCCGCGGCTCTTGGCCTCGATGATCCGGTTCTCGATCTGGTCGGACATGCCCAGCCCGTGCCGCCCGCCGATGGCGTTGGCCTCCAGCACCAGGTCGACGGCGGTGGCGAACTCCTTGCCGTTGATCGTCACCGGCCGGCCCTGCTCGAAGCCGATCGTGACGTCCTCGGTCGCGATCTCGACCTCGGGGTCCCAGAACGCCACGCCCATGATCGGCTTGACGATCTCGATCCCGGTGTCCAGGTGCTCCAGGGACTTCGCCTCGTGCGTGGCGCCCCAGATGTTGGCGTCGGTCGAGTAGGCCTTTTCGGTGCTGTCGCGGTACGGGAGGTCGTGGGCCAGCAGCCACTCCGACATCTCCTTGCGGCCACCGAGCTCGGTGACGAAGTCCGCGTCGAGCCACGGCTTGTAGACGCGCAGGGAGGGGTTGGCCAGCAGGCCGTAGCGGTAGAACCGCTCGATGTCGTTGCCCTTGTAGGTGGAGCCGTCGCCCCAGATCTGGACGTCGTCCTCGAGCATCGCGCGCACCAGCAGCGTGCCGGTGACCGCGCGGCCGAGCGGGGTGGTGTTGAAGTAGTTGCGGCCGCCGGTGCGGATGTGGAACGCGCCGCAGGTCAGCGCCGCGAGCCCCTCCTCGACGAGGGCTTCCTTGCAGTCGACCAGGCGGGCGATCTCGGCGCCGTACTGCCCGGCCCGGCCGGGCACCGACTCGATGTCGGGCTCGTCGTACTGGCCGATGTCGGCGGTGTAGGTGCAGGGGACCGCGCCTTTGTCGCGCATCCACGCGACCGCTACGGAAGTGTCGAGGCCACCGGAGAAGGCGATACCGACACGCTCGCCGACGGGCAGGGAAGTGAGCACCTTGGACATGCGAATGATTATGCACGGCCATGCATCGTCGTGCAATCCGGGGTGCCCGGCGTCACGGAAACCCCGTTGACGTGCGTGGTTCGGTGATCACATGGGCCGGATGCACGCCGACGAGCACGCCATCGACACCGCCCTGGTCCGGCGGCTGGTGCGCGGGCAGTTCCCCCGCTGGGCGGAGCTGCCGGTCACTCCCCTGGCCTCCGGCGGCACGGTCAACGCGGTGTACCGCCTGGGCGACGCACTGACCGTGCGGCTGCCGCTCACCCCGGGCGGCACCGCCGACATCGAGCGAGAACGCCGGGTCCTCGGCACCCTGGGTGACCTGCCGGTGGCGGTCCCGGCCGTCGTCGCGGTCGGCGAGCCGGCCGAGGGGTACCCCTGGCCGTGGGCCGTGCACGGCTGGCTCGACGGCTCACCGGCGCTCGAAGGGCGCGCGGCCCGCGGCTTGGCGGAGTTCGTCCTGGCGGTCCGGGCGAACCGGGCAGCGGGTCCGCCGGCCCGTCGCGGACGACCGCTGTCCACAGTGGATTCGGCCACCCGGGAGGCGATCGCCGAGCTGAGCCGCACCGGCGAGCCGTTCGACCCGGCGGCCGCGCTGGCGGTGTGGGTGGAAGCACTCGACGCTCCCCCGTGGACCGGGCCGCCGCACTGGGTGCACGGGGACCTGATGCCGAGCAACCTGCTGCTGCGCGACGGCCGGCTGACCGGCGTCCTCGACTGGGCGACCGCGGGCCTCGGAGACCCGGCGATCGACCTGATCCCCGCGTGGAACCTGCTGACCGCGGACACCCGGGACGCCTTCCGCGACGCCGTGGCTCCCGACGACGCCACCTGGGCGCGCGGCCGCGGCCGGGCGTTGTCGATGGCCGTGATCCAGCTCCCGTACTACCGCCACACCAACCCGGTCATCTCGGCCAACGCCCGGTACGTGCTCACGGAGCTGGGCTGCCGCCCCGCCCCGTGAGCACGCCGGATCAGCCCGGCAGGAGCGCCGGCGCCGCGAGGCGGGTGGCGTTCGCCGCCGCGTCGTCCGGGGCTTCCTGTGCCGAGCGCTCCGCCTCGACGCGGGCCAGGTAGTTCGCCACCTCGCGGTCCGTGCGGTGCGCATCCCAGCCCAGCAGCGGTGCCATCAGCGAAGCGACGACCGGGGCCGCCGCGACGCCGCGGTCGCGTTCCTCGATCGAGATCCGCGTCCGCCGGGTCAGGACGTCCTCCAGGTGCAACGCGCCTTCGTGCGAAACCGCGTACACGGCTTCCACGCGAAGGTATTCGGAGGTCTCCGTGATCGGCGAAGCCAGCGACGGGTCTTCTTCCATCAGCGAGACGAGGTTCCAGATCCGCGTCCCGTACCGCTGCAGCAGGTGCTCGACGCGGGTCAGCGACAGTCCCGTCTTCGACGCGACCGAGTACCGGTCTTCCCACAGCTCGTGGTACCCCTCGGCGCCGACGATCGGCAGCCGGTCGGTCCACGACGGCGGGGCCGGGCGGCCGACCTCCTCGACCACGACGTCGACGGTGTCCGCGGCCATCACCCGGTACGTCGTGTACTTGCCGCCGGCCACGATCACCAGGCCCGGCACCGGGTGCGCCACGGCGTGCTCCCGCGACAGCTTCGTCGTCGCGGCCGCCTTCGCCGCCAGCAACGGCCGAAGCCCGGCGTAGACGCCCTCGATGTCGTCGTGCGTCACGGGGGTGCGCAGGACGGCGTTGAGGTGGTCCAGCACGTAGTCGACGTCCGCGCGGCTCGCCGCCGGGTGCTCGCGGTCGAGGTCCCACTCGGTGTCCGTCGTGCCGACGATCCAGTGGCGGCCCCACGGGATCACGAACAGCACGCTCTTCTCGGTGCGCAGGATCAGCCCGGTGTCGAGGTCGATCTTCTCCCGCGGCACCACCAGGTGGATGCCCTTCGACGCGCGCACGGTGAACGGCGCGGGGATCCCGGCCGCCTCCGCCATGTCGTCGCTCCACACGCCGGTCGCGGCGACCACCGTGCGCGCCCGGATCTCGAACTCGACGCCGCTCTCGCGATCCACGACCTTCGCACCGACCACCCGCTCGCCGTCGCGAAGCAGCGACGTCACGCGGGCTCGCGTCAGCACCGAAGCACCCTGCTCGGCCGCCGTCCGCGCGATGGTCATCGTGTGGCGGGCGTCGTCGACCTGGGCGTCGTAGTACTGGATCGCGCCGATCAGCGCGTCGTCGGCCAGGCCCGGCGCGGCCTTGAACGCGCCGCGCTTCGACAGGTGCCGGTGCCTCGGCAGGGCCCGCGCGCCGCCGAGGGTGTCGTACAGCGTGACGCCGGCGCCGATGTAGCCGCGCTCCCACACCCGGTGCTGCAACGGGACCAGGAACTTCACCGGCCGCACCAGGTGCGGGGCCAGCTTCTGCAGCAGCAGGCCCCGCTCCTTCAGGGCTTCGCGCACCAGCTTGAAGTCCAGCTGCTCCAGGTAGCGCAGGCCGCCGTGGATCAGCTTCGACGACCGGCTGGACGTGCCGGCGGCGAAGTCGCGGGCCTCGACCAGCGCGGTCGAGAGCCCCCGTGACGCCGCGTCGAGCGCGACGCCGGCGCCGGTCACTCCCCCGCCGACGACCAGGACGTCGACCTCTTCACGAGCCAGCTTGCGCAGGGTCTCCGCGCGGTAAGCCGGGGATAGCGGTGTCACGGTGTTCCTCCTTGTGGTCACTGCACGTCGACCCAGTCGAGCGTGCGGCCGACGGCCTTCTGCCAGCCCGCGTAGCCCTCCGCGCGCTGCTCGTCCGTCCACGACGGCGCCCAGCGCTTGTCCTCGTTCCAGTTCTGTTCGAGCTCATCGGTCGAGCGCCAGAACCCGACGGCCAGCCCGGCCGCGTAGGCGGCGCCGAGCGCGGTGGTCTCGGCGACGACCGGCTTCGACACCGGCACGCCGAGGATGTCCGCCTGCAGCTGCATGCACAGTTCGTTGGCGGTGACGCCACCGTCCACACGCAGCACGTCGAGGGTCACGCCCGAGTCGTTCTGCATGGCCTCGACGACGTCGCGGGTCTGGTAGCAGATCGCCTCCAGGGTGGCCCGCGCGATGTGCGCGTTGGTCGTGGCGCGGGTGAGCCCGACGATCGCGCCGCGGGCGTCCGAGCGCCAGTACGGCGCGAACAGGCCCGAGAACGCCGGGACGAAGTAGACGCCGCCGTTGTCCTCGACCTGGCGGGCCAGGCTCTCGCTCTGCGCCGCGCCGCTGATGATGCCCAGCTGGTCGCGCAGCCACTGCACGGCCGAACCGGTGACGGCGATCGAGCCTTCCAGCGCGTAGACCGGCTTGTCGTCGCCGAACTGGTAGCACAGCGTCGTGAGCAGGCCGTGCTTCGAGCGGACCAGCTCGTGGCCGGTGTTGAGCAGCAGGAAGTTGCCGGTGCCGTAGGTGTTCTTGGCCTCGCCGGGCCGGAAGCACACCTGGCCGACGGTCGCGGCCTGCTGGTCGCCGAGGACGCCGGTGAGCGCGACCTCGCCGCCGAGCGGGCCGTCGGCGCGGGTGGTGCCGAAGAAGCCGGGGTTCGACGACGGCCGGATCGCCGGCAGCATCTGCTTCGGGACGTTGAAGAACGACAGGAGCTCGTCGTCCCATTCGAGGGTCTCGAGGTCCATCAGCATGGTGCGCGACGCGTTGGTCGGGTCGGTCACGTGGACGCCGCCGTCCGGGCCGCCGGTGAGGTTCCAGATCAGCCACGAGTCCGTCGTGCCGAAGAGGGCGTCGCCCTTCTCGGCGTCTTCGCGGACGCCGTCGACGTTTTCGAGGATCCACTGCAGCTTGCCGCCGGAGAAGTACGTCGCGGGCGGCAGGCCGGCCTTGCGGCGGATGACGTCGCCCTTGCCCTCGCGCTCCAGCGCCGAGGCGATCCGGTCGGTGCGGGTGTCCTGCCAGACGATCGCGTTGTAGTACGGGCGTCCGGTGCGGCGGTTCCACACGACGGTCGTCTCGCGCTGGTTGGTGATGCCGAGCGCGGCGAGGTCACTGTGGGTCAGGTTCGCCTTGTTGAGCGCGGTCGCGATGACCGAGCGGGTGCGCTCCCAGATCTCGGTGGCGTCGTGCTCGACCCAGCCGGGCTTGGGCAGGATCTGCTCGTGCTCGAGCTGGTGGCGGGCGATCTCGTTGCCGCCGTGGTCGAAGATCATGAAGCGGGTGCTGGTGGTGCCTTGGTCAACCGCGCCGACGTAGTCAGGCATGGGGGGTGCTCCTCACTCAGTTGGCGGGCTCGAGGTCCTTGGCGGGCATGGCGTCGAGCGGCTCACCCGCGGGCAGGTGGCGCTCGATGAGGAACTTGTAGATCCCGCCGCCGATGACCGCGCCGATGACGGGGGCCACGATCGGGATCCACCAGTAGGGGAAGCCGTATTGGTCGGACCAGGCCGTGTCGTAGCCGGTCAGCCAGGAGGCCAGGCGGGGGCCGAAGTCGCGGGCCGGGTTGATCGCGTAGCCGGCGTCGGTGCCCCAGGCCATGCCGATCGCGACGACCAGGAAGCCGACGACGACCGGCGCCAGGTTCGCGCCCGGCGAGGTGTTGCGGAGGTCGGTGATGGCGAAGATCACCAGGACGAGGATCGCGGTGCCGATGATCTGGTCGCGGAAGGCGCCCCAGTCACCCACCGGGAGCGTGCCGTTACCCGGGAGGGTCGAGAAGACACCCTGGGTCTTGATCGTGAGGCCGGGGTCCTTGGCGTGGAGCACCTCGGTGTAGTTCCAGCGCACGAGCAGCGCGGCGAGGAACGCGCCGGCGGTCTGGGCCAGGGCGTAGGGGGCGACCTTGCGCCATTCGAAGCCCTTGAACACGGCCAGCGCGACGGTCACGGCCGGGTTCAGGTGCGCGCCGCTGATCCGCGAAGCGACGTAGACACCGAGCGTGACGCCGAGTCCCCAGGCCCAGGCGATGCTGTCGTGGTCCCCGATGCCCGCGGCGGCGACCTGCGCCACCACCCCGCACCCGAACAGGATGAGGATCATCGTCCCCACGAACTCGGCGGCCATCTCGCCGGCGAGCCCGTGGGCCTTGAGGTTTCGCACCATTGCTTCCTCCACAAAGGACCGTTCTTCCCCCTGGTGAGTGAAAGTTAAGTTCGGGTTGCGGAGCGGTCAACGGACGCCGGTCGGCATTGTCGAACGGCCGATGTGGATGTTCGACATTGTCGAATCAGGGCCGGTCGGGTTAGGTTGGGGCCGTGCCCGGTCCGATCCAGTCCATCGAACGCGCCGCCGCGATCCTGCGGTTGCTGGCGCGCGGCACGGGCCGCCTGGGTGTCGGCGAGATCGCCGAATCCCTCGAGCTGGCCAAGGGCACCGCGCACGGGATCCTGCGCACGCTGCAGGGCGTCGGGTTCGTCGAGCAGGACCGCGACACCGGCAAGTACCAGCTCGGCGCCGCGCTGCTGCACCTGGGCACGAGCTACCTGGACGTCAACGAGCTGCGGTCGCGGGCCATCAACTGGGCGGACGCGCTGGCCGCGCGCAGTGGCGAGGCCGTCCGGATCGGGGCGCCGCTGGAGGGCCGGGTGCTGGTGGTGCACCACGTGTTCCGCCCGGACGACAGCCTGCAGTCCCTCGACGTCGGCACGCTCCTGCCGCTGCACGCGACCGCGCTCGGCAAAGTGCTGCTGGCCTACGACACGACTCTCGTGGCATCGTTGCGCACCGGCGAACCCGAGGCCTACACCCGCCGGACCCTGGTCACGCAGACGGCGATCAAGCGCGCCTGCGGCAAGGTGCGCGAGGCCGGCTGGGCCGTCGAGAACGGCGAGATGATCTCCGGCGAGGCCGGGATCGCCGCGCCGATCCGCGGCCACGGCGGCATCGTGGTCGGCGCGATCGGCGTGACGGGCGCGGTGGAGCGCGTCTGCGAGCCGGACGGCGGCCCGAGCCCCCGGCTGCTCGGCCACGTCCGCGACGCGGCGCGCGCGGTGTCCCGCGACCTGGGTGCGTCCCGATGGTGAAGGAGGTGCGCGTGCCCGACGACCGACCCCGCCGGTCCCCCGCCCCCGGCACGCCCGCCGCCGGGCGGGATCCCCGCCGCGCACTACCCGGCCATCCCGGGCACTCGGCTCGCGAGGAGGTGCAGGCGTGGTCCAGCGGTACGTGATGTCCATCGACCAGGGCACCACCTCCACCCGGTGCATCCTGTTCGACGCCCGCGGCCGGCTCGTCTCGGTCGTGCAGCGGGAGCACCAGCAGCACTTCCCGCGGCCCGGCTGGGTGGAGCACGACGCCGTCGAGATCTGGCGGAACCTGTCCCGGATCGTGCCGCAGGCCCTCGCCGACGCCGGCGCGACCGCGGACCAGGTCGTCGGGCTCGGGATCGCCAACCAGCGCGAGACGACCGTGCTGTGGGACCGGCACACCGGCAACCCGATCGGGCGCGCGATCGTCTGGCAGGACACCCGCACCGACTCGATGCTCGAACAACTGGCCCGCGAACCCGGCGCCGACCGCGTGCGGCAGCTCTGCGGCCTGCCGCTGGCGACGTACTTCTCCGCGCCGCGCGTCCGCTGGCTGCTCGAACGCACGCCCGGCCTGCGCGAACGCGCCGAGCGCGGCGACGTCCTGTTCGGCACCATCGAGTCCTGGCTCATCTGGAACCTCACCGGCGGGTCCGAAGGCGGCGTGCACGTCACCGACGTCACCAACGCCTCGCGCACCATGCTGATGAACCTGCGCACGCTGTCCTGGGACGACGAGCTGCTCGACTTCTTCGACGTCCCCCGCGCGATGCTGCCGGAGATCCGCTCGTCTACCGAGGTCTACGGGACGACGTCCCGCGTGGTCCCGGGCATCCGGATCGCGGCGGCGCTCGGCGACCAGCAGGCCGCGCTGTTCGGCCAGACGTGCTTCGCGCCCGGCGAGGCGAAGTGCACGTACGGCACCGGCAGCTTCCTGCTGCTCAACACCGGTTCGACACCCGTGCTGTCCACCCACGGCATGCTCACCACGGTCGGCTTCAAGATCGGCGACGAGCCCGCGGTGTACGCCCTGGAAGGCTCGATCGCCGTCACCGGGTCGCTGGTGCAGTGGTTCCGCGACGGCCTCGAGCTGATCGGCAGCGCGCCTGAGATCGAGACCCTCGCGCGGACGGTCGAGGACAACGGCGGCTGCTACATCGTGCCCGCGTTCTCCGGCCTGTTCGCGCCGCACTGGCACAGCGAAGCGCGCGGAGTGATCGCCGGCTTGAC
Source organism: Amycolatopsis stemonae (assembly GCF_054781455.1). Classification (NCBI taxonomy): domain Bacteria; kingdom Bacillati; phylum Actinomycetota; class Actinomycetes; order Pseudonocardiales; family Pseudonocardiaceae; genus Amycolatopsis; species Amycolatopsis stemonae. The sequence continues at coordinate 188,827 of NZ_BAAGUJ010000004.1, read as the reverse complement.
GTCGTACATCACCAAGGGCCACCTCGCGCGGGCCGTGCTGGAGGCGACCGGCTGGCAGACGCGCGAGGTCGTCGACGCGATGAACGCCGACTCCGGGCTCGCGCTCTCGTCCCTGAAGGTCGACGGCGGGATGACCGCCGACAACCTGCTGATGCAGTTCGTCGCGGACGTCCTCGACGTGCCGGTCGTCCGCCCGATGGTGGCCGAGACGGTGTCGCTCGGCGCGGCCTACGCGGCCGGGCTGTCCGTCGGGTACTGGCCGGACCTCGAAGGGCTGCGGCGCAACTGGCACCGCGCCGGGCAGTGGCTGCCCGCGATGGACCCGGCCCGCCGCGACTCCGAGTACGCGCACTGGCGCCAGGCGGTGGAGCTGACGTTCGGCTGGATGCGTCCCGGCCCGGCCGCGGTCGCGCCCGGCTCGGACCTGGTCGAGGTGCTGCTGGCCGACCACCGACGGTTCGAGCAGCTCTTCCGCGACCTGCGCAACACCGAGGCCGACCGCCCGGCGCTGGTCGCGGAGCTGGCGGCGCTGCTGGTCGCGCACGCGACGGCGACCGAGCGGATCGTCCGGCCCGCCGGCCCCGGCGCACCGTTCGCCGACGACCTCCTGGCCGTGCTGGAGGGCGACGACTTCGAGAAGGCGTTGCTGCGCTTGGAGAACGTCGTCGACGCGCACGTCCGCGGCGAGGAACGCGGCCTGCTCAACGAGCTGCGCCGCACGATGTCCACTTCGGACCGGACGGGCCTCGGCCGGGCGTTCGTGGCGGAGCGCCGCCGCCAGCTGGGCCTCGGCTGCGGCGAGGCCGCGCACGTCCGCGACCTCGGCGACCGGCTGACGCTCTAGGGATAGCCCGGGAAGGGCTGCGCGCCCAGGAAGACCGCGCCCGCGGCGTCGTACACGCCTTCGGTGAGGAACGCGTGCTGGGGCACCACCGCCGCGTCGCGCAGGTGACGTTGCACCGGATGGTCGCTCCCGATCGCCGCCGTCCCGCCGAGGCGGTACGCCGCCTCGACCACCTCGAAGCCGACGCGGGCCGCGTGCGCCGCCGCCAACCGGAGCAGGCTCGCCTGGGCCGGCTCCGGCGTGCCCGCCAGCGCCGCTTCCCAGGCTTCGTCGGTGGCCTCGTAGAAGAACGCCCGCACCGAACGGAGGTCCGCTTCGGCTTTCGCCAGGGCGATCCGGGCGTACGCGCGGTCGGCGAGCGCGGGCCCGCCGGTGAGCCCGGTGCGGCCGGCGGCGAAGCCGGTCACGTGGTTCAGCGCGGCGCGCGCGATGCCGAGGTTGACCACCGCGAGCACTTGGGCGGCGTAGGCGAGCGCCGGGTAGCGGTAGAGCGGCTCGTCGATCGTGGCCGCGCCGCCGCGGACGAACGTCCACTCCGCCGGGACGACGACGCCGTCCACGCGCAGGTCGTGGCTGCCGGTGCCGCGCATCCCGACCGCGTCCCAGGTGTCGACGACCTCGACGTCGGCGGCGGGCAGCACCGCGGTGCGCGGCCGGCCGGTTTCGCCGGCCCCGATGCCGACGCCGAGGTAGTCGGCGGCGAGGCAGCCGCTGGCCAGGCGCCACTGCCCGCGCACGCGGAAGCCGCCGGGCACCGCTTCGGCCGGCTGCACGGGGAAGAGCGCGCCGGCGAAGACGAGGTCGGGCCCGTCGGCGTAGAGCAGCGCCTGGGTTTCCGGTGGCAGGGCCGCGAGGTAGACCCCCGACGAGCCGAAGCTCGCGACCCAGCCCGCCGAACCGTCCACTTCGGACATCCGCTCGACCATGCGGAGGAACTCCGCGGGCGGTCGCGCGTCGCCGCCGAACCGCTTCGGGGTGGTCGCGCGGTAGAAGCCGGCAAGGCGGAACTTGCCGACGACGTCGGGCGGCACGTGCCGCCGCCGGGTGAACTCCCCGGCCCGGCTCGCCACCTCCGCCAGCGCCGCGTCGAACGCCGGCGAGGTCCCCCAGGTGCGCGCCATCGTTTCAGGGTAGCCGCTCAGGGCCCCGACGGACGGCTGCTTTCCCGGACCACCAGCCGCACTTCGACCGGGATGCGCGGTAGCGGGGCCACGCCGTCGATCAGCGCGGTGAGGACCGCCAGCGTCTGCCGGCCCGCGGCGACGAGGTCCTGGCGGATCGTCGTCAGCGGCGGCGCGAAGTAGGCCGCCTCGGGGACGTCGTCGAAGCCGACGACGTGCGCGTCGCGCGGGACCCGCATCCCCGCCTCCGCGAACGCCGCCAGGAGGCCGAGGGCCATGTGGTCGTTGGCCGTGAACACCGCGCACACCCCGGCTTCGACGGCGAGCGACTGCCCGGCGCGGTAGCCGGAGCGGGCCGACCAGTCGCCGCGGACGACCGGGGGCACGTCGGCGCCGTGGCGTTCCAGCGTTTCGCGCCAGCCCCGCTCCCGGTCGCGGGCGACCGGGCGGTTCTCGGGGCCGCCGACGTGCCAGACCGTCGGGTGGCCGAGCTCGAGGAGGTGCTCGGTGGCTCTTCGGGCGCCCTCGTACTGGTCGGCGGACGCGGCCGCGACCAGCGGGACGCCGAGGGCGCGCGGCAGGTCCTCGACGAGCCGCGGGTCCAGCACGACGATCCCCGCAACGCCCTGCAGCCGCAGGCCCGCCACCGCCGCGAGCACGGCCGGGCGGCCGTGCCCCGGCACGCTGAAGACGTTGAGGGCGAAGCCGTGTTCGCGGGCGGCCGCGCGGAGACCGTGCAGGACCGGGCCCGACGCTTCGGTGCCGGTGGCGATCACGCCGAGCGTGCCCCGCCGGGCTGGACCTGCGTCGTCGGGCATGCGCCGATGTTAACGATCACACGACTGGACGCGAACTTCCTTCACCTTCCATAAATAACAAACCGATAACGGCGTTGAACCGGCTCCGCGCCGCGCCCGTTTCTGCCAGTGCCGGAACCAGTGACCCCGGAAGCCGGGTCGCTCCCCCGGGTTCCGCGCGTTTCCCCGCCGGGCACGCAGGCCGGTCCCGTCGTGCCCGGAACAACCGAAGAAGGTGACCATGCCCCGGAAAACCTCCCCCGCCACGGGCAGACATCGCATCACCCGCCGCACCAAGATCGCGACGGGCGGCCTGGCCCTCGCGCTCGCCGCCGGCGGCATCGTGGTCGCGACCACGGCCGGACGCACCGGTGAAGCGAGCGCCGACCCCGCCGACGCGTCGTTCTTCATCGACATCGCGAAGGTGCCCGCTGGTGTTAACGTGAACAAAGCGCTGCAGGGCAAAGGCGCGCGCGGCACGTTCACCGTCGACTGCGGCCGCAACGAAAACCAGCACTTCAACCCCGACAACTTCATCGCCCAGCCCGGCGTCAAGAACGGCGCCCAACACCTGCACGACTACGTCGGAAACCTTTCGACGAACGCCGATTCCAACAACAAGAGCCTGGCGAAGGCCGGCACGACGTGCCGCAACGGCGACAAGTCCGCGTACTTCTGGCCCGTCGTCCGCATCGACACCGGCGGCGAGGACGAGAACCCGCCCGCCACCCAGCCCGACCGCGCCGGCAGCGCGAGCGACAAGGCGAGCACCCAGGTCGACTGCCCGGACGTCGCGAGCAAGCTCCCCGACGTCCCCGACCAGGCGATGGACGAGGTGAACCGCAACCTCGACCTGCTCGACAAGCAGATCGACGAGGCGAACGCGCGGATCGCGAAGGGTGACCTGAAGACGCCGCAGGACATCCAGAACGCCGTCGTCGGCCCGCTGAAGGACAAGCGCGCCGCGACGATCGACCGGATCGCCATCGCGATCGGCCGCCGGGCGGCGAAGCCGACGAACCTGGGCGGGCTCGCGGCGTGCGTGCTCAAGCAGAACGGCCAGGGCGGGCTCGACAACGGCGGCCAGAACAGCACCGGGCAGCCCGCGGCGCTGCCCGGCGTCAACGACAAGAACGAAGTGGCCGGCAACGACGGCGCGATCCAGCGGGTCCGCTCGGCGACGATCACGTTCACCAGCGGCGGCGCGAACAAGGTCGTCGCGATGCCGCAGTTCCTCCGCATTCTCTACGGCGACGCCAAGCAGAGCACCAACGGCCCGGCCAACGCCCGGCCGAGCTGGACGTGCACGGGCTTCGAAGACCGGCTGACCGACCACTACCCGATCTGCCCGCAGGGCAGCCGGGTGGAGCGCATCCACGCCTTCCCGAACTGCTGGGACGGCAAGAACATCGACAGCGCCAACCACCGCACGCACATCGTGTTCGCCGACCAGCAGGGCAAGTGCCCGCAGGGCTTCGAGAACGTGCCGCAGCTGGTGATCAAGCTGGTCTACGACATCCCGCACGACGTCCAGGTCAAGGGCCAGTACAAAGTGGACGCCTTCCCGCAGGAAAGCCACAACCCCCGCTCGGACCACGACGACTTCGCCAACGTCATGGGCCAGCGGCTGATGAACCAGGTCGTCAACTGCATCAACACCGGCAAGCGCTGCAACCAGTGAGGCGTCGTGAGTGGTAATTCGGGTTCCCACCCGAATTACCACTCACGACAGCCGGGTCAGGAAGCCGCGCGGCGCTTGGTCCAGATGTCGTACGCGACCGCCGCCAGCAGCACGACGCCCTTGACCAGCATCACCCGCTCGCTCGGGGCGCCGATCAGGGACATGCCGTTGTTGATCACCGCCATGATCAGGCCGCCGGTGATCGCGCCGACCACCTTGCCGACGCCGCCCTGGACCGCCGCGCCGCCGATGAAGGCCGCCGCGATCGCGTCCAGCTCGAAGTTGACGCCCGCCGTCGGGCCCGCCTGGTTGAGCCGGCCCGCGAAGATGATCCCGGCCAGCGCCGCCAGCACGCCCATGTTGACGAAGATCCAGAACGTCACCGACTTGACCTTGACACCCGAGAGCGTCGCGGCCTGCAGGTTGCCGCCCACGGCGTAGATGTGCCGGCCGAACACCGACTTGCCCGCCACCAGCGAGTAGCCGAGCACCAGCGCGGCCAGCAGGATCAGCACCCACGGCAGGTTCTTGAACCGCGCCAGCTGCACGACCAGGGCCAGCACCAGTACCGCGATCCCGGCGATCTTCAGCACGAACACCGGGAACGGGTCGACGTCCTGGCCGTAGCCGAGCCGGCCCGCGCGCTTGCGCCACTGCGTGAACGCGATCCCGGCCACCGCCGCGACGCCCGCGAGCAGCGACACCAGGTCGGCGCCGCCCAGCGGGCCGAGGCCGATGTTGCCCAGGTAGCCGTCGGTGAAGCCGTTCGACAGCGTGCGGATCGCGTCCGGGAACGGGCCGATGCCCTGGTTGCCGAGCACCGTCAGGGTCAGGGCCCGGAACGCCAGCATCCCGGCCAGGGTGACGATGAACGCCGGGATGCCGAAGTAGGCGACCCAGTAGCCCTGCCACGCGCCGATCACCGCGCCGACGACCAGGGTGATCAGCACCGCCCAGAACCACGGCAGCTGCCAGTTCACCATCAGCACGGCCGACACCGCGCCGGTCATCGCGACGACCGACCCGGCGGACAGGTCGATGTGCCCGGAGATGATCACCAGGATCATCCCGATCGCGAGGATCAGCACGTAGCTGTTCTGCACGATGATGTTGGAGATGTTCTGCGGTTCCAGCAGTGCGCCGCCGGTGAGCACCTCGAACAGCACCACGATCAGCGCGAACGCGACGTAGATGCCGCTCTGGCGCGGGTTGATCGAGATCCGCCGGGCGGAGCGCTCGGCCGGGGGCGCGTCGGGCCGCGCTTCGGTCGTGGTCATTCCCGTTCCTTGGTCATGTACTGCATCAGCAGTTCCTGGGTGGCTTTCTCGCGGGTCGCCTCGCCGGTGATCCGCCCCGCCGACAGCGCGTAGATCCGGTCGCAGAGCCCGAGCAGCTCCGGCAGCTCGGAGGAGATGACCAGCACCGCCTTCCCCTGCGCCGCCAGCTCGTTGATGATCGTGTAGATCTCGAACTTGGCGCCGACGTCGATGCCGCGGGTCGGCTCGTCGAGGATCAGCACGTCCGGGTCGGTGAAGATCCACTTGGCCAGCACGACCTTCTGCTGGTTGCCGCCGGAGAGCTTCCCGGTCACGCTGCGCACGGACGGCGCCTTGATCCGCAGCTCGCGGTGGTAGCGGGCGGCCGTGTCGTGCTCGGCGTGCTCGTTCACCCACCCCCGCTTCGCCAGCTTGCCCAGCCCGGCCGCGGACACGTTGCGCTGGATGTCCTCGATCAGGTTGAGCCCGTAGCGCTTCCGGTCTTCGGTGGTGTACGCGATGCCGTGGCGGACGGCGTCGCGCACCGACCGGACGTCGATCTCCTCGCCGTGCTTGAAGATCCGCCCGGTGATGTTCTTGCCGTAGGACCGGCCGAACACGCTCATCGCGAGCTCGGTCCGGCCCGCGCCCATCAGCCCGGCCAGCCCGACGATCTCCCCGCGCCGCAGCGAGAGCGACGCGTGGTCGACGACGAGCCAGTCGGGCTGGTTGGGGCTGTAGACCGTCCAGTCCTCGATCCGCAGCACCTCTTCGCCGATGTCCGGCTCCCGGGGCGGGAACCGGTGCTCGAGGTCGCGCCCGACCATCCCGGTGATGATGCGTTCCTCGGTCAGGCCCGCCGCGTCGAGCGTCTCGATCGTCTTGCCGTCGCGCAGGATCGTGACGGTGTCCGCGATCGCGGTCACCTCGCCGAGCTTGTGCGAGATGATCACGCACGTGACGCCCTCGTCGCGCAGCCCGCGCAGGAGGTCGAGCAGGTGCGCCGAGTCGTCGTCGTTCAGCGCCGCGGTCGGCTCGTCGAGGATGAGCAGCTCGACCTCTTTGGACAGCGCCTTGGCGATCTCGACCAGCTGCTGCTTGCCGACGCCGAGCTCCTGCACCGCCCTGGTCGGGTTTTCGGCGAGGCCGACGCGCTGGAGCAGCGCGCCGGCCTCGTGGTTGGTGCGGTTCCAGTCGATCCAGCCGCGCTTGCGCCGCTCGTTGCCGAGGAAGATGTTCTCCGCGATCGACAGCTGGCCGCACAGCGCGAGCTCCTGGTGGATGATCACGATCCCGCGCCGTTCGCTGTCGCGCACCGACCCGAACTCGCACCGCTGCCCGTCGAAGACGATCTCGCCGTCGTACGTCCCGTGGGGGTGGACGCCGGAGAGCACCTTCATCAGGGTGGACTTCCCGGCACCGTTCTCCCCGCAGATCGCGTGGATCTCCCCGCGGCGCACGGAAAGCGTGACGTCCGACAGCGCCTTGACCCCGGGGAAGGTCTTGGTGATCCCGCGCATGCCGAGCAGTTCGGTCATTTCAGCTGACCTGCCGTGTAGTAGCCGGAGTCGACGAGCTCCTTCTGGTAGTTCGTCTTGTCCACGGTCACCGGCTGCAGCAGGTACGACGGGACGACCTTCTTGCCGTTGTCGTAGTCCTTGGTGTTGTTGACCTCGGGCTGCTGGCCCTTGAGGACGGCGTCGGCCATCTTGACCGTGGTGTCGGCGAGCTTGCGGGTGTCCTTGAAGACCGTCGAGTACTGCTCACCGGCGATGATGGACTTGACCGAGGCGACCTCGGCGTCCTGCCCGGTGACGACCGGGTAGGGCTGGCCGGCGGTGCCGTAGCCGTTGCTCTTCAGGGCGGAGAGGATACCGATCGACAGCCCGTCGTACGGCGAGAGCACACCCGCGACCTTGGCGCCGCCGGTGTAGGTCTTGGTGAGCAGGTCCTCCATGCGCCGCTGCGCGGTGGCCGGGTCCCAGCGCAGGATGGCCGCGCGGGCGAAGTCGGTCTGGCCGCTCTTCACGACGAGCTTGCCGCTGTCCATCAGGGGCTTGAGCACGGACATCGCGCCGTTGAAGAAGAACGTGGCGTTGTTGTCGTCCGGCGACCCGGCGAACAGCTCGACGTTGAACGGTCCCGGCCCGTCACCCAGGCCCTTGACCAGCGAGTTCGCCTGCTCGACGCCGACCTTGAAGTTGTCGAAGGTGGCGTAGTAGTCGACGTTGGGCGAGTTGCGGATCAGCCGGTCGTAGGCGATGACCGGGATCTTGCGGTCGGCCGCCTCCTGCAGCTGGGTGGTGATGGCGGTGCCGTCGATCGAGGCGATGACCAGGAGCTTCGCGCCCTTGGTGATCTGGTTCTCGATCTGGTTCACCTGGGTGGGGATGTCGTTCTCGGCGTACTGCAGGTCGACCTGGTAGCCGAGCTTCTCCAGGGCGGCCTTGATGTTGTCGCCGTCGTGGATCCAGCGTTCCGACGACTTCGTCGGCATGGTGACGCCGACCAGACCGCCCGCCGCACTGGCGCTCGACGCGGCCGCCTGGTCCGCCGTCTTCTGGCTCGAGCCGCACGCCGAGAGCGTGAGCACCAGTCCCGCGGCGGCGATCCCCGCGATTCCTCGAATGAACTTCATTGTTCCCTTTCCTTTCTCAGAAGCCCTGAGCGAGCCGGTGGTACGCCTGGTTCCAGCGGATGCGGTCGGCGAAGTCGTGCGGGGTGGTGTCGCGGTCGATCACCAGCAGCTCGACGCCGAGGAGGTTCGCGAAGTCGCGAAGGGTTTCGGTGCCCACGGCCTGGGTGAGCACGGTGTGGTGCGGGCCGCCGGCGGTGATCCACGACTCGGCGGACGTCGCCAGCGTCGGCGCCGGCTCCCAGACCGCCCGCGCGACGGGCAGGTTGGGCAGCGGCTCGTCCGGCGCGACGACCTCGATCTCGTTGGCCACCAGGCGGAACCGGTCGCCGAGGTCGACGAGGCCGAGTGTGACGCCGGGGCCGGGCTGGGCGTCGAACACGAGCCGCACCGGGTCCTCGCGGTCGCCGATGCCGAGCGGGTGGATCTCGCAGGACGGCTTCGCGGCGGCGATGCTCGGGCAGACCTCCAGCATGTGCGCGCCGAGGATCTTCGGCGTGCCCGGCCCGAAGTGGTAGGTGTAGTCCTCCATGAAGGAGGTGCCCCAGCCGACGCCGACGCCCATCGCCTTGACCGCGGCCAGCAGCGCGGAGGTCTTCCAATCGCCCTCGCCGCCGAAGCCGTAGCCGTCGGCCATCAGCCGCTGCACGGCGAGGCCGGGCAGTTGACGCAGGCCGCCGAGGTCCTCGAAGTTCGTGGTGAACGCGCCGAACCCGCCGTCGCTGAGGAACTTTCGCAGCCCGGCCTCGATCTTCGCCGCGTAGCGGAGTGATTCGTGCCGCGCTCCCCCGGCCGCCAGCTCCGGGACGAGGTCGTAGTCCTCGGCGTACTGCGCGACAAGACCGTCTACATCGGACACCGCGTCGACGACCTCGACGAGGTCGTTGACGCCGTAGGTGTTGACCGAGACGCCGAAGCGCAGCTCGGCCTCGACCTTGTCGCCTTCGGTGACGGCGACGTCGCGCATGTTGTCGCCGAACCGGGCCAGCCGGAGGTTCCGGAGGTGGTCGGCGCCGATCGCGGCCCGCGCCCACGCGTCGATCCGCGCGACCACGGCCGGGTCGGCGACGTGGCCGGCGACGGTCTTGCGCGGCACGCCCAGGCGCGTCTGGATGAACCCGAACTCGCGGTCGCCGTGCGCGGCCTGGTTGAGGTTCATGAAGTCCATGTCGATCGTGGACCACGGGAGGGTTTCGTTGAGCTGGGTGTGCAGGTGCAGCAGCGGCTTGCGCAGCGCGTCCAGCCCGGTGATCCACATCTTCGCGGGCGAGAAGGTGTGCATCCACGCGATCACGCCGACGCACGCGGCGTCGGCGTTGGCTTCCTGCAGCACGCGCCGGATCGACGACGCTTCGGTCAGCACCGGCTTGCCGACGATCTCGGCCGGCAGCCCGCCGGCGGCGGCCAGGAGCTGCTGGATGCGCAGGGACTGGCCGGCGACCTGCTCGAGGGTCTCCTCGCCGTAGAGGGCCTGGCTCCCCGTGAGGAACCAGAGCTGGGGTTTCGACGCGCGGGTCATCGTTCTCCTTGAATCAGTGACATCCGGGGCTCCGCCCCGGGGCCGGGGGCTCCGCCACCCGGGGCCCCCGAAAGACGGTGGGCTGGCCGTAGACGTTCTGGTACCGGGCGTAGAGCCGGTCGACGTCCTCGGGCGGCAGGGGTTCGGGCGTGCCCAGCTCGAAGGCCTTGTGCACGGTGCGGGCCACGTCCTCCACCATCACGGCGGCCTTGACCGCGTCGCGCGCGGTGCGGCCGACGGTGAACGGGCCGTGGTTGCGCATCAGCACGGCTTTGGAGCGGCTCGTGCGCAGCGTTTCGACGATGCCGCGGCCGATGGAGTCGTCGCCGATCAGCGCGAACGGGCCGACCGGGATCTCGCCGCCGAACTCGTCGGCGATCATCGTGAGCACGCACGGGATCGGCTCGCCGCGCGCGGCCCACGCCGTGGCGTAGGTCGAGTGGGTGTGGACGACGCCGCCGATCTCCGGCAGGTGCCGGTAGACGTAGGCGTGCGCGGCGGTGTCGGACGACGGCGCGAGTTCGCCGTGGACCAGCTCGCCGTGCAGGTCGGTGACCACCATGGTGTCGGCCGACAGGTCGTCGTAGGACACGCCCGAGGGCTTGATGACCATCAGGTCGCGGCCGGGCACCCGCGCGGAAACGTTGCCCGCGGTCCAGATGACGAGCGCGTTGCGGGTCAGCTCGCCGTGCAGGTTCGCGACCGTTTCGCGCAGTTCGGCGACGGTGTCGAGGACTTCGTCGGTCAGGGACATCAGGACCGTCCTTTCGCGACAGTGCGGCGGCGGGCGGCCAGACGGTGCATGACATCGTTGCCGCCGCGGCCGAAGTAGTCGTGCAGCGTCGAGTACTCGGCGTAGAGCTCGTCGTAAGCGGCGACGTTCTCAGGCACCGGCCGGTAGACCGCCCGCTGGACCGAGCCCATCGCCGCGGCGGCCGCGCGGATGTCCGGGTAGGCGCCGGCGGCGACGGCCGCGTGGATGGCCGAGCCGAGCGCGGGGCCCTGCGCCGAGCCGATCACCGACAGCGGGAGGTTGGTGACGTCGGCGTAGATCTGCATGAGCAGTGTGTTCTTCATCAGGCCGCCCGCGATGATCAGCTCGGTGACCGGGACGCCGGCGGCGGTGAACGTCTCGATGATCTTGCGGGTGCCGAACGCGGTGGCCTCCAGCAGCGCGCGGTAGACGTCCTCGGCGCGGGTGGCGAGGGTCTGGCCGACGATGACGCCGGACAGCTCGTGGTCGACGAGGACCGAGCGATTGCCGGAGTGCCAGTCCAAGGCGACCAGGCCGTGTCCGCCGATCTCCTGCCGCGCGGCCAGCTCGGTGAGCCGGTCGTGCCCGTCGCGGGCGAAGTGGTCGGTGAACCAGCCGAAGATGTCGCCGACGCCGCTCTGCCCGGCTTCGTAGCCCCAGAGCCCGGTCACGATCCCGCCGTCGACGACCCCGCACATGCCGGGGACCTCGCGCAGTTCGGCGCCGTTCATCACGTGGCACGTCGAGGTGCCCATGATCGCGACCATCTGGCCGGGCTCGACGGCGTTCGCGGCGGGCGCGGTGACGTGGGCGTCGACGTTGCCGACCGCGACCGCGATGCCCTCCGGCAGCCCGGTCCACGCCGCGGCTTCGGCGGTCAGGCTGCCCGCGCGCGAGCCCAGCTCGCCCAGGGGGTGTTCGAGCTTGTCCGCGACGAAGGACTCGAATCCCGGGTCGAGTTCGCGGAGGAAGTCGCGGCTCGGGTAGTGGCCGTCCTGCAGGATGCCCTTGTACCCGGCCGTGCACGCGTTGCGGACGTAGACGCCGGTCAGCTGCCAGACGATCCAGTCGGCCGCCTCGACCCAGTGCCGCATCGCCGCGTAGACGTCCGGAGCCTCTTCGAGCACCTGGAGCGCCTTCGCGAACTCCCACTCCGACGAGATCAGGCCGCCGTAGCGCGGCAGCCACTTCTCGCCGCGGGCCCGGGCCAGCTCGTTGATGCGGTCGGCCTGCGGCTGGGCCGAGTGGTGCTTCCACAGCTTGACGTACGCGTGGGCGTTGCCCTCGAACTCCGGCAGCTCGCACAGCGGCGTGCCGTCGGCGGTCGTCGGGATCATCGTGCACGCCGTGAAGTCGGTGGCGACGCCGATGACGTCGGCCGGGTCGGCGCCGGCGTCCCGCACCGCCGCCGGCACGGCGTTGCGCAGCACTCCGACGTAGTCCGCGGGCACCTGCAGCGCCCAGTCCGGCGGCAGCGCGCGGCCGGTGGCGGGCAGCGTCTCGTCGAGCACGCCGTGCGGGTACTCGAAGACCGCGCTGCCGAGCTCGGCGCCGTCACGGACCCGGACGACCACCGCGCGGCCCGACAGCGTGCCGAAGTCGACGCCGACGGTGAGTGGTTCTGCCACGGTGTCCTCTCCTCCCTGGTGTGTTCAGCGGCCGGTGATGACGAGCGTCGTCACGGAGTCGGCCGGCAGTGTGAGCTTCGAAGTCGCGGCCAGGCCGGTGATCTCCCTGGTCCGCGGCACGATCGCGGCCGGCGCGGCGAGGCTGTTGCGCGCGGCCGGGTCGCCGGTGAGCGTGGTGAGCGTCCCGGTGCCGTCCACCGCGGTGACGCCGGTGAGCGCCAGCCGCGTCGTCTGCACCTGGCCGGTCGGGTTGACGAGCTTGACCGTGAAGGTCTTCCTCCCGCCCTTGGTGGTCACGTTGACCACCTGCCGCAGCGGGCTGCCCTGGTTGAGGCGGCTGCTGACGATCTGTTTGCCGAGCGTGCTGGAGAACATCTGCTGCACCCAGTACGACGGCGAGCCGTAGCTGCTCCCCGCGTCGAAGCCGATCAGGTTGACCGGCCAGTTCGACTGGTTCTCCTGCACCAGCACCGGCGCGTACATCGAGCCGATGACGACGTCGCTGTTGCGCTCGAGCCCGGTCAGGAACGCCGCCTCGCCGATGGCGGCGGCCAGGGTGCCGGTGGGCCGGCCGTCCTGGGCGCCGTACTCGCCGACGAGGATCTCCGGGCCCGAGCGGTCCGCGGTGTCGTAGCGCGTCGAGTTGTCCGTGAACCACTGCGGCGACTGGTAGTAGTGGTCGTCCGCGGCGTCCGGGCGCACCCCGGTGGACGTGCTCGACGCCGGCCCGCCCTGCAGGCCGCCGGTCGTCGCGATGACCGTCAGCTGCGGGTATTTCGCCTTGATCGCGTTGTCCATGTCGGTGAAGCGCCAGGCGTAGGACCCGGAACCGTCGAACCAGTCCTCGTTGCCGACCTCGACGTAGTGCAGGTCGAACGGCGCCGGGTGCCCGTCGGCGACCCGCTTCGCGCCCCACGTCGTGGTGGCGTCGCCGATGGCGTACTCGATCTCGTCGAGGGCTTCCTGGACGTACTGCGGGTAGTCGGCCTGGCTGACGTGCTGGCCGTTCAACGTGTACCCGGCGAACAGCGCCAGCAGCGGCTGGGCACCGATGTCCTCGGACAGCTTGAGGTAGTCGAGGATGCCGAAGCCGTCGGTGGACCAGTAGCCCCACGCGGTGTTCTGGTGGCCCGGCCGTTCCTCCGGCTTGCCGATGGTGTTCTTCCAGGCGAACCGGGTGTCGAGGGTGTTGCCCTCGAGGTAGTTGCCGCCCGGGACCCGGAACAGGCCGAGCTTCATCGCCGCCAGCTTCTGCCCGAGGTCGAGGCGGACGCCGTGGTTCTTGAACGTCGGCGGGAACAGCGACACCTGCTGGAACCAGGCGTCCCCGGCGAGGACCTTCTTCCCCTTGTTCACCAGGGAGACGACGATCCGGTTGTCGGTGGACGGCGAGATCGTCGACGGCGTGGTGAAGCTGAACGTCTGCTGCGCCCACGCCGCGCCCGGAGCCGCGAGGTCCTTGCTCGCCAGTACGGTGCCGTCCGGCTTCTCCAGGCTGACGCGGACCGCGCCGGTCCACGTGCCTTTCGCGAAGAAGCTGCCCGTGTACTTCGTGGACGGCTTCGCGGCGACGCCGTAGTAGCCGACGTTCGCGGCCGCTACTCGCCCACCGGCCGGGACCACCTCGGCGTGCAGCTTCAGCGAACGGTCCAAAGCGGTGTTCAGCGGCGTGGCGGTGTCGATCGCGTACGTGCCGGTGGCACCGGCCGAGGCGAGCAGGGACCAGTACGGGACCGGGGTGTCGCCGGCGCCGCTGCCGCCCTGGTAGGCCTCCTTGAAGGTGCGGTTGCGAACCAGCTCGGCGTAGAGGCCGCCCTCGACGGAGTGGCTGATGTCCTCCAGGATCGAGCCGTAGGTGGTCGGGCGGGTGTTGGCGCGGACGACGGTGGCGTCGACCGCCAGCTGGTTCGCCCCCGCCAAGGTGCCGATCTGGGCCGCGGTGAGCGGGAAGCGGCGCAGCTCCAGCTCGTCGATCGTGCCGGTGAACCCGGCACCCACGGTCAGCGGAGCGGCAGCGGTCCCGGAAGCCGGGCAGGAGGAGACGTCCAGCGTGGTGCCGGTGGGTGTGCCGCACGTGCTCGTGACCGCCGAGGCGTCGCCGTCGGCGTAGACGGTGAGCCGCTGCGAAGCGCGGTCAAGGACGACAGCGGCGTGGTGCCAGTTGCCATCGGCGAGCCCGCCGCCGGCGGTGGTCACCTGGATCGTGCCGACGCGGGCGGTGAGCTTGCCGCCGGTCACGCCGAGCGCGTAGCCGTCGCCGTGGTCGGCCAGGGTGCCGTCGGCCGTCGTCCGGAACCAAGCCGCCAGGGACAGCGAGCCGGTGCCGGTGTCGAACGCGGGCGACGTGCCCATGTCCACAGTGGACTTTCCGTCGAGCTGGACGGCCTTGCCCGCCGCGCCCGCGGTCCACGTCGCGCCCTTCAAAACCCCGTCGGCCGCGTTGGCCGACGAGTCGCGCGCGACCGTTCCGGTGCCCTCGTCGAAGTGCCACGAGCCGCTCGCGGCCAGTGCGGCGACGGCGGACGCGGTCAGCGGCGTCGGGTAGGCGCGGACGTCGTCCACACCCCCGGCGAACCAGTCGGCCGGGGCGCCGGCCCACTTGCCGCGCCCGATGACCAGGTGCCCGCCCGCGGTCCACGGCGTGGTGAACGGGACGCTCTGCTGCAGGGTTCCGTTGACGTACAACGAAAGCGTGCCCGCCGCCCGGTTGTAGACGCCGACGAGGTGCTGCCACTGGTCGGCCTGCGCGGGCAGTGTCGAGACCGCAGAGGACGAAGCACTGTCGCCGTCGGACGCCCGGCGCGTGAACGCGAAGCGACCGTCGGCGGCGCGCTGGAGGTAGAAGCCGCTGATCGCCGAGCCGTCGACGCCGACGGCGGTCCGGAAGCCGGTCGCCGCGGTCGGCTTCACCCAGGCGGACACCGAGAAGCTCTGCGCGGTGTCGACCACCGGCGCGGGCGCCTCGACCGCGGAACCGGTGCCGTCGAGGGCGACGCCGTGCGGGCCGACGACGCCGTCGCCCCAGGTCGCGCCGCCGGACAGGGTCGCGGTGCGGGCGTCGAGGGAGTCGTCGGCCGCGGTCGTGCCGGTGCCCTCGTCGAGGGTCCAGTGCCCGGCGATGGCGAGGCGGGCGGCGGCGGCCGGGGTCAGCGCGCCGGTGTAGGCGCGGACGTCGTCGATCGTGCCGTCGACGTAGTCCACCGGATTGCCGCCGTACTTGCCGCGGCCGATGACCAGGTGCCCGGTCCCGGCCCAGCCCGCGGGCGCGGCGACGGTGGCCTGGCGGGTGCCGTCGACGTAGAGCGCGAGGGTCGACGCGGCCGCGTCGAACACGCCGGTGAGCTGGTACCACTGGCCGGCCACCGGGTCGAAGTTCGCCGAAGCGACGACGCCGTCGGCTGGGGCGTCCCCGGCCAGGCGGGTGAAGGCGAACCGGCGCGAGTCGTCGCGGAACTGCAGGAAGAAATTGCTGACCTGGCTGCCGTCGACACTCACGAACGTCTGGTAACCCGAGGTCTTGTCGAGCTTAACCCAGCTGCTGACCGAGAAGCTCTTCGTCGTGTCGAGCACGGGCGCTCCGGCATCGGCGAAGCCGCTGGTGCCGTCGGTGGTCAGCGCACCGCCGCGGAGG
This sequence comes from Amycolatopsis stemonae, assembly GCF_054781455.1. Lineage (NCBI taxonomy): Bacteria > Bacillati > Actinomycetota > Actinomycetes > Pseudonocardiales > Pseudonocardiaceae > Amycolatopsis > Amycolatopsis stemonae. The sequence goes on along the minus strand of NZ_BAAGUJ010000004.1, from coordinate 172,961 downwards.
CCCGGGCCCCAGCCCGCGCCGGAGTTCAGCGTCGCGGGGTGGCTGCCCGCGGTGTCGGCGGCGGTCGTCCCGCTGCCTTCGTCGAACGTCCAGTGCCCGGCGAGCGCCGGGTCGGGGTCGGCCGCCGCGGCCGTCACGGGCAAGGCCGAGAACAGGGTCAGGGCCGCGAGCACGGCCAGGGGGCGCCGGAATCTGCGGGGCATGACTCTCCTTCGAGTGTGAGCGCTCACAGTCAGCGGGCCCGTCGGGTGACGAGGCGTTGGAGGACGATGAAGACGAACAGGAGGGCGCCGGTGATGATCGACGTCCACCAGGAGTTGAGGGTGCCGTCGAAGGTGATCAGCGTCTGGATGATGCCCAGCACCATGATCCCGAGCACGGTGCCCAGCACGTAGCCGGAGCCGCCGGTGAGCAGGGTGCCGCCGATGACGACCGCCGCGATCGCCGTCAGCTCCAGGCCGATGCCGTTGAGCGGGTCGCCGGAAGATTTGTACAGCACGAGGAGCAGGCCGCCGAGCGCCGAGCAGAAGCCGCTGATCGTGTACACCGCGATCTTCGTGCGGCCGACCTTGAGGCCCATCAGCACCGCGGACTGGGCGTTGCCGCCGATCGAGTAGACCGTCCGCCCGAACCGCGTGAACGCCAGGACGTAGGCCGCGACGGCCACGGCCACCAGCGCGACGACCACGCTGATCGAGATGTGCAGCTCGCCGCCCAGCGGGATCTGCGTCTGGGCCAGGGTCGCGATGGTCGGGTTGTCGATCGAGTACGCCTGTGTGGTGATCGTGTAGCAGAGCCCGCGGGCGAAGAACATCCCGATCAGGGTGGCGATGAACGGCTGGATCTCGAAGACGTGGATCAGCGCGCCCATGCCGGCGCCCAGCAGCGCGCCGATCGCCAGCACCGCGGCGACCGCGGCCGGCACCGGCCAGCCGTGGTTCTGCAGCAGGTCGCCGGAGACCACTGTGGACAGCGCGACGACCGAGCCGACGGACAGGTCGATGCCGCCGGTGAGGATCACGAACGTCATGCCGACGGCGACGACGAGCAGGAAGGCGTTGTTGATGAACAGGTCCAGGACGACCTGCCCGGACCCGAACGCCTCGTAGCTCGACGCGCCGAAGACGTAGGCGCCGACGAGCAGGGCCATCGTCGCCAGGATCGGCAGGTGGCGTTGCCGTGGCCGGTAGCCCTTGACCCGGGCGAGCGTGGTCATGCCGCGACCTCGACCTTCTCCGGCGCGGTGGCCGGGGTGCGGGGGTGGGGCCGGCGCCGCCGCCGGAGCTTGCGGCGGAAGGCGGGTGACTGCAGCAGGCACACCGCGAGCACGACGACGGCCTTGAACAGCATGATCGCCTGGGGCGGGATGCCGAGGGCGTAGACGGTCGTGGTCAGCGTCTGGATGAGCAGGGCGCCGATGACCGAGCCGCCGAGGGAGAACCGGCCGCCGGTCAGCTGGGTGCCGCCGATGACGACGGCGAGGATCGCGTCCAGCTCGATGAACTGACCGGCGTTGTTGCCGTCGGCGCTGTGCACGTTGGCGCTGATCATCAGCCCGGCGATGCCCGCGCACAGCGCGCAGAAGACGTACACGAGCCAGGTCAGCCGCGCCGACCGCAGTCCCGCGAGCCGGCTGGCCTCCGGGTTGCCGCCGACGGACTCCACCAGCAGGCCGAGCGCCGAGCGGCGGACCAGCAGCGAGGCGAGCACGAACACGGCGAGGGCGACGAGGATCGCGCTCGGGAGCGTCAGCACGAAGCCGCTGCCGATCCACTCGTACGGGCCGGAGTTGATGGTGATGATCTGCCCGCCGGTGATCAGCTGCGCGATCCCGCGGCCGGCGACCATCAGGATCAGCGTCGCGATGATCGGCTGGATGCCCAGCCCCGCGACGAGCCAGCCGTTCCACCCGCCGAGCACGAGCGAAAGCCCCAGCGCCAGCCCGACCGCGACGAGCGTCGCGCCGACGCCGCCGGGGTGGTCGGCGATCCACAGGCAGGCCAGCGATCCGCTGATCGCGACGACCGCGCCGACCGAGAGGTCGATGCCGCGGGTGGCGATGACGAGCGTCATGCCGATCGCGATGAGGATCAGCGGGGCGCCGTTCTTGAGGATGTCGACGAGGTTCCCGTAGAGGTGGCCGTCGCGCAGTTCGATCGAGAAGAACGCCGGGTGCGCGATGAGGTCGCCGGCCAGCAGCGCGAGCAGCGCCACGACGGGCCAGAACAACCGGTGCTTGGTCATGAGACGGCTCCCTCGGCCATCGTGGCCATGATCTCGTCGGCGGTGAGCGCCCGGTTCTCCCGCTGCGCCACCACCTTCCGGTCGCGCAGCACGACGACGCGGTGGCTCAGCCGCAGCACCTCGTCGAGCTCGGCGGAGATGAACAGCACGGCCATGCCGTCGGCCGACAGCCGGGTGACCAGCCGCTGGATCTCCGTCTTGGCGCCGATGTCGATGCCGCGGGTCGGCTCGTCGAGGATGAGCAGCCGCGGCTCGGTGATGAGCCAGCGGGCCAGCAGGACCTTCTGCTGGTTGCCGCCGGAAAGGTTGCCGACCAGCGCCTCGGGGTCGGCAGGGCGGATGTCGAGCGTCTCGATGTACTCGCGCGCGATCTCGTCCTGACGCCGGCGCGACAGCGGCCGTGCCCAGCCGCGCGACGCCTGGAGCGCGAGGACGATGTTCTCGCGGACGGTCAGTTCCTCGACCAGGCCTTCGGTCTTGCGGTTCTCCGAGCAGAACGCGATGCGGTGGTCGAGCCCGGCGCGCGGGGTGCGCAGGTTCGCGGCCTCCCCGTCGAGGCGGACGGTTCCGCTGTCGGCGTGGTCGGCGCCGAAGAGCAGCCGGGCCAGCTCGGTGCGCCCGGAACCGAGCAGCCCGGCGAGCCCGACGACTTCCCCGGCGTGGATGTCGAGGCTGAACGGTGCCACGCCGCCCCTGCGGCCGAGGTCTTCGGCGGACAGGAGCACCGGCGCGTCCGCGACCTCCGCGCGGGTCGGGCCGGAGTCTTCGAGCTTCTCGAGGACCTGCAGCTCCTTGCCGATCATCCTGGTGACGAGGTCGACCGGCGTGATGTCGGCCGTGCGGTACTCGCCGATCAGCTTCCCGTTGCGCAGCACGGTCATCCGGTCGGCGACGGCGAAGACCTGGTCGATGAAGTGCGAGACGAACAGGATCGCCATCCCCTGCTCGCGCAGCGACCGGACGACCCCGAGCAGCTGCTCGACCTCGCCGCTGTCCAAACTGGACGTCGGTTCGTCGAGCACGAGCACCCGCGCGTCGACGTCGAGCGCGCGGGCGATCGCGACCAGCTGCTGGACGGCGATCGAGCAGGTGCCCAGCTCGGCCGAGACGTCCACGTGGACGTCGAGGCGGGCCAGGAGCTCCTCGGCCCGCCGCCGCATCGGGCCCCACTGGATGCGGCCGAAGCGGCGGGGTTCCCGCCCGAGGCAGACGTTCTCGGCCACTGACAGGTTCGGGCAGAGGTTGACCTCCTGGTAGACCGTGCTGACGCCGGCCCGCTGGGCCTCGCCGGGGCCGCCGAAGGCGACGGCGGTCCCGGCGAGGGTGATCGTGCCCGCGTCCACCCCGTGCACCCCGGTCAGCACCTTGATCAGGGTGGACTTGCCGGCGCCGTTCTCGCCCATCAGCGCGTGGACCTCGCCCGGGAAGAGGCGGAAGTCGACGTCGTCGAGGGCGAGGACGCCGGGGAACTCCTTGCGGATCCCGGTCATGGTCAGGATTTCGGTGGACACGGTGACCTCTCAGTACTGCCGCTGCGGCAGCGCGGCCTTCGCGGACGCCTGGTCGAACTCGGTCTCCTGGGTTTCGATGCGCGCCGGCACCTGCTCGCCCGCGGCGACCTTCTTGACCAGGTCCATCAGCTGCGGGCCGAGCAGCGGGTTGCACTCGACGACGTGGTTGATCTTGCCGTCGGCCAGTGCGGTGAGCGCGTCCTTGACGCCGTCGACCGAGACGATCTTGATGTCCTTGCCCGGCACCTTGCCCGCGGCTTCGATCGCTTCGATGGCGCCGAGGGCCATGTCGTCGTTGTGCGCGTAGAGGACGTCGATCTTGGGCTGGGACTTGAGGAAGGCCTCCATGACCTCCTTGCCCTTGGCGCGGGTGAACTCACCGGTCTGCGACGCGACGATCTTGTACTTCGGGTCCGCCGCGATGACGTCCGCGAAGCCCTTCTTGCGGTCGTTGGCCGGGGCCGAACCGGTGGTGCCCTGCAGCTCGACGATGTTGACCTGGCCGGTGGCGCTCGCGAACTCCTTGGTCAGCCACTCCCCCGCCTTCTTGCCTTCGGCGATGAAGTCGGAGCCGAGGAAGGTCTTGTAGAGCGACTTGTCCGGCGAGTCGATGGCCCGGTCGGTGAGGATGACCGGGATGTTGGCCGTCTTGGCCTCCTTGAGCACGGTGTCCCAGCCGGATTCGACGACCGGCGAGAACGCGATGACCTTGACCTTCTGCTGGATGTAGGAGCGGATCGCGGAGATCTGGTTCTCCTGCTTCTGCTGCGCGTCGGAGAACTTGAGCTCGATGCCGGCGGTCTTCGCCGAGTCCTGGATCGACTTGGTGTTGGCCGTCCGCCACCCGCTCTCGGCGCCCACCTGGGCGAACCCGAGCGTGATCGCCCCGCCGGAGCCGCCTGAGGAACCACCACTCCCGCAGGCGGTGAGCAGCACGAGTCCGGCCGCCGTGGCCGCCGCGGCGGCCCATCGCTTCTTCAGCACGTTCACTCCTCGATCGACGGTGATCATTTCTGTTAGCGTTAACATTCAGAGGTGGTCCGCTCCGGTCCGGCGCGCGGAACGCGCTAACGCGGCCCGGTGCTCTCGCGGACGATCAGCTCGGGCACGACCAGGGCGCGCGCGTGCCGGTCGCCCCCGCCCAGCCGCTCGGTGAGCAGGCCGAACGTGCGCCGGCCGACCTCGATGAAGTCCTGGCGCACCGTGGTCAGCGGCGGCGTGAAGTACGCCGCCTCGGGGACGTCGTCGAAGCCCGCCACGCGCACGTCCCGGGGCACCGAAATCCCGGCCTCGGCGAACGCGCGCAGCAGGCCGAGGGCCATCTGGTCGTTGCCGGCGAAGACGGCGTCGAGGTCCGGCTCCCCGGCGAGGGATCGCCCCGCCTCGTAGCCGGAGCGCGAGCTCCAGTCGCCGCGGATCACCCGCGGCACGTTCGCGCCGTGGCGCTCGAGGGTCTCCCGCCAGCCGAGCTCGCGGTCGCGGGCCTCGAGCCAGTCTTCCGGTCCGGCGATGTGCCAGACCGTGCGGTGGCCCAGCGCCAGGAGGTGTTCGGTGGCGCGGCGGGCGCCGTCGCGCTGGTCGACGGAGATGACCGGGACCGGCGCGGCCTCCCCGCCCCCGACCGCGACGACCGGGAAGTCCGCGGGCGCGGCTTCGAGGGCCTTGCCCGCGGTGACGTGCGGGGCGATGACGATGACGCCCTCGACGGCTTGGCGGCGGAGGTTCTCCACCGCGTCGGCGATCGACGACCGGCCGGGCCGGCTGACACTGGAGATCGTGATCGCGTACCCGGCTTCCCGGGCGGCGTTCTCGATGCCGTAGAGCGTGCTGGCCGGACCGTACAAGTTGGACTCGAGCGCGACGACGCCGAGGGTGCCGGTGCGCCCGGTGACGAGCGCGCGGGCCGCGGAGTTCGGGCGGTAGCCCAGTTCCTCGATGGCGGCGAGCACCCGGGCGCGCGTCTCGGGCCGCACGGGACCGGTTCCGTTGATCACCCGGGACACGGTCATGTGGGACACGCCCGCCACGCCCGCGACGTCGGTCAGGCTCGGCTGCCGCGTACCGGCGGCGGTCACCCGGACCGGGCCGCCGGAGCGAGGTCGTTCGGCCACCGGCATCCCCTTCCGTGCGGACCGGCACTGGTCTGCGTCACCCGTTCCGGTGACGGCGAGGAGTCAGTGTTAGCGATAACACCCACGCGGTCAAGCCCGGGTCGCGTAACGGTCCAGTCACGCCCCCGACCACCGGTCTTCCGCACCAAGGGTCGTGAGTGAGCACCAGTGCCGGAACACTGTTGCTCACTCACGAGCTTCAGCCGAGCGCCACCGAGGCCGCCACCGGGAGGTGGTCGCTGCCCGTCGCGGGCAACGTCCAGGCCGCGACCGGGCGCACCCCGTCGACGAAGACCTGGTCGATCCGGGCCAGCGGCAAGGACGCCGGCCAGCTGAGCCCGAAGCCGTCGCCCGCCTAGTCCTGCGCGGACCGCATCCGGGCGGTGATCGGCGCGAGCCCGCGATCGTCGGTCGTGCCGTTGAAGTCCCCGACGAGCACCTTGCGCGGCGACGGGTCACCGGCGATCGCTTCGGCGAGCAGACCGATCGCCTCGTCACGGCCGTTCGCCGTGAAGCCCGAGTCGACCCGGACCCGCACCGACGGCAGGTGCGCCACGAACACCGCCACCGGGCCCTTCGGAGTGTCCACTGTGGTCCGCAGCGCCCGTGTCCACGGCATGATCGCGACGGGGTGGGTGGACCCGAGCGGGAGCGTGCTCCAGATCCCGACGGTCCCCTGCACGGAGTGGTGCGGGTACGCGGCGGCCAGCGCCTCCTCGTACTTCGGCACCTCGGATCTCTTCAGTTCCTCCAGCGCGATGACCTGCGCACCGGAGGCGGCCAGGGCACGCGCGGTGCCGGCCGGGTCCGGGTTCTCGTCGTTGACGTTGTGCGACACGATCGTGAGGTCGCCGCCGGCCGCCGTCTTGTCGGACAGCCTGCCGCCGAAGAACCCGCCCCAGACCACGGCCGGCAGCAGCAGTGACACGAGGGCCAGCGCGGAGCGCCGGATCAGGGCCGCCACGAGCAGCGGCACGACGAGCAGGCCGGTCCACGGCAGGAACGTCTCCAGCAGGCTGCCCGCGTTGCCCACGGCGTTGGGCACCAGCGAGTGGCCGAGCAGGAGCAGCGCGGTCAGGGCGGAAAACCCGGCGATGACGCGGCCGCGACGCCAGGTTCCCCGCTCCGGCGGCGCTTTCGGTTCGAGGGTCGTCGTCACCGGGGCGCCGCCGGGAGTTCCCGCCGGATCGCGGCGATGAGCTTCTCGCTGGCGTCCAACGCCGCCTGCAACCCCTGCGCCGGGCTGCCGCCGGGGCTCTGGTGGAGCACGACGCCGAGGATGAGCGCGCCGTCACGGGCTTTCGCCGCCCACATCAGCGCGCCGCCGGCCGCCGTGGACGAGCCGGTCTTCAGCCCGATGACGCCGTCGCGGCCCAGGAGGGTGTTGGTGTTGACGACGTCGCCGGGCACGCCGTCGACGCGCAGGCTCGGCGTCGCGACGATCGCGCGGATCACCGGGTTCCGCATCACCTCGCGCGCCAGCAGCAGCTGGTCGGCGGCCGTGCTCGTGGTCGAGTCCTCGATGCCGCTCGCGCCGGTGTAGGTCGTGTCGGTCATGCCGAGCGCGGCGGCCTCGCGGTTCATCTTCTCGACGAACGCTTCCTGGCTGCCCGCGTCCCAGCGGGCGAGCAGGCGGGCGACGTTGTTCCCGGACGGCACGAGCATCAACGCCAGCAGGTCCCGTTCGCCGATCTGCCGGCCGGCGCGCACGGGCGCGGTCGACTCTTCGGACGACGCCGACTCGGCGGCGGCCTGGTCGTCGACGGTGACGAGCGGGCCGGGTTCGCCCGCGCCGAGCGGGTGGTCCTTCAGCACGACGTGCGCGGTCATCACCTTGGTGACGCTCGCGATCGGCACCGGCCGCCGCTCGCCGCGGCTGCCGAGCGAGCCGAGGCCCTGGACCTCGGCGCTGGCCTGTCCTTCGGCCGGCCACGGCAGCGGCAGGTCGACGGCCGGCCGCGCGGCGCTCGGCCAGCGGTCGACGGTGGGCGGGAAGAGCACCCAGCACGTCGCGGCGACGGCCACCAGCGCGGCGGCGGCGAACCCGCCGGCGACGGGTGGGATGCGGGTACGGGCCATGGGTCTCCTCCGGGTGCCGGGGTGTGCCGCGGAGGCACACCCCGATCACTGTGTCCGGGGAAGATCGCCGGGCCGTCGGGGTTGGTCGACAGGTCTGAACCAGAAATGTCGCGGTTCGGTACCAAAGCCGGCCCGCCGAAGTCGCCGTACCGGGTTACGACGCCGGAAGACCGGCCGGCGTGGCGCGGGACCGGCCCCCCTCCGCCGCGCGCGGAGGACAGCCGGTCCCGCTGGTCGGGAACCGCTCAGCTCACGTGGACGTAGTCGACCACCAGCTGCTGCGGGAACTGGGTGCTGCCGTCGGGGTCGCCGGGCCAGTAGCCGCCGACCGCGAGGTTCAGGATCACGAAGAAGTCGTGGTTGAACACCCACTGGTTGCCGTTGACGTCGGCCGGCGTGCGGGTCTGGTAGGCGGTGCCGTCCACCGACCACACGATCTTGTCCTGCGACCAGTCGATCGCGTAGGTGTGGAAGTCGTCGGAGAAGTTCGGGCCGTTGTACGGCGCGCCGATGCCACCGGAACCGGAGTAGCCCGGGCCGTGGATGGTGCCGTGCACCGTGTTCGGCTCGAAGCCGACGTTCTCCATGATGTCGATCTCGCCGCACTGCGGCCAGCCGACGTTGCCGATGTCGGAGCCGAGCATCCAGAACGCGGGCCACATGCCCTGCCCGCGCGGCAGTTTCATCCGGGCCTCGACGTGCCCGGACGACGCGGTGAACTTGCCGGAGGTGTTGAGGCGCGCCGAGGTGTACTCGCAGGCGCCGTACCAGCAGTTGTTCCCGCTGTTCTCCTTCTTGGCGGTGATCACGAGGTGGCCCTGGCCGTCGAGCGCCGCGTTGGCGGTGCCGTCGGTGTACCACTGGCGCTCGTGGTTGTTCACGTTGTCGCCGGTTTCGTGGACCCACTTCGAGCCGTCGACGCCGCTGCCCGCCGGGCCGTCGAAGTCGTCGCTGAAGGAAGCCAGCGGTGAAGCGGGCGCGGCCTGGCTCTGCGGTGCGGCCACCACGGCGCCGGCTGCGAGCAGCGCCGCGGGCACCACCAGCAGGCGGGCGGTCCGCCGCCATCGGGCGGAGATCCTGGTCGACATCGTCGTCGCCCCTTCCGTTCCGCGGGCGACGGCTGGCGGCTCACCGGCACCCTATTTGTTGTGGATGGCAACAAAGTATGGCCGGGACGGTGGCGAAGAACAAGGCTATCCGGTCGGACATTTTCCGACGAGTACCCGATGGTCCGGACCACCGGGTACTTTCGGGCAACCCGGGCCTCAGCGCAGGATGCAGTCGAGCCCGAGGCCGACGCCGGTGGCGACGTACTGGCAGATGTGGGACGCGTGGGCGGCGTCGGTCTCGGTGCACGCCAGCGGCACCCCGAGCAGGTCGACCGAGCAGTAGGCGTAGAACTGGTTCGGGTTGCCCGGCACCGGGTCGGCCGACGCCGGGCCGGCCGCGGCGACCACCGCGGAAACCGCGAGTGCGGCGGCCGCCGTCCAGGAAGCGATTCGGGTCTTCATCGTGCTCTCCCTCCACCGGATCCCCTGTGCGCCAGGGGTTTGTGCTGGGAAAGATTCCCCGCCGGACGCCGGTTCAGCTCCGGGTCACCGGAAAGTGTCACACCACCGGCCGTCGAACCGAACAATGCATGAACACTCGGTGCTCGATTACGTCCGAACGTCGGTAGTTGCGAGCAGCTTCGATCATCTACGCTGACGTCGCCCTGCCGAGGTCCCCCTGGAGGCTCCCGTGATGGCCGACCCGCACGAGTTCACCCGACGCAGCTTCCTCGGCGGAGTCGCCGCCGCCGGCGCCCTCGGCGCCCTGCCGCCCGGCATGGCCGAGGCGCTCGCCGAACCCCGCGTCTCCGGCAGCCTCTCCGACGTCGAGCACGTCGTGGTGCTGATGCAGGAGAACCGGTCGTTCGACCACTACTACGGCACGATGAAGGGCGTCCGCGGCTACGGCGACCGCTCGGCGATCGTGCTGCCGAACGGCCAGGACGTCTTCCACCAGCCGGATTCCGGGCGCAGCGACGGGAAGTACCTGCTGCCGTTCCGGGTGGACACGACCAAAGTGGACGGTCAGGACCTCGGCGACCTCGGCCACGGCTGGACCGACCAGCACCAGGCCATCGCCGGTGGCGCGAACAACGCGTGGATCCCGGCCAAGGGCGAGATGACCATGGGGTACTTCGCGCAGGGCGACATCCCGTTCCACCGCGCGCTCGCCGACGCGTTCACCGTGTGCGACCACTACTTCTGCTCGGTGCAGGGCCCGACCACGCCCAACCGGCTCTACCTGTTCACCGGCACGATCGACGCCGCCGGCCAGGCGGGCGGGCCGGCGAACTACAACCCCGCCGACTACAAGCCGGTCTTCAGCTGGACGACCTACCCGGAACGCCTGCAGCAGCACGGGGTTTCGTGGAAGGTGTACGCCAACAAGGAGGTCGGCGACGCCGGCGGCTCCTTCGTCGGCGACTACGGCGACAACCCGCTGTGGCTGTTCAAGGCCTACCACCAGGACTACACCTCCGATCTGTCCAAACGGGCCAGTGTGTTCAAGACCTGGGGGCCCGATTCCGGCCAGGGCAAGGACGTCGACCACGTGCTCGCCGAGTTCAAGGCCGACTGCGCGAGCGGGTCGCTCCCCCGCGTCTCGTGGATCGTCGCGCCCTACGGCTACTGCGAGCACCCCGAAGCCCGTCCGGTCGACGGCGCCGCCTACACCCAGACCGTCCTCAACGCCCTGTGGAACAACCCCAAGCTCTGGGAGTCCACCGTGGTGCTCATCAACTACGACGAGAACGACGGCTTCTTCGACCACGTCGCCCCGCCGGTCGCGCCGTCCGGGACCGCCGGCGAGTACATCGGCGGCCAGCCGATCGGGCTCGGCGCGCGCGTGCCGATGACCGTGATCTCGCCGTGGAGCCGCGGCGGCTGGGTCAGCTCGGAGGTCACCGACCACACGTCGGTGATCCGCTTCCTCGAGCGCTGGACCGGTGTCGCCGAGCCGAACATCAGCGCGTGGCGCCGGGCGATCTGCGGCGACCTGATGACGTGCTTCGACTTCGGCACGCAGAACGTCCAGATCCCGCTGCTGCCCGACACCGCGGCCCTGCGCAAGCAGGCCGACGACACCCAGAAGAACCTGCCGAAGCCGACGCCCCCGGCGACGGGCAAGCAGCAGGCCCCGGTGCAGGAGACCGGCACCCGCCCGGCCCGGGCACTCCCCTACAAGCCCCTGGTGACGACGTCGCTGAGCGCCGACCACCAGATCCTCACCACGACGTTCGCCAACCAGGGCACCGCGGCCCTGCAGCTGATGGCCTACCGCAACGACGGTCAGACCGACGGCCCGTGGCCCTACGACCTCGCGCCCGGCGCCCAGGTCAGCGACACCTGGCGGATCCAGCTCTACGGCGGCGGCAAGTACGGCGTCGCCGTGCACGGGCCCAACCGGTTCCGCTGGGTCCTCGCCGGGGACGCGAACAGCGCCGGCGCGGGCGTCGACGTCCTCGGGAGCTACACCGCGGACAACAAGCTGCGGCTGACCCTGCGCAACGGCGGGCAGACGACGGTCAAGATCACGGTGACCGCGAACCACTACCGCACCGACGGGCCGTGGACCTACACCCTGACCGCGGGCCAGACCGTGACCGACGACTGGAACCCGGTCGCCTACGGCTCCGGCTGGTACGACCTGTCGGCGACGCTCGACGCGGACCCGAAGTTCCTGCGCCGGTTCAGCGGTCACGTCGAGACGGGCGCAGCGAGCGTCACCGGCTGATCCGTTCACATCCATGACGGTTGTTCAGCTCATTGACGCACGTCACATAGGTGACCTATAAAGGGAACGTCCGGGTGTACGCCGCAACACCTCCGCAGTCCCCTTTCCGGAGGCCCTTGGTGTCCCCACGACGTGCCGTTTTCCTCGGTACCGCAACCGTTTCCGCCGCGGCGGTCGTCCTCGCGCTGACCGGCGGTGTCAGCGCGGGAGCCGCCGCGGCGAACCTGTCCGCCACCTTCGCGCAGACGTCGGTCTGGACCGGCGGCTACGGCGGCGGCTACACGATCGCCAACCACGGCGACGCGCCCGCCACCGGCTGGGCCGTCGAGTTCGACCTGCCCGCGGGCTCGGCGGTGACCAGTTCGTGGAGCTCGGCGAAGACGCAGACCGGGCAGCACTACAAGTTCACGAACGCCGGGTTCAACGGCACGGTCAAGCCCGGTGGCAGCGCGAACTTCGGCTTCACCGTCGCCGGCGGCGGCCTGCCCGCCGGCTGCACGGTCAACGGCACCCCGTGTGCGGGCGGCCAGGTCACGACCACGCCGACGACCCCGGCCACGCCGCCGCCCGCCACAACCACCACCCCGCCCGCCGGGGACACCGTGAACGTCTCGACCGCCGCCCAGCTGCAGGCGGCACTGGCGAACGCGGCACCGGGCCAGACGATCAAGCTCGCCGCCGGGACCTACCACGGCTCGTTCGTCACGACCAGGCCCGGCACGGCGGCGGAACCGATCACCCTGTCGGGCCCGGCGAACGCCGTCCTGGTCAACGACGGCCCGTCCGGTGCCGCTCCCGACTGCCCGGCGCCGACGCCCGGCTGGGACTCGGGTTACGGCCTGTGGCTCTCCGGCGCGCCCTACTGGACCCTGACCGGGTTCACCGTGCAGGAGTCCAAGAAGGGCATCGTCGCCGACAACTCCCCGCACACGACGATCGACGGCGTGAACGTCAACCACATCGACGAGGAGGCGATCCACTTCCGCCGCTCCTCGGCCGACAGCGTGCTGAAGAACTCGACGATCACCTACACCGGACTCGTCCAGCCGGGGTACGGCGAAGGCGTCTACCTCGGTTCGGCGAACTCGAACTGGGGCTGCCACGGCAACTCCGGCGGCGTCGACCGCGGCGACCGGATCCAGGTGCTGGACAACCACATCGGCCCGTTCGTCGCGGCCGAGCCGATCGACGTCAAGGAAGGCACGTTCGACGGCGTGATCCGGGGCAACACCTTCGACGGCCGCGGCATCTCCGGCGAGAACTCGGCCGACTCCTGGATCGACGTCAAGGGCATCGGCTACACGATCGAGAACAACACGGGCACGTTCGCCCCGCCCGGCACGTTCGCCAACGGTTACGAGAACCACAACCCGAGCACGAGCCCGTCGTTCGACAACGGCTGCGGCAACGTCTGGCGGGGCAACAAGTCCGATCTCGGCGGCGTCGGCGACTACGCGATCAAGATCAGTTCGGTGTCGAAGTGCTCGGCCGACCCGAACGTCGTGTACGCCTCCAACACGGTGACGAACGCCAAGTCCGGCCTGACGAACATCCCGGTCACGCCGTAGGTCACAGGTGCATGGCCAGCCAGAGGGCCACCCACGCGGCGGCGGCGAGCACGGCGCCCGCCGCCGCCGCGAGGAGGACCCGGCGCAGGCCCCGCCCGGGTTTGACCGGTGTCTCGATGTGGTCCATGAAGTCGATCATGAACGACGGAGCCCGATCGGTACAGCCCCCGTGCTCGTCCGGGCGACCCCTGCGCGGGGTACCCCGAACGGCCGCGACGCACGTCACTCCGCGTCGGGGGAACTCCCGGCCGGGCGGGTCGTTGAACGGGGTGCCGGTGCGGTGAAACCCCGGCCACCCACTCCCGCTCCCTCCCGGGCCTCCCCCGTGCGCCCGGGCGGGAGCGGGTCCTACGGCAGGATCGCGTCGACGTACCCGCCGTCGGCGCGCACCGCGGCACCCGTGGTCGCCGAGGCGAACGGCGAACTCAGGTACACCACCAGGTTCGCGATCTCCTCGGGCTCGATCAGGCGTTGCAGCAACGACTGCGGCCGGTGCTTCTTCATGAACTCTCGCTGGGCCTCGTCCCACGGCAGGCCCCTGTCGACCAGCTCGTAGACGAAGTCCTCGACGCCACCGGTGTGCGTCGGGCCCGCGATCACCGCGTTCACCGTGACGCCGGTGCCGGCCGCGTGCTTGGCGAACCCGCGCGAGACGCCGAGCAGCGCCGTCTTCGACACTCCATAGTGGATCATCTCGGCCGGGATCACGACGGCCGAATCGCTGGCGATGTACTGGATCCGGCCCCAGCCGCGCCCGGTCATCCCCGGCAGGTAGGCGCGGGTGAGCCGCACCGCGGCCAGCACGTTGACCTCGAAGTAGCGCCGCCAGTCGGCGTCGGTGATCTCGAGCGGTTCCTGCGCGCCGAAGATGCCGAGGTTGTTGACCAGGATGTCGGCGTCGGGCACCTCCTCGACGACCTGGGCCGCGCCGGCCTCGTCCGAGACGTCGCCCGGGGCGGGCACCAGGTCCGCGTCCGGCACCTCCTCCTTCAGGCGCGCGATCGCCTTCAGGACCCCGGTCTCGCTCCGCCCGTTGATCGCGACGCGCGCACCCGCGGCCGCGAGGCCCGCCGCGATCGCCGCGCCGATGCCCTGCGTGGACCCGGTGACCAGCGCCGTCTTCCCGCTCAGGTCGACCCGCATCGTGAAAGCCCTTTCTCGCCTCGGCCGTGCGTTCCGGGCGATTCAAGCACAGCTCGCCGGAGCGCACCGGCTGGGAAAACCGGTTGCCGCCGCGCATCCCCGGCCGCCACGATCTGCGCCATGACCACGCACCGCACGTCCCTCCTGCCGACCGCCGCCGCGACCGCCGCGCCGGTCCGGCAGCAGCCGTGCCGTCCGCGGGGGTCGATCGCCGCGAAGCCGTGACCGCCGCGCTGCTCGCCGGCCTGCTGGCCGGCTACGGCATCGCGATCCCGGTCGGCGCCGTCGCGACCTACCTGGTCGCGCTCACCGCCCGCACGTCCCTGCGCACCGGCTTGGCCGCCGCCCTCGGCGTCGCCACCGCCGACGGCGTGTACGCGCTGGTGGCGGTGCTCGGCGGGGCCGCGCTCGCGGGCGTCATCACCCCGGTCGCCGGGCCGTTGCGGCTGGTCTCGGCCGGGATCCTGGTCGTGCTGGCGGTCCGCGGGGCCGTCTCGGCACTGCGGACCCACCGCGACGCCGCCACCGGGCCGGTCACGCCGCTCGGACCCGGACGCGCCTACGTCAGCCTGCTCGGCATCACGCTGGTGAACCCGACGACGGTCGTCTACTTCACCGCCCTGGTCGTCGGCGGCCGCGCCGGCACCGCCGTGCCGGTGCCCGGCCAAGCCGTGTTCGTGCTCGCCGCCTTCGCCGCCTCGGCGAGCTGGCAAGCCCTGCTCGCCGGTGGCGGGGCCCTGCTCGGGCGGGTCCTCACCGGACCGCGCGGCCGGCTCGTGACGGCACTGGTGTCGAGTGCGGTGATCACCGCGCTCGCCGTCCGACTTGTCCTCGCCTGACCGGAAAAGCGTTGCGGTGTAACGCTTTGTCCCGTTGCCGGGCGCACGCCGGAAGACGTCGCGAGCCGCTTTCCCGGTTAGTCTCGGCACGAGACGACGGGAGACGGCCATGACCATGCCGATGGGTGCGATGTCCGGCTGGGACGTCGCGGGGGCGACGCTGCTCGTGCTCTGGGCGCTGGCGATGTGGGCGGCGGTCGGGATCCTCGCCTACGCGAACCGCGGGCCGGTGCGGCCGTGGGTGTACCGCGGCTCGGTCGCGGTGATCGGCCTCGGCGTGCTCGGCCAGCTCGGCCACGTCCAGGAGCACATCGCGCAGGTCGGCTACTGGCTCGGGCACCCGAACTCCCCGGCGTGGATGACGCCGTGGGGCACCGGCCTGGCGAACGGCCTGCAGATGCTGCTGCCCGGCCGGCCGACGTTCGGGATGGAACTGCTGCACCTCACCGGCAACTTCATCTTCCTGGCCGGGCTGGCCGGCGTCATGGTGATCACGCGGCGGGCGCTCAAGACCCGCGCCCGCCGCTGGGCGAAGATGGGCGTGTGGATGCAGGGCCTGCACGGGCTCGAGCACCTCGTCCTGACGCTGTCGGTGGCGTTCGGCTCCCGCGCGATCGGCCTGTCCACGTTCTTCGGCCTGATCGACCCGGGTCCGGGCCTGACCACCTACCGCGTCTGGTGGCACTTCGTCGCGAACGTGGTGGGCTCGATCATCTTCGGGCTGGCGCTGTACCACCTGGGGAAGGAGCGCCGGGAGGTGCGGGCGACGTTCACCGCCCGGCCCGTCCCGGACCTCACCCGGCGGGCGGCGTAGCGCAGGTCAGCGTGGGCAGCGCCCAGTCCGCGTGGTCGTTGCCGTTGCCGTCGCCGCCGTCGGCCACCAGCAGGTCCAGGACCTGGGCCCCGGTGACGTCGACGTCGATCGGCACGGCCGCCTGGCCGCCGCGCACCACCGGCGTCGTCACCTTGGTCGCGCCGTCCACCGCGACGCTGAAGCTGACGCTGCCGCCGGTGCCGGTCTCGCCGTCGACGCCGACCGAGGCCGTCAGCCGCGAGCACGCACCGGCCAGGTACAGCTGGACGTCACCGGGCGCGTGGACGCCGAGGCCCTTCGCGTAGGACACGCCGCCGATCGTCATCGGCCGGCCGTCGCCCGCGGCCGCCTCGCCGTTGCTCGTGTCGCGCTCGACCGGGCCCCAGCCGTTCGTCGCGGTGAGGAACGGCAGGGAGCTGACGGCGACCTGCCCGGCGGGGGGCGCCGGCGGCACCGCGCCGACGATCCGTTCGTCGCTCGTCGAGCCCGGCCGGCCGGCCTGCCGGTAGGCGACCGCGACCTTCAGCGCCGCGGTGTCCACTGTGGAGGGTGCGGTGACGGGCCAGGTGAACGTCGCCGACCGGCCACTGTCGATCTTCGCCACCGACGACGGGGACGCCGTGCCGACCGTCCACCCGGCCGGGGCGGTGAGCACCGGCCGCACGTCGAACGCCGTCGGCGCGCCCGCGGGCACCCGCACCGTCGCCGACGCGGTGAACCGCTGCCCACCCGACGCCGTGTCCGGCGCGGTCAGCGCCACCCCGGTCGTCGGCGCGGCCGGCATCGCGTACCGCGCGGGGTCGTAGCCGGGCGAGGAGTTCTGCGCCACGGATAGCGGTGAGCGGTAGCTGCCGTAGTTCGTCCACGCGACCTTGCCGAGCCCGCCGGTGCTGCCGTCGAGGCTCCACACGGCGATCGCGAGGGTGTTGTGGCCGTTCGGGTTCAGGATCCCGGCCGGGACCGGGAAGCTGTGCTGCGGTCCGAGGTAGTTCACGTACTGGCCGAGCTGCCAGCCGTTGACGAACAGCAGTGCGCGGTACTGCCGCCCGGGGTCGTCGGTGATCGTCAGGCCGAGCGAGGTGTCCTGGCCGCGGGGCAGGTCCAGGTCCGCCGTCGTCCGGTACCAGGAGACGCCCGGCGTCGTGTCCTTCGCGGGCAGCGACGCCGGCGTCCAGCGCCCGTCCGGGAAGCCGGGCAGCGACCAGCCCGCGCGCTCGCCGTACAGCCCGCCGGTGTTGAGCGGGCCGCGCGTCGGGTCGAGCCCGGTTTCGCCGCCGCGGACGCCCTGCAGCCGCCACGTCGCCGACGTCAGCGGGGCCCCGGTCAGCCGCGCGGAGGTGAGCCCGCGCGCGGCCTTGTTGCCGTTGGCCGCGCCGTAGTCCTCCTCGTGGCCCATGTTCACGGTCAGCACGGAGATCTCGTTCTCGCCGGCGCGCAAGGTGCCCGCCGGGAAGGGGAACGTGTGCTGCGGGTCCTTCGAGCTGCCGAGGAAGACGCCGTTGAGCCACGCCGAGAACGCGCCCGCCGGGCCGCCGCTCTGGCTCGACAGCGTGATGCCGGTCTGCTTCCCGTCGCCGGCGAACCGGCCGCGGTACCAGGTGTTGCCGGTGTGGAAGCCGTAGTCGTCGGCGAAGAGCACCGGTTTCGTGCCGAGCGTCGTCGAGCTGTTGCTGGTGTCCTTGTCGGCCACCGGCCACGCCGAGTCGTCGAAGCCGGGCTGGCTCTCCGGTGACTCCTGCTGGTGCTTCCAGCCGGTGAGCGCGGGCAGCGTCACCGGCGTCGCGGCCGGTGCGGTGGCGGTGAGGCTGCCACTGGCCGTCGGCTGGGCAGCGACCCGCGATCCGTTCCACGTCAACGACTTCTCGGTACCGAAGACCTCGAACGCGCCGTCGGTGCCGGTGTCGCCGGTGAGGTTCAGGGTGCCGTGGTCGTCGGCCGCGGTCCGCACCAGGTGGGTGCCGCGGACCAGCACCGGGCCCGCCGCGGTGTCCTGGCGCCAGAACGTCTTCGCCGTCGCCTTGTCCGCGAGCAGCAGGAGCAGGGGCCGCTGCCCGGGCGCGGTGACGAGCACGCGCGTCAGGCCGTCGTGGGTGTAGTTCAGCCGCAGGTCGCCGCGGGTGGCGTCCCAGGTGGACGTCGCGGCACCGGCGAGGACCTGCACGGACGGCTGGTTCGCGAACCGCAGCACGGTCTCGCCGGGACCGCCCTGGTCGCCGTAGAGGACCGCGACGTCCCGGCCGCCGATGGCCGCGCTCGTCATGACCTCCGACGTCGAGTACTGCAGCCGCGTCCGCCCGAGGTCGTACCCGGCGACGACGATCTTCGACTGACGGCCGTTCAGGGTGAGACCGGTGCCGGGCTGCTGCGGCACGACCGGGTAGTAGTCGGTGCTGCCCGACAGCAGGTCCACGGCGTCGACCACGACGAACGGCCCGGTCGCCTTGGCGTTCTTCTGCCCGGTGACGACGATCTTGAGCGTGTGCGCCCCCGCGGGCAGGCCGCGGACCTCGTAGCCGGTGACCTGGTTCTGCTTGCTCGTCCCGTAGAGGTCGACCGTGCTGACCTTCGCGTCGTCGAGGTAGACGTCGGCGATGCCGTGGCTCGGGTCCTTCGACGTCACCCACCGGATCCCGGTGCCGGTGAACGGGATGCTCACGCTGTCGCCGGTGACCTCGGAGAACGATTCCGTGTGCTGGTAGTCGCCGCCGGTGTAGTCCACTTCGGACCCGGGGTGGCTCCAGGTGCCGGTGTAGCCGAGCTCGGCCGCGCGGTCGTCGTAGGTGTAGCCGGCGTGCGCGGCGAGGTCGAGCGCCATCGTGGTCGTGTTCGTCGCGGTCGACGTCGAATCGGTGTGGCGCAGGGTGTGGAACTGCGTGCGGGTGTCCGGGTTGATCCGGGCGGTGTCGGTGAGCGCCGGGTCGGTGAGCGGCGCGCCGGCCAGGCCGTCGGTCTTGGTCAGCGGGGCGACGGACTGGGTGAAGTAGCCGATGAGCTTGTCTTCGTCGTACTTCGGGTCGAACTGGCGGCCTTCGGTGATCGCGGCGCCGTAGTCGTAGGAGGTGTAGTTCTGCGGGATCGCGCTCCAGCCCCACGACGTGCCGCCGTGCAGCATGTAGAAGCTCTGGCCGGTGGCGCCGACCGCGATGTTCTGCTTGTAGAAGACGTTCGCGAACTGGTCGTTGATCAGCTGGGCGCACTTCTCGTAGCCGGGCCCGCCCCACGGGTCGAAGGCGCCGCCCTGGAACTCGGCGGTGATCAGCGGCTTGCCGGGGACGTGGTCGTAGCTGATGTCCGGCACGCCGTTCCAGCGCGTGGGGTTGGAGCAGTCGAAGCCCTGCGGGTAGGAGTCGGCGGCGTCGACGTCGAGCGCGGCCTCGCCGGCGTTGAAGGTGCCGTTGTTGTTGCCCACCAGCGGAACGGTGATGCCGTCGGCGCGGGCCTTGTCCTCGAGGTGCTTCATGTAGGCGCGGCCGTCGGCGTTGCCGTTGTAGTACTCGTTTTCGACCTGGTAGGCGAGCACGCTGCCGGTGCCGGTGGTGAGCTGGTGCCGCGCGATGATCCGGTCGATCTGCGTCTGCCATTCGTCGGAATACTTCAGGTAGACCGGGTCGGCGCTGCGCGTGTGGCCGGGGGTGGTGGACAGCCAGGTCGGGAAGCCGCCGCCGTCGACCTCCGCGTTGATGTACGGCCCGGGCCGCGCGATGACGTAGAGCCCGGCCTGCTGCGCCATGTCGAGGAGCTTGTCGAGGTCGCGGACGCCGGTGAAGTCGTAGACGCCTTGGCGCGGCGAGTGGTAGCCCCAGTCGAAGTACAGCGACGTCGCGTTGAAGCCGGCGGCCTTCATCTTCTGGAAGATGTCGAGCCACAGGTCGGGGCTCGGGACGCGGTAGCTGTGGAACTCCCCCGACCACAGGTAGGTCCGGTTGCCGTCGACCAGGAACGAGTAGCCGTCGTAGGTCACGGTGTGCGGCTGTTTCGGTGGCGCGGCCGCGGCTTGCGGGACGACGACGCCGACGAGCGCGAGGACGGCGGCGAGCAGGGCGGCGACGGCGGAGCGCATGGCGGGGACCTCCGGCTGGAGCAGCACTGAACCAGAACCGCACACGATCCTTTGGCAACTCCACAGAAGCGGTCAAGATGCAACACCGGGATGGATCAGTGCCGACGTCGTGTTAGCGCTAACAGTCGTCCGATCCCTGTCCGGAACAGGTCATTCACGGGACATCAGCGCGGGCCGGTGCTCTCCCGCACGATCAGTTCGGCCGGCACGAGGTGCCGCGCCCCGGCGTCGCCGCCCGCCATCCGGTTTTCCAGGAGCCCGAACGTGCGGCGGCCGACCTCGATGAAGTCCTGGCGGACGGTGGTCAGCGGCGGGTTGAAGTACGCCGCCTCCGGCACGTCGTCGAACCCGGCGACGTGGACGTCCTCCGGCACCCGGATGCCGGCCTCGGTGAACGCCCGCAGCAGGCCGAGCGCCATCTGGTCGTTGGCGGAGAAGACCGCCTTGAGCCCGCGCTTGCCGGCGAGCGCGCGGCCGGCCTCGTAGCCGGACCGCGGGCTCCAGTCGCCGCGGACGACCGCGGGCACCCGCAGGCCACGACGTTCGAGGGTCTCGCGCCAGCCGCGTTCGCGGTCGCGGGCCTCCAGCCAGTCCTCGGGGCCGGCGACGTGCCAGACCGTCCGGTGGCCCAGGGCCAGGAGGTGCTCGGTGGCGCGGCGGGCGCCGTCGTACTGGTCGACCGAGATGACCGGCACCGGCGCCGCGTCGCCGCCGCCGACCGCCACCACCGGGATGTCCGCGGGCACCGCGGCCAGCGCGCGCCCGGCCGTGACGTGCGGGGCGATGACGACGATGCCTTCGACGGCCTGGCGCCGCAGGCTCTCGACCGCGTCGCCGATCGACGTCCGCCCGGGCCGGGTGACGCTGCAGATCGCGATGCCGTAGCCGGCTTCCCGCGCGGCGTTCTCGATGCCGTAGAGCGTGCTCGCCGGGCCGTAGAGGTTGGACTCCAGCGCGACCACGCCGAGCGTGCCGGACCGGCCGGTGACCAGCGTCCGCGCGGCGGTGTTGGGCCGGTAGCCGAGCTTGTGCACGGCGGCGAGCACGCGCTCGCGGGTCTCCGGGCGCACCGGCCCGCTCTCGTTGACCACGCGCGAGACGGTCATGTGGGACACCCCGGCCATGCCGGCGACGTCGGCCAGGCTCGGCTGCCGCGGCGCCGCGGCCGGCGTCCTGGCCTGCTCCCCCGCCTTCGCCCGGTCCACCACCCTGGCCCCTTCCGCCTCGCGCCGTTCCACCACCCCGAGACGGTACCGCCGAACGGCGCCGGGGCGGCGGACGCCGGGCGCGTCAGGACCAGCCGAGCGGACCGGAGAGCGCTTTCACGACGGCCGTGATGTGCTGTGACGCCGTCGCCCACCCGGTCGACGACGGCTGGGCGCTGAGGACCACCACGATGTACCGGCGGTCGCCGACGAGCCCGCTGGTGTGCAGGGTGCGGCCGGGGTCGCAGCAGGACCAGCCCTGCTTGACGGCCCAGTCCGTGGCGGTGACCGCGTCCGGGATGCCGAAGAACTGATCGAACCCGTCGGCACCGTGCTCGGTGGCGCCGTCGAGGGCCCGCAGGACGGTCTGCCGCGGCCCGGCCGGGAAGTCCTCCATCAGGTAGCGGTAGACGCGCGCGACGTCTGCGGCGCTGACGAGCGTGCTCCCCCAGTGCCCGTCGTCGGCCGGCGGGCGGGTCGACTTCAGCCCGATCCGCTCGGCCCACGCCGTGACGATCGCGGGCCCGCCGAGCTGCACCCAGAGCCGGCTGGCGACGTCGTCGTCACTGCGCGACAGCATCTCCGCGACCTGGCCGGCGGGCAGGTCGCGCCGCAGCGCTTCCAGCGCGATGAAGAGCTTGACCAGCGACGCCGAGGTGTAGGTCGCGTCCGGCCGGTAGGAGACGACGTCCCGGCCGGTCCGACGGTCGCGGACGAGCACGCTGAGCCTGCCGGGCACCAGCGCGGCCAGCGCGGCGCCGTCCGGCAGCGGCGACTTCGAGCGGGTCGCCGACGTCGCGGTCGTCGCCACGCTCGTCGTCAGGGCCGGCGCGGCCGGCAGGGCCGGGCTCGCCGCCGCGAAGGGAGCCGGCGGCCGCACCGCCGCCGCCACGACGAGCATCGCCACCACGGCACCCGCGCACGTCCCGGCCAGCAGCATCGCGTTTCCTCTGTGCATACCGGCTGTTGTCCGCAGGCCCCTCCGGTGTTCGGCGCGGACGGCCGGGATGTGGCCTGCGTCTCATCCGGGCGGGCGGCCGGGGACGCGGGCTGCGGGTCACGACAACCAGTAGCGTGACCAGAATCGTGGAACGGCTCGACCGGCCCGACCTCGCCGCCCGGGATCCGAAAGAGGTCTTCTCGCGGCTCTTCGACGAGTACGCCCCTCCCCTGCGCGGCTACCTCGCGGGCCGGGTGGGCGGGCACGCCGCCGACGACCTCGTGGCCGAGACGTTCGTCGTCGCCCTGCGAAGACGCGCCAGCTACGACCCCGAGAAGGCGCCCGTCCGCGGGTGGCTCTACGGCATCGCCACCAACCTGCTGCGCAACCACGTCCGCCAGGAGGTGCGCGGGTTCCGGCTGACCGCGCGGGCGGGCGCCGAGGACCGGCCGGCCGAGAACCACGACACCGCCGTCGCCGGCCGGGTCGACGCGGCCGCCCGCCTGCGCGTGCTCGCCGGCGAGCTGGCCGGACTGTCCGAACAGGACCGCGACGTCCTGCTGCTGACGTCCTGGGCCGGGCTCGAGCCGGCCGAGGTCGCCGAGGCGCTCGGCGTGCCCGCCAGCACGGTCCGCTCGCGCCTGCACCGCGTGCGCCACCGCCTCCAGGCCCTGCTCGTCCCCACCGAGGAGAACCCCCATGCATGAGCTCGACGAGACCCTCGAGCAGCTCCACCGCGACGCCCGCACGGCGCCCGCCGACCTGTCCGCGGCCCGCGCGAAGCTGATGGCCGAACTCGACGCGGAGACGACCGTGGTCCCGCTGCGGCCGAAGCGGACCTGGCGGTTCGCCGTGCCGGTCGCCGCCGCCGTGGCCGGGGTGGTCGCGGTGACGGTCGCCGTCCAGACCGGCTCGGCCCCCGAGGGCCCACCCGCCGCGGCGCCGAACCCGCGCCCGAGCGCGAGCCCGACCGCGAACTGGCCGGACATCAAGCTGATGTCGGCGGTCCAGGTGCTGAACCGGGCCGCCGACCTGAGCGTCGGCGCGGTCGACCAGCCGGTCGGGCCCGGGCAGTTCCGGTACGTCGACGAGCACACATGGGTCCAGCGCGGCGTCCAGACCGGTGACGACACCGGCTACACCTACCTGTGGGAGCAGCAGATCCAGCGCTGGATCCCGGCCGACGCGCACGACGTCTGGCAGGAGAGCCGCCGGATCCTGAACACCGGCAAGTTCCTCGGCGGGTCCGTGCCGCAGGCACAGGCACCCGTCCCGGACGTCACGAACACCGACCAGGGCCAGTGGCAGGGCCGGTGCGGTGACTTCTTCCCGAAGGCCAAGCCGGCCAAGCAGTGCGACGACCCGGCCGACTGGGACAGCCCGGCGTTCTACGCGACGCTCCCGGACGACCCGGCGGCGCTGTACGCGAAGCTGCAGGAGCTGACGAAGGGCCGCGGCTCGACGCCGAGCGTGATGTTCCACTTCGGCACCGAGATCCTGCGGGCCGGCCTGATGCCGGCCGGACTGCGGGCGCAGTGGTACCGGGCGCTGGCGAAGATCCCGGGTATGACGGTGCTGGCCACGGAGACGAACCTCGACGGCCGCGCGGGCGTCGCGCTCGGCCTCGACGACCGCCACGAGATCCGGCAGCTGATCATCGACCCGGTGACCGGCGCGTTCCTCGGCGAACGCGAGGTCGCGGGCGCGGAGCCGGAGAGCCCGTGGATCAAGCCGGGCACGGAGATCGGCGCCAGCGCGATCACCACGGGCGTCGCCTCCCGCCTCGGCGAGCCCCCGGCCAAGTAGCGGCCGAAGCCCGTAGGTTCGGGCGGGTGGAGAGCACGGCCGGGAGGTGAACGGTGCTGCGAAGTCATGCGGCCCTGGCTGTGGCCGGGCTGCTGACGAGCGGCACGGGAGCCGTCCTGCTGCTGGCGGTGCCGGTCGGCGTCTTCGTCGGCGCCGTCGGCATCGGTGGTGTCCTGCTGCCGCCCGCCCTGACCTGGCTCGCCGGGCTGGACGTCCACGCGGCGGCGGGCACGAGCAGCTGGTGCTTCCTGTTCACCGGGGTCGCCGGCACCCTCGCCTATGCGCGGCACCAGGCGATGCCGTGGCGCTTCGGCGGCTTCCTCACTCTCGGCGCGGCACCGGCCGCCGCGGCCGGTGCGCTGGTGAACGGCGTGGTGCCGGAGACCGTGCTTTGGCTGTTCCTCGCCGTGGTGACCGTCGGCTCCGGGGCCTTCAACCTGTGGGCCCGCCCGCGCGAATCGCGTGAGCTGCCCGCGCCCGCCGCGGTCGCCGTCGGCGCCGCGGTCGGGTTCGGCTCGGCGCTGACCGGCACCGGCGGGCCGGTGCTGCTCGTCCCGGTGCTGCTGGCGCTCGGCGTCCCGGCGTTGACGACGATCGCCGCCGGGCAGCTG
The DNA here is from genome assembly GCF_054781455.1 of Amycolatopsis stemonae. Taxonomy (NCBI): domain Bacteria; kingdom Bacillati; phylum Actinomycetota; class Actinomycetes; order Pseudonocardiales; family Pseudonocardiaceae; genus Amycolatopsis; species Amycolatopsis stemonae. The sequence continues at coordinate 148,247 of NZ_BAAGUJ010000004.1, read as the reverse complement.
ATCCAGCTGCCGCTGGTGGGGTTCGCGACGCTCGGCTACGCGGCGCAGGGCTCCGTCCACTTCGGACTCGGCAGTGTCCTCGGCGTCCTGGCCGGCGCCGGGGTCCTGCTCGGCAGCCGCCTCGCCCGGCGGCTGCGGGGAAACCACCTCCACCGCGTCGCCTCGGCGGCCCTGGTCGGCTTCGGTGCCTTCCTCTTCGCCCTCGCGTTCCTCCCGCGCTAGAACGCCCGTCAGGCGGGCGAGAGCCGCACGCAGCAGTAGCCGGGCTGCGGCTCGAGGCCGGCCCGGTAGCGGCGGTCACCCGCCCCGGCGAGGAGGCCGTCGACGAGTCCGAGGTTCATCTCGCACACCAGCCGCGGGTGCGTCCGGGCGAGCCGCTGGAACGGGCAGTTGCCGAGCAGCACCCCGCCGTCTTCGAGGCGGGGCTCGAAGCCGAGTTCTTCGAGCGTGCCGACCGTGTCCCCGCCGCCGGCGGCCAGTTCGGCCCCGTGTTCGCGGGCGCGCCGCCCCAGGATCGCCCGCGCCGAGCCGCCGGTTTCGTCGGCTTCCTCGACGGCGGACGCGAGCAGTTCGCCCGCCAGTTCGTAGTGCCGCTCCGGCACCGAGACGCTCACCTGCCGGTCGGAGCGGCGATACAGCTTCGCGGGACGTCCCGCGCCCGGCCCGGAGCGGCCGGTGCGGCGTTCGTACTCGACGGCCAGGAGCCCCTCCTCGACCAGGCGGTCCAGGTGGAACGCGACGGTCGCCCGGGGCACGCCGAGCGCCGCCGCGGCGTCGTCGCGGCTCACCGGCCCGGGCCTCCGGACGACATACTCGTAGAGCCGCCGCCGCGTCGGCTCGTCCAGCGCCGCGACCGCGGCCAGCGCGCCCGCCTGGGACTTGTGCATCCGAGCACTCTAAAACAAACAATCGTTGACGAAAACCCGCGCGGGCTTCTAACGTCGGCACGTCTTGGTCATCTAAGGAGGTCCCTGTGAGCGTCGACCCCGTCAGCGAACCGGTCCCGCTGCGGCACCTCGGTGTCGTCCCCGACCGCGACGCCATGGACCTGCGCGCGGCCGAGCGCGCGGTCGCCGACCTGCTGCGGGCGCTGGGGAAGGACCCGACGACCGAGCACCTGGGCGACACGCCACGGCGGGTGGCCCACGCCTACGCCGAGATGCTGCGCCCGCGCGACTTCCAGCTGACGACGTTCCCCAACGACGAAGGCTACGACGAGCTCGTGCTGGCGAAGAGCATCCCGGTGCAGTCGCTGTGCGAGCACCACATGCTGCCTTTCCGCGGCGTCGCGCACGTGGGCTACCTGCCCGGCGAGCGGATCCTCGGGCTCTCGAAGCTCGCCCGCGTCGTGGAGATGTTCGCCCTCGACCTGCAGGTGCAGGAGCGGCTGACCAAGCAGGTCGCGGACTGGCTGCAGGAGCAGCTCTCGCCGAAGGGCGTCGGCGTCGTCATCGAAGCCGAGCACCTCTGCATGTCGCTGCGCGGGGTGCGGGCGAGCGGCGCGCTGACCGTGACGTCTTCGCTGCACGGCCTGCTGCGCGAGGAACCCAAGACGCGGCAGGAGTTCTTCGCCCTCACGGGAGTCAGCGCCTGATAGACGCCTTCGTCATCGTCGGCGGCGGCCTGACCGGTGCGAAGGCCGCGGAAACGCTGCGAGCGGAAGGGGTTCGCGGGCCGGGTCGTCCTCGTCGGCGCCGAACCCGACCTGCCCTACGAGCGGCCGCCGTTGTCGAAGGGCTACCTGCTGGGGCAGGACGACCGGGCGGCGCGTCACGGCCCTGGACCGGGCCGCGCACGAAGTCGGGCCGGCCGGCGGCGACCGCCTCGGCTACACGAAGCCGCTGCTGGCGACGGGTGCGTCGCCGCGACGGCTGCGGGTGCCGGGCAACGCCCTCGAGGGCGTCCTCTACCTGCGCCGGCTCACCCACGCCGACCGGCTGCGCGACGTGCTGGCCGCGGGCCTGCACCGCGAAGCCAGGTCGCTGCGCGCGTACCCCAGCAACGGTCCCCGCCCCGAACCGCCGCTAATCCGCACGCCGATGGCGGCCACCGCGCGCCCCGGCGATCGCCCGCACCCGCGAAGCCAGGTCACCGCGCCGCGCCCGGCGGGCGTACTCCAGCAACGCCTCCGCGCGGCCTTCCGGCAGCCAGCCCTCCTCGGCGCCGATCTCGAGGCACAGCAGGTGCGCCACCAGTTCGCGGGACTCTTCGTCGTGCTCGGCCGCCAGCTCGGCGAACCTGCGGGCCGCCTCGGCTTCGCCGTCGCACCACGCCGTCATCGCCAGGAGCGTCGCCGTCGCCGTCAGGATGTCGCCGCGGTGGACGCCTCCCTCCGCCGCCAGGTGCTCCGCCAGCTGGAAGCTGCGCGTGCCGACCCCGCCGGCCCCTTCCCGGCGCACCGCTTCCGCGAGTGCCCGGATCTGCTGCGTGACGTAGTCCCCGCTCGACAACCCCGACATGCCGTCCCCTCCGCCGCGCACGACAACTCGTGCGTCACCCCGACAGGTGTATCGCATCGGCGGCCAGATACGTCGGACGCCCCACCGGTTTCGCCCGAGTGGGCGCGAGATCAGCCCGATCGGCCGTCGGCCTTCCGCTGGGAGACGTAGACCGCCGCCGAGGTGCGCCGCTCGACCCCGAGCTTGTGCAGCACCGAGGACACGTAGTTCTTCACCGTCTTCTCCGCCAGGAACAGCCGTTCCGCGATCTGGCGGTTGGTCAGGCCCTCCGCGACCAGGTCCAGCACCCGCCGCTCCTGCGGGCTGAGCTGCTCGTACCGCGGGTCCGGGGCCGCCACGTCCTCGCCGCGCAGCTTGTTCATGACCGACGCCGTGAGCGTCGCGTCGAGCAGCGAGCCGCCGACCGCGACCGTCCGGACGGCCTCGACCAGCGACCGGCCGGAGACCTGCTTGAGCATGTACCCCGCCGCGCCGGCCATGATGGCGCCGAACAGCGCGTCGTCGTCCGAATAGGACGTCAGCATCAGGCACGCGGGCGGCGGCTCCACCGTCGAGCGGATCTCGCGGCACACCTCGACGCCCTGGCCGTCGGGCAGCCGGACGTCCAGGATCGCCACGTCCGGGCGCGCCTGCGGGATCCGGACCAGTGCCTCGGCGGCCGTCGACGCCTCGCCGACCACCTCGATGTCCACTTCGGATTCGAACACGGTCTTCAGCCCGGTGCGGACCAGTTCGTGGTCGTCGAGCAAAAACACCGAGATCGTCATCGCCCACTCCCCTGCTCGCCGGCCCGCGCCGGCAGCTCGGCGGTCCATTCCAGCCGGGAGCCGCCCCCTTCGGCGGCGGCCAGTTCGCAGCTGCCGCCCCAGCGGGCGGCGCGGGCGGCCAGGTTGGCGAGCCCGCTGCGCCGGCCGGTCTCCGAGGGCGGCCCGGTCCCGTCGTCGCGCACCACGAGACTCAGCCGGCGGCCGAGCCCGTCCACGGTGACGTCGACCGACGACGTGCTCGCGCCCGCGTGCCGGGCCACGTTCGTCAGCGCCTCGCGCAGCGACGCGATCAGGTCGGAGCGCACCGCGTCCGGCACGGCGGCATCCAGCGGCCCGTCGAAGCCGACGCGCGGCTCGAAGCCCAGGGTGTCCCGAGCGTCGACGGCCACCCGCAGCAGTTCCGCGCGGAGGCTGCCCTGCGCCTGTGCAGGGGCCTGCAGCGAAAAGATGCTGTTGCGGATCTCCCGGATCGTGCCGTCGAGGTCCTGGGCGAACCCGGCGACGCGCGCGGCGACCCCCGTGTCGGCGATCAGCCTGCTCACGCCCTCCAGCCCCAGCCCGGTCGCGAACAGCCGCTGGATCACCAGGTCGTGCAGGTCGCGGGCGATCCGGTCGCGGTCCTCGAACACGGCCAGCTGCTGGCGGGCCTCCTGCGCCCGGGAGAACTCGACGGCGAGCGCGGCGTGCCCGGCGAAGGTCTCGGCCAGCTGGACGTCGGAGTCGGTGAACGGCGACTTGTCGCGGAACTTCGCGACCAGCAGCACGCCGAGGGTCTCCTCGCCGACGATCAGCGGGACGGAGATCGCCGAGTCGAGATCCTTGATCATCGCGGGCATCGGCCCGGCGCGGTCGCGCTGCTCGTTCTGGACGTGCTCGCCGTAGTCGCGCACGACCACCGGACGCCGGGTCGTGAAGGCCACGCCGGTCGCCGTGCCCTCCATCGGGACGGTCAGCCCGGTGAGCCGCTCCGAATCCTCCCCCGGCGGCTCGACGACGTCGAACACCAGCCGGCCCGGCCCGTCGGGCAGCGCGATCGCACCCCCGGTGCCGCCGGCCACCACCCGGGCCCGTTCGGCGATCAGCCGGAGCGTCGCGCGCAGGTCCTGCGCGCCGAGCAGCGCGCGGGTGACGTCGTAGGAGGCTTCGAGCCAGCGTTCGCGGCGGCGCATCCCGTCGACCAGCACGGCTTTCTCGACGGCCATCCCGGTCGCCGCGACCAGTGCGCCCACGATCTCGCGCTCGCGACGGCCGAACTCGTGCTCGCCCGGTTCGAGCACGAACTTCCCGTAGACCCGGTCCCCGGCCCGCACCGGCAGCTCGACCCCGGGCGTCCCGCCCGGCCGCCCGTACTCCGCGACCGCGGCTCCGTCGGGCCCCGTCACCTCCAGCCGGCCGCGCCGCGCGCCGACCAGCTCGCACACGGTCTTCACCGCGCGGTCCACCAACGCCGGCATCTCCAGCTCACGCGCGATCCCGGCCACCGCGGCCAGGATCACCGGCATGCCGATTTCGTCCGCCACTTCCCGTCGACCCCGTAGTAGCCCGATCCCGGGGTGCTCCCCGGGCCGTCAAGGGTCCCACAAGCGACTGCCCGTGTCGGCCCAATCCGGTTCGTCCATCCGGTGGGTCGATCGGAGCAGCGGGATTGTTACTCCACGTGGCAACCGATGCGGTGACCGGTGATCGCCTCGACCGGGATCCGCAGGAACCGGCGGCCGGAGAGCGCCGGGCACGGGCACAGGCAGGCGACTTCGCCGCTGTCGAGCGGCGACTCGGTGGCGCGGCCCAGCAGGCTGACGAACCAGCCGGCGCCGAAGTCGGTGGCGAACTCGTCGACCTCGAACGCCACGACGGCGTCGCGCGCGCCCGCGTAGAGGGGACTGCCGGCCGGGGCGGCGAACACCACGCCGTCGTCGACGACGGCGAACCGCACCGGGCGGACCGCCGGCATCGCCCGGTGGGTGAAGATCACCCGGCCCAGGCTCGCCGTGCGAAGCAGTGCCAAGCACTGCTGCCGGTCGAGCCCGAAGCCCACGTCGTCCACCATCACGTCCCTGTGTTCTCCCTGTGAATACCCCGGTCACCAGCGTGATCGACGGCCCCGGGGCGCCGGTAGGGCCGTTCGGCCCGGCCGCCGCCGGAGGGGACATGAACGCACATCGCGACGCGGCCGGCTAGGGCCGGAAGACCCGGGCCGCGGCGGCCTCCCGGCCGGTGTGGCGGGCACGCGCGGTGACCTAGCGTCGTGACCGTCCGTTGCCGGGCAGCCGTGCCCGAGGAGAGGGGAAAGCCCGATGCCGCCGCAGTCCGCCGAGGGCGAACCCGCTCCCCCGGCGACGTTCACCCTCGACCCGGATCTCGTCCGGTCCGCGATGGCCGGCAACCGCGCGGCCGTCGCGGGCGTGCTGCGCGCGCTGCGGCCGCTGGTGTTCCGCTACTGCCTCGGCCGGATCGGGTCGTGGCAGGACGGTTCGTCCGACGCCGAAGACTGCGCGCAGGAGGTGCTGCTGGCGGTCATCCGCGCGCTGCCGGAATACCGGTACGAGGGCGAAAGCTTCCTGCCCTTCGTGTTCGGCATCGCGGCGCACAAGGTGGCCGACTTCCACCGGCGCCGGGCGCGCGACCGCACGAGCCCGGTCGCCGAGCCGCCCGCCGAGCGCTGGGTGGGCGGCGACCCGACGGGCGAGGAGGTCGAACGGTCGGCGGCGCTGGACTGGTCGGCCGGGCTCCTCGACACCCTCCCGGCCCGCCAGCGGGAAATCCTGGTGCTGCGGATCATCCTCGGGCTGTCGGCCGAGGAAACGGCGGCGGCGGTGGGCTTGAGCAGTGCGGGCGCGGTGCGGGTGGCCCAGCACCGCGCGCTGACGGCGTTGCGGCGCGGGTTGACGGCGCAGAGGCGGGAAGCGGCTTCCTGAGCGGGAAGCGGCGGGCGGGCGCCGCATCGAGGGACTTGGCCTCCTCCGATGCGGCAGTCCCGCGCGTGCCGCCGTGCGATCATGCTGCGGTGCCGCCACCGCTGCTGATCGTCGTGGGCGGGCTGCCCGCGACCGGGAAGACCACCGTCGCCACGGACCTGGCCCGCCGCACCGGGTTCGCCTTCCTGCGCGTCGACACCATCGAACAGGCCATCGTCCGCGCCTCGGCGCTGGAGCAGCCGCTCGGGCCGGTCGGCTACGTCGTCGCCCGGGAGGTCGCCGCCGACCTGCTGCGCACCGGGGTGAGCGTGATCGCCGAGTGCGTCAATCCTCTCGTCGTCACGCGCGATGCCTGGCGCGCCACCGCGCTCGGCGCCGGCGCCCGTGTGCTGGAAACCGAGATCGTCTGTTCCGACCCGGCGGAACACCGGCGCCGCGCGGAGTCCCGCGACACCGGCATCCCGGACCTCGTGCCACCCACCTGGCAGGACATCGTGGCCCGCGAATACGAGCCGTGGACCCGCGACCGCCTCGTCGTCGACACCGCCCGGGTGCCGGCCGGCGAGGCGGCGGCGGTCATCGAAGCGGCTGCGCGGCCGTGATCTCGTCGTTGAGGTTCTCCAGGCGACGGCCGGTCGTGCGCGGGCCGAGCACCGCGACGTCCACCGCGACCACCACCAGCGCGCCCGCGACGACCAGGAACAACGTCGTCGGCCCGCTCGAGTTCAGCAACGGCAGCAGCACGAACGGCATCGCGCCGCTGGCCAGCCGCGACAGCGAGTAGGTGCCGCTCGAGGCCGTCGAGCGCAGGGCCGTCGGGAAGATTTCGGCCTGGTAGATGTGGAAGGCGTTCGAGAACAGGTTGCTGGTCGCGGTGTAGAGGAAGCCGAACACGAGGATCAGCGCCATCGAACCGGCGTACCCGAACGCGATGCCGAACACCGCCATCGCCAGCACCGAGCCGACGACGAGGTACTTCCGCTCGACGCGTTCCACAATCGGCAGCGACAGCGCCGACCCGACCGGGTAGCCGAGGTAGGTCAGCGCGGCGAACAGCAGCGACTGCGAAACGGCGTAGCCCTTGGCGGCCAGCACCAGCGGTACGAGCGTGCCGAAGCCGTAGTAGCCGAGGGTCTGCAGGACCTGGAAGACGACCATCATCCAGGTCCGGCGCCGCAGGGCGGGCCCGAACAGGTCGCGGACGGGCGCGGCGGCGCGCTTGCGGGTGGTGCCGCGCGGCGGGGCGAGGTTTTCGTCGACACCGCCGCGGGCTTCGGCCTCCAGCCCGGCCACCAGGTGCTCGGCCTCTTCGGTGCGGCCGACGGACTCCAGCCACCGCGGCGACTCCGGAAGTCCGCGCCGCAGCAGGAAGACGGCGCCCGCGCCGAGCGCGCCGATGACGAACAGCCAGCGCCAGCCGGCGACGCCGAGGATCTCGTGGTCGGTCAGGCCGCGGGCGAGGAAACCGACGACCGGGAAGCCGCAGAAGGCGAGCGTGTAGGCCCAGGCGATGAACCGGCCGCGCTTGCGGGCCGGGAGCAGGTCGGTGAGGTAGGTGTCGGCCAGCGGCGGCTCCGCGCCCAGGCCGATGCCCGCGAAGAACCGCGTCACCAGCAGCATCACCGCGCTGCCGCTGAACGCGCCGAGCAGCGAGAACAGCGAGTAGAGCCCGAGGTTCAGCAGGAACGCGCCGCGCCGGCCGAACCGGTCGGCGAGCCGCCCGAGCAGCAGCGCGCCGACGAACATCCCGACGAACGTCGACGCCAGCAGCGGCGGCAGCTCCGCCTTGGTCAGGTCGAACTCCTCGACGAGCACCGAGCTGAGCACGCCGGTCAGGAAGACCTCGTAGAAGTCGAAGAACAGGCCGAGCCCGACGGCGACGGTGGCCCGGCGGTGCGTGCGGGTGATGGGCAGCCGGTCGAGCCGGCCCGCGATCGTGCCGGCGTCCGGTGGGGCGGCGTCGGGGATGTTGGCCATCCGTTGTCTCCTTTGACATCGCCACTATGTGGTTGGCCGACCCATGATGTGACGGCCACAGCGCGGAGTCAAGGAGCCACGGGTCAGCGACAGGATGAGTGGGACGGCAACACCCCGCAGCCCGGCCGGCCCGGCTTCGTCAGAGGGCGGCGACCCGCTCCACGCCGGGCCGATGGCCGAGCCGCTCCGAAGCGCGGCGGGCCGCCTCGACCACGATCGGCGCCAGCCTGGGGACGTCCGCCGCGGTCATGCGCTGGGTCGGCGCGCCGATCCCGATCGCCGCGCTGACCTCGCCGTTCAGTCCGAACACCGGGGCGCTCAGCGACGCCGCGCCGCGGTCGCGCTCCTCGAAGCTGGCCGCGTACCCGGCCTTGCGGATCTGCCCGAGCTGCTCGGTGAGCAGGTCGATGTCGACTGTCGTGCGCGGGGTGAACCGCGCCAGGCCGTTGCCGATCGCGTCCTTGACCGCGAGCTTGTCCCAGGCCAGGAACACCTTCCCGGCCGAGCCGGCGTGCAGCGGCATCACCATGCCGACGACGAACAGCCGCACCACCGGGTGCCGCGACTCGGCCAGGGAAATCACCGTGCGGTAGGCGCCGTCGCGGACGTACAGGCAGGCCGTCTCGCCCGTTTCGTCGCGCAGCTGCTGCAGCACCGGCCGGGTCAGCCGGACCAGGTCGAGCCCGAAGGTGCCGGGCGCCGCCCAGCGGACCAGGCCGAGCCCGACGCGGTAGGTGTCGTCGTAGCGGTCGAGGAAGCCTTCGCGCACGAGGTTGTGCACCAGCCGCTGGCACGTGCTCGCCGGCAGCCCGGTCGACCGGGTGATCTGCTGCAGCGTCAGCTCGGGTTCGTCGATCGTGAACGACTCGAGGATCTGCTTGAACTTGCGCAGGACCAGCACCGGCGTCGTGCCGCTGCGTTCTTCCTCTGCCATTCGCCCCGTCCCGTGCCCGTGGTGTGCCGCACAGTCTATCCGTGTCGCACCCGGTTGGCTGCCCGACGCTCGCCCACATTTTGAGTTGGTAACTCACATCGTGATTGTCAGTCGGGCGGTCGAACCCGGCAACTTCATCGCCGCGCCGAAGGCAAGTACATCGTCGTCAGCGGCAACGCGATCTTCCGGCGGCTCCTGCACGCCGTCGGCCGCGAAGATCCCCGGCTGGGTCGCGCACACCGGACTGCTCGACGACGCGATCGGCGCGCGGACCGCGACGCAGTCCCAGGCCGCCGCCGAGGCCGCGCCGCGCGAAGCGTCCGTCCCTTGTGGACCCATCCTGGCCGCCGCGGACATCGCCGGGGACCCGCACTTCGCGGCCCGCGGGATGCACGGGCGCCACCGGGTGCCCGGCCTCGACGGCGAAGTCACGTTCCCCGGCGTCGTGCCGAAGCTGACCGAACGTCCCGGCCGCACCCGCGGTCGCATCGACGTCGAGAACCCGGAGCGTTGCGCGACGAGGTCGGCCTCGCCGCGATCCCGGCACCACTCCGGTGACTGGTCTGCCGCCGCTTGTCGTGAGTGGTCAGGCGGTTCTATCCGCCGACCACTCACGACGGCCGGGAATGAGATATCCGGGTTTTACCGCCGTCCCTCGGGCACAGATTCCACCATGACGGCGGCCGGTGGGCATTCCGCGCGCCTCACCCAGGGATACGTACGGCGGTTCAGGTCGGTTCAAAGTTTTTCGCCACACCGCCGGACGCTGGACAACGCCCCGGTCGGCGACCCAGGATGGGCCCGCATCCGAGTACGCCGGAGAGGGACACGCGCGGCCGCCCAGCGTGATCCAGGTGCGGGCCGTCGTGCCCGCGTTTTTCGCGTGCGCCATTCTTCGCGCATTCCTCGCCCCCTTTCACGACCACCGCCGACTACGGAAACGGAAACCGTGACTAACGGTTCGTGATGGGCGGAAATCCCTTCTTGCCCGGTGTCAAACCCCGGTGTAGCTTCCATCACGGAACGATAACCAGCCGGTTGACGGCGTGGTCACGGGCAGGTGGCCGCGCACCCACTGATGTCGGGTCGGTGGACCAGCCGGGAATCGTCCCACCCCGCCGACGCAAACCTGTCGGGGGCGAGCCTTGCTCGAACCCGATCAGTGTCGCGCACTCCCGCCAGCCCGACACCCCGGAGGATCCATGTCCCGCACGCCAGGGCGCCATCGCGTTTCCCGAAGGACGAAGATCGCGACCGGCGGCCTCGCCCTCGCCATCGCGGTCGGCGGCATCGTCGTCGCGACGACCACCGGCAACACCGGTGAAGCCAGCGCCGACGAGGCGAACCCCGCGTTCTTCGTCGACATCCTGAAGGTCCAGCCGAACCAGTTCGACCCGCGCCCGGTCTACGGCGCCTCGACCGGCACCTTCACCGTCGACTGCGGCCGCAACGAAAACCAGCACTTCAACCCCGACAACTTCATCGCCCAGCCCGGCGTCAAGAACGGCGCCCAGCACCTGCACGACTACGTCGGCAACCTTTCCACCAACGCCGACTCCAACAACAAGAGCCTCGTCAAGGCCGGCACCACCTGCCGCAACGGCGACAAGTCCGCCTACTTCTGGCCCGTCGTCCGGATCGACACCGGCGAAGCGGAAAAGAACGAGCCCGCGAAGAAGCCCGACGGCGACCGCGCGCAGGCCGACCAGGAGGCCAAGACCGTCCAGGTCGCCTGCCCGGACGTCGCGAGCAACCTCGCCGACGTCCCCGACCAGGCGATGTCCGAAGTGGACAGCAACCTGGACCAGCTCGACGCACAGACCGACGAGGCCAACCAGCGCGTCGCGGCGACGCAGGGCCAGGGCGGCGCGAACTTCGTCCAGAACGCGATCCTGAACCCGCTCAAGGACCGGCGCGCCGCGATCATCGAGCGCATCGCCATCGCGATCGGCCGGTTCGCGCCGAAGCCGCGTGACCTCGGCGGGCTCGCGCCGTGCGCGCCGAAGCCCGGCAAGGACACCGGCACCCCGGCCCCGCCGCCGAGCACCACGGCGGGCGGCGCCCTGCCCGGCCAGGACCAGAACAACGAGCTGCCCGGCAACGACGGCAAGATCCTGCGCCCGCAGAAGGTGCAGATCACCTTCCGCGGCAGCCCGGTGGGCAAGGTCGTGGCGATGCCGAAGTTCCTGCGCGTGCTCTACGGCGACGCGAAGCAGTCCACCAACGGCCCCGCCAACGCCAAGGCCAGCTGGACGTGCACCGGCTTCGAGAACCGTCTCACCGACAAGTACCCGATCTGCCCGCCGAACAGCAAGGTCAAGCGGATCCACACGTTCCCGAGCTGCTGGGACGGGAAGAACACCGACAGCGCCAACCACCGCACGCACATCGTGTTCCCGGACCGCTTCGGCGGGTGTGCCCAGGGGTTCAAGGCGGTGCCGCAGCTGCAGATCTCGCTGACCTACGACATCCCGCACGACATCCAGGTCAAGAAGCAGTACAAAGTGGACGCTTTCCCGCAGGAGAAGCACAACCCGCTGTCCGACCACGACGACTTCGCCAACGTGATGTCGCAGCGGATCATGAACGGTCTGGTCAACTGCGTGAACCGCGGCCGGACCTGCCGGGCGTGAGCTGACGCGCTGTCCTTCCCGAACCCCCTTGCCGGCCGCGCCGGCAAGGGGTTTCGGCATGCGCGGGCCGTGCGCGCCGCCCACGGCCGTCCATGCGGAACGCACGTGCCGTCCATGCGGACCGCATTCGAGAAGACGTCACGACGCACGGCCGGGACGCAAACTTTTCCCAGTCACCCCGTCCCGGAGGGGACACCACCACCCCACAGGAGGAAAAGATGATCTCGACGTTCGAGCGCCCCACCGCCGTCGTCGTCCACAACCGCGCCGTGGTCCACAACCGCGCCGTCGTCCACAACCGCGCCGTCGTCCACAACCGCGCCGTCGTGCACAACCGCACGTCCGCCAAGTAAGTCCGGTTCCCGCGTGCCGCGGTCCCGCCCCACGGGACCGCGGCACGTCCGTATCCGCCCGACAGGGGGTCCACCATGCCGCACGACGACGTCCGCCCGCAGCTGACCGGCGTCGAGGTCCACGACCTGGACCCCGGGTTGTGCCTGCTCATCACGCCGGACGGCGGCGAGTACTCGATCACCGCGCCCGCAGCGGAGTTCCGCGCGTGGCTGGGCCGCATCGACGGCACCCGCACCCGCGCGGTCCTGCTCGCCGGGATGGATCCCGACTACGCCGAAGTCCTCGACGTCCTGGAAGCCGACGGCTGTCTGTCCACCGTGGACGAGCGTGCCGCACTCCGGCGCGTCGCCTCGACGACCGTGCTGCTCGCGGGCGCGGCCGAGCTGACCGGTCCGCTCGCCGAAGTCCTCGCCCCGTACGGGTACGCCCGGGTGGCCCCGCTCGCCGGCGCCACCGGAGACCTCCCCGTGGTGCCCGACGACACCGTCGTCGTCGGCGCGTTCGCCCATCCGGCGTATGCGGAGCTCACCGCGCTGGATGCGTTCTGCGCGGACCGCGGCGTGCGCTTCTTCTCCTTCCGCCACGAACGCGGCCGCGGCATCGCCGGCCCCGCGGTCACCCCCGGCGGCACCGGCCCCGACTTCGCGGACGTCCTGGCGCGCCGCCGCTCCGCCGCGTTCGACCCTAGGGTGCTCGACGCCTTCGCCGCCGCCGGCCCGGCGTCCGGCACACCCCTGCGTCCCGGCGCCGTCCGCTGGCTGCTCACCGCCCTCGCCGTCCACCTCGAACGCTGGGTGACCGGCGAGCCGACCGAGACCACCGCCGGGGAGCTGGAGCTCGACCCCGGCCGGCTCACCACGCGGTTCCGGCCCGTGCTTCCGGTGCCCGACCGGCCGCGGCCGGTCGACCCGCCGGGCCCGCGGCCCGACCTGCTCGTCGACGAACGCACCGGAGTCGTGACGGCGGTCCACGAACTGGCCGCCGCGCCCGGGATGCCCGCCCGGCTCAAGGTGTGCGCCGTCGACGTCGCGGACATGCGGCGCGTGGTCGACTGGCCCAACGACCGCCAGGCGTTCGGCACCTCTTGGCACGACTTCGAGCTCGCCCGCGACTCCGCGATCGGCGAGGCGGTCGAGCGCTACTGCGGCAGCTGGCTGCCCCCGGAGCGCGAGATCCGCCACGCCAGCTTCGACCAGCTGAAGCGCGCCGGTGTCCCGGCTCTCGACCCACGACGGCTGAACCTCTACTCGCCACGTCAGCACGCGACCGCGGGCTTCCCCTTCGCACCGCTGACCACCGACACGGAATGTGCTTGGGTGGAAGGCTTTTCCCACACGACGCGGGAACCGGTCTGGGTACCCGCGTGCCTCGTCTCCCAGGTGCCGGAGCCCACCGGCGCCCGGTTCACCGACCCGCTGATCGCGGGCCTCGCCGCCGGGACCGCCCAGGAGCACGCCGTCACCTCGGGCCTCGAAGAGGTGCTGGAGCGCGACGCGACCATGATCTGGTGGGCCAACACGCCGCGGCTGCGCCGGCTGCAGCTGCCCGCCGAAATCCGGCAGCTCGTCGCCGACACTGCCGACAGCTACGACATCGAACTCATCCCGCTGGACAACGAGTTCGACGTCCCGATCGTCGCCGCCGCGGTGTTCGACCGCGTCCGGCGGTGGCTCTCGATCGGGTTCGCGACCCGGCCGGGTGCGCTCGAAGCGGCCAAGAAGGCCCTCGCCGAAGGGTTCACCCTGCACCACACCTGCCAAGCCCTCGACGACGAGGGCGAGGTCGCCGGCATGCGCGCGGACCTGCCGCACCTGGGCAACCTCAAGCCGTACCGGGCGGACCGGCGGTACCTCGACTCCTACCGCGAGGACTTCGCCGACGTCGTGGACCTGGTGTGCCAGCAACAGGTCTACCTCGACCCGCGGGCAGCGGCCAAGGTCGCGCCGTGGGTGCGCAACCTGCCGGTGCGGTCGTGGGAGGGCCTGCCCGCCCTCGGCGAGCGGCGGCTCAAGGCCTACCAGGAGCGCGTCGAAGCCCGCGGGTTCGAAGTGCTGAGCGTCGACCTCACCACCCGCGACATCGCCGCCGCCGGGTTCCACGCCGCCCACACGCTGGTTCCGGGGCTGGTGGCCAACTTCCCGGCGGGGCTGCCGTACTGGGGCGACGGGCGGATCCGCCGCGCCGCGGTCGACCTCGGCTGGCGCGCCGAACCCCTCGCCGAGGACCGGTTGAACGTCTTTCCCCTCCCCCACGCGTGAGGAGACGCCGATGGCCGTCGCCGAACTGATCGGGCTGCCCCGCACCCGGGGCCGCCGGCCGCTGGTCGTCGCGCAGGGCGTCGACGCACTGGGCACGGGCCTGTTCCTGCCGTTCGCGGTCGTCTACTTCCACGCGGCCAAGGGCCTCGCGCTGACGTCGGCCGGCGCGTTGCTCTCGGTGGCGGCCCTGCTCGCCCTCCCGGCCGGGCTCTCGGCCGGGCCGCTCGTGGACCGGTTCGGCCCGCGGCGGGTCGTGGTCGCCGCGAACCTGCTGCGGGTGCTGACCTTCACCGGGTACGTCTTCGCCGGCTCGCTGTGGCAGCTGGTCGCCTTGGCGGCGTTGACGTTCTGGGGTGAAGGCCTGTTCTGGCCCGCGTCCGGGGCCCTGGTGGCGCAGGTGGCCGACGAGGGCCAGCGCGCCCGCTGGTACGCGATGGACCGCACGCTGCGCAACGTCGGCCTCGGCCTCGGCGGGCTCGCGGGCGGCGTCCTGGTCGGGTGGACCGGAACCGGCGGCTACACGGGGATCGTGCTGCTGAACGCGGCGACGTTCCTGCTCGCGGCGCTGCTCGTCGCCGGGTGGCGCGGTGGCACCCCGGCCCCGGCACGCGGCGTGGTCCGCGCCGCGCCGCGCGGGGGCTACCGGAGCGTGCTCGCCGATCGCGTGTTCCGGCGGGTGCTGGTGACGGTGTTCGTCTTCGCGTTGTGCGACTTGGCGTTCACCGTCCTGCTGAGCGCCTACGCCCTCGACGGCCTGCGGTTGCCGGTGTGGCAGCCCGGCGTGCTGTTCGCCCTCAACACCGTTCTCGTGGTGCTCGCGCAGACCGTCGTGGCGAGCCGGGTGGAACGCTTCGGCAAGCCGAAGACGTTGCAGGTCGCGGCCGGCGTGTGGGCGGTGTCCTTCCTGCTGTTCGCTCTCGCCCCGCCGGGCGCGCCGCTGACGGCGTTCGCCGTGCTGACCGCCGCCACCGTGGTGTTCACCGCGGCGGAGCTGCTGCAGGCCCCGACCAGCAGTGCCTTCATCGTCGCCCTCGCCCCGGCGCACCTGCGCGGCCGCTACCTCGGCCTGGAAGAGCTGCTGTGGGGCGCGGCCCGGGTCCTGGCACCGGTGACGTTCACCGCGCTCCTGGCCGGCGGCACGCGGCTGCCGTGGTTCGTGCTCGCCGGGTGCGCCCTGGTGGCGGTCGTGGTCCTCGTCGGCGTCAAGGCGGTGTCCGAGCACGCCGCGACCCGGGAGACGGCGGATGTCTGAGTTAACCCGGCCGGCTTCCGAGGTCCGCGCCTTCGCCCTGCGGATCTGCGTGGCGTAGAAGGTGTGGAACGCCTACGCGGAGACGCACCCGCTCTGATCGAGCGCTTCCTCGGTCACCACGCGCAGCCCGGCCACGACGGCGAACGCCAGCACCGCCATCACCGCGAACACCGCGCGGAGCCCGAAGGCCTGGGCGATCGCCCCGCCCGCGAGCGCCCCGAGGGACTTCGTGCCCCACGCGACGAGCCGGTGGCTGCTGTTGAGCCTGCCGAGCAGGCGGTCGGGCGTGAGCTGCTGGCGCAGCGACACCATCACGACGTTCGACACGAGGATGGCCGCGCCGCTGACGAAGAAGGCCGCCCCGGCCACGTACGGGTTCGCCGTCACCGCGAGCGCGCCGACGCCCGCGCCGCCCACCGGCCAGGACACCCACAGCGCGCGGACGCGGCCCAGGCGGCGTTCCACCGCTTCGGCGACGAGCGACCCGGTCAGGCCGCCGGCCGCGCTGGTGGCCATCAGCAGCCCGAAGGCCGGCTCGGACAGGCCCATCGCCGAGCCGGGGCCGACCGCGTAGAGGACGAGGACGGCGAAGGTCGCGCCGGTGGCGAAGTTGAACGTGCCGGTCATGACCGAGAACGTCCGCAGCACGCGGTGGTGCAGCAGGAACCGCAGGCCCTCGGCGATGTCCGTGCGCAGGGTGGTGGGCTTCTCGCGCGGGACCCGGTACGAGCCGCGCACGAGCAGCAGAGCCACGACGGCCACCGCCCACAGCGCCACCGGCGTGCCGAGCGCGGCGACGGCCCCCGCCGCGGCCAGCACCCCGGCCAGCGGCGGTCCGGCGAACTCGTTGGCCGTCTGCTCGGCGGCGAACATCCGGCCGTTGGCCCGCGCCAGCTGCTCGCGCCCGACGACCTGCGGGACGATCGACTGCGCGGCGGTGTCGTAAATCGTCTCGGCGCACCCGACGCCGACGGCGACGACGTAGAGCGCCCAGATCGATCCGCCGCCGAAACCGGTCAGCAGCGTGACGGCCGCGAGCAGCCCACCGCGGACGAGGTTGGCGGCGAGCATCGCGCGGCGGCGGTCGAGGCGGTCGACCACTGCGCCGGCGGGCAGCGCGAAGAGCAGCCACGGCAGGCTGAAAGCGAACGCGAGTCCCGCGATGAGCGCCGGGGACCGCGTGTAGCCGACGGCGATCAGCGGCAACGCGACCTTGAGAACGCCGTCGGCGAGGCTGGACAGGCCCGCGGCGGTCCACAGCCGCCAGAACGCGCTGGTCATTGGTGGAGCATCGCACATCGATGGGCTTTTCTCCATCGATGTGACCGGATTCCATCGATGGACTACGCTCCGCTCATGACCGAACCCCGCAGGCGGCGCCCGGCGACGCCCGAGGAGGCGAAGGCCCTCGGCCACCCGCTGCGGCTGCGCATCATGCGGCTGTGCCTGGTCGAGGAGCTGACCAACAAGCAGCTGGCCGACCGCCTCGACCGCGACCCCGGGACCGTGCTGCACCACGTGCGCCAGCTGGTGGCGGCGGGGCTGCTGGAGCAGGCCCCGGTCCGCACGGGCGCGAGCGGCGCGCTGGAGAAGCCGTACCGCTCGAACTCCGAGACGTGGTGGCTGGACGGCCCCCTGGCCGGCGCCGACCCGGAGACGCGGTTCGCACCGATCGAGATCTTCCAGGAGGAACTGCGTGACGCCGGCCCCGAGTCGGTCGCGGTGCACGAGAAGTTCCTGCTGCACCTGTCCCCCGACGAGGTCGAGGAACTGGACCGGCGGATTCTGGCCGTGCTGGACGAGTACGTGGCCACCGATCACGAACGGCTCGACCGGCCCGCCCTCGGCGGCATTTTCGTGGTGCACCACCTGAGCGGCCCGAAACGTCGATGAATCTCCGGACCACGCCATTTCCCGGTTCGGGTTAACTGCGCCGCAATCGTTACGCGAACCGCCTTTCCGCCGATTGACCGGGCAGGACAGTCCCGCTCGGAGGTGGCCCTGGATGGACCCGATCAGCCTGATCGTGGGCGTGCTGGTGCAAGGCCTGCTCGAAGGCGTCAAGGATTCGGCGCGCGAAGCCGTGACCGACGGCGCCCGCGCGCTGCGGCAGTCGATCGCCCGCAGGTACGGCGGGCCGGTCGCGCGCAGCGTCGAACTGCTCGAACAGCACCCGGAGTCGCCGCAGTGCCGGGCCGCGGTGGCGCGGGAACTGCGGAACGCGGGCGCGGACCGCGATCCCCAGCTGCTCGCCCTCGCCGAACGGCTGCGCGTGCTCGTCGAGGCACCCGACCAGGCGCTGCTGCCGGAAGACCCGGTCGAGCGGGTGCAGCGCTCGAGCGCGCTGGGCGCGATCCGGCAGATGCTCGACGGGCACATCACGCAGGTGCTCGCGGTCCGCGCGCGGCACAGCGTCGAGGTGACCGACCTGCTCAGCGCCAACATCGGCCGCAACCCCGCGATCGACCAGCAGGTGCGCGCCGACGTCGCGGGGCTGCACGCCCGGATCCGGACCGTCATCGAGCAGGTCGCCGAGCACATCGAAAACCAGCACTACCAGGACGTCGAGGCCGCCGTCCGGGTGCTTCCGGCGGGCTATGCCGAGCGCGAGTGGGCCTACCGGCTCGTGCAGACCGAGAAGCGGATGCACGTCTCGTACGAGTCCCTGCGGCTGACCGTGGAGTTCCTCAGCGCGCTCAACCAGAGCATCCTCGGCCGGATCGAACGCGAGTCGTCGGCGCAGCGGCTGTCGGACATGATGTTCGGCAACGCGATCATCATCTACGAGCTGACCGACTTCGTGATCGGGTACGTCGCGAACTTCGCCATCAGCGGCGATCTCGACCAGCTGCACCGCGAGGCGAAGGACCGGGTCGACCAGACCCGCGAGGAACAGCGCGCGCTCGAAGAACGGTTGCGCGGGGAAAACGTCCCGCCCGCGATGCGCGAACAGGTGCTGGAGGACATCCGCAACCGCGAAGCCGCTTTCCGCGAAATCGACCGTGAATGGGACAAGTACCTCGGCGAAGTGCGGGAAATGCGGGAAAAGGCCGAAGGAACGCGCGCGATCCTGCCCGCGCTCGAAATCTTCCGCGACAACGCCCGCATCCAGATCATGACGCTGCAGCTGGTGGCCATGCTGCGGGTGCTGAAGCAGAACTCCGCGTCGCTGCGCAGCACGGTCGACACGCTGCAGGGCTTCCGGCTCGCGCCGCTGTCGCCGACCCGCGTGCACCGCCTGCTGGGCATGGAGGCGAACCAGCCGTGACGGAGGACTACGCCGCGCTGCCGTTGCCGGAGCTGGAAGCCCTGCTGCGCGGCGGCGACCTCCCGCCCGGCCGGCGGCAGGCGGTGGAAGCCGAGCTGAACCGGCGGTACGCGGAGAAGTGGACGTCCGCCACCCCGCCGCCAGGGCCGACGACCGGACCACCGCCCGGGCCGCCACCGCCCGGGCCGCCACCGCCCGGGCCGCCACCGCCTGGGCCGCCACTGCCGGGGCCGTCGACGGCCCAGCCGTACCCGCCGCCCGGGCCGCCACCGCCCCGGGCTGCGTGGGGCCCGCCGCCCGCGGCTGTCCCGCCGCCGAAGACGGCCGGCCTCGCCAAGCCGCTCGGCTGCCTCGCCGCGTTCCTGGTCGCCGCCGTGCTCGCGGTGGTCGTCGTGCTCGTCGTCGACGGCGGGAGTTCGTCCCCGCCGCCCCAGCGGATCGGCACCGTGTGCGTCACCCAGCGCGTCACCTGCCCGATGGGCGAGTCCCTGCCGGTCGGGCAGTCCTGCGTGTGCCCGACCTCGGAGGGCGACTACGTCGGCGTAGTGGCCTAGCCGCGCGAACGCACCAAGGGCAGGAAGAGCTCGTCGACGATCGCCTTGATGCGGGCGGGCTTCGGCGGTTCGAGGTCCATGAGCAGGTCGTGCCGCACCAGGTCGAACGGCAGGTCGAGCACCGACTCGGGGATGCGCGCCAGGTCGATCTCGCCGCGCTCGTGCGCCCGCCGGTAGAGGACGCGCTCCCCCGGCAGCGGCGCGCCGCCCATGACCTCGGCACGGGCCTGCGCGGGTGTCATCCCGCTGTCGGCCAGCAGGCCCGAAAACACCGTCGCCGCGGCGATGGCGAAGAAGGCGGCACGGACTTCGCTCACGGTCGCCAGGTACGCGAGCAGGTCTCCGCGCAGCTCGCCGGTGTCCGGCAGCGCGATCGGGTTGACGGCGCGGTGGTGCTCGAGCGCGGCGAGCACGAGCTGGTCCTTGTTGGCCCACCGGCGGTAGAGCACGGCCTCGCTGGTGCGGGCGCGGGCGGCGATCGTCGCCATCGTCAGCCGGGCGTAGCCGGCTTCGACCAGCTCGTCCCAGGCGGCCGCCAGCAGCTCGGCCTCGAGCTGCTTGCCGTGCCGGCGGCGGGCGGGTGCGGAGTCCTCGGTAACCACCGCCCCACGATAGATAGGGTTTCCTTTCTCGGCAATCGCGGCTACGCTCGTTAGAGAGGCATTCCTATCTTGGACTGAGGGGCGAGACATGGAGACGACGGTGCTGATCGCCGGCGCGGCCCCGACCGGGCTGACGCTGGCCTGCGAACTGGCCCGCCACGGGGTTCCGTTCCGCCTGGTCGAGGCCGCGCCCGGCCCGCGGCCGGGCTCACGCGGCAAGGGGGTCCAGCCCCGCACCCTCGAGGTGTTCGACGACCTCGGCGTCGTCGGCCGCGTGCTCGCCCACGGCCGGCCCGCGATGCCGATCCGCACGACCGGGCCCGACGGGCAGGTGTCGCTCAGCAGCGAATCGCCGGAGAGCCGTCCGGACATCCCGTACCCGGCCGGCCTGATCACCCCCGAATGGCGGGTCGAGGAAGCCCTGCGGCTGCGGCTGGCCGAGCTCGGCGGCGCGGTCGAGTTCGGCACGGCGCTCGAAGGATTCGAGCAGTCGGAGGACGGCGTCTCGGCGGTGGTCGTCAAGGACGGCGTGGCCGAGACCGTCTCCGCGAGCCGGCTGGTCGGCTGCGACGGCGGCCACAGCGTCGTCCGCAAGCAGGCCGGCATCGCGTTCGAGGGCGAGACCCGCGACGAGGTGCGGATGCTCGTCGCCGACGTCCGGGCCGACGGGCTCGACCGCGACGCCTGGCACCTGTGGCGCCACCCCGACGGCATGGTCAGCCTCTGCCCGCTGCCCTCGACCGACCTCTTCCAGTACCAGGCTTCCGTCGCCCCCGGCCAGGACCCCGGGCTGGACCTCGCGAACCTGCAGGCGACCCTCGACCACCGCACGGGCCGCACCGGCATCCGGCTCCACGAACCGGAATGGTCGTCGTTGTGGCGCGCCAACGTGCGGCTCGCCGACCGCTACCGCGAGGGCCGCGTGTTCGTCGCCGGCGACGCGGCGCACATCCACTCCCCCGCCGGCGGCCAGGGCATGAACACCGGCATCCAGGACGCGCACAACCTCGGCTGGAAGCTCGCCGCCGTCGCGAACGGCGCGCCCCGGGCCCTGCTGGACACCTACGAAGCCGAACGGCGGCCGGTCGCGGCCGGCGTGCTCGCGCTCTCGGACGCGCGCCTGAAGCAGGCGATCGAGCAGAAGAGCATCACCCTCCGCCGCGACGCGACGACTTCGCAGCTGGCGATCACCTACCGCGGCTCGGCCCTGGCCCGTGACGACCGCGACGACACGGCGGGCCTGCGCGCCGGAGACCGCGCGCCGGACGCGACCGGACTGGCCACCGTGGACGGCGAACGCCGGCTCTTCGACCTGACGCGGGGCGGCCGGTTCACCCTGCTGGACTTCGGCGCCACGGCGGTCGTGCCCGGCATCAGGACGCTCCACGTCGTCGGCCGGCCAGCGCGCCCCGGCGACGTCGCCGACACCGGAGGCCACCTCGCCGAGGCGTACGGCGCGACCGGCCGGACCCTCGTGCTGATCCGTCCCGACGGCTACGTCGCGCTGATCTCCGACGCGGGCGACGTCGCGGCGGTGTCGGAGTACCTGGACAGCGGACTGCCCCTGCCCGGGGGAGGTGGGCAGGGGCAGTCCGGTCAGCGCGTCAGTGGTTGACCTTGAACCACGGCTGCGACCAGCCGAGGTAGGTCTGGCCCCACTTGCTCTTGATCTGCGCGATCGTCGTCTCGGTGTAGCTGCCGTAGCCGTTGATGTCGTTCGACAGGAACTTCCCGCCGCCGATCGAGATCATCGTGTGCCCGGCGCCGCTGCTCTTGAAGAACGCGAGGCCGCCGGCCGGCACTTCGGTGTCACCCGGGTGCTTGAACGAAGCCGGGATCTGGGTCCAGTGGATGTAGGCCGTCTCCGAGCCCGAGGCGCTCCAGCCGTAGTTCTGCGCGTTGATCCGGTCGCACCAGCCCTCGTAGGAGTCGAGGTCGTTGGTGTGGATCCGGGTCTTCGCGTAGGCCACGGCCTGCGCGCACGTCTTGGGGTCGCCGGTGCCGGCGGTGCTGCAGGTCTGGGTCGAGCCGTCGCAGTCCGGCGCGACGCGGCCGTCGGAGCCGGTGTAGACGTAGGCGTCGCTGATGTAGCCGGTGCCCACCTTGTCCCAGATGTCCGAGGTGCCGTACTTGCCGTCGACGGTCGACCCGTTGGTCTGGCAGGAAATGGTGACCGCGGTGCCGTCGGCGATGGACCCGACCGCGCTCCCGCTGGTGCTCGGGGTGGCCCGCACGGTCAGCGCGGCTCCCGAGTCGGTGTGCACCGTGCCCGAGGCCGCCAGGGCCGGGGTGGCGCCGGCCAGCGCGATCGCCGCCGCCGCGCCGAGCACCGCGGCCGTCCGCTTCCCGATCCGAATTCTCATTGGTCCGTCCCTCCAGGATTCGTTGTGGGGACAGCATGGCGAGCGCCGGTACAAGGCCCGTACAAAAGCCCGGCCGCCTTCTGAAGATGCGGCAAACCGGACGAAGCCCCGCCGGAACGCGTCCGGCGGGGCTTCGTCGTCGGTCCTTCAGGCCAGGTACTCGGCCGCCGCGCGCAGGCTCACGTAGGAGCCGCTGAACGTGTCGATCCGGGGGCCGCCGCCGTCCACCGGGCCCGGCGCCCCGGTTTCGACGCGAATGTAGTCCACTGTGGACATCCGGTCGAGCAGGGCACGCACCCGCGGGTGCCGGTGCGCCTCGCGGGTGACCACGACGACGCTGCGCACCCCTTGGGCCGCTTCGAGGATCGCGTCGGCGTCCTCCGGCGTCGCCGTGAGCGTGCGCGTGCCCGGCACCAGCTCGGCCAGGTGCGCGCCGAGGCCCCACGGCATCGGGCCGGCCGCGATGGTCGGCTCGGTCTGGACGTCGACCACCAGCGCCGGCACGGCCAGCCGCACGTCACCCTGGATCCGGAGGGCCTTGCGAGCCGCCTCCAGACCGAGGCGGCGGTCCACCGGGCCCACCGAAGCCGGTGCCGGGTCGGTGCCCAGCGCCGCCGTGCGCGCCGCCGCCTCCGCCAGCCGCTCCAGGGGCAGCTCCCCCGCCGCGACGGCGGCCACGATCGCCGACACGCACGCGTCGAGGTGTTCGGCCTCGAACGCCGCGCCACCGAGGCACAGCGCGTCGGCACCGGCGGCCAGCGCGCGCACGGCCGAGCGGCCGAGGCCGTCGTGCTTGCCGTACGCGCCGGACACCGCGCCCATCTCGAGCGCGTCGGTGATCACCGCGCCGGTGAAGCCCAGCTCGCCGCGCAGGACGTCGGTGAGCGCGACGCGGTTGAGCGTCGCGGGTTCCTCGCCCCACGCCTTCACGACCAGGTGGCCCGACATCACCGAGCGCACCCCGGCCCGGATCGCCGCGGCGAACGGGACCAGCTCGATCTCCCGTAGCTCCTCGGGCGTCCGGGGCAGCACCGGCAGCGCCACGTGCGAGTCCTCGGTCGCCGCGCCGTGGCCCGGGAAGTGCTTCGCGCATGCCGCGACGCCGTACTTCTGCAAACCCGTGACGTACGCCGCGACGTGCGGCGACGCCTTCGCCGGGTCGGACCCGAACGCCCGGACGCCGATGATCGGGTCCTCGGCCGCCAGGGTCAGGTCCGCGCACGGCGCCAGGTCGAGCGTGACGCCGCAGGCCGCCAGCCGTTCGCCGAGCGCGGCGGCGACCGCCGTGGTCAGCTCCGGGTCGTCGGCCGCGCCCAGGGCCAGGGGCCCCGGCACGAACGACCCGGTGTTGACGTCGAGCCGGGTGACGTCGCCGCCCTCCTCGTCGATCCCCACCACGACGCCGTCCCGCTCGCCCCGCAGCTGCGCGGTGAGCGCGGCGACCTGCTCGTCGTCGACGACGTTGCGGCCGAACAGCACCACCCCGCCCAGGCCGTCGGCGAGGCGTCCGCGCAGCCAGTCCGGCGCGGTGGTCCCGGCGAACCCGGGCAGGAGAACGGCTTCGGCGAGCTTCTCCGGTGAGCTCAACGGCTATCCCTTCACCGCGCCGGCGGCGACGCCGGACACGAGCTTGCGCTGCACGATCAGGAAGAACACCAGCGCCGGGAGGGCGTAGATGACCGACGACGCCATCACGCCGCCCCAGTCGGTCGCGAACGCCGTGCGGAACGTCGCCAGCCACACCGGCAGCGTCTCCCGGTCCTTGCTCTTGATGAACACCAGCGCGAACAGGTACTCGTTCCACGCCGTGATGAAGCTGAACACCGACGTCGTGACCAGCCCGGGCGCGAGCAGCGGCAGCGTCACCCGGCGGAAGGCGCCGGTCTGGCTGCAGCCGTCGATCATCGCGGCCTCCTCCAGCTCGTACGGGATCCCGTTGACGAACCCGTAGAGCATCCAGACCGTGAACGGCAGCGTCGTCGCGAAGTAGATCAGCAGCAGCGACGGCAGCGTGTCGAGCAGCCCGGCGTCCCGCATCAGCAGGAACAGCGGGAGGAACAGGGCCGACGTCGGGGCCAGCTGCGACACCATGACCAGCAGGAGGAACCCCCGGCGCCCGGTGAAGCGCAGCCTCGACAGCGGGATCGCCGCCAGCGTCCCGGCGACCAGCGCGCAGAGCACCGCGCCGACCGTGACGATCAGGCTGTTGAGCAGGTACGTCGGGAAGTTGTCCCGCCCGAGCGCCGTGGCGAAGTTGCTGAACGAGAACGACGTGGGGATCAGGTCGTACTTGGGCGAGAGGATCTCGCCGGGCGTCCGCAGCGAGGTGACGAACATCCAGTACGTCGGGAAGAGGATCAGCAGCGCCACGACCACGCCGACGACCGAAAGCGCGATCCGCTGCGGGAGCGACTTCCTCACTTGAGATCACCTTCCGGGGTCCGGATGAGCAGCTGGATGTACCGCCCCGTGATGAGCGCGAGCAGGATCAGCATCAGCGTCGCGATCGCGCCCGCCGCGCCGAAGTGGTTGCCCGCGATGCCCTTGAGGTAGAGCACGACGGCCAGCGTCGTGCTCTCGCCGTCCGGGCCGCCCTCGCGGATCGCCCAGATCTGGGCGAAGGCGTTGAAGTCCCACAGCACCGACAGGAAGGTCACCATCGTGGTGATCGGCGCGATCGACGGCCAGGTGACCGCGCGGAACGTCTGCCACGGCCCGGCGCCGTCCATGCCGGCGGCCTCGTACTGCTCCTGCGGAACGCCGAGGAGGCCCGCGTAGAGCGCGAACGTCACGAACGGCACGGCCTGCCACACGATGAGCAGCCCGATCACGGTGAGCGTGCTGGCCCCGCTGGAGAACCACGAGAAGCCGATGAAGCCGTGGAACCCGAGCCGGTCGAGGGTCTTGTTGAGGATGCCGTACTGCTCGTCGAAGATCCACTGGAACACCGTGGTCGTGGCGATCACCGGCGTCGCCCAGGCGAGCACCAGCGTCACCTGGACGAACACCCGGACGACCGGGCCGAGGTGGCGCATCAGCACCGCCAGCAGCAGGCCGCCGACGATGGTCGCGGCCACGATCGAGGCGGTGAAGACCAGCGTCCGGACGGTGATCGTCCAGAACTCGGGGTCCGCGAGGTTGTTGGTGTAGTTGTCGAACCCGACCCAGACGGTCTTGCCGGAGATGAGCTGCCCGACGTCGAGCTTGCGGAAGCTGATCGCGATGACCTGGACCAGCGGCCAGGCGAGCAGCACGAGGATCGCGGCGACGGCCGGGAGCAGCAGCAGGTAGGGGAGCACCCGGTCGCCGAACCGGCCCCGCCTGCGCTTCTTGGCCCGGGCGTCGCGCGGCGATGCCGGCGGGGTGGCCCCCGCCGGCATCGTCACGTTCGCGGTCGCTGTCATCCGCCGATGAGCTTGTTCAGCGCTGCGTTGGCGTCGGCGGTCGCCTGGTCGAGCGTCTTCTTGCCGGTCAGGTACGCGGTCAGCATGTCCTTGACCGGGTTCTGGCCGGACTCCACGTCACCCCACTTCGGGCTGGCCGGCACGGCCTTGCCGTTGGTGGAGGCCTTGGCCATCACGCTGCCCAGCGGGTCCTTGTCCAGGCCGGAGAGGTCGGTCGACGTGCCGGGCACGACACCCGCCGCGGCGAGCTGGCTCTGGTACTTCGGGCTGGAGAGCAGCTTGATGTACTCCTTGGCGGCGGCCACGTTCTTGCTGTTGGCCGGGATCGCCAGGTTGGAGCCGCCCAGGAAGACCGGGGCGCTCTGGCCGGCGGTCTTGCTCGGGATGGCGAAGGCGCCGGTCTTGCCGGTCAGGCTCGCGTCGGTCTTGGCCGCGGTGGCCAGCTCCCACGGGAGGCCGATCATCATGGCCACCTTGCCGCCGCCGTAGATGGTCGCCTGCTGCGGCTTGGCCTCGTCGGCGTCCTTCGGCGCCTTGGTGCCGGAGGTGTCGACGAGCTTCTTGTAGAAGTCCAGGCCCGCCTTCGCGCCGGCGCTGTCCAGCGTCGCCTTGAAGTTCTTGCCGTCGGGCTGGGCGATGTCACCGCCGTTGTCCCAGATGAAGGACAGCAGGGCGTACCAGTTCTGGCCGGGCATGTAGAGCGCCTGGAAGTCCGGGTCGGAGCCGAACTTGGTCTTCAGCTTGGTGATCGCGTCGATCCACTCGTCGTTCGAGGTCGGCGGCTTGGCGATGCCGGCCTGCTCGAACATGTCCTTGCGGTAGATGACCTCGCGGTTGGCCGCGTAGAACGGGACGCCGTAGACCTTGCCGTCGTAGGTGCCGGAGTCCGCGAGACCCTTCAGCCACTGCGCGCCGTTGAAGCTGTCCTTGTCGGCGGTCAGGTCGGTCAGGACGCCGTCCTGCGAAGCGAACGCGGCGGTCTGGGTGTTGCCGATCTCGATCACGTCCGGCGGCGCGCCACTGGCGAGCGCGGTGGTCAGCTTCTGCTGGATGCCGTCCC
The DNA here is from genome assembly GCF_054781455.1 of Amycolatopsis stemonae. NCBI lineage: Bacteria > Bacillati > Actinomycetota > Actinomycetes > Pseudonocardiales > Pseudonocardiaceae > Amycolatopsis > Amycolatopsis stemonae. The sequence continues at coordinate 121,447 of NZ_BAAGUJ010000004.1, read as the reverse complement.
ACTGCTGGACTTCGTACTTGACCTTGACCCCGGGGTGCGCGGCCTCGAACTCCTTGTTCAGCGCGTCGGTCAGCGAAGCCGGCGCGGACCCCGTCATCAGCCAGACCGTGACGTCGCCCGTGATCTGCGCGGGAGCACCGCTCGACGAAGCGGCCGTGTCGGTTCCGCTGGAGCCCGCGCAGCCTGCGGTCGCGAGCGTGAGTGCGGCGGCGCCCGCCGCCAGCTTGAGCCAGCGTTTCACTCGATGCCGTCCTTTCCCTGCCCGGCCACCGCGGCCGAGCGCCCCAAATGGTGTAGACCAATGTTGGAGCTAGAGTGGTACGTACCACAGGCCCTGTCAAGGCGGTTGCCGGAACGTTGTAAACCCGCCCGGGAGTTGTACACGGAGTAGCCGGGCGGTTACCGGAGGACGACACCTGCGTGCCAGAAGTCGTCCGAATAGGAAGGTGTCCGGGCCGTTTTTCACCGCTGCGAAGCCGAAAGCCGTGCACCGGCACGCGGCGGGCACGACGAAAACCGCCCCGGGAAAGAAATCCCGGGGCGGCGAAGTCGATCAGGCCGGCGTTGTCGCTGGTAGGGCCGCGTGTCGCCGGGCGCGGTGCGCGGCCATCCGCACGGGCGCGTTGACCACCCCGAACCCGCGGTACCCACCGATGCGCTGGACCACTTCGAAGAACACCCGGGCCCCGGCCAGCGCGGTGTAGAAGTGCAGGAACTCGCCGTCCTCGTCGCGGTCGTAGAGCACCGAATGCGCTCGCAGCCCGGCGAGCCGGTCCGGCGGCAGCTCGAGCCGGGCCTCGAGGTCGTCGTAGTAGTTGGCCGGGATGTCCAGCAGCGGCGCCCCCGCCGCCCGCATCGCCGCGGCCGCCGCCAAGGCGTCCGCGCAGGCGAACGCCACGTGCTGCGGTTCGGGCACCGCCGGCGCCCAGCCACCGCGCCGGACCAGCGCGCTGTCCAGCGTCAGCCGCACCTCCCCCGCCTCCATCGCGCGGCTGCGGACCAGCCCGAACGGCGCCGCGAACTCGGTGACCGGCGACGGCGTCAGCCCGAACACCGACCGGTAGAACAGGGCCGCCTCCTCGAAGTGGTCGAACGGCTGCGTGAGCGCGACGTGATCGATCCCGAGGACGCCGAAGCCTTCCGCCGTCTCGCCGGCCGGCACGAAGTCGCCGCGCCAGTCGTCGCCGCCGCACAGGAAGACCTCGGTGCCGTCCGGGGCCGCGACCGACGCCAGGTCCGCCTCCCGCGGACCGCGCGTCCGCGGCAGCACCGGCGCGAGCAACGCCTCCGCCCGGCGGGCCGAACGGGCCGGATCGGCACTGGCCAGGGCGACCGCGCCGACGGCGCCATGCGCCGCGCCGCCTTCGTTGACCACCACCCGGGCGTCGCCCTGCTCCCACAGCTCGACCGGCTTGGTGCGGTGCACGCCGGTGCGCGCGAACCCCAGCGAAGCCAGCACCCGGCCCGCACCGGGATCGGTGACGACCTCGGCGAACGCGTGCCCGGTCAGCCTCGGCGCGGCCGGCACGTCGAGGACGCCCAAGGACTCCTTCAACGCCAGCAGCGACCGCATCGCGTCGACCGCGGCCGGGCGCGGGTCGGCCTGGCGGAACACGTCGTTGAAGACCTCGAGCGACAGCGGGCCGCGGTAACCGGCGGCGAGCACGTGCCCGGTGAAGGCCGTCAGGTCGAAGTCGCCCTGGCCGGGGAAGAGCCGGTGGTGCCGGCTCCACGGCAGGACGTCCATCGGCAGCTCGGGCGCGTCGGCGAGCTGCAGGAAGAAGATCTTGTCGCCCGGGATCGCGCGGATCGGCGCCGGGTCGTGGCCCTTCGACAGGATGTGGAAGCTGTCGAGGCAGACGCCGAGCGCGGGGTGGGCGGCCTTTTGCACGATCTGCCACGCGTGCTCGTACCCGTGGACGTGCCGGCCCCAGGCCAGGGCTTCGTAGGCGACCCGCAGGCCGCGCTTCTGCGCCAGCTCGGCGAGCGCGTGCAGCTGCCCGGCCGCCAGTTCGTCGTCGTCGATCGCGTCCGGCGACACCGACGAGCAGACCAGGACCGTGTCCGTGCCGAGCTCGGCCATGACGTCGAACTTGCGGGCCGCGCGGCGCATATTGGCCGCGTGCACGGACGGCGGAACGGCCTCGAAGTCGCGGAATGGCTGGTAGAGGTCGATCGACAGGCCGAGGTCGGCGCAGCGGCGGCGGATCTCGGCCGGGCGCGACGGCGACACGAGCAGGTCGTTTTCGAACAGCTCGACGCCGTCGAACCCGGCCGCGGCCGCCGCGGCGAGCTTGTCTTCGAGGGTGCCGGACAGGCAGACGGTGGCGATCGCGGTGCGCGGCTCAGGCAGCACGGGCGGCCTCGCCTTCGAGCGCGTCGAAGTGGCGCAGCATCCGGGCCGGGTCCGGCTCGACGCCGGTGAACAGCCGGAACGACTCCGCGGCCTGCAGCACGACCATGCCGCCGCCGTGCAGGACCCGGCAGCCGCGGGCGCGGGCGGCGGCGAGCAGCGCGGTTTCCAGGGGCCGGTAGACGATGTCGGCCACCCAGAGCTCGGGACGCACCAGCTCCGCCGGGAGCGGCGAGCCGGGGTGGGCGGCCATGCCGGTCGGGGTCGCGTGCACCAGGCCGTCGGCTTTCTCGACCGCGTCCAGGCCGCCGGCCTCGGCCCGGGCGGCGCCGAAGCGGCGTTGCAGGGCCTGGACGAGGTTCGCGCTGCGCGTCCCGTCGACGTCGTGGACCGTCAGCCGCCCGGCGCCGAGCGACAGGAGCGCGTGCGCGACCGCGGCGCCCGCTCCCCCGGCGCCGAGCAGGACGACGTCGTCCATCCGGACGTCGGGCAGGCCGCGGGTGAGGCTGCGCGCGAAGCCGGTCGCGTCGGTGTTGTGGCCGATCGCGCGGCCCTGCTCGAAGACGACGGTGTTGACCGCGCCGAGCGCGGCGGCCTCGGGCGAGAGCTCGTCCAGGTGCGGGAGGACGGCCTGCTTGGCCGGGTGCGTGACGTTGAGGCCGTCGAACCCGGCGAGACGGGCCGCCGCGACGACGTCGGCGACCGGGCGGCCCAGCACGTCGAGGTCCAGCAGGCGGTAGACGTAGCGGAGGCCGAGCTCGTCGGCCTCCCGCTCGTGCAACGCCGGGCTGGCGGACGGCCCGATGCCCGAGCCGACGAGTCCGATCAGGTAGCTGGTCACGCCGCGTCCTCCGGATTAATGTACGAACTAGTACGTTCACATTAGCGCGGTGTCCGCCCCGGCGGAAGGGCTGGGCTAGAGTGGGGCCGTTCACCTGCAGCGGAGGGAGCCCGGTGGCCGCACCGTCGTCGGAGGCCGAGCGCCAGCGCGACAAGGAACGAACGCGGGCGGACATCCTCGCGGTGGCCACGCGGGAGTTCGCGGACAAGGGCTACGCCGGCGCGCGCGTCGACGAGATCGCCGCGCGCACCAGCACCACCAAGCGGATGATCTACTACTACTTCGGCGGCAAGGAACAGCTCTACCTGGCCGTGCTGGAGAAGGCGTACGCCGAGATCCGCACGCTCGAGGCCCAGGTCGACGTCCGGCACCTCGAGCCGGAGGACGCCCTGCGGCGGCTGGCCGCGCTGACCTTCGACCACCACGAGGCGCACCCGGACTTCATCCGGCTGGTCAGCATCGAGAACATCCACCACGCCGAGCACCTCAAGCAGTCGGAGATCCTGGCCGGCCTGGCCGACCCGGCACTCGGCGGTCTGACGATCGTCCTCGAGCGCGGCCGCGCGGCCGGCCGCTTCCGCGAAGACGCCGACCCGTTGGACGTCCACATGGTCATCAGCTCGTTCTGCGTGTTCCGCCTCGCGAACCGCCACACGTTCCAGGCGATCTTCGGCCGCGACATGCTGGACCCGGCCCGCCGCGAGCACTACCGCACCATGCTCGGCGACCTGCTGATCGACTACCTGACCGCCCGCTGACGCCCCGCCCCCTGCGGCGCGCCTCTCCCTGCTCGGGGCCGCTCCCGCCCGACCGCTCGCTGACACCCCGCCCGCCGCGGCGCGCCCCAGCCTGCTCGGGGCCGCACGCCCCCGCCTGACCGCCCGCTGAGGCCCCATCCGCCGCCGCGCACTCGCCTGCTCGGCGCCGCTCGCCCCCGCCAGACCGCGAGCACCCGGCGACCGTTCGCCCGCAGCACAACCCCAGCCGACCGCCAGCACCCAGCGGCCGTCCGCCGCGGCACACCTCCGCCTCACCACCAGCGCCCGGCGGCCGCCGAAAAAGGATCTCTTGACACCCGCGCACGCTTCTCGCACTCTTTATTAACTAACTAGACCGTACATTGCTTCCCGCCGACTCTGAGCAACGAAGCACGGACGTCAGGAGCTCATCCCCGTGACCGGATCGATGCCCCGCAAGGCGGCGCTGGCCGCCTGGATCGGCAGCGCGCTCGAGTACTACGACTTCTTCATCTACGGCACCGCCGCCGCGCTGGTGTTCAACAAGGTCTTCTTCCCCGCCTCCTCCCCCGCGACCGGCACCCTGCTGGCGCTGGCCACCTTCGGCGTCGGCTACCTGGCGCGGCCGGTCGGCGCGTTCATCCTCGGCCACGTCGGGGACCGGTTCGGCCGCAAGCGGGTCCTCGTCTTCACGCTGCTCCTGATGGGCGTCGCGACGTTCGCCGTCGGGTGCCTCCCGACGTACGCGAGCGTCGGGGTGCTCGCGCCGGTCCTGCTGGTCGCTCTCCGGCTGCTGCAAGGACTTTCGGCCGCCGGCGAGCAGGCGGGCGCGAACTCGATGTCGCTCGAACACGCCCCGGAACGGCGGCGCGCGTACTTCACCAGCTTCACCCTCAGCGGCACGCAGGCCGGCCAGATCATGGCGACGGCGATCTTCCTGCCGGTCGCCGCGCTCCCCCAGGCCGACCTGCTGACGTGGGGCTGGCGGATCCCGTTCTGGTGCAGCGCGGCGGTCGTGGTCGTCGGGTTCGTCATCCGCCGCAAGCTCGACGAGACGCCGGTGTTCGAACGCACCGAGGTCGCGAAGCTGCCGGTCGCGGTGCTGTTCCGGACGCACTGGGCCGACGTCCTGCGCGTGGTCGTCGCCGCGACGATCGCCTCGGTCAGCACGATCTTCACCGTGTACGCGCTGAGCTACGCGGTCAACACGATCGGCCTGGCGCGCACCCCGATGCTGTGGGTCGGCGTGCTGGCGAACATCGTCGCGCTGGCGGCGATCCCGCTGCTGGCCTCGCTGGCCGACCGGATCGGCCGCAAGCCGGTGTTCATCACCGGCTGCCTCGCCTGCGGCGTGCTGATCTTCCCGTACCTGTGGTCGATCTCGATCGGCTCGTACGCGCTGCTGTTCGTCCTCGGCGTCGCGCTGTTCGGCGTGGCGTACTCCGGGGTCAACGGCGTCTGGCCGTCGCTGTACGGCGAGATGTTCAGCGCCCGAGTCCGCCTTTCGGGCATGGCGATCGGCACCCAGATCGGCTTCGCGGTGGCGGGCTTCGCCCCCAGCGTCGTGGCGGCGATCGGCTCGGCCAAGGAGGACTGGCTCGGCGTCGCGGTCTTCACCGCGGTGGTCTGCCTGGTGGCGGCGGCCGCCGCGGCAACGGCCCGGGAGACCTACCGCGTGCCGACCGCCCAGCTCGGCAGCCGCGTGGCGGCGACTCCGTCGTCCACTGTGGTCCCTTCCACTGTGGACGGTTAGACCGGAACCCCGGCGGTCGCGAGCGAATCTCATCGCCTCCGCCGGGGCCCCTTGGACAGGACCGTCCCGGAGAGTGTCACGACGCCGCCGAGACCGGCCAGCACCAGCCCCAGCGGGATGTCCTTGACGAATCCGACGGTGCCCGACGCCCAGATCCCGAACCCGCCGAGCAGCACCAGCAGCCCCGCCACCACGATCGCGCGCCCGGCGTCGTTGACCGTCCCGGCGGTGACCTCCCCGAGGGAGACACCGAAGTCCTGCGGCACCCCTGCGGCGTCCGAGTAGACGGCACCGATCGGCCCGAAGGACAGCTGGTCCCCGTCACGCAGCAGCCGCGCCTCCCGCGCGGCGAGCCGCTGCCCGTTCACCCAGGTGCCGTTGCGCGACCCCGCATCGCTGACCCAGGTGCCACGCGCGTCACGCCGCACCCACGCGTGCCGCGTGCTCACGTGGTCCGAGTGCACCCGCAGGTCCGCATCCGGCCCCCGGCCGACCAGCCACGAACCCCGCCGCACCTCGAGCCTCGCCACGGCGCCGTCGAGCATCTCGATCGTCGCCGCCTCCTGTCGCCCCATCGCCCCTCCCGTCCTGACCCGGCTCCTCTCAGAGCCGGGCCAGGCGCGGAAGATATCCGGCGAACGGGTGAACTTGTCGGACTTTCAGCGACGGCGGTCAGGCTTCGGCCGACTTGGTGCGTATGACCTCAGCTTGGCAGGTGCGTGCCGGGAGAAACGGCGAACGCGACCACGAATCCCTCACTGAAGGCCTCACCATCGTCGGCTGGGGCGGCGTGCCGGATCTCAGCGACTTCGACAGCCGGGAATCGCTGAAGGCCGGGCTCCGCGACTGCTATCCCCAGCGATCCAACTCCGTCCTCGGGAACTGGACCGGCCAGTTGTGGCGCTTCTACCGTGAGATGGCTGAAGGCGACCTTGTCGTGATGCCGCTGAAGAACGTGCGGCGGTTCGCCATCGGGGAGATCACCGGACCGTACCGCTTCCGTGCCGACGCAGTGCCGGAATGCCGCCACGCCCGGCCGGTCCGCTGGCTCCGCACGGACATCGGCACCGCCGAGTTCAAGGCGGATCTGCGCAGCAGCCTCGGCTCGCTCCTGACTGTCTGCCGGCTGACCCGCCACGACGCCGCACATCGGATCGGGGAGATCGCGGCCGGGCGACCCGACCCCGGCTGGCAGCACGCTGCGGCGAACCTCGACCCGGACGCGACCCGAGCCGACCTCTGGGAAGCCGTCGAGATCGGTGACGCGCCCGTCAAGCTCACCGTCCGGGAACTGCTGTCGAAATGGGGTTACCGGCGACGCACCGCAACCTCACTGGTGACCGTCCAGTCCGACCTGGCCGACCGGGGACTTTCGACCCGGCCGCCGTTCACCACGGCCAGGATGGACACGGTCGTCGAGCTGGTCCCGGTCGCCGTCGAGCCGAACACGGCGGATCCGGAGCAGGATTCCCCGGAGGTCGAGGTGCCGGACGACCTGCCAACCAAGTGGATGGTGCGCGCGATCCTGCCCGACGAGCCGGCCATCGAATCCGTCACCGTCGGCAAGCCGCTCGCCGCCGCCGTGACCCTGATGCTGGCCAAGAACTACTCACAGCTGGCGGTGATCACGGAAGACGGCTACTACGCCGGAGCGGTCAGCTGGGAGTCCATCGGGAGGGCCCGCCTGGCGCACCCCGAGCCGACCTTGCAGGACGCCACTGTCCAGGTTCGGGTCATTGGCATCGACGAAGAGCTGTTCGGCCAGATCGACGAGATCTACCGCCGCGGGTACGTCTTCGTCCAAGGAGAGGACCGCCGGACGCTCATCGGCGTCGTGACCGCGAACGACCTGGCTCTGCAGTTCGGCAAGCTCGCCCGGCCGTTCGCCCTGCTCGAAGAGGCCGAGCTGCGGCTTCGCCGGCACACCAAGCGGTGCCTGCCCGAGGACGTGCTGGAGAAAGCGGCACCGAAGTGGGCGAACGGCAACCCGACGTTCGGCAACTACGTGAGTCTCTTCGAGAAGCAGCACCACTTCGACATGCTGAACTGGCCGCTCGATCACGAGGCATTCCTCCAACTGCTCCGGGACGCGCGCCGGATCAGGAACGAGCTGATGCACTTCTCCGGCGACGAGATCCAGGACCAGGATCTCGCCGCCATCGAAGGGTTCTGCTCGACGATCAAAGCCGTCGACCAGATCGCGCACTGAACTCGTCAGGACGGCTTCGGCGCCTCCTCCGGTGCCTTCACCCGTTCCAGCAGCAGCTGGGCCACATCGCGGACATCGACGTTCTCCGCCTTCTGCTCGCTCTGCCGCTGCACCAGCCCATCGGTCAGCATCACCCGGCAGAACGGGCAGCCCGTCACGATCGTCTCGGCGTCCGTGGCGATCGCCTCGTCCACGCGCTCCAGGTTGATGCGCTTGCCGATCTGCTCTTCCATCCACATGCGGGCGCCGCCCGCGCCGCAGCAGAGGGCCCGGTCCGCGTGGCGGGGCATCTCCGTCAACGAGGCGCCCGCCGCGCCGACCAGCTCGCGCGGGGGCGTGTAGACCTTGTTGTGGCGGCCCAGGTAGCACGGGTCGTGGTAGGTCACGCGCGGGCCGTCCTCGACCGGCTTGACCGGGGTCAAGACGCCCGAGCGGACCAGGCGGTTCAGCAGCTGCGTGTGGTGGACCACCTCGTAGTGGCCGTCCAGGTCCGGGTACTCGCGGCTCAGGGTGTTGAGGCAGTGCGGGCACGTCGTGACGATCTTGCGCAGCCGGGGCTCGCGGCCCTCGAACACGGCGTTGAGCGTCTCCGCCGTCTGCTGGGCCATCATCTGGAACAGGAACTCGTTGCCCGCGCGGCGCGCCGGGTCACCGGTGCACGACTCCTCCTTGCCGAGGACCACGTACTTGACGCCGGCGATGTGCAGCAGCTCGGCCGTCGCGCGGACGGTCTTGCGGGCGTTGTCGTCGAACGCGCCCGCGCAGCCGACCCAGTAGACGTATTCGACGTCTTCGGCGAGCTCGCCGTCGAACACCGGGACGTCGAAGCCGAGGTCCTTCGTCCAGGCCAGGCGCTCGGAGTTGTTCTGGCCCCACGGGTTACCCTTGGTCTCCAGGTTCTTGAACAGCCCGCCCAGCTCGGTCGGGAACGCCGACTCGATCATCACCTGGTAGCGGCGCATGTCGACGATGTGGTCGACGTGCTCGATGTCGACCGGGCACTGCTCGACGCACGCACCGCACGTGGTGCACGACCAGAGCACGTCCGGGTCGATGACGCCGCCGTCGGCCTCCGGGCCGACCAGCGGGCGCGCGTCCTCGTGCTCCTTGCCCGCGAGGATGTAGGGCGCCTCCTCGAACAGGTTGTCGCGCAGCCCCATGATGAGCAGCTTGGGCGACAACGGCTTCCCGGTGTTCCACGCCGGGCACTGCGACTGGCAGCGGCCGCACTCGGTGCACGTCGCGAAGTCGAGCATGCCTTTCCACGTGAAGTCGCCGATCTTGCCGCGGCCGAACGTGTCGTCCTCGCCCGGGTCCTCGAAGTCGATCGGCTTGCCGGCCGACTCCATCGGCAGCAGCGGGCCGAGGGCGTCCGGCAGCCGCTTCGCCGAGACGTTGATCGGCGCGACGAAGATGTGCAGGTGCTTGGAGTAGAGCACGATCGACAGGAACACCAGCATGACGCCGATGTGCAGCAGCAGCCCGACCGTTTCGAGCACCTCGGTCGTCGAGTGGCCCAGCGGTTCCAGGAGGTTCCCGACCCCGAGCGAGACGTACGCGCCGTTGTCGTAGGGGAAGTTGCCGGACGCCGAGGAGGCGCCGCGGAAGAAGAACATCGTCCAGACGACGTTGAAGATCATGAACAGGATCAGCCACGCGCCGCCGGTGTGCGAGCCGTAGAAGCGCGACGCGCGGTCCTTGCGCTCGGGGGCCTGCCGGATCCGGATCACGGTGAACACGCCCAGGGAGACGGCCACCATGACGGCGATGAAGTCCTGGAGGAAGCCGAGCACGGCCCAGTGGCCGATCCACGGGATCGCGAACCGCTCGTCGAACAACGCGCCGTACGCCTCGAGGTACACCGAAGCGAGGATCACGAAGCCCCAGAACGTGAAGAAGTGCGCCAGGCCGGGCACGGACCACTTCAGGAGCTTGCGCTGGCCGAACACTTCGCGCACCTGGGCGAAGAGGCGGGCCCCCAGCTCGTCCGACCGCTTGTAGTCGGGCTGGCCGGCCTTGATCAGCCGGTACAGGAAGGCCACTCGCTTGCCGGCGACGGCGAGGCCGACGACCGTCATGAGCAGGCCGAGGATGAGACGAACGAGCACGAGTCCTCCGGACGTACTGTGAAGGACCGGCTCAGTGCGAGCCGGTGTAGTACCGGCACGCCTTGCACGCGTACCGCATCTTCGCGACCCGCCAGTGTTTCCGGTACAGATCGAGGTCGGCCGACCGGCGGACGCCGAGGCGCTGGTAGCGCCCCGGACGGCGGCGGCCGGTTTCGTACTGCTCGGTCGCCCGGCCGAGGTGGGCGCGCCGCAGCACGCACCCCCGCGTCCGGCAGCGGCCGAGCGCGCCGCGGCAGAAGCGGTGCAGCAGCACCAGGTCTCCGCCGACTTCTTCGACGACGCCGTAGCCGGGGTGGTCGCCCCGCCCGGTGAGCCGCACCGGAAGCCCGCAGTACCCGCACTTGAGGGTGCAGGAGAGGCAGCCCGCGATGTGCCTGAGCCGCAGCTCGCGCCGGTCCTGTTCGCGCGGGTCTCCGGAACGGGGTCCTCGGACGCGCGACGCCATGGGGCCTCCTCCGGCGACTGTGATCGGCACCACTGACTACTGGAGGGTAATGAGGAGGTCACTTCACGCGACAGGACCAAACAGCCTAGTTACATTGCGCCGTTCGGCGTAAAAATCGAGGCAAGGATGACCTTACTGTCCGTATGGCGGACGCTGCTGTCGCGAAAATCGTACGTTCGGCCCTGCTGTCCCGGGCGTGGCCCCCGCCACAATCCGGGCATGACGTATCGCCCCGTCCCGTACCGGCCGGCCCGGCTCCCCGCCGCCGAAGCCGTCGCCGAGTCCGCCGCCCTGCGCCGCCGGATGGAAGCGCGGCGCTCGGTCCGGATGTTCTCCCCCGACCCGGTTCCCGAGCGCGCGGTGCTCGACGCGATCGCGGTGGCCTCGACGGCGCCGAGCGGGGCGCACCAGCAGCCGTGGACGTTCGTCCTCGTCACGGATCCCGCGGTGCGGCGAAGGATCCGCGAAGCGGCCGAAGCGGAGGAACGGGTCTCCTACGACGGCCGGCTCGGCGAGGAGTGGCTCGACGCGCTGCGGCCGCTGGGCACGGACGCGGTCAAGCCCCACCTGACCGACGCGCCCTACCTGATCGTCGTGTTCCAGCAACGGTTCGCGCTCTCCGCCGACGGCGGCGTCCGCAAGCACTACTACGTCGACGAGTCGGTCGGCATCGCGGTCGGCATGCTGCTGACGGCGTTGCAGGTGGCCGGGCTCGCCGCCCTGACGCACACGCCGTCGCCGATGCGGTTCCTCGGCGAGCTGCTGGGCCGGCCCCGCAACGAACGGGCGTTCGCGGTGATCCCGGTGGGCTACCCGGCCGACGACTGCGCGGTGCCGGACCTGCGGCGCAAGGCGCTCGACGAGGTTCTCGTCAGGATTTGAGGCCGCCCGGCAGCTCGGCGAACAGCGGGCCCGACAACCGGTCCGCGCCGCGCTCCCGCCACCACTCGGCCTGCTCCCAGGAGTCGACCCCGGCCACGCCGACCTCGGCGCCGGCGGCGTGCGCGGCCTCGATCAGGGCCACCAGCGAGCCCGTCACCAGCGGGTGCTCCCGGCGCGCCGCCAGCGAGGCCGCGACGCGCACGGCGCCGGCCGCGAGCTCGGTCAGGCAGGTGACGTCGGCGAAGTCGTGGATCTCCGCCACGACCCCGATTTCCGCCAGCACCTTGAGGTTGTCGGCCGCGTCGCCGGTGTCGGCGAGCAGGGACGCCGCCGGGAAGCCGGGCCGCAGGCGGTCCGGCGCCAGGCCGGTGGCCTCCAGCACACCGCGGATCTCGCCGACCAGCTCGGGATCCGAGGCCTGGTGCGGGGTCAGCTCGACGGTCAGCGGCAGGCCGACGTCCGCGGCCGCGAGGTGCTCGGCCGCCGTGCGCAGCAGCCACGCGCCCAGCGGCAGCGCCAGCCCGGTCTCCGCCGCGAGCCGCACGCACGTCTCGTGCGGCAGCACGCCTTCGGCCGGGTGGTTCCAGCGCATCCGCGCCTCGACGCCGTGGACCGAGCCGTCCGCCGCGGAGGTCAGCGGGCGGAAGCCGACCTCGATCTCGCCGGTCTCCCACGCGCCCGCCATCGCCGCGGCGAGGCCGAAGTCGTGCCGGTCGCGGCGGTCCAGCTCGCGGTCGAACAGGCCCCACTGGTTCCCGGCCCGCTGGACGCGCCGCAGCGTCAGGTCCGACGCGCGCAGCAGCTCGTCCGGCGCGACGTCGCGCGGCGGGCGGTGCACGACGCCGATGCTGGCCGAGACGGCGACGCCGCGCTGCCCGTCGACGTACTCCGGTTCCGCGAGCTCGTGGGTGATCCGGCGGACGAGCGTCACCACGTCCGGCGTGTTTTCCGCGTTCTGCACCAGCACGCCGAATTCGTCGCCGCCGAGGCGGGCGACGAGCGCCTTCTCGCCGTCGAAGACCGTCTTCAGCTTCGCCGCGACCCCGCGCAGCACCCGGTCGCCGAGCTCCTGGCCGAGCCCGCCGGTGATCTGCGAGAAGCCGTCCAGGTCCAGGTGGAACAGCGTCACGCCGCGAGACGCGTCCGCGTCGCGAAGGAGGTTTTCCAGGCGGGTGCCGAAGAACTGCCGGTTCGGCAGCCCCGTGAGCACGTCGTGCAGCGCCTGGTGGGACAGCCGCCGCTGCAGCAGCGAGACCTCGGTGTCGTCGTCGACGATCGTGATCAGCTGCCGGGGCGTGCCGACCGCGTCGCGGATCACGGACGCGGCGAACGTGGCCCACATCGGCTCGCCGTCGCTGCCGACCAGGCGGCGGCCGACGCGCAGCCGGTGCAGCCGGCCGGCGACCAGCTCCCGGTAGGCCTCGCGCAGCTGCTCGACCTCGTCCGGGTGCACCAGGTCGAACAGGGTCAGCGCGGCGATCTCGGCCGGCGTGCGGTTGAGCGTCTTGGCGAGTGCCGCGTTGGCCCGCAGCACCCGGCCGTCCAGCTCGGTGAGCGCGACACCGCTGGCCGAACCGGCGAAGACCTCCTCGAACTGCGCGCGCGTGATGACCTGCTTCGCCCGCGTCTCCTGCTCGACCTTCAGCAACGCGCGGCTCAGGCCCTCTTGGCGTTTCTGGATGTCCTCGCGCAGCATCTCGCCGTAGCCGGAGCTGAGCGCGCCGAGCACCAGCACCACCCGCTCGGCCAGGTCGTCGACCCGGCGCAGCTCCGGCTCGCGCAGCAGCGCCTTCCCGAGCACCTCCAGGCTGCGACGCAGGCTGTCGGCGCCGACGCAGCGCAGCTCGACCAGCCGCCCGCCCGCGGCGGCCGCGTCCTCGAGGCGCGGCGGGTCGCTCGCGACGGCCTCGAACAGCCGGCCCACCAGGACCGACAGCTCACGCTCGATTTCTTCGGGCGTGTGCGGCAGGTACGCGGTGGTGCTGATCAGGTAGCCCCACTTGCGCGCGAGGGTGCCGAGCCGTCGCGCCGCTCGTTCGGCGGACGGCTTCTTCCGCGGGACCTCACCACGGGGATGGGGAGCAGTCACGTCAGCCTGTCCTGGGTTCTACGCAGACACTCCGGTTCGGGTAGCCGATATATCTTGGCGCGAATTCGTGTCCGGCGCACGAAACAGCATTCATCCAATCGAGTGATAACCCTGCGGAGCGATCTCGAGCTGATCCCGCAGCCACGACCGGGTGGCGTCACGGTATTCGCCGGCGTTCTCGTGCAACGCAACGGAATGACCCGCACCCGGAAGGACGTACATCGACAGTTTCGACGGATCGGCGTAATACGGCGCTTCCTGCGCGCGAAGGACGTTCGGGTCCGCGCAGTCACGCAGGGCGAGCAAACCGCAGAAAAGGACGTCCTTTTCCCCCACCACCTGGAAAACCGGTACGGTAATCCCCTTCGTCGCCGGCAAGACGATCCCGAACAGGGCCACCGTGCCCATACCGGGCACGGAGACCTGGTCCTTGGTGGCTTCGTCGGCGGCGATCACGCCCGGGTCGGCGTCCCCGGCCGCGTAGAACAGCCCGGCCCGCGCGCCCGGCCGCGTCGTGAAGTACAGCGGGTCGCTGCCGACCTGGCCGAGCTGGCCGTCGAGGAACGCGGGCTGCAGGCCCAAAGCCGCGCCGAGGGCCAGCACCGGCAGCGCGGGCAGGTGCGTGATGCCGGTCAGGACCACGCCGTCGACGTCGTGGTAGGTCGACGCCTCCACCGCGACGACCCCGGACCCGACCGAGTGCCCCACGATGACGACCTTCGCGAACGGCACCCCGCCGACGTGCCCGGCACGCAGGTGGCCGACGACCTCGTGCATCGACTCGGCCGCCGCCCAGACCGACAGCGGCAGGCTCAGCGGGTGGCTGCTCTGCCCGGCGCCCAGCTGGTCCGCGGCGAAGGTCGCGTAGCCGTGCGCGGCCATGTCGCGCTGGTAGGAGTAGCGCTCCGGCTCGTACGGCAGGTCCCAGTACGCGCTGTTGTACGTCCCGCCGTGCACGAGGAGCTGGACCGTGTCCGGGGCGTCGCCGCCGGGCAGGCACAGCCGGCCGTGGATCGTCGCGGGCGCGCCCGGCACCAGCGGAGGCAGGCCCGGGCCGCTGACCGGCAGATCCGTGTCGCTGCAGGAGATCGCGGCAGCCTCCGCGGGCATCGCGGCCGTCAGCGAAGCGAGCAGAACACCGCAGGCGAAAAGGGCCGACGTCACCTTTACGGGCAGCTTCACGCCGCACTCCCTCTGAACTCGGACAGGTGAAGGAACTCCGGAACACTACACCCGGTAGCCGAACGGGTACCGTCAGGTCCGGGGCACCACGGTCATCGGCAGCCGGTTCGGCTGCATCGTCGCCTTAAGCTGGGCCCGGACCTTCTTGCCCGGCACGGGAACCAGCCGCCAGCGCGCCCCGATCGTGGCGGCGACGATGCCGATCTCCGTCGGCGCGAACACGTGCCCCGGGCACAGCCGGGCGCCCGCACCGAACGGGATGTACGCGCCCTTCGGCAACTCGGCCGTGTGCCCGGGCGTCCAGCGGTCCGGGTCGAACCGCTCGGGATCGGGGAACCAGCGCGGATCCCGGTGCAGCGTGTGCTGGCTGACCGCGACCTCGCTCCCCGCGGCGATCCTCACGCCGCCGAGTTCGACGTCTTCGCGGGCGCGGCGCATGAGGATCAGCGGCGGCGTGCGGCGGACGATCTCGTTGACGATCTGGTGCGTGTACACCAGGTCCGGCAGGTCCTCGAAGCGCGCGGGCCGGCCGCCGAGGACGTCGTCGACCTCCGCGTGGAACCGCCGTTCGACGTCCGGGTGCTGTCCGAGCTCGTGGAAGAACCAGGCCAGCGCGACGGCGGTGGTCTCGGCGCCGGTGGTGAGGATCGTGATGACCTCGTCGTGCACCTGCCGGTCGGACATGCCTTCGCCGGTGTCCTCGTCGCGGGCCAGCAGCAGCATCGACAGCAGGTCGCCGTGGTCGGCGCCCTGTTCCCGCGCGGTGACGACGGTTTCGCCGATGACGTCGCGCAACCGCGCGGCGGCCGCGTCGAACTTCCGGTTCGGCGGGATCGGCAGCTTCTCGACGAACTTCGGCGAGAACGCCCGGACCAGCACGTACTTCAGCATGATCGGGATCGAGCGCTGGATTTCGGCGAGCGCGTCTTCGCCCAGCGCGGTGGAGAAGAGCGTCTGGCCGGCGATGGTCAGCACGAGGTCCTGCATCCGCCGGTCGACCTGGACGACCTCGCCGGGCCGCCACGAGCTCGCCAGCCCGTCCGCCAGCTTCGTCATGGTGTGCTCGGCGTAGCCCGCGATCCGCGTGCGGCCGAAGGCGGGCATCACCAGCCGGCGCTGACGGCGGTTGAGCTCGCCGTTCGAGGTCGCGAGCCCGTCGCCGAACAGCGGGCGCATCTTGTCGAAGACCAGCCCCTTGTCGAACTTGTCGGCGTCGGTGGCCAGCACCTGCCACGCGAGCTCGGGCGTGGTGACCACGTGCACCGGCAGCGGCCCGAGCCGGAGTTCGACGACATCTCCGTGCGCCGGAAGGGAAGTGAAGAGCTTCAGCGGGTCGCGCAGGAGCGCCACCGAATGCCCGAGCACGGGCCGGCGGCCGGGCACGGGACGCGCGTCGGTCATGTCGCGTCACCCTAACGGGGCGGCCGGGCCGCCGAGCGCGAGTCCACACGAACGGAGGAGGGCGCTACACTCCGACACCTCGAATCGAGGGTGGGAGGTCCCGTGACCGGGGAGCTGAGCTGGGTACCGCCGGAGATCGACACCGCGGTGCCGAACCCGGCGCGGGTGTACGACTTCTGGCTCGACGGCGACCACAACTTCGCCGCCGACCGGGCCCTCGGGGAGCAGATCCTCAAGATCATGCCGGGTGTGCGCGACGCGGCCCGCCTCAACCGCGCGTTCCTGCGCCGCGCGGCGAAGTTCATGGTGGACTCCGGCGTCCGCCAGTTCCTCGACGTCGGCTCCGGCATCCCGACCGTGGGGAACCTGCACGAGATCGTCCAGCAGGCCGACCCGTCGTGCCGCGTGGTCTACGTCGACCGCGAACCGGTGGCCGTGGCGCACAGCGAACTGCTGTTGCAGGACAACGCCGGCTGCGCGGTGCTGCAGGCTGATCTACGCGACGTGAACGACATCTTCGACGGCGCGGGCAAGCTGCTGGACCTCGACGAGCCGGTCGGCGTGTTCATGTTGCTGCTGCTGCACTTCGTGCCGGACTCGTGGGACCCGGTGGGCATCCTGGCCCGCTACCGCGACCGCCTGGCCCCGGGCAGCTTCCTGGCGGTCTCGCACGTCGCGGCCGACTCCGAGTCGGAGCGGCTCGACGAGGCGGTCGAGGTGTACAAGAGCAACCAGGACCAGCAGAACCAGCCGGTCCCCCGCACGCACGACGAGGTCCTCGCCTTCTTCGACGGCTTCGAGATGGTCGAGCCGGGTGTGGTCGGCTGCGCGATGTGGAAGCCCGAAGGCGTCGGCGACATGTCCGAGGACCCGGCGATCAACACGCTGCCCTATGCCGGGGTCGGCCGGAAACCCTAGTCACCGCACCAAGTTCACCGGCCCGTCGAACGCGAGGCAGACGTCGTGGCGGCCGGTCACGGTGGTCAGGCCGGCTGTCACCGACGTGGAGGCGTAGTGGTCCCCGGTGGACGGTACCGCGGCCGCGCCCAGGACCCGGCCGGTCGGCGAGTCCAGCCGGACGGTGACGTGCGCGGACTCCATTGTGGACACCGAGGCCGTGAACCGTGACGGTCCGGCCAAGGCGACATCGCGGTAGACGAGCCAGCTGCCGGAGGCGGCCGCCACCGACGTGCCCGCCGTCTTCGCCGTGTCCGTCAGCGTCGTCCCGGAGTAGGCTGAGGTCGCGCGGCGCCGGCCGCTCGCCCGGCACGGAAACCCGCTGCGCCGCGGAGAGGTCGGTGGCGTTGCGGCCCACCGCGAAGTCGTAGTCACCGGCCATCACCGCGGATCGGCCCAGCGAAGCGTTCCAGGCGGCCAGGTCGGCCACGGGCACCGAGAACCGCACGGTGCGCGTATCGCGCGGCGCCAGTGTCACGCGCGAGAAGTCCCGCAGCCGCTGCACGCCGGACGCCTTCGAGTACAGCTGGACGACGTCGGTGCCGGAACGGGCGCCGCTGTTCGTCACGTCGACACTGACCTGGACCGCCGGACCGGCGAGCGAAGCACGGATCGCGCCGTAGTGGAAGCTCGTGTAGCCGAGCCCGAAGGGGTACAACGGCTTCCCGCGGTAGTACTCATACGTCATACCGGTCTTCGCGATGTCGTAGTCAAGGGTGCTCGGCAACCCGGCGTCGGCGGCGTACCAGGTCTGGGTCAGCCGCCCGCTCGGGCCGTGGTCGCCGAAGAGCACGTCCGCCAGCGCGTGCCCGGTTTCCTGCCCCGCGTGGCTCGTCCAGTGATGAACGGCATGCTGCCGACCACGACCGCCGCCGTGTCGGCACCCCGTGCCGCGGCGACCGCGTCGGAGACGCCGCCGCGCCGCACGACGCGGCCGAACTTCGTCGCGTGGGCCGCGTCGGGCGCGGAGATCGTGAGGATCCCGTCGGCGCCGACGACGGCGTAGCGGTCCGGGCCGAACCACGGTTCGGTCACCTCGTTGCCCGCGTACTCGAGCACGGAGCTGCCGTCGGGCTGCGGGTCGAGCTTGAGCTGCTGCTGCACGAACCAGCCGATGGGCTGGTCGGCGTCGTTCACCAGGGCCCCGCCCGAATAGCTCGGGTACTTGCCGTTCGCCGCCGCGCGCAGGGTGTTCTTGCCCGCGCCCCAGTCGAAGGACTCCGCCGGGCCCGCCGTGGTTCCGCCCGCGGTCACCTTGCCCGGCGCCGCGGGCGCGGTCAGGTACCGGCCGGTCGCGAGGTCGTTCAGCGCGATCCGGTCGACGCCTTCGGAGGACGTCACCGGGGCGCCGAGCCGCGCCGAGATGCCCTGCTTCGGCGTCACGCGGTAAGTCATCGCGCCGCTGTACCAGTCTTCGTACAGGGTGTCCGACAGCGGGCCGACGACGGCGACCTTCTTCTACGCGGTCGCGAGCCGCCCGGTGAGGTACGGGTCCTCCGAGTAGCCCTCTTCGTTGCGGCCCCAGCGCGGGTCGCGCAGCAGGTTCACCACCGGCGCCCAGAGGTTGAGGCCCCACAGCGCCGGGTTGCGCGCGCTGAACCCGCGCGCCTCCTCCCCGACGGCCGTGCCGACCCGCTTCACCAGCGCGAGTCCCAGGTCGTGGCCAGGCCGACGGCCTGCGGAACACCGTGCCGTCGGCCTTCACGACCGCGCCGTTGTCGTCGTGGTCGGTCGACCACGCGACGCCGTGCAGCGCTTCCGTCCCGGTTTTGAACACGCCGACGCCCAGCCGCGGGATGGCGGGCTCGGACTGGTGCAGCAGCGAGATCTTCTCGTCCGCCGTGAGCCGGGACAGCAGGTCGTCGATCCGCGTCGCGAGCGGCAGGGCCGGGTCGCGGAACGGCATCGGCGGTGCCGCCGGCGCGGGCACCAGCAGGGTCGCGGTCAGCACGGGCACGAGGGCGCGGCGGAGCGGGAACTGGCGCACGGACGGCCTCCCGAATTCGTCGAATCGTTTCGACAGCACGGCGCGGATAAAGACGCCGGAGGTGAGGATGGTGACGACCATTACAGCCGCCCGAGTACCCGGTCAAGCCCGCGCTGGGAGCGCACCCAGCAACTCCGGGTCGTCCGGAAATTCGGCCGTTGAGCTGCAGGAAGTCGCGCCATCAGGGACGTTCGAAAGTTTCGACGGAGGTGGTGCTCGTCGAAGGGGAATCGAATATTCGCGGACGGTAAATCACGCTTGTGTTCCGGCCGTCCGTCACTTACCTTCGTGCCACCGTCGATGCGCTTCGACAACCTCTGCTCGCCCCGTCCCCAGGAGGCCGCCCGTGGTCACGATCAACGACGTCGCCACGGCGGCGGGCGTGGCACCGAGCACGGTGTCCTACGTGATCAGTGGCAAGCGCTCGATCTCGCCGAAGACCCGCCGGCTGGTCGAGGAGAGTATCCGCAAGCTCGGGTACCACCCGCACGCCGGGGCCCGGGCGCTCGCCAGCAGCAAGACGAACGTGCTGGCCCTCGTCGTGCCGCTGCGCACGGACCTCAACGTCGCCGTCGTGATGGAGTTCGTCGCCTCGGCGGTCACCGCGGCCCGCGCGCACGACCACGACCTGCTCCTGCTCACGAAGGACGAAGGACCCGCGGCGCTGCAGCGGGTGGCGTCGTCGGCGATCGCCGACGCGCTGATGGTGATGGACGTCGAAGCCGCCGACCCGCGGGTGCCGATGCTCATCGCGCTCGACCGGCCGGTGGTGCTCATCGGCGTGCCCGACCACCCGGCCGGGCTGAGCTGCGTGGACCTGGACTTCACCGCCGCCGGTTCGGCGTGCGTCGCGCACCTGGCCGAGCTCGGCCACCGCTCGATCGCGCTGATCGGCCCCTCCCCCGCCGTCTACCGGCGCGGCACGAGCTACGCGACCCGGTTCCTGCGCGGGTTCGACGATGCCGCGAAGAGCCACGACGTCCGCGCGACCAACCGGCCGTGCGCCCACTCCTACGAAGCGGTGAGCGCCTGCCTCGACGAGCTGCTCGCCGCCGACCCGGATCTGACGGGCCTGGTCGTGCACAACGAAGCCGTCCTGCCCGGGCTGCTCTCCGACCTGCGCCACCGCGGCCTGCGGGTGCCCGAGGACATCTCCGTCGTCGCGGTCTGCCCGGACACCATGGCCGAGCAGCACCCGGTCGCGCTGACCACCGTCGCGATCCCGGCCGAGGAGGTCGGGGCCCAGGCCGTCGAGATGACCGTGCGCCGGCTCGCCGGCCACACCACCCCGGAGGTCCGGCTGCTCGGGCCCCGCCTCACCCGGCGCGCCAGCACCGCCGCGCCGCGCGCCTGACCGGTTCTGCTCCAGCGCCGAAGGAGGATCACCATGTCCCTACCCCGTCGCGCCCTCGTCCTGGCCGCGAGCGCCGCGCTCGCCGCCGCCTGCAGCCCCAGCCCCGCCACCCCGCCGGCCGGCTCGGGTGCCGCGTCCGCGTCGTCCATCACCGAGCTCGACTACTACGCCGACGAGCAGGGCTCCGCGGCGTGGCAGAAGATCCTCGACGCCTGCGCGTCGCAGACCGGCATCAAGGTCGAGCGCCAGACCGTGCCGACCGCGCAGATGCTGCCGAAGGTGCTGCAGGGCGCGAGCTCGAAGACGCTGCCGGACCTGCTCTTCACCGACAACCCGACGCTGCAGCAGGTCGCCGCCACCGGCGCGCTGACTCCCCTCGACGGCTACGGCATCACCACCGAGGGGTACTACGACAGCATCGTGAAGGCCGGGACCTACCAGGGCAAGGTGTACGGCGTCGCCCCCGGCGTCAACGGCCTCGCGCTGATCTACAACAAGGACCTCCTGGCCGCGGCCGGGGTCCAGCCACCCCGGACGTGGGACGAGCTGAAGGCCGCCGCGGCGAAGCTCACCAAGGACGGCAAGTACGGCCTCGCGTTCTCGGCGATCCCGTCCGAAGAGGGCACCTGGCAGTTCCTCCCGTTCTTCTGGAGCACCGGCGCCGAACTGTCGCAAGTGGACTCCGCGCAGGCCGTGAAAGCGCTTCGATTCGTCACGGACCTCGTGAACTCCGGCTCGGCGTCCAAGTCCGTGGTGACCTGGAACCAGAACGACGTCGCGGACCAGTTCGTCGCGGGCAACGCGGCGATGATGGTCAACGGGTCGTGGAACCTGGCCCGGCTCGACGAGCAGAAGTCGCTGCACTACGGCGTCGTGCCGATCCCGGTGCCGCAGGCGGGCGCGAAGCCGGTGGTCGCGCTCGGCGGCGAGGTCGGGACCGTGCCCGTCACCAGCGGGCCGGCGCAGCAGGCCGCCGGGAAGGTGCTCTCCTGCATCCTGTCCGAGCCGACGATGCTGCAGTGGAGCAAGGCGCACGCCTACGTCCCGTCGAAGACGGCCGCGGCCACGAAGTTCGGCGCCGAGCAGCCGGCGATGCAGGCGTTCGTCGACGAGGTCGGCTCGGCCCGCTCCCGCACCGCCGAACTCGGCGAGAAGTACCCGAAGGTCTCGCAGGCGCTGGCCGACGCGATCCAGGAGGCGCTGACCGGGAAGCAGCCGGCCGACCAGGCCCTGAAGGCGGCCCAGCAAGCGAGCGGGTCGTGACGCTGGCCGCCCCGGCCGTCGCGGCCCCGCCCCGCGCCGGCCGGAAGCCCCGGCGGGACAACCGGTTCGCCGCCTGGCTGTTCCTGCTGCCCGCGCTGGCCTACCTCGCGGTCTTCTTCGGCTATCCCCTGGCCGCGAACGTCGTGATGAGCACCCAGAACTACACGGTCAAGTCGTTCTACACCGGCGAAGCGCCCTTCGTCGGCTTCGCCAACTACTCGGCCGTCTTCGACAACCCCCTGTTCTCGACGGCCGCGCTCACCACCGTCCTGTTCACCGCCGGGTCGCTCGTCTTCCAGTTCGGCCTCGGCTTGGCGCTCGCGGTGTTCTTCAGCGGCCGGTTCCCCGGCAGCTCCCTGCTGCGCTCGCTGCTCCTGCTGCCGTGGCTGCTGCCGCTGGTGGTGAGCGGCGCGGTCTGGCGGTGGATGTTCGACCAGGACCACGGCGTGCTGAACGCGGCCCTGCGCCTGTTGGGCCTCGACGCGGTGCCGTGGCTGAGCAGCACCGGCTGGGCGCTGCCCGCGGTGATCCTCACCAACGTCTGGATCGGCATCCCGTTCAACCTCGTCATCGTGCACGGCGGGCTGCGCGCGATCCCGGCGTCGCTCTACGAAGCCGCGTCGCTGGACGGCGCGGGCGCGTGGCAGCGGTTCCGGCACATCACCTGGCCGCTGCTGCGGCCGGTCACCGGGATCGTGCTCATGCTCGGGCTGGTCTACACGATCAAGGTGTTCGACGTCATCATGGTCGTCACCGGCGGCGGGCCGGCCAACGCGACCCAGACGCTCACCACGTGGTCCTACCGGCTGTCGTTCCAGGACTTCGCGTTCGGGCAGGGCGCCGCGGTCGGCAACGTCCTCATCGTCGTCGCGACGGTGTTCGGGCTGCTGTACCTGCGTTCGGCGAAGGCGACGCTGGCCGAGGCGGCGTCGTGAAGGCCCGGACGGTCTTCGGCGTCCTGATCGTCGCGGTCCTGCTGTTCCCGCTGTACTGGATGGTCAACGCGTCGCTGCAGCCCAGCGGCGCGCTCCTGCGCCCGGACCCGGCGTTCTTCCCGGTCGGCGGCACCCTGGACGGCTACCGGAAGGCGTTGTCCTCCCAAGGCCCGCACCTGCTCTCCAGCGTCGTCGTCGCGCTCGGCACGGTGGCCGTGTCGCTGGCGATCGCCGCGCCCGCGTCCTACGCGCTGGCGCAGCTCAAGGTCCGCGGCGGCCCGGTGCTGGTGTTCGTGCTGCTCATCGTGCAGATGATCCCGGGCATCGTGATGGCCAACGCGCTCTACACCGTGTTCGGCAACCTCGGCCTGATCGACAACTACCTCGGGCTGGTCCTCGCCGACTCGACCGCGACCATCCCGTTCGCCGTGCTCCTGTTGCGCGCGTTCATGATCTCCGTGCCGCGAGAGCTGACCGAAGCGTCCCGAGTGGACGGTGCCGGGCACTGGCGGACGTTCTTCTCGATCGTCCTCCCGGTCAGCCGCAACGCGCTCGTGACGGCCGGGCTGTTCGCGTTCCTGTTCGCCTGGGCGGACTTCCTGTTCGCCGTCACCCTCACCACCGGGCAGTCGTTCGAACCCGTCACGGTGGGCATCTACCGGTTCGTCGGCAACCAGTCCGCCGACTGGAACGGGATCATGGCCACCGCCGTCCTCGCCGCGATCCCCGCGGCCGTCCTGCTCGTCGTCGCCCAGCGGTACGTCGTCGCCGGGCTGACCAGCGGCGCCGTCAAAGACTAAGGAGACCGCGTGATCGCCACGACCGAAGACGGCCGCTCGCTCGAAGTGACCGTGCGGCACGAGGTGCTGCGCGTCGAGCCGTGGGGCGACGGCAGCCTGCGCGTGCGCGCGGGACGGCACCGGATCCTCGACGACGTCCCGGGCGCCCTGCTGCCCGCGAAGCCCTCGGCGGCGACGGCGTCGGCCGAAGGCCGCACCGGCCGGGTGGTCAACGGCGCGCTCACCGTCGTCGTCGAGATCGCCGACACCGACACGGGCATCGACGCGCAGCTGACGTTCTTCCGGACCGACACCGGCGAGGAGCTGCTGTCCGAGCAGCGCGCGCACTTCTGGTGGCCCGGCGCGCGGCTGTTCATGCCGTCGCGCAACGGCTACGGCCGGCTCGAGCAGCGGTTCACCGCCTACGACGACGAGCGGTTCTACGGCCTCGGCCAGCACACGCACGGCCGGCTCGACCAGAAGGGCCTGGTCCTCGACCTGGTACAGCGCAACGCCGAGGTGTCGGTGCCGTTCCTGCTCTCCAGCCGCGGCTACGGGTTCCTCTGGAACAACCCCGCGGTCGGCCGGGTCGAGCTGGCCGCCAACGGCACCCGCTGGGTCGCCGACGACGCGCGTCAGCTCGACTACTGGGTCACCACCGGCGACGGCCCGCGCGAGATCCTCGGCCACTACGCCGACGCGACGGGGTACGCCCCGATGTTGCCGGAGTGGGCGGCCGGGTTCTGGCAGTCGAAGCTGCGGTACCGCACCCAAGACGAGCTGCTCGCGGTCGCCCGCGAGTACCACGCGCGCGGGCTGCCGCTGTCGGTGATCGTCGCGGACTTCTTCCACTGGACGCACCTCGGCGACTGGCGGTTCGACCCCGCCGAATGGCCGGACCCGGCGGCGCTGGTGCGGGAGCTGGACGAGCTGGGGGTCAAGCTGATGGTGTCGGTGTGGCCGTCGGTGAGCCCGCTGTCGTCGAACTACCGCGAGCTGCACGAGCGGGGCCTGCTGGTCGCCGCCGAGAGCGGCGTCCCGGCCCACGCGCCGTGGCGGGACAAGGGCTTCGACGTCGAGATGCCCGTCGCGTTCTACGACCCGACGAACCCCGCCGCACGGCAGTTCGTCTGGGCTAAGGTCAAGGAGAACTACTACGACCTGGGCGTCCGCGCGTGGTGGCTCGACGGCGACGAGCCGGAGATCCAGCCCGGCCACCCGCACAACCTCGGCTTCCACGCCGGCCCGGGCGCAGAGGTGGTCAACCTCTACCCCCAGGCCAACGCCCAGACGTTCCACGACGGCATCCGCGCCGAAGGCGACGACGAAGTGGTGCTGCTTTCGCGCTCGGCGTGGGCCGGGAGCCAGCGGTACGGCGCGGCGCTCTGGTCGGGCGACATCCCGGCGACGTGGGCGTCGCTGCAGGCGCAGGTCCGGGCCGGGCTGAACGTGGCGGTGGCCGGGATCCCCTGGTGGACCACGGACATCGGCGGCTTCCACGGCGGCGATCCGGACTCGCCGGAGTTCCGGGAGCTGCTGGTCCGGTGGTTCCAGTACGGCGTGTTCTGCCCGCTGTTCCGCCTGCACGGCTTCCGCGACCCGCGGCCGCCGTTCGGGCCGTCGATGACGGGCGGGCCCAACGAAGTCTGGTCCTTCGGGGCGTCCGCGTACGCCGCGATTTCGGCCTCCCTGCGGCTGCGGGAGCGGCTGCGGCCGTACCTGATGACCCAGATGCGGGTGGCGCACGAGCAGGGCGTGCCCCCGATGCGGCCGCTGTTCGTCGACTTCCCCGCGGACGCCGGGGCGTGGGAGGTCTCCGACCAGTTCCTGCTCGGGCCGGACCTGCTGGTGGCGCCGGTGCTCGCGCCGGGGGTCACCGCCCGCCGCGTCCACCTGCCCTCCGGTGCCGTGTGGACGGACGCGGTGACCGGCTCGCGCCACGAAGGCGGAACCTGGGTCGACGCGCCCGCCCCGGCCGAGCGGATCCCGGTGTTCCTCCGTGACGGCGCGAACCTGCCGATCACCGCTCCGGAATGAGATCGGCCCACCGGCCCGGCGCGAGCGGCCGCGAAGGCCGAGCGCCCAGCCCGGCGGCCAGTGGCGCACCGCGTAGACGTCCGTGCGGGCTGCAGCAGGAGTCCCCACAGCTCGGCCTGCCACGCTCGCCGGTCGTTCCACCGGCAGCCGAGCTGCTGCACATGAGCGCGAGGGCCGGGAACGGCGTGAAGGGGGACATGCCGGGGTTGTCGCGTCCGGGCGCACCGCGGCGACACTGAATTAAAGTGGACCTGTGAGTCCAAAGCTGACCCCGAAGGGCGCCGCGACGCGGCAGCGGATCATCGAAGGCGCGGCGGCCCGGATCCGCGAGCACGGCGTGGCCGTCACGACGCTCGACGACGTCCGGGCGCGCACCGGCACCAGCAAGAGCCAGCTGTTCCACTACTTCCCCGAAGGCAAGGAAGAGCTCCTGCTGGCGGTGGCGCGGTTCGAGGCGACCCAGGTGATGGCGGCCCAGCAGCCGCAGCTGGGCGAGCTGAACTCGTGGGCGGCTTGGCGGCGCTGGCGGGACACGGTCGTCTCGCACTACCGAGAGCGCGGGCAGTACTGCCCGCTCAACGTCCTGATTTCCCAGCTGGGGCGCGCGACACCCGGTGCGCAGGCCGTGGTGACGGAGCTCTTGCGCAGCTGGCAGAACGAGCTCGAAGCCGGGATCCGCCGGCTGCAGGACAAGGGCGAGGTGAGCCCCGGACTGGACGCCGAACGCACAGCGGCCGCCCTGCTGGCGGGTCTGCAGGGCGGCGTGGTGGTGATGCTCTCGACCGGCGGCATCGAGCACCTCGAAGCGGCGCTCGACGTCGGGATCGAGAACCTGCGGGCGAGCGGGAGCCGGCGCTGAGCCCGGCTCCCGCTCCCGAAGTCAGGCGTTCTTGATCGCGGAGATCTCGAACTCGAGGGTGACCTTGTCGCTGACCAGCACGCCGCCGGTCTCGAGCGCGGCGTTCCAGGTCACGCCGTAGTCCTTGCGGTTGATCACGGTCGAGCCCTCGAAGCCGATCCGGTCGTTGCCGAACGGGTCCTTGGCCGAGCCCTCGAACTCGAACGGGATGGTGATCGAGCGGGTGACGTCCTTGATCGTCAGGTCGCCGGTCACGTCGAAGCTCGTCTCGCCGGTCTGCTTGATCTCGGTCGAGGTGAAGGTGATCTGCGGGTACTCGTCCATCGACAGGAAGTCGTTGCTCTTCAGGTGACCGTCGCGGTCGGCGTTGCGGGTGTCGATGCTGTTGGCCTGGATGGTCACCTGAGCGGACGACTTCTCCGGCGCCTCGCCGTCGATCGTGGCGGTGCCGGTGAACTCGTTGAAGCTGCCGCGCACCTTGGTCACCATGGCGTGCCGGGCGACGAACCCGATCCGCGAGTGGGCGGCGTCCAGGGTGTACTCACCGGTCAGCTGGGGGTAGGTGGTCGCGCTGGTCATGGCTCTACGTCATCTCCTCGTGGTGGCGCCCCCAAGTAATTGAGGGTTCAACGACACTGTACTCACTTTCACTGGTTGCGCAAGCAAGCTTTCGCTAGACTCGCCTGTATGGGTGAACGGTACGCGCTTGATCGCGACGAGGCTCCGTTCTGGCGAGCGCTGATGCGCGTCACGACCGCGCTGCCGCGCGCGCTCGAGGACCAGTTCCTGGCCGAGACGGGCCTGGGGATCACCGACTACGGGGTGCTCGTCGCGCTGTCCGAGGCGCCGGACAACCTGCTGCGCATCTCGGCGCTGGCGGCGACGACCGGGCTGTCCCTGAGCCGGATCAGCCGGGTCGTCGACGACCTCACCCGTCGCGGCCTGGTCGAGAAGCGCAAGTGCCCCGAAGACGGCCGCGCGTCCAACGCCGTGCTGACCGCCGCGGGATTGGCCAGACTGGAGGCGGCCTACCCGGGCCACCTCGCCCGTGCGCGGGCTTCGGTGTTCGACCACCTGAGCACCGAGGACATCCGCACGGCCGGGCCGGTGCTGGCCAAGCTGGCCGCGGCGCTGGACGCCACTCCCCCGACCGACGACTGCTGAGGACGCCGATGAGCGACAAGGGCGAATACGAGCGCGACCTGAACTACATCCCGGACCGCATCACCGCCGACGGCCGCGACGGCTGGCCGGTCGAGCCGGGCCGGTACCGGCTGATCGTGGCGCGGGCCTGCCCGTGGGCGAACCGCGCGGTGATCGTCCGGCGGCTGCTCGGCCTGGAGCCGGTGCTGTCGATGGGCATCGCCGGGCCGGTGCACGACGAGCGGAGCTGGAGCTTCGACCTCGACCCGGACGGCCGTGACCCGGTGCTGGGCATCGAGCGGCTGCAGGAGGCGTTCTTCAAGCGCGACCCGGAGTACCCGCGCGGCATCACGGTGCCGGCGTTCGTCGACGTCCCCAGCGGGAAGGTCGTCACCAACGACTTCGCGCAGATGACGCTGGACATGTCCACGGAGTGGACGGCCTACCACCGCGAGGGCGCGCCCGAGCTGTACCCGGAGAAGCTGCGCGACGAGATCGACGACGTCGCGCAGAAGGTGTTCACCGACGTCAACAACGCGGTGTACCAGTGCGGCTTCGCGCGCTCGCAGGAAGCGTACGAGCACTCCTACCGGAAGCTGTTCGCGCGCTTGGACTGGCTTTCGGAGCGGCTCGCGGACCAGCGGTACCTCGTCGGCGACACGATCACCGAGGCCGACGTCCGGCTGTTCACCACGCTCGTCCGCTTCGACGCGGTCTACCACGGCCACTTCAAGTGCGACCGGCAGAAGCTCACCGAGCTGCCGGTGCTGTGGGCCTACACGCGCGACCTGTTCCAGACGCCCGGGTTCGGCGACACGATCGACTTCCCGCAGATCAAGGAGCACTACTACGTGGTGCACAAGAACGTGAACCCGACGGGGATCGTGCCGCTGGGACCGGACGTTTCGGGCTGGCTGACCCCGCACCACCGGGAGGAGCTGGGCGGCCGCCCGTTCGGCGACGGCACCCCGCCGGGCCCGCCGCCCGCCGAAGAGCGGGTGCCCGCGCTGTAGGTTCTTGGCTACGGTGATCGCCATGGACCGCCTGCGCGATCGCCGAATCCTGGTCACCGGTGCCGGTTCCGGCATCGGCCGGGCCACCACCCTGCGCCTGCTGGACGAAGGGGCGCGCGTCGTCGCTACCGACGTCTCGGAAGCGGGCCTCGAGGACACCCAGGCGGCCGCCGGTCCCCCGGGCCTGGTTTCGTTCGCCATGGACGTGGCCGACGAGGAGTCCGTGGCGGCCGGAGTGGCCTCGGCGGCCGAGGTCCTCGGCGGGCTCGACGTGGTGGTCAACGCGGCGGGGATCCTGCTGGCGTCGCACACGCACGAGACGTCGCTGGAGCTGTGGAACCGGGTGCTGGCGGTCAACCTGACGGGCACGTTCCTGGTGACGCGCGCGGCGCTGCCGGCCCTGCTCGCCTCCGAGAACGGCGTGGTGGTCAACTTCAGCTCGACGTCGGCGTCGTTCGCCCACCCGTACATGGCGGCCTACTGCGCGAGCAAGGGCGGCATCCAGGCGTTCACGCACTCGCTGGCGCTGGAGTACAGCAAGCAGGGCCTGCGCGCGGTGAGCATCGCGCCGGGCAGCGTGAAGAGCGGCATCACGGACTCGGCGCTGAGCTGGCTGCCGCAGGACATCGACGTCTCGCTGTTCGGCCGCCTGCTACCGATCCTGCCGACCGACCACACGACGGAGGTCGGCAACCCGGTGGCCGGCCCGGAGACGGTGGCAGGCGTGGTGGCGATGCTGGCCTCCGACGACGGCAAGTTCATCACCGGCACGGAAATCCGCATCGACGGCGGCACGCACACCTAGGTCGGGACCACGGCACCGTCGAGCAACGGCCGCAGCTCGGTGACCACCGTCTCCAGTGGTGTGACGTCCTGGTGGGCCCGCGCCAGGACGATCGCGCCTTCCAACGCGCTCAGCATGAGCACCGCCAACGACATGGTCCGCGCAGCCGGCACGCCCAGCTCCTCCAGCGTCGAAGCCACCGGACGCTGCCAGCCCTCGAAAGCCTTGCCGACCGCTTCACGCAGGCTCTCGCTCGTCGCCGCCGTGTCCGCGACCGTCGCCACCAGGGGGCAGCCCGCGTCGAAACCCTGCGCCGTGAACTCGTCGCGCCACTGCGCGGCCATCGCCTCGAACAGCTTTCCCGGCGTCGGGTCCTCGAGCTTCGCGGCCATCCGCGCGACACGGCGGGCCGCGTAGTCCCCGGCCCACGCGACGGCTTCGGCGATCAGCTGGTCCTTACCGCCCGGGAAGTAGTGCTGCAGGGACCCCCGCGGGGCTTCGGCGTGCGCGACCACGTCTCGCATGCCGGTCGCCCCGACACCGTGGATCCGCACCAGCTGCGCGGCGCTCAGCACCATCCGCTCGCGCGGCGTCCGGGTCATCGGCTGCCTCCTTCATGACGTCCGTCATGGTAGCCCAGTCGGGGACGACCAGCGCGAAGTCGCGCTCGCCGCGTTCGTACGCCGGGACCGGCCGGAACCCCTGGCTCAGCAGCAGCGCTTCGGCGCCGGTGTTGCCGGCACGCACGGTGGCGCGGACCGTCCAGCCCGGGAACCGGCCCGACGCCCACAGCCACCGCGTCAGCGCACTGCCGATCCCCTGCCGCTGCCAGGGATCGGCGACGAGGATGCCGATCTCGGCTTCCCCCGGAGCCGGGGCGGCGAAGTTGAGCAACCCCACGGGCACGCCGTTCCGGGTGGCCAGCAGGGCGGGCGATCCGGCGAGCAGGAACCGCTCGTAGCGCCGGAAGATCTCGCCCGGCTCGGCCGGGCCGCCCATCAGGAACCGCCGCCGGAGGCTCTCCGGCGAGCAGGCCGCGACCAGCGCGGCGACGCACTCCCGGTCGGCCGGGCGGGCACCCAGCTCCCGGATCGCTATGACACCTGTCATGACACCCATGACAGCACAGTGCGACGCGAAGCACACTATGACGGCTGTCATAGATCGCGGGCACGGCAAGAGGCGGAGCGTGGTACCAAAGGCTGGATCTGGGAGAACGTCCCGGAGACCGGAGGGAGGAAAACCACTCCCCTCCATGTCTAACGTATAGCGCACCCCTGGGCTTGCGGCAAGACCCCCGTGATGCCGCACAATTCTCGGCCGTAGCCACTACCTGCGCAAACGCGGGTGATTCAAGGGGGTCTTCTTGTTCGACGTGATCATCGCCGGTGGCGGTCCGACGGGCGTGATGCTGGCGGCCGAGCTGCGGCTGCACGGCGTGGGCGTGCTCGTGCTGGAACGGGACGCGGAGCCGACGAAGGTCGTCCGCGCGCTCGGGCTGCACGCGCGCAGCATCGAGGTCATGGACCAGCGGGGGCTGCTGGAGCGGTTCCTGGAGCTGGGCACGAAGTACCCGGTCGGGGGTTTCTTCGCCGGGATTCCGAAGCCGTCGCCCGAGCGGCTCGACACCGCGCACGGGTACACCCTCGGCATCCACCAGCCCGTCATCGACCGGCTGCTGACCGAGCACGCGGTCGAGGCCGGTGCCGAAATCCGGCGCGGTTATGAGGTGACCGGGCTGAGCCAGGACGACGAGGGCGTCACGGTCGAACTGGCCGACGGCACGACCGAGCGGGCCCGGTTCCTCGTCGGCTGCGACGGCGGCCGCAGCACCGTGCGGAAGCTGCTCGGCGTCGGCTTCCCCGGCGAGCCCAGCCGGATCGAGTCGCTGCTGGGCGAGGTGGAGGTGACCGCCTCGCGGGAGGAGATCGAGGCCGCGAACATCGAGGTCCGCAAGACCCAGAAGCGGTTCGGCTTCATGCCGCTGCCCGACGGCACCTACCGCGTCGGCGTGCCCGCCGAGGGCGTCGCCGAGGACCGGCGGACCGCGCCGACCCTCGACGAGGTCAAGGTGCAGTTGCGGAAGGTCGCAGGCACCGACTTCGGCGTGCACTCGCCGCGCTGGCTGTCGCGCTTCGGCGACGCCACCCGGCAGGCCGAGCGGTACCGGGTCGGCCGCGTGCTGCTTGCCGGGGACGCGGCGCACATCCACCCGCCCACCGGCGGGCAGGGGCTCAACCTCGGCGTCCAGGACGCGTTCAACCTCGGCTGGAAGCTGGCGGCCGAGGTCACCGGCTGGGCACCGGAGGGCCTGCTGGACACCTACGAAGCCGAACGCCACCCGGTGGCCGAGGACGTCCTGAACAACACCCGGGCGCAGATGCAGCTGATGCAGGTGGAGCCCGGCCCGCGGGCCACCCGGCGGCTCATCGCCGAGCTGATGGAGTTCGACGAGGTCAACCGCTACCTGACCGAGAAGATCATCGCGATCGGGATTCGCTACGACTTCGGCGAAGGCCACCCGCTGCTGGGCCGCCGGCTGCGGGACGTCGAGCTGAAGCAGGGCCGGCTCTACGGGCTGATGCACGCGGGCCGCGGGCTGCTGCTCGACCAGACCGGCTCGCTTTCGGCCGCGGGCTGGGAGGACCGCGTCGACCACGTCGTCGACGTCAGCGAGGAACTGGACGTGCCGGCGGCATTGCTGCGGCCCGACGGCCACGTCGTGTGGACCGGCGAGGACGCGGCGGGGCTGCCGGGCGCGCTGCGGAAGTGGTTCGGGGCACCCACTGCCTGAGGAAACTGTTGCGGGACAACGAAGAGGGAATGTGACACAGGGGTACGAAGCGGAACTGGAGTCCGAACGCGACTACGTCGCCGGGCTGTACGCGCGGCTCGACGCCGAGCGCGCGCGGGTCAAGGGCGAATACGAGGCGGCGCTGGGCGGCAAGGGCGTCGGCGCCATGGAACGCGACGTCGGCGTGCGCGCGCTCGGCCGGCAGGTGAAGCGGCTCGACGTCGTCGACAACGGGCTGTGCTTCGGGCGGCTGGACGCCGTCTCGGGCGAGCGGTCCTACATCGGGCGCATCGGCCTGTTCGACACCGACGACGAGTACCGGCCGGTGCTGCTCGACTGGCGGGCACCGGCGGCGCGCCCGTTCTACACCGCGACCGGCGCGAACCCGGAGGACATGCGCCGGCGTCGCCAGTTCCACACGCGTGGGCGGAGCGTGCTGGGCTTCACCGACGAGGACCTGGGCCGGCCGGGCGGCGACGCGCAGGGTGACGCGGCGCTGCTCGCGGCCGTCAACGCGCCCCGCGGCGAGGGCATGCGGGACATCGTCGCCACGATCCAGGCGGAGCAGGACGAGATCATCCGGCTCGACCACCCGGGCGTGCTGGTGATCGAGGGCGGCCCGGGCACCGGGAAGACGGTCGTGGCGCTGCACCGCGTCGCGTACCTGCTCTACACCCAGCGGGAGCGGATGGAGCGGCACGGCGCGCTCGTCGTCGGGCCGAACCCGGCGTTCCTGAACCACATCGGCCGCGTCCTGCCGTCGCTGGGCGAGACCGACGTCGTGTTCACGACCACCGGCGACCTCGTCCCGGGCCTGCACGTCACCGCCGAGGACACCCCGGAAGCCGCGCGGCTCAAGGGGTCGCTGAAGGTCCTCGACGTGCTCAAGGCGGCGGTCGCCGGCCGGCAGCGGCTGCCGGCCGAGCCGGTGCCGGTCGTGCTCAAGGACGTCACCGTGCGGATCGACGCCGAGACGGCGGAGTGGGCGCGGCAGGAAGCGCGCGACAGCGGTCTGCCGCACAACGAGGCGCGCGCGGTGTTCACCGAGATCGTCACGTACGTGCTCACCGAACGCGCGATCGGCCGGATCGGGAAGGGCTGGCTCAGCCGCGACGACAAGGACGAGTGGGAGAGCATGCGCAAGGGCCTGCTCGCCGACCTCGCCGGCGACGAGAAGTTCACGGCCACGATCGACGAGCTGTGGCCGCTCCTGACGCCGGAGGAGCTGCTGGCGTCGTTCTACTCGGCCGCGCCGAAGGATTCGGCGTTGTTCCGGGCCGACGGTGCCGCGTGGACGGTGTCGGACGTGCCGCTGCTCGACGAGCTGGTCGACCTCCTGGGTCACGACAAGACGGCGGACAAGGCCGCCGAGCGGGCCGAAGCCCGGGTGCGGAAGGCCGAGGCGGAGTACGCCGAGGGCGTCTTCCAGACGATGAAGCTCGACCGCGAGGAGATGGACGAGGACGTCATGCTCTCGGCCGAAAACCTGCTCTACGCCGAGGACCTGGCCGAGCGGTTCGTCGAGGCCGACACCCGGACGCTGGTCGAGCGGGCGTCGGCGGACCGCGACTGGACCTACCGGCACGTCGTGGTCGACGAGGCCCAGGAACTGTCCGAAATGGACTGGCGGGTGCTGATGCGGCGCTGTCCCGGCCGGTCGTTCACCGTGGTGGGCGACCTCGCCCAGCGCCGGTCCGAGGCCGGGGCGCGGTCGTGGGACACGATGCTGAAGCCGTACGTCGCGGACCGGTGGGTGTACCGCTCGCTGACGGTCAACTACCGCACCCCGGCGGAGATCATGGCGGTCGCCGCCGCGGTGCTCGCCGAGTTCGCGCCGGACGTCACGCCGCCGGAGTCGGTGCGCGCGTGCGGGGTCCGGCCGTGGTCCCGGCTGGTCACCGGGGACGAACTCGAGCCGGCCATCGAGGAGTTCACCGCGGACGAAGCCGGCCGGGAGGGCACGAGCATCGTGATCGGGCCGCCCGGGGTGCCGGGCACGGTGCCGGCGTCGGAGACGAAGGGCCTGGAGTTCGACGCCGTCCTGGTGGTGGCCCCGGCCGCGATCCTCGCCGAAAGCGCGGCGGACCTCTACGTCGCGCTCACCCGGGCCACCCAGCGGCTCGGCGTGCTGCACGAAGGGCCGCTGCCGGCCGCGCTGCACGGGCTCGCGGAGGTGGTCCGGCAGTAGGCACGGTTCGCCGGGCGGGAGCGCGGGTACGTTGCGGGCGCCCGCGCTCCCCCACCGCGAAAGGCGTCCCGATGCAGCTCTACGCCGAACGGCCGATCCGCCGTACCGCCCAGCTCGTCAGCGACCTGCTCGCCCTGCTGCTCGTGGTCTTCGCGGTGTGGCTGGCGACGTCGGTCCACGACGAGGTGATGAAGCTGCGGGCGCCCGGCGACGGGCTCGTCGACGCCGGAACCGGGCTGCGCGGCACGTTCGACCACGCGGCCACCACCGCGGGCGGCATCCCGCTCGTCGGGGACGCGTTCGCGAAGGCCCTGCACGGCGGATCGGACGTCGGCACCAAGCTCGTCGACTCGGGCCGGTGGCAGATCGAAGCGGTGGAGAGCATCGCGTGGTGGATGGCGGCGATCATCATCGCGCTGCCGGTGCTGACGCTCGTCGTCACGTGGCTGCCGTTGCGCTGGCACTTCACCCGCCGCGCCACGGCGGCCGCGCGGCTGCGAGCCCTGGGCGACGAGGGGATGGACCTGCTGGCGCTGCGCGCGTTGGCGACCCAGCCGTTGCGCCGCCTGGCGAACGCCGGCGAGATCGCGACCGGCTGGCGGCAGCGCGACCGGGACACCATCGAGACCCTGGCGGGCCACGAACTGGCGCGCCACGGCCTGACCCCGTCGTGAGTGGTCAGCGCGGGCCTTGCCGCCGTCCCACCGAGCGGCCGATGAAGAACCCCAGGAGCAAGCCGACGACCAGGCCGATCGCGATGAAGAAGATCACCGTCGCCGCGGCGATCTTGCCCACCGTGCCGAGGAAGCCCTTCGCCTCGAACTCCCCGACCGTCGCCAGCGTCTGCGCGAGAACGTAGTGCGTCATGATCTCCAGGGTGGCACCGAACGCGGCCGCACGCGACGCGAAGGTCCCCCCACCGGGGCTCAGGACGCCGGTGAGGGGACCTCCGGTTCTCCGCGGGGCCGGGCGGACGAGTGCTCAGCCCACGGAGGGGCCCATCCCGAGGGACTGCGGCGTGCTCGCGTCCGGCGACGGCTGGTGCAGGCCTTCGTCCAGCGGGCCGAACTCGGTCATCAGCGCCGGGCTGCCACCCCACGGGGTCTGCTCCTCGGCGATCAGCGAGTTCGTGGTGAGCAGCAGGCCCGCGACCGACGCGCCGTTCTGCACCGCCGAGCGGCACACCCGCAGCGGGTCGACGACGCCGAGCGCGATCATGTCGCCGTAGCGGTCGTGCAGGGCGTCGAAGCCTTCGTCGTCGCCCAGCTCGCGGGTGCGCGCGACGATCTCGTGCGCCGGGTGGCCCGCGTTGTGGGCGATGAGGAACGCCGGCTCCGGCAGCGCGCGCCGGACGATCTCGACCCCGATCGCCTGGTCGCCGTCCAGCCCCAGGCCTTCCA
Organism: Amycolatopsis stemonae; assembly: GCF_054781455.1. Classification (NCBI taxonomy): domain Bacteria; kingdom Bacillati; phylum Actinomycetota; class Actinomycetes; order Pseudonocardiales; family Pseudonocardiaceae; genus Amycolatopsis; species Amycolatopsis stemonae. The sequence goes on along the minus strand of NZ_BAAGUJ010000004.1, from coordinate 85,933 downwards.
GGGCCTTCTCGGCGTGCAGGAGCGCCGCTCCCCCGCCGGCCACGATGCCTTCGGCCATCGCCGCCCGGGTCGCGGACAGGGCGTCCTCGACGCGGTGCTGCAGTTCCTTGAGCTCGGCCGGGGTGGCCGCGCCGACGCGCACCACCGCGACCTTGCCGGTCAGGGCGCCGATCCGCTCGGTGAGCACGTCCTCGTCGACGCCGAACTGCGCGCGCTCCAGCTCCGCGCGCAGCTGCCCTACCCGGAACTCAACCGCGTCGGACGATCCCGCGCCGCCGACGATCGTCGTACGGTTCTCGGTGACCCGGACCTGCTTGGCCCGGCCGAGGTGCTCCAGCGTCATGGTCTCCATGGTGAACCCGGACTGCCGCGAGAGCACCGAGCCGCCGACGATCGCGGCGAGGTCCTCCAGCTTGTGCAGCCGGCGGTCGCCGAATCCGGGCGCGCGGACGGCGACCGACTGGAACGTGCCGTTCATGTGGTTGTGCACCAGCATGGACAACGCCGTGCCCTCGACCGTCTCCCCGATCACGACGAGCGGCCGCGGCGCCCGCATCACCTTGTCCAGCAACGGCATCAGCTGCTGCACCTTGGTGATCTTCTCCGCGCACATCAGGATGTACGGGTCGTCGAGCACGGCCTCCAGCCGGCCCGGGTCGGTGACCAGGTACGGCGAGAGGTAGCCGTTGTCGAACTCGAAGCCCTCGACGAAGTCGACGCTCATCCCGATCGACGGCGACTCCTCGACCGTCACCACCCCGCCGTCGCCGACGGTGTGCAGGGCCTTCGCGATGACGGCGCCGACCGCGTCGTCGTCGTTGGCCGAGATCGCCGCGACCCGCGCGTAGTCCTGTTCGGACACCACCGGGTGCGCCTGCTTCTCCAGGTGCGCCACCAGGAGCCCGACGGCGTGGTCGATGCCGCGCTTGACGAGCACCGGGTTGCCGCCGCGCTCGATGGCCCGCATACCTTCGCGGACGATCGCCTGGGCCAGCACGGTGGCCGTGGTGGTGCCGTCGCCGACGACGTCGTTGGTCTTGATCGCCGCTTCCTTGACCAGCTGCGCGCCCATGTTCTCGAACTGGTTCTTCAGGTGGATCTCGCGGGCGATCGTGACGCCGTCGTTGGTGACCACCGGCGAACCGGTGATCTTCTCGATGATCACGTTGCGGCCCTTGGGCCCCAACGTGGACTTGACCGCTTCGGCCAGCTTGTCCACACCCGCCAGCAGCAGGTCGCGGGCGTCCGAGCCGAACCGCAGTTCCTTCGCCATGTTCCTGCTCCTAGGGGGTGAGGATGGCCCGACCGCGCACGCGACCGGCGTCGAGGTCGGCCAGTGCGTCGAGAGCCGCGTCCAGCGGGTACTTCTTCGTGTGCAGGGTGACCTTCCCGGCCTGGGCGAGCACCATCAGCTCCACCAGGTCGTTGTAGGTGCCGACCAGGTTGCCGATGACGTTGCGCTCGGTGGAGATGATGTCGATCGTCGGGATGTCGATGTTGCTGCCGTAGCCGATCACGAAGTGCGACCCGGCGCGCCGGGTCATCGCGAAGGCGTCCTGCTGGGCGCCCTGCTCGGCGACGAAGTCGAGCACGACCTCCGCGCCGTTGCCGCCGGTCAGGTCGAGCACCGCGTCGACCTGCTTGCCGTCGCCCAGCACGGTCTCGTCGGCACCCAGCTCGGCCGCCAGCTTCAGCGCGTCGCCGTTGCGGTCCACCACGATCACGCGGGTCGCGGTCAGCGCCTTCAGCGACTGGATGCCGATGTGCCCGAGGCCGCCGGCGCCGTTGACGACGCAGGTGGTGCCCGGGTACAGCAGCGGGACGGCCTTGCGCACCGCGTGGTAGGCGGTGATGCCCGCGTCGGCCAGGGCGGCGACGTCTTCCGGCTGGGTCGACGGGTCGAGCTTGATGCACGCCCGCGCCGAGGTCAGCAGGTACTCGGCCATGCCGCCGTCGGAGTCGATGCCCGGGAAGCTCCCGTTCGGGCAGTGCATGTCGTCGCCCGCGCGGCAGGCGTGGCAGAGCCCGCACGTCGGCGTCGGGTGCAGGATGACCGTGTCGCCGACCTCCACATTGGACACCGCCGGGCCGACCTCGTGCACCCAGCCCGCGTTCTCGTGCCCGATCGTGTAAGGCAGGGCGACACCGGACTTCTCGGCCCACTGCTCTTCGATGATGTGCAGGTCGGTGCGGCACACGCCGGCGCCGCCGATCTTGACCACGACTTCGAAGGGCCCGGTCGCGCGCGGCTCCGGCACTTCTTCGATCACCGGTTGCCGGTGGTACTTCTGCAGCCGCACAGCCTTCATCCCGTGCCCTCCTCTTCTGCGGTCAGGGCGTACCGCGCGCGCAGCATGCCGCGGCACACCCCGGAGTTGGCCTCCATGCTCGTGCGGGTCAGCCGCGCGAAGGCCAGGTGACGCTTCGCGTCGGCGGGGGCGACCGGCTGCCCGGTCGCCGGGTCGAGCAGCAGCGGGTCGCCGTCGCCGGCGGGCAGGCCGAGCTCGTGACGGCGGGCGCGCAGCCGGTCCAGGTCGGGACTCGGCGGGACGTCCCCGAGGGTCAGCGCCGTCGGGTCGCGGCCGTCCAGCGACCGGCAGACGCGGTCGGTGCCGGCCAGCACGGCCTTGCGCACGAAGTCGTGGCGCAGCGTGTCGAGCTCGTCGACGGCCTCGCCGTCGAACGACGCGACGAACCCCTGCCGCGCCGCCACCCCGCGGTTGATGGCGTCGGACGCGAAGTGGTCGTCCAGCCTGATGTCGAGCCCGGTCAGGCCCGGCACCCCGGCGATGGCGTCGTAGGCGTCCGCGACCATCAGGAACGCGAAGTTGGGCGCGCAGAAGTAGGTCGGCAGCCGCAGCCGGATGACGGCGTGGCCCGCCGCGCTCACCTCGCAGCGGGCCACGAACCCGAGGTCGGTGAGCGGCTCGTCCAGTTCGGGGTCCCGGACCGTGCCCAGCGCCGACCACACCGCGGCGTGGTCGGCGCGGACGATCCGGTCGTCAAGTGCCGTCATGAGTTCGGCACGCCGACGGGTTCGACCGACTCCGTCGCGATCTGCAGCTCCTTCGGCACGTCGATGCCGTACAGCCGCGCGGCGTTCAGGCCGAGGATCTTCCTCTTCTGGTCGACCGTCAGCGGCGGGAAGTCCGACAGCTCGTCGTCGGCGGGCATGTTCCAGTCGACGAAGCCCTCGACCTGCCACTTGGGTTCCCAGATGGCGTAGTCCGCGCCGAAGATCAGCTTGTCCTCGCCGAGCCAGAACATCAGCTCGCCCATGACCTTCGCGAAGAACTTCGGCCGGGCGTGCATCAGGCCGCCGATCACCACGGCGAGCCCCGCGTAGACGTTCCGCTCCTGGGTGGCCATGAAGCAGAAGTCCTCGATGCGCGGCAGGCCGACGTGCTCGACGATGAAGTTGAGGCCCTGGAAGTTCGTCGCCACGTAGTCCACATCGGACACGTCGAACGCGTCCTTGTCCAGCGGCCAGATCGTCGGGCCCTTGTGGATGTGGATGTTGGTGACGCCCAGTTCCTCGCACTTCTCGAGGTACCGCGCGGCTTCGGGGTCCTTGAGGCTCCAGCCCCGCGAGTCCCCGCGCCACTCGGCCGTGTAGAGCTTGACGCCCTTGCAGCCGTACTTCTTGACGCGCTCTTCGAACGCCTTCATGCCCGCGTCGCCTTCACGCGGGTCGAAGGTGGTGTTCACCAGGAACTTGTCCGGGTGCTTCGCGGCCAGCGCGCCGTCGGTCTCGGTGGTGTTGAAGCCCGTCTTGTACCACTGCCGCAGGTTCGTCGGCTGGAAGACGGCCTTGTCGACGTGCCCGACCTCGAACAGGTCGTGCATCATCAGTTCCTCGGAGTACTTCTGGAACCGGTCGATCGGCCAGTGCGTCTCCTTCGGGCCGAGTCCCTGGTAGGCGTGGAAGCACTCGATCCAGCCCTTGGCGTATTCCTCCTGGCCCTCCACCCAGTTGTCCGGGCTCGCGTCCCAGAAGTGGGTGTGGGCGTCCACCACGAAATACTTTTCGCCGTCTTTTTCGTACATGGTTGATCCTCCTGAGCGGGATCGAGTGCTTCCCGGGATTACTTGAGCGGCTTGAGGTCGAAGTCGAGGTACTCGGCCGCGTCCTCCGGGTTGGCAAACATGATCGTGCGGTCGTCTTCGTGGATCATGCGCCCGTAGTGGGTGGACATGCTCTCCTCGAACTCGGCCGCGTTGAACCAGCCCTCTTCCTCGCCGGCGGCCTCGTCGACCTCGGCGTAGACGACGTCCATGCGGCCGACCGCGTCGACCCGGATCATCGAGGGCAGCGGCGTGATGGTGACGTTGTCCTTGGCGCCCATCACCTCGGCGACGATCGCGCCGACCTGGTTGTTCATCAGGGTGAAACCGCACATGTTGGACGCGGTGTTGTTGACCTTGTACGGGCTTTCCGCCGTCTTGAAGATGGTCACTGGCCCAGCTCCTCGGGTGCCTTGAGGCCCAATTCGGACAGGATTCCGGCGAACCGGCTCTTCGCCCGGTCGAGACCGTCCTCGAACCGGATCGGCTTGGCGTCAGGCTGCGACCACAGCGGCTGCAGCGCGCGGGCGGCGGCGATGCTCTTCGGGACCCAGTCCTCGAGCCACTTCTGCAGCAGGGCCTGGTTGTGCCCGGCGAACTCCTTGTCGTTGATCAGGAGGTGGAACATCGCCTTGGTGTAGCGGAGGTCGCGTTCGGAGAAGTCGAACTCCTCGGCCCCGATCAGCGTCGGCGTGACGAAGTCGCCGTTGGCTGGCGCGGCCTGCTGCACCAGGTTGCTGCGGAACAGCTCACCGACGAGCGGCTCGAAGACGATGTTCGCGGCGAAGATCGCCTCGCACCAGTCCCAGATCCCGGTCAGCTGCTCGGCGGTCTCCCGCACGCCCTGCCACGCCGGGTCCTCGGCCCAGGTCGCCAGGTGCGCGGTGCCGTCGAAGCCCTCGACCTCTTCGGTCAGGGTCAGGTTGTACAGCGCCAGGTCCTGCGCCGCACGGATCCGGTGCATGCTGTTCACCGAGATCGCGTTGTTGTGCATGTTCGTCGGCGCGCGGCGGTTGGCGTTGGCGTACAGGTAGAGGCCGAGGCCGTGGTCGACGTGCATCCACGCGCCGACGTGCTTGGCCACGAACTCGACCCAGTTGCGGTTCCACTGCTCGAACGCCTTGGCCTGGCGCGCGGCGTCGATGTTCTGGTTGAGCTGGCGCACCACGTTCGCGTTGTAGCGGTAGAGGGTGAGCTCCCACTCCTCGTTCGGGTCGCGGAACTCGTGCCAGCCGTGGGCCGGCCAGTCGTAGCCCTTGCCACCGGATCCCGGGCTCCGCTCGGGCACCGGCCGGTCCGAGCCCCACGCCTTCAGCGCGGTCCACTCCAGCGGGTAGCCGCCCTGGCCGTCGGCGAAGGCGTAGAGCCAGCCCTGGGACAGGTAGTGCCGCGGGTCGGGCTGGACCTCGACGGTGACGTCTTCGTAGTGGCTCTGCTTGCGCTTGGCCGGGGTGAAGTAGTTGTACTGGCGGGCGGTGGAGTCCGGGAAGACCTTGGCCCCCGCCTCGGCGTCGGTGAACGTCGGCTTGGGCACGCTTCGTTCTTGCGTGGCTGTCATGGATCCGTCCCTCTCAGGCGTCGGATTCGCCGGTGGTGGTGAACTTGTCGTAGAAGACGCGCTTTTCGGCGACGCCGAGCGCGGGCAGCAGTTCGAGCGCGGCCTCCACCATCGGCGGGGGCCCGCAGACGTAGGCGTCGGCGCCGGCGAGGTCGTGGCCCGCCCGCCGGAGCACGTCGGTGACGAAGCCGGTTTCGCCGGTCCAGTCCTCGTCACCCGGTTCGGACAACGCCGGCACGTACCGGAAGTCCGGCAGCTTCTCCTCCAGCGCCCGCAGCTCGTCGGTGAAGCAGAGGTCCCGGCGGCGACGGGCCCCGTAGTAGAACGTCGCCTTCCGGTCGATGCCGCGCTCGGCCATGGACCGCAGCAGCGACAGGATCGGCGCCATTCCGGCCCCGCCGCCGACGAAGACCAGCTCCGCGCCCGGGTTGTCCCGCAACGTGAACACCCCGAACGGACCGGTGACCCGGAGCCGGTCGCCGACCGCGACGTCGTCGGCCAGGAACCGGGAGAACAGGCCGTCGGGGTAGATCTTGATGACGAACTCCAGCGTGCCGTCGCGCGCGGAGGTGTTGGCCATGGAGAACGACCGCGTCTCGTCGGTGTCCGGAACCGCGAAGTCCAGGTACTGGCCCGGGAAGAACTTCAGTTCCTCGTCCAGCCGCACCACCAGGTGCCGCAGGTCGTGCGTGACGTCGTCGTTGGCGACGACCACGGCGGTGGTCTCCTGGATCGGCAGCCCGGAGTGGATCATCTCCTCGTCGTAGTTGAGCAGCTCGATGGTGACGTCCTCGTAGGCGTGGGCCCGGCACAGCAGGGTGAAGCCTTCCTCCTTTTCGAAGTCCGGGAGCGCGAAGGTGGAGTAGCGGTCGTGCTCGACGTCGTCGCCGTCGAGGAGGAAGGACTTGCAGGACGCGCACTGCCCTTCCTTGCAGCCGTGCATGAGCATCACGCCCTGCTCGGCGGCGGCGCGCAGGATCGTCTGGTCCTCGGCGACGTCGATCTCGATCCCGACCGGCTCGAACCGGACGCGGTGTTTCTCTGCCATCCCAGCCCCGTCTCGGTGCGGGGTCGTGCGTGGTCAGGGCGGTTCCGGCCGCCCTGACCACGCACGACCGGTGCGTGTCAGGCCTTCTGCGGGGCCGGGCGGCCGGCCGGGCCCTGGCGGTTGTAGTCGGCCTGGAAAGCGGCCCGTTCCGCGTCGGACATCTGGTTGAGCAGCACGTTCGGCGACTGCACCTCGGGCATCCGGCGCAGGTGGTCGAGCGTCCACAGCTTCTTCGGGTCGTCCAGGTTCAGGTGCGGCTGCGCGACCATGGTCTTGCCGTCGTCGCGCACGAAGCCCATGTCGGAGACGACGTCGGCCCAGTTCCAGCCGTGGTAGAGCGTCTCCCACTCGCGGGCGCCGACCAGCTGGCCCATGTTCGGGGTGTTACGGCCCTGGTAGGTGGGCCGGAACGCCTCGGCGTCGGTCCAGCGGCAGGTCTCCGAGCAGTAGGTGCGCCACTGGCCGTCGACCTGGTCGGTGACCATGTCCTCGCGGATGAGGCACGGCACCATGCAGGTCCAGCAGCGGTGCGGGTACACGTAGTCGACGTCCTCGGCGACGATCGGGTGGTGCCCGTTCGGCGTCGAGAGGCGGGCGTAGTTCTCCCACCACTTGCCGTACTTGTCGTACCAGCCCGGGTACTTGTACTCGAACCACTCGAAGTCCTCGTCTGTCATCGGGTCGATGCGCCAGTAGTTGGCGAGCCACCCGGTGGCGAAGAACTGCGCGACCTCGTGGACGTAGCCCTTGTTCCAGATCCGGTTCCAGGCTTCTTCGATGAGGTCGTGCGGGATGACGAGGCCGTACTTCTCGAGTGGCACCAGGTACGAGCGGTAGTAGTCGTCGTAGATCCAGCGGCGCCACATCTCCGCGTAGGACTCGCGGTCCTTGCGGCGGTCCTTGGTGCCGTACTCGATGAACGTGCCGATCGCGGCGTCGACGACGGCGTGGTTGTTCCACCACGCGTAGCGGAGGTCGCGCTCGAGCAGCTGGTGGTTGCTCTCGTCCGACAGCGCCATCAGCAGCGTCGCGTAGCCGTTGCTGATGTGGCGGGACTCGTCGGACTGCACCGAGTGGAACACCGTCGGCAGCAGGTAGTCGCCGTTGGCGGCGGCTTCGGCGGGCATGGCGACGAACAGCGTGTTCGTGAACGCCGTCTCCGCCACGATGGTCAGGTAGATGCTCGCCGCGGTGATGGCGTCACCGGTGATGAACCCTTCGGCGAACTGGCGGCCGATGGTGCCGCAGTAGTCGTTCTGGAAGTTGCGCAGGCTCGAGTTGAAGCCCGCCGGGTCGATGTAGTTCTGCATGTACAGGCGCTTGAGGTTCTGCTGGATCGTCGAGTGGCGGACCTCGTCGATCATCTGGATCGCCTGGCCGTTGTGCAGCTCCGGGTTCGGCACCGTGCGGAACAGCAGCGGCATCGCCCGCGCGGCCGAGATCTCCGGCAGCGGGATGATCGACAGGAACAGCTTCTGCCACTCCAGCCAGCGCTCCTGCACCTGGCGGAACATGTTGCCGCGGATCGCGCCGTCCTCGGCGCCGTAGACCCGGTGGTCCTTTTCCTCCTGCATCGGGAAGTACGAGCGGAGGACCTGCTTCAACGGGTCCTTCTTCTTGGCCTTCTGGAAGGTGTAATCCGTCCCGTAGTGCGAAACCGGGGTGTGGTACGCCGGCTCCCACGACAGTTCCTGGATCTTCTGGTGGGCTTTCGCCACACTCTGGCGACTCATGGATCAACTCCTTGTCCGTCGCTCGCCGTCGGGGCGCACGTCCTGCGTTGACCATTGAAGGGGCGGCGCCGAGTGACGCGGGTCTCAATCTGAGACAGAACCGCTGCTCAGGGCGTTTCGTCCCCGCCGAGCATCCGGGCCCGCAGCTCGGCGAGCTCGTCGTGGACGCCGGCCTGCACCCGCGCGTCGCCCTCGACGGTGGGCACGATCCCGAAGGTGCGCAGCAGGGCCGCCGCCGGATCGCCGGGGTGGCCGTCCCCGCCGAGCGTCGGGTGCAGCCCCTGTTCGGCCAGATGCGTGAAAACCAGGTTGACGATCGTCCACGGGTTGTAGGTCTCCGCGGCCTCGGCGGCCATCGGTCCTCCTCCTGGTCAGGGGTCGGTTGCCCCTCCATCGGACCGCCGGGGGCGCGGCCCGGCCGTCTCAATTTGAGACACCGTTCCCCGCGCGGCGCATCTAGGCTGAACGGGCGGCACAACGGGTGTGCCCGCACCCACGTGGGCCGCGGGAAGCTGGAGGTCACGTGGAAGAGATGGCGCCCGGAACGCTGCTCGCCGACGACGAGCTCGCCCGTACCCGGGTGCGTTTCCTGACGGCCGAACCGGTGCCACCAGGCACGGTCCGGCAGACGATCCTGGCCTCGTGGCGGCGGTCGCAGGAGCTCCAGGTCGAAGCCGACCGGATCGACCCCCTCTACCTCGGCGACCAGAACCTCGACATCCCGCTCATGCGCGGCGCGGAACCGGTGCTGCACAAGCTGGGCGAGCAGTTCGACGGCCAGCCGATCAGCCTGATCCTCACCGACCCCAGCGGCGTCGTGCTGACGCAGCGCACGGGGGACGCCGACCTGCGCCGGCACCTCGAGCGCGTGGAGCTCGTGCCCGGGTTCAGCTACGGCGAGCAGTCCGTCGGCACCAACGGCATCGGCACCGCGCTGGAGGACGGCCGCGCGACGACCGTGTTCGGGCACGAGCACTACGCCGAGCACCTGGAGAACCTGGCGTGCGCCGGCGTGCCGATCCACCACCCGATCTCGGGCAAGAAGATCGGGGCCGTCGACCTCACCTGCTGGTACAAGGACGCCGGCGGCCTGCTCATCGCACTGGCCCGCTCGACGGCCGAGCAGATCCGCCAGGCGCTGCTGCGCCACAGCGACCTGCGCGAGATGATCCTCTTCCAGGCCTACCTGCAGACGTGCCGCCGGTGGACCGGCATCGTGCTGGCGTTCAACGAAGACATCGTGATGATGAACGACCGGGCGCGGCAGCTGCTCGACCCGGCCGACCAGTCGGTGCTGCTCGGCCACGCGACCGAGGCACTGGCCGACGGGCGGCGGACGCCGGCCACGCTCGCGCTGTCCAGCGGCCTGCGCGTGCGCGTGTTCTGCCGCCGCGTCCCGGGGCAGCGCGAGACCGACATCGCCGGTGGTGTCCTGTCGGTGAAGCTGATCGAGGCCGAAGAGACGCTCGCCGTGTCGACGCCGATGCTGCCGATGTACCTGCCGGGCGTGGTCGGCTCGGCGCCGCTGTGGCTGCGCTGCGGGCACGACCTCGACACGGGACACCAGCGCGGCGAGTGGGTCGCGCTGGAGGGCGAGGCCGGCACCGGCAAGCTGACCCTGGCGAAGGGCCTGCACCAGCGCCACCACCCGGCCGACCGGCTGCTCACCGTCGACTCGGCGGTCGCGTCCGGCACCGAATGGGCCGGCGCGCTGCTGCGCGAACACGCCGAGGCCCCGGTCCGCACGCTGGTGATCCGCCACGCCGACCGCCTGACGACGTCGGCGGCGAACGCGCTGGCGGCGACCCTGCGCGAGCTGCGGGACCGGCCCGACGCGCCGTGGGTGGTCGTCACGCTCGTACCGGAGGCCGAGACGAAACCGGCGCTGGCCGAGCTGCTGAAGTCGTTCCCGCGCACGGTGCGCGTGCCGCCGCTGCGCCACCACGTCGAGGACCTGGCGGAACTGGTCCCCCTAGCCCTGAGCAAGCTCGGCTACGGCGGCCGGCTCACCTGTTCGGCGGCGGCGCTGCACCTGCTGATGCGGGCCGAGTGGCCGGGCAACACCGGGCAGCTCTACCAGGTGCTGCGCAAGGTGGCCCAGCGCCGCCGGGCGGGCACCATCCGCCCGACCGACCTCCCCGCGGAGTTCCACGCCGTGACGCGGCGCCCGCTGAACCGGTTCGAGTCCATCGAGCGCGACGCGATCGTGCGCTGCCTCGAGGACGCGGACGGCAACAAGGTCCGCGCGGCCAAGCTGCTGGGCATCTCCCGGGCGACCATCTACCGCAAGATCCACGAGTACGGGATCGTCGCCCCGAACCGCTGACCCGTCCGCGGACCGGGCAGGGCCTGCCATGCTGGACGGCATGGCGACCCGGTGGACGTGCCCGCAGTGCGACCGCGAGTTCGCGCGCGCCGGCCAAGCGCACACGTGCGTGCCCGGCTGCACGGTGGACGAGACGTTCGCCGGGCACGACCCGCGGTTCCGCGCGATCTACGACGCCGTCGTAGAGCACCTGCGCACCCTCGGCGACGTCCACGAGGACGCCGTCAAGGTCGGGGTGTTCCTCAAGCGGAACCTGAAGCTGGCGGAGCTGCGCCCGCGGTCGCGGGACGTCCTGGTGTACCTGTTCCTGCCGTACCCGATCGAGACGGCCCGCATCGCCCCGGCGAGCTGGGCGAGCGGGCCGCGGGTGGGCCACCGGCTTACGCTGCGCGAAGTGTCCGATGTGGACGACGACGTCCGCGAGTGGCTCACGATCGCCTTCGACGCTTCCTGACCGCTCAGGCGCCCGGGCCGGTCCAGCCGTCCGGCACGTGGCCGATGCGGACGCGCTGCGGGTGGTCGCCCACCGGCACCGAGACCAGCTTCTGCCCGGTCGCGAAGTCGATCGCCGTCACCTGGTCCGCGCCGGCTTCGGAGATCACGCAGGCGTTGCCGTCACCGCTCACCGTGGCCCAGTACGGCTTCACCGCGGGCACCAGCGCGCCCTGCTGCAGCGTCGCGCGGTCGACGACCGTGGCGTAGTCGTCCATGGTGCCGGCGATGCACAGCTTGGTGCCGGCCGGGTTCATCGACATGCCGTGGTGGCGGGAGTCGTTGACGAAGGTGGTGCGGTCGTCGCTCGTGGCCGGGTTCTTCGGCAGCTCCTTGAGCCGCGTGATCTTGTCGGCCGCGACGTCGTACTCCAGGAAGCCGTTGAAGAACGACACCTGGAAGTACAGTTTGGACTCGTCGGGCGTGAACGCGACCGGCCGGACGGCGTTGGAAAGGTCGTGGCGGCCGAAGGCGTCGAGCCGCTGGCGCATGTCGATCACCTTGACCTGGCGGAAGGTCGTGGCGTCGACGACCGTGATGTGCCGGTCCCCCTTGGTGAAGTCCCAGCCGGGGTCGTCGAGGTTCGTGTCGACGTTGCCGATCGACATGTTCCACAGGTACCGGCCACCGTCGGTGAACACGTTCTCGTGCGGCTTGTCGCCGGTGGCGAAGGAGCCGAGCTGCTGCCCGGTGCGGATGTCCAGCACGTGCACGGTGTTGGACGTCGACGCGGAGACGGCGACGCGGAGCCCGTCCGGCGAGACCGCCATGTGGTCGGCGCGGAAGCCCGAAACCGGGAAGCGCCAGTTGATCCGGCCGGTGGCCAGGCTGATCGACACGACGTCGGCGAAGCTCGGCCGCGAAGCCACCACCGCCGAGCCGTCCGGGGTGGTGTACATGTCGTCGACGAACTGGTCGTGCCCCTCGCCGGGCCCGTTGCGGATGCCGAGGAAGAACGCCAGCTTGATCGGGTTGAGGTAGATCTCGCGCAGCCGGTCGTCCTTGTCCGGGATGATGTCGACGCGCCCGATCTTCGCGAACGAACCGCGGGACTGGATGACGTCGGCGGTCCCGTCCCAGTTGTTGCCGACGAACATCACCTCCCGCAGGGCTGCGGGCGCGCCGGCGGCCGGCACGGCCGCGCCGGTCGCGAGCAGGGCGACGGCCGAGGTCAGGTACGCCAGGCGCGAGAGGTACGACCGCCGTCGGCGGGGACTCGGGGAAGTGCGCACGGAAGACACCTTTCGACGCTGAACAGGTGCGGCGGCGGATGGTTTTCGCGGGAGAGAGACGTTACTGTCCGGTATGCCACGATAACCGGCCACCGGAGCGGGTCCGGTAGGCCCGATCGCCCAACGTCGCGGGCGGCCGGTTGTGGCCGTGCCACAACGGGTCCGGGAGGTGCCGGTGACACCGCTGCTCCGGCGGATCCTCGACGAGCTGGCCGCGGACGAGTCGGTGCTCGACGAGCTGGTCAAGGTGGCGCGAAGCGAGTCACCCGGTGTCGCGCGGTTGCCGGAAGCGGAGAACCGGCGGCACATCCAGGTCCTGCTGAGTGCGGCGCTGCGGGCGACGACGAGCCCCGACGGCGCCGTGCGGGAGGACTACACCACGGCCGAGGCGCTGGGTGCCGACCGCGCCGCACAGGGTGTCCCGCTCACCGACCTGCTGCGCGGGGTCCAGGCCGGCCGGACGCACGCGGCGCGCGTCGCGGTCGAGCGCTGCCGGGCGGCGGGCGTGCCCGACGACGTCATCCTCGAAACCGTCCTCGACGCCGACCGCTACACGGGCGCGCTGGAGCACCACGTCGTCAAGGGCTACCACGCCGCCGAAATCCAGCTTTCGCGCACGGTGCGCGACGCGCGGACCCAGCTGCTGCGCACGGCGCTGCTCACCGGGCACCCGCCGACGCCCGAGGAACTCCGGCAGGCGGGGCTGCGACCCGACGGCCGGTACTCCTGCGTGGTCTCCGACGTCAGCGACCCGGCCCGGGCACGCACGCTGGAGCAGGCGCTCCTGGAGTCCGGCGGGGTGTACGGGCTGGTCGAGGGCCGCCTCACCGGCTTGGCGGCGCGCCCGCCCGGCGGCGTCCCGCTCGACGGCGACGTCGTGCTGGTCGTCGCTCCCCCGGCCGGCTTGCCCGAGCTGCGGGAGGTCCACCGGCTCTGCACGGCGGCGGCGCGCATCGCCGGCCCCGGCCGCCACGACCTCACGGCGTTGGCGGGCGAGATCGCCCTGGCGGGCCAGCCGTTGCTGGGCGACCTGCTCACCACGGCGCTGCTGGGCGAACTGGACCCCGCGAACCCGTTCCACCGCGAGCTGGCCGCCACGGCGCTCGCCTACCTCGACCACGGCCAGCGCCTGCGCTCCACGGCCGAAACCCTGCACCTGCACCCCAACACGGTCCGGTACCGCCTGGACCGGCTCGCCGAGCTGACCCCGCTGGCCCTGGGGGAAAACACGGGCGGCCGGGTGCTCGACGCCGTCCGGTCGTGGTGGGCGCTGCACCACTGGCTCACCACGCCGGGCTGAACCCCGACACGGCCGGCCGCCCACGTCCACCCGCACGTGATCCCCCGCCACGCGGACGCCGGCGAAGGTCCGCGCGGCCCGCTAGGCCTTGTGCAGCTTGTCCGGGTGGTGCACCGCGGTCTTCCCGGACTTCTCGCTCCGGACCAGGTACTGCGGTTCGTCGGGCGACGCCTTGACCGCCCGCTTGCCGGCCCGGGTGTCCTCGGTGATCTTCTCTTCGACGGTGCCGACGGAACTTTCGTTGCCCGCGTCCCAGCGGACGCGGTCGCCCTTGCGGAAATCGTTGCCCATGCCCCGGCGGCTACCCCGATCCGCGCCGATCATTCACGGCCCGGTTCCGATAACGATTGGCGTCACCGCCGTAACAGGCGTCGACGCGTGATCGACCAAGGCCGACGAAGACGTCCGCCGTGATCACGAGCAGGAGGAAGCACCATGGGCTACCGGTTCAATCCCCCGCCGAACTGGCCCGCCCTTCCTGCCGGCTGGAGCCCGCCACCGGGCTGGCAGCCGCCGGCCGACTGGCCGGCACCTCCGAAGTTCTGGCAGTTGTGGACGCCCGAGGAGCAGATGCCGAAGGCTCTCCCGGTCCAGTCCGATCCGCAAACCGGCCGGCCCGCACCTAAGCGTGTCGGGCTGTTCGGCGCGCGGAAACAGCTCCGAGCGACCGAAGCGGAACTCGCCGCAACACGCGCGTTGGTGCAGGAAACGGCAGCGTCCCTGCACACCGAAAAAGCCAGGGCCGGGAAGCTCGCCGGTGAGCTGCAGACACTCACGACCCGGTACGACGACCTCCGGGGCAAGGACTCAGTGGCTCTCGAACGGGAAATCACCGAGATGCGCCGGACGGTCGCCCAGCTGGCACTCGACGCACAGGCGCAGCGGGACGCTCATGAGCGCGCCTTGAAGACGGCCGAGACCGAACTCGCGACGGTCCGCGGCAAGATCGAAGAGTCCGGCGACAAGCTGAGGAAGATCCGCACCGAGATCGTCGAGACCCAGGAAATCACCCTGCTCCAGGAAGCGGGCATCTACGAGTTCCGCCATCGGCTCGACGACGCAGTGGCGTACAAGGCCGCGCTGCAGCGATTGAGGGACTCGATCAAGGTGTCCGCCAAGAACAACCACGCCATCACGGCCGCGACCGACTGGACCGTGAACGGCTCGACCGCCGAAGGGCAGCGGATGGTTCGGGATTTCTCGAAGCTGATGCTGCGGGCGTACAACGCCGAAGCGGACAACTGCGTGCGATCGATGCGGCCCTACCGGCTGGGTTCGGCGAAGGACCGTCTCACCAAGACCCGGGACGTCATCTCCCGGCTGGGCAAGACCATGAACATCAACATCGCCCCGAGCTACCACCGATTGCGGTTGGAGGAACTCGACCTCACCGCCGACCACTTGGCGAAGGTCGAAGAAGAGAAGGAACGGGTCAGAGCGGAACGGGAACGCCAACGAGACGAACAGCAGGCCCAGCGGGAGTTCGAACGCGAGAAGGCCCGCCTGACCAAGGAACAAGCACACTGGCAGACCGCCATGCTCAAGTGGGCCGAGTCCGGCGACCAAGCCAAGACCGCCGCAGCCCAGGCCAAGCTCAGCGAACTCGACGAGGCGATCAGAGGCGTGGAGGAACGCGAAGCCAACATCAGGACCGGTTGGGTGTACGTGATCTCCAACGTGGGCTCCTTCGGCGACGGAGTCGTCAAGGTCGGCCTGACGAGACGTCTCGACCCACTCGAACGCGTGCGAGAGCTGGGCGATGCGTCCGTCCCGTTCAGGTTCGACGTCCACGCCAAGATCTTCGACGCCGACGCGGTCAGCCTGGAGACCCGGCTGCACCAGCGGCTGGCAGCCCGCCGGGTCAACCGGATCAACCTTCGGCGTGAGTTCTTCTACGCGACTCCAGACGAGATTCTCGAGATCCTCGAACAGATGGGGCTGCGGGACAACCTCGTCGACTACGTGCAGGAACCGGAAGCCCAAGAATGGCGGTCCAGCCGGCGAATGGCGGAGGCCGAGAACGGCGGCCGACCGCTGACGGCTACGCTCGAGTAGAGCTACACCTCGAGCGCGCTGCCCGGCACCGCGCCGCCCGGCAACGTCACGGCCGCAGGGTGCGGAAGAACGTCCGGATGTCGGTCACCAGCAGCTCCGGCTCCTCCATCGCCGCGAAGTGGCCGCCCGAGGCGAACTCCGACCAGTGCGCGATCTTCTCGTCCGGGTCCATGATGCGGCGCACCAGCGGGGACGCGTTGAACACCGCCCAGCCCGCCGGTACGGCCGAGGGTGACAGCCAGCCGTGGCCCGAATGGGCGGCCTCGTACAGGAACCGGGCCGCCGTTGCGCCCGTGCGGGTGAACCAGTACAGGCTGACCGTCGTCAGGAGGCGGTCGCGGTCGATGGCGCCGGCCGGGTTCGTCCAGGCCTGGAACTTCTCGGCGATCCAGGCCAGCTGCCCGACCGGGGAGTCGGTGAGCGCGGCCGCGATCGTCTCCGGCTTGTGCGACTGGAGGTCGAGGTAGCCGCGCCCGGCCTTCCAGGCCTCGCGGGCCGCGTCCAGTTCGGCCTGCTCGCCGGGGGTGAGGTCCGGGGGCAGCGGCAGCTGCTCGCCGGCCAGCGCGATCGTGCCGCGGTCGCTGGTGACGTGCGTGCCGAGGACGCGGTCCGGGTACAGCGCGGCGAGCCGTCCGGTGACGCCGGAGCCGATGTCGCCGCCCTGTGCGGCGAAGCGGGCGTAGCCGAGACGCGTCATCAGCTCGGCGAAGGCGTCCGTCGTCCGGGCGAGCTCCCAGCCGGGCCCGCTCAGCGGCGTCGAGAACCCGAAGCCGGGCAGCGACGGGACGACGACGTGGAACGCGTCCGGCCCCGGCTCGGTCAGCGGCCCGATCACGTCGAGGAACTCGGCGAAGGTGCTGGGATAGCCGTGGGTGAGCAGCAGCGGGACCGCGTCCGGGTCGGCCGAACGGACGTGCAGGTAGTGGATGGTCTGGCCGTCGATCACCGTCGTGTACTGCGGGAACGCGTTGAGCGCGGCTTCCTGCGCCCGCCAGTCGTAGCCGTCGCGCCAGTACTCGGCCAGCTCGCGGACGACGGCGGCGGGGATACCGCGCGACCAGTCCGGCTCGTCGCCGGGCACGGGGTCGGCGAACCGGGCCTCGGTGAGGCGCCGGTGCAGGTCGTCGAGGTCGGCTTGCGGGATCTCGATGCGGAAGGAGTTCGTCATGAGCAGCACGCTATGGACCATTGCGGAAGACTTCCTTCCGCGTTTCGTGCGATCCTCGGGAAATGTTGCAGACCTCCGCCCGGCTGCTGCGGCTGCTCTCCCTGCTCGAGACGCACCGCGACTGGACCGGCACCGACCTGGCCACCCGGCTGGGCGTCACCGCGCGCACCGTCCGCAGCGACATCGGGAAGCTGCGCGAGCTCGGCTACCCGGTCGAGGCGTCGCCCGGCGTCCGGGGCGGCTACCGGCTCGGCGCGGGCGCGCAGCTCCCGCCGCTGCTGCTGGACGACGACGAAGCCGTGGCGGTCGCGGTCGGGCTGCGGACCGCCACGGGCGTCGCCGGGATCGGCGAGACGTCGGTGCGCGCGCTCGCCAAGCTGGAGCAGGTGCTGCCGTCGCGGCTGCGGCACCGGGTGCACGCGCTGCAGGCCGCGACCGTCGCGGTGCCCGGCACCGGCCCGGCCGTCGACGCCGACGTGCTCACGGCCATCGCGGCGGCGATCCGGGCGAGCGAGCGGCTGCGGTTCGACTACACCAGCCACGAGCGGACGGCGAGCCGCCGTGAAGTCGAGCCGCACCGGCTGGTCGGCTGGAACCGGCGCTGGTACCTCGTCGCGTGGGATCCCGCCCGCGACGACTGGCGCACGTTCCGCGTCGACCGGATGACGCCGAAGGTGCCGAACGGGCCGCGGTTCACCCCGCGCGAACCGCCCGAGGGCGACGTCGCGCAGTTCGTCCAGCGCACTGCGGGCGCGGCGACGTGGCGGTTCCACGCGAGGGTGCGGCTGCAGGCCCCGGCGGAGCACGTGCGGTCCCGGCTCCCGCTCGCGGTCGGGGTGACGCCCGACGGGCCGGACCGCTGCGTCGCGGAGGTCGGCTCCGACAACGCGCAGATGCTCGCGCTGTACCTGGGGATGCTCGAAGTGGACTTCGAGGTGCTCGACGCGCCGGAGCTGGCCGCCGAGCTGGCGAAGACGGGCGAGCGGTTCCTGCGGGCTAGCGCAGGGAGTTCGCGATCTCCTCGATGAGGACCATCTGCTCCCGCACGCCGACCTCCATGCCGGACCCGAGGATCACGTCCCGCAGCTCCTTGCTGCCGGTCACGGTCAGCAGCTCGAGGCGCGTGCGGTCCCCGAGGGCGGTGAAGGTGGCGGTGGTGAGCGGTCCGTCCACCGAGTCGAGGTCCACGCCCGGCATCTCGAAGACCTCGGTGTAGACGACCTTCTCCTCCGGCACGACTTCCCGGTACTCGCCGTGGAAGCCGACCTCGGCACCGTCGTTCGTCTCCAGCACGAAGCGCCAGCGGCCGCCGGGCCGCAGGTCCATCTCGACCTTCGTCGTCGTCCCGCGGTGGCCGGCCCACCAGCGCTTCACCAGCTCCGGGGTGGTCCACGCGCGGTAGACGAGGTGCCGGGGCGCGTCGAACTCGCGCGTGATGAGGATCCGGTCGTCCGCCGGGGTCGTGATCTCCATGTCACCGCTCCTGTTCCTTGAGTTCGCCGAGGACGTCGTCCAGCAGCTCGAACCGCTCCGACCACGTCCGTTCGTAGCGCTTCACCCAGTCGTGGATGGGCTTGAGCGCCTCGCCGTTGAGCCGGTAGAGCCGCTGCCGGCCGTCGCCGCGCACGTCCACCGCCCCCACCTCTCGCAGGACCCGCAGGTGCTTGGACACCTGCGGCTGGGCCAGGCCGAGCGCGCCGACGAGATCGCCGACCGACCGCTCACCCGTCATGAGGACGTCGAGGATCTGCCGCCGCCGGGGTTCGGCGACCGCGTTGAACGTGTCGGCCGTCGTCGCTGCTCGTGCCACGCCGCCATCATATGCCCATATGGGTATGCGTCAATACCCACATCCTGGGCACGCTGGGCCCCCGCCCCCGCGTCTGCCACGATCGGGCCATGACGTCGCGGGCCGGCGGTCCACAGAGGACGGTGAGGCGGAGCGCCAGCGCGAGTGCCGTGCTGCGGGCCGTCCTCGACGAGGGGCCGATCGCGCGCAGCACCGTCGCGCGCCGGACCGGGCTGTCCGCGGCCGCCGTCACCGGGCACACCGCGGAGCTCATCGAGCGCGGGCTGCTGCACGAGCTGCCGGAGGCCGAACCGCGTCGTGGCGTCGGACGGCCGCACGTGCCGGTCGACCTCGACACCGGGCGGCACGTCGCCGGCGCGCTGCACCTGGCCGTGCACCACGCGACCGTCGCGCTGCTCGACCTGCGCGGGAAAGTCCTGGCGCAGCACGAAGAACCGCACGACGGGCTCGCCGCCGAAGACTTGCTCGCCCGCGCCGCCGAGATCCTCGACGACCTCCTGCTCGGGCACGCCCCCGACCGCGAGCCGCTCGGCCTGGGCGTCGCCACCGGCGGCTGGGTCGACCGCGAGTCCGGCACGGTGGTGGAACACCCGCTGCTGGGCTGGCGGAACGTCCCGGTGCGCGAGCTGCTGGCCGGCAGCACCGGGCTGGCCGTCGAAGTGGACGGTCACGCGCGGGCGCTGGCCCACGCCGAACGGCTCTTCGGGCACCCGCGCGCTCGCGAGAGCGTCGTGCAGCTGTTCGCCGGCAACGTCGTCGACGCCGCGTTCGCCACCGGCGGCACCGTGCACCACGGGCCGCGCTCGGCCGCGGGAGCCGTGGCGCACCTGCCCGTGGACGACAGCGCCGAAGCGTGCCGCTGCGGGCGCACCGGCTGTCTCGAGGCCACCGTTTCCGAAGCGACGCTCGCGCGGAAAGCGGTGGAAAACGGAATGCTCGCGCGCCCCGATTTCCCGGAACTGCTGGCGCTCGCCACGGCGGGCGATTCCGCCGCGGTGCGGTTGTTCCACGACCGCGCCCGGCTCCTCGGGCAGGCCGCGGCATTGCTGCTCGACGTGCTGAACCCCGCGGTGCTCGTGGTGGTCGACCGGAGTGTAGCCCAGGTCCCCGGCTGCCTTCCCGCCATCCGGGACGAGGTCCGCGAGCGGTCCCGCTGCCTCGACGCGGCGGAAACCGTTGTGCCGACGAGCTTCCCGGGCGCCGAGCTGGCGACGGCGGGCGGCGCGGTGCTCCTCGACGTCCTCTACGACGACCCGCTCGGTCCGCTTCCCACCGGGTTGTCGCGCGCTTCGTGAATCGGCGGAGTTATTTCACGAACTCGCAAAATTGACCGTCCGCTCGGCGTCCCCGAACAATCGGAGCATCCCCGCCGACTCCCGGAACGGACGAAACCGTGAAGAAAACCCTGCCTCTCCTCGCCGCCGCCGCGGTGCTGCTGGCCGGCTGCGCGTCGGCGACGGCCACCGGCGCCCCCGGGCAGCCGGAACTGCTCGAGCTGCGCTACCAGGGCAGCGCGAACGCCGTGACCCTGCCCGAAATCGCCGAGGACCTGGGCTACTTCGGCCCGGTCAAGCTGAAGTGGGTCGGCAACACGATCAGCGGCCCGCAGGACATCCAGTCCGCCGCCACCGACCAGACCGACTTCGGCGGCGCCTTCACCGGCGCGGTCGTCAAGCTCGTCGAGGCCGGCGCGCCGGTCAAGGCCGTCGTCAATTACTACGGCTCCGACGACAAGGCGTTCATCGGCTACTACACCAAAGAGGACAGTCCGATCCGGACCGCCCGCGACCTGATCGGCAAGAAGGTCGGCGTCAACACGGCCGGGGCCAACCTGGAGGCCGCGCTCGACACCTGGCTGAAGGGCCAGGGCCTGTCCGACGACGAGATCAAGCAGGTGCAGCTCGTCGTCATCCCGCCGGTGAACGCCGAGCAGGCGCTGCGCAACGGCCAGCTCGACGTCGTCGCGCTGCAGGGCATCCTGCAGGACCACGCCGTCGCGACCGGGGGCGTCCGCCGGCTCTTCAGCGACGTCGGCGCGTTCGGCCCCTACAACGGCGGCCCGTACGTGCTGCGCACCGACTTCATCAAGAAGTACCCGGAGACCACGAAGATCTTCGTTTCCGGGGTGGCGAAGGCGATCGAGTGGGAGCGCACCACCCCGCGGGACCAGGTGATCGCCCGCTTCACGAAGATCATCCAAAGCCGCGGCCGCAACGAGAACACCGACACCCTGAAGTACTGGAAGAGCGTCGGCATCACCCACGGCGGCCTGATCTCGGACAAGGACTACACGCTCTGGGAGCCCTGGCTGAAGCAGCAGGGCTACATCAAGGGCGAGCAGATCGACACCTCGAAGCTCTACACCAACGAGTTCAACCCCTACCGCGACGGCGCCCCGGCGGTGACCCCGTGATCAGCATCCGCTCGGTCACCAAGACGTTCGGCGCCCTCACCGCGCTGGACGACGTTTCCCTCGACGTCGCCGACGGCACGTTCCTCTCCCTGGTCGGGCCGAGCGGCTCGGGCAAGTCGACCCTGCTCGACCTGCTCGGCGGGCTCACCGCGCCGACGTCCGGCGAGGTCCTCATCGACGGCGAGCCGGTGCGCGGCCCGGGCCTCGACCGCGGGATCGTCTTCCAGCAGTACGCGCTGTTCCCGTGGCGCACCGCCCGCGCCAACGTCGAGTTCGGGCTGGAGGGCGGGCCGCTCGGCAAGCGGCGGCGGGCCGAGCGGGCCCGCGAATACCTCGACCTGGTCGGGCTTTCCGGCTTCGAGGACCGCTACCCGCACGAGCTGTCCGGCGGCATGAAGCAGCGCGTCGCGATCGCCCGCAGCCTCGCCTACGACCCGGCCGTGCTGCTGATGGACGAGCCGTTCGCCGCCCTCGACGCGCAGACCCGCGAACAGCTGCAGGACGAGCTGCTGCGGATCTGGGCCCGCACGGGCAAGACGATCGTGTTCATCACCCACGGCATCGACGAGGCCGTCTACCTCGGGCAGCAGGTCGCCGTGCTGACGTCGCGGCCTGGACGGCTCAAGGCGGTCGTCGACGTCGAACTCGGCGACCGCGGCGGGGACGTCCGCTCCGACCCGGCGTTCGGCCGGCAGCGGCACCGGCTGTGGGAGCTGCTGCACGACGAGGTCCGCAAGGCGGCCGAACACGAACGGAGCGCGGTCGGATGACCACCACCCTCGCGAAGCCGCCGGTCCCCATCGGCCCCGCGCTCTCGCCGCCGAAGCCGCGGTGGTTGCGCACGAAGCTCACCCGCGCGGTCCACGCGTCCGCGGCGGTCGTCCTGTTCGTGCTGCTGTGGGAGTTCGTCCCGCGGTTCGTCCTCGACGAGAGCACCCGGACGTTCCTGCCGCCGCTGTCGGAAGACCTGCGGGCGCTGTGGGAGCTCACCCTCGACGGCCAGCTCGCCGACCACCTCCTCGCCAGCGTCGGGCGCTCCGCCGCCGGGTTCGCGATCGCCGTCGCGGTGGCCGTGCCGCTCGGGCTGCTGATCGGCTGGTACCGGCCGGTGGCGCGGTTCCTGCAGCCGCTGCTGGAGCTCGCCCGCAACACCGCCGCGCTCGCGCTGCTGCCGGTGTTCACCCTGCTGCTGGGCATCGGCGAGCTGTCGAAGGTCACGCTCGTGGTGTACGCCTGCGTCTGGCCGGTGCTGCTCAACACGATCGCCGGCGTCAACACCGTCGATCCGCTGCTCGTGAAGGCGGCCCGCTCGCTGGGGCTGTCCAGCCCGCGGCTGTTCCGGAAGGTGATCCTGCCCTCGGCCGTGCCGACGGTGTTCACCGGCATCCGGATGGCGGCGTCCTACTCGATCCTGGTGCTGGTGGCCGCGGAGATGGTCGGCGCGAAGGCCGGGCTCGGCTACCTCATCAACACCAGCCAGGTGAACTTCCAGATCCAGCAGATGTACGCCGGGATCATCGCGGTCTCGGTGCTCGGCGTGCTCGTCAACTCCGGCTTCGTCGTCCTCGAACGGCGGTTCTCGACCTGGCGTCCCAAGGAGAAACCATGATGCACCTCAACGCGTTCGTGATGCCGAACGGGCACCACGAAGCCGCCTGGCGGCACCCGTCGACCGACCCGCACCGGGCCCGGACACTGCAGCACTACGTCGACATCGCCCGCACGGCCGAGCGCGGCAAGCTCGACTCGCTCTTTCTCGCCGACGGCGTGGCGTTGTGGGGCAACGTGAAGCACAACTCCCACAGCCACTTCGAACCGCTGACGCTGCTTTCGGCGCTCGCGGCGTCCACGGTCCACATCGGACTCATCGCGACGGCGTCGACGACGTACAACGAGCCCTACCACCTGGCGCGCAAGTTCGCCTCGCTCGACCACCTCTCCGGCGGCCGCGCGGGCTGGAACATCGTGACGTCGGCGGGCATCGACGAGGCCCGCAACTTCAACCTGGCCAAGCGGCCGTCGCACGACGCGCGCTACGAGCGGGCCGAGGAGTTCGTCGAGGTCGTCAAGCAGCTGTGGGACAGCTGGGACGACGACGCCGCGCTCGTCGACCGCGCCTCCGGCGTCTACGCCGACACCGACCGGATCCGGCCGATCGCCCACGACGGCGAGCACTTCCAGGTGCGCGGCCCGCTGAACATCGAGCGGCCACCGCAGGGCCACCCGCTGCTGGTGCAGGCGGGGTCGTCGGAGACCGGCAAGGAGTACGCCGCCCGGCACGCCGAGGCCGTGTTCACCGCGCAGCAGACGTTCGCCGAGGGCAAGGCGTTCTACGACGACGTCAAGGGCCGCCTGGCCAAGTACGGCCGCACGCCGGACGAGATCAAGATCCTCCCCGGCATCTCGCCGATCCTCGGCCGCACCGAAGCCGAGGCACGCGAGCGCGAGGCCGAGCTGAACGCGCTGATCACGCCGGACTACGGGCTGCGGCAGCTGTCGAAGATGCTCGACCACGACGTCACCGGCTACCCGCTCGACGGCCCGCTGCCCGACGTCGGCAGCTTCACCGAAGGCGGCCAGAGCCGGTTCGAACTGGTCGTCGGCCTGGCCCGGCGCGAGGACCTGACGATCCGGCAGCTCCTCGAGCGGCTGGCGGGCGGGCGCGGGCACCGCGTCTTCGCCGGGACGCCGGTCCAGGTGGCCGACGAGCTGGAGGCCTGGTTCACCGGGGGCGCGGCCGACGGCTTCAACGTCATGCCGCCCACCCTGCCCGGCGGGCTCGACGACTTCGTCGACCTCGTCGTCCCCGAGCTGCGGCGGCGCGGCCTGTTCCGCACCGAGTACGCCGGCACCACCCTGCGCGAGCACTACGGCCTCGCGCGTCCCGTCAACCGCAACCGAGTGAAGGAGCCCGCATGACCGCGATCAGCACCGACGTCCGCAAGATCACCGGGAACATCGGCGCCGAGATCGTCGGCCTCGACCCCGCCGGGGAGCTCGACGCGTCCCAGGTGGCGTTCCTCGCCGACGCCCTGCACGAGCACAAGGCGCTGGTGTTCCGGAACACCGAGCTCGACGACGAAGGCCAGCAGCGGTTCGCCGCGCGCTTCGGCGAGCTGACCAAGGCCCACCCGACGGTGCCCGCCGTCGACGGCGCGCCGACGATCCTGCCCGTCGACAGCGAGCTGGGCCGGGCC
Source organism: Amycolatopsis stemonae (assembly GCF_054781455.1). Lineage (NCBI taxonomy): Bacteria > Bacillati > Actinomycetota > Actinomycetes > Pseudonocardiales > Pseudonocardiaceae > Amycolatopsis > Amycolatopsis stemonae. Next base: position 61,536 of record NZ_BAAGUJ010000004.1, on the reverse strand, counting down.
AACCACTGGCACACCGACGTCACGTTCGTGCTCAACCCGCCGAAGGCCAGCACGCTGCGCAGCCTGGTGGTGCCGCCCTACGGCGGGGAGACGCTGATCGCGAACGCGGCAGCGGCCTACCGCGATCTGCCGGGGCCGCTGCGGGCGTTCGCCGACACGCTGCGGGCGGTGCACACCAACGACTACGACTACGTCCAGCCGCCGGAGACGGTGGACGAGAAGGAGCAGGCGCGACGGGCCCAGTTCGTTTCGCGCAAGTACCGGACCGTCCACCCGGTGGTGCGGGTGCACCCGGTGACCGGCGAGCGCGGCCTGTTCATCGGCGGCTTCGCCCAGCGGATCGAAGGCCTGTCGGTGAACGAGTCGCGGGACCTGCTGCGGCTGCTGCAGTCCTACGTGACGCGGCCGGAGAACGTCGTGCGCGTGGTGTGGGAGCCGAACCAGCTGGTGCTGTTCGACAACCGGATCACCCAGCACTACGCGATCGACAACTACGACGGCCTGCCGCGGCGCCTCAACCGCGTCACGGTGGCCGGCGACGTCCCGGTGGGCATCGACGGCCGGGCCAGCGAGTCCCTCGAAGGCGACGCCTCGCACTACACCCCGGTGGCGTGACCGGGTGCGGAACGGGTGCGCTCAGCGCCCGTTCCGCTCCGCGTCGCGGAAGCAGTCCCAGGCGCGGCTGACCAGCGCCGGGTGGGTGCGCAGGTCGATCGCGGTGCGGGCCAGCGCCGCCGCCGAAGCCAGCATCGCCGCCCGCCCGCGCGGGCTCGCCGCCGCCTCGGCGAACTCCGGGGTGTGGTCCGAGTACTCCTCCGCCGCGATCGCCACGAACGGGTGGATCGCCGGGACGCGGACGCTGACGTCGCCGATGTCCGACGAACCCGGGAACACCCCGGGCTCGGGCGGGGTCGCGTGGATACCGCACGCCGCCAGGTGTTCGGTGAAGCGCTCGGACAGCACCGGGTTGTCCCGGAAGTGCGCGTGGCCGCGGCCGAGGCGTTCGACGTCGGCCTTCGCGCCCGTCGCCAGCGCCGTGCCCTGCGCGGCCGTCGTCACGTCCTCGACCAGGCGGTCCAGCGCGCCGGTCGTGAGCGCGCGCAGCCCGAACCGGCCTTCGGCCCGGTGCGGGACGATGTTCGTCGCCTCGCCGCCCTCGGTGATGATGCCCTGGACGTGCGAGCCGAGCGGCAGCCGCTGGCGCAGGGCCGAGAGCGCGCCGAACAGCTGGATCAGCGCGGCGAGCGCGTCGATGCCGGCCTCAGGATCGCCCGTCGGATGGGCCGCGCGACCGTGGAAGGTCACCTTGACCTCCACGTGCGCGGTCAGCGGCGCCCAGGACCAGGAGTGGACACCGGGGTGGACCACCAGGGCCGCGTCGACGTCGTCGAACACGCCGGCCTCGGCCAGCGCCACCTTGCCGCCGCCGCGCTCCTCGGCCGGGGTGCCCAGGGCGAGCAGCGATCCCGGGCTGTCCCCCAGGACGTCCTTCGCGGCGAGAGCGGCGCCGAGCCCGGCCGCGGCGATGAGGTTGTGGCCGCACGCGTGCCCCAGGCCGGGCAGGGCGTCGTACTCGAGCAGCAGTGCGACGCTCGGCCGTCCGCTGCCCGCCCGGGCGGCGAACGCGGTGGGCAACCCGGCGATCCCGGTCTCCACCTCGAAACCGTCCGCCGCCAGCTCGCTCGTCAGGCGTTCGGCGGCCGCGTGTTCCGCATAGGACAGCTCCGGCCGCTCGTGCAGCGCGGTGGCGACGGCCCACAGCCGGTCGTCCAGGTGCCGGATCCGTTCGTCGGCGCGCTCGTGCAGCTCTTCGTGCCACTCCATGCGTACCGGCATACCCTGTCCGGCCACCGTCACGCCACCGAGGGCGGGTTTGCGCGCCGAGCGGTCCGGGTATTTCCGGGGCTCCCGAACCCCCAGGAGTGCCCCGGTGAACCCAGACGTGCTGACCTTCGGCGTCGAAGAGGAGTTCTTCGTCGTCGACCGGCGTGGTCACCTGTCGCAGGCAGGCGACGACGTCGTCGACGCCGCGGAAGCGGCCGTCGACGTGCAGGGCGAGCTGCAGCACGAGCTGAACCTGTCACAGGCCGAGACCGCCACCGGCGTCCGCCGCACGCACGGGGAAGCGGTGCGCCAGCTGAGCGGGCTGCGCGAGAACCTCGCCCGCGCCGCCCGCGCCCGCGGCTACCGGCTGCTGCCCGCCGGCGCGGCCCCGCTGTCCGAAGTGGACCCGCCGCGCATCACGCCGAACCCGCGCTACGAGCGGATGGCCGAGCACTTCGGGGCCACCGCGTGGACTTCGCTCACCTGCGGCTGCCACGTGCACGTCGCGATCCCCGACCGGGAGAGCGGGATCCGGGTGCTGGGCCACGTCCGCCCGTGGCTGCCCGTCCTGCTCGCCGTCACCGCGAACTCCGCGATCTGCGACGGCTACGACACCGGCTACGCCAGCTGGCGCTACCACCAGTGGAGCCGGTGGCCCTCGGCCGGGCCGCCGCCGCGGTTCGCCTCCCTCGACGAGTACGAGAGCGTCGTGGACGGCTGGCTGCGCGCGGGGGCGATCCTGGACCGCGGGATGATCTACTGGGACGTCCGGCTGTCGGAGAAGCAGCCCACTCTCGAGTTCCGCTGCTCCGACGTCGCCGCGACGCCGTCGGAAGCGGTGTTGCTCGGTGTGCTGGCGCGCGGCCTCGTCGCGACCGCGCTGGCCGACGACGCGCCCGCGCCGGAGCTGTCGAACGAAGTGCTGCGCGGCCGCCTGTGGCGGGCGTCGCGCGAGGGCGTCACGGGCTCCTGCCCGCATCCGCGAACGGGTGACCCGCAGCCGGCCAAGGCGGTGCTCGACGACCTGGTCGCGCTCACCGCGCCCGCGCTGGAAGCCGCGGGAGACCTGGACTTCGCTCGCGAGGGGATCGCCCGGCTGGTCGCCGAAGGCGGTGGCGCCGACCGGCAGCGACGCGCCTTCGCGGTCGAGAACCGGGCGGAGACCGTCGTCGACCTCCTGGCCGGCGAGGGTTAGGCCGTCGTGAAGGGTTCGGCGCCCAGGCGGTCGAGCACGGCGAACGCCCGCCGCACGGCGCGTGAGGCGCCGGGATCGACGACCAGGTGGACACCCGCGTCGTCGGCCAGCAGCTGCGCCCGTTGCAGGGCGCGCAGGCCCGCCGCGCCGAGGAACGCGACCCCGCCCAGGTCCACCCGCACGGCCGCGGGCCGCGTGAGCACCTGGGCGCACACCGTGTCCTGCAGGCGTGCGGCGGTGCAGCCGTCGATTTCGCCGGCGACCTCGACGACGACCGCGTCGGAACTGCGCCACCGGACCTCGCTCCGCAGGTCGGCGGGCGCGCGCGGCGAGGGCATGTGATGGGCCGGGGCCAGAACCGCTGCCCCCGGCTGGGGGTAAGCCGTCATGCCCAGGGAACTACCCCGGTCGCCCCGACGGCCAAACACCGCCTGGCCAGACGCGGGTTCAGGCCGCCGTCGGGCTCTCCTCCATCATCAGGAGCGCCCCCTGGCTCTCCCCGTTGGCCCCTCGCAGCGCGCTGCACTGCAGGTGGACCACCGTCGCCCGGCCACGGCGGTTGATCGCCTCCAGCACGATCTCCGAGTGGTACGTGGCGTCCGAGAGCGCGTCACGCACCGCCGGGCGCAGCTCCGTGAGGGGCAGGCCGATGTCCAGGTTGAGCAGGTGCGTCCCTTCGGCCTCTTCGCGGCGGACGCCCCACAGGTCCTCCGCGCCGCGGTTCCAGGCCTTGACGCGCATCTCGCGGTCGACGACCACGATGCCGGCCCGGACCGAAGTCAGCACCGACTCGAGGAACTCGTTGACCTCGTCGAGGTCGAGGCTGCGCTCGCGCAGCGCGTCGTTGATCGTCTGGAGCTCGTCGTTCGTCGACTGGAGCTCCTCGTTCATCGTCTCCAGCTCTTCGTTGGTGGACTGGAGCTCTTCGTTGGTCGTCTCCAGTTCCTCCACCGTCGACTGGAGCTCTTCGTTGGTGGTCTCCAGCTCTTCGTTCGTCGACTGGAGCTCTTCGTAGGCCGACTCGAGCTGGCGGTTCGTGTGCTCCAGCTCGGTCAGCAGCTGCCGCGCCCAGCTCACGTCGTGGAACACCACGGACACGCCGAGGAGCTTCTTCTCCTTGCCCACCAACGGGTTGACGTGCACCTCGTACCAGACGGTCTCCCCCGCCCGGCGCCATTCGACGTCCTTGATCCGCAGCGACCGCCGCTCCAGGCGCGCCTGCTCGACGTACGCGCGCAACGCCACCGGGCGGTACGACACGTCGAGGTCGCGCAGCGGCCGGCCGATGTCGCGTTCGGACAGTCCGAACGCGACCTCCGCCTGCGAGTTGATCAGCGCGGTGACCTCTTCCTCGGTCACGACTATCTGGGCCACCGGGCTCGCCGAGAAGGCGTGCTCGCGCAGCTCGTCGAGCCCGGAGATGTCGTGGGTACGCCGCTGCGGGAAGCCCGGCGACACGAAGTGGTTGTAGCTGACCGGCGCGTTGACGGCCTTGCGGAACACGCGGCGCTTGAGGTCGAGCGGCTCGAAGATCCGGGCGTGGGAAAGGAGCATCTCCGCCTTGCCGAGGAAGAGCATGCCCTTGGGCGCCAGCGCGAAGTGGAACCGCTCGAGGATCTTCGTCTGCGTCTCGGCGTTGAAGTACATCAGCGTGTTGCGGCAGACCAGCAGGTCGATGCGCGAGATCGGCGCGTCCTGCACGAGGTCGTTGCGGCCGAAGATCACCGAGCGGCGCAGGTCCTTCCGGAAGCAGTACCGGCTGCCCTGCAGCTCGAAGTACTGCTCCAGCTGTCCTTCGCTGAGCCCCTCGACCTCGGCCGGGGTGTAGGCCGCGTGCCGGGCCTGGACCAGGGCCTCGTCGTCGACGTCGGTGGCGTAGATCTTGACCCGCTGGCGGAACGCGTCGATGCCGATGGTGTCGGCGAAGAGCATCGCGAGGCTGTAGGCCTCCTGGCCGCCCGCGCAGCCGGCGCTCCACACCCGGATCGGCTCCTCGGGGCTGCGCTCGGCCAGCAGGGCGGGCAGCACGTGCTCACGCAGGTACTCCCAGGCCTCGGGGTCGCGGAAGAACCCGGTGACGTTGATCAGGATCGTGTTGAACAGCGACACGAACTCCTCGGAGTTCACCTGCAGCTGGTCGATGTACTCCGTGTAGCTGTCGATGCCGATCTGGCTCATCCGCCGGCGAACGCGCCGCATCAGGCTGCTGCGCTTGTAGCCGGTGAAGTCGAAGCCCCGCGACTCCTTCAGGTAGGCCAGCACCGACTCGAATTCGCCGTTGGGTTCCTTGGGCTCGGTCACGGTCGGACACGCTACCTGCCGTCGCGCCCGCCGGTTCCGACGGCACGCCTGGTGAGCACGGCCCAGACGATCTTGCCGTCCGACCACGAGCGGCTGCAGCCCCAGACCTTGGCGACCTGGGCGACCATGCGGAGGCCGAGGCCCGGTTCGAGGGCGCCGAGCCGCTCGCGCAGGACGGCCGGGCGCGGGTCGTCGTCGGTCACCGCGACGCTCAGGAGGCCACGCCGCAGTTCGAGGCGCAACCGCGGCACCGAGTCGGTGTGCCGGATCGCGTTCTCGACGAGCTCCGTGGCGACGAGCAGCGCGTCGTCGGCGAACTCCGGGACCCGCCACTCGGCGCACACCCGCCGCACGAAGTCCCGGGCCAGTGCCGAGGAGTTCGCCGACCGGGCGAGCAGCTGCGCGGCCCGGCGGCGCGGGGGCCGGGCGAGCCGGCCTTCGGCGGTCTCGCGGTCGTCGTGCACCGGGACGAACTTGTCGACGGTCCGCGCCGCGAACATCGCCCGGTGGTCGGACTGGCCCGTGACCACGGTGAAGGGGATGCCCGGCCAGTCCCCGATCCGCATGGCGACCAGGGAGAACAAGCTGACCAGCGCCGGGTCGCGGATGGCCAGCCCGTCGATGTCCGCGATGAGCCCGTCCGGCGCCTCCGCGGCGATCTTCAGCAGGCCGTCGCGCAGCTCGGGGTAGGACTCCAGGTCGAGGACGCCGGTGACCAGGGCGGTCGTCGCCGCGGCCCGGTACTGGGGCTCCAGGTGGACCTGACCGGCCGCGGTGCTCACGGCGAAGCCTCCGCCACCGGTCGGTCAGCCGGCAGGGAGAGCAGGAACTTGCGCAGCGTCTCCGCGGCCGCGGCGCACTCCTCGGCCGACCGCGCGTACCGGTCCTCGAGCAGCCCGCGGTTGCGGCGCTTCGACTCCGCTCGCAGGCGCTTGGCCAGCGCGGCCTTCTCGTCGAGCGAGCGCAGCGCGGTCCACAGGGCCCGCTGGAACTCGATGTCGTGGGCCCCCAGCAGGGCCTCCGCCGACCACGCGTGCCCGATCCGGCAGCGGAACTGGTCGGCCGCGTCGACCTCCATCAGCGCCCCGTGGCAGTCCGGGCAGGTGAAGCCGGAGGCCGGGAGCCCGGCGCCGGGGACGACGGCCCCGAGCCGCACGTCGTCCCGCGCGATCCGGTCTTCCAGCAGCAGCGCGGCGGACGGCTGCGGCACGTCCCCCACCTCCACCGGCGTCCGGACGAGCTTGTCCAGGGCCGGGCCGATCTCGTGCGCCGGCAGGACGTACTCCGCGTCGACCGCGGCCAGCGCCTTCTGCGGCATGCCCGCGTACAGCGCGTCGGCCGGGTCCTGCACCACGGCCTGCCCGCACCGGTCGACGATCGAGCGCAGTCCCTGCGACCCGTCGTCGAGGGTGCCCGACAGGATCACGCCGATCGCCTTCGGCCCGGCCGTCACGGCGGCGGAGCGGAAGGTGGCGTTGATCGCCGGCCGGTGCCCGTTTTCGGTGGGGCCGTGGGTGAGCACGACCGCGCCGTCGTCGGTCAGGAGGTGGTGGTCCGGCGGCCCGACGTGGATGACGCCCGGCCGCAGCCGCGCGCCGTGGGTGGCGGGCCGGGCGGGCAGCGGGCCGGCGCGGTCGAGGATCAGGGGGAGCGCGCTGCGGGCGCCCGGGGAGAGGTGCATGACGACGAGGACGGCCGCGGGGAAGTCCGCCGGGAGTGACCGGGCCAGCGCTCGGAGGGCCTCGACCCCGCCTGCCGACGCGCCGACGACCACGACGTCCCGCCGGAATGCGGGCACGGTCACCACCTCCGCCTACCAAGGTAGTCCTCAAGTCCGCACCTCGGGTAGCCCACCCGTGGCGGGCTGAAACCCGATGGTTACCCGGAAGCGAACCCGAACGGCAGGGCATCGACGCGGGCGCGGTTCTTCTGCACCATTTCCTGCTCGGCGTGGGCAGCGACCAACTGCACGGCTCGAAACCGTCGCTGTCCCCTTCCCGGCAATCTGGTAATGCCCCTTCCGCGGCCGGCGGCCCGGATCCTGGCCCCAGCCGAGGCGCACCACGATCTCGTGGCCGGCGCCCCCACGAATTCGACCAGCTCGGCGTGCGACGGCGAATGTCCCGTTGTCGTACCCGGTCCGGGGCCGGTGTGGTCCACTGTGGACCCGCCACCGTGAATCCCGAGCTGTGTGGGATTGAACGTCACCCGGGCGGGGAAACCCGGGAACACAGGCGGCCAGATCGCGGCTAGGAGGCACGGTGAGTGAGCGTCGATCCACCCGGACGTGTACTGGCCCGCCGACGCGGTCGTCCGGGAACCTGAATGCGATGAATCCCGAAGCCTCCCCCGTCCGCTGGCGCGCGTCGATCGGCCTCGCCGTCGGCGGCGACGGCCCGGTGTCGAGCATCGTCGAGTCCGACCACGTCAGCGAGGGCTCCGCCCGCGAGTGGGTCGAACGGAAGCTGCCGCGCACCCGCTTCCCGGCGTGGATCCCGGCGGCGCGGCAGGCCGCGGGGGTCGAACTGTTCGGCGAAGTGGCCTGCGGCCGCGTCCTGACGGACCGGCTGCTGCCGACCTGGGAGTCCGAGGGCACGACGGTGTGGCACGCGGATCGCGCCGGCGACCGGGTGCACTGGCGCCGCTGCGCGGCCGGGCCCGACGAACGCTAGGCCGTCAGCCGACGTCCGTGCGCAGCAGGCAGAACTCGTTGCCCTCCGGGTCCTGCAGCACTTCCCACGACTCGGTGCCGTCCTGGCCGACGTCCGCCGGCCGCGCACCGAGGGCCAGCAGGCGAGCCAGCTCCGTTTCCTGGTCGGTTCCCGCCGGGCTCACATCCAGGTGCAGGGGCAGCTTGCCGTGGCGCGGGTCGCCGCTACGGGCCAGGATCAGCGTCGGCGGCCCTTCGCCGAAGGGCGTGCCGGGCGGGCCCAGCGCGAGACCGTCCGGTTCGGGGCCGATGACCTCGTAGCCGAGCACGGCGCACCAGAACTCCGCGAGCCGCTGCGGGTCCCGGCACTCCAGCACGAGCTCGGTGATCCGGCAGGCCATCCCTCAGCTCCGTTCGGGGTCCGGCGACGTTCGAGATCGGCCACGATACAAGGAATGCGCGGCCCGCGACCGGGTATCCGGCCTTCGAGCCGAACCACAGGAGGAAGCCGTGACCGAGGTCAGCCGCGTCATCGACGTACCGCCCGACGCCCTGTTCGACGTGCTGGCCGACGGCTGGCTCTACGCCGGCTGGGTGGTCGGCAGCTCGCACATCCGCGACGTCGACGACGACTGGCCCGCGGTGGGCGCGCGGATCCACCACAGCGTGGGGCCGTGGCCGCTGCACATCCAGGACGAGACGGTGGTGACGGCGGCCGAGCCCGGCGTCTCCCTCTCGCTGGAGGCCCACGGCTGGCCCCTGGGCGCGGCGGCGGTGGGGCTGACGCTGGTCCCGCACGGCGAGGGCCGGACGCTGGTCCGGATGACCGAGCACGTCGTCAGCGGCCCGGCCAAAGTCCTGCCGGCGGCTCTGCAGGCCCTGGTGATCAAGCCCCGCAACACGGAGTCCCTGGCCCGCCTGGCCGACCTGGCGACGGGCAAGTACGCCCGCGCCCGCCACGGCCACCCCCGCCCCGGACCCGGCGCGGGACGTGCTCAGCCGTAGATCGCGCGGTGGGCCGCGCGGATGACCGCCGCGTAGCCGCCGCCCAGCGCGCCCGCCCGGGCCAGGGCCGCGCGGGCCGCGTTGGCCCCCGGGCCGCCGTGGACCGCGCCGCCCGGGTGGGCCGAGGCGCCGGCCAGGAACAGCCGGTCGACCGGGGTGTCCGACCGGCCCGTGCCCGGCACCGGGCGGAAGAACAGCTGCTGGTGGATCGCCGTCGTGCCGCCGTTGATCGCGCCGCCGACCAGGCCCGGGTTGTGGCCCGCCAGCTCGACGGGCCCCTGGACGTACCGGGCCTTGATCAGGCCGCCGAACCCGGGCGCGTTCGCCTCGACGACCTCCTCGATCCGCTTCGCCCGCCGCTCCAGCGCCGCCCGGCTCTCCATCGTGCCGCGCGGGACGTGCGTGTACGCCCACGCCGACTCCGTGCCCGCGGGCGAGCGGTCCGGGTCGGTCGTCGTCATCTGGCCGAACAGCAGGAACGGCTTCCGCGGCGTCCGGCCGCGGGTCAGCTCGCCGCCGAACGCCGCGAGGCCGTCCAGGTCCGTGCCGAGGTGGACGGTGCCCGCGCCGCGGGCGCCTTCGGCCGTCCACGGCACCGGGCCGGACAGCGCCCAGTCCACTTTCACCGTCGCGCTGTCCCACTCGAACCGGCCGAGGTCCTCGACCAGCCGCGAAGGCAGCCATTCCGTGCCGACCAGCTCGGTGTACAGCACCGGCGCCGGCACGTCGGCGAGCACGGCCTTGCGCGCCCGCACCGGGTCGCCCGAGCCGTCGCGCACCCCCAGCGCCCGCCCGCCGGCGACGAGCACCTCGCGCACCGGACGTCCACAGTGGACTTTCCCGCCGCGCGACTCCAGGCGCCGCACCAGCGCCGTGATCAGCTCGCCCGCGCCGCCCGCCGGCACCGGGAAACCCTTGTCCTGCCCGATCATCGCGAGCAGCCAGCCGAACACCGCGCTGCCCGCGTTGTCCACCGAAAGGTCACTGTGCGCGGCGTTCCCGGCCACCAGCAGCTTCGCGCCCTCGCCGGTGAACACCTCATCGGCGAACCGGCGCGCTGGCAGCGTCAGCATCCGGGCCAGGCGCAGCGCGTCGGGCGTCCCGGTGCGGCGCAGCAGCTTCAGGGCCGGGCGCACCGGCGGGAACGGCGTGAACAGCGCGTCCAGCAACGGATCGCGCAGCTCCTGCCACTGCTCGGCCAGCCGCCGCCACGCATCACCGTCGCCGGGGGCGAACTCGTCGACCGACGCCGCCGTCCGGTCGAGGTCACGCGACAGCACCGCACACCGGTCGTCCGGCAGCACGTGCGCGAGGACGTCGGGCGCGTGCCGCCAGCGCAGGCCGTGCTCTTCCAGCCGCAGGCCCCGCAGCACCGGTGACACCGCCGTCATCGGGTAGAAGGCGCTGAACAGGTCGTTGCGGAAGCCCGGCTCGGTGACCTCGGCGGTGCGCACCGCGCCACCCGGGTGGTCGGTCGCCTCCAGCACGAGCACGGACCAGCCCGCGTCGGCCAGGAGGTTCGCCGCCACCAGTCCGTTGTGGCCGGCGCCGATCACGACCGCGTCGGCGGCTTCCGTACTCACTCGGGCCTCCTGGGGCTCAGGATCGTCAGCCTTGCGACTGGTGGCTCGGCCCGACCCGCGCGAGCGAGCGGAGCCGGGACAGCACCCCGTCGCGGCGCGGCGGGGCCAGGGGCGGGCTCGCCGCCCCCGCGCCCGCCCGGAGCCCGTCGACCAGCTCGGCGAGCGCGGACGCGGCGTCGTACCGAGGTTGCCAGCCCAGCGCGGTCTCCGCCAGCGTCGCGTCCACGAGCGCCGCCCGGTCGGCGAGCTCGAGCCAGCCGGGGTGCACCGGCAGCGCACCGGCCCACCAGGCCGCCCGGGCCGTGACCTGCACCAACGGCTTCGGCACCGGGACGCGCACGCCGCCGAGCACCTCGGCGAGCGCGTGGGCGTCGAGCACGCCCGGCGCGGCGAGGTTGACCGGCCCGCGGTGCCCGGCGTCGAGGATCAGCCGGATCGCGTCGGCGACGTCGGCGGTGTGCACGGCCTGCGCGCGCAGGTCCGTCCACAGCGGAAGCGGCAGCGCCCGGCCGCCGACCAGGCGCGCGGGAACGGCCGGGCCGAGGAGCCAGCGCGCGAACTCGCCGGCCGCGCGGCGGTGCAGGATCGCGCACGGCCGCAGCCGGGCCACCCGGACTTCGGGGTGGCGCTCCCCGAACCGGTCGAGCAGCGTCTCGAGCGCGGCCTTGCCGCGGCTGTAGGCGCTGTGCGGGATCCCGGTGCACGGCCGGGCTTCGGGCACCGGCACCCAGCGCGGCGCCGGGCCGTACGCGGCCGCGGACGACACGACGACCGGGGGCACCACGCCGGCGGCCGCGACCGCGGACAGGACGTGCCGGGTGCCGTGGTCGTTGGTGCGCCACATGGGCGGGTCACCGCGCTCCGGCGAGATGGCCCACGCGAGGTGGACGACGGCGTCGGCGTCTTCGAACAGCCGCGTCAGTTCCGCCTGGGCGCCCGGCACGCCGATGTCGACGGCCCGCCAGCCCGCCCGGCGGTACGGCTCGGCCGTGGTGTCGGGCAGCCGCCGAGCGAGGCCGACGACGTCGTGTTCGGGGTCGAGGGCGGCCAGCAGCGCCGTTCCGACGTTGCCGGTGGCCCCGGTGATCACGATCCGCACCCGCCACGCTTACCCCGTGCCGCGAAGCCGAAACCCGGGCCAGGTCGCGCGGGTTCGCCGGAGGTCACCGGCAGCCCGGCCCGCGGTGTCCGTTGTGGACGGACAGCGGAACCGGCGCCGGCGGTCACGACCTCCCTCAGGCGGCGGGCTGCAGCAGGATCTTCTGGGCGCCCTCCAGCTTCTTCTGGAACATTTCGTACGCGCGGGGCGCGTCGGCCAGCGGGAGCTTGTGCGTGGCGAAGCCCTCGACGCCGAGCGGGTCGCCGTCGGCGGTGAGCACCGGCATGATGTCGTCGATCCAGCGCCGGACGTTGGCCTGCCCCATCCGCAGCTGCACCTGCTTGTCGAACAGTTCCATCATCGGGATCGGGTCGACCATGCCGCCGTACACGCCGGACAGGGAGATCGTGCCGCCGCGGCGGACGGCGTCGATGGCCGCGTACAGCACGCTCAAGCGGTCGATCCCGGCCTTCTCGGTGATCTTCGCGGCGATCGGCTGCGGGAGCAGGGTGACGAGGTCGTGCGCGAGCTTGCCGACCGGCGCGCCGTGGGCCTCCATGCCGACGGCGTCGATCACCGAGTCCGCGCCGCGGCCGCTCGTCAGCTGCCGGACAGCGTCGCCGATGTCCTTGTGGTCACGGGTGTCGAGCGCGGTGACGCCGTGCTCGCGGGCCCGCGCGAGCCGCTCGGGCACCAGGTCGACCCCGATGACGTTCGCGCCGCGGTGCCGCGCGATCCGGCAGCTCATCTGCCCGATCGGGCCGAGGCCGAACACGACGACCGTGCCGTCCCGGGGGATGTCGGCGTACTCGACGGCCTGCCACGCCGTGGGCACGACGTCGGAGAGGTAGACGAACCGCTCGTCCGGCGGCCCCTCGGGGACCTTGATCGGACCGTACTGCGCCTGCGGGACGCGCAGGTATTCGGCCTGGCCACCCGGGACCTGGCCGTACAGCTTGGTGTAGCCGAGCAGGGCCGCGCCCTTGCCCTGGTCCTTCACCTGGGTGGTCTCGCACTGCGACTGCAGGCCGCGTTCGCACATCCAGCAATGGCCGCAGGAAATGTTGAAGGGGATGACGACGCGGTCGCCGGGTTTGAGGCCGCTGACCGCGTCGCCCACCTCCTCGACGACGCCCATCGGCTCGTGCCCGAGGATGTCGCCTTCGGTCATGAACGCGCCCAGGACCTCGTACAGGTGAAGATCGGAGCCGCAGATCCCGGTGGAGGTGACGCGGATGACCGCGTCGGTGGACTCCTCGATCTTCGGATCCGGCACCTCGTCGACGCGGACGTCGCGCTTGCCGTGCCAGGTCACTGCCTTCATGGCTCTCCTTTCCGCGGGCGGGACTGGCTCACCGGCTTCCCGCGGGCCGGCCCGTTTAACCGGCGATCTCCGGGAAACCCGGGCCGTTCAACCCATCGACGGAGGCCGACATGACCCTGCGCGTTCTCGCGCTCGTCTGCACGCTCAAGCCGTCGCCGGCGAGGTCCAGCAGCGACCTCATCGCACGCCAGCTCCTCGACCTGTTCGCCGAGCGGGGCGCCACCGGCGAGCTGGTGCGGGTGGTCGACTTCGACGTCCGGCCGGGCGTCGAGGCCGATCTGGGCGACGGCGACGAATGGCCCGGGATCCGGCGGAAGATCGCCGACGCGGACGTTCTGCTGGTCGCCACCCCGACGTGGGTGGGTCACCTGTCCAGCGTCGCGCAGCGGGTGCTCGAACGGCTGGACGCGGAACTGTCCGAAACGGACGCCGAGGGCCGGCCGGCGATGGTCGGCAAGGTCGCGGTGGCCGCCGTGGTCGGCAACGAGGACGGCGCCCACAAGATCGTCGCGGACCTCTTCCAGGCGCTCAACGACACCGGCTTCACGGTGCCCGCGCAGGGTGGCACGTACTGGAACGGCGAAGCCATGAAGGGCGGCGACTACCAGGACCTCGCCGAGACGCCCGAAGCCGTGGTGTCGACGAACGCGACCCTGGTGCGCAACGCCGTCCACCTCGCGGACCTGCTGCGGGCACGGCAGTACCCGGCCGCCTAGCTGCCCGGCTGCGCGCTCCCGGTGTTTAGTCCCCGGTGGAGGTGGTAGCCGATCTGTTCACCCCCAGTCCAGGGGCCCGCGTCGTGGCTGCAGGGACCGGCGCGGGTCCCGGCCACGGGCCGGACGGCGGATCCCCCAGCCCGCCGTCCGGCCCGTTCCATTCCCCCGTTTCCCACCCGGTGCGCCGGGTATCCGGGCACGAACGGGCAAAGGAGGCACCGATGACCACCGTGATCCGCCCGGTCGTCGCCGTGATCGGGCTGTGCTACCTCGCGCTGGGCATCGCGGGCTGGCTGACACCGGAGACGGCGGCCGTCGGCCACGCGACGACCCACGTGGTGTGGCTGTTCAGCGTGAGCGTCCTCCTGAACCTCGTCCACACGCTGGTCGGCGTGCTCGGGCTCCTCGCCGCGACCCGGCGCACCGGCTCGATCATCTACTGCTGGCTGATCTTCGTCGGGTTCCTCGGCATGACCGCCTACGGCGTCCTGGCCACGGCGTTCGGCCCACCGGAGGACCCGATCAACCTGAACTGGGCCGACAACTGCCTGCACGGGCTGACCGCCGTGGCCGGGCTGGTGCTCGGGATCGCCGCCACCCGCGCGGCCACGCGAGCCGCTACGTGATCGAGGAGGTTCCGATGCACCGCGAAAGCGACAGTCATTCACCGCGCGAAGACGACGAGCTGAAGGCCGAGCTCCGCGGCACCCTGCAGGGCAACGGCCCGTCCCGCGCCGAGGAGTGGCGCGACCCCGAGGGCCCGGCCGACGACGACCCGGACGTCCCGCCGGTGGGTGGTGGAGCGTGACGGCATCGAGGGAACGGGTCGCCGTGCACTACCGCTTGCACGCGGAGTTCGCCGTGAAGTCCGCTCGCCTGCGCCGCGTCCTGGGTCCGCGCAGCGGGCTCGACCTGGACGCCGGCGGGCTGCGCGTGCGGCTCGGGCCGTGGGTGGTCACGACCCCTCTGAGCAACATCGCCGGTGCCGAGGTGAGCGGGCCGTTCAGCCCGCTGCGTGGCCTCGGCGTCCGGCTGTCCCTGGCCGATCGAGGCCTGACGTTCGGCACCACGACCGACCGCGGCGTGTGCCTGCGGTTCCACGAGCCGGTCCGCGGGCTCGACCCCTGGGGGCTGGTCCGCCACCCCGGGTTGACCGTGACGGTTTCGGAGCCCGAACTGGTCGCCGAGGCGATCGACCGGGCGGTGGTGTCGCGATGAGGATCCTGGCCGTGGCCGTCGACTGCCGGCAACCGGACCTGCTCGCCGAGTTCTGGGCGAAGGCGCTCAGGACCCCGGGCAGGACCCGCACCTGGACCGACTCCCGCGGCCTGACCTACCGCCAGCTCGACTTCGCCGGCGGACCCGCGCTGCTCTTCCAGCCCGTGCCCGAAGACAAGTCCGTGAAGAACCGGCTGCACCTCGACCTCGCCCCGGCGGAGGGCGACCAGCGCGCCGAGGTGGAACGCCTGGTGATGCTGGGCGCGAAGGTCCTCGAGGACCCGCCCGACGACCCGTGGGTCGTGCTCGCCGACCCGGAGGGCAACGAGTTCTGCGTGCTTCCGCCGCGGTGACTCAGGCTTGGCCTTCCGGCAGGCAGACGGTGTCGCCCGCGCAGGCCGTGAGGCGTTCGTCGAAGCCGTCGGACGCGCCGGGGCTGCGGAAGTCCGGCGGGTCCGGCCGGCCGGGGTAGCCGTTCGAGTAGAGGCCGTCCACGAACGCCACGACCTTGTCCGGCGCGGGCAGCACGTCTTCGCCGAGGTAGGCCAGGATGACCACGTCCTCGCCGCTCGCCGACTCCACCGCGGCGGCCCAGCCGTCGCGTTCGTCCCACAGGAGCGCGACTTCGTGGTCAGGGAAGCGCGCGAGCCGTCGTTCCAGCGCGATGTACGCCGTGGCCGGCGCGTCGACTTCGCAGAACCACGCGGGCGCGTCGAGCTTGCCCGCGACAGCCAGCATGTACTGCCGCAGCCCGCGCGCCGCGGCGCCGAGCCCGTCCCGTTCGATCATCTCGCGCCTGCCCATCCCCGTCGGTGCCCCGCCGGGTGATACCCCGGCACCCGACGGGTCAACCGGGGCCGTCCCCCGGATGGAGCAGCAGGTCACGGCCGGTTCGCCGGGGGTCACCGGGCGAGCAGGTCCAGGACGTCTTCGTCACTCGTCTGACGGAAATCCCCGTACCACTGGCCGACCGCGCGGAACTCCGGCGGCTCGGTGACGCACACGACGTCGTCGGCCTCGTGCAGCAGTTCCGCCGCCGCGGCCGGGGCGCCCACGGGGGCGGCGAACACGAGGGTCCGCGGGTGGCCGGCCCGCAGGTCGCGCAGGGCCGCGGTCGCGGTGACGCCGGTGGCGAGCCCGTCGTCGACGAGGAGGACGTCGCGATCGGCGAGGACGGCGTCCGGCCGGCCCGCCCGGTAGCGCTCGAGCCGGCGGCGGGCCTCCGCGCGCTCACGCTCCTCCGCCCGGCCCATCCGGCCTGCCGTCAGCTTCAGGGCGCGCAGGCTCGCTTCGTCGTAGATGGCGGGGCCGTCCGCGGTCACCGCGCCGACGCCGAACTCGCGCCGCCCGGGGGCGCCGATCTTGCGCGCGACCGCAACGTCCAGTTCGGCCCCGAGCCGCCGGGCGACGACGGCGGCCACCGGCACCCCGCCGCGGGCGAGTCCGAGCACGAGCGGGGCGACCCAGGTGCGCCGCCCCAGCTCGTCGGCGAGCCTGCGACCACCGTCTTCGCGGTCGGCGAAGACCCGCGAAACTCCCTGCCGGCCGGCCATGTCCGCTCCCTCCGCGCCGTTCGCCGCTCGGGTAAGTCTGCGCCGGATCCGGCGGAACGTCGCCCGTCGAGATCCGCCGTGAACCGCGGTTACCGCGGGAATTCCTGTCCGAAACCTGTCCCGCCAAAGGACTGGACCAATAATATTAGCTCGGAAAAATGGAGGTATCGCCCCTTCAGCGTGGAAGGCAGCTGTGCGATGAACCTCCTCGTTCCCCTGCTCACGGTCGTCCTGGCGGCCACCCCCACTCCGAGTCCGTCCCCGAGCCCTGCCGCCGCGCCACTGGCGGCGATCTGCGACAAGTACTGCGACGCAAGGGATCCCGCCCTCTCCCCCGGCGATCGCGAAGGTGCCACGGCCGGCGTCAGCGGACGACGGCTCTCCCTGCACCTCGACGACGGCGACGACATGGGCTGGGCGGCGATCACCGGCGGCGCGCCGGGTGACCACGTCTGGCTGGACCGCTCGTTCGACGCCGGGCGCACCTGGGCGTCGGGCAGCAAGCTCGGCGACACCGCGACGCCGTCGGGGCAGACCGGCTGGCGGACCCTGATGTACAACGTCGACGACTGGAACAACCGGGGCGTCGGTCTGCTGCGCGCCTGCGGTCAGCCCGCCGGTTCGGCCACGATCGCCTGCACCGGCTGGGCCCGCACGACCTGGAACGCCTGGGACCGCCGCACCGCGGCCGCCACGGCGCTGATGGAGCGGTACAACCAGGGCACCGGCCTGTTCGACACCACCGGCTGGTGGAACTCGGCGAACGCCCTGACCGCGATCGTCGACAACGCCCGGATCAGCGGCATGGGCAGCTACCGGTACGCGATCGACACGACGTACACGAAGAACCTCGCCGCCCAGGGCGGGAACTTCCGCAACGACTACCTCGACGACACCGGCTGGTGGGGCCTGGCGTGGGTCGGCGCGTACGACCTGACCGGCGACAGCCGCTACCTGACCACGGCCCGCGCGGACGCCGACCACATGTACGCGTACTGGGACGGCGTCTGCGGCGGCGGGATCTGGTGGAGCACGAGCCGCACCTACAAGAACGCGATCCCGAACTCGCTCTACATCCAGCTGAACGCCGCCCTGCACAACCGCATCGCGGGCGACACGGCGTACCTCGCCCGGGCGCGCGCGGGCTGGACCTGGTTCGCCGGCAGCGGGATGATCAACGGCTCGAACCTGGTCAACGACGGACTGAACTCCTCGACGTGCGCCAACAACGGCCAGACGACGTGGACGTACAACCAAGGCGTGCCGCTGGCGGCGCTGACCGAGCTGTACCGCGCGACGAACGACGCGAGCCTGCTGACGAAGGCCCGCACGATGGCGAACGCGTCGACGACGAGCGGAACGCTGAACCCCGGCGGCATCCTCCGCGACCCGGGCGAGTCGGCGGGCGGCGGCGGTGCCGACGGCCCGACGTTCAAGGGCGTGTACGTCCGGGACCTGGCGGTGCTGAACGCGGCCCTCTCGGACCACCCGTACACGGGTTACCTGCAGCGCCAGGCGAACTCGGCGTATGCGAACGACCGGAACAGCGCGGAGGCGTACGGCCTGCTGTGGGCGGGCCCGTTCGACCAGGCCGACGCGGCCCGCCAGCAGACCGCGCTGGACCTGATGAACGCGGCCCCCTGACCGAGCCGTCGTGAGTGGTCAGGGCGGTTGGAACGCCCTGACCACTCACGACGAGCCGCGGCAGAACTCAGAGGGTCTTCTCCAGGCGGCTCGCCAGCAGCTTGATGAAGCGGGCCGGGTCGCCCAGCTCGCCGCCTTCGGCGAGCAGGGCCATCCCGTAGAGCAGTTCGGCCGTCTCGGCGAGCCCGGCGTCGTCCGGGCGCGCCGCGTGGGCCTCGCGCAGGCCGGTGACCAGCGCGTGCTCCGGGTTCAGCTCGAGGATGCGCTTGATCGGCGGCAGCTCCTGCCCCATCGCGCGGTACATCTTCTCGAGCGTCGGGGTCAGGTCGTGGGTGTCCCCGACGATGCACGCCGGCGACGTCGTCAGCCGCGACGAGAGCCGGACCTCCTTGACGTCCTCGCCCAGCGCCGTGCCCATCCAGCCCAGCAGGCCTTCGAAGTCCTTCTTCTGCTGCTCACGCGCGACCTCGGTGGCCTTCTTGTCCTCGTCCGACTCGAGGTCGACCTGGCCCTTGGCGATCGACTGGAACTGCTTCCCCTCGAAGCCCGGCACCGCGTCGACCCACATCTCGTCGATCGGGTCGGTCAGCACCAGCACCTCGTAGCCCTTGGCCCGGAACGCCTCCATGTGCGGGGAGTTCTCGATGGCCGAGCGCGACTCGCCGGTCATGAAGTAGATGTGCTCCTGGCCGTCCTTCATCCGCTCGACGTACTCGCGCAGCGAAGTCGGCTTCTCCGCGTCGTACGTCGAGGAGAACGACGAGATCTCCAGGATGGCTTCGCGGTTCTCGAAGTCGTCGAGCAGGCCTTCCTTGACCGCGCGGCCGAACTCGCGCCAGAACGTCGCGTACTTCTCGGCGTCGGCGGTCATCATCGACTTCACCGTCGAGAGGACCTTCTTCACCAGGCGACGGCGGATCAGCTGGATCTGCCTGTCCTGCTGCAGGATCTCGCGCGAGACGTTCAGCGAGAGGTCCTGGGCGTCGACGACGCCCTTGACGAACCGCAGGTACTCCGGCACCAGCGATTCGCAGTCGTCCATGATGAAGACGCGCTTGACGTACAGCTGCACGCCGCGCTTGCGCTCCCGCAGGAACAGGTCCATCGGGGCCTGCGACGGCAGGAACAGCAGGGCCTGGTACTCGAACGTCCCCTCGGCGTTGAGCCGGATCGTCTCCAGGGGGTTCTGCCAGTCGTGGCTGACGTGCTTGTAGAACTCGTGGTACTCGTCCTCGGTGACCTCGCTCGACGAGCGCGCCCAGAGCGCCTTCATCGAGTTGACCGTCTCGGGCTCGGCGTCTTCGCCTTCGCCCTTCATCCGGATGGGCCAGGTGATGAAGTCGGAGTACTTCTTGACGATCTCCCGGATCTTCGCCGGGGACGTGTAGTCGTAGAGGTGGTCCTCGGCGTCTTCCGGCTTGAGGTGCAGGGTCACCGTGGTGCCCTGCGGCGCGTCTTCGACCTCCTGGATCGTGTACGTGCCTTCGCCGGTCGACTCCCAGCGGACGCCTTCGGCGGTGCCGGCCTTCCGGGTCACGAGGGTGACCTTGTCGGCGACCATGAAGCTCGAGTAGAAGCCGACGCCGAACTGGCCGATGAGGTCCTGCGACGCCGCCGCGTCCTTGGCTTCCTTCAGCTTGGTCAGGAACTCCGCGGTGCCGGACTTGGCGATCGTGCCGATGAGGGCGACGACGTCCTCGCGGCTCATGCCGATGCCGTTGTCCCGGACCGTGAGGGTCCGCTCGGCCGGGTCCGTTTCGAGCGTGATGTGCAGATCGGTGGTGTCCGCGCCGAGGTCCTTGTCGCGGTACGACTCCAGCCGGAGCTTGTCGAGGGCGTCGGAGGCGTTGGACACGAGCTCCCGCAGGAAGGTGTCCTTGTTCGAGTAGATCGAATGGATCATCAGCTGCAGCAGCTGACGCGCTTCCGACTGGAACTCCAGCGTCTCGATCGGGGTGGTCACTTCCGTTCCTTTCGGTGCAACGGCCGAGGTGGACCGATCCTACCGACGGGGTCCGACAACCCCGGCCGTCACCCGGTCGCGCACTTTATGAACGCAATCTGGCAGGCCCGGTCGAGCGGGGTGATGCTGGCCACGCCCCGCTGCCGATCAAGGAGGATCGAGTGCCCGGACGCCTTCCCCGGTGGGCCGCCGCGTTCGCCGCGGCCTGTGCCCTGACCACCGCCTTCGCCGCTCCCGCCGCCGCGGCGGGCGTCGTCGACCACCCCGTCCGCACCACCGGCTGCGGCCGCGCCGCGCCGGTCCCGGCCGGGGTGACGACCACCCGGCACGTCGTCTCGGGCGGCCTCGACCGCGAGTACACCGTGCACCTGCCGGCGCACTACGACCCGCGGCGGGCGTACCCGCTGCTGCT
The DNA here is from genome assembly GCF_054781455.1 of Amycolatopsis stemonae. Taxonomy (NCBI): domain Bacteria; kingdom Bacillati; phylum Actinomycetota; class Actinomycetes; order Pseudonocardiales; family Pseudonocardiaceae; genus Amycolatopsis; species Amycolatopsis stemonae. The sequence goes on along the minus strand of NZ_BAAGUJ010000004.1, from coordinate 41,049 downwards.
GTCGTTCCACGGCCACAAGCGCACGTCCCAGTACCAGGAGGAGCTGTCCGGCTTCTCGGCGCTGGACGCGATCTCCGTCTACCCGCAGGGCCTGGTCGGCACCGACGGCGAGACGGCGTGGACCGGCGCGCCCTATTCGGCGTCGGCCGACGACGTGCTGTTCACCAGCGACCTGCTCACCTCGCTGCAGCGCACGCTGTGCGTCGACGTCGACCGCATCTTCGCGGCCGGGAAGTCCAACGGCGGCGGGTTCGTCGGCGTATTGGCCTGCCGCCTGGCCGGCCGGATCGCGGCGTTCGCCCCGGTGTCGGGCGCGTTCTACCCGCAGGGCGGCGCCTGCGCTCCGAGCCGGGACGTCCCGGTTCTCGACTTCCACGGCACCGCCGACACGACGATCCCCTACACCGGCAACCCGGCCAAGGGGCTGCCCGCCATCCCCGACTGGCTCGCCGCGTGGTCCACAAGGGACGGTTGCTTCCCGAAGCCCGTGACGTGGACGCCGGTTTCCGGTGTGCTCGCCCAGAAGTGGCTCGGCTGCGACCACCACGGCGCCCTCGAGCACTACCGCGTCGAAGGGGCCGGGCACGTCTGGCCCAGCACGCAGCCGAACAACGACTCGGCCACCCCGGCCGTCATCGACGCGACCCCGGTGATCTGGCGGTTCTTCCGCGCGCATCCGCTGCGCTGAAACACGATTGACGCACCGCTTTCCTCTCGGCGACGATTTTCGCCGAGAGGAAAGAAGGTGGGTTGTGAAGGTACTCGTCCTGAACGCCGGTTACGAGCCGCTGCAGACCGTGTCGGTTCCGCACGCGATCCGGATGCTCGTGCGGCACGTCGCCGAGATCCACGAGGCCGAGGACGGTCTCGCCTACGGCCTGTTCCCGCGCCCGAAGATCGTGCGGTTGCTGCGTTATGTCGTCATGAAGTGGCGATATACGCAGCCGCCGCGCTGGTCCCGCCGCGGGGTGCTGACCCGCGACGGCCACCGCTGCGCGTACTGCGGCCGCCGCGCGACGACGATCGACCACGTGACGCCGCTGAGCCGCGGTGGCGCGCGGACGTCGTGGCTCAACACGGTCGCCGCGTGCGGTGGCACGTCCCGCAGCTGCAACGCCCGCAAGGCGGACAAGCTCCCGGCCGAGGCCGGGATGACGCTGCGGTTCACGCCGTACGTGCCGACGTGGGACCAGCTGCACGCGCCCGCCGCGTGACGCGCGGCCTGCCCCCGGGCAGGCCGCGCCCGTCGGCGTGCCAGGGCCGGGGTCGTTAAGCTCGAACCGATCGTCCCCCGCATCCGTGTGTTCCGGGGAAGGCCGGGAGGTCGTCGTGACCGACGCAGGACAGCTGATCGCCGGGCGCTACCGGCTGGCCGAGCGGGTCGGCCAGGGCGCGATGGGCGTCGTCTGGCGAGCTCGTGACGAGCGGCTCGACCGGGTCGTCGCCGTGAAGCAGCTGGGCTACGAACCGGCGATCGGCCAGGCCGCCGGCGCCGAGGCCGCCCAGCGCGCCCAGCGGGAGGCCCGGCTGACCGCGCGCCTGCGGCACCCGCACGCGATCACGGTCCACGACGTCGTCGAAGAGGACGGCGAGCCGTACCTGGTCATGGAGTACCTGCCGTCGCGGAGCCTGGCCGACCTGCTGCTCGACCGCGAAAGCCTGCCCGCCGACGAGGTCGCGCGCATCGGCGTGCAGGTCGCGTCCGCGCTGGCCGCCGCGCACGCCGAAGGCATCGTGCACCGCGACGTCACCCCCGCCAACGTCCTGATCGGCGACTCCGGGATCGCCAAGATCGCCGACTTCGGCATCTCCCGCGCCACCGGCGAAGGCACGGTGACCGGCGGCGGCTTCATCGCAGGCACGCCCGCCTACCTGTCCCCCGAAGTCGCGAGCGGCCGCGACGCCGGCTTCCCCGCCGACGTGTTTTCCCTCGGCGCCACGCTCTACCGGGCGCTCGAGGGCGTCCCGCCGTTCGGCAACGACGACAACGCGATCGCGTTGCTGCTTCGGGTCGCCCGCGAGAACCCGATCCCGCCGCGGCACCGCGGCCCGCTCGCCGAGGTGCTCGGCCGCCTCCTGCACCGCGACCCGGCCCAGCGCCCGGCGATGGCCGAAGTCCAGGAGCTGTTCGAGGCGGTCACCGGCGGCCGGCCGCTGCCGCCGCCCCGCCCGCGGCCCCGCACCGAGACGCGTCTGCTGCGCGTCCGCCGGTCGAGGCGCGGCGTGGTACTGGCCTGCGCCGGCGGCGTGGTGCTGCTGGCGCTGGGGGTGGTGATCGGGACCGCGGTCGTGCCGGACCGCGGCACGCCGGTCGCCGCCGCGCCCGTGACGTCCACGTCGCCACCGCCGGCCCCGTCGACGACCCCCGCCGACCTGGGCTGCGCCGCTCGCTACGAGGTGACGAACTCCTGGCCGGGCGGCTACCAGGTGCAGGTGACGGTCCGCAACGACCGCTCCGCCGACCTCGCGGGCTGGAGCGTCCGCTGGGCCCTGCCGGACGGGCACCACATCACGGGCCTGTGGAACGGCACCTTCACGGTGGAGGGCTCGACGGTGACGGTCGACAACGCGGCCTGGAACGCGAAGCTCGACGCGGGCGGGTCGACGACGTTCGGCTTCATCGCCCTCACCGGCACGGGCGACGCCGCCGGACGTCCGCAGCTGACCTGCCGGACGGTCTAACCGCCGACGGTCCACTCACCGCCCGCACGCTCCAGCCGGTCCAGCACCGCCCGGATGTCCGGCCGCCGCGCCGTCCCCGGCCGGGTCAGCGCGAACACCCGCCGCGTCAACGGCTCTTCCAACGGGTGCAAGCCGACGCCGAGCGGACCCGGCGGAAGTGCCATCGCCGGGACCAGTGCGACTCCGGCACCCGCGGCCGCCAGCGCCACGAGCACCGCGAAATCCGGGGACTCCGCGACCACCGACGGCACGAACCCCGCCGCGCCGCAGGCTCGTTGGATCATCTCGTAGCACGACAGATCCGACGTCGGGACCAGCCACGGCTGTCCGGCGAAGTCGGCCAGGCGGACCGGCGTTCCGTCCGCCGGGCCGGCCATCGCCAGCAGCACCGGGTCCTCGAGCAGGGCCCGCTCCTCGAACCGGGACGGGACGTCCCGAGGCAGCAGCGAATAGCTGTGCACGACGGCGATGTCGACGTCCTGGCGGCGCAGTGACTCCAGGGCCGTGCCCGGCTCCTGCACCAGCAGGCGCAGCGAGACCGGTCCGCCCCACGCGCGCGGCAGCAGTGCACGTGCCGCGGAAGCGAACGCGGCCACCCGGACCGTCCCCGAGCCGTTCTCGGTCACCTCGGCCAGGGCCGACTCCGCCGCGGCCAGGTCGTCGAGGATGACTTCCGCGTGCGAGACCAGCAGCCGCCCGGCCGGGGTGAACGCCAGGCCCCGGCCCTGCTTCTCCAGCAGCGGGACGCCCGCCTCCCGTTCGAGGGCCGCCAGGTGCTGGGAGACGGCGGGCCCGGTCAGGTGCAGTGCGGCAGCCGTCGCGGCGACGGTCCGGTGCTGGGCGAGGGCGTACAGGACGCGCAGGCGGCGAAGCTCCAACATGAAGTCAGACTTCCTGGTCCAAGAAGAAACCGTAACTGGTACTTACGCAGCATACCGCTGACGATGGACGGGTGAAACTCTTCGCACTCGCCCTCACCGTCGTCCTGTGGGCGGCGGCGTTCCCCGCCATCAAGGTCGGCCTCGACGGCTACGGCGTCGCCGGGCTGTCCTTCGCCCGGCTCGCCGTCGCGTCGGCCGTCCTGCTGCTCGCCGCGCCGATCCTCAAGGTGCGCCTGCCCCGCCGCAGGGACCTGCCCCTGATCGCGGTGTGCGGGCTCGCCGGGATGAGCGCGTACCAGGTGCTGCTCAACTGGGGCGAGGTGCACGTCCCGGCGGGCACCGCGAGCCTGCTCGTCTCGGTGGCGCCGGTGTTCAGCGTCCTGCTCGCCGCGGTGTTCCTCGGCGAGCGGCTGACCGCCGCCAAGGTCCTCGGCAGCGCGGTGGCGCTCGGCGGCAGCACGCTCATCGCGGCCGGCAGCGGCCTGGCGTACTCGAGCGCCGCGTGGGTCGTCCTGGCCGCCGCGGCCGTCCAGGGCGTCTACCACTTCTGCAGCAAGCCCCTGCTCAAGCACTACACGGGACTCGAAGTCGCCTGCTACGCCATGTGGGCCGGGACGCTCTTCCTCCTGCCCCTCGCCCCGGAAGCCTTGCGCGGCAGCGAAAACCCGCAGGCGACGATCGCCGTGGTCTTCCTCGGCGTGTTGCCCTCGGCCGCCGGGTTCGTCGCGTGGGGCTACGCCGTCGCGCGGCACTCGATCGCCGTCGCGACCGGCGCGCTCTACCTCGTGCCCGCGATCGCCCTCGCCGTCGCGTTCGTCTGGCTGGGCGAGGTCCCGACCTGGGTGGACGCCGCCGGCGGCGCGCTCAGCATCGCCGGCGTCGTCCTCATCTCCCTCAGGCGCGGAGCCGGTCGAACGGCAGCCGCAGCACCTGCCCGGCTGGCACCGGCGCGTTCACCCGGCGGATCGCGTCGAGCTCCGGTGCCGTGAGCGCCCGGCGGTAGAACCGGACCTCGTCGAACGAGCCGGTCCAGCGGAACTGGTTGTCCAGCCGCTGGCCCAGCTGCAGCTGGAACGACACCGTCCGGCTGACCGACCCGGCGGCCGCGGCGCCGGAGGCGACCTGGACGCCGTCGACCCACAGCAGCAGCTTCCCGCCGGTGCGTTCCAGGGCGACGTGGTGCCACGCCTGGTCGTCGTACGCCTGGCTCGTGGTGATCGACGCACTCCCGGCCGCCGTGGTCATCATCGCGATCAGACGGTGGTTCGCGGGCTCGCCGCGCAGCCACAGCTGCGGCGCGGTGGCCCCCATCCCGCCGAGCCAGAACAGGACCTGGTTGCCCTTCGTGGCGCCGTACCGGAACCAGCCCGTCCAGGTCAGGTCGCCGTCGCCCGGCGGCTGCGCGGGGTCGTAGGGCACACGGACGTAGTCGTCGGTGCCGTCCAGGGTCAGCGCGCCGCCGAAGCGTCCGGCGACCAGGGAAGCGCCCCCGAGCACCCGGGCGTCCGCGTGCCCCGAAACGTCCGGTGTGGACGGACCCGCGGAGTTGTGCCACCCCAGGGATGACTCGTCGAAACGCGCGAAGCGGATCTCGTCCCGGGCGTCGACGGCGCCGCCTTCGTACACGAGCCCGATCCTCGGGCCGCCGATCTGCACCAGGTCCGAGTACCCGGACCAGTCGGTGGTGAGCTGCGTGCCCTGTTCGGCGTTCTCCCACGTCCGGCCGTTGTCGTAGGACGAGCGGATCATCATCCAGCGGCGCCGGTCGGTGTCGGACGGCGACGAGAACAGCAGCCGGTTCCCGACGCGCAGGATCGAGCCCTGCACCATCGGCGTCACCAGGTCGGGGATGGTGGTGAAGGACTTGGTGAACGTCTGGCCACCGTCCCGGCTGAGGGCGTAGTCGCGGTTGCCGATGTCGGTGCCGCCCTGCTCGCGGCCGCCGGCGTAGACCGTGCCGTCGGGCAGCTCCACGACCGTGACTTCGGACGGCTTCTGCGTGTACGTCCCGCCGACCGGGTGCGGATAGCTGTTCACGGCGCCGACGTGCCAGGTCCGGCCGCCGTCGTCGCTGTAGACCAGCCCGGCGTGGTTCTCGACGGAATGCGTCCCGTCGCTGGTCTCCGCGTTGACGCCGAACACCAGCCGTCCCGCGTGGCGGCCGTGCGTCAGCTGGATGCCGTGCACCGGCCCGGACGCGTACCAGGAGTCCCAGTCCGGCAGCTTGGCCTGCGCGCTGATGTCGACCGGCGCGGACCAGGTCAGCCCATCGTCGTCGCTGTACTGCGAGTGCGGGGTGCGCGGGCACGGGACGTCGCACGCCTTGTCGTCGGTGCGGCCCTTGTTGTACGTCGTGATCAGCACGATCCGGCCGGTCCGGCTGTCCACGACGGGCACCGGGTTGCCGTGGGTGTCGCCGCCGCCGCGGTTGACGACCTGCAGCGGCGACCACGTCTTGCCGCCGTCGGCCGAGCGTTTCAGCACGAGGTCGATGTCCCCGGTGTCGCCGCAGTTGTCGATGCGGCCTTCGGCGAAGGCCAGGAGCGTGCCGTGGGTGGACTTCACGATCGCCGGGATCCGGAAGCAGCTGTAGCCGGGATCCTGCGACGCCTTGAACAGCACCTGCTGGTCGACCATCGGCGCGGCCTGGGCCGGGCCCACGGCGACCAGCGAGCCCGCCAGCAGGGCCACGAGCGCGGCCCCTCTCCCCAGTGTTCTCATTCTCATCCCTTCAGGACGGCGACACCTCGCGGGGCGAGCCGGACGCGCGCGACCGGCCGCGAGGGGTCGGTGAGCAGGTCCGGCGCGGCGTGCGGCAGGTCGACGGTGACCGGCTCGGTGCCGTGGTTGAGCAGGATCAGGTAGGCGCTTTCCCCGCCGTGCCGGACGACGGCCTGCACCCCGGGCGGTGCCTCGATCACGGGCGTCACCCCGGCTTCCGCCGCGATCCGGCCCAGCACCGCACCCAGGTCCGGCCGGGTGCCGACGTACCAGGCGACGCCGTCACCGAACGCGTGCCGGGTGATCGCCGGGCGCATGGCCAGCTCGCCGGCTGCGAAGGAGGCGACCACCTCGGCGCCTTCGGGCTCGATCCACTCGGCCCAGATCGTCCCGGCACCCGTTGTGCCGTCGGTGAAGTCGAGGGCGATGCTCCCGTCGAGCGGCCAGAACTCGTCGACCCGCAGGCCGAGGATGTCCCGCAGCGGCGCGGGGTGCCCGCCGAGGTAGGCGCGATCGCAGCCGTCGACGATGCCGGAGAAGTACGACACCACCAGGTGCCCGCCACCGGCGACGTACTCGCGCAGGTTGTCGGCCGTCGGCTGCTCCAGCAGGTACAGGTTCGGGACGACGACGAGCCGGTACCCCGAAAGATCCCGTGAAGGGTGGACGACGTCGCACGTGATGTTGGCATCGAACAGCGGCGCGTAGTGCGCCAGGTGCGTCTCGAGCTGCTCCAGCTCGGCCGGGTGCGAGTCCAGTTCGAGGCCCCACCAGCTCGGCCAGTCGTGCAGGAGCGCGACGTCGGCCCGCACGCGCGTCCCGGCCAGCTCGGGCACGCGCGCCAGTTCCCGGCCGAGCGCGGCCGTCTCGCGGAAGGTGCGGGTGTCGCGGCCGCCGTGCGGGACCATCGCCGAGTGGAACTTCTCCGCGCCGCCGCTGGTCTGCCGCCACTGGAAGAACAGGACCGCGTCGGCGCCCTGGGCGATCGCCTGCCAGCTCCCGAGCCGCATCGCGCCGGGTGGCTTGGGGCTGTTGCGGGTCCGCCAGTTCACCGCGCTCGGCGCCTGCTCCAGCAGCAGCCACGGCCGGTCCTTCGCCGACCGGACGAGGTCGTAGGCGAACGCGGCCTCGACGTGGGCGCGCGGGTCGTACGGGTCCGGGTAGGAGTCGAGGCTGACGACGTCCTCGTGCGGCGTCCAGGTGTGCCAGTCGAGGGCTTTCTGCACCAGGCCGGCGAAGTTGGTCGTGAGCGGGACGTCCGGTGTGATCCGCCGCAGCACCTCCTGCTCGGTCCGGAAGCAGCCGAGCGCGGCGTCGGAGGAGAACCGGTGGAAGTCGAGCTGCTGAGCGGGGTTCGGGAACGTCGGCGCGACGCGCGGCGGCAGGATCTCGTCCCACGCGGAGTAGTGCTGGGCCCAGAACGTCGTCGTCCACGCGGCGTTGAGCGCCTCGATCGTCCCGTAACGCTCTCGCAGCCAACGGCGGAAGTCCGCGGCGGACTCGTCGCAGTAGCACGCGCGGATGTGGCAGCCGAACTCGTTGCCGACGTGCCACATCGCCAGGGCCGGATGACCCGCGTAGCGCGTCGCCAGCTCCGTGACGAGCCGTGCGGCGTGCGCGCGGTAGACGGGGCTGGACGGGCAGAACTGCTGCCGCGCCCCGGGCGAGAGCCGGACGCCGTCGGCGCGCACCGGGAGGATCTCCGGGTGGGCGCGGGACAGCCACGGCGGCGGTGACGCGGTCATCGTCGCCAGGCACACCTGCACGCCCCCTCCGGCGAGGCCGGCCATGACGTCGTCGAACCAGCCGAAGTCCCACTCCCCCGGCTCCGGTTCGACGCCGGCCCACGAGTAGATCCCGGCCGTCACCATCGTGACGCCCGCTTCGGCCATCAGCTCCAGGTCTTCCCGGCGGACCTCTTCGGGCCAGTGCTCGGGGTTGTAGTCGGCGCCGTAGCGGATCATCAGAGCAGGCCCGCTTCCGCGAGCTTTTCCTTGATCCGCAACAGCTCCTCGTCGTCGAGGGGCAGCTGCGGCGGCGCCATGACAGCGTTGTCGATGAACCCGCGCAGCTTCATCGCGGCCTTGAACGCGCCGAGCCCGGCCGACCCGCGGCCCATCCGGCTCGGCGGCGCGACGGCCGTGATCGAGAACAGCTTCATCAGGCGTTCCTGCTCGCGGCGCGCCGCGGCGAGGTTGCCGGACTTGAAGTGGTCGTGGATCAGCACGTACCCGACGGGGTCGACGTTGCCGAGGCCCGGGACCGCGCCGTCGGCCCCCATCGCCAGGGCCGCGTCCACGACCAGCTCGGAGCCGGTGAACACGGCGAAGGAGTCCAGGCCGCGGTCGCGCTTGCCGAGCAGGACGGCGCGGAAGGACGCCTCGTCGCCGCTGGAGTCCTTCAGCGCGGCGAGGACGCCGTCGGCGGCGAGGTCGAGCACCATCGGCCCGTCGAGCTTCGTGTGTACCGCCACGGGGATGTCGTAGGCGACGATCGGCAGCGACGTGCGCTCGTGCAGCAGCCGGAAGTGCCGGTCGACCTCGGCCACGTGCGTCCGGGTGTAGTACGGCGCGGTGACGACGACCGCGTCGGCCCCGGCCGCTTCGGCGGCCTTGACGTGCTCGGCGACCCGCAGCGTCGTCATGTCGATACAGCCGGCGAGCACCGGGACGCGCCCGGCGACCTGGTCGACCGTCGTTTCGACGACGACCCGGCGCTGCGCGTCGGGCAGGAAGGCGACCTCGCTCGAGGAGCCCAGGACGAAGACGCCGTGCACGCCGGCGTCGAGCTGGAACTCGACGTGGCGCCGCAGCGAGTCGGTGTCCACGCTGAAGTCGTCGTTCAACGGCGTGCACAGCGGCGGGACGATTCCGGCGAACTTCGGCATCAGGTGCTCACTCCGGTAGGCAGATCTGGGTGGATGCAGCGGTAGGTGTGCCCGCCCTCGGCCGCGGCGAGCGGCGGCAGCTCCGCCGCGCACTCGCCGGTGGCCTTCGGGCAGCGGGTGCGGAACGGGCACCCGCTCGGCGGGTGGGTCGCCGAGGGCACCGGGCCGGCGAGCACGATCGGCTCGACCGGGTGGAGCAGGCTGGGTGTCGCGGAGAACAACGCCCGCGTGTAGGGGTGACGGGCCTGCGCCCCCACCGGGGCTTCTTCGACGATCCGGCCCAGGTACATCGTGACGATCCGGTCGCTCATCTTGGCCACGGTCTGGATGTCGTGGGACACGAAGACCATCGCCAGGTCCAGCTGTTCGCGCAGGTCGAGCAGCAGGTTGAGGATCTGGGCGCGGACCGAGACGTCGAGGGCGGACGTCGGCTCGTCGGCGACCAGCAAGGCGGGGCGCAGGGCCAGGGCGCGGGCGATGGCGACGCGCTGGCGCTGCCCGCCCGACAGCTGGCCGGGCACCGCGTCGGCGACGCTGTCCGGGAGGCCGACCAGGGACATCAGCTCCCGGACACGCTCGTCGCGCTCGGCGGGCGTCCCGGCCTGGTGGACGTCGAGGGGGTCGCGGATGATCTTGGCGACGGCCAGCCGCCGGTTGAGCGCGGTCGAGGGGTCCTGGAAGACCATGCCGACCTCGCGCCCGGACGTCCGGGGCTTCCCGCGGAACCGGACGCCGCCCGCGGTCGGCCGCTGCAGGCCGACGATCACCTTGGCCAGGGTGGACTTGCCGCAGCCGGACTCGCCGACGACGCCGATCGTCTCGCCCGGGTTCACCACGAGGTGGGCGTCGGTGAGGGCGTGGACGTGGTCGTGGCCGAACAGCCCGCGGCCGCGGACCTTGTGGACGACGTGGACGCCGTCGACCTCCAGGAGGTTCACGCCGTCGCCTCCTTCTCGCGGGCGATGTCGACCGCCGGGAAGTGGCAGGCGACGAGGTGGCCGACGGGTTCGCCGAAGCGGACCGGGGGTTCGTCGTGGCACTTCGCGCGGGCCGCCGGGCAGCGGCCGGCGAAGCGGCAGCCGGCCGGGAACTCGGCCGGGGCCGGGACGACCCCCTTGATCTGCGTCAGCCGGGCCTCGTTCTCCTCCAGCGACAACACGGCGCTGAGCAGGCCGCGCGTGTAGTGGTGCCGCGGCGAGCCGACCACCTCGGCGGTGGTGCCCAGCTCCGCGACCTGGCCGCCGTACATGACGACGACGCGGTCGGCGAGCTCGGACACCAGGGCGAGGTCGTGCGAGACGAGGACCAGCGCGAAGCCGAGCTCTTCCTGCAGCCGCAGCAGCAGCGCCATGATCTGCGCCTGCACGGTGACGTCGAGGGCGGTCGTGGGCTCGTCGGCGACGATCAGCTTCGGGTCGCGCGAGAGCGCCATGGCGATCAGCACGCGCTGGCGCTGGCCACCGGACAGCTCGTGCGGGTACGCCCGCAGCGTCCGTTCCGGATCGAGGTTGACCAGGTCCAGCAGTTCGGCCGGGGTGCGGGTGCCGCCGCGGCGGCAGAACTGCTTGAGCTGGGCGCGGATGGTCATCGCCGGGTTGAGGGAGCTCAGCGCGTCCTGGTAGATCATCGCGATGTCGTGGCCGAGGTGCCGGCGGCGCTCGCCGGGCTTGAGCGCGAGCAGGTCCCGCTGCGCGAACCGGATCTGGCCGGACACCCGGGCGCCCACCGGCTCCAGGCCGAGGATCGACAGGGCGGTGAGCGTCTTGCCGCAGCCGGACTCGCCGATCAGGCCGAGGACCTCCCCGGCCCGGACGCTGAAGGACACTCCGTCCACGACGTCGACGCCCTCGTGGCGGCCGGGGAAGGCGATCCGGAGCCGGTCGACCTCCAGGACCGGGTCGCGGTGGTCCAGGGACCGCGCGGTGCGGGCCAGCCGCTCCCCCGCCTCCCGCAGGCCGGCGATCGGCAGGACGGGCGCGGTGTCGGCCTCGTCGCGGGCTTCGACGGCCTTGGCGACCTCGGCCGCCTTGACCGCGCGGGCCGAGGGGGCGGCCCAGGCGTCGGAGATCCGCTCGGACAGGATGTTGAGCGCCAGCACGGTGCTCAGGATCAGCAGGCCGGGGAACAGCGTCGCCCACCAGCCGCCGGTCAGCACCAGGTCCTTGCCGTCGGCGAGTACCGAGCCCCACGACGGGTCCGGCGGCTGGATGCCGGCGCCGATGAACGACAGCGAGGCCTCGAAGACGATCGCGTCGGCCACCGTGACCGTGCAGTAGACCAGCACCGGCGCGGCGCAGTTGACGGCGACGTGCCGGGTCAGCACGAAGAACCGGCGGGCGCCGATGACGCGTTCGGCCGCGACGTAGTCCTCGCCGTACTGTGCCAGGACGTTCGCCCGGATCACCCGGGCCACCGGCGGCGTGTTGAGGAACCCGATGGCCAGGACCAGCACGAGGATCCCGTGCCCGAACACCGCGACGAGCACCGCGGCCAGCGCGATGCCGGGGAACGCCATGACGACGTCGAGGACGCGCATGATCACCGCGTCCACCCGGCGGTGCGACGTCGCGGCGAACGCCCCGATCACCGCTCCCGACACGAGCGCGAGCGCCACCGCCCCCAGGCCGATGGCGAGCGACCAGCGCGTGCCGGCGACGAGCCGGGAGAAGATGTCGCGGCCGGACTGGTCGGTGCCGAACCAGTGCGCGGCGCTCGGACCGCCGGTGTCGGTGCTCAGCGCGTCCGGGTTGTGCGTGGCCAGGAGCGTGCCGAGCACGGCGACCAGCACCAGGACGCCGAGGAGCGCGAGGGCGGGCCACGACCCGCGCAGGCGCTTCACGCGTGGCTCCGCAGGCGCGGGTTCGCGATCAGGTACAGGACGTCGACGATCAGGTTGACCAGCACGAACCCGATCGCGATCGTGATCACGAAGCCCTGCACCTTGGCGGTGTCGCCGTCCTTGACGGCCTGGATCATGTTCTGTCCCATCCCCGGCAGCGCGAACATCGTCTCGATGACGACCGCGCCGCCCAGCAGGTAGCCGACCCGCAGGCCGAGCACGGTCAGCGGGGTGACCAGCGCGTTGCGCAGCACGTTGCGCCCGACCACGACCACCGGCGGCAGCCCGCCGCCGCGCGCGGTGCGGACGTAGTCCTTGTCCAGCTCTTCGACCATCGACGTCCGGATCACCCGGGTCAGCTGCGCCGCCACCGGCAGTGCGAGGGAAATCGCGGGCAGCGCCAGCGAGTTCAGCCAGCCGCCGAAGGAGTCGGCCGGGCTGACGTACCCGCTGGTCGGGAACAGGCCCCGGCCGACGGCCAGCCACTGGACCAGCAGCAGCGCCACCCAGAACGCCGGCGCGGCGACCCCGGCCAGGGTGACCACGCGGATCGCCTTGTCCGGCCAGCGGTCGCGGAACAGCGCGGACGTCACGCCGAGCACCAGCGAGGACACGAGCGCGATGACCAGCCCGAGCAGGGTCAGCTGCACGGTGAGCGGCAGCGCGGTCGCGATGGTCTCGCCGACCGGCTGCTTGGTGATCACGCTGGTGCCCCAGTCGCCCTGGACCAGGTGCCAGACGAAGTGGACGTACTGCAGCGGCAGCGGGTCCAGCAGCCCGTTCTCCAGCCGGAACTGCTGCAGCTGCTCGGCGGTCGCGTTCGCGCCGTCGAACGCGGCGAGCGCCGGGTCGGTGGGCGCGAACCGCATCACGACGAACACGAACAGGATGACGCCGAGCAGCAGCGGGATCAGGGCGAGGACGCGGCTGAGCAGCATCCGCACGACGACGGCCACGGGTGTTCTCCTCCTAGACCGGCTTGGCCTGGTTCAGGTAGATGCCCGGGTAGCCCTGGGCGTGCACGCCGGTGATCGCCTTCGGGTCCCAGGCCGTGCCGAGCTGGGTGAAGACGACCGGGTAGATGACGGCCTGCTCGGAGATCCGGTCGAGCAGCTGCTTGGTGAGCGAGCTCCGCTTGGCCTCGTCGGTCTCGGCCGCGGCCTGGTCCTGCAACGCGAGCAGCGCCTGGGCGTCCGGGCCGGTCCAGCGCGCGTACTTGCTCGTGAGGATCGACTTGGCGTCGTAGTAGTAACGGATCATCAGGTCGGGGTCGTTGCCGAACTGCAGCGGGTTGTTGGTCGTGGCGACGACCTGGAAGTCGTGGCCGGCGTCGAGTTTCGAGAACAGCGCCTTGGTGTCCTGGGAGTCCAAAGTGGTCTGGACGCCGATCGCGTCCCAGCCCTCCTTGATCACCTTGACGCAGTCGGCGACCAGCGAGGTGTTCGTCGTCGACAGCGTCACCCTGAGGTTGCCGACGCCGGCTTGCTGCAGCAGCTGCTTCGCCTTTTCGGGGTTGTAGGCGAAGTCCTGCGACGCGGGCTGCGAGGACGGCAGCTTCGGGTTGATGAACGACGTGCCGGGCGAGCCGGCGCCCTTCAGGCCGATCTCGACCATCTTCCGCTTGTCGATGGCGTAGTGCAGCGCCTGCCGGACCAGGTTCTTGTCGAACGGCGCGTGCGCGGTGTTGAAGAGCAGGAAGAGGTTGTTGCCGCCGTCGGCGAACTCGACCGTGCGGCCGGCCTTGCGGAGCTGGTCGGCGTTGGCGGCCGGGATGTTCTCGGCGATCTGCGCGTCCGGGTTCGCCCCGGAGATGGCGGCGACGCGCGGCGCGGAGTCCACGATGGACTTCCACAGCATCTTGTCGTAGGCCGCCGGGCGCGGGCCGGTGTAGCCGGCGAACTTCTCGAAGCTCGTGTGGCTCAGCGGTGCCTGTTCGACGACCTTGTACGGGCCGGAGCCGACGACCTTGCCGGCCGCGGCGTCGGCCCACTTGCCCTCGAAGACGTGCTTCGGGACGATCTTGCAGCACTGGATGCGCCGCAGCGCGTACGGGAAGGGGAACTTGAGGACGAACTCGACCGAGCGGTCGCCGGTCTTGCGGACCTCCTTGAGCCAGGTGGAGAAGAAGCTGTGGACCAGCACGTTCTCCTGGTCGTCCAGCGCCCTGGCGTAGGTGAAGACGACGTCGTCGGCGGTCACGGGCTGCCCGTCGTGCCACTTCGCGCCGTCTCGGAGGTCGAACTTCAGGCTCGTGCCGGTCGCGTCGGGCAGCGCTTTCGCCAGGCCCGGGAACGGCGCGCGGGTGATCGGATCACCCTCCACGAGGGACTCGTAGCAGTGCAGGATCGCGGCCATCGAGAACGCGGACGCGGTCTGCAGCGGGTCCCACGACTGGTTGTTGCCGTAGCCGACGACGGCGGTCAGCGAGCCCGCCGAGCTGCCGGTCTTGTTGGTGGACGCGGGCCCGCCGCAGGCGGCGAGCACGGTGGGGAACGCCACGGCCGCCCCGGCGAAGGTGGTGTAGCGCAGCAACTGGCGGCGGCTGAGCGACGGGCTCTGGGACATCGCTGTCTCCGGGGGCTCGAACGGTAGGACGTGGGACGTCCTATGACCGGCGTGAGCCTAGGATGCGTTCGCGTGCCGGTCAACCCTTCTGGACGTATGACGTAGGATGTCCTCTCACGACGCATCCGGGGAGGACAGCAGTGGCCCGTCCGCAGCGCAGCGAAGAGATCACCAAGCGCATCATCGACCTGATCGTCGAGCGGGAGCTCCCGCCGGGCGCGCCCATGCCCACCGAGCTCAGCCTGATGGAGGACATCGGCGTCAGCCGCAACTCCATCCGCGAGGCGATCAAGGCCCTCCAGGCCCTCGGCATCGTCGAGATCCGCCACGGCTACGGCACGTTCGTCGGGTCCGCCGGGTCCGAGTCGCTGCAGACGTGGCTGCTGTTCCGCACCCGCGCCCGCGGCGCCACCGACGTCGGGCGGCTGCGCGACCTCCTGGAGGTGCGGGAGATGCTCGAGACCGAGCTGACCCGCCGCGTCGCCACCGACCACCGGCCCGAGCTGGTCGAGGACCTGCAGGCCTGCGTCGCGCGGATGAAGCGCAAGGGCCCCGACGCGGCGGACGCCGACCGCGAGTTCCACGACCTCATCTGCGCCGAGGCCGGGTTCGACCTCGCCCGCGAGCTGACCGGGTTGTTCTGGGACGTCTACCAGATCGCCGAAAGCGAGCTGGGCGGCCCGGCCGGTTCCCCGACGGCCACGGCCAAGCGGCACCAGGCCATCGTCGACGCGCTCCTGCAGCGCGACGCCGATGCCGCCGCCGAAGCCGTGCACCGGCACTTCGACGAGGTCCGCAAGCGGGCGAAAGCCGGGCCGTACGGCGGTTTCGGCGTCGCGCGCCCGGTTCCGGCCGCCCGGTCCTGACTGTCCGTCGTTCGCCCGGTCAGGGTAGTTCGACTGGGCCGTGGAGTCCACTTTGGACGTCTCGATGGATCCCGGCGGCGGGTGGGGGCCGGGCTACGACGCCACGGGGTGTCCCGCAGCCCTTCAGCCCGGCCGGCACAGCCCTCGCTCGTAGGCCAGCAACCCCGCCTCGGTCCGGTGCGCGCAGCCCAGCTTGCGCACCACCTGGGTCACCAGGCCGCGCACCTCGGGCTCCGCCAGCTCGAGCCGGGCCGCGATCTCGACGTTCGTCAGGGCCTGGCCCACCAGGACCAGGATTTCGCGCTCGCGCCAGGACAGGGCGTCGACGCGCGCGAGCCGCTCGTCGCGCGGCCCGGAGAGCCGGGTCGCCGCCGAGACGAGCCGGCGGGAGGCGTCCGGGGAGAGCACCACGTGGCCGTCCGCGGCCAGGCGGACCACCTTGATCAGCTCGTTGCGGCGGGCCGACCGGAGCAGGAACCCCGATGCCCCGTCACGCAGGGCACGCAGGATTCCCGCGTCGGAGTCGAACGTCACCAGCGCCACCACGGCCGGGCGGCGGAAGACCGGGCCCAGCGGTCCCAGGCGCAGGTCCAGCAGCAGGACGTCCGGGAGCCGGCGGCGCAGCGTCAGCGCGGCCGTCTTCGCGTCGGGCGCCGAGCCGACCACCTCGATGCCGTCGGCCTCGGCCAGCAGGGCGGCGAGGCGGGCCCGCACGGCCGGGTCGCGTTCGGCCACGAGCACCCGGACCGGCGGGGCGGGCACGGTCAATCCCGGGGCCGCAGGCGGATCAGCGGCAGGTCGGTGCGCGAGGCGCCCACCAGGTCACGCCCGCCCGGGCCGCGCAGCCGCAGCTCGCGGAAGCGCACCGCCGACAGCTGCGCGGCTTCGATCGGGTAGACGTCGCCGTAGCGCTTGATCTTGTCGACGAGCTCCTTGCCCAGCAGCTCCACGAGCCCGGCGTGCCGGGTCGCGCCGCCGCCCAGTGGCACGTCCAGCTCCTTGCGGACCTCGGGGAAGCGCTGGTCGAGCTCGACGGCCAGCTGGTGGATCGTGACGTAGGCGGGTCCGAACTCCGACGCGTCCGGCCCCGGCGGGATCTCCTTCAGCACCTTGATGAGCTTGTCGTCCATCGCGAGCTTGTCCCACAGGGTCACGTTTTCCTCCCGTCGCGGCCGCCGCAGGTCTACCAGAGGACCGGCACGCGGTCCACTCCCCCGGTGACCCGGTTCGTCCGGACCTCCAGTTCGTCGACCGGCACCGCCAGCCGCAGGCCCGGGAACCGCCGGAGCAGCGAGCCGAACACCACGCGCAGCTCCGTGCGCGCCAGGCTCGCGCCGATGCAGAACCAGCCGCCGTAAGCGAACGCCACGTGGGGGTTCGGCTTGCGGCCGGGGTCGAACTCGGCCGCGTCCGGGAACACCGACGAGTCCCGGTTCGCCGCGGCCAGCGAGAGGACGACGGCGTCGCCGCGGGCGACCGTCACGCCGCCGAGTTCGACGTCGTCGTGCGCGTACCGCAGGATGCCGAGCCCGCCCGGGGCAGCCAGCCGCAGGATTTCCTCGACCACGCCGTGCGCCCGGCCGCCGGGGTCGGCGGCCAGCGCGTCGCGGCGCGCGAGGTCGGTGAGCAGGTACAGGACGCCCAGGTCGATGCGGTTGGACGTCGTCTCGTGGCCGGCGAACAGCAGGCCGGCGGCGAGCCGGGCGAGGTCGTCGTCGGTGAACGCGGGGTCCTGCGCCTGCGCCCGGACCATGTCCGAAACGACGTCCTGCCCGGGCTCCCGCCGTTTCGCGGCGGCGAGCCGGCCCATGTAGGCGGCGAACTCCTCGAGCGCCGCGTCGGCGCCGGTGCCGATGTCCATCCGGCCCATCCGGTCGGACAGCACCCGGAACGTGGCGCGGTCTTCGTACGGGACGCCGAGCAGCTCGCAGATCACCAGCACCGGCAGCGGGAACGAGAGCAGCTCGTGCAGGTCGACCGGCCCGCCGTCGAGCCGGGCGCGCTCCATCGCGTCGTAGCAGCCGTCGGCCAGTTCCTGGACGTGGCCGGCGAGACGGCGGATCCGGTTGGCGGAGAACGCCGGCACGAGCATCTTCCGCATCCGCGCGTGCCCGGCGTGCTCGGTTTCGTGGTCGCCCTGCGGCCGGCTGAGGATGGCGGCGTCCGACAACGCCGACGCCCGCTCGGGCGCGGGGTGCGAACGCCCGAAGCGCAGGTCGCTGAACACCGCGCGGACCTCGTCGTACCCGGTGACCAGCCAGGCGGGGTCACCGGCCGGGGTGGTCACCCGCACCACCGGCCCTTCCCGGCGCAGCACCTCGAAGAGCGGGGCGATCTCCAGGACGTTCGGCCGCTCGAACGGCAGGCGCGGGGTGTCCGTGGTCGCGGTCATCGGGTCTCCTCCCGGGTGCGCGGCCGGCGGGCGACGCGGGCGGCCCGGTCACCGGCCGCTCCCCCGGTCCCCCCGCGTTCCACGGTACTCAGAACCCCGGCCGCGGGGCGGGGAAAGCCGATTCCCCGCCCCTTCGGGCCAAGATCATCGCCCGGGCGGGCCTACAGGAGCTTCCAGGCGCGGGTCAGCGTGTCGCGCAGGATCTGCTCCATCTCGTCGAACTCGGCCTGGTCGCAGACGAGCGGCGGCGACAGCTGCACGACCGGCTCGGCGCGGTCGTCGGCGCGGCAGTACAGCCCGGCCTCGAACAACGCGTCCGACAGGAAGCCGCGCAGCACCCGCTCGGATTCCTCGGCGCTGAACGTCTCCTTGGTCGCCTTGTCCTTCACGAGCTCGATGCCGTAGAAGAACCCGGCCCCGCGCACGTCGCCGACGATCGGCAGGTCGGTCAGTTTGTCCAAAGTGGACCGAAAGGCCGCCTCCCGGGAAAGCACGTGCCCGTAGAGGTCTTCCCGCGCGATCAGGTCGAGGTTCGCCAGCGCCACCGCGCAGGAAACCGGGTGGCCGCCGTAGGTCGAGCCGTGCATGAACGTCGTCGACCCGCGGGTGAACGGCTCCATCAGCCGCTCCGAAGCGAGCACCGCGCCCAGCGGCGCGTAGCCGGACGTCAGCCCCTTCGCCGTGGTGATGATGTCCGGCTGGTAGCCGTAGCGCTTGGCGGCGAAGTCGTGGCCGACGCGGCCGAACGCGCAGATCACCTCGTCGGACACCAGCAGGACGTCGTGCCTGTCGCAAATTTCCCGCACGCGCTCGAAGTAGCCCGGCGGCGGGACGAAGCAGCCGCCGGTGTTCTGCACCGGCTCGAGGAACACCGCCGCGACGGTGTCCGCGCCTTCGAACTCGATCGCCTGCTCGATCTGGTCCGCGGCCCAGCGGCCGTAGGCCTCGTAGTCGTCGGCGTGCTCGGTCGCCCGGTAGAAGTTCGTGTTCGGGACGCGCAGCGTGCTCGGCACCAGCGGCTCGAAGTCGGCCTTCGCGCCCGGGATGCCGGTGATCGACAGCGCGCCCTGCGACGTGCCGTGGTAGGCCAGCGCGCGACTGATCACCTTGTGCTTGGCCGGCTTCCCGACCAGCTTGAAGTACTGCTTGGCGAGCTTCCACGCCGTCTCGACCGACTCGCCGCCGCTGACGGTGAAGAACACGCGGTTGAGGTCACCGGGCGAGGCGTCGGCCAGCCGGGCCGCCAGCTCGATCGCCGTCGGGTGCGCGTGACCCCACAGCGGGAAGTACGCGAGTTGCTTGGTCTGCCGCGCGGCGGCCTCGGCGAGTTCCTCGCGGCCGTGGCCGACCTGGACCGCGAACAGGCCGGCGAGCCCGTCCAGGTAGCGCTTCCCGCGGGCGTCCCAGATGTACGGGCCTTCGCCGCGCACGATCACCGGGACGTCGGTGTCGTCGTAGGCGGAGTGGCGGGTGAAGTGCATCCAGAGGTTGCTGCGGGCGGCCTGCGCGAGACCGGAGGCATCGACGGCGGCGCGGTCGGCGGTAGTGGTCATGCCCCGGTTATCGCACGCGTCGACCAGCCATTGCAAGTGATTCAGTCGTATGGCCGATCCTGAGCGACTAATTCAACATCAATTAAGCCACGATACCTTCGGATTTAGTCGTCACACTCAGCGAGTCCCCCACTGGTAGGTCTGCTTCCGCAGCTTGAGGTAGACCATCGCCTCCGCGTGCCGGACGCCGGGCAACGCGCGGATCCGCGTCGAGATCAGCTGGAGCAGCGCCTCGTCGTCGGCGCACACCGCCTCGCAGAGCAGGTCGTAGCGGCCGGCGCAGAGGATCACGTACGCGATTTCGTCCATTTCGGCCAGTGCGTCACCGACCGGCTCCAGCGGGCCGTCGACCGTGATCGCGACCATCGCCTGCCGGAACAGCCCGACCTGCAAGGGATCCGAGACGGCGACGATCTGGATGACCCCGGAGTCCGACAGCCGCTGCACCCGCTGCCGCACCGCGGCCTCCGAGAGGCCGACCGCCTTGCCGATCGTCGCGTACGCGCGCCGCCCGTCTTCCTGGAGCTGCGCGATGATCTGCCGCGAGATGTCGTCGAGCACGGGCGGCGCCGGCCGGCTCGGGGTGTCCTGGCTGCTCACGCCCCGGATCATCCCCGAAGCGGGCAGTGCGGGGCAAACCCTACCCCCTCGTCACAGTCAGTGACTAAATCCGAAGGTTCGGCCGCGTACTGACGACGGATTCAGTCGAGTTTGCGGCGTTGACAACACCGAAACGGTGCTGTTCCATCCGTCGCACCTTGCCCCCGGCCGGAGGGAACGCCCCGTGACCCGCACTCCCGCCCCGCCCGATGCCGACACCGCCGCCGTCCCCGCCGGACGCCGCTCGCTGACCCGTTCCATCGGCGTCGGCGGCGGCACGCTGCTCACGCTCAGCTGCGTGACACCGGCGTCGTCGCTGTTCGTCCTCGTGCCCCCGCTGTTCGCCGACCTCGGCACCGGCACCGCGCTCGCCATCGCCCTGGCCGTGCTCCTCTGCGTCGGGATCGCCTTCTGCTACTCGGAACTCGGCACGCTCGTCCCGAGCGCCGGCGGCGAGTACGCGATGGTGACGACCGTGGCGAACCGGTTCGCGGGCTGGCTGACGTTCGTGGTGGCGTTCATCGTCGTCCTCGTCGTGCCGCCGATCATCGCGATCGGCGTCGCCGACTACCTCGCCGCCGTCGTGGACATCAGCCCCTCGGTCGCCGGGGCGCTCGTGATGCTCGCGTCCACCGTGATGGGCCTGCTGAACCTGCGGTCCAACGCCTGGATCACCGGGATCTTCCTGGTCATCGAGATCGTCGCGATCTTCGTCGTGTCACTGCTCGGGTTCACGCACACCACGCAGAGCCCGGCCGTGCTGGTGAAGCCGAGCCTCGGCACGAGCGGGATCGGGCTGATCGCGGTCGTCGCCGGGCTGGCCGTCGCGCTGTTCGTCGTGCAGGGCTTCAGCACCGCCGTCTACCTCGCCGAGGAGATGCGCGAACCGCGCAGGACCGTGGCCCGCACGGTGTTCTGGACGCTCGGGATCAGCGCGCTGGTCATCCTGGTGCCGGTCGTCGCGATCACCCTCGCCGTGCCGGACACCGCCGCGCTCGCCGGCGTCGACCTCACCGCGCTCGTCACCGGGTGGAGCACCTCGGCGGTCGGCGTCGCGATCAGCCTGTGCATCGCGGCGGCCATCGTGAACGCGGTGATCGTCATGGTCATCCAGAACTCGCGGGTGCTGTACGCCTCGGCGCGCGACCAGGCGTGGCCGACGCCGGTGAACCGCGCGATGAGCGTGGTCAGCGAACGGTTCGGCGCGCCGTGGGTCGCGACGCTCGTGGTCGGGCTCTCCGAAGCCGTTCTCTGCTTCGTGCCGGTGGACACGCTCAGCGGCGTCACCGGGGTCGCCGTCGTGGCGCTGTACCTCAGCGTCGCGGCCGCCGCGCTGCGGGCGCGCCGGGCCGCGCACCGGAAGCCGCACGTGTGGCGGATGCCGGCCTGGCCGGTGATCCCGGTGCTGGCCGTCGCGGCTTTGGCCTACGTCCTGGTCGAGCAGAGCGCGCTCGACCTCGGCATCACCGCGGGCGTGCTGCTGGTTTCGGCGCTGTACTGGTGGGGCTACCTGCGCCGGCGTCCCGAACGCTGGGTCGTGACGGTCCCGCAGGAGTAACTCAGCGCTTCGGGCCCTTCAGCACGCGAAGCAAGGCGACACCCGCGGCCAGCACGGCGGCGACCGAGACCAGGATCCAGATCCAGCCGGGGATGCCGACGTCGACCTTGGCCGGCGCGGCGACGTCCGACTCGGGCGTGGCCGAGGGCGCCGCCGAGCCGGGCGCCGCGGCCGACCGGGAGGCCGCGGTCGTGAGGGTGAAGTGGATGGTGCCCGTGACGTTGTCGCCGTCGTCCGCGATCACCTTCCAGGTCAGCGTGTACGCCTGGGCCGGGCCCGCCGGGACCACGGACGCCGTCACGACCGCGCCCGCCACGGTCGGCGTGGCGACCTTCCACGCCGTGCCGTCGCGGCCGGTGATCTTGAGCGCGTCCGGCGGCAGCGTCACGGGCTCGCCGAAGGTGAGCCGGACCTCGGCCGGCGCGGCGGCGAGGGCGGCGCCTTCGGCGGGTGAGCTGGATTCGAGCTCGGTGTGGGCCGCGGCCGGTCCGGCCAGCACGACCAGGCCGGTGAGGGCGGCGAGAAGGGCTCCGAGCACACGACGCGGCGTCATCCGGACATCCTGCCCTATCCGCCCGTGCAGTGTTCGCGTCCACCCGTGCACCCTGGCCGCGGAGCCCGGCGCTCAGCATGGTCATGGTTCGACCTCGACCCGCCGGGTACCCCGCCCGGTGGCCGCGGTGCACGCGGGGACAACCCGGCTGCACGCGCGGCTCAACCTCCGGGGCCGCCCGGCCGTACTGGTCACCGGCAGGTGGCTCGGCGAGGGGATGGACGGATGCGCGGATCCGGGGTGGTGACCGTGCTGGGACTGGCGCTGGTCACGGCGGCGTGCTCGGCGCCGCGCGCGACTGCGCCGGGCCCGATCGCCGAACCCGAGCCGCCGGCGAAGGCGGCCACGACGGCACCCCCGCCGTCGCCGCCGTGCGACGTCACGACCGGGGCGTGCGTGAGCCTCGCCCGGCGCCTGGCCTGGCTGCTGCGGGACGGCGAGGTCGTCCGCGGCCCGGTCCCGGCCGGGTTCGGGCCGCCCGATCAGACGACGCCGGCCGGCTCGTTCCACGTCGTCTGGAAGGACCGGGAGCACACGAGCAGCGAGTACGGCACGAACATGCCCAACTCGGTGTTCTTCGCCGCCGGCGGCATCGCCTTCCACGCGGGGCCGCTCGACGCGCCGTCGCACGGCTGCGTCCACCTCTCGGACGCCGATTCGGCGGCGTTCTTCGACGGCCTGAACGTCGGGGACGCGGTCCAGGTCCGGTAGTCTCGCTCCCTGTTGGACACCGCCACTGTCGTTTCCCGCCTGCGCGCCGCGGGCTGCGTCTTCGCCGAGGACGAGGCCGAGCTGCTCCTCGCCGCCGCCGCGACCCCCGCCGAGCTCGCCGCCCTGGTCGAGCGCCGGGTCGCCGGGCTGCCGCTGGAGCACCTGCTCGGCTGGGCGGAGTTCCACGGCCTGCGCGTCACGGTGCGGCCCGGGGTGTTCGTGCCGCGGCACCGCACCGAGTTCCTCGTCGACGTCGCCGTCTCGCTCGCGCCGCCGGACCCGGTGGTGCTCGACCTGTGCTGCGGTTCGGGCGCGCTCGGCGCCGCGTTCGCCGCGGCGAAGCACCCGAGTGAGCTGCACGCGGCCGACGTCGACGACGCGTCCGTCGCGTGCGCCCGCGAGAACCTGCCCGGCTTCCGCGTCCACCAGGGCGACCTCTTCGACGCGCTGCCGTCGTCGCTGCGGGGCCGGGTCGACGTTCTCCTGGCGAACGTGCCGTACGTGCCTTCGGACGCCGTCGCGACGATGCCGCCCGAGGCCCGGCTGCACGAACCCCGCACCGCGCTCGACGGCGGGTCGGACGGCCTCGACCTCGCCCGGCGCGTCGCCGCGGGTGCGCCGGGCTGGCTGGCGCCCGACGGGACCGTGCTCGTGGAATCGAGTGCGCGCCAGGCGCCCGTGCTGGCCGCCGTC
The DNA here is from genome assembly GCF_054781455.1 of Amycolatopsis stemonae. Taxonomy (NCBI): domain Bacteria; kingdom Bacillati; phylum Actinomycetota; class Actinomycetes; order Pseudonocardiales; family Pseudonocardiaceae; genus Amycolatopsis; species Amycolatopsis stemonae. The sequence goes on along the minus strand of NZ_BAAGUJ010000004.1, from coordinate 17,548 downwards.
TTCGCCGAGGCGGGCCTGACGCCGCGCGTGCACGAGTCCGACGAGCTCGGCGCGACGGTCGTCACGGGCACCCGATCTCACGTTCCGGCGGTCCCGGGCGTCTCCGGGGTGTGATCGTGAAACCGTTCGAGCAGATCGTGGCCGAGCACGGGCCGATGGTCCTCCGGGTCTGCCGGGCCGTGCTGGGCCCGGCCGACGCCGAAGACGCCTGGTCGGAGACCTTCCTCTCGGCGCTGAAGGCGTATCCCGAGCTGCCCGCCGACGCGAACGTCCAGGCGTGGCTCGTCACGATCGCGCACCGCAAGGCCATCGACGTCACCCGCGCGAAGGCACGCGGGCCGCTCCCGGTCGGCGAGGTCCCGGACCGGCCCGGCCGCACCGAGGAGCGGGACGGCGACCTGTGGGACGCCCTGGCGAAGCTGCCGGACAAGCAGCGTGCCGCCGTCGCCTACCACTACCTGGCCGGGCTGCCCTACCGCGAGATCGCGGAGATCACCGGGGGCAGCACGGACGCCGCCCGCCGGGCGGCCGCCGACGGCATCAAGGCCTTGCGGGTCACCTATCCCCTGGAAGGAGCGCGCTCATGACGGACCTCTTCGCGACGCTGCCGTCGCCCGACGACGCCACCACCCGCCGCCTGCACGACAAGCTCACCGCCGCCGCATCGCGGGAGGGGCTGCTGGACGTCGCCTACCGGGTCCTCGACTCCCCGGTCGGCCCGCTGCTGCTCGCCGCGACGCCCGAAGGCCTGGTCAAGGTGGCTTTCGCCCGCCAGGACCACGACGCCGTCCTGACCGGCCTGGCCGCCGCCGTCAGCCCGCGGATCCTGCAGGCCCCCGGCAAGCTGGACGCGGTCGCCCGGCAGCTCGACGAGTACTTCGCCGGCGGGCGGCGGGCGTTCGACGTCCCGCTGGACTTCCGGCTGGCCCGCGGGTTCCGGCTGGCCGTGCTGGCGCACCTGCCGGACATCGCCTACGGCCGCACGGAGAGCTACGCCCAGGTCGCGGCGGCCGCGGGCAGCCCGAAGGCGGTCCGCGCGGTCGGCACGGCGTGCGCGCTGAACCCGCTGCCCCTGGTGGTGCCGTGCCACCGGGTCGTGCGTTCGGACGGGTCGTACGGGCAGTACGCGGGCGGCGAGGAAGCCAAGCGGCTGCTGCTCACGCTGGAAGCCGCGTAACCCGATCTCACGTTTCGCCGCGTCGGCGCGTCTACCGGGCATGAGCACTTACGAAAACCGCGTCGCCGCGGCCGACTGGGCCGCGGTGGCCGCCGAGGTCGACGACCACGGCTGCGCGCTGCTGCCCCGGCTGCTCACCCCGGCCGAGTGCGCCCGGCTCGTCCGGATGTGGGACGAGCCGGGGCACTTCCGGGCGACGGTGAACCTGCGGCGTCACCGCTTCGGGGACCACGGCGACTACCACTACTTCGCCGCGCCGTTCCCCGAGCCGGTCGAGCGGTTGCGGCAGGCGCTCTACCCGCGGCTGCTGCCGATCGCCCGCGACTGGTCCGCGCGGCTGGGCCGCGAGGCCGAGTGGCCCTCCACTTTGGACGAGTGGCTGGCCGTCTGCCACGACGCCGGGCAGCGGCGGCCGACGCCGATCCTGCTGCGCTACGAAACCGGCGGCTGGAACGCGCTGCACCGCGACCTCTACGGCGACAAGGTGTTCCCGCTGCAGGTCGTGATCAACCTCAACGACCCGGGTGCCGACCACACGGGCGGCGAGTTCCTGCTGGTCGAGCAGCGGCCGCGGGCCCAGTCGCGCGGCACGTCGACGCTCATCCCGCAGGGCCACGGCCTGGTGTTCACCACGCGCGACCGGCCGGTCCGCTCGGCCCGCGGCTGGTCGGCGGCACCGGTGCGGCACGGCGTGTCGGTGGTGCGTTCGGGGCGGCGGCACACGCTCGGGCTCGTGTTCCACGACGCGACGTGACCGGCCCGGAGCTCGACGCGCTGCTCGGCCTGATCGGCCGGGCGCGGCACATCGTCCTCGGCACCGCGGCCGACCCGGCCTCGCGAGCCGACGGCGAACGGATCGCCGCGGCGTGGGGCGGCCTGGTGCTGGCGACGGTGACGTGGCCGGAGACGGCGGCGTCGTGGCTGCGCCAGGCCCGCCGGTTCGCCGCGCCCGACCCGGACGTCTGGGTCGTCGCCGCGACCCCGGCCGGCTGGGCGTCGATGGTGCGGCGACTGGAGGAATCGACGTCGTGGCGTCCTCATCGGACGGTCGTCACGGCGGCATTGGCGGAGGTCCGGCTGCCCGGCGTGCGCGGCGCGCGGGCGGACGGCAGTACCTGGGAGGACTGATGAAGCACACGGTGGCCGATTCCCCGATCGGCGAACTGACCCTGGTCGGGTCCGGCGAGGTCGTGCGGGGGCTGTATTTCCCGCACCACTGGACGCGGCCGGACCGGACGACGTTCGGCCCGCGCGACGACACGGCGTTTCCGTCGGCCGTCGAGCAGCTGAAGGAGTACTTCGCGGGCCGGCGCCGGGAGTTCGACGTCCCGGTCCTCGCCGAGGGCCCGGCGTTCGAGCAGGCCGTCTGGGCCGAGATCGCGAAGATCCCGTACGGCTCGACGGCGACGTACGGCGAGCTGGCGCGCTCGGTGGGCGCGTTGCCGCACGAGGTCGGCGCGGCCGTCGGGCGGAACCCGCTGAGCATCCTGGTGGCGTGCCACCGGGTCGTCGGCAAGGACGGGAAACTCACGGGTTACGCGGGTGGGGTGAAGCGCAAGCAGTTCCTGCTGGAGCTGGAGCGCCCGCCGGCTTCGGAGAGCGGCCGGCTCTGGTGATCAGACGCGGCCGAGCAGCATCGTCGCGCCGAGGCCGGCCATCGTCACGGCGATGACGACGTCGAGCACCCGCCACGCGACGGGCTTGGCGAACACCCCGGCCAGCCGCTTGGCGCCGAAGCCGAGCGCGCTGAACCAGACGGCACTGGCGACGCCGGCGCCGAGGCCGAACAGCCACCGCCCGTCCCCGTGGGCGACCGCGACGGAGCCGAGCAGCAGGACGGTGTCGAGGTAGACGTGCGGGTTGAGCCAGGTGAAGGCGACGCAGGCGAGCACGGCCTTCCGCAGCGGCGTGCGGTCCTCCCCGACGGTCATGACCGAGGGCCGGAACGCGCGCCGCGCGGCCAACGCCGCGTAGGCCAGCAGGAACAACCCGCCGCCGACCGCGATCACCCCGATCGCGGTGGGCCACCGCCGGAGCACGGCCCCGATCCCGCTCACACCGAGCCCGATGAGCACGAGATCGGAAACGGCACAGATGACGACGAGCGGCGCCACGGCACCCCCGCGCAGGCCCTGCTGCAGCAGGAAGGCGTTCTGCGACCCGATGGCGACGATGAGCGAGAGGCCGGTCCCGAACCCGGCGGCGAGCAGTGGAAGCACGGTTTTACCGTATGCGCGTCCCGGTGCATCACTCCAGCTAAAGATTCTTACGTAACATTAGCGCTCGTGATGTCAGATCTTCCCCTCGACCAGGTCAGGACGCTGCTGGCGGTCGTGGACGAGCACAGCTTCGACGCCGCGGCGGCGGTCCTGCACGTGACGCCGTCGGCGGTGAGCCAGCGGATCAAGGCCCTCGAGCAGCGGACGGGCCGAGTGCTCCTGCTCCGCACGAAGCCGGTGTCGCTCACCTCGTCCGGCCAGGTCCTGGTGCGCTTCGCGCGTTCCCTGGCCCAGCTGGAGCAGGACGCTCTGGCGTCCCTGGGCCTGGGCTCACCGACGCGAACGCTGTCGATCGCGGTGAACGCGGACTCCCTGGCGACGTGGTTCCTCCCGGCCCTCGCCCGGGTCCCGTCGTCGCTCTCGGTGTGTTTCGACCTGCAGCGGGAGGACCAAGACCACACAGCGGCGTTGCTGCGTGAGGGGTTGGTGATGGCGGCTGTGACGGCCTCGCCTCAGCCGGTGCAGGGGTGTTCGTCGATCCGCCTGGGCCGGATGCGCTACCGGGCGATGGCCTCTCCCGCATTTCTTGCCCGCTGGCTGTCCGAGCCACTTCCCGTGTCTCTGCCCGCGGCGCCGGTGATCGTGTTCGACCGGAAGGACGACCTGCAGGACCGATTTCTCCGGGGCCTGACGCGTCGCCGCAACTTCACGTTGGTGCGGCACCACATCCCGGCATCGGAGTCCTTTGTGGACGCAGTGGCTGCCGGGCTCGGGTGGGGCATGGTGCCGGAGATCCAGGCGACGTCCCGCGGCGAGGCGTTGGTGGACCTCGCCTCCGGGCGGCCGTTGGACGTGCCGTTGTACTGGCAGCAGTGGAAGCTGGACTCTCCTGCTTTGTCCGCCGTGGCAAAGGCGGTGGCGGAGGGCGCGAAAGATGCGCTTCGGTGAGTGACACGGCGCACTCGACGAAGTTGGTGAAGCGCGCCGCCGCCGGTGATCCCGGCAACCGGCCGCGCCGCTCGTTCAGCCCCATCGGTTACCTCCCGGTACGGTGAAGGCACGACACCGACCACAAGCACGCGCCGAACCGGAGGAATGGTCCATGCCCCAGCCCGAATTGGCCGCCAAGGATCCTGACAAGGGTTATCTGGCCCTGCTCGGCTGGAGCCTCAACGCGGTCGAAGCCCTCGACCGGTTCGACCGGCGGTACGTCGTCGTCGCGCCGGAGTGGGCCGAGGAGTACTGCGTCGACCACGATATCCCTTACGTGCCTTGGAACTTCGAACGGCTCAACGACCGGTCGCTCGAGATCGCCGAGATCCTCGCCGACCGGGGCGTCGACGTCGCCATCCCGCTCTTCGAAGAGACCGTCGAGTGGGCCGGGGCCATCAACGCCGTGCTGCTCGACAACCCGCGGCTGTTCGGGCAAGCCATGCTGCTGCGGGACAAGTCGTTGATGAAGCGGCGGGCGCAGCTCGGCGGGATCCGGGTCGGGATCTTCGAAGAGGCGCACGACCGCGACGACGTCATCCGCTTCCTCAAGCGGGTCAACCAGACGCTGCTCAAACTGGACGGTGACCCCAACGACCCGATCCACCTCAAGGCCTTCGACAAGGCCGGCTGTCTCGGGCACCGCGTCATCCGCACGCCCGACGAGGTCGACACCATCCCGGACGACGAGTTCCCCGTCCTCATGGAGTCCCACCTCGACGGCTGGGAATTCGCCGTCGAGGCGTGGATCCACAACGGGAAGATCAAGTTCCTCAACATCTCCGAGTACGTCACGCTCGGGTATTCCGTGTTCGTGCCGGCCACTTCGGAGCTCGAGAGGTACCGGCCGCAGATCACCGCGCAGATCGAGAAGCTCATCAAGACCTTCGACATCGAGTTCGGCTTCGTGCACCCGGAGTACTTCGTCACCAGTGACGGCGAAATGTACTTCGGCGAGGTCGCCTACCGGCCGCCGGGGTTCAAGGTCTTCGAGCTGCTCGAACGGGCCTACGGCTTCAACGCCTACCAGGGCCTGGCGCTGGCCTTCGACCCCAAGACGACCGAGGAGGAAATCGACGCCTTCTTCCCGCGCGAGGTCGTCGACGCGACCGGCGTCGCGGGCTGCTTCGGCGTCTATCCGCGCCGGCGGGTCGTCAGCGACCTGCAGATCCCCGAGCAGACGCGGGACGACGACTACTACGAATCCCACGACCTTTCGGCGCCGCTCGAGGAAACGGTCACCAAGCGGACGGCCTTCGGCACCCACTGGGGCCTGCTCTACTTCTTCGGCGACGACGCGTACCGGATGCGCGATCTGCTGAAGGAGCAGGAAGAGTACGACTTCTACGTCTGATGTGGAGGGCGGAGAAGCCCGTGAAACCGACCTCCGGCGCGATGCTGGACAAGCGCGTCGCCGCGCTGGACGATGCCGTCCAGGCCATGGCCGAGACCCGCGACTTCGGCAAGCACACCAAGCTGAGGCGCGTCCTGGAGGCGCTGCGGCGGGTCCTGCTGCTCCCGGGCGGGCCCGCCGCGGTCCAGGCCAGAGCGCAAGCGATCGAAGAAGCCGGCCTGTTCCAGGGCACGGACTGGGCGACTCCCGAGATTCTCGTCCCGGCCCTCGTCGGGCCCGGCCTGCGCAGCGAAAACGGCGACACCGTCGTCATCGAGGCGACCAGCGAACTGCGGATGCTCGCCGTCGCCCGTGGTGACTTCAAGCACCCGACGCTGTCCGCCGAGGACGCGCACCAGTTCCTGTCCCAGGTGCTGGCGATGAACCTGGAGCTGCTGTTCACCCCGCCCAGCGAGGCGGAACGGGTGCGGCAGGGCCGCACCGCGCAGCTGATCCGGGACCTCTTCGGGCACATCGCCGACGAGGTCGGCTACGACAGCGTCCTGGACGAGCTGGTCGACGAGATCTGGCGGATCCTGCGCCAGCGGCCGATCCAGGTCGACCAGGTGTCGTCGCTGATCACGCGCATCGCGGTCTACCGCGGCGACCCGGACGTCGGACTGGGCGCCGCCTCCGGCCAGGGCATCGACCGGCTCATCACCAGCCTGTTCGGCACCACCGAGGCGTGCCGCGAGGACCCGGGCATCGACGTCTTCCGGTCGCGGCTGGAGGCGATGGACGCCGGCGGCCTGCAGTACGAAGCCACCGGGTTCGCCCGGGCGATGCACGACACGGGCCTGGTCTCGCCCTACCACGCGGAGCTGGTGCGGTTCCTGCGCCACGAAAGCGACTACCTGCTCGGCGAGGCGCTCGGCCTGTCCGAAACCGGGCGCAACTGCCTGCTGCGCTACCGCGACCTCGTGCACTGGCTGATCGAGGCGGCCGTGCACCCGCAGACCGCGCAGTGCATCTACGGGCTCGCGCTGCTGCTCGACCGCGGCATCCTCTACGAGCCGCCGGTGGTGCCCGCGCTGTGGCGTCAGCTGGCGCTGGAGCTTTCCCCGGCCGCGCGGGAACGGTTGACGACCGTCTTCGGCGACCAGCCGGGGCCGGAGGCGCGGCTGGTCGCGGGCGTGCTGTCGATGCTGGGGCTGCCGCTGGGCGTCGGGCAGGGCGACAACCCCACCTGCCAGTCGGCCCGCGCGCTGTCGATGTGGGCCTACAACGACCCGGACTACCTGCTGCAGATCGTCGCCTGGGCCGCGCGCGACGACGAGGTCATCATGCACTTCGAGGGCCAGCCGATCTCCTCGAAGGACAGCGCGGCCGGGCTCGCGGCCACGCTGCCGATGGACCTGGACCCGGTGTCGCTGCTCGTGGTGCCGCACCTGGACCGGATCTACGCGGAGATGGGGCGGCGGTGCGCCGGCCGGCCGGGCGACCCGCACCGGTGGGTCAACCCGGAGTTCCACGGCTGGTGGACCGCCCGCGGCTTCCGGATCAACGTCGACGTCGCGACCGGGCAGCTGATCGACCTCGACGAGTTCTACCGGCACTTCCACGCGAGCTACCACCCGACCTACAACGGCGGGCAGCCGCTGATCCACCCGCAGCCGGCCGGGGTCGCCGTCACCGACAGCGCCGCCCGGTACGTCGGCTGGCACGCGATCACGATCCTGCGGGTCGCCCCGGACCCGCAGGAAGTCATGCGCGTGTACTTCTTCAACCCCAACAACGACAGCGGCCAGGACTGGGGTGACGGCGTCGTCGTCTCCACCGCGGGCAACGGCGAGCGGTTCGGCGAGGCGTCGCTGCCGTTCGACCAGTTCGCGTCGCGGCTCTACATCTTCCACGTCGACCCGCTGGAACGCGGGGCGCCGGAGAAGGTGCCCGCCGAGGACGTCACGCGGATCCTGGGCTACGTCGAGCGCAGCTGGGGCGTGGACCGGCTGCCGGGCGGAGAGCTCCAGGCGGCGGGCCCTAGCGTCCCTCCGCCTCCCGGCGAGTGAGGACCAGGGGCGCGTCCTCGGTGACGGCGATCGTGTGCTCGGAGTGGGCCGTGCGCGAGCCGTCGGCCGAGCGGATCGTCCAGCCGTCCGGGTCGTAGACGATCTTGTCGGTCGTCATCGCGAACCACGGCTCCAGCGCCAGCGTGAGGCCCGGCCGGAGCTTCATGCCGCGGCCCGCCTGGCCCTTGTTGGAGACGTGCAGGTCCTCGTGCATGGTGCGGCCGATGCCGTGCCCGCCGAACTCGGTGTTCACCGGGTAGCCGTAGGCGGTGGCGACCGCGTAGATCGCCGCCGAGATGTCGCCGAGGCGGTTGCCGGGGCGGGCCGCGTCGATCGCCGCTTCCAGGGCCTCTTCGGTGGCGCGGACGATCCGCTGGTCCGCTTCGGCCGGCGTGCCGACGATCACCGTGCGCGCCGAGTCGGCCGCCCAGCCGTCGATGCTGACCGCGAGGTCCGCGGTGAGCACGTCGCCGTCGCGCAGGACGTAGTCGTGGGGCAGCCCGTGCAGCACCGCGTCGTTGACCGACAGGCAGATGACGTTGCGGAACGGGCCCTTGCCGAAGGACGGCGCGTAGTCCCAGTAGCACGACTCCGCGCCGCCCCGCTTGATCATGCCGCGCGCGTGGTGCTCCAGGTCCATCAGGTTGACGCCCACGTCGGCGAGCTCGCCGACCGCGGTGAGGATCTCGGCGACGAACCGCCCGGCCACGTGCATGCGGTCGATCTCCGCAGGCGTCTTGAACTCGATCACGAAAACCTCACGTCGGGGATACCGGTATTTCTATACCGACACCGTAGCACGGCGCCGGTATAGAAATACCACTATGCCGGTCACAGCGGCTTGTCGAGGACCGCCTTCAGGTTGGAGAAGGTGTCGATCGAGTACTTGCCGTGGTAGCGCCCCATGCCGCTCTCCCCCACGCCGCCGAACGGCAGGTCGGGGGCGGTCAGGTGGGCGACCGGAAGGCCGAAGCCGACCGCGCCCGACGACGTCTCGGCCAGGATCCGCCGCTTCGTCTCCGCCGAGCCGGTGAACGCGTACAGCGCCAAGGGCTTGTCCCGGCCGGTGATGAACGTCAGGGCGTCGTCCAGGGATTCCACGCGCAGGACCGGCAGGATCGGCCCGAAGATCTCCTCGCCCATTACCGGCGAGTCCGGCGGGACGTCCGCGAGGACGGTCGGCGCGATGTACTTCGCGTCCCGGTCCGTCTGACCGCCGGTCACCACGCGGCCGCTGCCCAGCAGGCCCGACAGCCGGTCGAAGTGCCGGGCGTTGACGATCCGGCCGTACACCGGGCTCCGCGCCGGGTCGTCGCCGAAGCGCTCGCGCAGCACGTCGGCCAGCAGCTTCTCCAGCCGCTCGCCGGTGTCGCCGACGGCCAGCACGTAGTCCGGCGCGACGCACGTCTGGCCGGCGTTCATGAACTTCCCGTGGACGATCCGCTCGGCCACGACACGCAGGTCGACGTCGGTGTCGACGACGACCGGGCTCTTGCCGCCCAGCTCGAGGACGACCGGCGTGAGGTGCTGGGCCGCGGCCGTCATCACGATCCGGCCGACGGTGCCGTTGCCGGTGTAGAAGATGTGGTCGAACCGCTGCGCCAGCAGCTCGGTGGTCTCCGGGACCGCGCCCTCGACGACCGCGACCGCCGAAGTGTCCAAATAGGACGGGACGTGCCGCGCGATCGCGGCCGACACCGTCGGCGCCAGCTCGCTCGGCTTGACGACGGCGGCGTTGCCCGCGGCCAGCACGCCGACCAGGGGTGCCAGCACGAGGTGCAGCGGGTAGTTCCACGGGCCGATGACCAGGGCGACGCCGAGCGGCTCCCGCACGACCCGGCCGGCCCCGGGCAGCAGGTACCGCGGCAGTGGCGCGTCTTCCGGCGCGACCCACGCGTCGAGGTGGTCCAGGGTGTGGTCGATTTCGTTGGTGACGAAGGTGATCTCGGCACTGCGGGCTTCGGCCGCGTTCTTGCCCAGGTCGGCGTGCAGCGCCGCGAGGAAGTCGTCGGCCTGCTCGGTCAGCATCGCCCGCAGCGCGGTCAGCTGGGCGCGCCGCCAGTCGAGGGGCTTGGTCACGCCGGACGAAAACGTCGTGCGCAGGCGCGAAACGACGTCGGGGACGGAACTCATCGGGTTACCTCCGGGGCAGCCATTCGGCGCGGCCGGAGCCGCGGGGCACGAGGATCGTGGAGTACGCACCGGGGGTCTCGGACATCCGGACCTGGTCCGTGACGCCCTGGTAGTGCCCCAGCGGCGTCTCGGCGGTGAACGTCTCCGGGTCGAGGTAGGCGTGCCGCCCGCCGGTGCCGGCCACCGAACGGGCGTAGTCCTTGTCGAAGACGCCGAGGCTGATGATCCACAACGCGATGCGCGTCAGGGAGATGTGGACGCGGTAGCTGCCGCCTTCGGTGGCGCGGCGCATCAGCGCGGCGCAGATGCCCGCCGTGGCCAGCCACGGGACGAGGTAGTCGTTCACCACGCCGATGTGCGGCAGCACGGGCTGGTCGGGCGAGCCTTCCAGGGTCATCATCCCGGCGACGCAGCCCGCGGTCTGGTCGAACCCGACCCGCGTCGCCCACGGGCCGCGCTCGCCGTGCAGCGAGACGGTCGTGTGGATGATGCCGGGCCGGATCTCCGCGGCCCGCTGCGGCGAAAGTCCCAGCCCGGAAACGAACCCGGGGCGGCGGTTGGCGTAGAAGACGTCGGCGCCGCGCAGCAGCTCGTGCACCTTCGCCGGATCGTTGAGGTAGTCCACTGTGGCCGACCGGACCCCGACGTTCGCCGTCGTGTAGACGACCGGGTTCTCCCATTCCGACGGCCGCCACAGGTTCAGCGCGTCGCCGCCGTGCAGGGCCAGGGACCGGCCGATCGCCGCGCCCGCGATGACGTGGCCCATGCCGAGCGCGCGGATCCCGTCGAGCGGTTGCGCGGCGCCTTCGGGCAACGGCTCCGGGGCCGAGTCACCGATCTTCTCGAGCTCGATCAGCGGGAGGCCGGCCAGCACGTCGCGGTACTGCCGGGTCTCCAGGAACTCCTCGGTGCCGCGGACCATCGGCATCACGACACCCGCGTCGGCGCCGGCTTCCTCCAGCTCGGCGGCGTCCCAGCGCGCGATGGCGGCGGCGATCGCCGTGACGTCGTCGTAGGTGCGGAGCAGCTTGAGGGTCCTGGACTTCAGCTTCGGGTAGATGTTCAGCGGCATCACCCAGCGGCCGTCGCCCGCGCGGTAGAACTTCAGCGACAGCGGGCTGGCGGGGTCGGCCGTGTTGGTCGGCGGGAGGCCGTTGAGCAGCTCCCACTTCTTGTCGTAGAACGGGCACAGCCGGTGCGGCGCCGTCCGCAGGTCCGTGGCGATGTCCTGGCCGGGACCGCCGCGGTGGCGCCACACCGCGGCCAGCGCCACGGACTTCGCGACCAGCCCGATCGCCGGGGCCGCACCGAGCCGCACGGCACTCGGCACGACCGGGTCCGCGCCGGTGAACTCGACGCGGCCGCCGGAGTCCTTTTCGGACAGTCCGACGTCGGACAGCACCTCGTTGAGCGCCGCGTGGATGTCGAAGTCGTCTTCGGCGGAGATCGGGTTCGCCAGCGCGGCGCGGATCCGGTCGGTGACGCTCATCGGCCCAGCGCCTTCATCAGGGCGATCTGCGCGGTGTCACGGGCTTCCGCCAGTTCGGCGATGGTCCCGCCGAAGTCCGACGCCTGCTCGCTGAGCAGCTCGACCGTGGCCTCGTCGAGGTCCGGCGTGCCGAGCTGGCCCCAACGCTTGCGCAGGCCCGGGCCGAGGTGCTCCAGGAAGTGCGGCAGCCCGCCGGGGCCGCCGCCGAGGTGGAAGCTCAGGAACGGCCCGCTCACCGCCCACCGCTGCCCGAGCGAGGACGTGACGACCTCGTCGAGCTGCTGCTCGGTGACCACACCCTCGGCGACCAGGTGCACGCACTCGCGGAAGATCGCGGCCTGCAGCCGGTTCGCGACGAACCCGGGCACCTCCTTGGCCAGCACGATCGGTTTCTTGCCCAGGCCGCGGTAGAACTCGACGGCCCGCGCCACGACTTCCGGCGCCGTCCGCTCGCCGGGCACGACCTCGACCAGCGGGATCAGGTGCGGCGGGTTGAACGGGTGCCCCACCAGGAGCCGTTCCGGCCGCTTCAGCGCGACCGCGATGTCCGTGGCCGGGATCCCGGACGTCGAGGTGAGCAGCAGCGCGTCCGCCGGCGTGTGCTCTTCGATGGTGGTCCAGATCCGGTGCTTGAGCTCCAGGCGTTCCGGGCCGTTCTCCTGCACGACGTCGGCGTCGGCGACCGCCTGGGCCAGATCGGGCTGGAAGGTCACGGCGAGGTCGGTGGGCAGCCCGAGCTCCCGCAGCGCCGGGGTCAGCTCGGCGAGGCCGGCCCGCACGGTGGCCTCGATGCCGGGCGCGGGGTCGCTGACGACGACGTCCAGCCCGTGCGCGGCCATCAGGCCCGCCCAGGAGACGCCGATGACCCCGCCGCCGACGATGGTCGCCTTCATGCCTGCTCCCCCGCGAGGTAGTCGTGCACGGCCGCGGCCCGGCCGAGCGTGAGGTCGGTGAGGATGTGGCTCGCCGACACGATCTCCAGCACGGGGAGGTCGGCGAGCGGGGCCAGCGCGTGCGGCACGAGGTGCAGCCGGGCCGGCCCGGTCCAGGCGCCCTTGATGGTGAGGTCCGAGATCCGGCTGCGCGCCAGCTCGCAGATCCGCGGCTTCCCGTCGTAGCCGGGGACGATCTTGAGCATGTACGTCGGGGCGGTCAGCTCGGCACGCGCGTCCGCTTCGGCCAGTTCGCGGTGCTTGTACCCCATGGTGGCCAGCGCGACCCGGACCGAGCCGTAGTCCAGGGTGCCGACCAGGGTGTCGGAGTCGGCGAAGAGCCGAGGCTTCCCGAGCTTCTTCGGGTAGGCGGCGACTTCGCGGCCGCTGGCGATGGCGGGGTGGCTGTCGACGTACATCCCGAGCGTGAACTCCCCCGGCTCCCCGCCGTGGGTGACCATCGCAACCTGCCCGGACTCGGTGTAGTCGCCGAGGCCGGTGACGTCCGGCATCCGCATCACCTCGAACCGCACGAGCGGTTCGGGGACTTCGAGGGGCTCGGGCACCAGGGCCCGCAGCGCCGTGGGATCGGTGCGGTAGGTGATGTTCAGGTACTGCCGGTCGGTGAACCGGTAGGGCCCGCGGGGGAAGGCCGGCGCGGAAAGCGGCGTGGTGACCTGGCGGAGAACCTCGTCCTCACGCATGGGCGGCGTCCAAGATCACGATCGCAACCTACCTCCGGACCGCGCGAGCCGCATCAGCTGCCGGGGAAGTCCCCCACCCCGTGTTCGGCCAGGTCGAACGCCTCGTCGATGACCGCGACCTGCTCGCGCCGGACGACCTCGGCGTCGTCGCCGGCCACGATCCGGGTCATCGCGTGCGAGAACACCGTCGCGATCGCCGTCGTCAGCAGGCCCGCCACCATCCGGGACCGGAACGCGTTCCCGGTCTCCTCGGTGAGCACCTCCGTGATCGCCTGGGCGATTTCCCGTTCCTGCTCGAACCACCGGGCCATCAGCGCGGGGCTGGACGTCAGCACCCACCAGAACCCGGGACCGCCGGCGATCGCGCCCGAGAGCGGGTGCCCGGCGGCCAGCAGCTCGTGCTGGTGCCGGCGCAGCGCGGCGGCGGCCGACACGCCTTCCGGCCGGGACCGCACGACCTCGGTCAGCTCGGCGAGCCGGTCCGCGTGGCGGTCCAGGAAGAGGTCTTCCTTGCGGGGGAAGTAGTTGAACACGGTCATCTTCGAGACGCCCGCGGCTTCGGCCACTTCCGCCACCGTCACGTTCTCGAAGCCGCGCTGGATGAACAGCCCGGTGGCGACGTTCGAGATCAGCTCTCTGGTCGCCTGCTTCTTCCGCTCGCGCAGTCCGTGATCCGCCATGAGCCGAGAGTATAGACTGAGCACAAAGTTTGACTCGGTAAAAGTTCTGCGGCACCATCGGAGCCATGAACTGGGATGTGGTGATCTCCGGGGGCGGGCCGGTCGGGTTGATGCTGGCCTGCGAACTCCGGCTCAGGAACGTGGACGTGCTCGTCGTCGAGCGGCTGACCGAACCGGACCGGACGATCAAGGCCGGATCCGTCAACCTCACGACGGCCGAAGCCTTCTACCGCCGCGGCTTGCTGCCCGCGGTGGACGAGGTCGTGCAGCAGAACTTCGAGAAGATCCAGGAGTTCCTCAAGTCCCGCGGCGGGGGCGGGCCGAAGCCCGCGATGCCGGTGGGGCACTTCGCGGGGATCATGGTCGCCTCGCACGGCGTCCACTTCGACGACCCGGCCTTCCGCGACGTCGGGCCGGCGGCCCGGGTGGTCGTGATCCAGCAGCAGGCCGTCGAGGCGATCCTCGCCGCGCGCGCCGCCGAGCTGGGCGTCGAACTCCGGCGGGGCGTCGAGGTGACCGGGTTCGACGCCGAAGCCGACGGCGTGACCGTGCGGCTGTCGGACGGCGACCCCGTGCGCGCCGGCTGGCTCGTCGGCTGCGACGGCGGCCGCAGCTTCGTCCGCAAGGCGGCCGGGTTCGACTTCCCCGGGACCGGCCCGGCCATCACCGGGCGGCAGGCGCTCGCCGAGCTGACCGGCGCCGAAGTGCTGCCGGGCGGCTGGCAGCACGGCAACGACGGGCTCTACGTCCACGGGCCGATGCCCGGCCGGATGCTCACCGTCGAGTTCGACGGGCCGCCGGAGGACCGCGAGGCCCCGATCACCGCGCAGGAGATCGAAGACAGCTTCCGGCGCGTCTCCGGCGCGGACATCCGCGTGACCAAGATCCACAGCGCGACGCGCTTCACCGACAACGCACGGCAGGCGACCACCTACCGCAAGGGCCGGGTGCTGCTGGCCGGCGACGCCGCGCACGTCCACTCGCCCTTCGGCGGGCAGGGGCTCAACCTCGGCATCGGCGGCGCGGTCAACCTCGGCTGGAAGCTCGCCGCGACCGTCCACGGCACGGCGCCGGACGGCCTGCTCGACACCTACACCGACGAGCGGCACCCGATCGGCGAGTGGGTCCTCGAGTGGACGCGCGCGCAGGTCGCCCTGATGCGCAGCGACGTCCGGACGAAGGCGCTGCGCCAGGTCGTCACCGATCTCCTGCTCACCGACGACGGCGCGACCTACCTGGCGAAGAAGCTCTCCGGGGTCCTGCACCGGTACCCGCTCGAGGGCGAGCACGACCTCACCGGCCGGGGCGCGCCCGACTTCGAGTTCGCCGACGGCACCCGGCTCGGCGAGCACCTCCAGGACGGCAGGGCACTGCTGCTCGACCTCGCCGACGACGCCGGGCTGCGCGAAACGGTGGCCGGCCTGGCCGGCCGGGTCGGGGTGCTGACCGCCAAGAGCGTCGGCGAAGAGGCCCTGACAGGCGTCCTGGTCCGGCCGGACGGCTACATCGCGTGGGCTCGCGAAGACGGTTCGGCGACCGGCCTCGACACGGTGCTGCGCCGGTGGTTCGGCGAGCCCGCCTGATGACCGGACGGGGGCGCGCCGCCACGGCGCGCCCCCGAAAACCTCAGTAGGCGACCGCGAACGCGTGGCTCATCGCGTCGTTGTGCGTCGCGGCCGAACCGGCCGCGTCCGGCAGGCCGCTCGCCGCCAGCTGGACCGCGCCCGTCGACCCGCTCAGCCAGTCAGTCTTCACGTAGAAGTTGAACTTCGGCACGCAGCCGTTGCCCGTGGCCGCCGCGAAGTGCGTGTTGAGCGGGACGACCAGGTGGTGGACGTCGCGGCGCACGACCGCCGTCACGCTCGAGGACGCATCCGACTTGCACAGCGTGCCGTCGGCCTTCCACTGGTTGACGAACAACGTCACGCGCGCCGTCATCTCGTTCACCGGGCAGTCGTAGTTCGCCGGTTCCGGGTAGCAGGCCATGAGTTCCATGTCGCCGAAGACGCTGAGCCCGGTCACCGGCGCCGTCTCGAAGATCTCCGTGCCCGGCTCGCGGACCGTCTTCGCCGACGAGTTCAGGGCGATGACGCGCCCGGACGGCGTGTCCCCGTCGTCGGCCTGGGGCGGCGTGCCGGCGGTGGTGTTCGCGACGCTGGTGTCGGCGAACTTCAGCTCGCCGCTCACCAGGCGCACGGTCGAGGTCCCGAGCCCGAGGTTCGCGCTGCGCAGGTAGGTCGTGCAGGTGACCGTGCCGGCCGCGCCGGGGTGCACCAGGAACCGGGTCGTGACGCCGATGTCGCGCAGCGACGCCGGGGCGTCGGCGCTCGCGATCAGGACGTTCTGGCCGAGCACCTCGTTCTTCGTCCAGCCGCTGGTGCTCGCGCAGCGGACCTCGTTGTCGATCAACGTCGTGTTCGACGCGTTGTTCGCGCGCAGCGTCGAGTAGACGTACGCGGTCTGGTTCGCCGTCATGGACAGCTGGACCGAGCCCAGCGCCGCCACGTACTGGGTCTCGTGCGGCGAGGTCACCGTGCGCGGGGTGAACGTCACCGCCGTCGCCGCCTGGGCCGCGCCCGCCGTGCCGAGCAGCCCCGCGAACGTGGCCGCGCAGGCCAAAGCCGCGGCGAAGATCCTGCGTTTCATCGAAATCCCCTCGAAAGAAGTGGGTTCGTCCGGAATGATCACCGGCCGGAACCGATTCTGGCGCGGGCACGGCGCGACCGGACCGGTCGGTAGCGGACATTGACCGGAGGTGGACACCCGCATGGCCGAACTGTTCCCGCTGAACGAGCCCGACGCCCAGGGGCTGCTCGACGTCGGCGACGGGCACCGGATCCATTGGGAGACCAGCGGCAACCCGGCGGGCAAACCCGCGGTCGTGCTGCACGGCGGGCCCGGCCAGGGCAGCACCCCGGGCATGCGGCGGGTGTTCGACCCGGCCCGCTACCGGGTGGTGCTGCTCGACCAGCGCGGCTGCGGCCGGAGCGTCCCGCACGCGACGACGTCCGTGCGGGACAACACCACCGACCACCTGGTCGCGGACCTGGAGAAGCTGCGCGAACACCTGGGCATCGAGCGCTGGCTGGTCACCGGCGGCTCGTGGGGCACGACGCTGGCGCTGGTGTACGCCGAACGCTTCCCCGAACGAGTGACCGAACTCGTGCTGAGCGCGATCAGCACCACGCGCCGCTCCGAGATCGACTGGCTTTACCGTGGTGTGGGCCGCTTCTTCCCCGAGGAGTGGGCGCGCTTCACGCTGGGCGCCGAAGACGACGTTGCCGCGTATGCGCAGCTGATGTCCTCGCCGGATCCCTCGGTCCGGGACCGGGCGGCGGCCGCGTGGTGGCGGTGGGAGAACGTGGTCCTGTCACTGGAACCCGGCGCCGCCCCGGTGACCGAGGAACCGGTCGACGACGCGACGCGCGCGTTCGTCACCCTCACCACGCACTACTACGCGAACGCGGGCTGGCTCGAGGAAGGCGCGGTGATCCGGGACGCCGGCCGGCTGGCCGGCATCCCGGGCGTGCTGATCCACGGCCGCCTCGACCTGAGCTGCCCGGTCACCACGGCGGTGGAACTGGCCGAAGCGTGGCCGGGCGCGGAGTTGTTCGTCGACGACCACTCCGGGCACCGCGGCAGCGACGTCAAGCGCGACTGGAAGCTCGCGGCCCTGGACCGCTTCGCGGGTTAGCTGTACTGCCCTGTGAGGTTGGGGACGCGGCTGACCGGTGGGCGGCCTGCGAGCGCGGTGTGTCCGCGGTGGTGATTGTAGATATGCAGCCATCGCGGTAGCGCTGCCCGGCGTTCGGTGTCGGTGCG
>NZ_BAAGUJ010000003.1:0-847712 GCF_054781455.1 Amycolatopsis stemonae | reverse complement strand
ACACGCTGCACATCCTGCTGCTGCCGGGGATCATGCTGGCGCTGGTCGGGGTGCACCTGGCGCTGGTGTGGTACCAGAAGCACACCCAGTTCCCGGGGGTGCGGCGCAAGGAGACCAACGTCGTCGGCGTGCGGATCATGCCGTACTTCGCGCTCAAGGGCGGCGCGTTCTTCACCCTGGTCATCGGGGTGCTGGCGCTGATGTCGGGGCTGTTCCAGATCAACCCGGTGTGGAACTTCGGCCCGTACAACCCGGCTCAGGTGTCGGCGGGTTCGCAGCCCGACTGGTACATGGCCTGGGCCGACGGCATGCTCCGGATCTGGCCCGCCTGGGAGGTCTACCTCGGGAACTACACGATCCCGGCGGTGTTCTTCCCCGGCGCGATCGGCATGCCGATCCTGTTCGGCCTGCTGCTCGGCTACCCGTTCATCGAGCGGAAGCTGTCCAAGGACACCGCGCACCACAACCTGCTCCAGCGGCCGCGTGACGCACCGGTCCGCACGGCGCTGGGCGCGATGGCGCTGGGCTTCTTCGCCGTCATCGAGCTGTCGGGCTTCAACGACATCATCGCCGACCAGTTCGACATCTCGCTGAACGCGACGACGTGGGCGGGCCGCATCGGCGTGCTGATCGTGCCGCCGGTGGCGTACTACGTGACCTACCGGCTGTGCATCGGCCTGCAGCGGGCCGACCGCGAGGTGCTCGAGCACGGCGTCGAGACGGGCATCATCAAGCGGCTGCCGCACGGTGAGTTCATCGAGGTCCACCAGCCGCTGGCCGGTGTCGACAGCCACGGCCACGCGATCCCGCTCGAGTACCAGGGCGCTCCGGTGCCGAAGAAGATGAACAAGCTGGGCTCGGCCGGGCACGCCGTCCCGGGCACGTTCTGGTCGCCGGACCCTGCCGAGGAGACTGCCGCGCTGCAGCGGGCCCACGGCAACGGGCACTCGAACGGGCACGCCGAGATCGAGAGCGCGGAGGCGGCCGAGGCCGCGAAGCACTCCGATCACTGAGTTCCGCACACGACGAAGGCCACCTCCCGCGGGAGGTGGCCTTCGGTCGTCTCAGCGGCGTTCTCGGGCGTCGGCCGGGGCCTCCCGGTCTCCGGCTCCGGTGCCGCGTGCGCGCGTGCCACGGAGCCCTTCTCAGTCCTCGGCGCCGATCGCGAAGGCCTGCTCGGTGTCGGCCCGCGAGTACGACCGGAACGCGATGTGCGTGACGGTGTCGAGCACGCCCGGCACCTTCCCGATCCGGCCCGGGATCAGGTCGGCGAGCTCCTCGTGCGCGGACACCTTGACGGTGGCGATGAGGTCGACGTCCCCGGCGCACGAGTAGACCTCGCCGACGCCGTCGATGTCGGCGATCGCCTGCGCCGCGTCCGGGATCGCGTCCGCCTCTACCTGGATCAGCACGATCGCGGTGATCACCTGGGTCCTCCAAGACTCGTCTGCGGGTGTCGCCCGCGATCCTAGGCCGCTGTGCGCGCCAGCCAGTGCTCGGCCAGCGCGCGCTCCCCGGTGATCGTGACGCGCCCGGCGGGCAGGCGGCGGGTGAAGACCAGCAGCAGGTCCCGCACGGGTCCGGCGAGGGTGACGTCGGCGGTGCCGGTGCCGTGGGCCCACTCGACGCCGTCCGGGGTGCGGGTGATGAGCCAGCCCCCGCCTTCGGCCGGCCGGAGGCAGAGGGTCTGGCCGGTGCCGCGCAGCTCGGCGAAGGCCGGTTTGAGGCTCGCCGTGACCGGGTGGGACAGCATTTCCAGCCACTCGGTCACGGCGTCGGCCGCGAGGTCCGGGGCCACGTCGAAGGCCGTTCCCGTGGCGAGGGCGGCGTCGGCGTGGTGGATCGTGGTGTCGTTGAGCATCCGGCGCAGCCAGAACCCGGCCGGCTGGTCGCCGAAGAACGTCCACACGGGCTTGTCGTCGGCGTCCAAGGCGGACTTGGCGAGATCTTCGGCGCCCTGGAGCAGCCAGTCCGCCCAGGTGTCCGTGCTGCCGGGGTCGGCGTCGAGCGGGTCGGGGACCGGTGCCGGGCCGGACCGGACGATGCCGGCGGACCAGCGGTGGGCCTGGCCGATGTGGCCGACCAGGACCCGCAGCGGCCAGTCCGGGCAGGTGGGGACGGGGGAGCCGGGGTCGCCGTCGGCCACTGTTCGCGCGAAGGCGGCGGTGCGGTCGAGGAGTGCCTCGGCGAGTCTCGTGCTGTGCATGGCCGTACCGTAGGAATCCCACTCGGCTGGAGGTTCGACCGAAGGTGACCGAAGACACACTCGGGATCGGCGACCTGGCACGGCGGACGGGGGTGCCGGTCCGCACGATCCGCTTCTACTGCGACGAGGGACTGCTGGAGCCCGCCCGCAGCGGCGGTGGCCACCGCCGGTTCGGCCCGGCGGCGGTCGAGCGGCTGACCCTGGTCCGGCGCCTGCGCGGCCTCGGCCTGGGCCTGCGCGCGATCACCGACGTCGTCGCCGGCCGCCGTTCCCTCGACGACGCGGTGGCCGCCGAGCGGGCGGCGCTGGACCGCGAGGTCGCGACGCTGGCGTGGCGGCGTTCGGTGCTCCGCGCGGTCGAGGAGGCCCCGCCCGCGGACCGCGCGGCCCGGCTCGAGCTGCTGTCGGCGGTCCAGGACGGCTTCTCCGCGCACGACACGCTGGTCCGGCTGTGGCACCCGATGACGACCGGGCCGATCCCGCCGGACACGGCCGAGATGTTCCTCGGCATCAGCGCGCCCCGGCCCCCGGAGCAGCCGACGACCGCGCAGGTGGTCGCGTACGCGTCGCTGGTGCTGCTGGCGGCCGACCGGGCACTGGTGCCGCACGTGCGGGCCAGCACGCTGGTGGCCCACGAGCGCGTCGCGGACCTGGGCGCGCTGCACGCGGAGGTGGGAGCGGCGTGCGGGCTGGCGTCGGCTTCGGTGGCCGCGGGGGAGCCGCCGGCGCCGGGCCCGGCGTTGGACCGCTTCGTGGCGGCGCACGCCTCGGCGTGGGGTCGGGAGGACAGCCCGGAGTTCCGGCGCGCGGTGAACCACCGGACGGCCCCGGACCGGCATCCCCGGCTGCGGCGGTACTGGCACCTGGCGGGCGAGGTGACCGGGGAGGCGGCTCCGATGGGCGTCGCGCACACCTGGCTGCTGGACGCGCTGGACCGCTCGGTGCGGCAGGCTGCTCAGCCCACGTGCTCGAGTGAATGAGCCGTCGACACCAGGTCCAGCCACCCTTGCCAGCCGGCCACCGCGGCCGGTTCCGCCCACGGGCGGGTCGTGCGGACCAGGCGGACGCCCGGCCGGGTCAGCCAGCGCAACAGCACCCCCACCTCCTCCGGGGGCGCGCCGTTCAACGGCCCGGGGTCCGGCAGGACCGTCTCCGCGGAGGCCACCAGAGCCTCCACCACCGGCATCGGCGGCACTCCGCGGCGCGCCACCCCCGCCGAGGCCAGCCGGCCGTAGCGGATCACCGACAGCTCCCAGCCGCCCGAACCGTCCGGGCCCGCCGCGATCAGCTCCGCGATCGAGGCCAGCGACGCCTGCCGGTGGGCGCGGCCCAGCGCGCGGATGAGGTCGGCCAGTTCGTCGCGGTGGCGGGCCGCCTGCTCGTAGTGGCGGCCCTCGGCCAGCCGCTCCACGAGCTGCGCCGCCGTGTGCAGGGGGCGGCCGTCGTGGCCCGCGATGAGCCCCGACACCGACTCGACCGCCGGGACGTACGCCTCGACGCTCTGCCGTCCCGCGCACGGCGCGCCGCACCGGCCCAGCTCCGCCAGCACGCACGGTGTCCCGTTCGGCGACCTCGGCGAGATCCGCTGGGTGCACGTCCGCAGGCCCGAGGCGCCGGCCAGCGTGTCGGCCGTCGCCTTCGCGTCCGCCTGGTTGCGGAACGGGCCCAGCACGCCCGGCCGTGGCAGGCGGACCACCGACAACCGGGGGAACGCCTCTTCCGTCAGCCCGACCCACCAGCCCTGGTGCCGGTTCTTCGACCGCCGGTTGTACGCGGGCCGGTGCGCCGCGATCAGCCGCAGCTCCCGCACTTCCGCCTCCAGGGCGTGCGCGCACACGACGTGGTCGACGCGTTCGGCGATCGCGACCATCTCACGGATCCGGCTCCGCCCTTCCGAACCCGTGAAGTACGTCCGCACGCGCCGGCGCAGGTCCTTCGCCGTGCCGACGTACAGGACCTCGTCCTTCGGCCCCTTGAACAGGTAGACGCCGGGAGCCGACGGCAGGTCCGCCGCCATGTGCCGCTTCGCCCGCTGGGCCACGGTGACCTCGGGCAGGTAGCCCATCAGCTCCTCGAGCGAATGGACGCCGAGGTTGCCGACGCGCTCCAGCAGCCCGTGCAGCACGTCGACCGTCGCCTTCGCGTCGTCGAGCGCCCGGTGCGTCGGCCGGGTCCGGGCGCCGAACAGCAGCGCCAGCGCGGTCAGGTTGTAGCGGCCGACCTCGTCGCGCGGGACGACGCGCCGGGCGAGGCGCGCGGTGCACACCACGGTCGGTTTCGGCCAGGCGTAACCGTGCGCCTCGCAGGCGGCCCGCATGTGCGAGGTGTCGAAGCCGGAGTTGTGCGCCACCAGCACGGAACCGGCGATGAACTCGAGGAACGCCGGCAGCACCTCCTCGATCGGCGGCGCGTCGTACACCATCGTCTGCGTGATGCCCGTCAGCGAGACGATCTGGGGCGGGATCGGCTTGCCCGGGTTGACCAGGGTCCCGAACTCGCCGAGCACCTCACCGCCGTGCACCTTGACCGCGCCGATCTCGGTGATCTCGGAGGCCCCCGGCCCGGCACCGGTGGTCTCGAGGTCGAAGACGACGAAAGTCGTTTCCCGCAAGGGGGTTCCGAGCTCGTCGAACGCGAGCTGAGCCTGGATCGAACGCATGGTCGGGAGAGTAGGGGCGACCACCGACAGTTTTCGGGGGTTCGGGTGGCGGAGCCCCCGGCTCGGGGCGGAGCCCCGGATGGGCACCGACAGTTTTCGGGGGTTCGGGTGGCGGAGCCCCCGGCTCGGGGCGGAGCCCCGGATGGGCACCGACAGTTTTCGTGCGTGGCCGCTCCGTGTGCCGCGCGGGGCGTGATGCGGGGGCGGGGCCTACCCTGGACCAATGCACCCGCAGCCGCTCGTGCCGGAGCCGCCCGAGGACCCCGCTGGTCCGTCGGGTGTCGCGTCGCGCTCCGAGCCGGCTGAGGACGTTGCTGACCAGGGGGAACGGCCCGAACCGGCGACCTGGCCCGCGCTTCCCGAACCCGTCCGGGACCGGATCGCCGAGCTCTCCGCGGCCGCCGTCGCGAAGCTGCCCGCCACCGACGTGCCGCGGCAGCTGCGGCCCGTCGCGAAGTTCGCCCCGGCCAAGCGCGCCAAGCTCGGCGGTGCCGCTCTGCTCGCCGCGCTCGGGGAGTCGTCGCAGTTCCGGACCGCCGTCATCGAATGGCTGCGCGAGCACCGGACCGACGCCCTCGACCCGAACGCCGCCGACTCGGTCGCCGCGGCCGCGGCCGCCGTCCTGCTCGGTGAGTCCGGTGCCGCCGGGCGCGTGCGGCTCGTCGCCAGGAACGCCGAGGAAAACGCCCTGCGCGCCGAACGCGACGCCGCCTTGGCGCGCAGCCAGCGGCTCGAAGCGGAGCTGGCTCAGGTGCGTGCCGAGCTCGTCGAGGCGCAGCGCGCCGCCGAAAGCGCGCGTGGTGAGCGAGAGGGCGAAGTCGAGAAGCTCCTGAAGCGGCTTCGCGAACAAGGTGTCCAATTGCGCCAGGCGAAGGACGCGGCCGAATTGGCGTCCGCCGAGGCCGAACGCGGTTCGACCGCCCGCGCCGAGGAAATCGCCGCCCTCAACGCCCAGCTCGAGCGGGAACGCCAGCGCGTCGCGAACGAGCGTGCCCGCGCCGAACGCGCCGTCGCCGACGCCGACATCGCGCGCCAGTCCGCCCGCGAGGCCCGCGAAGCCGACGAAGTCCGGCTCGCCCTGCTCATCGACACCATCGACGGCGCGGTCACCGGCCTGCGCCGCGAACTCGCCCTCGGCGCGCGCGGTGCCCGGCCTGCGGACATGGTCCGCGGCACCCGCACGGGCACCGGCCAGGGCGGGAAGATCGCCGACGTGTCCACGTTGGACCGCTACCTCGCGCTGCCCAACGTGCACCTGATCGTCGACGGCTACAACGTCACCAAGACCGGCTACCCCGAACTCGCGCTGGCCGACCAGCGCGACCGGCTGATCCACCAGCTGTCCGCCTTGGCCGCGCGCACCTCCGCGGAGGTCACCGTCGTCTTCGACGGCGCCGGCGTGCTGTCGGTCCCGGCGTCGGTGCCGCGCGGGGTGCGGGTGCTGTTCTCCGACCGCGGGGTCCTCGCCGACGACGTGATCCGCAACCTCGTCGCCGCCGAGCCCGCGGGCCGGCCCATGGTCGTCGCGACGTCCGACCGCGCCGTCGCCGACTCCGTGCGGGGCGGGGGCGCCCATCCGGCGCCGTCCGCGCTGCTGGTCAGCCGGCTGTCCCGGGTCTGATCGCCGGAAATTGTCGGTGGTGACCCCTACCGTCCTCTTCAGTCAGTTCCGGCGTGAGGAGGACCACATGAGCGACACCGCAGACCTGTCCCGAGTGGACGTCTCGCACATTTCGGTCGAGGACATCGAAAACCAGGTCATCGACTGCGACCGCTGCGTCGTGCGGGGCATTTCCTGCCACGACTGCGTCGTCAGCGTGCTGCTCGGCGCGCCGCCCGCCGTCGTGTGGGACGCCGACGAGCGCCGCGCCGTGGACGCGCTCGCCGACGCGGGGATGGTGCCCCGGCTGCGCTTGGTGGAGGGACCCGTTCTGCACAGCGCCTGACACGCCCGTTTCGTGTCGGCGCGCCGAATGGTCGATCGGATCAGGTGAACGGTCGGTGACCGAATCGGCCTCCGGAGAAACCCCAGCGTGTAACGCCCGTCACATGTTTTCTCCCCTGCTGGTCCGATGGGGTTTCACGGCGTTACGGAGAGTTTTTGCCCGGGGGGTGGTGGACGTGGTGGCGGTCTTTTCGTAACCTGTCCGAGATCTCGTGGCCCCTGGCCGTCGATAAGGGCGGCGACGCGGGATCGCCGCCGGACGCAGCTTTGTCGGGAAGCTGGGAACCGGAACCACCACCGCGTGCTTCACCTGTTGCGGTCGGCGCATGCCGGACGCACCACCTCGCGGCGGCGGGACAGCGGCGAAGAGGAACCCCCGACCTCTTCGTGCCCCGGTCCCCCTCGGCGGCCGAGACGCAAAGGAGACCCGCGCGACCGTGCAGTCGCATCCAGTTAGGCGCGTGGTTTCAGGTGCCCTCGCGGCGGCCTCGGTGATCACCCTCGTCACCATCGCCCAGCCGACGGCCACCGCCGCCCCCGTCCCCGTACTCCAGGCCCCGCCCACCGGTTCGGACGCCCTCGCCCAGTACCGCGACCTCGCGGCCCAGGCCGAGAAGCTCAACGAAGACCTGCTCAAGGCCCAGGACGACCTGAAGGCCAAGCAGGGTGAGCTCGACAAGGCCACCGGCGACGTCAACGCGGCGAAGGACCAGGCCGCCAAGGCCGCCGAGAACCAGAAGAAGTACCAGACCGAGGTCGACAAGTTCGCCGGCGCGTCGTTCACCAGCGGTGTCCAGCTGAACAAGCTGTCCGCGCTGCTGGCCGGCACGTCCACTCAGGACTTCCTGGACCGGTCGTCCGCGCTCGAGGTCATCGCGACCGAGAAGAACGGCGCGATGGGCAACCTCACCGGTGCCGTGCAGCAGGCGACCGACGCCACGAACAAGGCCTCCGACGCCGCCAAGCGCGCGCAGGACGCCCGTGACGCGGCCGCGAAGCTGACTGACGACATCAAGGCCAAGCAGAAGACGCTGAACGACCAGATCGAGCAGCTCAAGGCGGCCAACAAGAGCCTGAGCGCCCTCGACAAGGCCGCGCAGCGCGACACGGGCTCCGCGGCCCCGGGCCTCAAGGCCCCGACCGCCGCCGCCCAGACGGCGCTCGACGCGGCCCTGAGCAAGCTCGGCAGCCCGTACAGCTGGGGTGCCACCGGACCGAACCAGTTCGACTGCTCGGGCCTGATGCTGTGGGCCTACAAGCAGGCCGGCATCACGCTGCCCCGGTCGAGCCGCGAGCAGTCCACCTTCGGCGCCGCGGTGCCGCGGGACCAGCTCCAGCCGGGCGACCTCGTGTTCTACTACTCGCCCGTTTCGCACGTCGGCATGTACGTCGGCGACGGCAAGATGGTCCACGCGCCCGACACCGGTGACGTCGTGAAGATCTCGCCGCTGCAGAGCCAGTACGCGGGAGCGCGACGCCCGACGTCGTGACCCCGGGATGAACGCAGGAGGGGCGGCACCGCACACGCGGTGCCGCCCCTCCTGCGTTGCAAGCGGCCGCTAGCCTCTGGGGCGTGCTCAAGACCCTCCTCGTGACCAACGACTTCCCGCCGCGGCCCGGGGGGATCCAGAACTACCTGAACTCCCTCGCCACCCGGCTGCCGGCGGACGACCTGGTCGTCTACGCGCCGTCGTGGGAGTCGCGCACGGGGTCGCACGAGGAGTTCGACGCCGAGGCGCCGTTCGAGGTCGTCCGGCACCCGACGTCGCTGATGCTGCCGACGCCGGACGTCCTTCGCCGCGCGAAGCAGATCATGCGTGCGAGGGACTGCGAAGCCGTCTGGTTCGGCGCTGCGGCGCCGCTCGCGCTCCTGGGGCATTCGCTGCGCCAGGCCGGCGCGCGGCGCGTCGTGGCGTCCACGCACGGCCACGAGGTCGGCTGGTCCATGCTCCCGGCCGCGCGGCAGGCGTTGCGGCGCATCGGGGACACTGTGGACGTCGTCACCTACGTGAGCCGGTACACGCGCGGCCGGTTCGCCGCCGCGTTCGGCCCGATGGCCGGGCTGGAGCTGCTGCCGTCCGGGGTGGACACCGAGCTGTACAAACCGGACCCGGCCGGCCGCGCGGAAATCCGGGCGCGCCACGGGCTTTCCGACCGCCCGACGGTCGTGTGCGTGTCGCGGCTCGTCCCGCGCAAGGGCCAGGACCAGCTGATCCGCGCGCTGCCGAAGATCCGGCGGCGCGTCCCGGACGCCGCGCTGCTCATCGTGGGCGGTGGCCCGTACCGCAAGACGCTGACCGGGCTGGTCGCCGAGCTGGGCCTCGAACGCGACGTCGTGCTCACCGGTTCGGTGCCGTGGGCCGAACTGCCCGCGCACTACGCGGCGGGCGACGTCTTCGCGATGCCCGCCCGCACGCGCGGCAAGGGTCTCGACGTCGAGGGGCTCGGCATCGTCTACCTCGAAGCCTCCGCGACCGGCCTGCCGGTGGTCGCGGGCAACTCCGGCGGCGCGCCCGAAGCGGTGCTCGACGAGGTCACCGGGCACGTCGTCGAGGGCCGGGACGTCGACCAGCTCGGCGAGACCGTGGCGAGCCTGCTGGCCGACCCGGTGCGCGCGCGGCGGATGGGCGAGGCCGGCCGCGCCTGGGTGAGCGCGAACTGGCGCTGGGACACCATGGCCGGGCGGCTGTCCGGGCTGCTGGACGGCGACCCGGTGGCCGTCGTCCGCTAAGGCGTGTACAGCGCCGGGTGCCGCGGATCGTCGACGCGCACGACGACGTCGGCCAGCGCGCTCGGGTCGACTTCTTCTTCGTACCGCTCGTAGGCCGGGACCGCCCAGGCGTCCGGTACGCGGCGGCGCAGCGCGGCGGGGGAGAGCCACAGGTGCACGGCCAGGTCGAAGGCCAGGCCGGTGCCCAGCAGCAGCTCGCCGTCGACGAGCACGACCCCGCCTTCGGGCACCGGCACCCGCTCGGCGCGGGTCGCGCGGTCGCGTCCGGCGTCCCACAGCGAAGGCAGGACCTCGCCGGAGCCGTCGTCGCCCAGCGGGTCGAGCACCTCGCGGCGCAGGGCGCCGAGGTCGAGCCAGTCGGTGTAGCGGGCGTCCGGGTCGGTGCGGCCGTGTTCGAAGCGCAGGGACGCCGGCCGCAGGAAGTCGCGTGCCGACACGCGCAGGGCCGCGCGGCCGCGCAGGCGCAGCGGGTCGACCAGGGCGTCCGCGAGGGCTGTGGTTTCCGTCGCACCTTCGGCACCGTCGACGGCGACCGCGATCCGTCGGCGCCCGGTGAGCGCATCGATGCGTTCGGTCAGTTCTTCGGCCAGCACAGCGGGCGAAATCGGGCGGTAGCGCACGGGTACCGATCCTGCACCCGGGCCGGTGCGCGATTTCGTCGTACCCCGATGGGAGGATGGAAGCATGAGTTCTTCAGTGGGGAAGACGGCCGATGTGGGCTGGAACATAGGGGTTTCCCGCACTTTGCCGTACGCGGCGGAGACGGTGTGGGACTTCCTGGTCAGCCGCGACGGCGTCGCGATCTGGCTCGGCCCGGGCGTCGAGCTGCCGCGGGAAGCGGGGGAGGAGTACGAGACGGCGAACGGCACGGTGGGCGAGATCCGCAGCTTCGTCGAGCACGACCGCGTCCGGCTCACCTGGCGGCCGAGCGACTGGGACCACGACTCGACGGTGCAGGTGCGGCTGAGCGGCGCGGGCGCCAAGACGACGCTGCGGTTCCACCAGGAATGGCTCTCGGGCGCGGAAGAACGCGAGGAACAGCGGGCATACTGGCAGGACGTGACCGAGCGCGTCGTGGCGGCACTGGCCGAGCGCTGACGCGGATCCACTGCATGGGGGCGGTATGACGGCGATCGAAGTGGCGGAGGACTTCGCCCAGGACGCGCACCTGTTCGCGGAGATGCTCCGCGCGGGCGGCCCGGTGCGCCGCGCCCGGATGCCGCGCGGCCTGGACTGCTACATCGTCACGGACTTCGCGCTGGCCAGGGCGCTGCTGGCGGATCCCCGGCTGCACAAGGACAACCGGCGCGCGTACGAGCTGTTCGAGGCGAAGTTCCCCGCCGGGGCGACCGGCCAGGGCAGCTTCGGCGAAGCGCTCGGGCGGCACATGCTCAACACCGACCCGCCGGACCACTCGCGGCTGCGCAAGCTGGTCAACAAGGCGTTCACCGGCCGCACGGTGGCCCGGCTGCGCCCGCGGATCGAAGAGATCACCGCCGAGCTGCTCGACGGGCTGGCCGGGCAGGAGCGGGCGGACCTGCTGCCGTCGTTCGCCGCGCCGCTGCCGATCACGGTGATCTGCGAGCTGCTCGGCGTCGCCCCCGAGGACCGCAACGAGTTCTCCGGCTGGTCGAAGACGCTGCTGAGCGCGTCGGCGCCGGAAGACGCGCAGCACGCGGCGCAGAGCATGCTGACCTACCTCACCGGCCTGATCGCGCAGAAGCGGGCCGAGCCGGTCGAAGACCTGCTGTCGGACCTGGTGCACGCGAGCGACGACGGCGACTCGCTGTCCCCGGACGAACTCGTCTCGATGGCGTTCCTGCTGCTGGTCGCCGGGCACGAGACCACGGTCAACCTGATCGCCAACAGCGTCTTGGCGTTGCTGCGCGAGCCGGCGCAGCTGGCCCTGCTGCGCGCCGACCCTTCGTTGCTGCCCAACGCGGTCGAGGAGTTCCTCCGCTTCGACGGCCCGATCCACCTGGCCACGCTGCGCTTCACCGCGGCGGCGGTCGAAGCGGGCGACGTGACGATCCCCGAGGGCGAGTTCGTGCTGATCTCGCTGCTGGGCGCGAACCGCGACGAGGCGAAGTTCGAGGACCCGAACCGGCTCGACGTCACGCGGGCCGCGGGCGGGCACCTGGCCTTCGGGCACGGCATCCACTACTGCGTCGGCGCGCCCCTGGCCCGGCTGGAGGCCGAGATCGCGCTGGGCGGGCTGCTGGCCCGCTTCCCGAACCTGGCCCTGGACGCGAAGCCGGACGACCTCGTCTACCGGTACAGCTCCCTGGTCCACGGCTTGGAGGCCCTGCCCGTCCGACTGTGACGTGCATCACTTGGGGTCGGCCGAAGTGCTCCTTCGCGCGTGAAAGCGCCGAAGCCCGCGCGGGAGGTGCGGGCCGGGTGAAGGGGAGTCACCTTGAGAGCCAGGATTTTCGCGATGGCGGCCGCCGTGCTCGTGGCGGTCGTGGGCTGGGCCGTTCCGGCGGCCGCGGCCGGGTACGACCTGCGTGGCACGGCCGCGGTCGAGGGCGGGCTGAAGGTGCCCGGCGAGCACGTGACCGTGAAGTACACGATCACCAACGCCGGTGACACCACCGTCTACCGCGCTCGCGGGTTCGCCGAGGTGCTCGAAGGCACGCCGTTCCAGGTCGAGTCGGGCTGGGGCGATCTCGGTGCCACCGGGGGCGCGGACTTCGCGCCGGGCGAATCGCGGGAGTACGTCCTGACCGGGAGCCTGGACCACCACGGAGCCGGTCCGGCGAAGGTGCGGCTGTCGGTGAACGTCGTGGACGGCGTGACGCCGCCGCTGGCCGTGACCGACGTGACCGTCCCGGTCGCCGAGGGCACCGGTTCGATCGCCGGTCAGGTGTTCGGCGACGCCGACCAGGACGGTGTCGCCGACCCGGGAGAGGGACTGGCCGGCGTCAGCGTCGAGCTGTACCGCTACGGCGTGAGCCAGACCCGGACGAGCGGACCGGACGGGCGGTTCTCCTTCGAGAACCTCGAGCCCGGCGAATACGACCTCTACCCGTCGCAGGCGCCCGGCGGCTGGGTGCTGCTCGGCGGTGGGCGAACGGTCCGGGTCGACGGCACGGTGCCCGTCGTCGACGTGCCGGTGCGGGCCGTGCGCCCGCTGTCCGAGTCGCTGCGCGCGAAGCTCGTGCTGGACAAGGAGACCTACCACGCGGGCGACCCCGCGGTGATGACCGTGAAGCTGGTCAACACCGGATCGCGTGTCCTGTCCGGTCTTCACGGCTCCTGCGACCGCATCGGCTACGGCCGCGACCTCGACATCACCTCGGCGGGCTGGGGCGAGCTGGACCACTTCGGCGCCGGCGCGACGATCCGGCCGGGGGAGACCCGCGTGTTCCGGGTGCCCGGCACGGTTCGCGACGTCTCGGGGAGCTGGGGCTTCCTCGAGCAGTACTGCGACTTCGGCAACGACGAGAAGTACGGCATCGGGCCCGAAAGCCGGGACACCGCGAAGGTGACCGGGCGGACCGGCACGAGCACCGGGCGGATCGTCACGGACACCGGTGACGGCCTGGCCGGGCAGCTCGTGAAGGCCACCGACCGCGACACGCTCCGCGTGATCACCGCGACGACCGGTGCGGACGGGAGCCTCACCTTCACCGGTCCCGCGGGGCGCTACGACCTGTCGGTGCGCGGCCCGGGGAAACTCGACGGGCCGGCTCCGGTCTACGTGGTGGCCGCGCCCCTGAACGGGAACGGCTGGGTGTTCACGAGGCGAGCCGGCTGAGGGAGTTAGGGTCGGCGGATGGACTCCGCCGACCTGCTCGCTCTCGACGCCCAGCACGTCTGGCACCCCTACGCGCCGATGCCGGCGAAGGTGCCTTCGCTGCTCGTCTCCGAGGCGAGCGGCGTGCGGCTGAAGCTCGCCGACGGGCGGGAGCTCGTCGACGGGATGTCGTCGTGGTGGTCGGCGATCCACGGCTACCGGCACCCGGTGCTCGACGCCGCGCTCGCCGCGCAGGCCGGGCGGATGAGCCACGTCATGTTCGGCGGCCTGACCCACGAGCCCGCGATCACCCTCGCCAAGACCCTGGTCGACCTGACGCCCGAAGGGCTCGAGCACGTCTTCCTCTGCGACTCCGGCTCGGTGTCGGTCGAGGTCGCCGCGAAGATGTGCCTGCAGTACCAGCGTTCCCGCGGGTTGCCGGAGAAGCGGAAGCTGCTCACCTGGCGCGGCGGCTACCACGGCGACACGTTCACGCCGATGAGCGTCTGCGATCCCGAAGGCGGCATGCACTCGCTGTGGCGCGGGGTGCTGCCCGACCAGGTCTTCGTGCCCGCGCCGCCGGCCGGGTTCGACACCCCGCCTGACCAGTCCTATGTGGACACCCTGGCCGAGGCGATCGCCCGGCACGCCGGCGAGCTGGCCGCGGTGATCGTCGAACCGGTCGTGCAGGGTGCCGGCGGGATGCGGTTCCACAGCCCGGCCTACCTGCGCGCGCTGCGGGAACTGACCGAGGCGCACGACGTGCTGCTGATCTTCGACGAGATCGCGACCGGCTTCGGCCGCACCGGCGCGCTGTTCGCCGCCGGGCACGCGGGCGTCACCCCGGACGTCCTCTGCCTCGGCAAGGCGCTCACCGGCGGCTACCTGACCATGGCCGCGGCGCTCTGCACGCCCGAGGTGGCGGCGGGGATCTCCCGGGGCGCGCTGCCGGTCCTCGCGCACGGGCCGACGTTCATGGGCAACCCGCTGGCTTCGGCGGTGGCGAACGCGTCGCTGGGCCTGCTCGCCGACGGCACCTGGCGCGACGACCTCAACCGGCTCGAAAAGGGCCTGCTGGACGGCCTCGCGCCGGCCCGCGACCTGGGTTCCGTGGTGGACGTGCGGGTGCTCGGCGGGATCGGTGTGCTGCAGCTCGACCACCCGGTGGACATGGCGGTGGCGACGCAGGTGGTGACCGAGCACGGTGCCTGGCTGCGGCCGTTCCGCGACCTCGTCTACGCGATGCCGCCGTACGTTTCGAGCGACGACGACCTCGCCGTGATCACCGGTGCGATGCTCGCGGTGGCCGCGAAGGCGTGAATTCACCTCATCGGCTGTGACCGCGCGCACAGCGAGACCCGAAGGCCCTTCATCGTCGCTCTGCGTGCGCGACCAAGATCATCACCACGCGAACGGCGGAGGCCGCAAGTGCTGCTTTCGCCTGAAAAGTCCGGTCCGCGCGTGCCGGGGCAAACGCGAGAAATGCTTGCGTAGCGGACTTTTCGCGCGGTTTCGGCGATCCTGCCCCCATGATCGAGATCGTTCGCGGTGAGCACGACACCGGACCCCCGAAGAAGCCCGAGTTCGCGGAGAACCTCAAGCACGATTTCCTCGCGTCGATAGTCGTCTTCCTCGTCGCCGTCCCCCTCTCCCTCGGCGTGGCCTTCGCCGCCGGGGCGCCGCTCCTCTCGGGCCTGATCTCCGCCGTCGCCGGCGGGCTGGTCGCGAGCCTCCTCGGTGGATCGCCGCTGCAGGTCAGCGGCCCCTCCGCCGCCCTCACCGTGGTGCTGGCCGACACGATCGCCACCCACGGCTGGCCGGTCACCTGCGCGATCACCGTCGCGGCCGGCCTGCTCCAGATCCTCTTCGGGCTCACCCGCCTCGCCCGCGCCGCGCTCGCGGTTTCGCCGGCCATCGTGCACGGGCTGCTCGCCGGCATCGGCGTGACGCTGGTGCTCGGCCAGCTGCACGTCGTGCTCGGCGGCACGGCGCAGGGGTCCGCGCTCGCCAACGTCGTCGCGCTGCCGGGGCAGCTGGCCGGGCACCACGACCAGGCCGTGCTGGTCGGCGTCGTCACCCTCGTGGTGCTGCTGGCCTGGCCACGCCTCCCGAACGCGCTCCGCCGCGTGCCCGCGCCGCTGGCCGCGGTCACCCTGGCCACCGGGCTGTCCGTCGGCACCGGCATGACCCTGCCGCGCGTCGACCTGCCCGCCGGGCTGCCCGCCCTGCACGTCGTGCCGAGGCTGCCCGACGGCGGCTGGGGCGGGTTCGCCCTCGCCGCCGTCACCATCGCGCTGATCGCGGGCCTGGAGAGCCTGCTCTCCGCGGTGTCCGTGGACAAGCTGCGCGGCGGCCCGCGCAGCGACCTCGACCGCGAGCTCGTCGGGCAGGGCGCGGCGAACGTCGCCGCCGGCGCGCTCGGCGGGTTCCCGGTCACCGGCGTGATCGTGCGCAGCATGACCAACCACGAGGCGGGCGCCCGCACCCGGACGTCCGCGATCCTGCACTGCGCCTGGATCCTCGCCGCCTGCCTGCTGCTCACCGGCGTGCTGCGGCTGATCCCGCTGGCCGCCCTCGCCGCGCTGCTGGTGTACGTCGGCGCGAAGCTCGTGAACATCACCGGGCTCAAGGAAGTCCGCCGGCACGGCGACCTGCCGGTGTACGCCGTCACGCTGGCCGGCGCGGTCGCCGTCAACCTGCTCACCGGGGTCGCGGCGGGGATCCTGCTCGCGCTCGCGCTGATGCTGCGGCGGATGATCTTCTCGGGGATCCACGTCGAGAAGGACGGTGAGCGCCACCGGGTCGTCATCGAGGGCGCGCTGACGTTCCTGTCCGTGCCGCGGCTGACCCGGGTGCTCGCCGAGGTGCCGCCGCACGCCGAGGTGACGCTCGAACTGCTCGTCGACTACCTCGACCACGCCGCGTTCGACTGCCTGCGCGGCTGGCAGCAGGCGCACGCCGGGCCGGTGACGGTCGACGAGATCGGGCACCCGTGGTTCGAGCGCGGGACCGCCGGTGCGCCGACCGTGCGCCGCAGCGTCGCCGCGCGCGTCGTGCCGCGGTGGCTCGCGCCGTGGTCGCAGTGGCAGGCCGAGCACGTCGTGCTGCCCGCGCAGCGCACGGCCAGTTCGCTGCTGTGCCGGGGTGCGTCGGAGTTCCAGCGCCGCACCGCGCCGCTGCTGCGCGACACCTGGAGCGGGCTGGCGCACGGCCAGCAGCCGCACACGCTGTTCATCACCTGCGGCGACGCGCGGATCGTGCCGAACCTGATCACCACGAGCGGGCCGGGCGATCTGTTCACCGTGCGGAACATCGGCAACCTGGTGCCGCCCGCGGACGGCGACGACTCGTCCGTCGGCGCGGCGGTCGAGTACGCCGTCGGGGTGCTCGGGGTGGCCGAGATCGTGGTGTGCGGGCATTCCGGCTGCGGCGCGATGAAGGCACTGCTCGGCCAGGCGCCGGCGGGGCTCGTGCAGCTCGGCAGCTGGCTGCGGCACGGCGAAGCGACGCTGCGGCGGCGTTCCCGCGAAGCCCCGCTGCTACTCGGTGGCGAACGGCCGGCCGCCGAGGCCGACCAGCTCGCGCTGCAGAACGTGGTGCAGCAGCTGGACACGCTCCGCGGCTACCCGGTGGTCGCCGCGGCACTGGAGCGCGGCGGGCTGCGGCTCACCGGGATGTACTTCGACGTCGGCGCCGCGCAAGTGTCCCTTTTGGACGACGCGGCCCGCGGGTTCGTCCCGGCGGGCGCGCCGGAGCACTGACCGAGTCGGTCTGCCGTGGGTGGTCAGGGCGGTTCTCACCCGCCCTGACCGCTCACGACAGCGAAACCGTTGTGTGGTACGGGTTTCACCTGTCGGACGACAGGTACTCGATCTTGTGAACGGCACGTTAACGAGCTGTCCGGTTTGTGACGTTCGAGCTAAATGTGGCCAGTTGTTCACTCGAACGGGTGGCACATAGCGGACATTTCACACGATTTCCGGTTGCATGGTGATCATGAGACCCCTCGCCGTGCTCCGCCACGACCTGCCGGCCTCACTGGTCGTCTTCCTCGTAGCTGTCCCCCTGTCCCTCGGCATCGCCCTCGCCTCGGGCGCGCCGGTCGCCGCCGGGCTCGTCGCGGCCGTCGTCGGCGGTGTCGTCGCCGGCGCGCTCGGCGGGTCCGCGCTCCAGGTGAGCGGGCCCGCCGCCGGCCTGACCGTCGTGATGGCCGAAACCATCCAGACGTTCGGCTGGGTCGTCACCTGCGCGATCACCGTCGCCGCCGGCGCGTGTCAGATCCTGCTGGGGCTGAGCCGCATCGCGCGCGCCGCGCTGGCCATCTCGCCGGCCATCGTGCACGGCATGCTGGCCGGCATCGGCGTCACGATCGTGCTCGGCCAGCTGCACGTCATCCTCGGCGGGAAGGCCCAGAGCTCGGCGATCGAGAACATCGCCGAACTGCCCGGCCAGATCGTCGCCCACCACGACTCGGCCGCGCTGATCGGCCTGCTCACCATCGCGATCCTGCTCGTCTGGCCGCGGCTGCCGAAGGCCGTGCAACGCGTGCCGGGGCCGCTCGCCGCGATCGCCGCGGCCACCGTCCTGTCCGTCGTCACCGGGATGACGCTGCCGCGCGTCGAACTGCCGGGTGACCTGCTGAACGTCCACCTCGTGCCGCAGCTGCCCGACGGCGGCTGGGGCGGGTTCGCGCTCGCCGTCGTCACGATCGCCCTGATCGCCAGCGTCGAGAGCCTGCTATCGGCGGTCGCGGTCGACCGCATGCACACCGGCCCGCGCGCCAACCTCGACCGCGAGCTGGTCGGCCAGGGCGCGGCCAACATGGTCTCCGGCGCCCTGGGCGGCCTGCCGGTGACCGGCGTGATCGTCCGCAGCTCCACCAACGTCGCCGCCGGCGCGAAGACGCGGGTGTCCGCGGTGCTGCACGGCGTCTGGGTGCTGCTGTTCGTCGTGCTGCTGGCCGGGCTGATCCAGAGCATCCCGCTGGCCGCGCTGGCCGGGCTGCTCGTCCACGTCGGCGCCAAGCTGGTGAACCCCGGGCACATGAAGACCGTGCTGGCCCACGGCGACCTGCCCGTCTACCTGCTCACCCTGGGCGGGGTCGTCGTGTTCGACCTGCTGACCGGTGTGCTCGCCGGGATCGGGCTGGCGCTGGTGCTGATGCTGCGCCGCACGCTCTGGTCCGGGATCCACGTCGAAACCGAAGGCGGCCGCCGGCGCGTCGTCGTCGAAGGGGTGCTGACGTTCCTGTCCGTGCCGCGGCTGTCGAAGGTGCTCGGCGGCATCCCGGCCGGCGTGCCGGTGCGGCTGGAGCTGGTCGTCGACTACCTCGACCACGCCGCGTTCGAAAGCCTGACCACCTGGCAGCAGGCGCACGAGCGCGCGGGCGGCACCGTGGAGGTCGACGAGGTCGGCCACCCCTGGTTCGGCGAAGGCAAGGCGGGCCGCCCGACGCGGTCCCGGCTCGCCGCGAGCCGGGCGGTGCCGCGCTGGCTCGCGCCGTGGTCGGAATGGCAGGCCGTCGAAGGCATCCCGGCCCAGCAGACCCGCCGCGGCGCCACCGAGTTCCACCGCCGGGCGGCGCCGTTGCTGAAGGACACGTTGTCCGGGCTGGCCGACAGCCAGCGGCCGCGGACGCTGTTCATCACGTGCGGCGATTCTCGCATCGTGCCCAATCTCATCACCACGAGCGGCCCGGGCGACCTGTTCACCATCCGGAACATCGGGAACCTCGTCCCACCCGGGCAAACCGACCCGTCGATGAACGCGTCGATCGAGTTCGCCGTCGGCGTGCTCGGCGTTTCGGAGATCGTCGTCTGCGGCCATTCCTCTTGCGGCGCAATGAAAGCCGTCGTCGACGGCGCGCCGGCGGGCCCGCTGGGCGACTGGCTGCGGCACGTCGAACCGAGCACCCGGCGCGACGGCGCGGTCACCCTCGACGGTGCCCGGCCCGCCCGCGAGGCCGATCGGCTGGCCCTGCACAACGTTCTGCAACAACTCGAGCACCTGCGGGAGTACCCGCTGGTCGCGGCGGCCGAGTCGGCCGGGAAGCTGCAGCTGACCGGCATGTACTTCGACGTCGGGGCCGCGAGCGTGCACCTGCTCGACGGGGAGGCGCACGCGTTCGTCGCCGCCGGGCAGTAGCCCGAACGGCGGTTCCCGGGCTGGGCACGACATGCGAACTTCGTGCGTCCACAAGGCACACGAGAGCAGGGACTCGTGGGCCGTCGCACGAAGGGGGATGACCGAGCCATGTCGCTTTCCAGACGTTTCCGGGTGACAGCCGTGGCCGTGCTGGCCGCGGTCGCCGGGTTCCCGGCCACCGCGGCCGCATCGGGCCCCGCACTCGCGTGG
The DNA here is from genome assembly GCF_054781455.1 of Amycolatopsis stemonae. Taxonomy (NCBI): domain Bacteria; kingdom Bacillati; phylum Actinomycetota; class Actinomycetes; order Pseudonocardiales; family Pseudonocardiaceae; genus Amycolatopsis; species Amycolatopsis stemonae. Next base: position 828,078 of record NZ_BAAGUJ010000003.1, on the reverse strand, counting down.
GGCCCGTGCGCCGGGGTGCCGGAACCGAGCCAGGGCCTGCAGTGCACGTCGATGAGCGTGCCGCTCGACTACGCGCGGCCGGGCGGTCAGCAGATCACGCTCGCGTTCTCCCGGCTGCCCGCCGCGGACCCGGCGAAGCGCCGGGGCGTGCTGCTGCTGAACCCGGGCTCGCAGGGCGATTCCCAGCTTTCCCTGCCCCTGCAGCTGATCGCGCTGGGCCTGCCGCAGTCCGTGCGGGACACCTACGACCTCGTCGCGTTCGACCCGCGCGGGGCGGGCAACAGCACCCGGGTGACGTGCGACCTGCCCGTGACGTTCATGATCCCGCCCGCCTACGCCGTGACGAACGCGGACGTCGACAAGCAGGCCGGGGTCGCCCGCCAGAACGCCCAGGGCTGCGCGGCCGCGCCCTCGGCGCCGCTGCTGCCCTACATCACCGTCCGGAACGTCGCGCGCGACCTCGACGGCATCCGCGCGGCGCTGGGCGAACGGAAGGTTTCGTTCCTCGGCTACTCCTTCGGCGCCTTCCTCGGCGCCACCTACGCCACGATGTACCCGGCGCGCACGGACCGGTTCGTGCTGGACAGCTCGACCGGGCCGAACGGCCTCGACTTCACCTGGTCGCGCCGGTTCGCCCCAGGCCTCGAGAAGCACTTCCCCGACTTCGCCGCCTGGGCGGCGTCCCAGAACGCGACGTACGGCCTCGGCAGCACACCCGAAGCCGTCAAGGCGAAGTACTTCGAGCTGGCCGCGAAGCTCGACCAGACGCCGATCGAGACCGTCGACGGCGCCACGTTCCGCTGGATCAACGAGGCGCTGACCCAGTCGGACGCGACGTTCCCGCTGCTGGCCCAGGTCTACCAGCAGGCCGCGGACGGCACGATCTCGCGGCCGCCGCTGCCGCCCGGCTTCGACTTCTCCGGGCTGCTCTCGATCGTGTGCAACATGGACGGCTGGCCCACCGACGTCGAGGTCTACCGGCGCGCGGTGAACCACGACCGGGCGGCCTACCCGCTGCTGGGCGCGGCCGCGGCGAACGTCTGGGCGTGCGCGTTCTGGCCCGCGCGCAAGACCGAGCCGCAGGTGCGCATCGGAGACCACGGGCCGTCGAACATCCTGATGGTCCAGAACCTGCGCGACAACGGGACGGACTACCCGGGCGGCGTCGAGATGCGGCGCGCGCTGGGTGACCGGGCGCGGCTGGTGACCGTCGACCAGGGCGGCCACCGCGCGTACCTGTTCGGCACCAACGCCTGCGCGAACGCCACGGTGGCCCGGTGGCTCGCCGACGGCGTCCGTCCGGCGGCCGACACCACCTGCCCCGCCTGAGCCCGGGCTGCGGACCGGTCCCCGGGGTCACTATGTTCATGGTCCGTGACCATGCTGGTGATGACGGGGACCGGGACCGGGGTCGGCAAGACGATCACCACGGCGGCGATCGCGGCCCTGGCCGTGGCGGGCGGGCAGCGCGTCGCCGTGCTGAAACCCGCCCAGACCGGCGTGCGGCCGGACGAACCGGGCGACCTGGCCGACGTCCGCCGGCTCGCCGGCACCGGCGTCACCACCCGGGAGCTGCGCCGCTACCCGGACCCGCTCTCGCCGGAGGCCGCCGCCCGCCGCAGCGGCCTGCCGACGCTTGACCCCGGGGAGATCGCCCAGGCGGCGGCCGACCTGGACAACGGCCACGACCTCACCCTCATCGAAGGCGCGGGCGGCCTGCTCGTGCGCTTCGACGGCGCCGGGGCCAGCCTCGCCGACGTCGCGTGGTCGCTGGGGTCGTTGGTGATCATCGTGGCCGAGGCGGGCCTGGGCACGCTCAACGCGACCGCGCTCACCGCCGAGGTCGCCACGAAACGCGGGCTGACCGTCGCCGGGGTGATCATCGGCGCCTGGCCGGCCGAACCGGACCTCGCGGCGCTGTCCAACCTCGAAGACCTGCCGGTCGCGGCCGGGGCCCCGCTGCTCGGCGTGCTGCCGGCCGGGCTCGGCGAGGCCTCGCCCGAGGAGTTCCTGGCCGCGGCGCGGGCCGGGCTCTCGCCGTGGTTCGGCGGCGAGTTCGACCCCGAGCTGTTCGCCGGGTGCGCGTCCGCCGAGAAGTGACGTGCGTCGCTGTCGTCCCGCGCCGCCGTCGTGCACGATGAGGGACGCTTTCCCCACGACCAAGGAGCAGCCGTGACCGCAGTCCCGGACACCGACGTCCTCGCCTACGCGCGCGAACGCGTCCTCGAAAACGGCGTCGGCCTGGGCGAAGCCGAGGTCCTCGAGGTGCTGCGGCTGCCCGACGAGCGGCTGCCCGACCTGCTCGCGCTCGCGCACGAGGTGCGGATGCGCTGGTGCGGCCCCGAGGTCGAGGTCGAGGGCATCATCAGCCTGAAGACCGGCGGCTGCCCCGAGGACTGCCACTTCTGCTCGCAGTCGGGCCGCTTCCCGACGCCGGTGCGGTCGGCGTGGCTCGACATCCCGAACCTGGTCAAGGCGGCCCGCCAGACCGCCGAGACGGGCGCGACGGAGTTCTGCATCGTCGCGGCCGTGCGCGGCCCGGACAAGCGGCTGCTCTCGCAGGTCCGCGAAGGCGTCCGCGCGATCCGGGAAGACGGCAACGACATCCAGATCGCGTGCTCCCTCGGCATGCTCACGCAGGAGCAGGTCGACGAGCTCGTCGAGATGGGCGTGCACCGCTACAACCACAACCTCGAGACGGCGCGCTCGCACTTCCCGGCGGTCGTCACGACCCACACGTGGGAAGAGCGCTGGGACACGCTGCGGATGGTCGCCGAGGCGGGCATGGAGGTCTGCTGCGGCGGCATCATCGGCATGGGGGAGACGGTCGAGCAGCGCGCGGAGTTCGCGGTGCAGCTGGCCGAGCTGAGCCCGCACGAGGTGCCGATGAACTTCCTCATCCCGCAGCCTGGGACGCCTTACGAGGACTACGAGATCGTCGAGGGCCGTGACGCGCTCCGGACGGTCGCGGCGTTCCGGCTCGCCATGCCGCGAACGATGCTGCGGTTCGCCGGGGGGCGTGAGCTGACCCTGGGTGACCTTGGTGCCGAGCAGGGGATGCTCGGCGGTATCAACGCGATCATCGTCGGGAACTACCTGACCAACCTGGGGCGGCCTGCTTCCGCTGACCTCGAGATGCTCGATGAGCTCAAGATGCCGATCAAGGCGCTCAGTGACAGCCTCTGACGCTCCCGCCTTTTGTGTCCATTGTGGACAGGCTTCGGCCGGGGGCGCCGACCACCCGGCTTGCCACAACCCGAGGACGGCGCTGGAACCGCCGCGCTACTGCACGTTCTGCGCGCGGCGGTTGGTGGTTCAGGTGAGCCCGCTCGGCTGGACGGCGCGCTGCAGCCGTCACGGCGAGACGGCGAGTGGCTGAGGGTGGCTCGGCTGGCGTTAACGAACCATTTCGTTCATGAGGGGGTCGGTGTAACGAACCAGATCGTTCATTGCTGATCCTTGAGGGTGGCGAGTTGGTTGGCGTCGGGGCTCCGGGCTCCGGGCTCCGGGCTCGCAGGTGGAGCGGTGAGGTAACTAACCGGATCGTTCGCACGCCCGCGGCCGCGAGGTAACTCACCGGATCGTTCATAGCGGCGCGCCCGGGTGGCCGGATCGGGCGGCGAAGTAACTAACCAGATCGTTCACACGTCGATGGCCGCGCAGTAACTCACCAGATCGTTCATAGCGGCGCGCCGGGATGACCGGGTCGGGCAGTGAGGTAACTAACCGGATCGTTCACAACAAAGCCTGTCAGCCCCGACACGACCGAGCGCCTCACGGCGCTCGCGCACCGACCGGTTACCCTCGGTCGCACCATGTCGCAGGAGGGAGTCCGGGTGAGTGAGTCGTCGGGGCCCGCGCATCGGCCGTCGGCTGTGGCCGGGCCGTGGTCGGTGCCCGTGCTTTTCCGGGAGCGGCGGCCGAAGGTCGTCGTCAAGGCCGACCTGCTGCCCGCCGTGAGCGTGCTCGGCACCCTCAGCCTGCTGAGCTTCCCGCTCGCCTTCGCCTGGTCGCGCCTCGCGCCGCCGGAACGCGTGCGCATCATCGCCTCCGACGGCACCCAGGGCGCCCTGGAACTCGAGAGCTGGCACCGCTTCGACGACCTCGCCGTCTTCGGGCTCATGACGCTCGGGCTCGGGATCGTCGTCGGTGTCGTCGTCTGGCTGCTGCGTGAACGCCGCGGGCCCGTCGTGTTCCTCGCCGCCGTGCTCGGGGTCGCCCTCGCGAGCGCGCTGGCCATGCTGCTCGGCGTCGGCTGGGCGAACAGCCACTACGCGATCGGCTCCGCCCCCGCGCTCGGCTCGGTGATCGAGCTGGCGCCACGGCTCGAGTCGTGGTGGGTGCTCCTCACCGGCCCGCTCGGCGTCACGATCGCCTACAGCCTCCTCGCCACCTGGAACGGCCGCGACGACCTCGGCCGCCGCCTCGGCTGAAGCGCGCCCCCGCGGCGGGCACTTTCCCCTAGTCTGGTGGCTCGACCACAGGGGGATCACCAGTGACTGAAGACATCGAGGTCTCGCGGCACAACGCCGTCCGCTTTCCCGGCATCAGCCCGCGCGCATACGAGCACCCCGTGGACCGCGGCGCGCTCGCGACCCTGCGCGCGGTGCCCGGGTTCGCCCAGGTCGTCAAGGCCGTTTCGGGCTTCTACAACGAGCGCGGCGAGCGGCTGATGGCGCTCGCCTCGTCGATCCGCGTCGGGCCGAAGCAGTACCCGGAGCTCGACCGGCTGCGCCACGAGTGCGCCGAGACGCTCGACCTGCCCGCCGTGCCGAACGTGTTCGTCTACCAGGACCCGCGCATCCAGGCGTCGGCCGTCGGCATGGACGAGCCGTTCATCCGGCTCAGCACCGGGCTCGTCGAGCTGATGAGCCACGAGTCGCTGCGGTTCGCGATCGGGCACGAGATGGGGCACGTGCTGTCCGGGCACACGGTCTACCGCACGATCATGGTGCGCCTGATCGGCCTGCAGATGTCGCTGTCGTGGACGCCGGTGAGCGCGCTCGGCATCCGGGCGATCATCGCGGCGCTGCGCGAGTGGTACCGCAAGGCCGAGCTGTCCTGCGACCGCGCCGGGCTGCTGTGCGGCCAGGACCCGACCGCCGCCCTGCGGGCGCAGATCCAGGTGGCCGGCGGCGTCGACCCGGCGCGGATCGACATCCCGTCGTTCCTGCAGCAGGCGAGCGAGTACGAGTCGGTCGAAGACATCCGGGACAGCTTCCTCAAGCTCAAGTTCGTCGAGACGGAGACGCACCCGTTCGCGGTGGTCCGCGCGGCGCAGCTGCAGAAGTGGGCGGCGTCGGAGGAGTACCGAGCGATCCTGGCGGGCGACTACCCGCGTCGCGACGACGACACCCCGACGTCCGACTGGAAGGACGACCTCAAGTCGGCGGCCAAGTCGTACAAGGACTCGTGGAGCGCGTCGGCCGACCCCCTGACGAAGGTGTTCAGCGACGTCGGCGAAGCCGTCTCCAGCACGGCGGGCAAGGTCTGGAGCAAGTTCGGGACCGGGGACTGATCAGTTCAGGCTGGCCGGGCGGCTCAGGTCGGTGAGCTCGCCCGGCGGCAGCGGCACCGCGCCCAGCGTGTCCAGGAACCCCGCCTCGCGCGTCAGCAGCCGGCACGCGATGCGCAGCCGGCGCAGCGGGTGGCGTTCCTCCAGCAGCCGCTGCCGGTCGTCCAGGGGGAGCAGGCAGTCGGCGGCCAGCAGGTAGGCCAGGTCGCCGATGTCGGCCTCCGCGTCCGGGGTGTGCCAGTCATCGCTGCGCCAGGCCGTTTCGCAGTAGCGCCGGTGCGCCGTGCGGGCGACCGTCGCGAGGCGCTCGGCCATGTCCCCGCCCGGGGACACCGGGTCGTCGTCGATCCACTCCACCGACGCGATCAGGTAGGGCGCCGACGTGCAGTCGAGCTCCCGCAGCCGGAACCGGCGCTGGGCCTGCGTCACGACGTCGAAGCGGCCGTCCGGCAGGCGCTTCGCCTCACGCAGGATCGTGCTGCAGCCGAACTCGTACAGCTGGTCCAGACCACGTACTTCGCGGGTGAGCGACGAACGCAGGGCCACGACCCCGAATTCGCGGCCCGGCACCGTTCCGCTCACGAGATCCGCGGTCAGCTGGCGGTAGCGCGGCTCGAAGATGTGGAGGGGGAGTTTCGTCCCCGGAAGCAGAACGGTCTGCAACGGGAACAACGGCAGCAATGTCGTCGTCGCGTCGCTTTCCGGTTCCGGCTCGGTCACGGCTCCACGGTAAGGGGAGAACGCCTCCGCCGCAGCACGGTCACTTGTTCGGCGGCTTGAACACGGCAAACGGGTCGGTGATCTGCATGCCCTTGCCCGCGAAGGAGAACAGTGCCGCCGGACGCCCGCCCGCGCGGCCCGGCGGGGCCGTGTGCCCGGTCGGCACCAGCAGGCCGCGCCGGGACAGCACGCGCTGCAGGTTGGTCGCCGAGACGCGGTAGCCCAGCGCGGCCGAATACAGCCCGCGCAGCGCCGAAATCGTGAACTCGTCGGGCGCGAGCGCGAAGCCGAGGTTCGTGTAGGAGAGCTTCGACCGCAGCCGGTCGCGGGCGCGCAGCACGATCGCCTCGTGGTCGAACGCCGTGCGCGGCAGCTTCGCGACGTCGTGCCACTCGGTGTCTTCGGGCACCTCGGGGTCGACGTCGGAGGGGACGAGCCCGAGAAACGCCGTCGCCACCACGCGCGGGCCGGGCACCCGGCGCGGGTCGCTGAACACCGCGAGCTGCTCGACGTGCTTGAGCTGGCGGACGTCGACCTTCTCGGCGAGCTGGCGCCGGATCGACGTCTCGACGTCCTCGTCGGGCCGCAGCCGCCCGCCCGGCAGCGACCAGCGGCCGAGGTGCGGGTCGAGCGCGCGGCGCCACAGCAGGACCCGCAGTGTGTCCGAGCGCACTTGAAGGACCGCTCCCAAAACCTCGTGGGCCAGGGGGGCCTGGGTGTTAAGATGACTTCGCACGGTTTTCGATTATAAGGCGAAAACCGGAGACCGGTCCAGGAGGGCCAGATGACCACCACGTTGGTTCCGGAGGGACTCACCCCGTTCGGCGGGGTCGAGGCGAACGCGGCCTGGGCGGAGGAGGTGCGGCGCCTGGCGAAGCAGCGCGACGCGGTCCTGCTCGCGCACAACTACCAGGTCCCGGAGATCCAGGACATCGCCGACCACACCGGCGACTCGCTCGCCCTCAGCCGCATCGCGGCGAGCAGCGACGCGTCCACCATCGTCTTCTGCGGCGTGCACTTCATGGCCGAGACCGCGAAGATCCTCTCCCCGGAGAAGACCGTCCTGATCCCGGACGCGCGGGCCGGCTGCTCGCTCGCGGACTCCATCACCGGCGCCGAGCTGCGCGCCTGGAAGGCCGAGCACCCGGGCGCGGTCGTCGTCTCCTACGTCAACACCACGGCCGAGGTGAAGGCCGAGACGGACATCTGCTGCACGTCCTCGAACGCGGTCGACGTTGTCGCCGGCATCCCGGCTGACCAGGAGGTTCTCTTCCTGCCGGACCAGTTCCTCGGGGCGCACGTCAAGCGCGTGACCGGCCGGGAAAACATGCACGTCTGGGCCGGCGAGTGCCACGTCCACGCCGGCATCAACGGCGCCGAGCTGGCCGAGCGCGCGGCTTCGAATCCCGACGCGGACCTGTTCATCCACCCGGAGTGCGGCTGCGCGACGTCGGCGCTCTACCTGGCCGGCGAGGGCGCGGTGGCGCCGGAGCGGGTCAAGATCCTCTCGACCGGCGACATGGTCCACGAAGCCCGCGACACGAAGGCCAAGTCGGTCCTGGTGGCCACCGAGATCGGCATGATCCACCAGCTCCGCAAGGCCGCGCCGGGCATCGACTTCCGCGCGGTGAACGACCGCGCGTCCTGCCGGTACATGAAGATGATCACGCCCGCCGCCCTGCTGCGGTGCCTGCGTGACGGCCTGGACGAGGTCCACGTCGACGTCGAAACGGCCGCCCGCGCGCGTGCTTCGGTGCAGCGGATGATCGAGATCGGGCAGCCCGGCGGCGGCGAATGACCACGCCGGTTAATGATTCACAGGCGAAAACCCCGGTCTGGGAAGCCCGCGCGGACCTCGTGGTGGTCGGCAGCGGCGTCGCGGGGCTGACGGCCGCGTTGCGGGCCCAGGCGCTCGGGCTGCACGTCCTGGTGGTCACCAAGGCGGCGGTCGAGGACGGCAACACGCGCTGGGCGCAGGGCGGCGTCGCCGTCGTCCTGGAAGACGAGCACGACCTCGACGACTCGGTCGCCAAGCACGCGGAGGACACCTTCACCGCGGGCGCCGGGCTGGTCGACGAGGCCGCCGCCCGCTCGATCCTCGACGGCGGCCCGGCCGCGGTCGCCCGGCTCCGGGCGGACGGGGCGGAGTTCGACGCCGCGACGGCCGGCGGCGGGCTGCTCGCGCGGACCCGCGAGGGCGGGCACAGCGCGTTCCGCGTCATCCACGCGGGCGGCGACGCGACCGGCGCCGAGGTCGAGCGCGCCCTGGTCGCGCAGGCCGGGCAGGCGCGGGTGCCGGTGCTCGAGCACCACATCGCCGTCGACGCGCTGCGCACGCCGGGCGGCCGGGTCGCGGGCGTGACCGTGCTCGACCGCAACGGGGTGCCCGGGGTCGTCCGGGCGCCGGCCGTGCTGCTGGCCAGCGGCGGGCTCGGGCAGCTCTACCAGGCGACGTCCAACCCGGAGATCGCCACCGGCGACGGGCTCGCGCTCGCGCTGCGGGCCGGGGCGACCGTGGCGGACATCGAGTTCGTCCAGTTCCACCCGACCGTCCTGTACACCCCGGGCGCGCGGGGACGCTGCCCGCTGGTCACCGAGGCCGTGCGCGGCGAGGGCGCGACGCTGGTCGACGCCGCCGGCGTGCCGGTCATGGCGGGCGTGCACCCGCTCGGCGACCTGGCTCCCCGCGACGTCGTCGCGGCGGCGATCACCCGGCGGCTGCTTTCGGCGCCGGGCGGGGTCGACGACCACGTCTTCCTCGACGCGACCTCGATCGCCGGGTTCGCGCGGCGGTTCCCGACGGTGTTCGCCGCGTGCGGGGTGCTGGGGCTCGACCCGGCCGTCGACCCGATCCCGGTGACGCCGGCGGCGCACTTCTCGTGCGGCGGCGTGGTGACCACTGTGGACGGTCGCTCGTCGGTCCCCGGCTTGTACGCCGCGGGCGAGGTCGCGCGGACCGGCCTGCACGGCGCGAACCGCCTGGCGTCCAACAGCCTGCTCGAAGGGCTGGTCGTCGGACAGCGCGTCGCCGAGGCCGTCGCGGCGGACCTCGCGGCCGGGTTGCTGGCCGATCCGTCGCGGGGCCGGTTGCCGTCGTGGACGACCGCCCCGGCGGCGGAACGCGATGCGCTGCAACGGGTCATGAGCCGGTACGCGGCGATCGGCCGCGACGCCGACGGGCTCGCGGCGGCCGGGTCGGTGCTCGACCTGTCTACTCAGGATAGTCCCTTGTGGACGCACGCAGCGGTGGAGGACGCGGCGTTGACGGTGGTGGCGCAGGCGTTGCTCGCCGCGGCCGTCCGGCGCACCGAGTCGCGCGGCTGCCACGTGCGCAGCGACTTCCCGGCACTCGACGACGGCTGGCGGCGCAGCCAGCACATCCGGCTCAGCCCGTCCGGCCAGCCCGTGCTGGCCGACCCGATCCCCCTGGAGGGCGTGGCATGACGTTCCCGATCTCCGAACCCGCCGTGCGCCTGATCGCGGCTTCGGGCCTCGACGTCGAAGACGTGACGCGCGTGGTCACGACGGCGCTGGGCGAAGACCTGCGCTACGGGCCGGACGCGACCACCGCGTCGACGGTGCCGGAGTCCGCGACCGCGGTGGCCGAGCTGACCCCGCGCGTCGACGGGGTCGTCGCCGGGCTGCCGGTGGCGCTGGCGGTGTTCGACGTGGTGCTGGGCGACGAGTACGAGGTGCTGGCCGGGCGCGAGGACGGCGAGCGGCTGGTCGCGGGGGAGCCCGCGCTGGTGCTGCGCGGCCCGGTGCGCGGGCTGCTCACCGCCGAGCGGACGGCGCTGAACCTGCTGTGCCACCTCTCGGGCGTCGCGACCGCGACCGCGGCCTGGGTGTCCGAAGTGGACGGTACCGGGTGCGCGATCCGGGACTCCCGCAAGACGTTGCCGGGCCTGCGGCTGCTGCAGAAGTACGCCGTCCGGTGCGGCGGCGGGGTGAACCACCGAATGGGGCTCGGCGACGCGGTGCTGATCAAGGACAACCACGTCGTCGCGGCGGGTTCGGTGACGGCGGCGCTGGCCGCGGCCCGCGAGCACGCGCCGGAACTGGCGTGCGAGGTCGAGGTCGACACCCTCGACCAGCTCGAGGAAGCCCTGGCCGCGGGCGCCGACGAGGTCCTGCTGGACAACTTCACGCCGGACGAGTGCGCCAAGGCCGTCGCGCGCCGCGACGAAGTCTCCCCGAAAACGCGGCTGGAATCCTCTGGTGGGCTCACCCTCGACCGTGGTAGGGCCTACGCGGAGTCCGGTGTGGACTATCTGTCGGTGGGCGGGCTGACCCACTCTTCACCGGCGTTGGATCTCGGCATGGACCTTCGCTGAACGGCGTTTCCCGGCTAGACTGACGGTGGCGGAAGTCCTTTTCCGCCACCGTCTTTCTTGGTGGGGGCTCGGGTGCGGATACCGGCGGTGCTCGCGGTGGCGGGCCTTTTCGCGCTCGCCTCGCCCGCGTCCGCCGTCGCCGCTCCGGAAACGGGGTGCGCCAACCCGTCCGGCACGTACACCGGCGAGGTCCCGTGGGGGCAGCGGCTGGTCGACCCGGCGCGGCTGTGGCCGCTGACGCGGGGCGAAGGCCAGCTGGTCGCGGTGATCGGCACGGGCGTCGACGGGCAGAACACGCAGTTCGCGCCCGGACAGCTCGAAGGCGGCGCCGGCACGGAACGCACGGACTGCGACGGCCGCGGCACGATCGCCGCCGGGATCGTCGGCGCGCAGCCGGATTCGTCGACGACGTTCGCCGGCGTCGCGCCCGGCGCGCACCTGCTGCCGATCCGCTACACGCAGGCGGAAGGCACGACGTCGGACCGCGGCGGCGACCCGGGCGCGCTGGCCGGGGCGATCGACACGGCGGTCGACCGGCACGCGGGCGTCGTCCTGATCGCGGTGCCCGCGGCGTTCGACAGCCCGGCGCTGGCCGGCGCGGTCGCGCGGGCGCGGGCGGCCGGCGCGGTCGTCGTCTCGGCCGCGGCGGCGACCCAGCAGGGCACGCGGACGTACCCGACAGCGACGGCCGGCGTCCTGGCGGTCGGGTCGGTGAACCCGGCGGGCGAGCCGGTGCAGACGGAAGCCGGCGACTACCTGGGCGTCGCGGCGCCGGGCGCGGAGCTGGTCAGCACGTCGGCCGGGGCGGGCGGCGCGGTGGCGCACCGCTGGCCGGTGACCGACCCGGGCCTGGCGGCGGCGTACGTCGCGGGCGTCGCGGCGCTGGTCCGGGCGTACCACCCGGACCTGACGGGCGACCAGGTCCTGACCCGCCTCACGCTGACGGCGCACCGCCCGTCCTCCGGCGGCCACGACCCGCGGCTGGGCTGGGGAGTCCTGGACGCGTACGCGGCGGTGTCCTCGACCCTGCCCGCCGACGTCGCCCCGCCGGGCGCGGCACCCGCACCGGGCTCGGCTCCCGAGGTCGTCCCGGCGGCGGCGCCCGCGCGCCCGTCGTCCGACGTCGCCGCGGGCACGATCGCCCTGGCCGGAGTCGCCCTGGCCGCGGCCGCGGGCGTGACGGTCGCCGCGGTCCGCCGGGCCCGCCGCCGAGGCTGGCGCCCCTCCCGCTTCACCCCGTGATGCCCTTCCCATCACGTGTGATGCCTGCCTGATCACGTGTGATGCCTCGTTGCGCACGGGCGATCGTCGTACCGGACCAGCGGACCCGTGTGATCAGCCGGGCATCGCGTGTGCGTGAAGAGGCATCACGTGTGATTGAGGGGGCATCACGTGTGATTGGAGGGGCATCACTCGTGATTGGGGGGTCGACACGGTTAGGCGGGGGTGGGGCGGGTCGAGCCGATGATCGCCACCGCCTGGCCGGCTCGGGCGACGTGCACGGTGAAGTCGGCGCCCTCGCGGCTGAAGCGGGCGATCAGTTCGCGGGGGGTGCTGCGGTCGTGGGCCTGCCAGCCGCGCTGCTCCAGCGTCGGGACGACCACCTCGGCCAGGCGGCGTTCCGGGTCGCCCGGGTGCTCCAGGCGCACGCCGTACTGCCAGCACAGCACCTGCCCGGGCCGGGTGGGGTCGCAGTCGAGCTCGCCGTCGACCGTCCGGTCCGCGTCGGGGCCGAACACCGCCGCGACGCTGTCGATCACGTCCGTCAGCTCGGCGGCCAGGCGGTCCAGGTCCGGAGAAGTCACCGGAGCACACCCCCGTCGTTGAGGAACTCGACGCCGTTCTCGAGGATGCCATGCGGCTGGAACGTGCCGTTCGCCGTGGTCGGCCCGGCCGTGATGACCCGGTAGATGTTCGTCCACGACTCCGATCCGGGCTTGAGCACGTCGCTGTGCGACGAAAGGCCCCACAGCTGCGAACCGTCGGCGGCGCGGCCGGTTTCCAGCTCCGTGACGCCGGGGAAGGTGTCCGGGTCCGCGCCGTGGCCGATGCCGGTCCACTCCAGGCCCCGCGCGTTGCCCTGGGCGATCTCGATCGGGTCGAGCGGCGCGGTCATCGAGTACCGCTGGACGCCAGCCTGGCTCGCCGGCAGGTCCGACGGCGACCAGACGCCGTGGCCCATGCCCGCCGACTCGACGTGCAGGACGCGGTCGACGTCGAGGCCGTGCGTCTCGGCCAGCCCGACCGTCGCGCCGCCGTAGCTGTGCCCGATCGCGGTGAGCGTGACGTCGGAACCGGCGTGGCTCGCGATCTCGCCGCGCAGGTCGTCGGTGAAGTTCTTGAGGTCCGGCGCCATCGCTTCCGCGTAGCTCGCGGAAGGCCCCTGGACGACCGGGTTCTGCGGGAACACGCCGTCGGCCCAGACGACCATCGCCGTGCGCCCGGTCGGGTCCGCGGCCACCAGGCTGCGCCCGAGGCCGGCGTAGGCGTCGAAGTTCGACATCTGCGTGTTGACACCGGGCACGAACAGCCCGACGTTGCGCGTCCCCGGCTCGATGTGCCCGACGAGCTCGGCGATCCGGCCGTTGCCCGCGGGGTCGAACTTCAGGATCTGCCGGTTGTTCGCGAGGATGTCTCCGTACAGCTTGATCCGCGCCTGCGACCGCTTGATCTCGTCGGCGTCGGTCAGCGAAGCCAGCCGGGAGCGCTCGGCCGTCAACGCGTCGGCGACCTTCGCGCGGTTCTGCTCGATGGCCCGTGCCCACGCGCCGGTGTCGGCCGAACCGCCGATGCCCGCGGGGTTTCTCGCGGCCGGCAAGGGATCCTCGGGCATGAGCGCCCGGTACATCGCGGCGATCCGCACGTCGGTGCGGCGGTAGCCGGCGGCCGACTCGGTCAGTCCACTTTGGATAGTCCGGAGCCGTGACACGCCGGACCCGAGCTTCGAGCCCAGCTCCGTCATCGTCTTCTCGAACGTCTTGGCCGCCGCCGCGGACGCGCTGACCCGGCCGAACGCGGCGGCCGGGACCTGCTCGCCCGCGACCGCCTTCTGCGCTGCGGAAAGCGCCTCGGCGAGGGTGCCGAACCGTCCGGCCACGGTGTCGAGGCGGGCCGGGGCGACGCGATAGCCGGCAGCCGTCACGGCCCGCCTCCGTTCTTAGAGTGGTTCAGTACGCTTCCGGCTCTTCGCCGATCACCGGCGGCGCGACCGGGGCCGACTGGCCCCAGACGTTCTCCGTCTCCACCAGCCACGCCGGGATCCGGCGGCCGGACCCCAGGTCGCCGCCGGCGCCCATGCCCATCGGCATCATGGGCATCATCGGCATCGCACTCTTGGCGGCCGCCGCGCCCGCGGCCCCGGCGACGCCGCCGGCGAGCCCGCTGAACGCGCTGCCCGAGCCACCGTCGCCAGCCAGGCCGGAGTGCGCCGCGGGACCGTCCGCGCCGCCGCCGATCCCGGCACCGCCCGGGACGCCGCCGCCGATCGACGGCGCGTCGCCCCCGCCGATCGGGATGCCGCCGCCGGCGCCGCCTTCGACGCCCGCGCCGCCGCCGAGCTTCGTGCCGGCCGGCTCGTCCTTGTTGTCCTTGGGGTCCTTGCCCGACGCCCAGCCCGGCACCTTCGGCATGATCGAGCCGAACCGGCCGAACGCGGCGGCCGAAGCCGCGGCGAGCCCGGCCGTGAACATGTCGCCGAACAGCGGGTTCGACGTCGGCACGGTCGTCCCGGACGGCGGTGTCCCGGTGGTGGGCAGCGGGTGCCCGCCGGTCGGGGTGACGACGACGCCGGGGTCGCCGACGCCGTTGCCGACGAGCCCGGGAGCACCCGCGCTGCCCGCGCCGCCGCCGGCCGGCGGGGTCGCCGGCACCTCGACGGCGTTCGGCGACGCCGGGATCGAGTCCTCGGCCACCGTGTACTCGCCGGCCAGTTCCGTCATCACCGCGATCGCCTTGCCGTGGGCCGAACCGGCCGCGTTGGCCGCGGACTGCTGCGCCTCGACGTTCGCGATGGCCTGCTGGCGCTGCTGCGCCGCGGCCTGCACGACGGCGGGCGAAGCGTCCGGCGACAGCAGCGGCGGGTTCACGGCGAGCGCGACGTCGGCGGGGGAGACGTCCGGCACCGAGACCGGCGGCGGCATCTCCTTCTTGGCCTTCACCAGCGCGTCGGCGGCGTCGTCGAGCATCACGTTCATCGCCTCGGCGGTCTGCGCCACCTTGGAGATGCCGTTCGCGAGGTCGACGATCATGTGCTGGTACTGCTCGGCCGCGCCGCCGGTCCACTGGTCCTTGAACTCGGTGAGCTCCGAGTTGAGGTTGTGGGCCTGCTCGTGCAGGTGCAGGGCGGCGGACTTCCACTTGTCGGCGGCGTGCCGCGCGCTGTTCGGGTCGCCGGCCTGCAGCATCGCGTACAGCTGCTGGTGGCTGTACGCGGCGAAGTTCGTGTGGGCGGTGTTCGTCATCCCTTGCGGCTCCCGTCCGAGTCGCCCAGGCCGAGCAGGCCGAGCACGGGGTCGAGCAGGCCGGTGACGGCGCCCGAGGTGTGGAGGTCCCCGGCGACCGCCTCGTCGGCGTTCTGGTAGCCGTCGGCGACCGTGGTGGTGACGTCCTGCGCGAACCCGATCGCGCTGCGGACCTGGTCGAGCAGGCCCTGCATCTCCGAGACGGCGGCGCGGTGGGCGTCGGCCAGCGACCCGGCCTCGCCGAACTCGCCGAACAGCAGCGGCTCCTGGCCGAGGGTCAGCAGGAAGTCGTTCGGTTTGGACATCGCGTGGATCTGGGTTTCCAGCTCCCGCACGAAGTCCTTCAGCGATTCCAGGTGGACGTAGTACGACTGGTCTGGCATCGGTCCCGGCTCTCTGGGTCGCGCTCACGGAGGGAGGGAAAGCCGGTCGGCCGGTGCGAGCGGGGGGTTTCCCGCACCGGCCGACCGACGTCTGGGCGCGGTTCAGCCCGCGAACAGTCCCTGGTTGCGGTTTTCCAGCGTCTGCTGGAGGTCGTGGGCCTCGCCCACCTTGCCGCCGAACTGCGCGATGATCGCGACGATGTCGGCGGTCGCCTGGCGCAGCCGGGTCTCCGACTGGCGGGCCGCGTCACCGGCGGAGCTGCCGGAGGCGTACCAGGTCGCGGTGATCGGCTGGAGGTTCTGGTGCAGCTGCTCCAGCTGCGAGGTGAGCGCCTTGGCCTTGGCGGCCAGGGACGCCGAGCTGTGCTGCAGCGCGGCGAAGTTGATTTCGACGACGTCGGCCATCGGTACGTCCTCTCGGGTCAGGGGTTGAGGCGGGGGATCACGCCCGAGCCCTCGAGGGTGTTGCCGACCCCCTGGAAGCTCTGGTGGACGTCGGCGTCGCCGCGGCCGTAGTTCTGGTGGCTGGTGTGGACGAGCTGCGACATGGTGTCGAGCTCCTTCACCGCCACGGTCATCTTCTCCTGCAGGCGCCGCTGGAGGTCCCAGAACGCCACGGCCTGGTCACCCTTGTAGTTGCGCAGCGCCTCGGTCAGCTCGGACTCCAAGCTGGCCATCGTGGACTTGGCGTTCGTCGCGGTTTCCTCGAAACCCTGGACGGCGCGCGTCATGGCAGCGGAATCTGCCTGGAATCCCGGACTGGACATCGACGGGCCACCTCCTTCCTGAAGCGGAATATCGCCTGACGCGGGTGGTCCGCGCGGTGTGAAAGTCACGCTAGAAAAGAGCCTGGTGTGGTCAAACGGCACAACTGCCGGTCGCGGTGACGGCACTTATACCCACAGGCCCGGCCCGGTCCGCGCGTCTGCCGCGGCAGCCGACGAAACCCGCTGGTCAGCACGGTTCTGCCGAAATTCTGAGATCCGCCCGGTAGACCCGGACGCCCCGGGCGAAAGGCGGTCGAGATGGTCCACCCGCAGGCACTGCTGGACGAGCTGGAGCGCGCCCCGGAGGTCCCCGCCTTCGAACACGGCTCGCGGCTGACCACCCGCGGCGAGCTGCGGGAGCTGGTCGGCCGGTTCACGGCCGGCCTGCGGGCGGCCGGGCTGAAGGCGGGCGACGGCGTCGGGATCGCCACCGCCGTCACGGCGGAGGGGTTCGCCGCGATCGTCGCGGCGCACGTGCTCGGCTGCCGCGTCGTCGGGGTGCGGCCCGGCCTGCCAGTGCCGCAGCTGCGCCACGTCGTCGGCGAGGTCGACGCGCTGGTCGTCGACGCCGCTTCCGAGTCGCCGGAACTGCTCGGCACCGTGGCCGGCGCGCCGGTCCTGCGGGTCGGGCCCGAACTGCTCGCCACCTACGAGGAGCCGGTGCCGCGGGGACGGCCGGACGACGTCGCGACGGTCGTGTTCACCAGCGGCAGCACCGGCGTGCCAAAGGGCGTCGCCTACAGCTACCGCGCCCTGACCGAAGGCCGGGTGTGGCGGGCGCCGGTCCCCGGCTCGGCCCACGAGCGGCTCGGCGCCGGGTTCGGCCGGTTCCTGCTGTTCGGCACGCTCACCAGCGCGGTGATGCTCGAACAGCTGGGGGTGTGCCTGCTCGCCGGCGGGACCGCGGTGGTCCCGGAGGAGCTGCCGGACTTCCCCTGGGTGCTGCCGCGGCTGCGGATCACCGCGGCCCTGATGACCGTCCCGCGGCTGCACCAGGTGCTCGACGTGCTGCGCACCGAGGACGTCGACCTGAGCGGCCTGCGGACCCTGATCGTCGCCGGTTCACCGGTGCCGCCGCACAAGCTGGCCGAGGCCCTCGAGCGGATCGGGCCGGCGATGCACCACGCGTACGGGCAGACCGAGACCGGGATGCTGACGATCTGCGGCGCCGGCGAGGGCTCCGGCTCGGTCGGAAAAGCCTGCGACACCGTCGAAATCGAGGTGCGCGACGCCTCGGGCGCACCGGTGCCGGCCGGCGCGGAGGGCGAGGTCTGGGTGCGGACGCCATCGGCGTTCGCGGGCTACTGGCGGGACGAAGCGACGACGGCCGACGTGCTGCGCGAGGGCTGGGTTCGCACGCAGGACCTCGGGTTCCTGGATGACGCCGGTTACCTGCACCTGTCCGGGCGGGCCCGCGACGTCGTGATCGTGAACGCGATCATCCACTACACCGGCCCGATCGAGCGGGCGATCGCGGCGCACCCGGACGTCGACCAGGCGTACGTCGTGGCGGTCCCGGACGCGCGGACCGGCGAAGCCGCGCACGCCTTCGTGGTGCCGGTCCCGGGCCGGGAGCCGGACCTCGGCGCGGTGCGCAAGGCCGTGGCGGCGGAGCTGGGGGAGGCGGCGGTGCCGGCGCGGTTCAGCCTGGTGGCGTCGGTTCCCGTGGCGCCGTCGGGGAAGCCGGACAAGGCGGCGCTGCGCGCGTCCGTTGTGGACTAGAACCAGGTGTCGACGCCGAAGGTCTCCTTCAGGGCGCGCATGTCCGCGACGTCGTGGGGTTTCGGCTCGTAGTCGTCGACCCGGCCGGTCACGAAACAGTCCGCGGGGTAGGGGAAAGTCCCGTCGGGCGCGGCTTGGCGGGCCGAGCCGTCCTCGGCGAAGACGAGCGGGTGCAGGTCCAGTTCCGTGCTGCCGTCGGAGAGGACGAACCGGACCGGGCGCAGGTCGCCGGTTTCGCGGTAGCCGAGAGCGGCGAGGGCCTCGAGGACTTCGGGTTCCTGCTCGAGGCGGTGCAGCAGGTCGAGGTCGCGGTGCTCGCGCGTCTGCCGGCCCAGGAGGGCGTCGATGCCCCAGCCGCCCGCGAGCCAGACCTCGGCAGGGCTGACGGCCTCGAGGACGCGCAGGACCGTGCCGGCGTCCATCACTTCCCGGCGCGCAGGTCGGTGATCACCTTGGCGACGCGGCGCTGCCGGGTCTCCTCGGTCTTGGCCTGCCCGATCGGGAGCACGAACCGCTGTTTCGCGCTGTAGGAGAGCTTTGCGAAGCGTTCCGCGGCGGCCGGGTCGGCGGCCAGGGCCGTCGCGAGGTCCTCGGGGATCTCCAGTTCGCGGGGCGCGGTGTCGAGCGTGATCTCGACGTCGACCTCGTCGCCCGCGGCCACGCCGGCCTTCTCGCGGTTCTCCCCGCTGAGCGGCACCAGGAACTGCCCGCCGCGGCTGCCGACGGTGGTGCGGTAGGTGTGCCCGCCGAGTGTCACGGTGACCGCGGGTTTCTTGCCGGCACCGAGTGCCTCGAGCACGTCGCCGGGGACCGGGAGGCCGGTCGCCGTCTTGCCGCCGAGCAGGACCTGGGTGCGGAACTTCATGGCGCCGAGTATGCCGCGTGCCGGCCTCCCGGGCGGAGAGGCCGGCACGGGCGCGTCAGACGCCGGCGGTGGTGCGGATCCAGCTGCGGCTCGACGCGATGCTCGCGTAGTTCTGCGTGCCCTGCGGGTTCGAACCGGAGTTGTTGCCGGTGGAGCAGACGCCGACCTGGACGCCGTTGGCGAGCTGCGGTCCGCCCGAGTCGCCGTGCCACGCCGAGCCGGTGACGCCCTGGCTGGCGATGGCGGTGCCGCCGAACGCGTCCGTGCTGGTGCCGGTGACGCGGACGTCGGCGGTCTTGAGCGTGCTCGACGGCGGGCTGGTGCCCTCGGTGCGGCCCCAGCCGTAGATCTGGTTGGTGGCGCCGGCCGGCGGGTTTCCGGTGCCGAGCTTCATGAAGGTGGTGTTCACGGCCGTCGTCAGGTGCAGCAGCGCGATGTCGCCGTTCGGCGACGCCTTCTGCTGGTCGACGGTGGCGTTGGTGCCCTGCTGGAGCGTCACGCTGCCGACCTTGACGTGCATGCCCGGCGAGTTCAGGCAGTGCCGGGCGGTGAGCACCCACTGCGGGGCGATGATCGTCCCCGAGCACTCGAAGCCGCCGTAGGTGGTGACGTTGTTCCAGTAGATCTGGGCGCCCCACGGCGCGGAGGAGACGGTGCTCCCGCCGATGATGTCCTGCTGGGCGTCCGCAACCCCGGCTGAGACCAAACCCAGCGCCGCGGCGGCGGCACCCACCGCGGCAACAGCCCTCGACATGCGCATGAAAATGCCCTTCGGCCCAGGTGATCCGGATATTCGTCCCGAACGGGACGACCAGCTCAAGCTAGGAGCCGTGAAGGATTTTCGGAACCTACCGAAGTCGGGTAACCGCGGACCTACGACTCCACCGGCTTGGTCCACGCGACCTGGACGAGCCCGGTCCCGTGCCGGCGGGACACCAGGGTGCCGCGCCCCGGAGGCTGCGGCGAAGGCTTCACATCCGCGAGAAGGGCCCCCTCGTCCTTGGTGCCGGACATGATCAACCCCGGCGAACCCAGCTCCCGCAGCCGCTGGAGGACGGGCTCGAACAAGGCCCGCCCGGCGCCGCCGGAGCCCCGGACGATGATCACGTGCAACCCGATGTCGCGGGCCTGGGGCAGGAACTCCAGCAGCGGCTGGAGCGGGTTGCGGCCGACCGTCGCGACGAGTTCGTAGTCGTCGACGAGGACGAACAGCTCCGGGCCCCGCCACCAGGACCGGTTCCGAAGCTGTTCCGGCGTGACGGAAGGACCGGGTAGGCGGTTGCGCATGGCCGTCGCGCACTCGCCGATGAGGTCCGTCAGCTTGCCCTCGGCGCCGGCGTAACCCAGCAGGTGCGGCTCGGAAACCGCGCCGAGCAACCCCCGCCGGTAGTCGGCGACGATGATCGCCGCTTCCTCGGGTGTGTACGCGGAAGTGATGCCGTGGGCGATGGCCCGCAGCAGGGAGCTCTTCCCCGATTCGACGTCGCCGAAGGCCACGAAGTGCGGGTCCGCCGCGAAGTCCAGGTACACCGGCCGCAACGTCGATTCGGCGATGCCCAGCGTGACCTGGCGGGACGGTGCCGCGGGCAGGCCGTCGAGGGGTACCTCCGGTGGCAGCAGCCGGACCTGCGGTGCACGCGGGCCTTGCCACGCCTCGGAAATCCGCCGGGTCAGGTCGACGCCGCCCGAGCCGATCGTCTCCGGGCGCTGGTCGCCGTCCACGCGGGGCAGCGCCGCCAGGAAGTGGAGCTTCTCCGCGGTGATGCCGCGGCCGGGGCGGTCGGCCGGGACGTTCGCCGCCACCTTGCGGTCGATCGACGAGTCCATCGGGTCGCCCAGGCGCAGCTCGAACCGCGTGCCGATCGCGTCGCGCAGCTGGGCGCGGACGCCGATCCATTGGTTCAGCGAGACGATCACGTGGATGCCGAACCCGAGCCCGCGCGCGGCCAGCCCGGTGATCTGCTCCTCCAGTTGCTCGTACTCCTGGCGGATCGTGGTCCAGTTGTCCACGAACAGGAAGACGTCGCCGAACTCGCGGCCGTCGGTGCTTTCGGTGAACTCCGCGCGGCGCCGGCGGAACGTCGTGATCGACTCGATCCCGTGGGCGGAGAAGAACTCCTCGCGCTGCTCCAGCAACGTCGTCAGCTCGGCGACGACCCGGCGGCAGCGCTGCGCGTCACGCCGGGTCGCGTAGCCGGACGTGTGCGGCAGGCCGGCGATCGGGGCCAGCGCGCCGCCACCCATGTCCAGGACGAACAGCTGCACCTCGGCCGGGGTGTGGGTCAGGGCGAGCATGCCCGCGATGTCCTTCATGAGCGTCGATTTGCCGCTCTGCGGCGCGCCGACGATCAGCGCGTGCCCGCCCGCGCCGGAGAAGTCGGCCCACAGCATGTCGCGGCGCTGCTCGAACGGCTTGTCCACCAGCGCGACCGGGATCGTCAGCTTGCCGTTGCCGCCCCAGCCGAGCGGGCACAGCCCGCGCGCGGCGTCCTCGCCCAGCGGCGGCAGGAGCTGGTCGAGCGTCGGCGGCTCGTTCAGCGGCGGCAGCCAGATCTGGTGCGCGGCCGGGCCGCGGCCCTCCAGGCGTGACAGCATCGCGTGGATGATCGTCTCGCCGGTGCCGTCGGTCTTCGGCGCGTCTTCGATCTCGGTCGTGACCGGGATTTCCACCGGGGCCAGGGAAAACGGCAGCACACCGAGCTCCTGCCCGTCCTCGCGCACGACCGTGCTGCGCGGCGGCAGCTCCCCGGAGACGTACGCGGCCTTGAGCCGGATCAGCGTGTCGGTGTCGGACTTCAGGTACGCCGACCCCGGCACCGGCGGCAGGTGGTACGCGTCGGCGACGCCCAGCACGGTCCGGCTTTCCGACGCCGAGAACGTCCGCAGGCCGATCCGGTAGGACAGGTGGGAGTCCAGCCCGCGCAGCCGGCCCTCCTCGAGCCGCTGCGACGCCAGCAGCAGGTGGATGCCCAGGGACCGGCCGAGCCGGCCGATCGCGACGAACAGGTCGATGAACTCCGGCCGCGCGGACAGCAGCTCGGAGAACTCGTCGATGATCACCAGCAGCGACGGCAGCGGGTCGAGGGGCGCGCCGTCCGCGCGGGCCTTCTCGTAGTCGCGGACCGACGCGTAGTTCCCGGCCGCGTGCAGCAGTTCCTGACGCCGCAGCAGTTCGCCGTTGAGCGCGTCGGCCATGCGGTCGACGAGCGCGAGGTCGTCGGACAGGTTCGTGATGACCGCGCAGGTGTGCGGCAGCCCGGTCATCCCGGCGAACGTCGCACCGCCCTTGAAGTCGATCAGCGCCAGGTTGAGCGTCTCCGACGAGTGCATGACGGCCAGCGCCGTGACGAGCGTCCGCAGCAGCTCGCTCTTGCCGGACCCGGTCGCGCCGATGACCAGGCCGTGCGGGCCCATCCCGCCCTCGGCCGACTCCTTGAGGTCCAGCTCCACCGGCCGGCCCTCGGGGTTGACGCCCAGCGGGATCCGCAGCCGGTCGCGCGCGGCGCGCGGCGCCCACGTGACCGCCGTGTCGGTGTCGCGCGGGTCGCCGATGCCGAGCAGCCCGGACAGGCCGAACGTCGCCGACATCGGCTTCTCGCCGACGACGGCGGCCGCGGTGTGCAACGGCGTCAGCATCCGGGCGAGCGCCTCGGCCGCGCCGCGGTCGAGGGTGTCCGGGCGGCCGAGGAAGCCGAGCCGCTGCTCGGTGGCGTCGCCGACGACCATGCCGAGGGAGCCGGGCGCGGTGTGCAGGCTCAGCAGCCGCTCGGTCGAGTACGTCCGCGGGTGCTCCTGCCCGATCTCGATCACCGTGACGCCGAGGCGGCCGTCCTCGCCGACCAGCCGGGGTTCGCCGTGGGCGGTGCCGCCGTCGACGACCACGACCAGGTGCGGCAGGTCCAGCTCGGCGGCCGCGCGCCGGCTGAACGCGGGGCGTTCGCCGAGGTCGGGGCCGAGCAGCTCGGCCAGCCCGGCCACCGAGTCGGCCGCCAGGCGCCGGGAGCCGACGGCGTCGGTCGCGCCCGCCGACGTCGCGTGCGGCAGCCACTTCGCCCACTCCCAGTCGTGCTGACGCTCGCCCGGGACGCACAGCGCGATCCGCAGGTCGCCGGGGGAGTGGAAGGTGACGAGCTGGCACAGCAGCGCCCGGACCAGGCCGAGCACGTCCGGCCGCCGTCCGGCCACGGTGACCGCGGCGAACGACCGCAGCGACAGCGCCACCGGCAGGCCGTCGACCGTCGAGTAGGTGCGGATGAAGTGCTTGAGGCTGGTGGAGGACACCGGGTCCAGGTCCTCCAGCGGCACGGTCTGGGGCGCCTTCAGCGGCGTCGCCAGCCGCTGCGGCCCGGTGCCCGCGCGGACCTGCGCGAACTGCGCGTCGCCGCGCCGCCGGTCCCACAGCTGCCCGGTCTCGACGTAGGCCCAGAGGTCGGCCGGGTCGGGCTGGAGCGCGACCATCGCCGCGCGCTGGCCGTCGGCGATGTCGCGGACCTGGGCGCGCAGGCCGGAGAGGTACCGCTGGTAGTCGCGGCGCTCGTCGTTGATCTGCGCCTTCTTCGCCATGCCGCCGCGCCCCAGCGACATCACGACCATGCCGCCCATGGCGCAGAGGAACAGGGCACCGAAGACGTAGGTCATCACGCCGCCGTCGCGTCCGATGTAGACGAACGACATCGCGCCCATGCCGAGCATCATCGGCAGGAACATCATCAGCTGCACCATCCCGCCGGACGAGCTCTTCGGGAGCATCGGCGGCGACTGCAGCACGATCTCGGTCGGGCGCTCGGGCGTGAGGCTCATGAGGCAATGCTCCAGCGGATCGGGGTTGCTCTGACCGGTATTTTGGCCACTCGCCGACCCGCCGCGGTGGGTACTTTTGCCGTCCGCCCGCTTCCGGGGCCGAACCTACGCTCTGCCGAGCAGCCACCCGCGGAAGGAGAGCCATGGCCGGCGAGTACCGGGCTGAGCCCGAGGCGATGCGCTCCGCCGTGGGCAACGTCGGAGGGATCATCGCCCACGGCATCAACGCCGTGGCCGACCTCGAACGCCTGGTCGTGCAGCCGATGTCGTTCGCGACGTTCGGCACCGCGGTCGCCGCCGCGAACGCCGCCCTGCACTCCGGCCAGATCACCGCCGTCCGCACGCTGCTGCAGCTGCTCCAGCAGGTCAACGGGCTCGTCAAGGCCAGTGCCGACGCCTACCAGGCGGCGGACCAGGACGCCGCCGCCGGCTACGGCGGGGGGCACGACGGGTCCTCGGCACCCGTGTCGTCGATCTGGGGGAGCTCGAACGCCGCCGAGCTCGCCACCCTGGCGGTCAACGACAGCGCGGGCGCCCACGGGGAGCCGTCCTCGGTCGGGAACGTGCTGCGCTACCTCGGGGACGCGCGGCTGGGCCGGCTGGGCGACCACCCGATCACCGACGCCCGCTTCCAGGGCGTCGCCGACTTCAACGACTGGCTGGCGGGCGACGCCGACAACCAGGCGCGGGTCGGGCTGATCGAGGTCTACGCGGGCACCGCCCGCACGTTCTCCGACGTCCCCGGCGGCGTGCACAGCGGGGACGTCGTGGTGGTCGAGCCGTTGCTGTTCTCCGACCGCCAGCCGGTCATCGGCGTCGCCGGCGACGGCGGCCGCCTCTACAACCACGGGCTCCTCGACGCCCGCATCAGCGGGCTGGCGAAGGTCAGCGTGTACCGGCCCGCTTCCGTCGTCTGATCGTCCGCTCCTTGAGAACCTGCGAGGTCCGATGCTGACTTTCCCGAACTCCAGCGCGATGGACGCGACCGCGTCTTCGGGCGGGCCGATCACCATCCTGCCGCAGATCGTCACCGGCCAGCCGGAGCAGATCGCGCAGCACGTGCTCGACCTGATCAAGAAGGCCGAGCAGTTCCTGAGCATGTACAACGAGCTGTCCAAGGCCGCCGACCAGCTGGGGAAGATCTGGTCGGGCGCGGCGAGCGAGTCGGCGCTGAAGAAGATCTCCGACTCCCTCCAGCAGCTCACCACGATCATCACCGTCGTCCAGAAGGGCGCCGAGCTGCTCGGCGTCTCCGGCACGCTGATCAAGACCGCGCAGCAGGCCTACCGCTCGGTGGTGGCCGCGGTGAACCCGACGGTCGCCTCGCTGATGTCGAACCCGTGGACCTACGGCGCGGCGGTCGCTTTGTCGACCGCGACGAGCGCGTCGCTGCGGGCGTTCATCACCTCGATCGGCGCGCTGCTCAAGGCCCTCGGCGCGGGGGACCTCGCCCAGCAGGTCACCACGCTCGCGCAGGTCATCGGCGAGATCGAGAAGCTGTTCCACCACGGTTCGCCGAGCGGGGGCGCGACGACGCCGTCGATCGGGGCCACCCCGGTCACGGCGCCCCAGGCCCCGTCGCCGGTGGCGAGTCCGGCCGGGCAGCAGGCGGTGGCGGGCGGGAGCGGCGGGGGGATCCCGCAGCAGCCTTCGTTCACCGACTACACCCCGCCCGCGCTCGCCGCCGGCGGCGGTTCCGCCACCGGCACGGGCGCGAACGGCGCGACCGTGCCGGTGACCGCGAACGGGACCCCGCTGGACCCCTCGAACAGCTGGATCCCGGTCGACCACGCTTCGACGTCGCCGGCCACCGGTCCGGTTCCCGCCCAGCCGGCTCCGGTACCCGCGGCGGGCGGCGCGAACGAGGTCACCATCCACACGAACCTCACCACCGGGGAGTCCACTGTGGAGGCTCCCGGTGGGCAGGACTTCGACCTGGACATCGCGCTCGACTACAACGGCAAGCACTTCAGCCAGCACGTCGGCTACGACGCGGCCGGGAACTAGCCGGTGGGGGGCTCGGGGGTCGTCGACGCGTCGGGCGTGGTCAGCTCCGTGTTGTCCGGGTACCGGCAGGTCCTGGTCGAATGCCAAAGACGGGTCACCGGTGACCCCGGTGCCCTGAGCGCGGCTTCGCAGCGCGTCGCCACCCAGGCCTCGACGGTCTCGGGTAAGGCGAAGGAGATCGACGACTCCGCCAAGACCCTGCACACGGACTGGGACGGCGACGCCTACACGGCGTTCGCCGCCGCGGCCCAGAAGCTCGGCGAAGAACTCACCGACGCCGCCACCAAGCTCGACGACCAGGCGAAACGGCTCTCGACGGCGGCTCGGCTCGTGCAGTCGGCCAAAGCCGCGGTCGACTCCGTCCTCGCGCAGTTCGACCAGTACGCCCAGCAGCTGACCGCGCAGGCGCGCGCGGTGAACTCCGGCTCGGTCGGCGCGTTCATCCAGGCCGCGCGGCAGCTCGGCGAGCAGAGCGTGCAGGCCGCCCGCCAGGTCGTCGACGAGTTCTCCGACGCCCTCGCCGAGCTCTTCCCGCCCGAGGGCACCCAGCGCCTGGAGTACAAGCTGGGCAAGAAGACCGGCGGCCCGCTGGGCTGGCTCAACGGCAGCCCGCTCGACGGGCGCAAGCGGCAGCGCGACGCGCCGTCGTGGTTCAAGAACTCGGGCTGGAAGAAGCTCACCTGGGACGGCCTCGAAGGCACCCGCGCGCCGAAGAAGGCGGACACGCCGTTCGGGCAGCCGAAACCCGAGGGCCTCAAGGACAAGCTGGGCAACAACACCGAGATCACGTACTACAAGTTCAAGCACGACCAGGACGGGCTCACCCCGGAGTACGACGGCAAGATCACCTCGAAGGGCTGGGACGTCGGCGCGTCCGGGCACACCGAGCTGGCCGCGGTCAAGGAAGAGCTGGAGGCCAAGGGCGACTGGGGTGTCTCTTCGGCGCACGCCAAGGGCACGGTGTTCGCCGGCGGCGAAGCGAGCGCGTCCGGCACGATCGGGGCCCACGGCGCCGGCGCGCACGCGAACGTCTTCGCGGGCGGCAAGGTCGAAGGCGAGGTGGCCGCGGACGTCGCGGGCATCGGCGTCGGCGCGAACGGGACCCTGCAGTACGGCATCGGCGCGCAGCTCGACGCCCAGGCCGTCTACGACGCCGGGCACCTCAAGGTCAACTTCAAGGCGGGCGCGGCACTCGGCCTGGGCGCCGGGATCGGCGCCAAGATCGACATCGACCTGCCGAAGCTCGGTCACACCATCGGCGAGTACGGCGGCGCCGCCGTCGACTACGTCGGCCACGCGGCCTCCGACGCGGCGAACGCCGTCGGATCCGCTTGGGACGACGCCGTTTCGGCCGTGGGGCTGTGATGACGCTTCCCCTGGACTTCGTCATCCCGGACGGGTGGACCGCGGTCGACCCGGGTGACTCGGGTGCCGTGTTCGTCGCGGTGCACGACGCCGCGCCGGGCGAGTTCGTCCCGAACATCACCCTGAGCGTCCGGCAGCGGCCGGACGAGGCGTCGATCGACGCCATCGCCGGCGAAGCCGTCGAGCGGCTTTCGCTGACCTCGGCGGGACTCGACGTCCTGAGCCGCCGCGACGTCGGCGAGCCGGCCGCCCCCGGCGTCATGCAGCTGCTCCGCCTGCGCACCGGCGAAGGCGAAGAGCTGATCCAGACCCAGGTGCACCTGACGATCCCCGGCGCGACGCCGGCGGAGCGGCTGGTGCTCGAGCTCGCCTGCACGGCCGCGCCCGCGACCGCGCGGCGGCTCTCACCCGGTTTCCAGCGGTTCGTGGGCAGCGTCCGCGTCCGCCAGCACGAAGGGAATGCACAGTGACCGATCCGTACGCGGTGCCGGACATGGACGAACTGCTCGCCCAGGTGCGCAAGCAGACCGAAGAGGTCCAGCGGATCCAGCGCACGGTCGAGGCGATGGAGGTCAAGGCGCACTCGCGCCAGAACGAGGTCACCGTCACCCTCCGCGGCGACGGCCGGTTCACCTCGGTCGACATCGACCCCCGCGCGATCCGCGAGTACGACGCCCGCAACCTGTCGGAGATCGTCCTCGAAGCGGTGAACGCCGGGCTGACGAAACTCGCCGAGGCGTCGAACGCCAAGTTCGCGCCGGTGATCGCGGCCGCGAAGAACGTCTGATGACCGCGTCTCTGACGGGGACGACGCGGCGGGTCACGGTGGTCACGCCGAGGGCCCGCGTCGACGTCGCCCTGCCGCAGCAGTCGACGTTCGCCGAGCTGGTGCCGCAGCTGGTCCGGCTGGCCGGGGCGTCCGGGCAGGCGTCGGCCGAACACCCCGGCTGGGTGCTCGCCCGGCTCGGCGGCGCGCCACTGGCCCTGGGCCTGAGCGTCGCGGCCGCCCAGATCCGCGACGGCGAAGTGCTGCACCTGACCCCGCGGGAGCGCCCGCGGGGTCCGCTGCTGTTCGACGACGTCGTCGACTCGATCGCCAGCGTCGCCGACACGACCGGCGGGTGGGGCCCGTCGGTCGCCCGGCGCTCCGGCCTGGTGGCCGCGGTCGTGCTGCTGCTGGCCGGCGGGCTGCTGGTGCAGGCGGCGGCGTCCGGCAGCGTGCTGGCGCCGATCGGGACCGGGCTCCTGGCCCTCGTGCTGCTGCTCGGCGGCGGCGCGCTGAGCCGGGCCTACGGGGACGCCGAAGCCGGCGCGGCCGGGGCGGTCGCCGGGGTCGGCGTCGCGCTGCTGGCCGGGATGTCCGTGCTGCCCCCGCACCCGCTGTTCTCGCTGTCGGCGGGGCCGCTGGCCGCGGGGTTCGCCGCGGTGACGGTGTACGGCGTGCTGGCGGCGGTCTCGGTGGCCGACCGCCTGCCGTGGTTCGTGGCCATCACCGGCGCGGCCGGCTTCGGCGCGGTGACGACGGGCGTGGTGCTGCTCGGCGGGGTCCGCCCGGTCGCGGCGGCGGCGGTCGTCGCGGTGCTGGGCACGGCGCTGGCGGCGGTGGCGCCGATGCTCGCGATGCGGCTGACCCGGCTGCCGCTCCCGCGCGTGCCGGACGACATGGAAGCCTTCCGCGCGGACGAACAGCCGTCGCTCGGCACCGAGATGATCGGGCGGACGTCGCGCGCGCAGGCGGTGCTGACGGGCCTGCTGGTCGGCCTGGGCCTGGTGGTGCTCGCCGCGTCCGTCGTGCTCGCCACCGGCGGGCCGTGGGAAGCCGGGCTCGCCGGGCTGCTCGGCGTTGCGTGGATCCTGCGATCCCGTTCGTACGCGGGGAAAGCGCAACGCCTGGTGCTCGTCGGCTTCGGCGTCGCGGGCCTGGTGACCGCCGGGGTGTGGCTCGTCGCCTCGGGCGGCCGCACGGTGGTCTTCGCGGCGGGCTGCGCGGTCGTGCTGGCGGCGGTGGTCTGCCTGGTGTACGCGACGCGGGTCGCGCGCGGGCTGCGTTCTCCTTACTGGTCAAGGCTTCTGGACGTCTCGGAGTTCCTGGTGCTGCTGTCGCTGGTGCCGTTCGTGGGCATGGTCGCGGGGGTGTACGAAGCCGTCCGCGGCTGAAAATGAGTTGGCCCGGCCGCGGCGGAGGGAGTTCACTCTTCGCCGTGGCAAACCTTTCCGGTACGTGCGACGACCGGTTCGGCAAGGTGGCGGACGTGCTGGCGGCGTCGCTGGACGCCGTCGACGTGGGCGCGAGCGTGGCCGTCTTCCAGGACGGCGAACCCGTGGTGGACCTCTGGGGCGGCCACCGCGACGCGGCCCGCACCGTGCCCTGGGACCGCGACACGATCACCAACGTCTGGTCGACGACCAAGACGATGACCGCGCTGTGCGCGCTGGTCCTCGCCGACCGCGGCGACCTGGACCTCGACGCGCCGGTTTCCCGCTACTGGCCCGAGTTCGCGGCCGCGGGCAAGGACGGCGTGCTGGTCCGGCACCTGCTCGGGCACACCGCGGGCCTGCCGGACTTCGCCGGCCCGATCGCCGTCGAAGACCTCTTCGACTGGCCCGCCGTGACGGCCCGGCTGGCCGCGCAGGCCCCGAGCTGGGAGCCGGGCACCGCGGGCGGCTACCACTCGATCACCTTCGGGTTCCTCGTCGGCGAAGTCGTGCGCCGCGTCACCGGGCGCAGCCTCGGCACGTTCTTCGCCGAGGAGATCGCCGGGCCGGCCGGCGCCGACTTCCACATCGGGCTGGCCGCCGAGCACGACCACCGCGTCGCGCAGCTGATCCCCGCGCCCGAAGGCGACCGGCCGCCGGGCTTCCTGATCGGGGTGGCGGACTCGCACACCGAAGCCTGGCGGCGCGCGGAACTGCCCGCCATCAACGGGTTCGGCCACGCTCGCTCGGTCGCCGCCGTGCAGTCGGCCTTGGCCTGCGGGGGAACCGCGGGTGGCGTCCGGCTCCTGTCGGAGGCCGGCTGCGAGCGCGTCTTCGAGGTGCAGTCCGACGGCGTCGACCGCGTGCTCGGCATGCCGATGCGCTGGGGACTGGGCTACCGGCTGGAGGGCCGGACGTTCTCGTGGGGCGGCTGGGGTGGCTCGGTCGTGTTCGTCGACGTCGAGCACCGGCTGGCGGTCGCGTACGTGATGAACCAGGTGCTCTGGGCCGACGGGTACGCGCGCGGCCTGGAAGTCGTGATGGCCGCCTACGACGGCGTCACGGCTTAGGCGTCGAGGGCGAGGGGGAGGGTCCGGCGGACGGCGTCGCCGTGGCGTCCGTGCAACGGGACCACCGGGATGCCCGGCGGGGGAACGGGAGCGCCGGGGCGAGCGCCGACCCGGATCGTCACCTCGTCCTTCTCGCGCCCGCCCGGCGTCCGGGTCAGCGTGTACGACGTCGCCGTGAACGCCGCGCCCGGCACCGCGAAGTCCAGCGCCCGCGCCGAACGCGGGGCGAAGCACATCTGCGGCGCGTCGCCCCAGTGCCAGGACCGCCAGCGGTCGGGAGCGCCGTCCGGAGCACCCTGGACGCCCAGCGCGACCCGCAGCTCCTTCGCGAGTTCCCCGGCCTCCAGCACGGTGCTCTGGTAGCCCGCCTCGGCGAGCGAACCCATCAGGCTCAACGCCGCCGACGCCGTGCTGCGCAGCGCGCCGAGGTCGCCGCCGCCGCGGGCCAGCGCCGCGATCGGGGCGAGGTCCGGGCGGTAGCGCACGGTCAGCCACCGCACCCGCAGCACCTGCTCGCCGCGCGGGATCGCCCACGTCAGCAGCTGCGCCGAAGCCAGCGGGATGTCGGTGCGCCGGTAGGCCTCGCGCAGGATCTCGACCAGCGCGGCCGGTCCCGGCGCGCCCGGGCCGGCGGTCAGCCGGACGATCGCGCTCCACCCGCCGTCGACCTCGGCGACGCCGAAGCGGTTGCCCGCGCGGTCGACGTGCTGGCGCACCTTCACCGGCCCGGCCAGGTGGTGCAGGGGGTCCGGGCTGTCGCGGCGGGTGTCGTGGCGGCGCAGCCGGTAGGCCGTCCAGGTCAGCGCCCACCCGGCGAGGTGCCGCCCGGCGATCCGCACGGACGTCAGCAGCACGAGCACCCCGGCGGCGGCGGTGACGCCGATGCGCACGGGCTGCGTGACGGTGCCGACCAGCCACGCGAGCACCACGGCGATCGCGGCGACCTCCCACACCGCGGCCTGCAGCGGCCGGATCGGCAGCAGCCAGGGCAGCGGCGCGTGCGAGCGCCGGGACGGTGCCCGGCGGACGGCGCCGGCGGTTTCGACGGACACGGGCTCCCCTTTCCCCGGGTCTGCGACGCTACTGCCTGGCCGGATACCGCGTGGGCGTAAAAATTACCCTCGCCGCCCCCGCACCCGCGGCTTAGCATCGGGCACTCGGGAGGACGACGCACACAGCCGGGGGCTAAGCAGCGTGTGGACGCAGCGGGACCAGATCCAGGCGTACCAGTTCCTCCGGCGCAGGCTCGTTTCCGCACTCGTCGCGGCCGACGCCAACCACCCCGTCTCGCCCAGCCGCCGGCTCGTGCTCGGCACCGTGCTGGGGCTCGTGGCCGCCCTGCTCGTCACCGCCGTCTTCGGCATCATCGGCCTGCTGAACCCCTCCGGCGGCAAGGACTGGCTGGCCGGTGGCAAGGTGATCGTCGAAGAGGGCACGGGCGCGCGGTTCGTGCTCGGCGCGGACGGCGTCCTGCACCCCGTGCTCAACTACGCCTCCGCGCGGCTGCTGGCCGGCGGCAACGGCGACGCGACGGTGTCCGTCTCCTCGGAGAAGCTCGGCAGTGCCGGGCGCGGTGCCCAGATCGGCATTCCGGGCGCACCCGACTCGGTGCCCGCGCCGAGTGCGCTGGTCACCACGCCGTGGACGAGCTGCAGCCGGTCCACCCAGGACGCGCCCGCGTCGGCCGAGCCCCGCACCGCCGTCCTGCTCGCCGCCCCGGCGTCCGGCGTCGAGCTGCCGCGCGACCAGGGCGTCATCGTCCGGCTGCCCGCGGGCGAGCGCTTCCTGCTCACCGGCGGGCGGCGCTACAAGCTCTCCGACGCGGCCGCGACCGCGCTGCAGTTCGACAGCTACCCGACGATCGCGGTGTCCGCGCGGTGGATCGACACCGTCCCGGCCGGACGTGACCTCACGGCGTTGCCGGTCGACGGCGCGGGCGACCGCGGGCCCGCGGTGGGCGGGCGGGCCACCCGCGTCGGCGAAGTCCTCGCCGTCGTGGACGCGATGGCCGCGCCCGGCGCCGCGACGTCGTACTACCTCGTCCGCCGCGACGGCCTCGAGCCGGTCGGCCAGACCGAAGCGAGCCTGCTGGTGACGACGGAAGCCAACGCGGTCGCGTATTCCGGGACGCCGGCGCCGGTCGAGGTCCGCGCGGCCGACGTCGCCGCCGTGGCGAAGGTCGCCGCGCCCCGCGCGGGCGGCGCCGATCCGGCCGCCTTCCCCGACCGCATCCCGGGCAAGGCGCCGATCACCGGCGGCTCGGTCGCGTTGTGCATCCAGGGCAGCCGGTTGCTCGTTTCGGCCGAATTCCCGCTTTCCCCTGGGGCCAAGGCAATCCAGGTCACCACGAGGACCGAAGCAAGGGTGGCGGACGAGGTGTACGTGCCTCCGTCGGGAGGCGCCGTCGTCGTCGAATCCGGTTCGGCCACCACCTACCTGGTGACCGACACAGGCCGGAAGTACCCGGTGGTCAACGCGCAGGCACTCGCGTCGCTCGGCTACGGAAGCGTGGCGAAGTCACCGGTCGCAGGTAGTTTGCTGGCATTGGTGCCGACGGGCCCCGCGCTGGACCCGGCCTCGGCCGGGCGGCCGGCCCCGTCGGGTGGAACGGGGTGAAAGTCGTGCACATGACACAAGAGCGCTCGACCGAAGACGAACGAGAACCGGGTCGCGTCCGGGTGGCGGTCATCGAAGACCACCCGCTGTACCGCGTCTCGGTCCAGCGCGTGCTGGCCGAAGCGGACTTCGTGGAGCTCGGCGCGGTGGTCGACTCGGTGGCGCGGTTCCACGTCCACCGGCAGCCGCCGGGCAGCGTGGTCCTGCTCGACCTGGGGCTGCCGGGCGTCGCGGGGGCGGCGGCGGTGCTGGAGGTCTGCGAGCTCGGGCACCACGTGCTCGTGGTCTCCGCGCAGGCGGAACCCGAGGTCGTGCTGGGCGCGATCGCGGCCGGGGCGCGGGGCTTCCTCTCGAAGGACGTCGACGCGGACGAGCTGCTGATCGCGATCAAGACCGTCGCCGACGGCGGCGCGTACGTCTCGGCGGTGGTGGCCGGGATGATCATGAAGGACAACGCGGACCGGCCGGCGGTCTCGGCGGACGTCGAGCTGTCGCCGCGCGAGGAGCAGGTGCTGCGGCTGGTGGCGGCGGGGGAGCGCGACGTCGACATCGCGCTGATCCTCGGCATCGGCGTCCGGACCGTGCGGGGCTACCTCGACCGCATCCGCGACAAGACGGGCGAACGGCGGCGCCCGGGCCTGGTCAAGGAAGCCATCCGGCGCGGCCTGATCGGCGGCGCGGGTCCCAAGCGCGGCCGCAAATGAGCGAACCCGCGGCCGACGCCCCGGCGCCGCGCCGGATCACCGTCGGGGTCATCGAGGACCACCCGCTCTACCGGTACGCGCTCACCCGCGTGCTCACCGAGGCCCCGGACATCGAGCTCGGCGCGGTCGCCGACTCGGTGGCCCGGTTCGCGGTCCAGGACCAGCCGGCGGGCAGCGTCGTGGTCCTCGACCTCAAGCTCCGCGGGGTCCAGGACGCGGCCGCGGTCCTGGAAGTGGGGCACATGGGGCACAAGGTGCTGGTGGTGTCCGCGCACGCGGAACAGCCGGAGGTCCTGGGGGCGATGCAGGCGGGCGCGAAGGGGTTCCTGTCCAAGGACGTCGACGGCGACGAGCTCCTGCGCGCGATCCGCACGATCGCCGACGACAACGCGTACGTGTCGCCGACCCTGGCCGGGATGATCATCCAGGACAGCGAAGAGCGCCACGCGGGGCCGAAGATCGTGCTGTCGGAGCGCGAGAAGCAGGTCCTCCGCCTGGTGGCGGCGGGGGAGCGCGACGTCGACGTGGCGGAGATCCTCAACATCAGCGTCCGGACGGTCCGCTCGTACCTGGACCGCATCCGCGACAAGACGGGCGAGCGCCGCCGCGCGGGCTTCGTCCGCGTCGCGATCCGCGAAGGCCTGCTCCGCTAGCTGTGCCGCTGGAGGCGGCGGTTGGCCAGGGCACCCGTCGCCGTGCGGGCCTTGGCCGGTACCGCCGGGTCGACGTCCACCAGGAGCGTCTCCGGGCCCGCGCCCGCGGCGGCGTGCACCCGGCCGAAGCCGTCCGCGGCCAGCGAATACCCGATCCCGGTCGGCGCCTTCGGGTTGACCGAAATCCCGGTCGCCGCCGGGTCGGCCTGGCCGCAGGCCAGCACCCAGCAGCCCGAGTCCAGGGCCCGCGCCCGCACCAGGACCTCCCACTGCTCGCGCTTGCCCTCGCCCGCGCCCCACGACGCCGGCAGCAGCACGACGTCGGCGCCGTCGTCGGCCAGCGCGCGGAACAGCTCCGGGAACCGGACGTCGTAGCAGGTCGCGACGCCGTAGACGACGCTGTCCAGCTCGAACGTGGTCACCGCGGCGCCGGGCGCGACCGTGTCCGACTCCGCGAAGCCGAACGCGTCGTAGAGGTGGATCTTGTCGTAGCCGCGGTGGTGCCCGCCGCCGGTGACGAGCAGCGTGTTGTGCACCCGGCCGCCGTCCGCCGGGGTGAACATCCCGGCGACGACCACGACGTCGTGCTCGGCGGCCAGCGCGGCCACCGCCGAGGCCCACGGCCCGTCGAGCGGCTCGGCGACCGGCGCCAGCGGCCGCCCGAACCGCGCCATGGCCGCTTCGGGGAAGACGACGATCCGCGCACCGCCGGCCGCCGCGGCTTCCACCCCGGCGCGCACCAGCTTCAGGTTCGCCTCCGGTTCGTCACCCGAGTTGACCTGGCACAACGCGATTCGCGTCACCGCTGCCTCCTGCATGCTGGGATCGGCCGTCGTTCCGCCGCACCAAGGAGTATCGCCGACGGGCGCTCGAGCGTGACCTCGTACCCTGGGGGGCATGTTGAACCGCACCGACCTGCGCGGGCAGGTCCCGACCGCCGCCGAACTGCGCGCCACGCTGCCCCGCGCCGAATACGACGTGGACGCGGCGCTGCATCACGTGCGCCCGGTGGTCGAGGCGGTCCGTGACCGCGGTGTCGAAGCCGTCCTCGAGTACACCGAGCAGTTCGACAAGGTCCGCCCGGTGTCCGTGCGGGTGCCGCGGGAGCGGCTGACGCAGGCGCTCGCGCAGCTCGACCCGCAGGTGCGCGCCGCACTGGAGGAGTCGATCACCCGCGCCCGCAAGGTGCACGCCGAGCAGCGCCGCACCGACGTCACGACCACGGTCGTCGACGGCGGCACGGTCACCGAGAAGTGGGTGCCGGTCGAGCGCGTCGGGCTGTACGCGCCGGGCGGGCTGGCCGTGTACCCCTCGACCGTGGTGATGAACGTGGTCCCGGCGCAGATCGCCGGCGTCGGCTCGCTGGTCGTCTGCTCGCCGCCGCAGGCCGGGTTCGCCGGGCTGCCGCACCCGACCATCCTCGCCGCGGCCGAACTGCTCGGCGTCGACGAGGTGTGGGCGGTCGGCGGCGCGCAGGCCGTCGCGCTGCTGGCCTACGGCGGCACGGACACCGACGGCACCGAGCTCGCCCCGGTCGACGTCGTCACCGGGCCGGGCAACATCTACCTGACCGCGGCCAAGCGGCTCCTGCGCGGCCTGATCGGGATCGACGCCGAAGCCGGGCCCACCGAGATCGCCATCCTCGCCGACGAGACGGCCGACCCGGTGCACGTCGCCGCCGACCTGATCAGCCAGGCCGAACACGACCCGCTGGCCGCGAGCGTGCTGGTGACGACGTCGGTCGAGCTGGCCGACGCCGTCGACGAGGAGCTGGTGAACCGGGTCGCCGCGACGAAGCACAGTTCGCGGGTCGCGGAAGCTTTGGCGGGTAAGCAGTCAGGGATCATCCTGGTGTCCACAGTGGACGACGGCCTGCGCGTCGTCGACGCCTACGCCGCCGAGCACCTGGAGATCCAGACGGCGGACGCGCGCGCGGTCGCCGCCCGGGTCCGCAACGCCGGCGCGATCTTCGTCGGCGCGTACGCCCCGGTGTCGCTCGGCGACTACTGCGCCGGGTCCAACCACGTCCTGCCCACCGGCGGGTTCGCCCGCCACTCCTCGGGCCTGTCCGTGCAGAGCTTCCTCAAGGGCATCCACGTCGTGGACTACTCCGAGGACGCGCTGCGGGAGGTCGCCGGCCGCGTCGTCGCGCTGGCCGACGCCGAGGACCTGCCCGCGCACGGCGAAGCCGTCACCGCGCGCTTCGGGGGTTCGGTCCGATGATCGGCGAAGAAGTCACCCTGGACCAGCTGCCGCTGCGCGAGGACCTGCGCGGCAAGACGCCGTACGGCGCGCCGCAGCTGGCCGTCCCGGTCCGGCTCAACACCAACGAAAACCCGTACCCGCCGCCGCCTGAGCTGGTCGCGGACGTCGCGGAGGCCGTCCGCGCGGAAGCCGCCGAGCTGCACCGCTACCCGGACCGCGACGCCCTCGAGCTGCGCCACGACCTGGCCGACTACCTGAGCGTGTCGACGCGGGTGGTGCTCACCGAGGCGAACGTCTGGGCCGCCAACGGGTCCAACGAGGTGCTGCAGCAGATCCTGCAGGCCTTCGGCGGGCCCGGGCGCAGCGCGCTCGGCTTCGAGCCGTCGTACTCGATGCACCCGATCATCGCGTCCGGCACCCGCACCGAGTGGGTCCCGGCGCCGCGCCGCGACGACTTCACGCTCGACACGGCCGCGGCGGCCGCGGTCATCACGGAAAAGCGGCCGGACATCGTGTTCGTCACGAGCCCGAACAACCCGACCGGCGGCTCGATCCCGCTGTCCGAGCTGCGGGCCGTCCTGGACGCGGCCACCGGGATCGTGGTCGTCGACGAGGCGTACGCGGAGTTTTCGTCGCAGCAGAGCGCGGTGCACCTGCTCGAGGACTACCCGGCGCGGCTGATCGTGTCGCGCACGATGAGCAAGGCGTTCGCCTTCGCGGGCGGCCGGCTCGGCTACCTCGCGGCGGCGCCCGCGGTGGTCGACGCGCTGCAGCTGGTGCGGCTGCCGTACCACCTTTCGCGGCTCACGCAGGCGGCCGCGCGGGCGGCACTGCGGCACGCCGACGCCACTTTGGACAGCGTGCACAAGCTGGCCGCGGAACGCGACCGCGTCGTGGAAGCGCTGGCGGGCCTGGGGTACGACCCGGTGCCGAGCGACTCGAACTTCGTCCTCTTCGGACGGTTCAGCGACCCGCACGCCGCTTGGCAGTCCTACTTGGACAAGGGGGTGCTGATCCGCGAGCCCGGCATCGAAGGGCACCTGCGCGTCAGCATCGGCACCCCGGAAGAGAACGACGCCTTCCTCGAGGCGAGTAAGGAAGTTTCCCGATGACCCGCATCGGCAAGGTCGAACGGACCACCAAGGAGTCCTCGATCTTCGTCCAGCTGGACCTCGACGGCACCGGCGAGGTCGAGATCTCGACCGGCGTGCCGTTCTACGACCACATGCTGACGGCGTTCGGCGTGCACGGTTCCCTGGACCTCAAGGTCGAGGCGACCGGCGACGTCCACATCGACGCGCACCACACGGTCGAGGACACGGCGATCGTGCTCGGCCAGGCGGTCCGCCAGGCCCTGGGCGACAAGAGCGGCATCCGCCGCTTCGGCGACGCGTGGATCCCGATGGACGAAACCCTGGCCCACGCGGCGATCGACGTCTCGGGCCGGCCGTACTGCGTGCACGTGGGCGAGCCCGAGCAGTTCACCACCTTCACGATCGGCAACAACTACCCGTTCGTGCTCACGCGGCACGTCTTCGACTCGCTGTCGTTCCACGCGCAGATCGCGCTGCACGTGCGCGTGATCCACGGCCGCGACCCGCACCACATCGCGGAGGCGCAGTACAAGGCCGTGGCCCGGGCCCTCCGGGCGGCGACCGAGCCGGACCCGCGCGCGGGCGGAATCCCTTCCACGAAGGGCGTTCTGTGAGCAACGGAGTCATCGGCGTCCTCCTGCTCGCCCTGGGCGGCTTCCTGCTGGGCGGCGTCTATTCGACGTGGAGGACGGCCAAGTTCATGGCGGGGGTGCTCGCCGTCGCGGCCCTGCTGGCCATCGGCGGCGCGATCTTCTGGTTCTCCAGCTGACGTGAAGAATGCCCCCTCGGGTGAGGGGGCATTCTCCGGGTTCGCTACCGGCTCGCGCCGACCAGTTCCCGCTCCCCGGGTTCGTCGAGGTGCTTGGTGAGCTTCTCGCCCTCGACGTCGACGTCCGGCAGGATGCGGTCGAGCCACTTCGGCAGCCACCACGCGCCGCGGCCGAGCAGCGACATCACCGCCGGCACCAGCGTCATGCGGACCACGAACGCGTCCACCAGCACGCCGAACGCCAGCGCGAAGCCGATCGACTGGATCAGCGCCGATTCGGCGAGCACGAACCCGGCGAACACGCTGATCATGATCAGCGCCGCCGCGACGACCACGCGTGCGCCGTGGCGGAAGCCGGTGACCACGGCTTCCTGCGGGTCGGCGCCGTGGACGTGCTCCTCGCGCATCCGCGTCACCAGGAACACCTGGTAGTCCATCGCCAGCCCGAACAGCACGCCGATCAGCAGGATCGGCAGCATGCTCATGATCGGCCCGGTCGACTCGACGCCGAGCAGGCCGGTCAGCCAGCCCCACTGGAACACCGCGACCACCGCGCCGAACGTCGCCGCGACGGAGCCGAGGAAGCCGATCGTCGCCTTCAGCGGCACCACGACCGAGCGGAACACCAGCATCAGCAGCACGAACGCGAGCCCGACGATCAGCGCGAGGTAGGGCAGCATCGCGTCGGACAGCTTCGCCGAGACGTCGATGTTCGCCGCCGTCTGCCCGGTGACGGCCAGCTTGGCGCCGGTCGCGTTCTCGAGCACCCCCGACTGGGCGCGGATCGCGGCCACCAGGTCCTCGGTCTGGGTGCTGCTCGGGCCGCTCTTGGGGATCACCGTCAGCAAGGCCGTGTCACCCGCCTGGTTGGTGCGGGGCGGCGTCACCGCGGCGACATCGGGCAGCTTCGCGATGTTCGACGCGGCCTGGCCCAGCGCGACCTGGCGGTTGGTGCTCGCGCCGGCGTCGACGACGACCAGCAGCGGCCCGTTCGAGCCCTCGCCGAAGCTGCGGCTGGCGATCTCGTACGCCTTGTGCTGCGTCGACTCCGGCGCGGCGGTGCTGTCGTTGGGCAGGCCGAGCTGCATGCCGAGCGCGGGCAGCGCGACGACGGCCATCCCGGCCAGCGCGACGAGCAGCACCGGGATGCGGTGGCGGCCGACGAACCGCGCCCAGCGCTCGCCGTGCGTCGTTTCGGCCGGCTTGCGGCGCAGCCGGACGCGGCCACCGGCGACCCGGCGGCCGGCGAAGCCGAGGATGGCGGGCAGCAGCGTCAGGGCGATGAGCACGGCGATCGCGACGGTCACCGCGGCGGCGACGCCCATCTGCCCGAGGAACGGGATGCCGACGACGGTCAGGCCGGCCAGCGCGATGATGACGGTGAGCCCGGCGAACACGACGGCCGAACCGGCGGTGCCCGCGGCGCGCCCGGCGGCTTCCTCGGGGTCGCGGCCGATGCTGAGCTCGTGCCGGTAGCGCGACACGATGAACAGCGCGTAGTCGATGCCGACGGCGAGCCCGATCATCAGCGCCAGGATCGGCGTGTTCGAGTTCAGCTCGAGGAAGCCGGAGGCGAGGAAGATGCCGCCCATCCCGGTGCCGACGCCGATCAACGCCGTGAGCAGCGGGATGCCGGCGGCGACGAGCGAACCGAACGTGATGATCAGCACGACGGCCGCGACCGCGACGCCCAGCCCCTCGGTGGCGCCGGTTTCCGGGACACCCTGGACGGCGTCGCCGCCGAACTCGACGGTGAACCCTTGCGCGCGGGCCGCGTCGGCGGCGTTCTGGAGGGCCTCGCGGTCACTGTCGGTGAGTTCGTAGGCCTTCGCGCCGTAGCTGACCTGGGCGAGTGCGACGCGCTTGTCGGGCGAGATCGACTGCGCCTGGAACGGGTCCACGACGGCGGCGACCTTCGGCGCGGTCTTCAGCTGCCCGACCGTCGCCTCGACCGCGGCCTTGCCCTTGGCGTCGGTGACCGTGGTCCCGGCCGGGGCCTCGATGACGACGCGGGCGGTCGCGCCACCCGCGTTGGCCTGCGGGAACTTCTCGGTGAGCTGGTCGATCGCCCGCTGGGACTCGGTGCCGGGGATGGTCACCGAGTTCGACAGCTGGCCGGACAGCGTCAGGGCGCCCAGCCCGAGCGCCACGAGGACGGCCGCCCAGACGGCGGCGACCAGCGCCCGCCGTCGGAAGGACAACCGGCCGAGCCGGTACAGGAAGGTCGCCACGAGTCAGCTCCGTTTCGCCCGAACGGGGTCGGTTCACTCAATCTGGTTCCTTCCCAAGCTAGCCGATCGGCAAGGGTGACTCCAAGCCGATCGGCAAGTATGTGACTTGCCGAACAGCAAGTAAGCGGTTTGCCGATCGACAGGGAGTGACGTACGCTCCGACGGCTCGCTGAGGAGGAAGAATGACCGCCGGCCCGGCCGAGGACACCCGGACCCGACTGCTGCAGACCGCGCTGCGCCTGTTCACCGAACACGGGGTCGAGGGCACGTCGCTGCAGATGATCGCCGACGCGCTCGGGGTCACGAAGGCGGCGGTCTACTACCACTTCAAGACGAAGGCGGAGATCACCGAGGCGGTGGCCGAGCCCGGCGTGCGGGACCTGGACGAACTGGTGCTGCGCGCGGCCGCGCAGAAGCGCCGCGGCACGCAGGTGGACCTGCTGCTGGAGGGGTTCGTCGACCTGGTGATCCGGCACCGCGCGCTGGTGGCGCTGTTTTCGAGCGATCCGGGCCTGGTCCGCGCGATCGAGAAGTCCGCGCACGGCGGCATGGAGGGCTTCGGCCGCGCGCTGCTGGGCATCCTGGCGGGCCCGGCCCCGGACCCGACGGCCCGGGTCAACGCGATGGTGACGTTGACGGGCATCGCCATGGCCGGCGGCTCCCCGGACCTGGCCGGCCTGGGCGACGACGAGCTCCGCACGGAACTGCTGGACGTGGGCCGCCGCCTGCTGGGCCGCCCCCGCCGCCGCACCCCAGCCGTGTCGACCCTCTAATCACGCGTGATGCCCCTTCAATCACGCGTGATGCCTCTCTGATCACGGGTGATGCTCCGCTGATCACGCGAGTTCTGGCTTTTGCGCGGGCCGGACTCGGCCCGATTGCGCATGATGCCCGGCCGAACACGCGTGATGCCTCTCCAGTCACGCGAGATGCCCCGCCGATCACGCGAGGTCCGAGTCCAAGCCGGGGCCGGGGCTGGGGCTTCCGCCTCGGTGCGCGTGTTGTCCGGTGCGGAAGCGAGCGTCGACGCCGTCACCCGGTGGTGATCGTGGCCGCGGGGTCGCCTTTCACTGATTTTTCATCGGCCGACGCGATCATGCCCCCATGCGGCGAACCGGGGCGTGGACAGGCGGGGCGACGGCGGTGGCGTGCGCGGTCATGGCGATCGACCTCTCGCGTTCCGACCTTCACGACCAGTCGTGGCTCGGCGGTGCGGGCTCGTTCGTCACCGGGGTCTCGGCGCTCACCGGCGCGCTCGTCCTCGCCGTGCCCGCGCGGCCGCGGCCGGTGCCCGTGGCGGCCGTCGGGGCCGAACGGGATCCCACCGTCGTTCCGCTGACCACGCCCTCGTCGCGGATCCGGCATCGGGCCGTCGGCGTGCTGACCGGGGTTGTCTGGC
Source organism: Amycolatopsis stemonae (assembly GCF_054781455.1). Lineage (NCBI taxonomy): Bacteria > Bacillati > Actinomycetota > Actinomycetes > Pseudonocardiales > Pseudonocardiaceae > Amycolatopsis > Amycolatopsis stemonae. The sequence continues at coordinate 786,203 of NZ_BAAGUJ010000003.1, read as the reverse complement.
TGGGCGTCTTCCTCGCCGTCGCCTACCTCGGCGGTGCGTCGCTCGGTGCCGTGCTGCCGCTGGTTCTGCTGGCCGTCTTCGCCTTGGCCGGCTTCTGGGACGCCCACGCCGACGGCAAGGACGAGCTGATCCTCGACCCGGCGGGCATGACGATCGCCGATCGGCGGCGGATCGCCGTGCGGGACCGGTCTTTCCGGGTGCGGTGGGCGGATCTGGAAAGCGTTGCGCTCCAAGCGCGCCGTGGCCGGTGCTGCGTCGCCGTGCGATACGGCAAGCACGGCGGCTGGGACGTCGTCCTCGAGCTGCCGTCCGAGAGTCCCGAACTCCTTTACGTCGTCAGGAGAGCGCTCGAACGGTTCGCGGGCGGCAAGTTCCGGGACTGACGCGGTACAAGTACGCCGGGGGCAAGCGGTTCAGATGCCGCCTTCGACCGCCGGACGCAGTTTACTCGCCCCCGGGCCGAAACGCGCCAGCTCGTCGTCGTTGTTGTAGAGCGCGCAACTGCGCAGTGACAGGCACCCGCAGCCGACGCAGCCGGTGAGCCGGTCGCGAAGCCGTTGCAGGGCGTCGATCCGCGCGTCGAGCTCGTGCTGCCAGTCGCGGGACAGCCGGGCCCAGTCGGCCTTCGTCGGCGCGTGGTCGGCGGGTAGTGACGCCAGCGCCGAGCTGATGTCCTCCAGGGAGAGCCCGACGCGCTGCGCGGCGCGGATGAACGCGATCCGCCGCAGCACCGAGCGCGGGTACCGGCGCTGGTTGCCCGCCGAACGCTCCGAGCTGATGAGCCCTTTCTCCTCGTAGAACCGTAGTGCCGTGTGCGGCACCCCGCTGCGGTCCGCCACCTGTCCGATGCTGAGATGTTCAGCGAGCCTCGTCACCAGCTCAGGCTATCCTTGACTTCGAGTTTAGTCGAGGTTGCATGGTCGGTTCATGACCACTGCGACCGAACCGGGTTACGCCGAGCTGCCGCGTCTGATCTCGCTCATGACCGGCGACGACAAGCACCAAGCCGCCGCGGAGTCCACTGTGGACGTCTTGTGGGTGCTGTACGACCGCGTGCTCGACATCACGCCGTCGAACCACCGGGAGCCCGGCCGCGACCGGTTCCTGCTGTCCAAAGGGCACGGTCCGATGGCGTACTACGCCGTGCTCACCGCGAAAGGCTTCCTTGACGAAGCCGAGCTGCCGACGTGGTCGAACGCGCTTTCCCGGCTGGGACACCACCCCGACCGGCGCCGGATCCCGGGCGTCGAGATCTCGAGCGGCTCGCTCGGCCACGGCCTGCCGATCGCGTTGGGGACGGCGCTGGGCCTGCGTGCCCGGGGCATCGGGTCGAAGGTGGTGACGTTGATCGGCGACGCGGAGCTGGACGAGGGCTCGAACCACGAGGCGATCGTCGTCGCGGCGCGGTCGGGCCTGGAAAACCTCACGACGGTGGTGGTCGACAACCAGTCGTCGACGCGCGGCTGGCCGGGCGGGATCGCGCGGCGGTTCGACGTCGAAGGCTGGGAGACGCGCACGGTGTCCGGCCGCGACCATTCCGCGTTGTACGGCGCTTTCACCGCTGCGCATCCCGGCCGTCCGCTGGCCGTGATCGCCGTCGTCGAACCGAAGGGCTGATTTCGTCATGAGGGAAACGTTCCTGACCACGACGGAGAAAATCCTGGACGCCGACCCGGAGGTGGCGGTCGTCCTGGCGGACATCTCGGCGGCCCAGCTGGCCGGTGCCGCGCGGCGGCACCCGGACCGCGTGCTGAACGTCGGGATCCGCGAGCAGTTGCTGGTCAGCGCGGGCGCGGGGCTGGCACTGGCCGGACTGCGGCCGATCGTGCACACGTTCTCGTCGTTCCTGGTGGAGCGCGCGTTCGAGCAGATCAAGCTCGACTTCTCGCACCAGGACGTGGGCGGGGTGCTGGTGTCGTACGGCGCGTCGTACGACATGCCGACCGCGGGGCGCACGCACCAGTCACCGGGCGATGTGGCCCTGATCGATTCGCTGCCGGGCTGGACGGTGCACGTCCCGGGCCACGCCGCCGAAGCCCGGCGGTTGCTGCTGGATTCCGTGCCGGGGGACGGCCGGGTCTATCTGCGGTTGTCGGCCCAGACGAACGCTTCGCCGCACTTGGGGGTGGGGTTCACGCGGTTGCGGTTCGGTTCGTCGGGGGTCGTGGTGGCGGTGGGGCCGGTGCTGGACCGGGTGCTTCGGGCCACTTCCGGGCTGGATGTGACGGTTTTGTACGCGTCCACGGTTCGGCCTTTCGACGCTGCCGGGTTGCGGTCTGCTGCGCTGGCTGCTTCGGGGTCTGTTGTGCTTGTGGAGCCCTATTTGGCCGGGACTTCGGCTTACTGGGTTTCCGAGGCGCTGGGAGACGTGCCGCACCGGGTGAAGTCGCTGGGGGTGCGGCGGGATGTCGAGGTGCGGACTTACGGGGGGATCGCGGACCACGACCTGGCCCACGGGCTGGATGCCGGCTCGTTGAGGCTGTCGATCAGGGATTTCCTGGGGGAGCAGGCGGAGCTTCACCGCGGAAAGCCGATAGCGTGACTTCCATGGGGTCCAGCATTCGGCCGATCGCGCTCGGTCTGATCAGGCGGCGTGAGCAGATCCTCGTCTTCGAGGGGCGCGACGACGTCAAAGGCGAGACCTACTACCGGCCGCTCGGAGGCGGGGTCGAGTTCGGGGAGCGCAGTGAAGACGCCCTCGCAAGAGAGTTCCGCGAAGAGCTCGAAGCCGAGATCAGGGTCGGGGAACGGCTCGGTGTGCTCGAGAACGTCTTCACCTGGCGTGGACGGCCCGGCCACGAGATTGCCTTCGTCTACCACGCCGAGTTCGTCGATGCCGGCTTCTACGCCAGAGAGGAGATGAAGATCCTCGACGATCCCGCCACCGCGCGGTGGGTCGACGTCGAGGACTTCCGCGACGGCCGCAAGATCCTCTACCCCGACGGGCTCACGCGACTGCTCTCACCGGAGCAGTGACCGCGAAGTCGGCTGCAGTTCCAGGCCGGGCGGAACCCGGCTGAACGACACCGTGAACGGGCCGTCCGTGCGGACCGGCAGCTGCGGGAAGTTGTTCGGCGAAGGCTCCGTCTCGAACACCGCGAACGCCCCGGGCGACGCCGAGAAAGACAGGTGCACCCCCGAGCCCGGTGGGGGAGATGCCAGGCCGCGTTGCACCGGGCGCAGCAGCAGCACGTTGTCCGAGTCCACCATCGTCGCGTTGGCCTCGGCCCGGAAACGCCGCCACACCGGCCCGGTGTAGAACGCGGTAAGCGCGGCGAATCGAGCGGCCAGGGACGAGAACCCCCGCAGCCACAGGAACTCGTCCGGGGACGACGGCACGCGGAACAGGCCGAACAGGTGCGCGCCCGCCTCTTCCTGGGGCTCGACGAACTCGCGCTCGAACAACGCGATCAGCTCGTCACGACGCCCCGGGTGGAGCGTGTAGCGCCGGAGTTCGAGGACGCTCTCGAAGTCGGTGAAATCCACGACCGGAACGCTAGCGGGCACCACCGACAAAACCGGATCAGCGGAACGCCGCCAGCCCCGTCACGGCCTGGCCCAGGGACAGCGCGTGCATCTCCTCCGTGCCCTCGTACGTCAGCACCGTCTCCAGGTTCGCCATGTGCCGCATCACCGGGTACTCCAGGGAAATCCCGTTCGCGCCCAGCATCGTGCGGGCCTCGCGCGCCACGGAAATCGCCGAGCGGACGTTCGCCATCTTGCCGAAGCTCACGTGGTTGTGGTGCAGCGAACCCGCGTCCTTGAGCCGGCCGATCTGCAGGGCCACCAGGCCCGCGCGGTTGACCTCGACGACCAGGTCGGCCAGCTTGCGCTGCGTCAGCTGGAACCCGGCGAGGGGCTTGCCGAACTGCGAGCGCGACAGCGTGTACTCCAGCGCCGATTCGTAGCACGCGCGCGCGGCCCCGACGACGCCGAACAGGATCCCGTAGCGCGCCTCGTTCAGGCAGGACAGCGGCCCGCGCAGGCCCCGGACCTCGGGGAACGCGGCCGACGAAGGCAGCCGCACGCCGTCCAGGACCAGCTCCGCCGTCAGCGACGCCCGCAGGGACAGCTTGTGCTTGACCTCGTTGGCCGTGAACCCCGGCGTCGACGTCGGGACGACGAAGCCGCGGATGCCGTCCTCCGTCTGCGCCCAGACCACCGCGACGTCGGCGACCGTGCCGTTGGTGATCCACATCTTCGTGCCCGACAGCACCCAGTCGGACCCGTCGCGCACCGCGCGCGTCCGCATCGAGCCCGGGTCGCTGCCCGCGTCCGGCTCGGTCAGGCCGAAGCAGCCCAGCGCGTCGCCCGTCGCCATCCGCGGCAGCCACTCCTGCCGCTGCTCCTCGCTGCCCCACCGGTGGATCGCGTACATCGCCAGCGACCCCTGCACCGACACGAAGCTCCGCAACCCCGAGTCGACGGCCTCCAGTTCCCGGCACGCGATGCCGTACGCGACCGCGCTGGTGCCGGCGCAGCCGTAGCCCTCCAGGTGCATGCCCAGCAGCCCCATCGAGCCGAAGCCCTTGGCGAGCTCGGCGGCGGGCAGGACGCCCGTTTCGTACCAGTCCGCGACCCGGTCCAGCAGCTGGTCCTTCGCGTACGCGCGGACGGCGTCGCGGATCGCCCGCTCCTCTTCGGCGAGCCCGGCGTCGAGGTCGAGGAAGTCGTGCGGGTCAGGAGTGCGGGTCATGGGGGCTCCCTGGGGACGCGTCGGTGCGGCCCCAGCAGGAAACCACAGTCAGACGTCTGCTCCCCGCGTGGCGTTCGTCACGCGGGCGGCAGACGCGCGCGGCGTGCACCGCTGCCGGGCCTGCTGGCGCGGGATCAGCAGCTCGCTGAACTGCGGGAACGGCTCGCTCTCGATGTCTTCACGCCAGGCGTGCAGCATCTGGGACAGCAGATCGTCCTCGGCCATCTTCGCCTCCCTGGCGTCCGGTCGTGCGGTGCTCAGGCCACACGATCGGGTGACTTGATACCCAGCGAGCGGGACGGCGAAACGGCCTTCGCCAAGATTCTTCCGACCCGTCACCACCTCGTGGCAGAATCGCGTCGCCGCCGCCACCGCCTCTACTCCCGAGGAGCGCACATGCGTGCGGCCAGTCTGCTCGCCCTCACCACCGCCGCCCTGCTCGCCACGGCCGGCGTCGCCACGGCGCACGAATCCGGCTGGCGCCAGGCCGGCCACACGACCGCGGAAAACCGGATCAGCGGCGAGGGCCTCACCACGCTCCGCCTGCCCGGGCACGCCCCCGAGATCGTCTACCGCAACGGCGCCACCATCCCGCAGCCGCTCAAGGACGAGGGCTGGGGCCACGTCGGCGACCCGGACTCGCTGCGCGGCTACGTCTTCGACGTCTACCAGGACACCGTCACGCCGACCCCCGTGAAGAAGATGTACCTGGTCACGAAGCCCGACGGGTCGACGACGGAGTTCGTCCACCCGCTGCAGCCGGACGAGCCCGCGGCCAACGCGAACGCCCAGGTCGCGGTCACGCCCGACGGCCAGTGGCTGGTGTCGGGCCCGCTCGGCGAGATCGACCGCCTCTACGTCTCGGCGACGCCGTTCCTCAACCCCCGGGGCCCGAAGGCCGCCGGCGACCTGCCCGTCGCCGCCCGCATCCACCTCGACCACCACATCCGCAGCGCCCAGGGCTGCGACTTCGTCGGCCCGACGCGCCTGATCTGCGCGACGAGCGACCCGTACAACGACCTGTACCCGACGAACCTGCAGCTCCTGCAGATCGACCTGGCCCGGCCGCTCAACGGCAGCGACGTCACCGCGAAGGTGCACGAGATCGGCCAGGTTCCGCTGGTCAGCACCTGCACCGGCACGTTCACCCCGGAGGGCGTCGACTACGACGCGGGGACCCTGCGCGTCGAGGTCGTGCCGCCGGCACCGTGCAACACCGTGACGGACGTCTATTCGTTCGAGCGCCGCTGAGGGCGACGGCTACGCTGGGTGGCGTGTCTCGTGTGGTGATCCTCGACTACGGTTCCGGCAACCTCCGCTCCGCCGAACGCGCCGTGGCGCGCGCCGGGGCCGAAGTCGAGGTCACCGCCGACCCGCACGCCGCGATCGAGGCCGACGGCCTGGTCGTGCCGGGCGTCGGCGCCTACTCCGCCTGCATGGCGGGGCTGCTCGAGGTCAAGGGCCACCGGATCATCGGCAAGCGCCTGGCCGGCGGCCGTCCGGTGCTCGGCATCTGCGTCGGCATGCAGATCCTCTTCGCCCGCGGCGTCGAGCACGGCGAGGAGACCGAGGGCACGGCGGAGTGGCCGGGTGTCGTCGACCGGCTGAACGCCGAGGTCCTGCCGCACATGGGCTGGAACACCGTCCGCGCGCCCGCGGACTCGCAGCTGTTCGCCGGGCTCGACCCGGACGAGCGGTTCTACTTCGTGCACTCCTACGCCGCGCGCAAGTGGGAGCTGGAGTCGGGCATCGGCCAGGAGCCGAAGGTCACCTGGTCGAACCACGGCGAGGACTTCGTCGCCGCGGTGGAGAACGGACCGCTGTGGGCGACCCAGTTCCACCCGGAGAAGTCGGGCGACGCCGGCGCGCACCTGCTGCGCAACTGGCTCGCGACCCTCTGACCGGGTGACCGGCGTCTCCGCCTTAGAGTTACGGCGTGACTTTCACGCTGCTTCCCGCCGTTGATGTGGCCGATGGCCAGGCCGTGCGACTCGTCCAGGGCGAGGCCGGCACCGAAACCTCCTATGGCAGCCCGCTGGAAGCGGCGCTCGCCTGGCAGCGCGACGGCGCCGAGTGGATCCACCTGGTCGACCTCGACGCCGCGTTCGGCAAGGGCAGCAACCGCGAGCTGCTCGCCACGGTCGTCGGCAAGCTCGACGTCCAGGTCGAGATCTCCGGCGGCATCCGCGACGACGCGTCGCTCGAGGCCGCCCTGGCCACCGGCGCCCGCCGCGTCAACCTCGGCACCGCCGCGCTCGAGGACCCGGAGTGGACCGCGCGCGTGATCGGCGAGTACGGCGACCGCGTCGCGATCGGCCTCGACGTCCGCATCACCGACGCCGGCCACCGGCTCTCGGCCCGCGGCTGGACGTCCGACGGCGGCGACCTGTGGGAGGTCCTGGAGCGCCTGGACCGCAACGGCGCCGCCCGCTACGTCGTCACCGACGTGAGCAAGGACGGCACCCTGCGCGGCCCGAACCTCGAGCTGCTGCGCGACGTCGTGGCGCGCACCGACGCGCCGGTGATCGCCTCGGGCGGGGTGTCCAGTGTGGACGATCTCGTCGCGCTGGCCGGCCTGGCGTCCGACGGCGTGGAGGGCTCCATCGTCGGCAAGGCGCTCTACGCCGGGGCGTTCACGCTGCCCGAGGCGCTCGCCGCGGTCGCGAAGCTCTGAGGAGCATTACCTCCCGCGTAATCGACGCTGCACGGAAACCCGGTCAGGATTCCTTTCGACGACGAAAGGAATCCCATGACCGCCTACGGACTCGCCCACCTGCGCCCGCCCGCCGTGCTCCACGAAGAAGTCTTCCAGTACCTCGAACGCATCCAGGCGACGCTCGACCCCCACGGCGGCAAGTTCGTGGTGCACGGCTCGCCCGTCGAAGTCAGGGAAGGCGAGTGGCCCGGCACGCTCGTCGTCATCGAGTTCCCGAGCCTCGACGCCGCCCGCCGGTGGTACGACTCCGCCGCCTACCGGGAGATCCTGCGCCTGCGGGCCGACCACATCCCGGGTGACCTCGTGCTCGTGGAGGGGTGCGGCCCGGACCACGACTCGGCCGCCCTGGGGGCCGCGCTGCGGGCACTCGCCTGAAAAGGGGCTGACAGCGGCACCCGCGTCCCCTAGGTTGCCGCGGGTGGAGGAGATCGTCACCCAGCTCGAAATGACCGCCGCCGATCAGCTGAACCCGGCGCCGGTCGTCGACGGCGTCACGCTCGTCGCCACCGGGCCGGGGCCGCACGTCCGGGACCTGCACGTCCGGATCGGGACGCCCTACCGCTGGCCCAGCGCCACGAGGAGCGGCGAGGACTGGGACAGGTGGCTGGCGGAGCCGGGCCGCCGGTACCGGCTCGTCGAGTACCGCGGGGAGGTCGCGGGCGCCGCCGATTTCGAGCCGCAACCCGGGGACGCCGTCGAAATCACCACCTTCGGCCTGCTGCCCGAGTTCGTCGGGAAGGGCCTCGGCGGGTACGCGCTCACCCTCGTCGTCGCCGATGCCTGGACGGTCCCCGGGGCGAGCCGGGTCTGGCTGCACACCTCGACCCTCGACCACCCGAACGCGCTGCCGAACTACCTGCGGCGCGGCTTCCGCAGCTTCAGCCGTCCAGCTTGACCGCGATGCCGACCGTCCGGTCCGCCGGGCCGCGCAGCTTCGAGAAGAACATCGTGATCCGCCCGATGATGCCGTACTTGCGGGCGATCGCCTTCCGGACGCGCTCGGTGTCCGAAGCGTCCAGCAGCCGCGCCTGGCCGGTGGCGACGGCACCGTGCGTCTTCTGCCCGCGCAGATCGCACGCCTGGACCTCGACCCGGCCGCTGTTGCGGATGCGCTTGACCTTCCCGGCCTTGCGCTCCGACCAGAACACGAGCTCACCGGCGTCGCCGGCCACCCAGATCGGGGTCGGCACGGCGCGGCCGTCGCGGCGGAACGTGGTCAGGACGACGTAGCGCTCGGCGGCGAGCCGGTCCGTTTCGGATGCCATGCGCCCACGGTAGTCACGGCGTCCGGCGGCGCAGCGTCGCCGCGCCGAGCACCAGCGCCAGCAGCGCGCAGCACGCCACGACGACCAGGTTGCGCAGGATCACCGCGTCGATCGTCGACGACGCCGTCACGCGGGTCAGCGCCTCGACCGCGTACGAAAGGGGCATCACGTCCGACAACCACCGCAGCAGCCAGCCCATGTCGCCGCGCGGCACGAACAGCCCGCACAGCAGGATCTGCGGCAGCACGAACACCGGCATGAACTGGATCGCCTGGAACTCGGTGCGCGCGAACGCGCTGACGAACAGCCCGAGCGCCATCCCCAGCAGCGCGTCGAGCACGGCGATCAGCAGCAGCATCCCCACCGGCCCGGCCAGGTCGAGCCCGAGCCACCACAGGGAAACCCCGGCCGCGAGCGCGACCTGGACGACGGCGATCGCGCCGAACGCCAGCGCGTAGCCGAACAGCAGGTCGAGCCGTCCGATCGGCAGCGTCATCAGGCGTTCGAGGGTGGCCGTGGTGCGCTCCCGCAACGTCGTGATCGAGGCGATGAGGAACATGATCAGGAACGGGAAGACGCCGAGCAGCGCGGGCGCGACGTGGCTGAACACCAGCGTCGAGTTGAAGACGTACCGCAGCAGGATCATCAGCAGCGTCGGCACCAGGACCAGCATCACGACGGTGCGCGGGTCGTGCCGCAGCTGCGTGAGGATGCGCCGCGTCGTGGCGAGCGTCAGCGCGGGGTTCACGAGGCGGCCCTCACCAGGTGCAGAAAGGCGCCTTCCAGGTCGGCGGCGCCGGTGCGCACGCGCAGCGCTTCCGGGGCGTCGTCGGCGAGCAGCGTGCCCTCGCGCATCAGCAGGAGCCGGTCGCAGCGCGCGGCTTCGTCCATGACGTGGCTGGAGACGAGCAGTGTCGCGCCGCCGTCGGCCAGCCGGCGGAACAACGCCCACAGCTCGTCGCGCAGCACCGGGTCGAGGCCGACGGTCGGCTCGTCGAGCACGAGCAGTTCGGGCTCACCGAGCAGCGCGACGGCGAGGTTCGCGCGGTTGTGCTGCCCGCCGGACAGCGACCCGACGAGCTTCCCGGCGTGGTCGCCGAGGCCGACTTCGCCGATGACCCGGTCCACATCGGACGCCGGTGCGCGCAGCACCGCGGCGAAGTACCGCAGGGCCTCCCGGACGGTCAGGTCGGCGTAGATGGCCGGGTTCTGCGTGGCGTAGCCGATCCGGCGCCGCAGCGGCGGGCTGCCGGCCGGCAGCCCCAGCACGGTGACGGTGCCGCCTTCGACGATCTGCACGCCGACGACCGCGCGCATCAGCGTGGTCTTGCCGCAGCCGCTCGGGCCGAGCAGCCCGGTGACGGCGCCGCGCGGCACCTCGAAGCTCACGTCCCGGACGACGACCCGGCCACCGCGCCGCACCCGCAGGCCGGTGACCGCCAGCGCAGAATTAATCATGCGTTTAATTCTGCGCGTGCCGGGAATCGCCGTCAAGGGGGTGGCGGACGGCGATGCCGGGGTAGCGCGTGACCAGGCCGGCGGCGTCGTACTCCAGGACGCAGGAGAAGCCGAACACCGGTGCCGCGTAGGCGTAGCGGCCCGGGCTCAGGTGCTCGTAGGTCTGCTCCAGCCGGTCGACGCCGAGGTCCGCCGCGCGGACGTACGCGGCCGGTGCGGCGGCCCGGCCGCCCCGCGGCAGGGCGAGCCGGTGGACGGGGAAGGTGTTCGTCATCGCGGACGACTCGAGGTCGAGGTCGAGGCAGCCGTCCAGGCGCGGGGCCGGCCGCCCGTCGAGCCGCCAGTGCCCGCGTCCGTCCGCTTCGATCGCGAGCGTCCGCGAGCCGCCCGGCCCGCGGCCGTCGAGCCGCGCCGAGCGCAACGTCCACTGTGGACCGACGGCGAGGGTGTACCGCACCGCCCAGGCGACGCCGTCCTCCACGGCGGTGGTCGCGCCTTCGGCGAGCCAGCCGTCTTCGTGGGGGCGGAACCAGGTCGTCTCGAAACCGGAGCGGGCATCGACGTGGCGCCACGCGGCGCTTTCCGGGAACGGCATGCCCCACCGTAGTCGGCGTGAAAAACGACTGGTCCGTTCGTCGTCCGAAGGCCACTCGCCTGGCCGAAGCGTTTCGACAACCGTGTCTGAAACGCTTTGCCGGCTGGGTTTCACCGGCTCACCGGAGGGAACGTCCATGGCTGTCGCGCAGCAGGTCCCGGTCCACCCCCAAGCAGGGTTCTTCGGCGCGGGGCCCTATCCGTCCCGCCGCGTCGTGATCGCCGTCGCCGCGGTCCTCGGCGGGTTCGTGCTCACGGCGTTGTGGTCCGCGACGTTCGTCGACTCCGTCATCGGCGACACGGTCGCCAACAACCTCCTCGGCCACGACGCGAAGGCGACGCCGATCGGCGGCGTCCTCACCGGGACGCTCTTCGCGTTCGTCTCCGGCCTCGCCGGGTCCTTCACGGCCTGCAACATCGCCGCGTTCGGCGCGGTCGCGCCGCTCGTCGGCGGCCAGGCCGGGGAGAAACGGCGCTTCGCCACCACGCTCAAGCCGCTGGGCTGGATCGCCGCCGGCATGCTCACCGTCTCGGTCGGCTACGGCGTCGTCGTCGCGCTCGTCGGCACGCGCATGCCGCAGTTCTCCACCGCGCAGGCGAGCGGCCTGACCCCCCGCAGCGTCCAGTCCATGATCGCCTTCGGCGTCGTGGGCCTCGTCTTCCTGGCCATGGGCCTGATCGCGCTCGGCATCCTCCCCAACCCCGCCAGCGGGTTCGTCGCCCGCCACCCCGCGGCGCCGCTGGTCCTCATGGGCGCGCTCATCGGCGGGTTCCTCATCGGCCGGCCGTACCCGCTCTTCCGGATCATGTTCCGCAGCGCCGCCGAGCAGCACAACGTGCTCTACGGCGCCGCCGCGTTCGCCCTGCAGTCGGTCGGCAACATCGTCGTCATGGCGCTGCTGTTCCTGCTCCTGACGCACGCCACGGGCGGTCGCGTGCAGCGCTGGCTCGCCGCGAAACCCGCTCGCGTCGCGACGGTCACCGGCGCGGCCCTGCTCGTCGGCGGCACGTTCACGCTGCTCTACTGGGACGTCCGCGTGCTCGGCCGGCTCGGGTTGATCTGGTTCCCGGCGGTCAGCTGGTAGCCCGCCCGAGCCACTGGTAGTCCGGCGAGGGGTCGAGCCGGACGCCGTCCGCGACGGCGACCAGCTCGGCCTCCGGCCGCGGGCCCGACACCGTCAGCCACCGGCCCGAAGACAGCCGGACCGCGACCATCGCCTCCTGGCCGGCCACGAAGAACCCCTGGCCGCCGCGGACGATGACGGGCGCGGCGCCGTTCACGCCGGGGGAGCCCGCGCCGGCCGTGACCCGCACGACCGCGGACGGCCGGGCCGGGTCGGCGGCGGTCAGCTCGGTGGTCGCGTCGGCCGGCCCGGTGCCCCTGACCGCGGCCGAGCGCTCGGTCAGGCCCGCCGGGAGCGCGCCGAAGCGCAGCTCGCCGCGGACGCCGACCGGCGTGGCGGTGACTCCCTGGGCGATCCGCAGGGCCACCACCCGGGCGTCCGGGATCCCGCTGACCCGCGCGGTCAGGACGTGGTCGTCGTCGGCGAGCCAGGTGATCAGCGCGGTCGTCCCGGTGTCGCCGGTGATCATGGCGACCCGGCCGCCCACCAGGACCTGGTCGTGGATCGCCGCGATCCGCAGCTCGGTCTGCGACCATTCGGGGTCGGCGGTCGAGTAGACCGACAGGGTGACCTCCGCTGGGCCGGCGAACCACCGGCGGACCTGCGGCGCGATGCCGGGCCCGCCTTCGCGGTACTGCTCGGTGAAGCCGGGCGGGAGCCAGCCCGGGCCGTAGCCGAGCACCGGCCGGCCGGCGGCCGGTACCGGGTCCGTCGAGGTGATCAGCTGCGTGCCGGCGAACACCCCGGCGACCAGCACGACCACCGCGGCGGCCACCAGCGCGAGCCGCGCCGGCGCGTGCCGGCGTCGTCCGGCGTCCGCCAGCGCTTCGCGGACCGCGTGACCGTCGGGAGCGCGCGCGGCGAGGCGGTCCAGGCTCTCCCGGATCAGCGTCTCGGTCTCGTGCTCGCGGCGGGTCATGCGGGGTCTCCGGTGGTGAGGAACGCGGGGTGCGGGGCCTGGCGCAACGTCGCCAGCGCGCGCGAGATCTGGCTGCGCACGGTGGACACCCCGCAACGCAGGAGTGCGGCGATTTCGGCGTCGGAGTAGTTCTCGTAGTAGCGCAGGACGATCGCCGCGCGCTGCTTGCGGGGCAGCGTCGCGAGCAGGCCGAGCATCGCGTCCCGCTCGTCGTAGGCGGCGGCCGGGTCGGCTTCGGGCGGGCTCAGCGCGTCGAGGACGTCGTGGCTGCTCGGCACCATCCGCCGCACCGCGCGCCGCCGCCACGACAGGTATTCGTTGGTGACCATCCGCCGCACGTAGGTGGGCGGGTGGTCGATGGCTTCCCAGCGCTGCTGGGCGCGCAGCAGCACGTCCTGGACGATGTCCTGCGCGAGGTGGGGGTCGCCGGCCAGGACGGTGGCGTAGCGCAGCAGCCCGTCCAGCCGCTCGGCCACGAAGTCTTCGAAACCCACACGCGTCCCCTCTGTCTCCTTCATAGACGCGCGAGGGGACCGGCGTGATGCACGCGCGCGCGATGTTTTTCGGGTACATTCGATACGAGACGGTACCGTTTCGTATTGGAGGGCTCATGCCGGGCAGACCCCGCGACGCCGGCCGCGACGTCGTCATCTTCGACGCGACACTGGAGCTGCTGACCCGCTCCGGGTACGACCGGCTGTCGATCGAAGCCGTCGCCGCCGAGGCCGGGGTGGGGAAGGCGACGATCTACCGCCGCTACGCCGGCAAGGCCGACCTGGTCGCCGCGGCCGTCGACGCCCGCGCAGGCGCGACCCCGCCCGCGGTCGGGGCCGCCGACCTCCGCGGCGCGCTGCTGGAGACCGTCGGGTGGCTGGCCCGGGAGATCGCCGGCCAGGAGGTCGCGTTGCTCGGCGCGCTGTTCGCCGGCATGCGCGGCGATCCCGCCCTCGCCGCGGCGATGCGGCGGATCCTGCGCCGCGACCAGGCGGCGATGACCGCGCGGCCGCTCGCCGACGGGCACCTGGACCCGCGCGGGGCGGCGCTGTTCGCCGAACTCGCCCCGGCGGTCGTCGTGCACCGGCTGGTCGTCACCGGCGAACCCTGCGACGGACCCTTCCTCGAGCACCTCGTCGACGACGTGCTGCTTCCCCTGCTGCGAAAGGAAACCCGGCCATGATCGTGGTCACCGGCGCGACCGGCGCCCTCAACGGCGCCACCGTCGAACACCTGCTGAAGCGGATCCCGGCCGAGGAGATCGGCGTCAGCGCCCGGGACGTCACGAAGGCCCGGCACTTCGCCGAACGGGGCGTGCGGGTCCGGCGTGGCGCCTACGACGACCCGGCCGCCCTGCGCACCTCGTTCGAGGGCGCCGACCAGGTGCTGCTGGTCTCGTCGAACGACCCGGCCGCCGACGCGGTCGCCCTGCACCGCACCGCGATCGAGGCCGCCGTCGCCGCGGGGGCCCGGCGGATCCTCTACACCAGCCACCAGAACGCGCGCGGCGACAGCCCGTTCGGTCCCGGGCGGGACCACGCCGCCACCGAGGAGCTCCTGGCCGGCTCCGGCGTCGCCTGGACGTCGCTGCGCAACGGCTTCTACGCCCACAGCCTCGGCCGGCTGCTCGGCCCGTGGCGCGAGACCGGCACGATCACCGCGCCGCAGGACGGCCCGGTCTCCTGGACCGACCGCGCCGACGCCGCCGAAGCCGCGGCGGTGGTCCTCGCCGGTGAGCGCTCCTTCGACGGGCCCGTCACGCTCACCGCCCGCCAGGCCGTCACCTTCGGCGACCTCGCGGCGCGCTACGGCGTGGAGCGGGTCGTGGTCGACGACGACCGGTGGGTGGCCGACCAGGTCGCCGCCGGAACGCCCGAACCGCTCGCGCGGATGCTGCTGACGTTCTTCGAAGCCGCGCGGGCCGGGCACTTCGCGGAGACCGGCCCGGTCCTGGCCGAACTGCTCGGCCGGGAACCGCTCACCGCGGGATGACGTGTACGAGCGCACGCGGTAGACGAGCTCCGGCCGAGAGGGATCCGCCAGATCCCGACGTCCTCCTGGGCGGCGTAGAGCGTCCGGCCGTCGAGCACGGACCCCTTCGAGCTGCGGGCCTTCGCCCGGCTCTGCGCGCGGCGACCAGGTCGTGCCGTCCGGCAGCCGGAACGCCGAGGGCAGATGGACAGCCTACGGTGGGGGACCGACGGTTTCGCGGCCGTCGAGGTAGTACTGCGCCACCGGGGCGAGCAGCGCGACGATCTCCTCGTCGGCCGCCTCCGCCAGCGCGGGGAGCTTGATCACGTACCGCAGCAGCGCGATCCCGATCATCTGCGCTGCGATCCCGGTGACGCGGACCTTCGGCACCCCCAGCGCGCGGGCCACGTCCGCCAGGACGGCGCTCGCGATGAACTGGCGCATCATCACCGCGACCTGCTCGTTCGTCGCCGCCGCGCGGAGCATCGCGAGGAACGGCGTCCGGCCCTCCGGCACCGCCCAGACCGCCAGGAAGGCGCGCACCAGCCGTTCGCCGACGCCCGCGCGCGGGCCGGCCAGGATCGCGGGCACCAGCTCCGCCGGGTTGACGGGGAGGTTCATCGCCGCCACGAACAAGGCCTGCTTGGTGCCGAAGAAGTGGTGCAGCAGGGCCGCGTTCACGCCCGCGTCGGCGGCGATCCCGCGGACCGTCGCACCGTCGTACCCCAGCTCGGCGAACCGGTGCCGCGCCGCGTCGAGGATCTTCTCGCGCGTCTCGGTCTGCCCCGGCCGCCGCCCCGCCCGTGCCATCGTCCGAGCTTAGAAGACCGGTGACTACGCTGGTGGGCATGTCTGTCGCGGTGCGGGTGATCCCCTGTCTCGACGTCGACGCGGGCCGGGTCGTGAAGGGCGTCAACTTCGCCGGCCTGCGCGACGCCGGCGACCCGGTCGAGCTGGCCCGGCGTTACGACGCCGAAGGGGCCGACGAGCTGACGTTCCTCGACGTCACGGCGTCTTCCGGCGACCGCGAGACCACCTACGAGGTCGTCCGCCGCACCGCCGAGCAGGTCTTCATCCCGCTGACCGTCGGCGGTGGCGTCCGCAGCAACGACGACGTCAACCGGCTGCTGCGCACCGGCGCGGACAAGGTGAGCATCAACACCGCCGCGATCGCGCGGCCGGAGTTCCTCCACGAAGCGTCGCGGCGGTTCGGCTCGCAGTGCATCGTGCTGTCGGTCGACGCGCGCCGCGTGCCCGAAGACGGCGAGCGGACCGCGTCCGGCTTCGAGGTGACCACCCACGGCGGCCGCCGCGGCACCGGGATCGACGCCGTCGAATGGGCCGCGCGCGGCGAAGAGCTGGGCGTCGGCGAGATCCTGCTCAACTCCATGGACGCCGACGGCACGAAGAACGGCTTCGACCTCGAGCTCATCGAGCTGGTCCGCAAGGCCGTGCGGGTCCCGGTCATCGCGAGCGGTGGCGCGGGTGCGGTGGAGCACTTCCTGCCCGCGGTCCGCACGGGCGCGGACGCGGTGCTCGCGGCCAGCGTGTTCCACTTCGGACAGTTGAAGATCGGCGACGTCAAGGACGCGCTGCGCGAAGGCGGGGTCGAGGTCCGATGAAGTCCTGGCAGGCACCCGTCGAGGTCAAGGTCACCGCCGTCCTGCTGGTCGGGCTGCCGGTCGCGTGGGCCTTGCTCGACCTGATCCCGGTGCTGGGTGCCGGGGCGGGCCTGGAGATCTACCGGATGCCCGCGCTCGCGCTGATCCTCGGCGGCGTCGTGACGACCGGGCTGGTGCTCAAGATGGGCAGCGCCCGCATCGGCGGGCTGGTCGTCACCGTGGTCTTCGCGCTGCTGCACGCGTTCCTGCTGCTGGCCGCCGAACTGTGGTGGAACAAGCTGTTCTCCGGGCTGTCCTTCGCCGGGTACGGCTACGCGTTCGTCCTGTTGAACTCGATGCCGCTCAAGCGGCACATCGTGGGAGTCGGAGCATGACCCTGGACGCGGCCGTCTCGGCGCGCCTCAAGCGCAACGCCGACGGCCTGATCGCCGCGGTCGTCGTCGAGCACGCCACTTCGGACGTGCTGATGATGGCCTGGATGAACGACGACGCACTGGCCGCCACCCTCGCCACCCGCCGCGGTACGTACTGGTCGCGCAGCCGGCAGAAGCTGTGGGTCAAGGGCGAGACGTCCGGCCACTACCAGCACGTCCGCGAGGTGCGGATCGACTGCGACGGCGATACCGTCCTGCTGCGCGTCGACCAGACCGGCCCGGCCTGTCACACCGGCACGCACACCTGTTTCGACACCGAAGAGCGCCTGCTCCTCGCCGACGAGAAAGAGCACGCGTGACAATCGTCGCCGACGTCCTGGTCGGGCTGGTCGCCCTGATCCACGTCTACATCGTCGTCCTGGAGATGTTCCTCTGGACGACCCCGCGCGCCCGCGCGGCCTTCGGCACCACCGAGGAGTTCGCGAAGGAGAGCGCGCCGCTGGCCGCGAACCAGGGGCTGTACAACGGGTTCCTGGCCCTCGCGCTCGTCTGGGGCCTGATCGCGAGCGACCCGACGGGCTTCCAGCTCAAGCTCTACGGCATCGTCTGCGTGATCATCGCGGGCCTGTACGGCGCGGCGACGGCGAACAAGCGGATCCTGTTCGTGCAGGTGCTGCCGGGCACGCTGGCGCTCATCGCCCTGCTGCTGGCCCGCTGAACACCGCGGACTGGCTGCCGCCGCCCGAAAACCCGGCGGACGCGGACTTCGCCACGGCGGCGCTGGGCCGGCGGCGCCGGCGCGCGGTGGCGTTCGCGGTGCTGGTGATCCTGGCCGCCGTCGCGGGCCTGTTCACCGGCCAACCGGTCGTCGTGGTCCTCGGTCCCGTGTTCGCCGCGGCCGCGGTTCTCCGCGCTTTCTTCGCGCAGCGGCGGGTGCTGGCGGCGCGCCGCACGGGCTGGCGGACGGCCAAGATCACCCTCTCCCGCCGCGGGGTGAGGGGCGAATTCGCGATCGTCGAGGTGCGGTTCGCCGAGGACAGCCGGATCATCCTGTCCTCCCGCCCGGGCGGCTTCGCCATGGCCAGGCTGGCGGATCTGCCCCGCCTGCGAGCGATCGTCGCGGGGTACGGGCCGGCGATGACCGTGCTCGTCCTCGAAGACCCGCCGCTGTGCGCCAAACCAGTGCTGTTCGGGGCGAGCGCCGTGACCTACCGGTGGCGGCCGGGCCCCTGACCGGTACGCCCGGCGCGGCCGTCCGGTTGCCCCGGTGGCCTGTGCCGTTTCTCGCAGCGTCACGGTGATCCGGCCGTCCTACGCTCATCCGATGGGGCTCGGCGCGCGGCGCAGGACATGGCTGGTCGTCACGGTGCTCGGCGTGGTCGTCTTCCTCGTCGTCACCGCCGGCACGACGTACTCGCTGCTCGACCCGGGCTACGTCTTCGAAGACGGCGAACTCCCCGCCGAGGCCGTCATCCTGGCCGGGTGCCTGGTGCTCGCGCTGACCGGCGGCTACCGGGTGCGGGTCCTCGACCGCCGGGTCCTGGCCGCCGCAGGCGGCCTCGAAGCGTGGCTACCGCCGGAGGAGAGCACGGCCGGCACCGACAGCGTGGACCTCGGGGCCGAAACCCGGCGCCTGCGCGGGATCGCCCGCCGGGCGGCGGGACTGGCCGTGGTCTGGACCGTGCTGGTCGCCGGCGCGCTGACCGGCCTCGGCCTGGCCGACGCGGCCGCCGCGGACCTCCTCGCCACCGGGGTGCGCGTGCCCGGCATCGTGCTCGAGGCGCACACCCCGGCCAAGGGCGCGCCCACGATCTGGGTGCGCTACCACTCGCCGGGCCGGTCGTGGACCGAGGAGATCGACCGCGACTCGGGGCGGGACTACGTGGCCGGCGACCCGGTGACCGTCGTCTACGACCCCGGCGACCCCGCGCACGTGCGCACCACGGACGAGGCGAACACGAACCAGGTCGTCGTCGGCTTCAGCACGGTCGCGCTGCTGCTCGGCGCCGGCGGGCTGCCGTTCGCGCTCGGCGCCACCGTCGGCTGGCGCCGCCGGGCCCGGGCGGTCGCCGCGACCGGGTGGCGGGCCGCCGCGGTGACCGTGGTGCCCGACGTGCGGCGTGCGGGCCTGGCGGACGTCCACGTCCGCTACCGCGACGGCTCCGGGATCGTGCTTCGCTGCGCGCTTTCGACGCACGGCCCGGGCGAACTGGCCGGCCAGGCGGACCGCCGGGCCTGGATCGGCGGCTGGGGACGGCGGATGGTCGTGCTGTTCCCGTACGGCCCGCGCCGGCCCGGCCCGCACGCCGTGCCCGCGTACGCGGTCGTCAGTCGATCTCTCCGGTGAGGTAGCGCTGCACGGTCGGCGCCACCGCGGCCACCAGCGTGTCGATCTCCGCCTGGGCCAGCGGCTCGAACTTCGCGACGTAGCGGATCATGCCCATGCCGACCAGCTGTGACGCGCACAGCGTCATCCGCAGCGGGACCCGGTCGGAACCGATCGACGTGATCAGCGCCGTGAAGAACTGCTGGAAGAAGTCGCGCAGCGCGTGGCCGGCCTGCTCGTGGCCGGTGATGCTGCGGATGAGCGCCTGGAAGACGTCGCCGCCCGCGCCGTCCCAGCGGGTGAGGAACGCGCGGACGATCCGCGCGCCCATCTCGTCGTCCGGGCCGTCGCGGATCTCCGCCTGCAGCTCGAAGGGGTCGAACGGCAGCTGGAGGACGGCCTTCGCGAACAGCCCCTCCTTGCTGCCGAACCAGTGGTTGACCATGGCCGCGTCGACGCCGGCGCGGGTGGCGATCGAGCGCACGGTCGCACCGTCGTAGCCGTTCTCGGCGAACACGGCCCGCGCGGCTTCGACCAGCGCGGTACGGGTGTCCTGGCCGGCGGGCCGCCGGCCGCGGCGGCGCGAAGTAGGCTCGGTGCTGTCGGTGGTGCTCACGCCTCCATCATGACGTACGGCCCCGCGTAATTCAACATTCATTGAATTCGGGGTCTGGCAAATCCCTCCGTGGCGGTGCAGCACAATGAGGGCCATGGTCAGCGCAACCGCCGGTCCCGGCTCGGTCAGCCCGTCCCGCGAAGACTTCCGAGCCCTCGCCGAAAGCCGCCGCGTGATCCCGGTCGTGCGCCGGGTGCTCGCCGACGGCGAGACGCCGATCGGGGTCTACCGCAAGCTCGCCGCCGACCGGCCGGGCACGTTCCTGTTCGAATCCGCCGAGAACGGCGCCTCCTGGACGCGCTGGTCGTTCATCGGGGTCCGCAGCCCGGCCGCGCTCACCGTCCGCGACGGCCAGGCGGTCTGGACCGGCACCCCGCCGGTCGGCCTGCCCGGCGAAGGCAACCCGCTCGACGTCCTGCGCGAGACGATCGAAGCCCTGCACACCGAGCCGCTGCCCGGGCTGCCGCCGCTGACCGGCGGCATGGTCGGCTACGTCGGCTACGACGCCGTGCGCTGGCTGGAAAAGCTGCCGGAGCTGGCCGAACGCGACCTCGACATCCCCGAGCTGACCATGCTCCTGGCCACCGACCTCGCGGCGTTCGACCACCACGAGGGCACGGTCACGCTCATCGCGAACGCCGTCAACTGGGACGACTCGCCCGAGCGCGTGGACGCGGCCTACGACGACGCCGTCGCCCGGCTGTCCGTGATGACCGAGGAACTGCAGGTCCACGCGCCGCCGACGGTCGCGGCGTTCGACCGGCCCGCGCCCGAGTTCGTCCGCAAGCGGTCCAAGGAGGACTTCCACGCCGCCGTCGAGAAGGCCGTCGAGGCGATCAAGGCCGGCGAAGCGTTCCAGATCGTGCCGTCGCAACGGTTCGAGATCCCGACCGCGGCCGACGCGCTCGACATCTACCGCGTGCTGCGGACGTCCAACCCGAGCCCGTACATGTACCTGCTGCGGCTCGAAGGCTTCGACATCGTCGGGTCCAGCCCCGAATCGCTCGTCACCGTGCGGGACGGCCGCGCGACCACGCACCCGATCGCGGGCACGCGGTGGCGCGGCGCCGACCCGGAAGAGGACGCCCAGCTGGCCAAGGATCTCCTGGCCGACGACAAGGAGCGCGCCGAGCACCTGATGCTCGTCGACCTCGGCCGCAACGACCTCGGCAAGGTCTGCAAGCCGGGCACCGTGCGCGTCGTCGACTTCTTCCAGATCGAGCGCTACAGCCACGTCATGCACATCGTGTCCACCGTCACCGGCGAGCTGGCCGAAGGCAAGACGGCGTTCGACGCGGTCACCGCGTGCTTCCCGGCCGGGACGCTCTCGGGCGCGCCGAAGGTCCGCGCGATGCAGCTGATCGAGGAGCTGGAGCCGGTCCGCCGCGCGCTGTACGGCGGCGTCGTCGGCTACCTCGACTTCGCCGGCGACGCCGACACGGCGATCGCGATCCGCACCGCGCTGGTCAAGGACGGCATCGCGCACGTCCAGGCCGGCGGCGGCGTGGTCGCCGACTCGGTGCCGGACTACGAGGACACCGAGTCGCTCAACAAGGCCAGGACCGTGCTCTCGGCCGTCGCCGCCGCGCAGACGATGGTGGCGGCGGGCACCCTCGACCCGGCCGCGGACCGCGCGCATGTCTGAGGAGCAGGCCAGGCCGTCCCGCCGTCCACTGTGGATGATCGTGGTCGCGCTCCTGCTCGGCGCGCTCGCGCTGTGGGGTGCGTCACGGCTCACGTGGTACGCCGAGTTCCGCGACGGCGGCGTGCGCGGCACGGTGCTCTACCGCGAGACCGGCGAGCAGCGCGCGACGGCGCTCGTGCCGCTGGCCCTGCTCGCGCTGGCGGGCGTCGCCGGGGTCGTCGCGACCGGCGGCTGGGCGCGGCGCGTGCTCGGCGGCGTGCTGGCGCTGGCCGGCGCCGCCGCGATCTGGAGCGGGGTGGCGGGCGTCCGCTTCTCCGGCTGGGCGGACGGGCTGCCCGTGACGCAGATGCTGCTCGGCCGCGGCTTGGCCGCGCTCGGGGGAATTCTCGTCGCCGCGGGCGGGTTGGCAGCCGTCAAGGGCGCGGGCAAGGCCGCGCGGCTCGGGGCCAGGTACGCGGCGCCGGCCACCCGGAAGAAGGCCCGGGATCCGGACGCCGAGCTGTGGGAAGCGCTGTCGGAAGGGGAGGACCCGACGGACGTCCGGGGGAGGCATTCGGAGTAACGCGCGCACCCGGAACCGGGCGCTCCAGATGCGGGGGTTAGCATCGTTTCGGCGGGAAGGGGAAGGTTTTTGTGAGCGACCTTGCGAGTGAATCCGTGAGCACGTGCCCGGACGGGGGCGTCCGGTGACCGTGCTCGAAGACATCGTCGCCGGTGTGCGCGAGGACCTCGCGGCCCGCGAGTCCGTGCTGCCGTTCGACGAACTGAAGATCCGCGCGGCCGCCGCCCCGGCGCCCCGCGACGTGATGACCGCGCTGCGCGAGTCCGGCATCGGCGTGATCGCCGAGGTGAAGCGGCGCAGCCCGTCCAAGGGCGAGCTGGCCGACATCCCCGACCCCGCCGCGCTGGCCAAGGACTACGAAGACGGCGGCGCGCGCGTGATCAGCGTGCTGACCGAGCAGCGCCGGTTCGGCGGTTCGCTGGCCGACCTCGACGCGGTCCGCGCGGCCGTGGACATCCCGATCCTG
This sequence comes from Amycolatopsis stemonae, assembly GCF_054781455.1. Lineage (NCBI taxonomy): Bacteria > Bacillati > Actinomycetota > Actinomycetes > Pseudonocardiales > Pseudonocardiaceae > Amycolatopsis > Amycolatopsis stemonae. The sequence continues at coordinate 763,855 of NZ_BAAGUJ010000003.1, read as the reverse complement.
CGCAAGGACTTCATCGTCAGCCCGTACCAGGTGCACGAGGCCCGCCTGCACGGCGCCGACATGGTGCTGCTGATCGTCGCCGCGCTGGAGCAGAACGCGCTCGTCGCGCTGCTCGACCGCGTCGAGTCGCTCGGGATGACCGCGCTGGTGGAGATCCACAACGCCGAAGAGGCCGACAAGGCCCTCGAGGCGGGCGCGAAGGTCATCGGCGTCAACGCGCGCAACCTGCACACCCTCGAGGTGGACCGGGACGTCTTCTCGCGGCTGGCCCCCGGCCTGCCGATGGACGTCTACAAGGTCGCCGAGTCGGGCGTGCGCGGGCCGGGCGACCTGATGTCGTACGCCGGCCACGGCGCCGACGCGGTGCTGGTCGGCGAAGGGCTCGTCGCGTCCGGCGACCCGAAGGGCTCCCTGGTCAAGCTGGTCACCGCCGGTTCCCACCCCGCCTGCCCGAGGCCGTCCCGGTGACCCGAGAGCACGACCCGGACGAGCGCGGCTACTACGGCCCGTACGGCGGGCGGTTCATGCCGGAGGCGCTGATCGGCGTCGTCGACGAGGTCGCCACCGAGTACGACAAGGCCCGCGACGACCCGGAGTTCCTGACCGAGTTCAACCGCCTGCTGAAGGACTACGCGGGCCGTCCGTCGCTGCTCACCGAGGCCAAGCGCTTCGGCGAGCACGCCGGCGGCGCGCGCGTGTTCCTCAAGCGCGAGGACCTGAACCACACCGGCTCGCACAAGATCAACAACGTGCTGGGCCAGGCGCTGCTCACCAAGCGCATGGGCAAGAAGCGCGTGATCGCCGAGACCGGCGCGGGCCAGCACGGCGTCGCGACGGCCACCGCGTGCGCGCTGCTCGACCTCGACTGCGTCGTCTACATGGGCGAGGTCGACACCGAGCGCCAGGCGCTGAACGTGGCCCGGATGCGGCTGCTCGGCGCCGAGGTGATCCCGGTCAAGACCGGTTCGCGCACGTTGAAGGACGCGATCAACGAGGCCCTGCGCGACTGGGTGACCAACGCGGACACCACGCACTACCTCTTCGGCACGGCCGCCGGCCCGGCGCCGTTCCCGACGATGGTCCGCAACTTCCACCACGTCATCGGCGAAGAGGCCCGCGCGCAGATCCTCGAGCAGGCCGGCCGCCTGCCCGACGTCGTCGCGGCCTGCGTCGGCGGCGGGTCGAACGCGATCGGCATCTTCTCCGGCTTCTACGACGACCCGTCCGTGCGGCTGGTCGGCCTGGAGCCGGGCGGCGAGGGCATCGAGGGCAACCGCCACGGCGCGACGCTCACCAAGGGCACCCCGGGCAACCTGCACGGCGCGATGACGTACCTCCTGCAGGACGAGGACGGCCAGACGGTCGAGTCGCACTCGATCTCGGCCGGGCTCGACTACCCGGGCGTCGGCCCCGAGCACGCGTGGCTCAAGGACACCGGCCGCGCCGAATACCGGCCGGTCACCGACGCCGAGGCGATGGACGCGTTCCAGCTGCTGTCGCGCACCGAAGGCATCATCCCGGCGATCGAGTCGGCGCACGCGCTGGCCGGCGCGCTGGTGCTGGGCCGCGAGCTGGGCCCGGACGGCCTGATCGTCGTCAACCTGTCGGGCCGCGGCGACAAGGACATGGACACGGCGGCGAAGTGGTTCGGGCTGGTGAACGAATGAGCGGGCTGGACGACCTCTTCGCGACGACGCACGCGGAGGGCCGCGGCGCGCTGGTCGGTTACCTCCCGGCGGGCTTCCCGACGGTCGAGGGCTCGAAGGACCTGATCGCGGCGTGCGTCGACGGCGGTGCGGACCTGATCGAGGTCGGCGTCCCGTACTCGGACCCGGTGATGGACGGCCCGACCATCCAGGCCGCGTCGGTGACCGCGCTGGACAACGGCTTCCGCCTCAAGCACGTGTTCGAGGTGGTCGAGTCGGTGTCCGCGCGCGGCGGCCGCGCGGTGGTGATGACGTACTGGAACCCGGTGCACCGCTACGGCGTCGACCGCTTCGCGCGTGACCTGGCTTCGGCGGGCGGGCTCGGCCTGATCACGCCGGACCTGATCCCGGACGAAGCCGCGTCGTGGATGACGGCCTCCGAGGAGCACGGCCTGGACCGCACGTTCTTGGTGGCGCCGTCGTCGTCGGAAGAGCGGCTCGCGCTGACGGCGGCTGCGTCGTCGGGCTTCATCTACGCGACCGCGGTGATGGGCGTGACGGGCGCGCGCGACCAGGTCGGCGCGGGCGCGGAGGCCCTGGTCCGGCGCACGCGAGCCCACACGGACCTGCCGATCGGCGTGGGCCTGGGTGTCCGCTCGGGCGACCAGGCGGCCGAGGTGGCCTCGTTCGCGGACGCGGTGATCGTGGGCTCGGCCCTGGTCACGGCGGCGGCCGAGGGCCCTGCCGGGGTGCGCCGCCTGTCGGAGGAGCTGGCCGAAGGCGTCCGCCGGGCGGTCGCGCCGGCTTGACCTGGAGTGCCCTCCAGGTGCCAGGCTGGGCGGGTGACGTCCTACACCCCGGCCCAGGTGACCGAAAAGACCGGTTTCACGATCGACACGCTGCGCTACTACGAGCGCATCGGCCTGCTGCACGAAGTGGGCCGCACAGCCGGCGGCCGGCGTTACTTCACCGAGCAGGACGTGGAGTTCCTGCAGCTGCTGCGCTGCTTGAGGTACACGGGCATGCCGGTGGCGGAGATGCTGCGCTTCGTCGAGCTGCTGCGTTCCGGTGAAGCGACCCGCGAAGAGCGCGTCGAGGTCCTGCGCGAGCACGAGCAGCGCGTGTCGGCCCAGATCGAGCGGCTGAAGGAGCACCAGGACCACATCCGGTTCAAGATCGAGCTGTACTCCGAAGCGGGACAGCTGGCCTCGGCGGGCTGAGACTGTCGGTGGTGGTCCGCCCCTTCGAGGCTGCTCTCCGCCGCTGACCTCCGTTTGTACGAAAGCTGTACGGCTTCGCGGCAGGCTCCGCCGCATGGACATCGCACACCTTCCGCGGCGCACCTTCCTCCGTGGCGCCGCCGGGCTCGCCGCCGCCGGAGCCGCCGGGCTGCTCCTGCCCAGAGCTGCCGGAGCGGCGACCGCGCCGCGGATCTACAGCTGTGCCGAATGGGGGGCGCGGCCGCCCTCCGACGCGCTCACCACCCTGTACCACCCGGCGAACCGCGTCCTCATCCACCACATCGCCTGCCCCAACAGCACCGACTACTCCCAGCAGCACGCCTTCCAGGTCGCCCGCGACGACCAGCACGACCACATGGACAACAACGGCTGGTCCGACACCGGCCAGCACTTCACCGTCAGCCGCGGCGGGTACCGGCTCGAAGGGCGGCACGGCAGTCTCGACGCCCTGCGCGGCGGGACCACCATGGTCCAGGGCGCCCACTGCCCGGGCCAGAACACCAACGCCATCGGCATCGAGAACGAAGGCACCTACACCAGTGTCGAGCCGCCCGAAGCGCAGTGGGCCTCGCTCGTCGTCTTCTGCGCCTACGTCTGCCGCCAGTACGGCATCCCCGTCGAGGAGATCAAGGGGCACCGCGACTTCTACAACACCGAGTGCCCCGGCGACCGCCTCTACGCCAAGCTTCCGCAGCTGCGAGACGAAGTCGCCGGGGCCCTCTGAACGCTCAGCCGATCGTGCCCAGCGTCCGCACGGCGTCGGTCGCCGCCGCCTGGTCCGCCGGGTCCGGCTCGGCCGCCGCGGCCGGGTGGGCCGAGGCCGCCGGGCGCGTGCAGCCCAGCTGCTGCAGTGAACCCTGGAGCCGGTCGGTCAGGAACTTCAGCAGGCCGACGCCGTCGTCCGGGGACGGGGCCGCCCGCAGCAGCCGGCGGTCGGTCGTGAGCCGGTCCAGCCCCGCCGTCCGCAGGTCGCGGCAGTACGCCCGGGTGCTCGCCGACCGCCGGTCCAGTGGCGGCTGGTCGACGCCCGCGCGGTAGAGGTTCGCCTTGGCCTCGCTGGGTTTGCCGTCGACGAGCGTCATCGGGTCGCCCGGGGGCACCAGCGCGACCGGGGCGCGCTGCCCGGCCGCCGCCTGCAGTTCGTTCAACGCCAGGGACGTCGTCGGGCGGCCGCCGTCCGTCAGGTCCGGGGCCGTGAACGGCGTGCACCCCAGCGCCGGGTCCACGAAGGCGTCGAGCAGGCGGTTGTCGCTGCCGTTGGCGAGGGTGGCCGGTTTCCGGAGCGCCCGCGAGTTCGCGGCCGTGGCCTGGGCCGTCCGGCCGTCGGGGGTCGCGAGGTAGGTCGTGGTGACGTTGTCGCTCTGGTCCTGGTCCACCAGCGAGAAGTCCCGCACCGACGGGCACGCCCGGCCGTCCTTCGCCCGCCCGAGCGGCGGGATCCGCAGCTTGCCGGCGCGCGTCGCGCTGTTCGCCGCGGCGAAGAACGCCGGGGCGCCGCAGAAGGCGACCTGCCCGAACAGGGACCGGCCGAGGCCGTTGACGCAGGTCTTCGCCGCGGCGCCGCCGAGGGTCAGGGTGTCGCCGTTGAACCCGAACCACAGCCCGACGACGGCGCCGCGCGGCAGGGCGGGGACCACCGGCGCCGCGGCGGGCGCGGTGCCCGCGTCGACGACGAGCGGGTGGTACACGGAAAGCCGCCCGGTGGCGGGGTCGAGCACGGTCGCTTCGACGAAGGCGCCCTGCGCGTCCTCCGCTTCGTGGCACGCGCCGAGCCGCGGGTCGGTCGCGGCGAGCTGGTACGGCGTGGCCAGGCCACGCGCGGACAGCGGGTTGTCGGGCACCTTCAGGGTGCAGCTCGGGTTGGGGGTCGCCACGGGCGCCGGGGCCGGGGTCCGCGGTGCGGCCACCGCGATCCCGACCGCGCCGAGCGACGCCGCGGCCGCCACGACGGTCACCTTGAGCTTCCAAGGCCGCTGCCGGTGGCGGGGACGAGTGTCTGGCATGAACTGTGCCTTCTTTCGGCCTCCTCACCTCACCCGGCGCAGGACGTTAGCACAGATAACGTCCTGATCACAGAACGGTTTCCGGGTGAAAAACCGGCATTCGCGGCGAATCGTTTCCGGTGAAAAGATCTCAGTGGAGGTAGCGCATCACGGCGCACAGTTCGGCCGGCGGCAACGCCCCCAGCCGCGCGATCTCGCCGCGGCGCACGTCCACCAGCGTCGTCGCGAGCTCCGCGCCGAACGCCGAAGTCAGGGCGGAATCCGCTTCGAACGCCGCCACCGCGTCCGCCAGCGACGTCGGCAGCCGCACCGCCGACGGCAGCGTCCCCGGGTCGACGTCCACCGGGTCCGGCAGTTCCGCGGACGCGTCGAGCCCCGCCAGGCCCGCGAACAGCAGCGCCGCCACCACCAGGTACGGGTTCGCGGTCAGGTCGAAGCACTTGACCTCGAAGTTCGCCGCCCGCTCGCGCTGCCCGGCCGGGCCCTGGACCAGCCGCAGCGGTGCCTCGCGGTTTTCCAGGCCCCACGCCGAAAACACCCCGGCCCAGTGGTGCGGTTCGAGCCGCAGGTAGCTGACCACCGAAGGCGCGCCGATCGCCAGCAACGCCGGCAGCCGCGAAAAGATCCCCGCGCCGAACGCCTCCGCGGTGGCCGTCAGGCCGAACCGGCCGTCGCCGCCGGCGCACAGGTTGCGGTCGCCGTCCCAGAGGCTCAGGTGGACGTGGCCGCCGTTGCCGACGCCGTCCGGCAAGAACTTCGGCGTGAACGACGCGCGCAGCCCGTGCCGGGAACTGACCGTCCGGATCGTCTCGCGCGTCAGCACCGCGACGTCCGCCGCGCGCACCGGGTCTTCGGCCGCCACCGACAGCTCGAACTGCCCCGCCGCGTATTCGGGGTGGACCTGTTCCACCACAACGCCTTGCGCGGTCAGCGCGGACACCAGCGCGCGCAGGTACGAAGCCTGCGCCGAAAGCCGGGCGTAGCCGTAGGCCGGGCCGGCGGTCGCCGAGCGCGGGTCGTCCGGCGCGTCGGCCGCCGTGATCACCCATTCGATCTCGAACGCCGTCCGGACGGTGAAGCCCAGCGCCGCGACCCGGGCCGTCGCGGTCGCGGCCAGCGCCCGCGCGTCCTGCGGGTGCGGCTCGCCCTCCTGGTCGTACTTCAGGACCGGCGCCCACGCCCAGCCCGGCTGCGCGGCCAGCGGCACGAGCGCGCCGAGGTCCGGGTGCAGCCGCAGGTCGCCGACCGGGCCGCGCGAATACGTCCCGTCGGTGATGTCGTCGGTGGCCAGGAAGAAGTCGAACGAGTTCGACGCACCGACGCCCCACGCCGCCGCCGACCACAGCCGGTCCACCGGGACGGCCTTGACCCGCGCGATGCCGCTGTTGTCCACGAAGGTCAGCGCGACGAGCTCGACCCCGGCCGCGCGCAGGCCGTCGGCCCGGAGTGCGCCCTGTCGTGCGAGTTCTGCCCGATCGAGCTGGCTCATTCCGCTCCCGTCGATGTTCACTTGAGGTTTCACCGCAGAAAAGAGGTGGAGATCGTGTCAGACACCGTCGAAACCCGTCCAGGGCTGCGCCGTTCCCTCTCCGTCTGGCAGGCCGTCGGCCTGTCCGTGGCGTTGATGGCCCCCAGCATGGCCGCCAACATCAACCCCCAGCAGACCGCGGCCTCCGCCGGCCGCGCCGTCCCGCTCGCCTTCCTGCTCTCGGCCGTCGGCGTGCTGCTGGTCGCCTACGGGTTCGTCAAGCTCTGCCAGTACTACCAGCACGCCGGGTCGGTGTACGCGTTCGTCGGCGCGACGCTCGGCCCGCGCGCCGGCGTGGTCTCCGGCATCGGCCTGCTCGGCACGTACACGTTCTACGCCGTCGTCACCAGCTCGGCCGCGGGCACGCTGGGCACGGCCTTCCTGACCCAGGTGGGGATCTGGCCGGACCCGCCGTCCTGGGGGCCGTTCGTGCTGACGGCCGTCGCGCTGGCCGGCGCGTGGCTGCTGGCCGTGGTGCCCGCACGCCGCGGCACCAGCACGCTGCTCGCCGTCGAAGGCGCGACGATCGCGGTGATCCTGCTGGTCACGGTCGTGATCCTGGTCCGGCTGCTGGCCGGCAACGCACCGGGCGGCCGGTTCACCCTGGACGTGTTCGTCCCGGACACCGGGATGTCCGGCGTGTTCCTCGGCGCGGTCTTCGGCTTCCTGTCCTTCGCCGGGTTCGAAGCGGCGGCGACGCTCGGCGAGGAGACCCACGACCCGAAGCGCAACATCCCGCGCGCGATCCTCGGCACGGCGATCTTCGGCGGGGTGTACTTCGTCGTGGTCACCGCGGTCGAGATGATGGCGTTCGGCGCGGACGCGACCGCGTTCCACGACTCGCCGTCCCTGCTCGGCGACCTGGGCAGCCGGTACGCGGGCGCCTGGGTCGGCGACGTCATCAGCGTGGGCGCCGCGATCAGCGCGTTCGGCTGCTGCCTGGCCTGCGTCGTCGGCGGCTCGCGGCTGCTGTTCGCCCTCGGGCGCGACGCGTTCGGCGGCCGCGGCATCGGCCGGACGTCCGGCCGCGGCACCCCGGTGGCGGCGGTGAGCGCGGTGACCGCCGCGGCGGTGCTGATCATCCTGGTGTGCGCGCTGTTCTTCGGCGCGACCGCGTCGGACACCTTCGCCTGGAGCGGTTCGATCGGGACGCTTGTCCTGCTGGTGATCTACCTGCTCACGACGGTCGGCGCGATCCTGCTGCTGTTCGTGAAGCGCCGCATGCGGGTGCCGGTGTGGCACCTCGTGTTCCCGATCGGCGCGCTCGCCGTGCTCGGGTACACCGTGTACGTCAACGTGGTGCCCTACCCGGCCGACGGCCCCGCGCGGTGGTTCCCCGTGGTGGCCGGGGCGGTGCTGGTGCTGGCCGTGATCTTGGTGCTGTCCGCGCCCGGCTTCGCTCGTAGGGTGGGGGAGAGGCTGACCACCGTGGACGGAGGCGCATGACCGACCTGCTCCCGTTCGTCGCGGACCTGCCGCTGGTGGACCACCACTGCCACGGCGTCGTCACCGAAGACGTCGCCCGCGCGGAGTTCGAGGCGATGCTGACCGAAGCGGACACGCCGTCGCCGCTCGGCACCAGCCTGTTCGACTCGCTGATCGGGCTGGCCGTGCGCGAACGCTGCGCGCCCGTGCTCGGCCTGCCGAAGCACGCGGAAGCCGCCGCCTACCTCGAACGCCGCGCCGAACTGGGCGCGGCGGAGGTGGCGCGGCGGTTCCTGCGGGCCACCGGCACGACGGACTTCCTGCTGGACGGCGGGTTCCTCCCGGACGCGCTGACCACGACGGCGGAGTTCGCGGAGCTGGCGGGCACCCGCGCGCACGACATCGTCCGGCTGGAACAGGTCGCGGAGGCGGTGATCGAGGGCACGACCGCGCAGGGGTTCGCCGCGGCCTTCGCGGACGAGCTGGGGAAACGCGCCGCGACCGCCGTCGGGCTCAAGTCGATCGCGGCCTACCGCGTCGGCCTCGACCTGGCGGGGGAGCGGCCGTCCGCGGCGGAGGTGACCGCCGCCGCCGGACGCTGGCTGCGCGCCGGAACCGTCCGGCTCGCCGACGAGGTGCTGCACCGGCACCTCGTCTGGACCGGCCTCGACCTGGGCCTGCCGGTGCAGTTCCACGTCGGCTACGGCGACTCCGACGTCGACCTGCACCGCTGCGACCCGCTGCGGCTCACCGCGCTGCTGCGGGCCACCCGGGACCTCGGCGTGCCGATCCTGCTGCTGCACAACTACCCGTTCCACCGCAACGCCGCCTACCTCGCGCAGGTCTTCGAGCACGTCTTCGCCGACGTCGGCCTGGCCACGCACAACGCGGGCTTCCGCGCGCCGGCGATCCTCGCCGAGCTGCTGGAGATCGCGCCGTTCGGCAAGGTCCTCTTCTCCACCGACGCGTTCGGCCTGGCCGAGCTGTACCACCTGGGCACCGCCCTGTTCCGGCAGGGACTTTCGGACTTCCTGCGCGCCGCGCTCGACGCCGGTGCGATGTCCGAAGTGGACGCCGTCCGGCTGTGTGCTTTGGTGGGACACGAGAACGCGAAGAGGATCTACCGCTGGGAGCACGCGTGAACGACCTCTGGGACCGCTGGACGCGGGCCATCGCCGACGAGCTGCCCGCCGCCGTCGAGCTGCGGCACGCGGTGCACGCCGACCCGCGCGGCTCCGGCGACGAGGAGGACACCGCCCGACTGGTCGCCGCCGCGCTGGGCGCCGGTGACGGCACCCGCGTCGCCAAGACCGGCCGCGCGATCCCGCTGCCGGGCGGCGACGGGCCGGTCGTCGCGCTGCGGGCCGAGCTCGACGCCCTCCCGGTGCTGGAGGGCACCGGCGTGGCGTGGGCGTCGGAGAACGGCCTGATGCACGCCTGCGGCCACGACGTCCACCTGGCCGCGCTGGTCGCGGTCTGCCGCGCGGCGGTCCGCGTCGGCGTCCCGCGGCCGATCCTGGCGCTGCTGCAGCCGCGGGAGGAGACGTCGCCGCCGGGCGCGCTCGACATCGTCGAGTCCGGCGTCCTGGCCGAGGCCGGGGTGGCCGCGGTGATCGGCGCGCACGTCCAGCCGCGGATCGCGCACGGCGTCGTCGCGGCGGTGCCGGGCCCGGTGAACGCGTCCACCGACGAGTTCGAGGTGACGATGCACGGCCAGGGCGGCCACGCCGGCTACCCGCACCTGCTGCGCGACCCGATCCTGGCGCTCTCGCAGCTGGTCGTGAGCCTGCAGCAGCTCGCGTCGCGGCGGATCGACCCGGTGTTCGGCGCGGTCTGCTCGGTCGGCCGGATCCAGGGCGGCGCGGCCGCCAACGTCGTCCCGAACAGCGCGAGCGCGTTCGGTTCGCTGCGCCTGATGCGGGCCGAGGACCGCGAGACGGCGCTGGAAGCGCTCGCCGAGATCGTGCACGGCACGGCGAAGGCGCACGGCTGCACCGCCGAGCTGGAGATCAGCCCGTGCGAGCCGGTGCTCGCCAACGACCCGGAGCTGGCCACGGGCGCGCAGCGCTGGCTGGCGCACGCCGGCTTCACCGTCGACGACGGGTTCCGCTCGTTCGGCGCCGACGACTTCGCCCACTACTGCGGCGGGAAGACGCGCGGCCTGATGCTCTTCGTCGGCCTCGGCGACACCGCCGGCGTGCCCAGCCTGCACGACGAACGGTTCCTCCCGCGCGACCAAGCCGTGGTCCAGGTGGCGCACGCGCTGGTGGCGGGGTACCTGGCCGCTGTGGATGCGGAGACGAGCTAGCGCTACGGTGGCCGCGTGATGAGCGCCTACCTCGCGACGATCCCCAGCCCCGACCGCGGGGTCTGGCACCTCGGGCCGATCCCGATCCGCGCGTACGCCCTCTGCATCATCGCCGGCATCATCGTGGCGATCTGGTGGGGTGAGCGGCGCTGGGCCGCTCGCGGCGGCACCAAGGGCACGGTGATCGACGTCGCCGTGTTCGCCGTGCCGTTCGGCCTGGTCGGCGGCCGGTTGTACCACGTGATCACCGACCCCGAGCTGTACTTCACCGAGGGCAAGAACCCCTGGAACGCGTTCGCGATCTGGGACGGCGGCCTCGGCATCTGGGGCGCCATCGCCCTCGGCGGCGTGGGCGCGCTCATCGCCTGCCGCCGCAAGGGCATCCCGCTGCCGGCGATGGCGGACGCGATCGCCCCCGGCATCGTCGTCGCGCAGGCCATCGGCCGCATCGGCAACTACTTCAACCAGGAGCTCTACGGCGCGCACACCGACCTGCCGTGGGGCCTGGAGGTCTACCAGCGCTTCAACCCGGACGACCCGAACAACCTGCTCAACGGCGTCGCGACCGGGCACATCCCGCTGCCGGAGAGCCCGGTCCACCCGACGTTCCTGTACGAGCTGATCTGGAACCTGCTGGTCGCGCTGCTCGTGGTGTGGGCCGACCGGAAGTTCAAGCTCGGGCACGGCCGGGCGTTCGCGCTGTACGTCGCGGGCTACACCGTGGGCCGCGGCTGGATCGAGATGATGCGGACCGACACCGCGAACCACATCCTCGGCCTGCGGGTGAACGTCTGGACGTCGATCCTGCTGTTCGCGGGCGCGGTGGCGTACTTCGTGCTCGCCGCCAAGCGCGGGCCGCGGGAGTCGCCGGAGTCGCTGCGGAGCAAGGACGCCGTGGCCGAGGCACCCGCCGACGCGGAGCCGGAGCCCGAGCACGCCGGCGTGCCGGCCGACAAGCCGGGCGAGGACGCCCCGGAGGAGAAACCGGCCGAAAGCTGACCCGACGGCGAAGGCCCCACGCGGATCGCGTGGGGCCTTCGCCGTGTTCAGCTCAGGAAGGAGCCGCCGAAGTAGTCGTCGTCCGCCGGGCTGTCGCGCCGGGTGCGCCGCTCGGGGGCCGAGGGCGGGGGAGCGGTGTCCTCGGCGAGCGGGTCGGCGAAGTCGTCGTCCTCCCACTCCGGCTCACGCCGGTGCCGCGCGGGCGGCTCCGGTTCCGGCCGCGCCGGGGGCTCGGACTGCGGTTCGGTGGACCACCGGCCGGAGGGCCCGCCCGGCCGGCCGGGGTCGGCGGGCGGCTCGGGGGCGCGGCCGCTCGCCAGCGGGTCGTCGGGCGAGTAGCCGGCCGGTGCGGCGGGCCCGGCCGCGTACGGCGAGCGACCGGTGTCGGCCAAGGGGTCGGCGGGGCGGCCGCCGGTACGCGCCTCGAGCACCTCGTCGGGCGTCGCGCCTTCCCGGATCTCCTCGTACATCTCGTGGGCTTCGCCGAGCCGGCCCATGGCGAGCGCGCGGACCTCGGGGTCGGCGAACGCCTTGCCGGAGGCGACGTCCTCCCACGAGAGCTCGCCGGCGTCGACCTTCCGCTTGAGCAGGCGCAGCTGCGGCGGCGCGTCCGGCCGGGCCGCGGCGGCCTGCAGCGCCGCGATCTTCTCGGGCGACGCGGTCCGCTCGACCGGCGGCAGCTGGAGCTTCTCCAGATCCTTGAGCAGCTGACGCGACTTGCTCACGCTGCGGTCCAGTGCGGACTCGGCTTCCCGGATGGCCGCGGTCTTCCACGCGTCCGGCGGGGTGGGCTGGGACATGGGTTCTCCTAGTCGATTCGTCCGCTGATGCGCCCGCTGGCCGGGTGGCCGGCGGTGACCCGCTGCCGGCGTTCCTCCCGGCGCTCCTTGGTCTCTTCCTTGCGCTCGCGGTGCTCTTCGACGCCTTCCTTCGCCTTGTCCTTGATGTCGTGGACCCCGCCGGAGATGCTCTTCGCGTCGTCCTTGACGTCGCCGACGTCGCCGGCGATGCCCTTGCCGATGTCGAAGAGGTCGCCGACGTTCTGCACGTCCTTGATCTTCGCCAGCTGCGACCCGATGTCCTTCAGCGAGTTCCAGAGGTCGCCGACCTTTTCGACGATGTCCTTGATCATGTCGATGATCGAGATCAGCGCGTCGATCAGCGGGATGATCTCGCTGAGGGCGGTGATCGCGTCGGCCACCCAGCCGGCGATTGGCACGCACGCCTCGGCGGCCATCACCAGCAGCCGGTCGATCAGGCTCTTGAGCAGGTCGAGCGCCTTCGCGGCGAGCTTCTTCGACGTCTCGGAGAGCAGGTCGAAGCCCTTGGCGATGAGCTCGGCGATCCCGGCTTCGGCGGCCAGGCCGGCCTTCCAGCCGAGGTCGATGTACGCCTTGTGCGCCAGCGACGCCGGGCCGGTCCAGTGCTCGCCGAGCACCTTCTCGTTCTCCGACATCACCACCGACAGCGCCTTCACCGTCTCGCCGATGTTGCGCCACGCCACCGCGTCCGCCGACATCTTGGAGAAGTCCCCGGTCAGCGGCTCGATGAACTGCTGGGTCAGCGTGGTGCCGGTGATCTTCTGGTACACCCACTCGACGGCCAGCACCTCGACGCCGGCGTCCTTGACCAGGTCCTGGACGTCCTCGCCGGAGGTGTCTTCCGGCTTCTGCAGGGGCTCGGTGACCGAGCTGCCGTCGTCGAAGCCGTACGACGTCTGCGCACCCGGGCCCGGCGCGGACGAGTGCTCCTTGGGTTCGTCGCCGCCGTCGTCCTTCTTCTTCTTGCCTTCGGGCTTCTCGTCTTCGTCCTTCTTCTTTTTCGGCTTGTCCTTCGTGGACGCTCCGCCATGGTGTCCGGTCTTGGCCACGTCGTTCCCCTCGTCTGCGTCAGGCCGGGTGCGGCATCGTCGGGAAGTCGTCGGGCACGCCGCCCGGCTCGCCGGGCGCGCCGCCCCGCGCCTCGAGCTTCGCGCGCAGCTCGTCGAGCATCTTCTTGGCGTTCTCGTCGTGCGTCGCGTAGGCGTTCGCCGCCGACTGGACGCCCTGGCTCAGCGAGCTCAGCCGGGAGTGCCCGAACTTCAGCGTCTCGCCGTAGAGGTTCCCGACCAGGTCGACGACCGGCTGCAGCACCGTGAACAGGCCGGTGAAGCCGGACTTGTCGCACGCCGTCGAGCGCATGTACTCGTCGATCTTGGTCACGGCCTGGTGCAGGCCGTCGACGACCTGGGCGTACTCGCGCATCGCCGCGGGGTCGACTTCGAAGTCGGCCACGGATCTCCCCCTCGCTGTCCCCTGATGATCCCTCGGTCGGGCAACACTATGACACCAGGTGGACACGGGGCGTGGGTGGTTCGGCGAAAAAGGCCGGTCAGGCCAGGTCGGGCAGGCCCAGCTCAAGGTTGGGGGCCTGCAGGCCGCCGTCGACTTCGAGGATCTTGCCGGTGAGGTAGCCGCCGGCCCGCGACGCCAGGAACACCACGGTCGCCGCGATGTCCTCGGCCTCGCCGATGCGCTTCAGCGGGGTCGCGGACTCCATCTTCTCCCGCAGCTCCGGGTTGCCGGCGACGATCTCCAGTGCCGACGTCAGGACCGAGCCGACCGAGATCGCGTTGACCCGCACCCGGGGCGCCAGGTCGGCGGCCGCCAGGCGCGTGTAGTGGGCCAGCGCCGCCTTCGCCGTTCCGTAGGCCGCGAAGCCGCGGCCGGACACCCGGCCCATCACCGACGAGATGTTGACGACCGAACCGCCGGTCTCCACCAAGGACGGTGCCGCCGCCGTCGTCAGCGCGTGCGCGGTCGCGACGTTGAAGCGGAAGGCCTCTTCCAGGAACTCGGGCGTGGTCTCCAGCAGGGGCCGGGGGTAGGTGCCGCCGACGTTGTTGACCACCAGGTCGAGCCGGCCGAACTCGGCGACCGCGACGGACGCCAGCTTCGCGGCGGCGGCCGGGTCGGAGAGGTCGGCGGGCACGACGTGCGCGCGCCGGCCGGCCGCCGCGACGTGTGCCGCGACCTCCGAGAGCTGGGCTTCGGTGCGGGAGGCGATGACCACGTCGGCGCCCGCTTCGGCGAGGGCCACGGCCGTGGCCGCGCCGATCCCGCGCCCCGCGCCGGTGACCACGGCGACCTGGTCGGTGAGCTTGAACCGGTCGAGGATCATGCGCCGAAATGTAACACGTTCTAGTGACCGGCGGCACACTTCGGGGCTGCCGCGTCGGGCCCGTCACGTTAAGCTTGACGCGAGTTTCCGGGACGTATACTTAGCACAGCGAACTACCGGGAACCCATCAGGAACTACGTCGTTCCGCGCAGCCAGATCGTTACCGTCCGACGTCGCTCGGGGCGCTCTGAACGGGTGCTGCCATGTTTCCCAGGTGTTAAAGTCGCGCTAACAAGCGGGCCATCGTCGTCCCGTGCGCTCCCCGGCCGGTAGCCCGGCCCCGCACGACAGACGAGACGACGAAGGAGGTCCCTTCATGATCTTCTCCGCCATGCCCGGCAAGCAGGGTCTTTACGACCCGGAGACCGAACAGGACTCCTGCGGTGTGGCCATGGTGGCCGACATCCGCGGGCGCCGCTCCCACGGCATCGTCACCGACGGCCTGGCCGCGCTGACCAACCTCGACCACCGCGGCGCCGCCGGCGCCGAACCGACCAGCGGCGACGGCGCCGGCATCCTGCTGCAGCTGCCTGACACGCTGCTGCGCGCCGAAGCCGGCTTCCCGCTCCCCGAACCCGACGAGCACGGGCACCACACCTACGCCGCCGGCATCGCGTTCCTCCCCGAAGACGCCGAGCAGCGCCGCAAGGCCGTCGAGCTCGCGGAACGCATCGCCGTCGAAGAAGGACTGGAGGTCCTCGGCTGGCGCGAGGTCCCCGTCGACGCCGACCGCGCCGACATCGGCCCGACCGCCCGCTCGGTCATGCCGCACTTCGCGATGCTTTTCGTCAGTGGCGACGGGAAAGCGGACCTCGAGCTCGACCGCCTCGCCTTCTGCCTGCGCAAGCGCGTCGAGCACGAGAGCGCGAACTCGGGCTGTGGCACGTACTTCCCGTCGCTGTCCTCGCGAACCATCGTCTACAAGGGCATGGTCACGCCGGAGCAGCTGCCCGCGTTCTTCGCCGACCTGCGCGACGAGCGGCTGGAAAGCGCCATCGCGCTGGTGCACTCCCGCTTCTCCACCAACACGTTCCCGTCGTGGCCGCTGGCCCACCCGTTCCGGTTCGTGGCCCACAACGGCGAGATCAACACCATCCGCGGCAACCGCAACCGCATGCGGGCCCGCGAGGCGCTGCTGGAGTCCGAGCTCCTGCCCGGCGACCTGACCCGGCTCTTCCCGATCTGCTCGCCGGACGCGTCGGACTCGGCGTCCTTCGACGAGGTCCTGGAGCTGCTGCACCTCGGCGGCCGGTCGCTGCCGCACGCGGTGCTGATGATGATCCCGGAGGCGTGGGAAAACCACGCGACGATGAAGCCGGAACGCCGCGCGTTCTACCAGTTCCACGCGAGCCTGATGGAGCCGTGGGACGGCCCGGCGTGCGTCACCTTCACCGACGGCACCCTGGTCGGGGCGGTCCTGGACCGCAACGGCCTCCGTCCCGCGCGCTGGTGGCGCACGGCCGACGACCGCGTCGTGCTCGCCAGCGAGGCCGGCGTCCTCGACGTCGCACCGAAGGACGTCGTGGCCAAGGGGCGCCTCAAGCCCGGCCGGATGTTCCTCGTGGACACCGAAGCCGGCCGGATCGTGGACGACGAAGAGGTCAAGTCCGCGCTCGCCGGGAAGCTCCCGTACGAGGGCTGGCTGCACGCCGGGCTGCTGAAGCTCGCCGAGCTGCCCGACCGCGACCACGTCGTGCAGAGCCACGACTCGGTGCTGCGCCGCCAGCTTTCCTTCGGCTACACCGAAGAAGAGCTGAAGATCCTCCTCGCGCCGATGGCCGAGAAGGGCGCCGAGCCGATCGGTTCGATGGGCTCGGACACCCCGCCCGCGGTGCTGTCGAAGCGATCCCGGCTGCTCTACGACTACTTCAAGCAGAACTTCGCGCAGGTGACCAACCCGCCGCTGGACGCGATCCGCGAAGAGCTCGTCACGTGCATGGCGCGGATCATGGGCCCGGAGCGCAACCTCCTGGCCCCGGGGCCGGCGTCCTGCCGCCACCTCAAGCTGCCGTACCCGGTCATCGACAACGACGAGCTCGCCAAGCTCATCCACATCAACGACGACGGCGACCTGCCCGGCTTCGCCTGCAGCGTCCTTTCCGGACTGTACGAAGTGGACGGCGGCGCCGAGGCGCTGGCGGGCGCGATCGAGCGCGTCCGGCGGGAGGCGTCCGAGGCGATCGCCGCCGGCGCGCGCACGCTGGTGCTGTCCGACCGCGACTCCGACCACCGGATGGCGCCGATCCCGTCGCTGCTGCTGGTCTCCGCGGTGCACCACCACCTGGTCCGCACCAAGGAACGCCTGCGCGTCGCGCTGGTCGTCGAATCCGGTGACGCGCGCGAGGTGCACCACATCGCGCTGCTGCTCGGCTACGGCGCCGCCGCGGTCAACCCGTACCTGGCCTTCGAGACCATCGAGGACATGATCGGGCAGGGCGCGGTCACCGGCATCGAGGCGGGCAAGGCGGTCCGCAACTACGTGCAGGCGCTCGTCAAGGGCGTCCTGAAGATCATGTCCAAGATGGGCATCTCGACGGTCGGCGCGTACACCGCCGCCCAGGTCTTCGAGTCCCTCGGCCTCGGCCAGGACCTGCTCGACGAGTACTTCACCGGCACGTCGTCGAAGCTCGGCGGCGTCGGCCTGGAGGTGCTCGCCGAAGAGGTCGCCGTCCGGCACCGCCGCGCGTACCCGGACAACCCGACCGAGCGGGTCCACCGCGGACTCGAGACCGGCGGCGAGTACGCCTACCGCCGCGAGGGCGAGCTGCACCTGTTCACCCCGGAGACGGTGTTCCTGCTGCAGCACGCGTCCAAGACCGGCCGGGACGAGGTGTACCGCAAGTACACCGACGAAGTGCACCGCCTCTACCGCGAGGGCGGCACGCTGCGCGGGCTGTTCTCGTTCCGCAACGGCGTGCGCGAGCCGATCCCGCTCGACGAGGTCGAGCCCGCGGAGGCGATCTTCAAGCGCTTCAACACCGGCGCGATGTCGTACGGCTCGATTTCGGCCGAGGCGCACGAAACCCTGGCCATCGCGATGAACCGCATCGGCGGCCGGTCCAACACCGGTGAGGGCGGCGAAGATCCCGAGCGGCTCTACGACCCCGAGCGCCGCAGCGCGATCAAGCAGGTCGCATCCGGCCGCTTCGGCGTCACCAGCGAGTACCTGGTCAACGCCGACGACATCCAGATCAAGATGGCGCAGGGCGCGAAGCCCGGCGAGGGCGGTCAGCTGCCGCCGAACAAGGTGTACCCGTGGATCGCGCGGACCCGGCACTCCACGCCGGGCGTCGGCCTCATTTCGCCGCCGCCGCACCACGACATCTACTCCATCGAGGACCTGGCCCAGCTGATCCACGACCTCAAGAACGCCAACGAGCACGCCCGCATCCACGTGAAGCTGGTGTCCTCTTTGGGCGTCGGCACCGTCGCGGCCGGTGTGTCCAAGGCGCACGCGGACGTCGTGCTCATCTCGGGCCACGACGGCGGCACCGGCGCGTCCCCGATGAACTCGCTCAAGCACGCGGGCACGCCGTGGGAGATCGGCCTCGCCGAGACCCAGCAGACGTTGCTGCTCAACGGGTTGCGCGACCGGATCACCGTGCAGGTGGACGGCGCCATGAAGACCGGGCGCGACGTGGTGATCGCGGCGCTGCTCGGCGCCGAGGAGTACGGCTTCGCGACGGCCCCCCTCGTCGTCGCGGGGTGCATCATGATGCGCGTCTGCCACCTCGACACCTGCCCGGTCGGCGTCGCCACGCAGAGCCCCGAGCTGCGCAAGCGCTACACCGGCCAGGTCGAGCACGTCGTCAACTTCTTCAAGTTCGTCGCGGAAGAGGTCCGGGAAACCCTGGCGTCGCTGGGCTTCCGCACGCTCGACGAGGCCATCGGCCACGCCGAGCTGCTGAACACCGACGAGGCCGTCGACCACTGGAAGGCGTCCGGGCTGGACCTGGCGCCGATCTTCGAGATGCCGTCCGAGACGCCGTACGGCGGCGCGAAGCGGCGCACCCGCGGCCAGGACCACGGCCTCGAGCACGCCCTGGACCGCACGCTCATCCAGCTCGCCGAGGCGGCGCTGGAGGACGCGCACCCGGTGCGGCTCGAACTGCCGGTGCGCAACGTCAACCGGACCGTCGGCACGCTGCTCGGCTCGGAGATCACCCGCCGCTACGGCGGCGACGGCCTGCCCGAGGACACGATCCACGTGCTGCTCACCGGGTCGGCGGGCCAGTCGCTCGGCGCGTTCCTGCCGCGCGGGCTCACCCTCGACATGGTCGGCGACGCGAACGACTACGTCGGCAAGGGCCTGTCCGGCGGGCGGATCGTCGTGCGCCCCGACCCGGAGGCCGCGTTCGCCGCGGAAGCCCAGACGATCGCGGGCAACACGATCGCCTACGGCGCGACGGCCGGCGAGATCTTCCTGCGCGGCCAGGTCGGCGAGCGGTTCTGCGTCCGCAACTCCGGCGCCACGGTCGTCGCCGAGGGCGTCGGCGACCACGCCTTCGAGTACATGACCGGCGGCCGCGCGGTGGTGCTCGGCCCGACCGGGCGGAACCTGGCGGCCGGCATGTCCGGCGGCATGGCGTTCGTGCTCGACGTCGACCGCAGGAAGGTCAACCAGGACATGGTGGACCTGCTCAAGCCGACCGCCGACGACCTGGCGTGGCTCAAGAAAACCGTGCAACAGCACTACGATCTCACCCGCTCCGCGGTGGCCGCGTCGCTGCTCGGCGACTGGCCGCGCCGTTCGGTGGCGTTCACCAAGGTGATGCCGCGTGACTACCAGCGGGTCCTGGACGCGGCGAAGGCGGCCAAGGCCGCCGGCCGCGACGTCGACGAGGCGATCATGGAGGCCGCTCGTGGCTGACCCGACCGGTTTCCTGAAGTTCGAGCGCGAAGAGCCGAAGAAGAAGTCCTACGAGGAACGGCTTTCCTCGTGGGGCGAGGTCTACGCGGACGTCGACCCGGGCGAGCGCAACGAAAAGGTGCGCAAGCAGGCGTCGCGGTGCATGGACTGCGGCATCCCGTTCTGCCACTCCGGCGGCTCCGGCTGCCCGCTGGGCAACCTGATCCCGGAGTGGAACGACCTGGTCCGCCGCGGCGACTGGGCCGCGGCGAGCGACCGGCTGCACGCCACCAACAACTTCCCGGAGTTCACCGGGAAGCTGTGCCCGGCGCCGTGCGAGGCGGGCTGCGTCCTGTCGATCTCGCCGCTGTCCGGCGGGCCGGTGGCGATCAAGCGCGTCGAGCAGACGATCGCCGACCAGTCCTGGGAAGCGGGGTACGTCCAGCCGCAGGTGTCGGAGGAGTCCACCGGGCAGCGCGTCGCGGTCGTCGGCTCCGGCCCGGCCGGGCTCGCCGCCGCCCAGCAGCTGACCCGCGCCGGCCACGAGGTCACGGTGTTCGAGCGCGACGACCGCCTCGGCGGCCTGCTGCGCTACGGCATCCCCGAGTTCAAGATGGAGAAGAAGGTCCTCGACCGCCGCCTCGCGCAGCTGCGCAAGGAGGGCACCAAGTTCGTCACGGGCTGCGAGGTCGGCGTCGACCTTTCGGTGGAGGACCTGCGCGCGCAGTACGACGCCGTCGTGCTCGCGGTCGGCGCGCTGCGCGGCCGCGACGACACGACGACGCCCGGCCGCGAGCTGGGCGGCATCCACCTGGCGATGGAGCACCTGGTGCCGGCCAACAAGTACGTCGAGGGCGACGGCCCGTCGCCGATCGACGCGCGCGGCAAGCACGTGGTCATCATCGGCGGCGGCGACACGGGCGCGGACTCCTACGGCACCGCGACCCGCCAGGGCGCGCTGTCGGTGACGCAGCTCGACCAGTACCCGACCCCGCCGTCCACCCGCGACGACGACCGCTCGCCGTGGCCGACGTGGCCGTACATCCTGCGCACCTACCCGGCGCACGAGGAGGCCGGCGAGCGCAAGTTCGCGGTGGCGGTCAAGCGGTTCGTCGGCAACGCGGAAGGCCGCGTGACGGCGGTCGAGCTGCAGCAGGTCCGCGTCCGGAAGGACCCGGCGACGGGCCGCCGCGAGGTGACCCCGGTCGGCGACGAGGTCGAGACGCTCCCGGCGGACCTGGTCCTGCTGGCGATCGGCTTCGAGGGTGTCGAGGAGATGCCGCTGCTGTCCGAGCTGGGCCTGTCGCTGACCCGCCGCGGCACGCTGTCGTGCGGCGCGGACTGGCAGACGGAGACACCGGGGGTGTTCGTCTGCGGCGACGCCCACCGCGGCGCCTCGCTGGTGGTCTGGGCCATCGCGGAAGGCCGTTCGGTCGCCAACGCGGTCGACGCCTTCCTGACCGGTGCCTCGGACCTCCCGGCGCCGGTGCACCCGACGGCGTTGCCGCTCGCGGTCGTCTGATCGACACTGTCCGCCGTTCGGCCGTACCCAGTACGGCCGAACGGTGGATGTGTGTGCGTAACCGGGCAACTACTTTCGAGTAGCCATGTCGCTTTTGCGAACATTTGCCGGTTGCGGAAGGTGGGCGTCTTGAAGCACACGACCCTCCGGGCAGCGGTGGTCACCGCGGTCCTCGCCCTCGCATTCACCCTGGTCGGCGCCCCGGCGCAGGCCGCACCGAGATCGTTCTGGACGGCCGCCGCGATGCGGGCCGCCGTGCCGATGGACAAG
Organism: Amycolatopsis stemonae; assembly: GCF_054781455.1. NCBI lineage: Bacteria > Bacillati > Actinomycetota > Actinomycetes > Pseudonocardiales > Pseudonocardiaceae > Amycolatopsis > Amycolatopsis stemonae. Next base: position 742,905 of record NZ_BAAGUJ010000003.1, on the reverse strand, counting down.
CTCGTCAAGGCTCCCCGCGTCACACCGAAGGAGGTCGCCCGCGGGAAGAGCGCGGTCATCCGGAGCATCCCCAACGGCGGAGGCGTGTGGACCGGCGGCGGCCAGGTCACGCACACCGCCGGCCGCGTGTTCTTCCTCTTCGACGGCCAGAAGGCCTCCTGCTCCGGGGACGCCGTCACCAGCGCGAACAGCAGCGTCGTCGTCACCGCCGGGCACTGCGTGAAGTACCAGGGCACCTGGCACACGCAGTGGACGTTCGTCCCCGGCTACGACAACGGCAACGCGCCCTACGGCCAGTGGACGGCGAAGTCCACGCTGACCACGCCGCAGTGGGAAGCCGGCGAGGACATGAACTACGACGTCGGCATGGCCGTCGTGAACCCGCTGAACGGGCAGAAGCTCACCGACGTCGTCGGCGCCCAGGGCATCGCCTTCAACCAGCCGAAGAACCAGAGCATGTACACCTTCGGCTATCCGGCGCAGGCGCCCTACGACGGGACCAAGCTGGACTACTGCAGCGGCAGCACGTTCACCGACTTCCTGCTGACGAAGGACCACGGCATGCGGTGCGACATGACCGGCGGGTCCAGCGGCGGGCCGTGGTTCCTGTCGTTCAGCGAAGCCAGCGGCACCGGTGTCCAGGCTTCGGTGAACAGCTTCGGCTACACCTTCCTGCCGGGCTACATGTTCGGGCCGTACTTCGGCACCGACGTGCAGAACCTGTACAACCGCGCGCAAGGCGGGTGACGTCCGCGCGCGCCCGGTGGGCGCGAGTCCGAAGTGGACATCCTGCCCGGACTACGGCGTGACGCCGTCGCCCAGGGCCGGCCTCGACTACACGCACCCCGGCCGCACCATCGAGCTGACCCTCTCCCGGCAGGCGCCGCGGCGTGCTGCTGATGAACCCCGGCGGCCGGGCAGTCCTGCGGACGGGTCCTGCCGTCCCGGCTGAACGACGTCCGCATGGCGGGAGCCGGGTTCTCCCGCCGTGCGGACTTCCGTGACCCGGATCAGGAGTCCCCAGCTCAGCACCGCACATCTGGGGTCATGCCAGCTCAGAGGCGAACCGGGCGAAGCCGAGGACGGCGCGAACCCTATCCTGGTGTTCGTGAACTGGACTGTGGACGTCCCCGTCGACACCCTGCCCGAACTGCCGCCGCTGCCGCCCGAGCTGCGCGCGCGGCTCGACAAGGCGCTGGCCCTGCCGGCCGCGCAACAGCCGGAGTGGCCCGACCCGGACGCCACCCGCCGGGTCCGCGGCGTGCTCGAGAGCGTGCCGCCGATCACCGTCCCCAACGAGATCGACCGCCTCAAGGAGCGGCTGGCCATGGTCGCCCGCGGCGAGGCCTTCCTCCTCCAGGGCGGTGACTGCGCGGAGACGTTCGAGTCCAACACCGAGCCGCACATCCGCGCCAACCTGCGCACGCTGCTGCAGATGGCGGTCGTGCTGACCTACGGCGCGAGCCTCCCGGTCGTGAAGGTCGGCCGCATCGCCGGCCAGTACGCGAAGCCGCGTTCGGCCGCGACGGACGCGCTGGGCCTGCCGGTCTACCGCGGCGACATCATCAACTCGCTGGTCGCGAAGCCCGAGCTGCGCGTGCCGGACCCCGGGCGGATGATCCGCGCCTACGCGAACGCGGGCGCGGCGATGAACCTGGTCCGCGCCCTGACCGGCGCCGGCATGGCCGACCTGCACCAGGTGCACGACTGGAACAAGGACTTCGTCTCGGCGTCGCCGGCGGCGCAGCGCTTCGAGGCACTGGCCAACGAGATCGACCGCGGCCTGCGGTTCATGTCGGCGTGCGGCGTCACCGACACGTCCCTGCAGTCGACGGAGATCTTCGCCAGCCACGAAGCGCTGCTGCTCGACTACGAGCGGTCGATGCTGCGCCTGGACAAGGCCGACGCGGCGAACCCGAAGCTGTACAACCTGTCGTCGCACTTCCTCTGGATCGGCGAGCGGACCCGCCAGCTGGACGGTGCGCACATCGCGTTCGCCGAGCTGCTGGCCAACCCGATCGGGCTCAAGATCGGCCCGACGACCACGCCCGAGCAGGCGCTGGAGTACGTCGAGCGGCTCGACCCGCGCTTCGAGCCGGGCCGGCTGACGCTCATCTCCCGGATGGGCAACGGCAAGGTCCGCGAGGTGCTGCCGGCGATCGTGGAGAAGGTCGAAGCGTCCGGGCACAAGATCATCTGGCAGTGCGACCCGATGCACGGCAACACGCACGAGTCGTCGACCGGCTACAAGACCCGCCACTTCGACCGCATCGTCGACGAGGTCCAGGGCTTCTTCGAGGTGCACAACCAGCTGGGCAGCTACCCGGGCGGCATCCACGTGGAGCTGACGGGCGAGGACGTCACGGAGTGCCTGGGCGGCGCCCAGGAGATCTCGGACATCGACCTCTCGGGCCGCTACGAGACGGCCTGCGACCCGCGGCTGAACACGCAGCAGTCCCTGGAGCTGGCGTTCCTGGTCGCGGAGATGCTCCGCGGCTGATATTCGTGCCGGACGTCCCGAGGCCACCTCGGGGCGTCCGGGTCAGGAAGCGTCGACCAGCTGGGCCGCGGACTTCAGCACCGCGTCCCGCAGCGAGCCGACGTCCGGCACCGCTTCGCCGTTGACCTGCAGTCCGATGTGGACCGAGTCGCGGTACGTCGCCACCGCGATGCCGACCGCGTGGCGCGGGGCCAGCGGGACGAACGGGTAGACCTCCGCCAGGCGGGCGCCGCCCAGGGACAGCCGCGCCGGGGGCAGCGGGACCGTCGTGACCACCAGGTCGAACAGCATCGGCGCGGCCTGGCCCGCCCTGCGCGTGCCCAGGCGGTGCAGCAGCGGCGGGACGCGGTCGGCCAGCAGCGGCAGCGCGCCGGCGCCGCGGCTCGGGCCCGCCGCCTTGTTGCGCGTCATCGCGCGCCGGACCACCCGCAGGCGCTCGACCGGGTCGTCCTCGCCGACCGGCAGGTCGCAGAGGTACCCCGAGAGCTTGTTGCCGCCGAGCGGGTCGCCCGTCCGGCCGCGCACGCTCACCGGGATCAGCGCGCGCAGCGTGCGGCCGTCGGCGCGGTGGCCGCGGTTCACCAGCCAGCCGCGCAGTGCGCCGGAAAGCACCGCCAGCACGACGTCGTTGGTCGTGCCGCCGTGGGCCTGGCGGACCCGGCGCAGCTCCTTCAGCGGCAGCCGGACGAATCCGAGCCGTCGCTCGGCCGACGCCGGCGCCGAGATCGGCGAGAGCGGCGGCCGCGCGGCCCGCACGAGCGACGACGCGATCCCGGCCGTCTCGTTCGCCTGGCCCCAGACCGTGCCCAGCGCGTCCTTCACCGTGTCCAAAGTGGACCGTGGGGCCGGGATCCGCGGCGTGGCCGAAGTGGCGCGCAGCGGCAGTTCGACGCCGTCGAGCAGGCCGGCCGTGACCGCGTACGCGCCCGCGCCGTCCGTGAGCGCGTGGTGCAGCTTGAGCAGCAGGGCGAACTTCCCGTCCGGCAGCCCGGTGGCCAGGGTGAGCTGCCACAGCGGCCGGGACGTGTCGAGCGGCTCGGCGATCCACCGCGACGCGTACGCGGCGAGCGGGTCCGGTTCGTACAACGTGCTGAGCGCGACGTGGTGAATGTGGTCGGCCGCAACGAAATCCGGGTCGTCGGCCCAGCTCGCCGCACCCGGCGGGAACAGCTCCGCGCGCGCCCGCTGGCGCAGCTTCGGCAGCTCGGCGGCCCGCTGCGCCAGGAGCGCGGTCAACGCTTCGGGGTCCACCGGGCCGCGAGCGGTGAACGTGACCACCGCTCCCATGTGCATCGGGGAGGTTTCGCTTTCCAGGCAAAGGAAAGCGACGTCGAGTGCGCTGAGCGGCGAGCCAGCCATATGCGACCTTTCCGGGTTCGCGGGTGCACGGCCACGTGCGTCGGAAGGGAGGAGACCCACTGCACCAGCCGGAGATGTCCGGCGGGTGGTCGAAGTGTTTCAACGACGCTAACTACCCACCCCATTCATCCATTCGAGATACCCCGGGCGCCGGTGCCCGGGGTCACAGATCGACAAACGCGCTAGTCCCCGCGGGTGGGCTCGGGCTCTTCCGCCCGCACCACGGAGGTCCCCCATTCGGGGGTGAGGGCCACCTGCTTGCCGACGCGGCGCACCGGCAGGCCGTTCACCTGCCGCTTGCCCAGCCCCGGCCAGATCTCCGCGGCGTCCTTCGCCGCGGCCCGGATCGCGCCGCCGTCGAGCGTCGTGCGCGTCTCGGGGATCTCGCGGTCGGTCCACTGGACGACCAGCTTCAGCGGGCCGGCCGACGGGAGCGGCCACAGGAACACGTCGTGCTCGACGGCGAAGCGCGTGCCGCCGACCGGTTGCGCCCGCAGTACCGGTTCGTCCGGTTCGGACGCCGACGGCACCGAAACCGTCTCGGAGCTCGCGCGGCTTCCGTCGGCGTAGAGCACGCCGAAGAGCAGCCCGTTGTAGTCGGGCTTGCGCCGGTGGTCGATCAGCCCCTCGGCGGGGTCGTCGACCAGGCTGTCGCGCGAGAACACGGTGATCCGCAGGGTCATGGCCTCCGGCCACACGTCGATGGACCGCAGGGCCACCACCGTGCGCTCGGACCGGCCCAGCGGCTGCGCCCACGGCAGCACGGCCGGGACGATGTGCTCGCGCGGGGCGTCCGTCCAGTGCCGCCCGTTGAACGCGTAGAGCTCCTGTTCCGGAACGGGGAACAGGGGACGCTCACGGGGACCGCCGTTGAAGAAGGTCATCGGGCGGTCCGAGACGGGCTGTCCGGCACCATGCGCCCACGGTAGGACAACATCACGGGAATTGCCGCCCCCGAACGGGCGTACGGCCCTTGCCTCCCGTGATTCGGGACACAAGAGCCGTACGCTGAGTGACCGCTCAGTCGGTCAGCTTCAGTTCGCCGTTGCGCCGGGCGGACTCGTCCAGCTCCTTCTCGGCCGGCTTGCCCATGGCGTCCATCAGCTGCCGGGCCAGGCCGAGACCGGTGCCGCCGAGCGACAGGGCCTTGGCGAACATGTCGGACATGCCGTCGGCGCCGTTGAGCACGACCATGTGGTCGACGTTGCCGAACGCGCTCGCGCCCGCCTCGACGATCTCCGGCCAGCGCTCGGCCAGCTGCTGCGCGACGACCGCCTCCTGGTTCTCCGCCAGCGCCGCCGCGCGTGCCTTGATCGCGTCCGCCTCGGCCAGGCCCTTCGCCCGGGCCGACTCGGCCTCGGCGAGCCCCTTCGCCTTGGCGGCCTCCGCCTCGGCGAGGCCGCGGGCCTGGGCCGCGGCGGCCTCGGCCTCACCGGTCGCCCGGGTCGCGCCCGCCGACGCCTCGGCGCGGGCCTTCGTGGCCTGGGCTTCGGCTTCCGCGGCCGTCTTCACGCGCGTCGCGTCCGCCGCGGCCCGCAGCTCGGTCTCCTTCGCCTCGGCCTGCGCCTTGGCGATCTGCGCGTCACGGGCGGCGTCGGCCGTGGTCCGGGTGTCGTACGCCTTCGCGTCGGCCGGCTTGCGGACCTGTGACTGCAGCCGCTGCTCGGCCAGCGCCGCCTCCAGCTCGGCCGCCCGCGTCTCCTGGACGACGACCTCCTGGCGCGCGGTCGCCTCGGCCAGCGGGCCGGACTGCGACGCCTTCGCCCGGGCCTGGTCCACTTCGGCCTGGTAACCGGCCTGCTGGATCTGGCTTTCGCGGACCGCGGCGGCCTTCTTCGCGGCCGAGACCTGCTCGACCTCGGCGGCCTCCTGGTCGCGCTGCGCCTCGGCGATGCGGGCCGACGCGGCGATCGCGGCGGCGTGCGGCTTCCCCAGGTTGAGGATGTAACCGGACTCGTCGTCGATCTCCTGGATCTGCAGTGAGTCCACGATCAGGCCGAGCTTGATCATCTCCGTGGCCGAGGACTGCCGGACCTCGCCGGTCAGCGCGTCCCGGTTGTGGATCATCTCCTCGATGGTCAGCCCGCCCACGATCGAGCGCAGGTGGCCGGAGAACAGCTCGTGGATCGTGTCGTTCATGCCCTTCTGCTGGTCCAGGAACCGGCGGGCGGCGTTGGCGATCGAGGCGAAGTCGTCGCCGACCTTGTAGATGACGACCGCGCGCACGGTGACCGGCAGGCCCTGCTTGGTCACGCACGAGACCTGCAGGTTGACGCCCCGGGTGTCCAGCGACAGCCGGCGGGCCGTCTGGAACCCGGGCAGCACGTTCACGCCACGGCCGGTGATGATCTTGAAGCCCAGGCTGTCCGCGGTGTCCGCCCGGTCGACGCGCACGCCGAACCCGGAGATGATCAGCGCTTCGTTCGGCTCCGCGACCTTGTAGAGCAACCGCAGGATCCCGAAGACGACGACCAGCGCGACGACGAGACCACCGGCGGAAACCAGCACGATTTCCACGAGACTCATGGCACCGACCCCCTCGCTCTTCTGTTGTGGGTGTGTTGGTGCCTCTTCGACGCCGTCAAAGGCCCAGCGGTTGCCACCGTTCCACGTAAACCGTCCGCGGGGGTTCGAAGTCGACCACGAGCACCTGGGTGCCCGAGGCGAACGTGGCTTCGGGGTCGGCCGGGTAGGCGTAGAACGCCTCCGTGCCGCCCCGGACGTTCAGCAGGACCTCGCCGACGAGGCCGGGACCGATCGTGCCGGTCACGCGGCCACGGCTGCCGATCATCCCCCGAAGCCCTTCAGCTTGACCTTGCTGCCCTTCTGCACGATGGAACCCGGCTGCGGGTCCTGCTGGAAGACGAAGTCGAACCCGCCGCCACCACCCGGTCCGTGGCCGTTGCCGTTGCCCTTGCCGTCGCGGTCGGCCTTCAGCCCGGCCTGCTCGAGGATCTTCTGGGCGTCGTCGAACGAGCGGAACCGGACGTCCGGTACCTGGACGGCGTTCGACACGAACACGCCGATCCGCTTCGCCGTCGCCTGCGAGTTCGCCGGCGGGTCGGTCCGGGTGACGTTCCCGCCCGGGACGCCCTGGTTGAACTCCTCGCCGGCCTGGAACGGCTCGAACCCGGCCTGCTGCAGCAGCTGGAACGCCTCGTCCTTGCTCCGCCCGGTGACGTCCGGGACCGGCGGCAGCGGGATCGGGCCCTTCGACACGATGATCGTGACCTGGCCGCCGATGGGGAGCTGGCTGCCGGCGGCCGGCGTGGTGCGGATGACCGCGCCCTGCGGCACTTCGGCGTCGTAGTCGTCCTGGCCGCGGACCGGGTTCAGCTGGGCGGCCTTGATCGCCTGCTCGGCGTCGGGGAGCGCGGTGCCCGGCCGGATGTCCGGCACGGCGGGGCGGCCCTTGGACAGCACGACCGACACGGTCGAGTTCGGCTGCAGCGGCGTGCCCTCGGCGGGCTCGGCCCGCAGCACCGTGTTCGACGGCACGGAGTTGTCGTACTCCTGGCTGAACTGCGGCGTCAGCTTCACCGCGCGCAGGGCGTCGCCCGCCGCGGCCTGGTTGAGCCCGACGAGCCTCGGCACGGTCGCGGTCTTGTCCCCGCCGTCGTCGGTGAGGATGAACGCGAACGCCCCGATCAGCCCGCCGAACAGCAGCACGGCGGCCACGATGATGGCGATCCGCTTCCGGTTGTCCCGCGGCTTCCCGGGTTCCGCTTCACCGCCGAGCCGCGGTGGTGACGGCGGCTGCTGCGCGAAGCCCGGGGGAGGGGTGCCGGGGTGGCTCAGCGCCCGCGTCGCGTTCGGGCGGTGCACCGGCATGGTCTTCTCGGTGTCCGGCACCTGCGGGATCCGCGGCAGCGTGCGCTCGGTGTCGGCGACGTCGCCCTGGCCGTGCGCCGCCGGGATCGGCACGGTCACCGGCAGCAGGCCCAGCTGGGCGCGCACGGCCGTCAGCTCGGTCAGGAACTCCCCGGCGTCGGCGGGGCGCAGCTGGGGGTCGCGCCGGGTCGCGCGCGTGATCAGCTCGTCCAGCACGGGCGGCAGGTCGGGCCGCAGCAGGCTCGGGCGCGGGACGTCGTCGTTCACGTGCCGGTAGGCCACCGAAATCGCCGTGTCGCCGGTGTAGGGCACCTGCCCGGTGAGCATTTCGTAGAGCAGGATGCCGGCCGAGTAGACGTCGCCCTGCGAGGAGGCCGCGCCGGTGGCGACCTGCTCGGGGGAGAGGTAGGCGACCGTGCCGAGGATGACGCTCGAGCTGGTCGTGCCCGCGCTCGCGACGGCCCGCACCAGGCCGAAGTCGGCGACCTTGACCGCGCCGCCGGTCTGCCCGGAGCGGCCGATCAGCACGTTCTCCGGCTTGACGTCCCGGTGCACCAGCCCGGCCTGGTGCGCGGCGGCCAGCGCCGACAGCACCGGCTCGGCCACGCTCAGCGCGAGCGCGACGTCCAGCGGGCCCTTCTCGTCCAGCAGGTCGCGCAGCGTGCCGCCGTCGACCAGCTCCATCACCAGGAACGCGAGCCCGGACTCCGCGCCCTGCGGCTGGTCGAACCCCTGGTCGTGCACGGCCACCACGTGCGGGTGGTGCAGCTGGGCCGCCGACTGGGCTTCGCGCACGAACCGGTCCACGAACGACCGGTCGTCGGCGAACCGCGGGTCCATGATCTTGATCGCGACCGGCCGGTCCAGCCGGGTGTCGGTCCCCCGGTAGACGGAAGACATTCCGCCGTGGGCGAGCAGCCGGTCCACCCGGTAGCGCCGCTCGAGGAGCGTGCCGACCAGGCTGGGATGGGTGCGAGTCACGAGTAAGGATCGTACGGAACCGCACACGGTTGGTGCAGGAGACCTCGCGGGTCACCCGTGCGTACTAGCGGGTGAGGGGACGAAATGTGGCACAGTGTCACCTGTGAGTGGGATTCCTGTCGCCGATGACGTCCTCGACACCGCGGTCGCGGTCCTCCCGTTGACGGAGGTGGCGACCGTTCTCGGGACCTCGGCCAACAAGGTCCGGCAGATGCTGCGCGACGGGCACCTCATCGCGGTCAAGCGCGGTGGCGAGCTGTGCGTGCCCGGCGACTTCTTCGTCAAGGACGGCGTCGTCAAGGGATTGGCGGGGACGATCACCGTGCTCGCCGACTCCGGGTTCTCCCGGACCGAGATGCTGCGGTGGCTGTTCACGGCCGACGAGACCCTGCCGGGCAGCACGCCGATCAACGCCCTGCGCACCAGCCACGGCACCGAGGTCAAGCGGCGCGCGCAGGCGATGGCGTTCTGACCTGCGCGGATACGGCGTCGCGGCGAGGAGCTGAACGCCCGCCGCGGTGAGCAGGGCCGCCGTGGCCCGGTGATCTTCACGCTCGCGGCCGTCGTGAACACCTGCGCGCGGACGTGCTCCGGTGCCTCCCGATGGCGGATCGCGAACAGGCCGTGAGCTGCGGGCCTTCGGCGACCCCGGCTATGGCTGCGCGCCCGGCAGCGGGTAACAGACGGTGACCATCCCGATGCCGGTGCAGGAGATCGCCGACGCCACCGTCGCCCGCCTCAGCGGGTCGCCGCCCACCGGGCCCCGAAGCCGTGAAGGCCACGTCGACGGAACCGAAGTCCCTCGATGCGGCCTTCACGGACGAAAATCAGGCGTTGGTCTTGTCGCGCCAGGCGATCCACTTCTCCAGCGCGCCCAGGTCGTAGTCCGGGCCGCCGACGCCGACCGTGAACGTCGTGACGCCCAGGTCCAGCAGCTGGGGGCCCAGCTCGTCCGGCTCGCCCTGGACGCCGCACGACCGCTCGATCTCCGCCGGGTCGCGGCCGACGTCCGCGCAGTGCTGGTCGAGGATCTTCACCTTGCGCTCGACGACCTCCGGGTCGCCGAAGCCGTGCCAGATGTCGCCGTGCTTCGCGACCAGCTTGAGCGTCTTCTTCTCGCCGCCGCCGCCGATGAGCACCGGGATCTTGCGGGTCGGCGGCGGGTTCAGCTTGCCCAGCCGCGACTCGATGCGCGGGAGCGACTCCGCCAGGTTGTCGAGGCGGCCGCCGGCGGTGCCGAACTCGTAGCCGTACTCGTCGTAGTCCTTCTCGAACCAGCCGGAGCCGATGCCGAGGATGAGCCGGCCGCCGGAGATGTGGTCGACCGTGCGGGCCATGTCGGCCAGCAGCTCGGGGTTGCGGTAGCTGTTGCAGGTCACCAGGGCGCCGATCTCCACCCGTGACGTCGACTCCGCCCACGCGCCGAGCATGGTCCAGCACTCGAAGTGCTTGCCCTCGGGCTCGCCGTACAGCGGGTAGAAGTGGTCCCAGTTGAAGACGATGTCGGCACCCAGGTCCTCGGCGGCCGAGGCGGTGCGCCGGATGGCGTCGTAGTCGGCGTGCTGCGGCTGGAGCTGCAGCCCGATCCGGATCCGTCGATTGGTCATGATCGCAGCGTACGACCGCCGCGGAACGTCTCGCGCGCCCAGACCGCGGCCAAGGGTGGTAGTGCGACTACCAGCCTCCGCGCCTTCGGGACGACCGCGCGCCGTGTCAGGACGTCGTAGTCGAGCGCGACGATCTCGTCGAGGATGCCTTCGTACAGCGTCAGCGCCGTCCGCACGCACGCCCGCGACTCCGGGCGCAGCAGCGGAACGCCCGCTTCGGCCCGCCGGTACACCGCTCGCGTCCGCGCGACGAAGTACGCCAGCGCCGCCCGGATCCGCGGGTCGGGACGCCGTCGTTCCAGCAGGTCGCGGGTGACGCCGAACGCGGCCAGTTCCGACGTCGGCAGGTACAGCCGGCCGCGATCGAGGTCCTCGCCGACGTCGCGCAGGAAGTTCGTCAGCTGGAACGCTTCGCCCAGCGCGATCGCGCCCGGCTCGGCCTCGGCCAAGGTGCCCACCGTGCCGAACACCGGCAGCATCTGCAGCCCGATCACCGCGGCCGAGCCGTACATGTACTCGCCCAGCTCGGCGAAGGTCGGGTACTCGACCGGCTCGAGGTCCATCCGCATGGACTTCAGGAACGCGTCGAACAGTTCGCGGGAAATGCCGTAGCGCCGCACGGTGTCGGCCAGCGCCGCGAGCACCAGGTCGTCGGGCACCCCGCCGGCGTGGACGACGTCGACCATCGCCGCGACGCGGTCCAGTGAACCCGCGGGATCGCTGCCCGGCGCCGGGTTGTCGACCAGTTCGTCGGCCATCCGCGCGAACCCGTAGAGCGTGTGCGCGGCGGGCCGGGCCCGCGCCGGCAGCAGCCGGGTGGCCAGGAAGAACGTGCGCCCGTAGTGCGCGTTGATGCGGCGGCATTCCGCGTACGCGGCGCGCAGGGCCGGGTCGGTGATGCCCGCGGCGTCGAGTTCGTTCACCGGCCGGTGATCCTTTCCGCTGCCAGTCGCCCGGAGATGAGCACCGGCGGGATGCCGACGCCCGGGGTGGTGCCGCAGCCGGCGAGCACCACGTTGCCCGCCGCGCGCACCAGGTTCGCCGGCCGGAACGGGCCGGTCTGCGGGAACGTGTGCGCGAGCGAGAACGGCGTCCCGGCCGCGAGCCCGCGCGCCGCCCAGTCCGCCGGGGTGATCGTCTCGTCGACGGCGAAGGCTTCGCCGAACCCGGTCAGCCCGCGTGCTTCGAGCGTGCGAAGCAGTTCCTCCCGGTACGGCCCGCGGACGCGGTCCCAGTCGATCTTCCCGCTGCGCAGGTTCGGCGCGGGCGCGAGCACCGAGACGATCTCCCCGCCGCGCCCGGCCAGTCCCGGGTCGGTCGCCGTCGGGCGCGTGACCAGCAGCGACGGGTCGCTCATGAGCTTCCCCTCGCGGATGATCTCCGCGAACGTCCGCTCCCAGGCGCCGCCGAAGAAGATCGTGTGGTGCCCGAGGTCCCACTTCCGGGTGGTCCGGCCGTGCAGGACCACGGCCGACGGCGAATACCGCAGCGGCAGCGGCCGCCGGGGCCGCGCGCCGATGAGCCGGTAGGCCGCGCCCAGCTCGGTGGCGAGCACGACGGCGTCGCACTCGATCCGCTCGCCCGAGCGCGTCCGGACCGCGCGCACCCGTGAATTCACCCGCTCGAGCCACGCGGCTTCGGTGCCGAACCGCACGTCCGCGCCCGCCCGGGCCGCCGCGCCGGTCATCGCCCGGCCGATCTCGCCCATCCCGCCTTCGGGGTAGTGGACGCCGCCGACGGTGTCCATGTAGGCGATGACGCCGTACGCGCCGATCGCGCTCGCCGGATCCAGCCCCGCGTACAGCGCCTGGAACGTGAAGAGCCGCCGGACCCGCTCGTCGAGCAGGTAACGGCCGACGCGCGGGCCGAGCCGGCCGAACCCGCCGAGCGCCGCGAGCTTCGCCAGCTCGGGGCGGGCCAGGTCGAGCGGCGAGTCGAAGTTCGCGCCGATGAACCGGTCCTTCTGCACCGCGTACAGCTCGGTCAGCCAGCGCCGCAGCGCCCGGTAGCCCACCGCTTCGCGTGCGCCCGCGAAGGCGCGGATCTCGGCCTCCATCGCGTCGCCGTCGGTGTGCAGGGCCAGGGTGCTGCCGTCGGCGAACCGCGCCCGGTAGGCGGGGTCGAGCCTGGTCAGGCGCAGGTTCTTGGCCAGCGGCTCGCCGACCGCGGCGAACGCCTCCTCCAGCAGCTCCGGCATGGTCAGCACGCTCGCGCCGGTGTCCACGGCGTTGCCGTCGAAGTTCCGCTGCCCGGCCCGGCCGCCCGGGACGTCGGCCTGCTCCAGCAGCGTGACGCGCCGCCCGGCGCCGAGCAGGTGCAGGGTCGCCGAAAGCCCGGCCAGCCCGGCCCCGATCACGACGACGTGGTCGGCGGGCCCGTCGATCTTCCGCACGTCAGTACGTCCGCTGGGTGGCCTTGACGACCAGGCCGGTCAGCGCCTCGGGCGCCGGCTCGGCCAGGTGCGCGCGCTCGAGCGCGGCCATCGCGGCGGTGGTCAGCTCGTCGATCCGCCGCTCGACCGCGTCGACCGCGCCGACCTGCTGCAACGCCATCCGGACGGTCTCGACGTCCTCGTCGGAGAGGTCCGCGTCGCCGATCGCGTCCGCGATCACGGTGGCCGCGGCGTCCTCGCCCTTCTCGGCGGCGAGCTGCAGGCCCAGCGCGACGAGCAGGGTGCGCTTGCCCTCGCGCAGGTCGTCGCCGGCGGGCTTGCCGGTGACGGACGGGTCGCCGAACACGCCGAGGAGGTCGTCGCGCAGCTGGAACGCGACACCGACCTCGCCGCCGAACTCCAGCAGCGTGCCGATCAGCTCGTCCGACGCCCCGCCCAGCGCGGCGCCCAGGTGCAGCGGCCGCTGCACGGTGTAGGCGGCGGTCTTGAGGCGGTCGATCTTCAGCGCGGCCTCGACCGACGCGTCACCGGTGGCCTGCGTGCGGACGTCGAGATACTGCCCGGCGAGCACCTCGGTGCGCATCGCGCGCCAGGCCGGGCGGGCCGCGGCGAGCGTCTCGGCGGGCAGCGGCGCGCCGGCGAACATGTCGTCGGCCCAGGCCAGGGCGAGGTCGCCGACCAGTACCGCGGTGGCCAGGCCGAACGTCGCGGGGGAGCCGAGCCAGCCCTGGTCGGCGTGCAGTTTCGCGCCCGCGATGTGCACGGTCGGGAAGCCGCGGCGGGAGTCGGAGGAGTCGATCAGGTCGTCGTGGATGAGCGCGCACGCCTGGATCAGCTCCAGGCTGGACACCGCCTGCAGCACGCCCTCGGCGTCCGGCCCGGCCGGGTCGCCGCCCGCGCCGCGCCAGCCCCACCACGCGAACGTCGGCCGCAAGCGCTTGCCCCCGGTCAGCACGAACCCGCTCAGCGCGTCGATTCCGGCGGCCACGGTCGGCTCGGTGCCGAGGATCTCCGCGCCCGCCCGGCCGAGGAACCCGGCCAGCGCGCGCTCGACGTGGGCGGGCAGGTCGGCGTCGGAGACGGGCGCGTTCATGCCGCCATCCTCGCGGAACCCGCGGGGCCGCGGACCGCCGGGGCGGCCCGATGTGGCGAATCAGACTCCGGCCGCCGGCGCCCAGAACGGCCCGCTCAGGCCCGCTTCGGCGAAGTAGGCGACCGCGCTGTCCGGTTCGCGGCGGCGGTAGCCGCGCTCGAGCCGGCCTTCGTACCAGCCGCGGGCCAGCCGCCAGAGCGTGACGAGGTCCATCACGTACCCCCGCTCCTGCCCGGTCGCCGCCAGCCACGCGTCCACACAGGACTCGCAGCAGAACAGCCGCTGGTGGTCGCAGGTGCGCAACACGTCGTCCCACATGCGCGCGGCGGGCACGAGGAAGTGCGCCACCTGAGAGCCTTCGGGCGGCGCTTCCCGGCGCACGACCAGCGCGTGCGGCTGGCCGCAGCCGGGGCAGCGGGTCGCGACCAGCACCTCGGGCTCGTCCTCGACGAGGTGCGGGATGGCGAAGGAGTCCCACGCGCAGCCGCCCCACCAGAGCGTGTGCGACCCCATCACCGAGAAGCCGAGCGACTTCGCCGCGAACGGGTGGGCGAGCACGACGTGCTCGCAGTCGTCGAGCACCAGGTGGTGGGCCTCGGCGAGGCGGTGCAGCGCCTGCTTGGCGACGGCCAGGGAGCCGCCCGCCGCGTCGGCCAGTTCCGGCGCGGACGGCGCCCGGCCGCGGTCGGCGAACGCGTGGTAGACGGCGAGGCGCACGTCCTCGTCCCAGCTGGCGTCGTCGTCCCTCATAGGTCACTCCCGGTGGTGCGCGCCCAGTTTAGTCCTCGAACGCGACTCGAACGGCAGTCTCGCGACGCGGACGGGGGCTCCCGCATGCCGGGCGTGGGCCCTTAACATTCGAGTATGAAGTCGGTGATCGAGCGGGTGCGGGGTGACGGGCCGAAGTTCTCCATCGAGTTCTTCCCGCCCCGGGACACGGCGGACGAGGCTGTCCTGTGGAAGGCGATCCGGGAGCTCGAGCCGTACGACCCGGCCTACATGTCGATCACCTACGGCGCCGGCGGCTCCAGCCGCGACGGCACGGTCCGCAGCATCGCCCGCGTCGCGACCGAGACGACGCTGGTGCCGATGGCGCACCTGACCGCGGTCAACCACTCCGTCGCCGAACTGCGGAACGTGATCGGCTGGTACGCCTCGGTCGGCGTCCGCAACATCCTCGCGCTGCGCGGCGACCCGCCCGGCGACGTCTACGGCGAGTGGATCCCGCACCCCGAGGGCCTCACCTACGCCGAAGAGCTGGTGCAGCTGGTGCGCGAGCTGGGCGACTTCTGCGTCGGCGTCTCGGCGTACACCTACGGCCACCCGCGCTCGCCCGACCTGGAGTCGGACACGAAGTACCTGGTCCGCAAGCTGCGCGCGGGCGCGGACTTCGCGATCGCGCAGTTGTTCCACGACCCCGAGGACTTCCTGCGGCTGCGCGACCGGGTGGCCGCGACCGGCTGCGACGTCCCGGTGCTGCCGGGCGTCATGCCCCTGACGACCATGCGGACCCTGCAGACGACGATCAAGCTGTCCGGCGCGCCGGCCCCCCGCAAGCTCCTGGACCGGCTCGAACCGCTGGCCGAGGACCCCAAGGCGTTCCGCGCGGCGGGCATCGACGTCACCACCGAGCTGTGCGAGAAACTGATCGCGGAAGGCGTGCCGAACCTGCACTTCTACACGTTCAACCGCTCGAAGGCGACGCGCGAGGTGATCGCCCGGCTCGGGCTCGTCCCAGCCCGGACATAAGTCCGTACCACCAGCCCTGGGTGGGCCGGTAGCGTGCGGCACATGGCTTCTACTGCTTCCTCGGACGTGCACGCGATCTGCGACCGCTACGTCGACGACTACGCGGCCGCCGACCCGGTCGCGGCCACCTCCTTCGGCGTCAAGGGTCACGACGACCGGCTGACCGACTACTCGGCCGAGGGGTACGCCGAGCGCGCCGGACTGGCCGCGCGGGCGCACGCCGCCGTCGTCGCGGCCGAGCCGAAGGACGCCGCCGAGCGGGCCGCGAAAGCCGTGTTCACCGAGCGCGTGGGCCTGGAGCTGGAGATCCACGAGGCGGGCCTCGACGTGGCGAGCCTCAACGTCATCTCCAGCCCGGTGCAGGAGCTGCGGATGGCGTTCGACCTGATGCCGCTGGAGAACGAGCACGACTGGTCGGTCGTCTCGGCCCGGATCGGCGAGGTCCCGAAGGCGCTGGCGGGCGTCCGCGGCGGCCTGCTCGCGGCCGCCGACGCGGGCCACGTCTCGGCGCTGCGCCAGGTCGGCAAGGTCGCGGAGCAGTGCGAGACGTGGGCGGGTCTGAAGGACGAGACGGGCTACTTCACCCAGCTCGCCGCCGGCGCGTCTTCCCAAGGCGAAGCGCTGAAGACGGACCTTGCGCACGGCGCGCGGGCCGCCGAAGAGGCGTACGCGGAGTTCGCCGGGTTCCTGCGCGCCGAGCTGGCGCCGAAGGCCCCGGTCAAGGACGCCGTCGGCGAGGACGTCTACCGCCTGTGGTCGCGGTACTTCGTCGGCGCGGCCCTGGACCTGCGCGAGGCGTACGAGTGGGGCTGGGCGGAGTTCGCCCGGATCGAGTCCGAGATGCGGGCGGTCGCCAACCGGATCAAGCCGGGCGCCACGATCACGGAGGCCGCGGCGGTGCTCGACGCCGACCCGCGCTACCGCGTCCAGGGCCGCTCCGAGTTCGAAGCGTGGATGCAGCACCTGTCCGACGAGGCGCTGAAGTCGTTGCGCGGCAAGCACTTCGACATCTCCGACCGGGTGATGGCCCTGGAGTGCCGGATCGCCCCGCCGGGGGGCGGCGTCGGCGCGTACTACACGGGCCCGAGCGAGGACTTCAGCCGGCCGGGCCGCATGTGGTGGTCGCTGCCCGCCGGCCGCGACGAGTTCGTCACCTGGCGCGAGACGAGCACGGTCTACCACGAGGGCGCGCCCGGCCACCACCTGCAGATCGCGACCGCGGTGGACCAGTCGGAGGGGCTGAACAAGTACCAGCGCCTGATGGCGTTCACCTCGGGCCACGCGGAGGGCTGGGCCCTGTACGCGGAGCGCCTGATGGAGGAACTGGGCTACCTCGCGGACGAGGGCGACCTGCTGGGGATGCTGTCGGAGCAGCTGTTCCGCGCCGCCCGCGTGGTCGTCGACCTGGGCATGCACCTGGAACTCCCGATCCCCGCGGGCACGGGCTTCCACGAGGGCGAGCGGTGGACGCCGGAGCTGGGCCTGGAGTTCATGCTGACCCGCACGATCACGGACCAGGCCCACGTCCGCGACGAGATCGACCGCTACCTCGGCTGGCCCGGCCAGGCCCCGGCGTACAAGATCGGCGAGCGCCTCTGGCTGGCGGCCCGCGCCGAGGCGCGAGCCCGCGCGGGATCGGCGTTCGACATCAAGCGGTTCCACACGGAGGCCCTGCGGATGGGCGGCATGGGGCTCGACACGCTGCGGGAGCAGCTGGCCCAGCTGGACTGACGTGCGCGGCGGCCGCCGGAAAACCGGTGGCCGCCCGCCCGTAGGCTCCGCTACTTTCCGGTCCGTGCACCGGATCCTGTTCGTCACCCCGCCGCCCCGCGCCTGAGCGGGGTGGTCCTCCGCCGCGTGGCCCGAGCGCCCGCGGCTGCCTTGTCTTGCGCACCGCCCCGCGTCGTCGATCTCCCGATCCCTTCGACGCAGGAGCGTTCCCTTGGTGTCCCTGCCCACGCGCGCCCGGTCTTCGGCCGCGCTCGTCCTCGCCGGTGTCCTGTGGGGCACCGGCGGTCTCGCCGGCTCGCTGCTCGGCCGGCTCGCCGACCTCCACCCGCTCACCGTCGCCGCCTACCGGTTGCTCGTCGGCGGCGGGATCGCGACCGCCGCGGTCCTCCTGACCGGCGGCACCGTCCCGCGGACCGCGCCGGCAGCCCGGCGGCTCCTCGCTGTGGGCGCGCTGTTCGCGCTGTTCCAGGCGAGCTACTTCGCCGCCGTCGCGCTCAGTTCGGTGAGCATCGCGACGATGACCACGATCGGCGCGTCCCCGGTGTTCGTCACCCTCGCCGCGGTGCGGAAGCCGGGCCGCTGGACGCTCGTCTCGATCGCGGGCACGCTCGCCGGGCTCGTCCTGCTCCGCTGGTCACCCGGGCAGCCCGGTCACCTGCTCGGCGGCCTCGGCTGCGCGCTGCTCGCGGCGGCCGGGTTCGCGACGCTGACGTTGCTCACCGCGAAACCCGTCCTGGACCCGCTGGCCACGACGGCGTTCGGCTGCCTGACCGGCGGCCTCCTGCTCACGCCCGCGGCGGGCTGGGCGGGCATGGCGCTGCCGCTGCACGCGGACGTCCTCGCGGTCGTCTGCTACCTCGGCGCGGTACCGACCGCTCTCGCCTACGCCGCGTACCTGCGCGGCCTGGCGACCGCGCACCCGGTGCTGGGCGCGCTGTCGGCGGTGCTCGAGCCGCTGACCGCGGCGGTGCTCTCCGCGCTGCTGTTCGGCGAGCGGCTGAGCGTCACGGCGTGGTGCGGTGCGGCCGTCCTGGTCGCGGCGCTGGCCGTGGGCTACTGGCGGCCCGAACGGCGCTGAGCGTCAGCGCCGGTCGAGCGGCAGGGCCCGCCCGAGGATCGCGAACGGGCGTGGATCGCCGGCGAAGTGGTAGTCGCGCAGGACGTCGACGAACCCGGTGCGCCGGTAGAGCTTCCACGCCCGGCTCGTGCCCTCGGGCGTCGACAGCAGGACGTTCGCGCTCGGCACGCCCTCCAGCAGGCCGCGCAGCAGGTCCTCGCCGATCTGGTGGCCCTGGTTCTCCGGCTTGACGTGGATCTCGGTCAGCTCGAAGTAGTCCGTCAGCCACCGCTCCGCCGCTTCGGGCCCGAAGCGGCGGCTCAGGCCGTGGCGGACCTGCTCGTGCCACCACTGCCCGGCCCGGCCGCGGTAGCCGTAGGCGAGCCCGAGCAGGACGTCGTCGGCGTCGAGCGCGGCCATGCAGCGCCAGCCCTCGCGCAGCGCGTGGGTGAGCCACATCGGGGCGCGCTGCTCGGCCGTGCCCGCCGGGTACCGCATCGCCCGGACGTAGATGTCCAGCGCCTCGGGCAGGCGCGAGCGGAACTCGTCCGTCGAGAGCTGGACGTAGCGGGAGCAGCCGGCGGGCATCGCGGTCACAGCGGTCCATCTTCCTCCGCGCCGTCGAGCGCACCCGGGGTGCCCCCGGTCAACGCCACGAGGTCCGCGAAGGTCGTGGGGTAGACGGCCTTGGGGTGCCCGGCGGCGGCCCAGACGACGTCGTGCCCGCGCAGCGCGGTGTCGACGAGCGTCGGCAGCCGCGACGGGTGCCCGGTGGGTGCGACGCCGCCGATCGGCTGCCCGGTGTGCGCCCGCACGAAATCGGCGTCGGCCTTGCCGATTTCGCCTCCGGCCAGCCGCTCGAGGATGGCCGGATCCGCGCGGTGGGCCCCCGAGGTGAGCGCGAGGAGCGCGTTTTTGTCGGACCCCAGGCGGAAGATGAGGCTGTTGGCGATGGCCCCCACGGGCACGCCGAGCGCCTCGGCCGCCTGAGCGGCGGTCCGGACCTCGGCGGGCAGAACGCGGATGCCTTCGGCGGCGGCGTGCTGCCCGGCCTCGGCCAGCGCGGCCGCCACCTTGGCGACGGCGGGGTGGTCCAGCGAACTCATGAACCTATGAGATCACGCCACCGACCTGGTGTCCCGCGGGATTCCACCCCCGGGGTTGAGCGGACGCCCGGTCCGGGGTTACTCTGGAAATTGTTCGAACAGACGTTCGACACTGGTGAGCGCGCACCGGTCAGGTGCCCGGCGGCGGGACGGGGGAAGCGTCTCGGCGCCGGGCGCTCGATCGGGCTCACAACGCGCAGGAGGAGGGTCGTCATGTCCGTCCCGGTCGTGTCCCCCGCGGACCCCGGGCAGCCGCAGCTGCCCATGCCGCTGCGCCCACCGGCCACCGGCCGATCCCCGCTGCGCTCGTCACCCCAGTCATCCCCCTCGGGCGCGGCCTGCACGGAGCCCCGCAGGCGCCGCCGCCCGGCGGACGCCACCCAGCCCGAACTGCCGATGACGCCGCCCGTTGACGCTGGTCAGCCGGAGTTGCCTGTGGTCTCGCGCGCTGCCGAGGTGCCCGCGGCCGTGCAGCCCGAGCTGTCCGCGGCGCCGCGTTCGGCTGCCGAACTGCCTGTGGTGCCGCGTCCCACTGCCGCTCGGCCCGAACCGCCGATGACTCCGCGCTCTGCCGACGCTGCCTCTCGGCAGCTCGAGCCGCCCGCGGCCGTGCAGCCCGAGCTGCCCGCGGCGCCGCGCCCGGCCGCTGTCGACCTGCCTCTGGTGCCCCCGGTCGTCGTGTCGTCCGCGGCCGAAGGGCACCCCGAGGTGCCGGTGCAACGCTCGACCGACGCGTCGCCGGCCGCCGAGTCAGACTCCGAGCAGTCCCAGCTGCCCATGGCGCTGCGCCCTCCCGCCCCGCCGGCGGCGGCCGGCCTGCTCACCCAAGCCCGCCGCGGGCTCGCCGAAGCCGAGCGCGAAACCGATCCCGTCGAGCAGTTCGTCGGTGCCTACCTCGCCGCCCTGCGGGCGGCCGCCGCCGTGCTCGCCGCCCGGGGCCGGCCGCACCGGGGGCGTGCGCGGCCGGCCAGCACCTGGGTGCTGCTCGACTCCGTCGCTCCCGAGCTGCGGGAGTGGTCTGCCTTCTTCGCGAGCAACTCGGCCGCGCGCGCCGCCGCGCAGGCCGGGATCACCGGCAAGGTCAGCGCGGAGTCGGCCGCCCAGCTGGTGCGCGCCGCGACGCCGTTCCTCGAACTGGTCCGCCGCCTCGTGCACGGCCTCCCGATCACCGGGGAAGCCCATGTCGCGTGAGCACGGCCTGGTCGACCAAGGGCGGCTGCTCACGGCGCTGGGGATCGAGGGCCGCGTGCTGGTCGAGGCCGTGCGCGCGGCGCCGGTCGAAGCGCCGGTGCCCGCCTGCCCGGGCTGGACGCTCGCCGAAGTCGCCCGGCACGTCGGCAGCCTCTACCGGATGGTGCGGCGCCGGCTGGCCGAAGGCCGGAACCCCGAAGACTGGCCGCGCGACCCCGAACCGGGCCAGGGCCTGGGCGAGTACCTGGAGACCGGCCTCGCCGAACTGCTCGACGAGCTGGCCGCGCACGACCCGGAGGAGCGCGCCGACACCTGGTGGCCCGCCGACCCGACGTACGGGTTCTGGCGGCGGCGGATGCTGCACGAGACGCTCGTCCACCGCGTCGACGTCGAGCAGGCGGCGGGCACGCCCGGGCGCGGCATCGCCGAAGACCTGGCACTCGACGGCATCGACGAGGCGCTGACCCTCTGGTTCGGCCAGAAGCTGCCGATGCTCGGGTTGACCGGCACGAAGGCCGGCTCGGTCGGCGTGCGCGCCGGCGGGCACAGCTGGATCGCGCGGGCCGGGCCCGAGGTGACGGAGGCCTGGCGCTGTTCGGCCGAGGAGGCCGAGGCCGCGGACGACGTCGTCACGGCCGAACCCGGGCGAATCTACCTGTGGCTCTGGGGCCGGGCGTCCCTGACCTCGGTGACCGTGCGGGGCGTGCACGACCAGGCGGCGCAGCTCTGGGCGCTGCTGCGGCTCGCGACCCGATGACTCCGGCCGGTGGGGAAGCCGAACCGGAACTGTCGGCGGGGGCGGCTAGCCTGCGGCGCATGAACACGCGCCTGGTGAACCTGGTGATCGACGCGGCGCGGCCGAGGGTCCTGGCGGGCTTCTGGGCCGCGCTGCTCGGCTGGCGCGTCGCCATCGAGGAACCGGGCGAGGTCGACGTGCGCGCTCCGGAGACCGACGGCTGGGACCTGGACCTCGTCTTCGTGCCGGTGCCCGAGCCGAAGGAGGGGAAGAACCGGATCCACCTGGACCTGGCGAGCCGCACGCCGGCGCACCAGGCCGAACTGGTGGAGCGCGCCCTGGAGCTGGGCGGAAGCCGGGTCGACCTCGGGCAGGGCGACGTGCCGTGGGTCGTGCTGGCGGATCCCGAGGGCAACGAGTTCTGCGTCCTCGAGCCCCGCGAGCGGTACGCGGAGACGGGCGCGGTGGCCGCGATCGTCGTCGACACCCACGAGCCGGAACGCCTGGCCGGCTTCTGGGCACGGATCACGGGCCGACCGATCGGCAGCCGGGAGGGCGACGTCGTGGTGGGGCTGCGCGCGCCGTCAGGCCGGGGGCCGTGGCTGGAGTTCCTGCGCAACGACGACGTCAAGCGCGTCAAGAACCGGGTGCACCTGGACGTGGCGCCGCCGGCGGGCACCGAGCACGCGGCGGCGGTGTTCGAGGTCGTGGCGGCGGGTGCGGCGCCGGCCGACCTCGGCGGCCCGGACCTGCCGTGGCGCGTGCTGATGGACCCGGAGGGCAACGAGTTCTGCGTGCTGACCCCGCGCTGACCTAGCGTGGGGATCATGGAGACCTTCGAGTGGCGCGGAAGGCGGATCGCCTGGGTGCGCGCCGGATCCGGGCCGGCGGTGGTGTTCTGCCACGGCACGCCGTGGTCGTCGTGGTTGTGGCGGCCCTTTGCCGAGGCGCTGAGCGGCGACTTCACCGTGTACCTCTGGGACATGCCCGGCTACGGCCGCTCTTCGAAGGACCCGGACCACCCGGTCGACTTCGGGGTGCAGGCGGAGGCGTTCCAGGCCCTCCTCACCCACTGGGACCTCGACCGGCCGCACGTCGTCGCCCACGACTACGGCGGCGCGGTGTCGCTGCGCGCCCACCTGGTCCACGGCGTGCCGTACGCGTCGCTGCTGATGGCCGACGTCGTCGCCATCCCGCCGTCGGGCTCGCCGTTCTTCCGGCTGGTCAAGGACCACCCGGACGTGCTCGCCCAGGTGCCGCCGTACATCCACGAAGCGCTGGTCAGGGCCTACATCGGCAACGCGAGCTTCCGTGAACTGCGGGAGGCCGACCTGGCGGAACTCACCGCGCCGTGGCTCGGGGAGGAGGGCCGGCCGGCGTTCTACCGCCAGATCGCCGCGTACGACGAGGGCTACCTGGCCGAGAACGAGGAGCGGCTCGGCCGGCTCGACCTGCCGGTGCACGTCCTGTGGGGCACCGAGGACACCTGGATCCCGCAGGTGACCGGCGAGCGGCTCGCGGCCGGCATCCGCGGCGCCAAGTTCACCCCGGTGCGCGAGGCCGGCCACCTGATCCAGCTGGACGCCCCGGTGAGGCTGGCGGCCGAGCTGCGGTCGTGGCTGGGTGTTTCGCCGGGGTTGCCGGGCCGCCCGGAACGCTGACCTGCACGAAACACCGGCGTCCTGGGGCGGCAACAACCGCGCGGGACCGTGACGGCATGGAGCGAACCAGAGCGTCGAACGTCGCGAAGCCGCTCGCCGGGACGGCCGTGGTGGAGGAAGCCGCGCCGTCCGCGTGGCGGGTGCGCGTCCGGATGCACGACCACCCGGGCACGCTGGCCCGGATCGCGATCCGGCTGGCCGACCTGGAGTGCAACATCCTCGGCCTGACCGTGCTGCCGGTGCCGGGCGGCGTGCTCGACGAGATCGTCCTGCGCCCGGCGACCGGCCTGCCCCGGCGGCTCCTCGCCGACGCCATCCGCGAGGAGGGCTGCGAATGCACCGCGATCGTCGACGCGGACGTCCACGAGCTGGTCGACCCGTCGTCGTCGACGCTGCTCGCGGCCCGCCGCGCGATCGACGACCCCGCGCGGCTCGCCGAGGTCCTGAAGGACGTGCTGGCCGCGGACCTCGTCACGCTCGTCCCGGTGACGGAGGCGAACCCGGCCCGCACGGAAAGCGGGCACCGGGCGGTGTTCGAGCTGGACAACGCCACGGCGCTGGTGGCGCGCCGCCAGTGGGCGCCGTTCGTGCAGCTGGAACTCACGCGCGCCGAGGCATTGGTGACGTTGCTGGCCGCGGCGGCCAGCAACGTCGCGGGCCCGGTGGTGCTGAACCGCCCGGACGGCGCGGCGATCGTCCTGCGCAAGGGTGTCCCGGCGGACGCCGACGCGGTCTCCGAACTGCACCGCCGCTGCTCGACCGCGACGCTCTTCCGGCGCTACCACACGGGAGTCCGGACGGTCCCGCGCCGCTGGCTGCACCGGTTGCTGGTGCCCCCGCGCGGAACGAGCGTGCTGGCGGTCTTCGGCCGCGAGGTGATCGGCCTGGCCCAGCTGATCCCGGCGGCGGCCGAGAAGGCGGAGATCTCCCTCCTGGTGGAGGACGACTGGCAGCGCCAGGGCGTCGGCACGGCCCTGCTGGCCAGGCTGGCGGTGCTGGCGGAGGCGCAGGGCATCACGGAGCTGAGGGCGGACTGCCTCCCCGGCGACGACGCACTGCCGCGCACCGCGGCCCGCGCGGGCCTGCACACGGAACACCCCACTGAGGACGGCACCCAGCTGCGCATGTTCCTGCACGGCTGAGCAGGCGAGCGGCCGCACTTCGCCCGAGCTGGGTTCGACGGCCGGTGCCGCGGCCCGTGCGCGGCGGGTCGCAGCTGGGCGGGGCCGGCTTTCCTTCGCTTCGGCGGCCGGTGAGCGGTGGCTGCTCGTGCGAGTTGTCCGGCACCGGGCGGGGCGTCCGCTCGCAGCCGGTAGTGGCCGCACGCGTCGGCGGAGCTTCGGCTCGGCTTTGGGCTGCTCGCGGGCGGCTCAGCTGGTCAGCGCCGCCAGAACCAGTCCTTTTCGCGGGCTTGGCGCATTGCCGTTTTCTTGCGCTCGGCGGTGAGGCGGTCGAGGTAGAGCACGCCGTCCAAGTGGTCGGTTTCGTGCTGGAGGCACTGGGCCAGCACGTCCTCGCCTTCCACCTCGATCGGCTCGTTGTGGATGTCGACGCCTCGGACTTTCGCGTGCTTCGCTCGCTTCGTCGGGAACCACAGCTCCGGCACCGACAGGCAGCCCTCGTCGATCTCGTGGGTTTCCTCGGACAGCTCGACGATCTCCGGGTTGATCACGTAGCCCGTGAGGCCGGCGACGTCGTAGCTGAAGATGCGGAGCCCGACCCCGATCTGCGGTGCGGCCAGCCCGGCGCGGCCCGCGGGTTTCACCGAGTCGACCAGGTCCCGCGCGAGCGCCTCGAGCTTCGCGTCGAACACGGTGACCGGGTCGCAGACGGACTTGAGGATCGGGTCCCCGAAATAGCGCAGTTCGCGCATGGCCATGAGCAGAACATCCTTCGTGCGTGTCGGACTGGCAGCTTAGGCCCGCAGCCGCAGACCCGACGGCGTGGCCCGGAAACCGGCTTCCCGCAGGACCTCCGCCAGTTCCGACGTCAGCGCCTGCTCGCCGTCCGCGCGCTGGACCGCCAGCTGGCCCAGCCAGCCCTCCCGCACCGCCGCCGACAGCGCCTGGGCCGCGTCCGACAAGGGTTGCCGTTCCTCCGTGAAGCTCAGCAGGGACCGGCCTCCTCGCTCGACGTACAGCGCCGGGACGCCGTCCACCAGCACCGCGAGCGCGCCGGCCTTGCGGGCCGGGCGGTGCTTCGTGTCGCCCGTCGCGGCCGGCCAGGGGAGCGCCGCGCCGTACGGCTGGGCCGGGTCCGCCGCCGCCAGCACCACCGCGCGGCCGGGTGCCGGACGGCCCGGGCCCGACAGCGCGCGCAGCCGGTCGACCGCGCCCTTCGCCGCGAACTGGGCCGCGCCCAGCCCTTCGACGACGTAGCCGCGGATCACCTGGCCGGTGTCCTCCATCCCGCGGAGCACCTTGTAGATCCCGGAAAACCCGCCGGTGACGCGTTCGGTGTCGAGCGCGCCGCGCGTCAGGACGCCGTGGCGTTCCAGGAACGCCTCGGTCCGCGCGTGGGCCCGCCGGGTCGCGTCCGTTTCGCGGTTCGGGGTCAGCGCCCAGCGGCCGGCGACCGTCGGCGGCCCCGACCGCGAAGGCATCTGCGGACGGCCCGCGCGCAGCCGCGCGTACCGGCCGCGCGGTGCCTGGCGACGCGGTTTGTGCGCGCCGTGCCCGGCGACCTGGGCCCGCAACGGTCCCAGCGTGTCGCCCGTGACCAGCCCGGCCCACACCAGGTCCCACAGCGCCGCCACCACTTCGGCGTCGTTCGGTGCCTTCTCCACCAGGACGGTCGCGCGGTCCACCAGCTGCCGGAAGAACAGCGCGCCACCCTCCAAAGTGGACACGATCGCGTCGTGCAGCGGGCCGGTCGGGATGTCCTCGACGACTTCGGGCAGCAGCAGGTCGGCGACGTCCGTCGGCGCGAGCGCGATCCAGCCGTCGCCACCGGACAGCGCGCCGCAGCCCGCCCAGGTGACTTCGCCCGCCGTCGTCAGCTCGTCGAGCAACGCGGGGGAGTAGCCCGGCAGCCGGCCGGGCAGGATCAGCGACTCCACCGCGCTCGCCGGCAGCGGCGCCCCGGCGAGCTGCTCGACCACCGACAGCACGTCGTCGGCCGTCGGCGCCGCCCGGACGCGGCCGCCGAACCCGTGCCACGCCGGCAAGAACCGGCCCAGTGCCGCCGGTTCGACCGGTTCGACCTCGGCCCGCAGCTTCGCCAGCGATGCCCGCCGCAGCCGGCGAAGCACCGCCGAATCGCAGTACTCGATGCCGACTCCGTGGGTGTCGGGGTGCCCGACCGGGCTCAGCTCGCCGCGCACGAGACGGCCTTCGCCGGTCATCCGGTCGAGGACGCCGGTGACGACGGCCAGGCCCAGCCCGAACCGCTTTGCCGCATCCGCCGCCGCGAACGGCCCGCGGCTGCGGGCGTAGCGCGACAGCAGGTCGCCGAGCGGGTCGGCGACCGGTTCGGTGAACGCCTCGGGCACGCCGACCGGCAGCGCGGTGCCCAGCGCGTCGCGCACCTTGCCCGCGGCTTCGATCGCTTCGAACCGTTCCTCGCCGCCGATCCGCACCCGGATCGCTCGCCGCGCCGCTTCCAGCTCGGTGAGCCACTCGGCCCGGATCCCGCGTTCGGCGGCTTCTTCGACGGTCAGGTCGCCGAGGAACCGCAGCAGGTCCGCGGCGTCCTCCGCCGACCGTGCGTGCCGGTCGGGTTCGAGCCGCTGCAGCGACCGTTCCACTTCGCGCACGGCTTCCGGGTCGAGCAGCTCGCGGATCGCCTCGGTGCCCAGGAGTTCGGCCAGCAGCGCCGAATCCAGCGACAGCGCGGCCGCGCGGCGCTCGGCCAGCGGTGCGTCGGTCTCGTACAGGAACATCCCGACGTAGCCGAAGAGCAGGCTGCGCGCGAACGGCGACGCGGCCGGCGTCTCGACCTCGACCAGCCGGACCTTGCGGGCCCGGACGTCGGCCATCAGCTCTCGCAGCCCGCCCACGTCGTAGACGTCCTGCAGGACCTCTCGCATCGCCTCCAGCACGACCGGGAACCGCTCGTACTTCGCCGCGACCGAGAGCAGCTGCGACGCGCGTTGCCGTTGCTGCCACAGGGGAGTCCGGCGCGGCGGGTCCCGGCGCTGCAGCAGCCGCGACCGCGCCGCGCACTCCCGGAACCGCGCCGCGAACACGGCCGAGCCGCCGACTTCGGCGACGATCAGCTGCTCGACCTCTTCGGGGTCGAGCAGGATGTCGTCCGCGCCGATGGTCACGTCCGCGCCCTCGGCGTCGAGCGCGTCCGGCAGCCGCAGCACGATGCCGTCGTCGGAGTGCGCGACCTGCGCGTCGACCCCGCGGTTCTCGCGCAGCCGCGCGGCGATGGCCAGCGCCCACGGCGCGTTCACCTGCGCGCCGAACGGCGAGTGCACGACGATCCGCCAGTCGCCCAGCTCGTCGCGGTAGCGCTCCAGCAGGATCGTCCGGTCGTTCGGGACGTGCCGCGTGGCTTCCTTCTGCTCGGCCAGGTACTGCAGGAGGTTGTCGCACGCCCGCTCGTCCAGCCCCGCCGCGGTGGCCCGCTCACGGGCCTTGTCCGCGTCCGAAGTGGACAGTTCGCGGACGAACTTCCCCAGCGCCCGGCCGAGTTCCAGCGGACGGCCCGGCGCGTCGCCCTTCCAGAACGGCATCCGTGCCGGTTCGCCCGGCGCGGGCACCACGATGACGCGGTCGTGCGTGATGTCGGTGATCCGCCACGACGAGGTGCCCAGCAGGATGGTGTCGCCGACGCGCGACTCGTACACCATCTCCTCGTCGAACTCGCCGACGCGCGAACCGGGCTTGTCGTCCGCGCCCGGGGTCATCACCGTGAACAGGCCGCGGTCGGGGATCGTGCCGCCGGAGGTGACGGCCAGCCGCTGCGAGCCGGGCCGCCCGCGCAGCTCGCCGCTGATCCGGTCCCACGTGATCCGCGCGCGCAGTTCGCCGAACTCCTCGCTCGGGTAGCGGCCGGCGAGCATGTCGAGCACCGCGTGCAGCGCGTCGTCCGGCAGCGACGCGAACGGCGCCGCCCGCCGCACCAGCGACGCGAGGTCCGGCACCGTCCACGGTTCGAGGGCCACCATCGCGACCACGTGCTGCGCCAGCACGTCGAGGGGGTTGCGGGGGTAGCGGACCGCCTCGATCGCGCCGGTCGCCATCCGTTCCGCGACCACCGCGCAGGAGACGAGGTCGCCGCGGAACTTGGGGAACATCACCCCGGACGACACCGCGCCGACCTGGTGCCCGGCGCGGCCGACGCGCTGCAGCCCGGACGCCACCGTCGGCGGCGCCTCGATCTGCACGACCAGGTCGACCGCGCCCATGTCGATGCCCAGCTCCAGCGACGACGTCGCCACCACGCACGGCAGCCGACCGGACTTCAGGTCCTCTTCGACGTGGGTACGCTGCTCCCGGGACATCGACCCGTGGTGCGCCCGCGCGATCACCGGCGGCGCGCCGGTGGTGACCCCGGACTGGCCGACGGCCTCGGCCGGGAACGCGTCCGCGGGCGTGAGCTCCGTCTGCTCGGCGGCCAGCTCGTTGAGCCGGGCCGTCATCCGCTCGGTGAGCCGGCGCGAGTTGGCGAACACGATGGTCGACCGGTGGGCCTGGATCAGGCTCAGCACCCGCTCCTCGACCGCCGGCCAGATCGACGGCCGCTGCACGGGGTTGCCGGCGATCTCCTCCAGCGTGCCCAGCCCGCCCGGCGCGATGTCGCCCGGCGGGAACGCGTCGGTCATCGACTCCAGGGCGTCGAGCGGGCTCGGCGCCGGGCCCTCGCGCGGCGCGTCGAGGTTGCCCATGTCCTCGACCGGGACCTCGACGCGCACCTCGATGGTCTTCGCGAGCTTCGGCTGGACCACCCGCACCGGGCGGCCGCCGGCCAGGAACGCGCTCACCTCGTCGATCGGGCGGACCGTCGCCGACAGCCCGATCCGCTGCGCCGGCTTGGGCAGCAGCGAGTCCAGCCGCTCCAGCGACAGCGCGAGGTGCGCCCCGCGCTTGCCGCCCGCGACCGCGTGCACCTCGTCGACGATCACGGTCTCGACGCCGCGCAGCGACTCCCGCGCCGACGACGTGAGGATCAGGAACAGCGACTCCGGCGTCGTCACCAGCACGTCCGGCGGGGTCTTGGTGAAGGACCGGCGCTCGGCCGCGGTGGTGTCGCCGGTGCGCATGCCCACTTCGATCCCCGGCACCGGCAGCCCGAGCCGCCTGCTGGCCTGCGAAATGCCGGCGAGCGGCGCCCGGAGGTTGCGCTGGACGTCGACCGCCAGGGCCTTCAGCGGGGAGACGTAGAGGATCCGGCAGCGTTTGGTGGCCTCCGCCGGCGGCGGTTCCACCGAGAGCCGGTCCAGCGCCCAGAGGAACGCGGACAGCGTCTTGCCGGAGCCGGTCGGCGCGACGACGAGGGCGTGCTCGCCCGCGTGCGCCGCCCGCCAGGCCCCTTCCTGCGCCGCGGTGGGCGCGGCGAAGGCCCCCGCGAACCAGTCCCGGGTCGCGGGGGAGAAGAGGTCGAGCACGTCACCTGCCACGTCGTCCATCATGCGCGGCACCACCGACAGTTTCGGGCTCGCCCGCCAGGATCACGCTCTGAGCGAACTCCGGGTACGTCACGTCGACCTTCGGCTCGTCCGTGATCAGCCGGTAGTCGCGGTCGAGTGGCGCCCAGTAGGAAAACGGGGCCTGGCCCAGCTTGGAGTGGTCGGCCAGCACGTACGCCTCCGCGCCCGCGTGCAGCATCGCGTGCTTGACCACCGACTGCTCGAGTGAGGGACAGCACAGGCCCCGGTCCGCCACCAGGCCGTCCGCGCCCAGGAACACCCGGTCGGGTGAGATGTGCCGCAGCTGCGCCAGCACGGTCTCGCCGAGGATGGCTTCGTTCGGGTGCCGCAGCCGCCCGCCGAGGACGATCAGGTCGATCCCGTCGAAGCCGGCCAGTTCGCGGATGGCGTTGACGCCGTTGGTGACCACGGTCAGCCCCTCGCGGTGGGCGAGGTGCCGGGCGAGCCGCCCGGTGGTCGTGCCCGCGTCGAGCAGCACGACCTCGCCGTCCCGCACCAGGGCGGCGGCTTCACGCGCGATGGCGTCCTTCGCCGTCGCGTGCTCGCGGTCCTTCTCGCGGGGACTCCGCTCGGTGTCGAGCGCGCCGCCGTAGGTGCGGACGACGTGCCCGGCGCCGGCGAGCGACGCGAGGTCGCGCCGGATCGTCGACTCGGACACGCCGAACTCCTCGGCCAGCTCGGCGATGCCCCCCGAGCCGTCGCGGACGGCTTCGAGCAGCATCGCCCGCCGGTCACGGGTTCCTGGTCGCGGCTGGGACATGCGCCGAGTCTTCCACGTGGGCGGGCTTCAGCCCGAAGAACGCCAGGCCGGCGGCCACGGCGAGGAACGCGGCCAGGACGACGAACCCGGTGGTCGCGCTGCCGGTGACGTCGGTGAGCCAGCCGACCAGGTAGGGCCCGGCGAACCCGCCGAGGTTGCCGAGCGCGTTGATCAGGCCCATCGCGACGGCGACGACCTCGATGCCGAGGATCCGGCTGGGGATCGCCCAGAACGGCCCGTACGGCATGTAGACGCCGGCCGCGACGACGCAGAGCAGCACCAGCCGGACCACCGGTGGCCAGTGCACGAGGTTGCCCAGCAGCAACCCGGCGATCGCGACGACCAGCGGCACGGTGACCGCGAGCCGCCGGTTGCCGGTGCGGTCCGACCAGTGCGCGCACGCGACCATCCCGGCCAGGGCGAGGACGTACGGCACGGCCGACAGGAACCCGACGGCCGTCGCCGAACCCCCGGTCATGGTCTTCACGACCGACGGCAACCACAGCGAAAACCCGTAGAACCCGGTGATCCAGAAGAAGTAGACGCCGATCAGCAGCAGCACCTGCCGGTTCGCCAGTGCCTGCCGGTAGCCCGCTTTTCGGGGGCCAGAGGCGAAGCCTCGGTTGTCACGGCCCTGCTTCGCGAACGCGGGCTTCGCCTCTTCTTCGGCCTTCAGCGTGGTTTCGAGGTACTCGCGTTCCTCGGCGGAGATCCAGCGGGCCCGGGCCGGCCGGTCGGCGACCGCGAACCACCAGACGACCGCCCACAGCAGCGGCGGCAGGCCCTGGAGCACGAACACCCAGCGCCACGACATGTGGTCGAGCATCAGCCCGGACAGCGGCGACATGACGATCGCCGAGATCGGCAGGCAGGTCATCCACAGCGCGTTCGCCCGCGCGCGTTCGGCCTGCGGGAACCACGACGCCAGCAGGATCAGCACGGCGGGCCAGACCCCGCCCTCGAACAGCCCGAGCAGCAACCGCGCCAGGTACAGCTGGGTTTCGTTCTGCACCAGGCCGCACAGCACGGCCGCGACCGCCCACGCGACCATGAGGACCAGCACCGTCTTGCGGGCGCTCCACTTCACCGCGAGCACCGCGGCCGGGATCTGCAGCACGAGGTAGCCGACGAAGAAGATGCCGCTCGCCAGGCCCTTGGCGCTGGCGGACAACGGGAAGTCGTCGCCGATGTAGGGCAGGATCACCGCGACGTTCGTGCGGTCGAGGTAGGCCAGCATGTACATGACCACCGCGACCGGGATGACGTACGCCCAGCGCTTGCGGGGGATCATCGGACGGCCGGCGGGTAGATGGCGGGCAGCTTCCGCGCGTACGGCGCCAGTGTCGCCGCGGCCTTGAACGCCGCGCGCATCGTGCCGTGCGACGCCCGGCCGGTGCCGGCGATGTCGAACGCCGTGCCGTGGTCGACCGACGTGCGCAGGATCGGCAGGCCGACCGTCACCGAGACCGTGCCGTCGAAGTCGTACGTCTTCGACGCGATGTGCCCCTGGTCGTGGTAGAGCGAGAGGACGCCGTCGAACCGGCCCTGGATCCCTTGGTGGAACACGGAATCCGCCGGGATCGGGCCGACCACGTCGAGCCCGGCGGCCCGTGCCGCGGCCACCGCGGGCGCGATCGCGACGATCTCCTCGTCGCCGAACTTGCCGTTCTCGCCGCCGTGCGGGTTCAGCGCCGCCACGGCCAGTCTCGGTTTTTCGGTGCCGAACACCTCGAGCGCGGTGTACGCCTCACGGATCGCGTGCTCGATGTTCTCCCGGGTGATCTGGTCGATCGCTTCACGCAGCGAAAGGTGCCGCGTGGCGAAGAAGATCTTCAGCCCGGACACCCAGAACATCGTGTTGAACCGGGTCGAGCCGGTCAGCTCGCCGAGCATCTCGGTGTGCCCGAGGTGCCGGGAGCCGGCCGCCCAGATCGCCTCCTTGTTGATCGGCGCGGTGACGACCGCGTCGACCTCGCCGGCCAGCGCGAGCCGGGTGGCCACCTCGATCGCGCCGACCGCCGCCGCGCCCGCGGTCGCGTTCACCTCGCCCCACGGCAGGTCTTCCTTGACCACGCCGAGGTTGAGCACGTCGATCACGCCGGTGGTGAAGCGCGCGTCGGCGACCGTGGCGATCGGGTTGACCTCCAGGTGCAGGCCCAGGTGCCGGACGAGCCGTTCCAGCACGATCGCGTCGCCGACCGCGACGCCGCGCGCCAGCTGCAGGGACTCGGGTTCGGCCAGCGTCTTCAGGGTGATCTCGGGGCCGATGCCGACGGGGTCGCCGAGGGTGACGGCGAGGACGGGGAGGTCGCTCACGGGTTCTTCCTTCCGGTGGCCAGGACGTGGTTGAGGTGTTCCAGGCAGGCGACGGCCGCGTCCCGCCCGCCGATCAGCCCGCCCTTCGTGGCGAAGGGCAGCCCGGCGTGCGGGCCGCCGGAAAGCCGCCCGGCGACCGCCAGGGGCAGCACTTCGGCGTCGATCTCGAAGCCTTCGGCCCCGAGTGCCTTCGTGATCTCGACGGCGATGTCGCCGCCGGTGGCGTAGAGCCCGCCGATCCGGTGCGCGCCGAGCACCAGCCGGGCCGCCTCGCCGAGCGCCGGCGGGATCCGCGCCGCGACGCCCGGGTCCACCGGCGTGCCGGGGGCGGGTGCGCGAGTCCGGATCCCCACCACGCGGTGCCCGGACTCGAGCAGCTTTCCGGCCTCGGCCGCGATGGCGGGCGGGTCCGGGTGCGCCGGATCGACGTCGACGTACCGCGCGTCGAGCACCAGCTCGGTTTCCAGCAGCTGTTCGTGGGTTTGCGCGGTGATGCTGCCGACCACGGCGAGCACCGGCGGGACGGTGCCGTGCCCGGGCGCGAGCCCGAGCGCGGCGGCCAGGCGGACGCCGAACGGCCCGGAGTCCACCG
The DNA here is from genome assembly GCF_054781455.1 of Amycolatopsis stemonae. Taxonomy (NCBI): domain Bacteria; kingdom Bacillati; phylum Actinomycetota; class Actinomycetes; order Pseudonocardiales; family Pseudonocardiaceae; genus Amycolatopsis; species Amycolatopsis stemonae. The sequence continues at coordinate 709,645 of NZ_BAAGUJ010000003.1, read as the reverse complement.
AGACCCACCGCGTGCCCTCGGCCGCGAGCCGGGCCGCGGCCTTGGCGACGGTGGTCAGGTGCCGGTTCGTCGTGGCGTCGCAGACGACGATCCCGGCCGGGCGCCGCAACGCCGCCTCGACCGCATCCACGCCTTCTTCGACCACGTCCAGCGGCAGTTCGCCGATCTCCCGGCCGGTGGGGTGCAGCAGCGTGCGGATGCGTGACGACTTCACCGGTGCCAGCGGGTCCCGCGCCGCCGGGCTTTCGGCCAGGGGCACGCCGTCGACCAGGTGCAGGCCGCCGAGGGTGACCCGGCCGGCGTCCGGGAACGCGGGCACGACCAGGGCCCGTGCGTCCGGCGCCGACGCCAGCACGGCCTCGGTCTCCACGCCGACGTTGCCGCGCAGCGTCGTGTCCACCCGTTTCACCGTGAGCTCGACGGGCCCGACGAGCTCCACGACGTCGCGCACCGCCTGCGCGGCGTGTGGTGGGGAAGCGTGCCGGGTACCCAGGTTCACCACGAGCGCTTCGATCCCGCAGTCCGCACGGAAGCACGGAGCGTCCGGTCCGAGTGGCGCGTTGACGGAAACCGCGCGCAGCCCGAAGCGGGCGTACAGCGCTCCGGTCGCGTTGCTGCCGGTCAAGTCGTCCCCGAGGACGAGCAACTTCGGCATCGACCGCTCCTTTGCGCGTTTCGTGCAACTCGGTTGACCGAACTGCGCAACTATCGTGCCTCGTGATCGACCTCTCCGTCAAGGAGCGGTCACTTTCGCGGGTCCGCACGCACGGTGACCGCGCACATGGCAGCATCACGGCGAACGCCGCCACGGCGTGGTTGTGCGAAGGGGAGTGCAGTGCGGATCCTGTCGGTGGACCTCGGGACGTCCAACACCGTCGCCGTCCTTTCGGCGCACGGCATGCCGCCCCGGGTCGTCGAGGTCGACGGCTCGGCGAACATGCCGTCCGCGGTGTTCGCCACCGAAGAGGGCACGATCATGGTCGGCCGCGACGCCGAGCGGCGCGCCCGCCTCGACCCGACGCGCTTCGAGCCGAACCCCAAGCGCCGCATCGACGAGCAGACGCTGCTGCTCGGCACCGACGTCGTCCCGGTGACCGACGCGCTGGCCGCGATCCTGCGCCGCGTGCTCGAGGAGACCTCCCGCCAGCTCGGCGGCGAGCAGCCCGACGAGGTCCGGCTGACCCACCCCGCGCAGTGGGGCCAGACCCGCCGCAACGTCCTGATGTCCGCCGCCCGCCTCGCCGGGATGGACCGGAACATCCTGCTGGTGCCCGAACCCGTCGCCGCGGCGGCGCACTTCGCGTCGTTCCCCGGCAAGTCCCTCGCCCCCGGCCAGGCGCTCGCCGTCTACGACCTCGGGGCCGGCACCTTCGACGTCGCCGTCGTCGGCGCCACGCAGAACGGCTTCACCGTGCTCGCCGAGGACGGCCTGCCCGACCTCGGCGGCCTCGACGTCGACCAGGCGCTGATGGTGCACGTCGGGCGCGAGGTCTCGCACTCCGACCCGCAGCGCTGGCAGCGGCTGCTGCGGCCCGAGTCGACCGCCGACCGGCGCACCCGGCGCGCGCTGCAGGAAGACGTCAAGGCGGCCAAGGAAGCGCTGTCGCGGCACCCGCAGACCGAAGTGCCGATGCCCGAGCCGTTCAAGGACGTCCTCGTCACGCGCGGCGAGCTGGAAGGCCTGGTCCGGCCGGCGATGCTGCGCAGCGTCGAACTGCTTTCGCGGACGCTCCGCTCGTCCGGGCTGGCGCCGGACCGGCTGGCCGGCATCTACCTCGTCGGCGGGTCGAGCCGGCTGCCGCTGGTCGGCACGATGATCGCGGAGAAGCTCGGCGTCGTGCCGGGCAGCCTCGACCAGCCGGAGACGGCCGTCGCGCTCGGCGCCCAGCACGTCGCCCGCGACGGGCTCGGGGCCCGGACCCAGAACGTCGAAGGGGCGGTGGCCGCGGGCGCCCCGCCGCACCGCCCGCAGTACGCGCCGCCGCCCCCGCCGCAGTACCCGGGGTACGCGCCGTCGAACTTCCCGCCGAGCGGTCCGCAGCGGGTGCAGAACCCGGCGCCGTCGAACTTCCCCGCGTACTCGCCCGCCCCGGAACGGGCCGAGCCGAAGCCGGGCGGGAAGAAGAAGCTGGTCATCGGGATCGCGGTCGCGGTCGTCGTGGTGCTCGCGGCCGGGCTGACCTACTTCCTGACGTCGTCGTCCTCGGCGACGACCTACACCGCGGACCAGTGCAAGACCCCGGGCCAGGCGGACGGCAAGGGCCTCACCGGCTGCCTGCGCCAGCTCGCCGGGAAGATCGCCGACACCGGCGACTGCAAGCCGGGCATGGGCAACGGCCCGGCGGCGCCCGCGAAGAGCCTCGGGCCGGCCTCGACGTGCTCCGCGCCGGGCCGGGCGGGGACGCAGGTGACCTACGTCCAGGGCGACAACGCCGACACGCTCAAGCAGTACACCGACGGCCTGCTCACCTCGGCGGGCGGCGACCGCACCGAGGCCGACTGGGCGGGCAACGGGCTCAAGGGCCACTACTCGTCGGCCGCGGGCAAAACGGCGGCGGTGCTCGTGTTCACGGTGTCGGACCGGCCGCTCGCCGGGTTCATCTACCAGCTGAACTCGAACGACCAGGCCGCCGCGACCACACCGGACACGCTGGCCGACTACTTCGAGGCGAGCGTCCAGCCGGGCGAGTAGTGGCGCGAACGGTCCGTTCGCGCCGCCCGGTTAGAGTGGGTCCGATGCGGATCACGGTTTTCCGGCGGCTGATGGCCGAGGAGTTCGGCCCCGGGCGGGCCCAGGTGCTGTCCCGGGACCACGTGCTCAGCGGGCTCGGCGGCCGCACCGTCGACCAGGCGCTGACCGCGGGAATCCCGGCGAAAGAGATCTGGCGAGAGGTCTGCGACGCCTTCGACGTGCCCCCCGAACGACGCTGACCTGGGCGGATGCGCACGGGTCCTGACCCGGGCGGGCGAAAATCCTAGCGCAAGGGTGTGTCGCTGCCGACCTCGAACAGGTGTTCGTCTATGGTGTTGTCCACATCGGGTCCAGCGATCCACAGATTGGGCGCCGCGCCTGGAATTGTCGGTCCCCGCCGCTAGCGTCGGACCGGACAGCTGAAGAACCGACACAGAGCCCCCGAGACGGGGCTTCGACCAGCGAGGTGGACTTCCATGCCTGCAGCACCCGACAAGGACAAGGCGCTCGATCTCGCCCTGGCGCAGATCGACAAGCAGTACGGCAAGGGCTCGGTGATGCGCCTCGGCGAGGACACCCGGCCGCCCATCGCCGTGATCCCCACCGGCTCGATCGCCCTCGACGTCGCGCTCGGCATCGGCGGGCTGCCCCGCGGCCGCGTCGTCGAGATCTACGGCCCGGAATCCTCCGGTAAGACGACCGTCGCCCTGCACGCGGTGGCCAACGCCCAGCGCAACGGCGGCATCGCGGCGTTCATCGACGCCGAGCACGCGCTCGACCCCGAGTACGCGAAGAACCTCGGCGTCGACACCGACGCGCTGCTGGTGTCCCAGCCGGACACCGGGGAGCAGGCGCTGGAGATCGCGGACATGCTGATCCGCTCCGGCGCGCTCGACATCCTGGTCATCGACTCCGTGGCCGCGCTCGTGCCCCGCGCCGAGATCGAGGGCGAGATGGGTGACTCGCACGTGGGTCTCCAGGCCCGCCTGATGAGCCAGGCGCTGCGGAAGATCACCGGTGCGCTGTCCAACTCCGGCACCACGGCGATCTTCATCAACCAGCTCCGCGAGAAGGTCGGCGTCATGTTCGGCTCGCCGGAGACCACCACCGGTGGCAAGGCGCTGAAGTTCTACGCGTCGGTCCGCCTGGACGTGCGTCGCATCGAGACGATGAAGGACGGCGGCGAGGCGGTCGGCAACCGCACCCGCGTCAAGGTCGTCAAGAACAAGGTGGCCCCGCCCTTCAAGCAGGCCGAGTTCGACATCCTGTACGGCCAGGGCATCTCCCGCGAGGGTTCGCTCATCGACATGGGCGTCGACCAGGGCATCCTGCGCAAGTCGGGTGCCTGGTACACCTACGAGGGCGACCAGCTCGGCCAGGGCAAGGAGAACGCGCGCCGGTTCCTGCGCGACAACCCGGACATCGCCAACGAGGTCGAGAAGCGCATCAAGGAAAAGCTCGGCATCGGCCCGCAGGTCGACGCGGACGCCGTCGAAGCGGTCCCGGCGCCGGTCGACTTCTGATCCGCGGGTGAGGGCGAGCCCTGCCGTGGCCGTGGTCCGCGGTGGGGCGTGACGAGGGAGTGATTCAGGTGGCCAGGGCGCCCAAGGTGCCGCCCGCCGAGCTGCCTCCGGAGGAGCGGTACAAGAAGGCCAAGGAGATCTGCTTCGATCTCCTGGCCGCGCGGCCGCGTACTCAGGAGGAGCTCCGGCAGGCGTTGCACCGCAAGGGGTTCGACGAGGAGACCTGCGAAACCCTGCTCGGCAAGCTCGACCGGGCCGGGCTGGTCAACGACGCGGAGTTCGCGGAGCTGTGGGTGAAGTCCCGGCACGCGAACCAGGGCCTGTCCCGCACCGCGCTGGTGGCCGAGCTGCGGCGCAAGGGCGTCGACGGCGAGGTCGCCGCGCAGGCGGCGGGGGAGGTCGACCGCGAGTCCGAGGAGCAGATGGCCAGGGAGCTGGTCCGCAAGCGCCTCGGCTCGCTGGGCAACGTCGACGAACAGACGGCCCTGCGGCGGCTGCTGGGGTTCCTGGCGCGCAAGGGATATCCGCAGGGGCTGGCGTACACGGTGATCAGGGAGGAGCTCCGCGAGTACGGCGCGGAGTCCACCCTGCTCGACGACGCCGTCATCGACTGATGGGGCCCGGCTGGACCGTCGAGCACTTCTCGCAGAGCAACCCGGCCGGCCCGGGGCAGGGTGACGTGGCCGCCCTGCTGCGCCGGGTCGCCGACACCCTCGACGAGCTCGGTGACGTCCAGGTGCAGGACATCGCCTTCGCGAGCGCGGCCACCGAGGGCGAGGACGACCTGACGATGACGGTGTACTACGACCGGCGGCCCCGGCCCCGGCCCCGGCCCCGGCGCCGGTGACCGGCGTCAGCTCCGGGGCTCCGTGACCCGGGGGCGGACTTCCGAACCGTGGCAGCGGCGTTCCGCGCCGGCGACCGGCAACCAGGGCTCCCGCGCCTCGCGGGCCGGCGCCTGGTCGCGACGCCGGGGCGTGGGCACCCGGCGGTCCGAGCGGTGCTTGCGGACCGCCAAGAGCAGGAGGGCGAGCAGGCCCATCGCCACGCCGGTGACCACGGCCGACAGCACCAGGAACTCGTTCAGCCGCCCGGCCGCCAGGTACGCGCCCAGCGCCACCGCCACCAGCGCGCACACGGCGCGGTCCACAATGGACTCCATCGACAGCAGGGTGGCGCGGTGGCGGGAGTCCGGGATCGAGTCGTTCAGCAGCTGCTTCTGCACCGGGAACGCGATGCCCGTCGCCACCGCGAAGACGCACAGCAGCACCACGGCCGGGAAGGAGCCGACGAAGACGATCAGCCCCAGGCACAGCGCCATCACGATCGTCAGCGTGAACACCGAGCCCACCGGGCCGATCGCGCGGCGGAGCCGGTGCGGACGGGCCGCGCCGAGGGCCTCGAACACCGTCATGGCGGCGAGCACCGCGCCGTACCAGTTCACCGACAGCGACTTGGACTCGAGGATCGGCTGGAACAGGTTCACCTGGCAGATCCGGACCAGCGTGAACATCGCGATGCCCTGCACCATCAGCAGGGCCAGCCACCGCGACGAGCGCAGCGCGGACAGCGCGCCGCCGACGCCCGCGAGCAGGGATGCCGTCTTGCCGGTCGAGCGACGGCCGCCCGGGATCGCCGGGAGCCGGCACGCGAACGCCAGCGCGACGGCCGCGTTGATCGCCGTCAGCCAGTACGGGGAAGGGAGGTTCCACGTCATCAGCAGGCCGATGACCGGCCAGTACACGATCTTGCCGACGAGGCTGTACGCGCGCCCGACCCCTTCGACGCGCAGGTAGTGCTCACCGGCGCCGGAAGCGTGCAGGTACTCGTAGAGGTACGCGCTCTGCGCGCCGGACACCAGTGAGCGGGCCAGGGCGATCAGCACGAAGTGCACCAGGAACCCGGTGTAGGAACCGAGGAACACCGGCACCAGGTTCGCCACCACGAGCACGCCGGCGCCGGCCGCCAGCGACGTGCGGTAGTCGAACCGGTCGGCGACCATCCCCGTCGGGATCTCCAGCAGGCAGAACACGATGTAGTAGATGCTCTGGATGCCGAAGATCTCGCCGTCGGACAGGCCGGCGAGCTTCTGGTACTGGTAGAAGATCGGCACCCACAGCAGCAGGCCGAAGAAGAACTGGAACCCGTAGGTCAGCCGGACGGTGCGCTGAACGGCGGGTTTCGCGGGCAGGCGAAGGCCCAGCATGACGGTGTCTCCCGGGAACTCAGGCGGAATACGGACGCAGCTGCACGATGTGGGCGTGGTCGCCGTCGGCGAGCCATTCGATGTCCACCGGTGAGCCGAACGTGTAGTCGGGTGAGAAGTGCCCCTGCAGCAGGCGACCGGCGACGGCGAGCCGTTGCAGCTGCTCGTGGGCCGTCTCGTCGAGGTCGGTGGTGGCGTCGCCGAGCGAGACCGTGCGGCCGCCGCCCTCGACCGTCGAGTACAGGTACTGCATGGGCAGGGCCGAACCGTCGACGACGTCGGTCACGCGAGGCGACACGTTGACGTACACCGTGCGGAAGTCCGCGCGGTTCATCGGGTTCGTCGTCACGAGCACGCCGCCGAAGTCGGCCGCGACCTGCTCCTGGATCACGACACCCATGTAGCACTCGTCGAGGGAGATCCCGGCCTGGTGCCGCAGCCGCACACTGCGCACGGACACCAGCGAAGCCCAGACTTCCTTGACGCTGGCGAAGATCCGCTCGGCGGACGTGACGTGGTTGAGCGACTCGTAGATCCCGGCGGCGGAGAACCCGGCGAGGTCCTCGGCGTTGGACGAGCTGCGCACGACGAACGTCCGCACCCCGGCCAGCTGCGACACCAGGGCGGAGTCGATCTCCCCGGCCAGCGCGCCCGGCATCCGCGCGGACCGGATCAGGCCCTGCAGCTCGACACACAGCGGCTCGATCTCCCGCGCGTCCAGTTCCAGGGCCATCTTCAGCTTGCCGATGGCCTGCTGGATCCGCGGCGACGATTCGAGGAACCGCCGTTGCAGCGAGAACGGCAAGGCGATGCCGCGGGGCACGCGGATGCGCTCGTCGAGCAACCGGCGAGCGGCGGCCGCGACGTCGGCGTCGGCGGGCACGCCCAGCAGCGTGGCCAGGTGGGGGAGCAGGTTGTCCCGCGGCGGCCGCGGAACCTGGTAGAAGCCGAGGAGCCGCTGCGAGCCGTGGGCCAGCACGTGGTGCAGCTCGCCCAGGTTGGCGGCCTTGGTGCCGTAGCGGTAGCGGTCGGCCGCGCGCAGCCGCGCGAGGTTCACGATCGGGCTGTGCTCGGCTTCGGGTTCCTCCAGCGTGACGCGCTGGGCGTACCAGCCCGGTCGCGGCCCTGCCTCGGCCGGTTCTTCGACCTCCCGCAGGGAGATCGACGACGCCTGGGTGTCCACTGTGTACTCGACCCACCGGCCGTCGAGCCCGCGGCGCTCGACCTCGGCGAGGGCGCCGAGCTGGACGGCGTTCGGGATCCGCCAGCCGGTGGCCAGCACGTTGGTGTGGGACAGCGGTGTCGTGTGGCGGGCGTTGACGATGCCGGCCAGGCGCGGGACGTCGTCCGGCACGCGGTCCATCACGATGATGTCCGACCAGTCCAGCGTGGCGGCCCGGTACTCGGCCTCGGAGCGGAACGCGCGCAGCCGGCCCGTGGCCGTGCCGGGGTTCAGCGCGACGAACGGTGCCGTCGAGAACAGTTCGTGCGCGAACACGCGCGGCAGCTCGTTCGCCGGGATCTCCCGCACGAGCCGTTCCTGCAGCTGGTTGGCCGGCTTGAACAGCAGCGGCAGCGCGGGGTCGACGTACTGCGCGACGAAGGCGTGGAATTCGCGGATCAGCGCGGCCGGCATGGTGTCGACTTCGACCGTCTCCAGCGAGAGGATCTTCTTTTCCCGTCGCGTGTGCAGCGCGAGGATGCCGAGCAGGAACCGGCGGTCCGGTGTGTGGTAGAACGCCTGGTTGTAGGAGTCGATGTCCGCGCGGACGCGTTCTTCCGGGACGCCGAGGATCTCTTCGCCGATATAGATCGCGTGAAAGGAATGGCGCGCGTCGTTCAGGAAGTGGATGACCGATGTTTCGCGGTCGACCACGACCTTGACGAAGGAATAACCGCCGAGGGTGCCGCCCAGCTGGTGCAACGCGGACAGGGAAAGCCGTTCGCCGACGAGCGCGGCGACGGTTTCAGGGGCAGGACTGGGCGCGACCACACTGGTCAGGGACACGGATTCTCCTCGCTGGAAATAGCGAAGAGGAACGATAACAGGCCGGTAAATCACCGACCGGAGTGACAGTGGACCATTCAGTGGCACATTCGGCCGGATTCATGACGGCCGCCACACCCGCTCGGAGCACCGTTCCAGCGCGCTGGAACGGTGCTCCCGGGATCCGGACGCCGATTCCGCCGTTCGGGCGCGGATTCCGGCGGGGTGATCTCCGCTACAGCCGCGCGGCTTCCGCGGCCAGCTTCTCGATCGTGGCGGGCTCGAGCGACGCCGTCAGCCACGAACCGCCGATGCAGCCGACGTTCGGCAGCGCCAGGTAGGACGGCGCCGACGCCGCGGTGATCCCGCCCGTCGGGCAGAACTTCAGCGACGGCAGCGGGCCCGCGATCGACTTCAGGTACGCGACCCCGCCGGACGCCTCCGCTGGGAAGAACTTCAGCGCCGAGAGGCCGCGTTCGGCCAGCCGCATCGCCTCGGACACCGTGCTCGCGCCGGGCAGGAACGGCAGCCCGGTCTCGAAGCACGCGTCGACGACCGAGTCCGTGCAGCCCGGCGTCACGAGGAACTTCGCCCCCGCGTCGGCGGCCTGCTTCGCCTGGTCCGGCGAGGTGACGGTGCCGGCGCCGATGACGATGTCGGGCACCTCGGCCGCGACGCGCTCGATCGAAGCGAGCGCCGCGGGGGTGCGCAGGGTCAGCTCGATGACCCCGATCCCGCCGGCGAGCAGGGCCCGGGCCGTGGGCACCGCGTCGCCGGCGTCGTCGATGACCACGACGGGCATCACGGGGGACAGCTCGAGCAGGTCCTGACCGGTGGTCACTGACCGACCTCCTGGGTGGTGAAAGCGGGCATTCCGAAGTGCTCCGGCGTCACGGGGCCGAACACCGAGGCGCCCTGGTCGGCGGGGCCGACCGCGCGGCGCAACGCGGCGAACAGCTCTCGGCCGGTGCCGGTCCAGGATGCTTCGGACGGCGGCGAGTCCACAAGTTCACGGCGGGCGAGTTCTTCGTCACCGACGAGCACGTCGAGGCTGCCCGTGGACGCGTCGAGCCGGATGACGTCGCCGTCCGCGATGCGGGCGATCGGGCCGCCCGCCGCGGCCTCCGGCGTCACCTGGATGGCGGCCGGGATCTTGCCCGACGCGCCCGACATGCGGCCGTCGGTGAGCAGCGCGACGGCGTACCCGCGGTCCATCAGCACGCCCAGCGCCGGGGTCAGGCCGTGCAGCTCGGGCATGCCGTTGGCCCGCGGGCCCTGCTGCCGGAGCACCACGACGACGTCGCGGTCCAGCTCACCGGCCTCGAACGCGTCCTTGAACGCCTCCTGGGTGGTGAACACCCGCGCCGGCGCCTGGACGACCCGGTGCTCGGGCGCCACCGCGGACACCTTGGTCACCGCGCGGCCGAGGTTGCCCTCGACCATCCGCAGCCCGCCGTCCGCGGCGAAGGGCCGCCACGCCGGGCGCAGCACGTCTTCGTCGAGGCTGCGGGCCGGCACGTCGCGCCAGACCAGCTCGCCGTCGGACAGGATCGGCTCGGCCCGGTAGCGGTGCAGCCCGAACCCGGCGACCGTGTGCACGTCCTCGTGCAGGAGCCCGGCGTCGAGCAGCGTGCCGACGAGGAACTGGATGCCGCCGGCGGCGTGGAAGTGGTTGATGTCCGCGCTGCCGTTCGGGTAGACCCGCGCCAGCAGCGGCACGACGGCCGAGAGGTCGGAGAAGTCGTCCCAGGTCAGCTGGATGCCCGCGGCCGCGGCGACGGCGACCAGGTGCATCGTGTGGTTGGTCGACCCGCCGGTGGCGAGCAGCGCGACGACACCGTTGACGAACGCCTTCTCGTCGAGGATCCGCGAGACCGGCGTGTACTCCTCGCCGCGCGAGAGGGCGACGACCCGGCGGCCCGCTTCTTCGGTGAGCGCTTGCCGCAAGGAAGAACCCGGCTGCACGAAGCTGGCGCCGGGCAGGTGCAGGCCCATCACCTCGACGACCATCTGGTTGGAGTTGGCCGTGCCGTAGAACGTGCAGGTGCCGGCCGAGTGGTACGACGCCGCTTCGGCGTCGAGGAGGTCTTCGCGCGTCGCGAGGCCCTCGGCGTACAGCTGCCGGACGCGCGCCTTCTCCTTGTTCGGCAGCCCGGAGTTCATCGGGCCGGCCGGCACGAGCAGCGCGGGCAGGTGCCCGAACGCCAGGGCGCCGATCAGCAGGCCGGGGACGATCTTGTCGCAGACGCCGAGCAGCAGGCCTGCGTCGAACATGTCGTGCGACAGCGCGATCGCCGTCGACATCGCGATGACCTCGCGGCTGAACAGGGACAGCTCCATGCCCGCGCGGCCCTGGGTGATGCCGTCGCACATCGCGGGCACGCCGCCGGCGAACTGGGCGACCCCGCCGGCGGAGCGCACCGACTTCTTCAGCCAGGCCGGGTACTCCTGCATCGGCTGGTGCGCCGACAGCATGTCGTTGTAGGACGAGACGATCGCGACGCCGGGAGCGCGCGCGGCCCGCAGCGCGGCCTTGTCGGCGCCTTCCATGGCGGCGAAGCCGTGGGCGAGGTTGCTGCACGCGAGACCGCGGCGGACCGGGCCTTCTTCGTGCGCGGCGGCCATGCGGTCGAGGTAGGCGGAGCGCGTCGCGGCACTGCGCGCGGTGATGCGGGCGGTGACGTCGGCGACGGTCTTGTGCAGGGAGGTGGGGCTCATGTCCGGCTCCGGATCACTGGTGTGGGGTGGTCCGCGGGACGGCAGCGCTGACGCCTCTGGGTCGTGACACTGGCCACAGTACCTCGGGAAAACGCCGAATCAAAATCGATTCAGAAGATCCACCCGCGTGACCCCGATCACCTCCGGAACCGTTAGTGTGCTAGTTGTCACACTGCACGACGCGTGGCAAAGCCGTACAGCGAGCGATCGCCCGGCCGGCTCCCTGCCAGCCCCACCACACCCGGGAGGCATGATGTCCACCTCCGAGATCGCCGAGCTGCGGCGAACCATCGGCCAGCTCAGGCAGTGCGTCGGCGCACTGCGCTCGCGTTACGGCGACGCCTCGGCGGTCCGCCGGCTCGCCAACGACGTGGAGCGCCTCGACATCGACACCGCGGACCTCGACGGGGTGCCGCTCGCCGTGCCCTCCCAGGCGAAGCCCGCCGAACGCGTGCAAGTACCCGACACGCCGTACGACCCCGCGCTGTGGCACGGCGCGGACGACGAGGGTGTCGGCGGCTACAAGCGCGACCAGCGGTGAGCGCTCCGGCTGACAACGGCGTCGGCACCGGCGTCCGGGCCCCCAAGCGGGCCCGGATCGCCGAGCGCACCCTCCGCACGGACCGGTGGTGGCTGCAGCCGCTGCTGACCGTGCTCGGACTGTCGGCGTTCATCATCTACGCGACGGTCCGGTCGTTCGTGCGCACCGCGTACTGGGTGCCCGACTACCACTACCTGACGCCGTTCTACTCGCCCTGCCTGTCCACTTCCTGCGTCGAGGGCTCGAGCCACTTCGGCCACTGGTTCGGCGACCTGCCGGGGTTCATCCCGCTCGGCTTCGTCGTGCTGCCGTTCCTGCTCGGGTTCCGCCTGACCTGCTACTACTACCGCAAGGCCTACTACCGGGCCGTGTGGTTCTCCCCGCCCGCCTGTGCCGTCGCGGAACCGCACGCGAAGTACTCGGGCGAGACGCGGCTCCCGCTGATCATCCAGAACGTCCACCGCTACTTCTTCTACGTCGCGCTGGTCGTCTCCGTGATCAACACCTACGACGCGATCACGGCGTTCCACGGCAAGACCGGTGGCTTCGGGTTCGGGCTGGGCAACATCATCCTGCTCGGCAACGTGATCCTCCTGTGGGCGTACACGCTTTCCTGCCACTCGTGCCGGCACGTGACCGGCGGCAGGCTCAAGCACTTCTCCAAGCATCCGGTGCGCTACTGGATCTGGACCAAGGTCTCGAAGCTCAACACCCGCCACATGGCGCTGGCCTGGACGACGCTCGGCACGCTGGTGCTGACCGACTTCTACGTCATGCTCGTGTCGAGTGGCGCGATTTCGGACCTGCGGTTCGTGAACTAGTCTCCCGCTCCCGACAACGACGTCCCCAGTTCCGAGGTGGAATCTCTTCATGACCGAGGTCGAACGGCACAGCTACGACGTGGTGGTGATCGGTGCCGGTGGCGCCGGTCTGCGAGCTGTGATCGAGGCGCGCGAACGCGGTTTCCGCGTCGCCGTGGTGTGCAAGTCCCTGTTCGGCAAAGCGCACACGGTGATGGCCGAGGGCGGGTGCGCGGCGTCGATGGGCAACGCGAACTCGAACGACAACTGGCAGGTCCACTTCCGCGACACGATGCGCGGCGGGAAGTTCCTCAACAACTGGCGGATGGCCGAGCTGCACGCCAAGGAGGCGCCCGACCGCGTCTGGGAGCTGGAGACCTACGGCGCGCTGTTCGACCGCACCGCCGACGGCCGGATCAGCCAGCGCAACTTCGGCGGGCACACCTACCCGCGGCTGGCGCACGTCGGTGACCGCACCGGCCTCGAGCTGATCCGCACGATGCAGCAGAAGATCGTTTCGCTGCAGCAGGAGGACTTCGCCGAGACCGGCGACTACGAGGCGAAGATCAAGGTCTTCGCCGAGTGCACGGTCACCGAACTGCTCACCACCGACGGCGCCATCGCCGGCGCGTTCGGGTACTGGCGCGAGAGCGGCCGGTTCATCCTGTTCGACGCGCCCGCGGTCGTGCTCGCCACCGGCGGCATCGGCAAGTCGTTCAAGGTGACGTCGAACTCGTGGGAGTACACCGGCGACGGTCACGCGCTGGCCCTGCGGGCGGGCGCCAAGCTGATCAACATGGAGTTCGTCCAGTTCCACCCGACCGGGATGGTCTGGCCGCCGAGCGTCAAGGGCATCCTCGTCACCGAGGGCGTGCGCGGTGACGGCGGTGTGCTCAAGAACTCCGACGGCAAGCGGTTCATGTTCGAGTACGTGCCGGACGTCTTCAAGGGCCAGTACGCGGAGAGCGAAGACGAAGCCGATCGCTGGTACTCCGACCAGGAGAACAATCGCCGCACGCCGGACCTGCTGCCCCGCGACGAGGTCGCGCGCGCGATCAACTCCGAGGTCAAGGAGGGGCGCGGGTCCCCGCACGGCGGCGTCTTCCTCGACATCGCGAGCCGGCTGCCCGCCGAGGAGATCAAGAAGCGGCTGCCGTCGATGTACCACCAGTTCAAGGAACTCGCGGACGTCGACATCACGGCCGAGCCGATGGAGGTCGGGCCGACCTGCCACTACGTCATGGGCGGCATCGAGGTCGACCCGGACACGGCCGGCGCGAGCGTGCCCGGCCTGTTCGCGGCCGGTGAGTGCTCGGGCGGCATGCACGGCTCCAACCGGCTCGGTGGCAACTCGCTGTCGGACCTGCTGGTGTTCGGCCGGCGCGCGGGCCTCGGCGCGGCCGAGTACGTGCAGGGCCTCGAGAACCGGCCCGCCGTCAGCGAGTCCGATGTGGACGCCGCGGCGAAGATGGCGCTCGCGCCGTTCGACCCGCCCGCGGGTGCGTCGGCGGAGAACCCGTACACGCTGCACACCGAGCTGCAGCAGTCGATGAACGACCTGGTCGGCATCATCCGCAAGGCCGGCGAGATCGAGCAGGCGCTGACGAAGCTGGCCGAGCTGCGGCAGCGCATCCTGCACGTCACCGTGGAAGGGCACCGGCAGTTCAACCCGGGCTGGCACCTCGCGGTCGACCTGCGGAACATGCTGATGGTCAGCGAATGCGTCGCGAAGGCGGCGTTGACGCGGACCGAAAGCCGCGGCGGGCACACGCGGGACGACTTCCCGGGCATGGACCCCGAGTGGCGGCACAAGCTGCTGGTGTGCTCGGCGTCCGAGGGCGGCAACCCCGTCGTCCCGGACATCGGCGTCGAAGTGAAGGAGCAGGTGCCGCTGCGGCAGGACCTGCTGGAGCTGTTCGAGTTCGGCGAGCTCGGGAAGTACTACACCGATGCCGAGCTGGAGACGCACCCGGGGAGCAAGGCATGAGTTACAAGGCGAGTTTCCGGGTCTGGCGCGGCGACGACACGGGCGGCGGGCTGCAGGACTTCACGGTGGAGGTGAACGAGGGCGAGGTCGTCCTCGACATCATCCACCGCCTGCAGGCCACCCAGGCGTCGGACCTCGCGGTGCGCTGGAACTGCAAGGCGGGCAAGTGCGGCTCGTGCTCGGCGGAGATCAACGGCAAGCCGCGCCTGCTGTGCATGACGCGGATGTCGACGTTCACCGAGGAAGAGGTGATCACGGTGACGCCGATGCGGACGTTCCCGGTGATCCGCGACCTCGTCACCGACGTGTCCTTCAACTACACGAAGGCGCGCGAGATCCCGTCGTTCACCCCGCCCGCCGACCTCAAGCCCGGCGAGTACCGGATGCAGCAGGTGGACGTCGAGCGGTCGCAGGAGTTCCGGAAGTGCATCGAGTGCTTCCTGTGCCAGAACACCTGCCACGTCGTGCGCGACCACGAGGAGAACAAGGAGTCCTTCGCCGGGCCGCGCTACCTGATGCGCATCGCGGAGCTGGAGATGCACCCGCTCGACGTCGCCGACCGGCGCGACGCCGCGCAGGAGGAGCACGGCCTCGGGTACTGCAACATCACCAAGTGCTGCAGCGAGGTCTGCCCGGAAGGCATCCACATCACCGACAACGCGCTCATCCCGATGAAGGAGCGCGTCGCGGACCGCAAGTACGACCCGATCGTCTGGCTGGGCAACAAGCTCTTCCGCCGCGACAAGTGATCCGTGCCCCGCACCTGGCAAGGTGGGGGCATGGAGATCGAGCTGCTGACGCCGTCGGTTGACCGCGCCGTGGTCGAACGGATCACGGCGCTGGTCAACCACGTCTACGCCGAGTCCGAGAAGGGGCTTTGGCTGGGGAGCACCGACCGGACCGACGGCGATGAGGTCGCCGGGTTCGTGCGGGCCGGGGAGATCGCCGTTGCGCTGGTGGACGGGGATCTGGCCGGGTCCGTGCGGGTCCGGCGCCTTGACGACGTGACCGGGGAGTTCGGCATGCTCGCCGCCGATCCGGGGCGGCGGGGGCTGGGGATCGGGCGGGAGCTCGTGCGGTTCGCCGAGGCCGCCGGCCGGGCGGCCGGGTGCCGGGAGATGCAGCTCGAACTGCTGGTGCCACGTGAGTGGACGCATCCGTCGAAGCAGTTCCTCGCCGAGTGGTACGGGCGGCTCGGCTACCGCGTGACGCACCGGGCCGATCTCGCCGAGGACTACCCGCACCTCGCGCCGTCGCTCGCCACGCCGTGCGACTTTCTCGTCTACCGCAAGGATCTCGCGTGACCCTGCTCGCCGGGGCGCGGGTGTTCGACCCCGAAACCGGGGAGACGACCCGGGCGGACGTCCGGCTGGACGGCTCGCGCATCGCCGAGGTGGGGCCGGGGCTCGACGGCGGCGATCGGGTCGACTGTTCGGGCGGGTTGCTGGTGCCCGGGCTCATCGACTGCCACGTGCACGTCGCGTTCCGGCGGCCGGAGCCGCTGCCCCGCAGCGCGCGGATCCTCGAGGCGGTGCCCGTGCTGCGCCGGTTGCTGGCGCGCGGGATCACCACCGTCCGGGACGCCTGGGGTGCCGACGCCGGGTTCAAGCACGCGCTGCGCGAAGGCTGGATCACCGGGCCGGACCTGCTCGTCAGCCTGCGCCAGCTGGGGCCGACCGGCGGGCTCGGCGACACCTGGGACCCGGCCGCGGGCACCGTCGACAACTACGGCGACCCGGCCCTGCCGGACCCGCTGTTCGACGGGCCCGACGCCGCCCGCGCGGCCGTGCGCCGGATGGTGCGGGCGGGCGCCGACTGGATCAAGGTCGGCGCGAGCGGGGCGCTGTGGTCGGTCCGCGCGGGCGTGGACGTCCGCCCCACCGACGACGAGCTCGTCGCGCTGGTCGACGAAGCCGGCCGCTGCGGGCGCGATGTCCTGGCGCACGCGCACACGTCGGCCGCCGTGGTGTCGGCTGCCCGCGCCGGGGCGCGCAGCGTCGAACACGGCACCTTCCTCGACGACTCCGCCGTCGCCGCGCTGGCCGAGGTCTGGTACGTGCCGACGCTCTCGCCGTTGCACGACAGCGAATTCGCCGAGACGCACCGGCGCTCGCTACGCCTCGCCGCGGACGCCGGCGTCCGGATCGCCGCGGGCTCGGACCTCGCGCCGCGTCCGCATGTCGACTTGACGACCGAGCTCCGGTTGCTGGCGGACGTCCTCGGCGACGCGGCCGCCCTGAAGGCGGCGACGTCCGAAGCCGCGCGCCTGCTCCGGCTCGACGACGACCGCGGCCGGATCGAGCCGGGGCTGCGCGCGGACCTGGTGCTGCTCGACGGCACGGACCTGGCCGTCGCCGACCTGCCCGGACGGATCCGGGCGGTCTGGCACGACGGGGAGCCGGTCGACGGGGTCAGGTCGTCATGAGATCGAACTCCTCGGCCAGGCGGACCAGGAAGTCCCGCGACTCCCCTTCGGGCAACGCGACTTGCTCCAGGCGCGTGCGAAGGACGTAGAAGGCTTCGACCGCCACCCGGTCGTCGACGAACAGCCCGGCGGTGAACGTCTCTTCGTAGGCCACCGGCGGGTGTTCGGCGAACTCGAGGAGGGTGAACCGGCTGCTGACGAGGTGGTACGGCGGAGCGGACGCGGGGACGACGCGGATGGTGCAGTGCGGGAGGTTGGTGGCCAGCACGAGGTACTGCAGTTGTTCGTGCATCAGGGCCGGGTCGCGCAGGATCGCTCTCAGGGTGTGCTCGTAGACGAAGTAGATGCAGTGGGGCGGGTCCCGGCGCTGCAGCAGCCGCTGCCGGTCGATCCTGGCCTGGATCAACGGTTTCAGCCGGTCGGTGGTGTACCGGCCGGACATCTCGTAGAGGGTGCGCACGTAATCCTCGGTCTGCAGCATGCCGGGCAGCGCCGTCGGGCTGTTCGAGATCACCGTGGTCGCCAGGTTCTCCTGGATGATCAGGGACCTCATCGGGTCGACGAGCTTGTCGAAGTACGGCCGCACCCAGTACTGCTCGCCCGGTGGCCGGGTGAGCTCCAGCAGCCGCGCGCGCTCCGCGGCGTCGGTGCCGCAGAGCGCGAGGTAGATCGCCGCGTCGATCGGGGAGACGCGGCGGCCGTTCTCCCAGCCGGACACCTTCGACGCCGACCAGTGGGCGCGCCGCGCGACTTCGCGCAGCGACAGGTGCTTCGCCTCGCGCTGCGTCTTCAACTCGATGCCCATCTCCCGAGTGCGCACCGTGCTCTTTTCGGTCATGCTCGGACGGTAAGGGGAGGTACCGACAAAATTTGCGCTGCCACGCTGGGGTTCACCGGAACGTATGTCGGTGTTCTGGTCGTGTGACAATGGAATCCGCTGGCGAAGCGCTGCGAAGCAGCTTCGCACAATGAAGGGCGCTTCGCGCGTTAGGGAGGCGAATTGGTGTGGTGCTCCCGGTCGCGTCGATGTTCACCGTATCGTACGTAGCTGTTCTGCTTGTGCGACAACGAGAAGGAGCGCGAAGTACCTTTGCGCGGCGAAGCGTGCTTCGCGTGCTGTCGTGTTCGCCAGACATTCAGGAATCAATGCCGCGAAGCGGTTTCGCATAATGAAGCGCGCTCCGCGTGTCAGTAAGTCATAATGGCATTCATGACGTTCTTTTCCGGAATCGCGTTGAGTCGCCGTTTCTACGCCGAAGCGGTCGCGCCGCGTGTCGGCGGACGGCACAGCGCTGCGTTGCTCGGGCCCGGCTCCGAGGTGCTCGGCTTCGACACCGAGCGCTCCACCGACCACGACTGGACCGCTCGTGTCTTCCTGTTCGTCCCCGGCGGCCGCGGCCCGGAGGTGCCGCCGACCTTTCTCGGGCACCCCACGAAACTGGTTGTCGCGAAGCTCGACGACTGGACGCGCGACTTCCTCGGCTTCGACCCGCGGCACCCAGAGCCGCAGGACTGGCTCGCCACCCCGACCCAGGTCTTCGCCGAGTTCACCGCCGGCGCCGTCTTCCACGACGACCTCGGGCTCGAAGCGCTGCGAAGCCGCGTCGCCTGGTACCCGCACGACGTCTGGCGGTACGTCCTCGCGTGCCAGTGGCAGCGCATCGGCCAGGAAGAGGCGTTCGTCGGCCGGTGCGGGGAAGCCGGCGACGAGCTGGGCTCGGCCGTCGTCGCCGCGAGGCTCGTGCGGGACCTGATGCGGCTGTGCCTGCTCATGGCGCGCCGGTACCCGCCGTACGGCAAGTGGCTCGGCAGCGCCTTCGCCCGGCTGCCCGCGGCCGCGACGCTCACGCCGTCGCTGGCCGGCGCGCTCGCGGCGACGCACTGGCGAGACCGCGAACACCACCTCGTGACGGCGTACGAGTGCGTGGCCGGGCTGCACAACGCGCTCGGCCTCACCGCCCCGGTGGACCCGCGGGCCCGCCTCTTCTTCGACCGGCCGTTCCGGGTCATCGGCGCGGAGCGGTTCGTGGCGCCGCTGCTCGCCGGGGCGCGGCTGCCCGTCGGGGCGATCGACCAGTTCGTCGACAGCACGGACGCGCTCGGGCACCGCGAACTGACCCGCCGGGTGGTTGACTGCGTGCATGGCTGAACCGAAACCGCGGGACCTGGCCGCCCTGCTGCTGACGCTCACCGTCGTGACCGGGGTCGTCGATGCCGTCAGCTTCCTCGGGCTGGGCCGGGTGTTCGTCGCCAACATGACCGGCAACGTGGTGTTCCTCGGCTTCGCGGCGGCGGGGGAGACGACGCTGTCGGTGCTCGCGTCGCTGACCGCGGTGCTGGCGTTCCTGGCGGGCGCGCTCGCGGGTGGCCGGCTGGCCCGCCGCGAAGACGACTACGACACGCTCCACCAGGCGACGGCGGCCCAAGCGGTGCTGGTCGCGGTGGCCGTCGTGCTGTCGGCGACCCTCGGCACCGGCACCCGGGCGGGCAGCGAACTGCTGATCGTCGTGCTGGGCGTGGCGATGGGCCTGCAGAACGCGGCGGTCCGCCGGATCGGTGCCCCGGACCTGACGACGACCGTCCTGACCATGACGCTGACCGGGTTCGCGGCCGACTCCAAGGCGGCCGGCGGGCAGGGGGCGCACCCGCTGCGGAAGATCGCGGCCGTCGGCGCGATGCTGGTGGGTGCCCTCGCCGGCGGGCTGCTCCAGCTGCACGTCGCGATGTGGACGGCGCTGGCACTGGCGCTCGTGCTGATCGTCGGCGTGCTGGTGGCGCTGCGGGTCAGCCGAGCGCGCGACCGCCGTCCACCAGCAGACGCTGTCCCGTGACGAAGCCCGCCTCCTCCGAGGCGAAGAAGCTCACCGCGGCCGCGACGTCGTCCGGCGTTCCCAGCCGGCCCGCCGGGACCGACTGCCGGTAGTCCTCCCGCTCGGCCGCCGGGACCTCCGCGTGCCGTTCCACCGGGACGAACCCCGGCGCGACCGTGTTGACCGTGATGCCGTCCGATGCGAGTTCGCGCGCCCACGCGCGGGCCAGGCCGATCTGCGCGCTCTTGGCCGTCGCGTAGGCCGAGCGGCCGGGTGGCGGGCGGTCCGCGACCTCCGAGTCGACGTGCACGACGCGCCCGTAGCCGCGGGCGCGCATCCCGGGCAGCACGGCGTGCCCGAGCAGCACCGGCGACCGCACGAAGAAGTCCAGCTGCGCCAGGTGGTCCGGCCAGTCCACTTGCGACACGGGCGCTTCGGGCTGCGGTCCGGTGGCGTTGAGCACGAGCACGCCGATCGGGCCGAGCAGCGCGGTGACGCCGTCGACGAGCTCGCCGACCTGGCGCCGGTCGGTCACGTCCGCGGCGAACGCGGCGGCCCGGCCGCCCTCGGCGAGGATCCCTTCTGCGGCGGTCTTGAGGTCGGCGTCGTCGTGGAGACCGTTGACGGCGACGGAAAACCCGTCGCGCGCCAGTCTCCGCGCGATCACCCGGCCGAGTCCGCGGGAGCTGCCGGTCACCAGTGCGACGCCCATGGGTCCCGACGCTAGGGGAGAGCCGGGGGCAGGACAACCCCACGGCACCGGGCCCGCCTTCGCGGTGAAGCCGGCGCGGCAGACGTCAGCGGACAAAAAAGCGGGTGAGTGCGTTTCCGCGCACTCACCCGCTCCGGTGTGAAGACGTGAAGATCAGCCTCCGCCCGAGGCGTTGCCGGTGGCGAAGTCGGTCGCCGCGGTGACCGCCGCCGGGGCGGCTTCCATGGGCTTCGCGCCCCGAGGGGCCTTCTTCCGGCGGGACAGCTTCCGCTCCAGCCACGACGCGAACCACGACAGGAGCAGGTTGAGCGTGATGAAGATGATCGCGATGACGATCAGCGTCGGGATGGTGTTGTTGAAGTTGCCGGTGATCGGCCCCGAGCCGCGGATCAGCTCGTCGTAGCCGATGGTCAGCTGGCCGGCGAGCGCCGTGTCCTTCAGGATGACCACCAGCTGGCTCACCAGGGCCGGCAGCATCAGCGTGATGGCCTGGGGGAGCAGGACGTTGATCATCGTCTGGGTCTTGCGCAGGCCCAGCGCCGAAGCGGCTTCGGTCTGTCCCTTCGGGAGCGACAGGATGCCCGCGCGGAACACCTCCGCCATCACCGAGCCGTTGTAGAGCACCAGGCCCGTGACGGCGGCGAACAGCGGGCGGGTGTCCGCCTCGATCGGGGTGTAGTACGCGTACAGCGCCGCGCCGAACACCATCAGCAGCAGCACCGGGATGGCCCGGAAGAACTCGACCACCGCGCCGACCGGGATGCGCACCCACTTGTGCTGCGACAGCCGGCCGATGCCGAGCAGGGCACCGATCGGCAGCGCGATCACGATCGACAGCGCGGCCGCTTCGAGCGTCTTCAGCAGGCCGGGCAGCAGGAACTGCGTCCAGGTCGAGCCTTCGATGAACGGCTTCCAGAGGGCGCCGGCCCACTGGCCCTTCTCGTCGAAGCCGGTGTAGACGAACCACGCCACCAGGAGCAGCACCAGCACGAACAGGACCGTGTAGATCCAGTTGCGGGCCTTGGCCTTCGGGCCGGGCGCGTCGTAGAGGACGGACTGCGTGCTCATCGCTTGACCTCGGCTTTCTTGGCGACCCAGCCCAGCAGCAGGCCGAGCGGCAGGACCAGCGCGACGAACACCAGGGCGAACAGGATGAAGACGAGGAACAGCGAGTCGGACTCGTTCTCCACCATCGTCGACATCAGCAGCGACGCTTCGGCGACGCCGATGACCGAGGCGACCGTCGTGTTCTTGAGCAACGCGATCAGGACGTTCGCCAGCGGCGCGATCACCGCGCGGAACGCCTGCGGCAGCACGATCAGGCCCAGCACCTGCAGGAAGTTGAGCCCCAGGGCCCGCGCCGCCTCGGCCTGGCCGACGGGCACGGTGTTGATGCCGGACCGCAGCGACTCGCAGACGAACGTGGCCGTGTAGACGACGAAGCCCAGCACGGCCAGCCGGAACGCGTTGTCCGCCAAGGACGTCGGGGAGTCCGGCGCGGCCAGGTTGATGCCCAGCGTGGACGAAAGACCCAGCGACGTGAAGATGATGATGACCGTCAGCGGGGTGTTCCGGAAGATGTTGACGTACGCCGTGGCGAAGCCGCGCATGATCGGCACCGGGCTGACCCGCATCGCCACCAGGATCGTGCCCCAGACGAGCGCGCCGATCGCCGAGAAGAACGTCAGCTGGATCGTCGTCCAGAACGCGCCGACGAGGTCGTAATCAGGGTTGTTGAGGAACTCGAACACGGTTGTCCAACCTGGCCTCGGTATGGGAACGGTGCGCCGCGGTCACGGCGCACCGTTCGACTTCACAAACCGGATATCAGGGAGCGATCGCGGGCGCGGCCGGGATCTTGTAGCCCGACGGGCCGACGTTCGTCTGCAGCGACTTCTCCCAGGAGCCGTCCTGCTCCATCTGCTGGATGGCCTTGTTGATCGCGGCCTTGCCGTCCGCGTCGTCCTTCTTCAGGCCGACGCCGTAGTTCTCGTCGGTGAAGCCCTTGCCGACCAGCTTCAGCTTGCCGGGCTGCTGCGCCGCGTAGCCGGCGAGGATGACGTCGTCGGTGGTCATCGCGTCCACCGTGCCGTTGAGGAGCGCGGTCACGCAGTCGGTGTACTTGCCCACCTCCTGCAGCTGCACCTCCTTGGCGTACTTCGTCTTCACGTTCTGCGCCGGGGTCGAGCCCTTGACCGAGCAGAGCTTCTTGTTGCCGGTCAGCGACTCGGGGCCGGTGATGTCGGTGTTGTCCTGGCGCACGAGCAGGTCCTGGTGCGCGATGAAGTACGGGCCGCCGAAGGAGACGTCGTTCTTGCGCTTGTCGGTGATCGAGTAGGTGGCGACGATGAAGTCGACCTCACCCTTCTTGATCAGGTCTTCGCGCTGCGCGGACTGCGCTTCCTTCCAGGTGATCCCCGACTCGTCGACGCCGAGCTGCTTCGCGATGTACTTCGCGACGTCGACGTCGAAGCCGGCGTAGGTGCCGTCCGGCTTCTTCAGGCCGAGGCCCGGCTGGTCGAACTTGATGCCGATCGTCAGCTTCTTGTTGTCCTTGGCCCGCTGGACCAGGTTCTTGTCGCCGCTCGCGCCGCTGCCGGACCCGCCGCCGCAGGCCGTCAGGGCCAGCCCGGCGGCCATCACGACCGCGCCGACCTGCAGAACTCGGTTCAACCGCATCGTCTCTCAGGTTCCTTCCGAATCTCGCCCGGCCGCGTGGCCGGGGAAAGTGCTCAGTGGGTCAGGATCTTGCCGAGGAAGTCCTTCGCGCGCTCGCTCTTGGGCGCGGTGAAGAACTCTTCCGGCGTCGTGTCCTCGACGATCTCGCCGTCGGCCATGAAGATCACCCGATCGGCTGCCCGGCGGGCGAAGCCCATCTCGTGGGTGACGACCAGCATCGTCATGCCGTCCTTGGCCAGGCCGGTCATCACGTCCAGGACCTCCTGGACCATCTCCGGGTCCAGCGCCGAGGTCGGCTCGTCGAACAGCATGACCTTGGGCCGCATGGCCAGGGCCCGCGCGATCGCGACGCGCTGCTGCTGGCCACCCGAAAGCTGGGCCGGGTACTTGTCGGCCTGGTTGGCGATGCCGACGCGCTCCAGCAGCTCCATCGCCGTCTTGCGGGCCTCGTCCTTCGAGGCCTTGCGGACCTTCGTCGGCGCCAGCATCACGTTCTCGACGATGGTCTTGTGCGCGAACAGGTTGAACGACTGGAACACCATGCCGACGTCGGCGCGCAGGGCCGCCAGGGCCTTGCCCTCCGCGGGCAGCGGGACGCCGTCGACGGCGATCTCGCCCGAGTTGATCGGCTCGAGGCGGTTGATCGCCCGGCACAGGGTCGACTTCCCCGAGCCCGACGGACCCAACACCACCACGACCTGGCCGCGGGGCACCTCGAGCGTGATCTCCCTGAGCACGTGCAGGTCGCCGAAGTACTTGTTCACGGCGGACGCCTTGATCATCGGCGCCGCCACCTCCGCGGTCATCTGGCCTCCAGGGTCGTTCGAATGCGGCGTGGGTCACCACGCGATGGCGAGAACCTACCGTTGCTGCACCGGCTGGCAAGCCGAGTTGAGCAATACTTAGGGTTTCAACTGCGTATCGATGTCCCATTTGGGAGTATCGGCGTCAGGGTAACCCACAGTCACCGGCCGGGTGGCTCGAGCGTCCCGTGACGGGACGTCCTAGAGTTCGGCGCTACCGGCCGGTGAGGCAGGTCACCATGGGAGGCGGACGGGGTGCGGGTGCTGCTGGTGGAGGACGACGACCGGGTCGCGGGCGCCCTCATCCCGGCGCTGACCCGGCGCGGGCTGGCGATCGCCCGGCTCGCCACCGGCGCCGGCGTGCTCGAACGCGTCCACGAGGTCGACGTCATCCTGCTCGACCTGGGCCTGCCGGACATCGACGGGGTGACGCTGTGCCGCCAGATCCGCGCGGTCAGTGACGTCGCGATCATCGTCGTCTCGGCGCGCGGCGAGGTCGACGACCGGATCGCGGGCCTGCGTGCGGGCGCCGACGACTACCTGGTCAAGCCCTACGACGTCGAGGAGCTGCTCGCCCGGGTCGAGGCCGTGCGCCGCCGCCGCGGCGAGCACGCGGTCAGCGAGCCGGTCGTGATCGAGGTCGGGGACGTCAGCGTCGACCTGTCGCGGCACGAGGTGCTCGTCGACGGGCGCGCGATCGCGTTGTCCCGCAAGGAGTTCCAGGTGCTCGCGCTGGTGGCGGGCGCGCGCGGCGCGGTGTGCTCGCGCGAGCACGTGCTCACCGAGGTGTGGGGCCACCGCGGCCCCGCGGAGAGCCGTTCGCTGGACGTCCACGTCGCGACGCTGCGGACGAAGCTGGGCCGCCCGGCCCTGATCGAGACGGTCCGCGGGGTCGGCTACCGGCTCGGCGGCCAGACCGCCCGGAGCTGACGCCGTGCGGGTCCGGCTGCAGGGCATCGTGCTGACCCTGGTCGCGCTCCTGGTGTTCGGCCTGGGCATCCCCCTCGCCACGTCCATCGCGGCCGGCGCGCGGCAGGACCTGTTCCTCGACCGGCTGACCGACACGGCCCGGTTCGCTTCGCTGGCGCAGCGGCCGCTGCTGGACAACAAGCCGTACCTGCTCGAGCCCGACGTGCGCCGCTACACGGAGGTGTACGGCGTCCAGGTGATCGTCGTCGACCAGGACGGCAAGCCGGTCGTCACCTCGCTCGGCCCGGCGGCCGCGCGGATCGACCTCAAGGCCGAGCGGATCAGCGACCCCGTCCACGAAGCGCTGGCCGGCCGCCGGTCGCAGCCCTCCGGTGTGCTGATGCCGTGGGATTCGACGCCGCTGGTGCTCGCCGAGCCGGTGCTCGCCGACGGCGAGGTGCGCGGCGCGGTGCTCACCGTGTCCGACACCGGGACCGAGCGCGCCGAAGTGCTGTGGTGGTGGCTGCTGCTCGCCGCGGGCGGGATCCTCGCCTTCGTGCTGGCGCTGGCCGTGGCGATCCCGGTCGTCCGGTGGATCCTGCGGCCGGTGAAGCGGCTCGACGACGCGACCGGGGCGCTGGTGGCGTCCGTGGTCAGCGGCCGGGAGGCGGAGCCGGTGGGGGAGGGCGGCGGGCCGCCGGAGCTGCGGCAGCTCGGGCGGTCGTTCGACCGGATGGCCGAGAGCGTGTCCGGCGCGCTGGCCGCGCAACGCGCGTTCGTCGCGGACGCCTCCCACCAGCTGCGCAACCCGCTGACCGCGCTGAAGATCCGGCTCGGGAACCTCGAAGGCCACGTCGTGGACGAGCAGTCCGCCGCCGACCTGGAGGCCGCGCGGATCGACGCCGGGCGGCTGCACCAGATCCTCGACGGCCTGCTCTCGATGGCCCGCGCCGAGGCCTCCGGCGGCGAGCTGGACCCCGTGGTGCTGGACGAGGTGGTGGCCGAGCGCGTCGCCGACTGGTCGGTGGTCGGCGAGGCCCGGGACGTGCGGCTGGTCGTGGCCGCCGCAGGCGACGGCGCGCGGGTCCGGATGCCGCCGCGCGGTGCCGAGACGATCCTGGACGCGCTGCTGGACAACGCGCTGAAGTTCACCGCGGCCGGGACGGACATCCGGGTCGCGGTCGAGCGCGAAGGCGACGAAGTCAGCCTGTCCGTGCGTGACCACGGCCCGGGGCTGCCGCCGGAGGAGCTCGAGCGCGCGCTGGACCGGTTCTGGCGCAGCCCGGCCCACCAGAACGTGCCGGGTTCGGGCCTGGGCCTGGCGATCGTCAGCGAGCTGACCGCGCACTCCGACGGCAAGCTGGCCCTGGACCTGCCCGAAGGCGGCGGCCTGCGGATCACGATGACGTTCCCGGCCGCCTAGGTCTTGACCGCCCGGTAGTAGCGCAGCGCGCCCGGGTGCAGCGGGATCGGCTGGGTCTCGATGCCCGGGTGGACGTCGATCGACAACGCCGCCGGGTTGGCCACGGCGAGCTGCTGGCGGGCGTCGAACAGGCCGCGGACCAGCGCCTCGGCGACGTCGTCGCTCATCGACTTCGGCACCACCAGGAAGTTCGGCACCAGCAGCGTGGTCACCGGGCCCGTCTGGTTGTAGGTGCTGGCCGGGATGGACGCGGTGCCGTAGACCTGGTTGAGCTCCTGCATCTTCGGCATCACGTCGGCGATGTCGAGCAGGCGCAGCGACTGCTTGTCGTTGTACTTGGCCAGGCCGGGCGTCGGCAGGCCGCCGGACCAGAAGAACGCGTCGATCTGGCCGCCGAGCAGGGCGCTCACGGAGTCGTCCAGGCCGCGCGCGCTCGTGGTGACCGAGCCGGCGAGCCCGGTCGCCTCCAGCAGCCGGCTGGCGATGTACTCGACGCCCGAAGACGGCGCGCCGGTCGCGATCCGGCGGCCGCGCAGCTGCTCGACGGTCCGGATGTCGGAGTCGGTGCGCACGACGATGTGCAGGTAGTCGTCGTGGATGCGGGCGAGGGTGGCCAGCCGCGGGTCGCGCTTGTACCGGTCGGCGGCGACGTCCGCGGCGACGAACGCGACGTCGGCGGTCCCGGCGAGCACCCGGTCGAGGTTGTCGGGCGAGCCCTGGGTCTGCAGCACGGCGGGCCGGTCGATGTCCAGGCCGGCGGCCCACGCCGTGGCGAGGGTCTGGGCGAGCTTGTCGTAGACGCCGCCGGAGTTGCCCGCGGCGATCCGCAGCTTCAAGCCGCTGAACCCGGAGCTGCACGCGGTGAGCGCCAGCAGCAGGGCGCCCGCCAGCGCGAGCGCTCGTCTCCGCCGCGTGCCGGTCACCGCCCGATCGTGCCAGATCCGGTGGCCGAGTGGTTGGTCACCGGCCACGCGGGCATGCTGCGGAGGACGAAGGGAGCACGGCATGGACGTCGTCGTCGTGGGTGGCGGGCTGGCGGGGCTGAGCGCGGCGGCGCGGCTGAGCCGGGCCGGGGCCGAGGTCACCGTGCTGGAGGCGGGTGACGACGTCGGCGGCCGGGTGCGCACCGACGTCGTCGACGGGTTCCGCCTCGACCGCGGGTTCCAGGTGCTGCTGCCCGCGTACCCGGCGGTGCGGCGGCTGGCCGACGTCGGCGCGCTGCGGCCGCGGCCGTTCACGCGCGGCACGGTCGCGATGACGGGTTCCGGGCGCCGCTGGCTCGCCGGGCCGTGGCACGGCGTCTCCGCGGTGCGCGGTGCGGCGGAGTTCTTCGCGGGCCGTCCGGTCGACAGCGTGCGGATGGCGGGGCTGGCCGTCCGGGACGTGCTGACGGCGGCCCGCGGCGACAGCGGGCGCACCACCGCCGAAGAGCTGCGGCGCTGGGGGCTGTCGCGGTCCACGGTCGAAGAGGTGCTGCGGCCGTTCCTCGCCGGGGTGTTCCTCGACCCGGCGCTGGCGACGTCGGGCCGGCTGTTCCACCTGATCTGGCGCAGCTTCCTGCGCGGCGGCGGGGTGCTGCCGGCCGAGGGCATGCAGGCGCTGCCGCGGCAGCTGGCCGCCGGGCTGCCGGTCCGCACCGGCGTCGAGGTCGCGGAGGTCACCGCGGACGGCGTCCGCACGACGGCGGGGGAGGACGTGCGGGCGCGCGCGGTCGTGGTGGCGACCGAGGGCGACACGGCCGCGCGGCTGCTGCCCGGCGTCGAGGCGCCGGACTGGCACGCGGTGACGACCTTCTACTACCGCGCCGGGGTCTCGCCCCTGCGCTCGCCGACGCTGATCGTCGACGGCCTGGACGAGCTGCTGCTCAACACGGCGGTGCTCAGTGACGTCGCGCCGGGCTACGCGCCGCCCGGGTCGGCGTTGATCTCGGCGTCGGTGCCCGGCCGCGCCGACCCCGGTCTGGAACCGCGGGTGCGGCAGCGCTTGGCGCGCGTCTACGAGACGGACACGGCCGGCTGGGAGCTGCTGAAGGTGTACGCGCTGCCCCGGGCGTTGCCGGTGTTCGGTGCGGGTGCTCCCCTGCGGCGCCCGGTGCGCGTGAGCCGCGGCCGGTACGTCTGCGGCGACCACCGCGACACGCCTTCGGTCCAGGGGGCGCTGGTTTCGGGGCAGCGCGCGGCGGCCGCGGTGCTCGCCGACCTCGCGGCCTGACGGCCCGGTGCCGGCGCACCGGGCCGTCTCCGTCCACAGTGGACCTCCGGTCACCGGCTGCGGGCGACGATGTCCCCCTGCGACGTCGTGGCGCGGATCCGCAGGTCCGCGGCGCCGTCGTTCTTGAGCGAGTTGTCGACGCGGCCGTAGGACGTGCCGGCGTCCAGGGAGGCCGAGACCCCGGCGGCCGCGCCGACCGAGATGGCGCCGGACCGGGTGCTCAGCACCACCTCGCCGCGGACGGCTTCGGCGATGCGGATGTCACCGCGGGCGGTGCTGATCTGCGCCGGGCCGTCCAGGCGGCCGACCTCGACGTCGCCGTCGGTGGCGGTGAGCCGGACGCTCGCCGCCCGGGCCAGCTTGATCTCGCGGTACGCGCCCTCGAAGGCGACGTCGCCCAGGCGGCCGGTCCCGTGCAGCTCGGCGGCGGCGGCCTTGGCCTCGACGCTCGAGCCGGCGGGCAGTTCGACGGTGATCTCGACGGATCCGGTGGCGCCGGAGAACCGGTTCTCCGGCGCCGGCGTGCGGACCCGCAGGACGCCGTCGGCGAACTCGACCGTGGTCCGGCCGGCCGTCTTGACGTCGCGGTTCTTGCCCGGGTCCGCGGGCCGGACCTCGACCGTGGTGTCGGCGCGGTCGGCGGCGACGAGCCGGACGCGGCCCGCGGGGAGGTCGAGGAGAGCGGCGATCGGGGCGGGGGTGGCGAAGGTCTGCATCGTGAGCTCCTGTGCGGTCGTGGTGTGCCTTGCTGGAAACCACGATCGCGGGGGCGGCTGACACCCGGCGGCCACTGCGCTGACACGGTGGCTGACACGGCGGGGCCCGTGCGGAGGGGCATGGCTGACTCCCGGTGAGCCGGCCCCTGAGCGGGTGGCGGCGCCACGCAGAGGGTCGATACGGAACCGGTTCCGAGGATCGCCCCGGGACCCCGGGCTGTCAAGGGTTGACAGGTCCGGGCTGGTGGTATGAACCTTTTCACCGATCGTCCCCGCCGGCCCTCGTGGGCATCCGCCCGGCGTCACGGGACGAGCCGGACGACGCCGTCCCCTGACCGGCGGCGGGTCCGCCCCACTTCCCGGCCAGGGAGGAACCATGCCCACGAACGCCCTGCCGCGGCGCCGCCGCCGCGGACCCGGAACCCGCTTGGCGACGCTGGCGGCCGCCCTCGCGGTCGCCGCGCTCGGCCTCGCCGCCCCCGCCGCCCAGGCGGCGGACACCCTGATCTCGCAGGGAAAAGCCGTCACCGCGTCATCGGTGGAGAACGCCGGGACACCGGCTTCCGCCGCGGTGGACGGCAACACCGGCACCCGCTGGTCGTCGCAGTTCAGCGATCCACAGTGGATCCAGGTGGACCTCGGCGGCGCCGCGACGATCAGCCGGGTCGTGCTGAACTGGGAGGCCGCCTACGCGACGGCGTTCCAGATCCAGGTGTCCGACAACGCTTCCGGCTGGTCCACTGTGTACCAGACGACCAGCGGGACCGGCGGCACGCAGACCCTGAACGTGACCGGCGCCGGGCGGTACGTCCGGCTGTACACGACGGCCCGGGCCACCCCGTACGGCGTCTCGCTGTGGGAGTTCCAGGTCTACGGCACCGGCGGCGGCACCACCCAGCCCGGCGCGGGCGTCCCGCCCGACTCGTTCTGGGGTGACACCTCGAGCATCCCGGCCGCGCGCAACGTGCTCACCGTGAAGGTGCTCAACCGGACCAACGGCAAGTACCCGGACAGCCAGGTGTACTGGAACTTCGGCGGCCAGACGCATTCGATCGCCGAGCAGCCCTACATCGACATGCCGGCCAATTCGGCCGGCCGGATGTACTTCTCCCTCGGCACCCCGAACGGCCAGTACGCCGACTTCATCGAGTTCACCGTCGGCCCGGACGTGTTCAACGGCAACACCACCCGGGTCGACGCGTTCGCGCTGAAGCTCGCCATGCGGCTGCACGCGCACGACGGCTACGACGTCCAGGTCGGCGACGACTACGGGCTGTTCCAGGAGGACCGGTCGGCCACCTTCGCCCGGTTCCAGGCCGAGGTGCCGACCGAGTTCAAGGGGCTGGCGACGGTGAACGCGCCGTACCGGATCCCGGCCCCGGGCAGCGCGCCCGACTTCCGCGCGGGTGGCAAGTACGCCAACTACTTCACCGCCTACGCGCAGTCGGTCGGCGTCAACGAGCCGACGTCGAACATCACCGGCTGCGCGGGTTCGCTGGCCGGCAACCCGAACACGTGCGCGGCGCTGAACCGGCACACCGCCCAGCTGCCGCAGTCGCAGTGGCAGGACCCGGCGAACTACTACAAGGCCGCGCCGGCGAACTACTACGCGAAGTTCTGGCACGACCACGGCATCAACCACCTCGCGTACGGCTTCCCGTACGACGACGTGGCCGGGCAGTCCTCGTTCGTCTCTCACGGGGACCCGCAGTGGCTGGTGGTCGCCGTCGGCTGGTGACGCGCTCCGGTGCGCCGCAGCCTCGGATCGTGTGAGGGGTCGGCGTACAGGGGCGGGCAGCCGCCGGTGATCGCCTCGGGGCGCAGCTCGTAGTGCCAGGGTTCGTTGCGGTAGATCTGGCACAGCCCGTACCGCGCGCCGTGCGCGGACAGCCACGCCCGGGCCGCGGCGGGCCCGATGTCGACGGCTTCCCCCGACACGTGCGCCGACGTGTCGGGGGTCGCCACCCAGCGGGCGGCCGCCTCCGCCGAGCCGTACTTCGCGACGGCTTGGCGGAGCAGCCCCGCCTGGTACTCCGGGGACCGCCAGCCGCCGTTGACGAAGATCTCGACGCCGTCGGCCGCGGCGTCGGCCGCTGCCCGGCGCAGGGCGGTGAGCAGGCCGGGGCCGAGGTTGGCCACGGCCGGGACGTCGGCGAAGACGGTCACGGGGACGGGAACGGCGCAGTCGTGGGTCATGCCCCGAGTGAAGGCAGCGGGGTGTTGCCGGGGCGTACCCGGTTTTCGATATGCGCGCGAAATGCGCCGCCTCGTAGCATCGGGCGCATGCGTGTGCTGATCGTCGAAGACGAGCCCTACCTGGCGGAAGCCGTCCGCGACGGGCTGCGCCTGGAGGCGATCGCGGCCGACATCGCCGGCGACGGGGACACCGCGCTGGAGCTGCTGAGCGTCAACTCCTACGACATCGCCGTGCTCGACCGGGACATCCCCGGGCCGTCCGGCGACGAGGTCGCGCGGCGGATCGTCGCCTCCGGCAGCGGGACGCCGATCCTGATGCTGACCGCCGCCGACCGGCTCGACGACAAGGCCACGGGGTTCGAGCTCGGCGCCGACGACTACCTCACCAAGCCGTTCGAGATGCGGGAGCTCGTGCTGCGGATCCGGGCACTGGACCGCCGGCGGGGGCACAGCCGGCCGCCGGTGCGGGAGATCGCCGGGCTGCGGCTGGACCCGTTCCGCCGCGAGGTCTACCGCGACGGCCGGTACGTCGCGCTGACCCGCAAGCAGTTCGCCGTGCTCGAAGTGCTCGTCGCCGCCGAAGGCGGGGTGATCAGCGCCGAAGAGCTCTTGGAACGGGCCTGGGACGAGAACGCCGACCCGTTCACCAACGCCGTGCGCATCACGGTTTCGACCCTGCGCAAGCGGCTCGGCGAACCCTGGCTGATCGCCACCGTGGCCGGCGTCGGCTACCGCATCGGCGGGGACCGTGGATAGGGAACCCGGGCTGAGCGTCCGCCTCAAGCTCACCCTCAGCTACGCCGGGTTCCTCATGCTCGCGGGGTTCCTGCTGCTCACGGCGGTCTGGGTGTTCCTGCTGCGCGGCACGCCCCTGCACATCCTGATCCCGCGCCCGTCGGACTTCCTGCGCGCGTTCGACCCGCGCAACTTCGGCCCGGCCGTCTTCGGCCCGGCGGCCGTCGCGGTGCTGCTGTTCCTGCTGGTGTTCGGCCTGCTCGGCGGCTGGCTCCTCGCCGGGCGGATGCTCGCGCCACTGGGCCGGATCACCGAGGCCACCCGGCTGTCCGCGAACGGCTCGCTGTCCCACCGGATCCGCCTGCCGGGCCGCAACGACGAGTTCCGCGAGCTCGCCGACGCCTTCGACACCATGCTCGCCCGGCTCGAAGCGCACGTCGCCGAGCAGCGGCGGTTCGCCGCCAACGCGTCGCACGAGCTGCGCACGCCGCTGGCGATCTCGCAGGCCATGCTCGAAGTCGCCCGCACCGACCCGGACCGGGACGCCGGGGAGCTCGTCGAACGCCTCCACGCCGTCAACGCCCGGGCGATCGAAGTCACGGAGGCGCTGCTCCTGCTCGGCCGCGCCGAGCAGGGCTCCTTCACCCCGGAGCCGGTCGACCTGTCCCTCATCGCGGAGGAGGCGGCCGAAACCCTGCTCCCGTTCGCGGAACGGCACGGCGTCGCCGTCGAGACGTCCGGGGGCGTGACGCCGGCCAGCGGGTCACCGGCCCTGTTGCTGCAGCTGACCACGAACCTCCTGCACAACGCCATCGTCCACAACCTCCCGGAAGACGGCACCGTGCGGATCGAAACCGCCGTCCGCGCCGGGTTCGTGCTGCTCACCGTCGAGAACACCGGCGCCCAGCTCTCCCCGCGGCTGGTCGCGACGCTCACCGAGCCGTTCCAGCGCGGTGCCGAACGCGTCCGCACTGGCCCGGCGGGCGTCGGGCTCGGCCTGGCCATCGTCCGCAGCATCACCCGGGCGCACGACGGGATCCTCAACCTCGCTCCCCGCGCCGGCGGCGGGCTGCGCGTCACGGTGCAACTGCCCGCGCCGTCCGGTCACGCGACGGGGAAGTCGAAGTAGGTGTCCGGGTGCGGCTCGTCCTTCAGCGTGTAGTGCCACCATTCGCGCTCGTACGCGGTGAACCCGCAGTCCTCCATGACGCCGCGCAGGTGGTGCCGGTTCCGCGTCTCGGCCGGCGTGATCCCCTTCGCGCCGTGGTGTGAGCGGGGATCCATCAGGTCGTGGTCGCCGCCCATGGCGGCGAGCTCGCCGGTGCCGAGGTGGTAGAGCGTCAGGTCGACGGTGCTGCCCCGGCTGTGGCCCGATTTCGCGGCCACGTACCCCTGTTCGACCATCCCGGGCCGGTCGATGTTCGGGTAGTGCCGCGGCTTCGTCCGGCCGTCGTCCGGCTGGGCCGACCAGCGCAGGAAGCGGTCGACGGCGCGTTGCGGCCGGTAGCCGTCCCAGACGAGCAGGCCGAAGCCGAGCGACGCGGCCTTTTCCTGCGCGTTCCCCAGGGCGGTGCACAGCGCCCGGGTGCCGACGATCCGGTTCGCCAGGTACCCGTCGACCGGCTTGCCGGTGAAGTTGTCCCAGGTCGCGTACTTGGCGTCCCAGCGGATGCCGGGTGCCCACTCGTCGAGGTAGCCGAAGTCGGCGTTCACCGGGCGGTGCCCGTCAGCGCGAGCGTGACGGCCCGGTCGAGCACCTCGGCGAGCGGCAGCCCGGCCGCGGCCATCATCCGCGGGTACCGGCTGTAGGACGTCAAGCCGGGCAACGTGTTGACCTCGTTGAGGACGACCGTGCCGTCCGCCGTCAGGAACATGTCCACCCGCGCCAGCCCCCGGCAGCCCATGGCGCGGTAGATCGCCTTCGCCGTTTCCTGGACGAGCGCGCGCGACTCCGCCGGGATGTCGGCGGGCACGATCGGCGTCGAGTTCTCCGAGCCGCTCTCGGGCGTGCTTTCCTGGTGGATCCGGAAGAAGCCGTGGGACAGCGCGATGTGGTCCACCTCGCCGGCGAACAGCTCCGGGCCGTTGCCCAGGATCGCGCAGCCGACCTCGCTGCCGGCGACGGCTTCCTCGATCAGCACCTTCGAGTCGTACTGGCCCGCGCTCGCCAGCGCGGCCGCCAGCTCTTCCTCCCGGGACACCTTGCTGACCCCGAAGGACGAGCCCGAGCGGGCGGGCTTCACGAAGACCGGGTAGGTGAGCCCGCCGGCGTCTTCGCCGGGGGAGACGATCCGGAAGTCCGGCGTCGCGATCCCGGCACCGCGGGCGACGAGGTAGGCGAGCGACTTGTCCATGCACAGCGCGGAACTCGGGATGTCGCAGCCGGCGTACGGGATGCCG
The DNA here is from genome assembly GCF_054781455.1 of Amycolatopsis stemonae. Lineage (NCBI taxonomy): Bacteria > Bacillati > Actinomycetota > Actinomycetes > Pseudonocardiales > Pseudonocardiaceae > Amycolatopsis > Amycolatopsis stemonae. The sequence goes on along the minus strand of NZ_BAAGUJ010000003.1, from coordinate 675,172 downwards.
GAGAGTTCCAGCAGGCCCTGGATCGCGCCGTCCTCACCGAACTTGCCGTGCAGCACCGGCAGGACGACGTCCAGGCCGACCAGGTCGTACTTGCCCTCGTCGAGGACGAGCAGCCCGGGGGTGCCGCGGTCCGGCGACAGCACCACGGGACGCGAATCCGTGCTTTCCCAGTCCGTGTCCGGGCCGTCGCACAGCCGCCAGGCGCCGGTTTTCGTGATCCCGATCCAGAACGGTTCGTACTTCGCGGTGTCGAGGTGCTTCGCGACTTCTTGCGCGGACTTGACGGAGACGGGGTGTTCTTCGGACGCGCCGCCGAAGACGATCCCGGTTTTGAGCCTATTCATGGTGTTTCCCCTCTTCGAAGAGCAGGCAGTTGGCGAGGCTGTGTTCGACGGTGTCGCTCAGCGCGTGGTCCGTGTAGTACGCGGTGTGCGGGCTGATGAGCACGTTCGGCATCCGCTGCAGCCGCGGCAGGGTTGCGTGGCCGAGGGACTTGGTGCGGCAGTCGGCGTAGAAGATTCCTTCTTCGCCCTCGATGACGTCCAAGGCCGCGCCGCCCAGCCGGCCGCTTTCCAGTGCTTCGGTGAGCGCGGCCGTGTCGAGCAGCGGGCCGCGTCCGGTGTTGACGACGAACGCGCCCGGTTTCATCCCGGCGATGCGGCGGCGGTCCAGGAGGTGGTGGGTGGCTGGGGTGAGCGGGGTGTGGAGCGTGACGATGTCGCTCAGCCGCAGCAGTTCGTCGAGGTCGACGTACTCGACGGCGGTCTGGGGACGCTCGTCGCAGGCCAGGACGCGGCAGCCGAAGCCCCGCAGCCGCTGCACGACGGCCCGGCCGATGCGCCCGGTCCCGACCACGCCGACGGTCAGGTCGCGCAGTTCCTTCCCGCGGACCGCGTTCAGCCGGTAGTCGTGGGTGTCCGTGCGGCGGATGACGCGTTTCGCGTCGCGCACCGCCATCAGCATGAGCATCACGGTGTAGTCGGCCACGCTGTCGGGCGAATAGGCGACGTTCCCGACGGTGATACCGACGGCTCGCGCGTGGTCGACGTCGAGGTGGTCGAAGCCGATGCTCCTGGTGGAAACGTATTCCACGCCCGCCCGGGCGAGGGCGCGCAACGTCGCGTTGGTCACCGTGGTCTTGTGGCCGATGCTGACGCAGCGGTTCCCGGCGGCCAGGTCCGCGGTGGCTTCCGAAACGGCGGCCTCGGTGATGGTCGGCACGACGCCGAAGCGCGGCGCCAGCTCGCGGAACAGCACGGCTTCGTCCGGCCCGCAGCCGTAGATCGTGATCCCCGTCTTCGTGACGGCCGTGGCGGACGGGGACGGCAAAGGGCTGGAGGACATGCCGCCAGTCAAGGCGGCGCGGTGTTGCCGTCCCGTATGCGCTTTCCGATACGACGACGATAAGTTACTGTTCGGTAACTTACCGGGTTGTGATGCCGCCGTTCTGCCCCGCGACGCCGAGGACGTGTGGTCCCGGAAGCCACCTGGCGGCAGCGACGGCGGTCACGAGCGGCCGAGGCGGCGGCTTCCGCTGGTGGGGCGAGGGTTACCCTGGTGGTCGATGACCGAGAAGCAGGCACCCAGGGCGTACCAGATCCGCACCTTCGGCTGCCGGATGAACGTGCACGACTCCGAGCGGCTCGCCGGGCAGCTCGAGGACGCCGGGTACGCCCCGGTGCGGGAGGGCGCCAAGCCTGACCTGATCGTGTTCAACACCTGCGCCGTCCGGGAGAACGCGGACAACAAGCTCTACGGCACCCTCGGGCACCTGCGGCCGGACAAGGTCGCGAACCCGGACCTGCAGATCGCCGTCGGCGGGTGCCTCGCCCAGAAGGACCGCGGGGAGATCGTCAAGCGCGCGCCCTGGGTGGACGTCGTCTTCGGGACGCACAACATCGGGTCGCTGCCCACCCTGCTCGAACGCGCCCGGCACAACGCCGAGGCCGAGGTCGAGATCCTCGAATCCCTCGAGACCTTCCCCTCGACGCTGCCCGCGCGGCGCGAATCGTCCTATGCGAGCTGGGTGTCCGTTTCGGTCGGGTGCAACAACACCTGCACCTTCTGCATCGTCCCCGCCCTGCGCGGCAAGGAACGCGACCGGCGGCCCGGCGAGATCCTCGCCGAGGTCGAGGCGCTCGTCGCCGAGGGCGTGCTCGAAGTCACCCTGCTGGGCCAGAACGTGAACTCCTACGGCGTCGAGTTCGGTGATCGGCTGGCGTTCGGGAAGCTGCTGCGGGCGACCGGTGGCATCGACGGTCTCGAGCGCGTGCGCTTCACCTCGCCGCACCCGGCCGCCTTCACCTCCGACGTCATCGAAGCCATGGCCGAGACGCCGAACGTCTGCCACCAGTTGCACATGCCGCTGCAGTCCGGTTCCGACCGCGTGCTGCGCGAGATGAAGCGCTCCTACCGCTCGGCGCGCTTCCTGAAGATCCTCGACGAGGTCCGCGCGGCGATGCCGGACGCGGCCATCACCACCGACATCATCGTCGGCTTCCCCGGCGAGACCGAGGAGGACTTCCAGGCCACGCTCGACGTCGTCGAGCAGGCCCGGTTCTCCAGCGCCTTCACCTTCCAGTACTCGATCCGCCCGGGCACGCCGGCCGCGACGATGCCGGACCAGCTGCCCAAGGCGGTCGTGCAGGAGCGCTACGACCGGCTGGTCGAGCTGCAGAACGCGATCTCCTGGGAAGAGAACAAGAAGATCGTCGGCCGGAAGGTCGAGCTGCTCGTCGCCGAGGGCGAAGGCCGCAAGGACGCCGAGACGCAGCGGATGAGCGGCCGCGCCCGTGACGGCCGCCTGGTGCACTTCGCCCCGGGCGACGCGCAGGTTCGCCCCGGCGACGTCGTCGAGACGGTCGTGACCTACGGCGCGCCGCACCACCTGGTGGCCGACGGCGACCTGCTGTCGCACCGGCGGACGCGGGCCGGGGACAACGCGGAGGCCGGGCTGCGGCCGAAGACGAGCGGCGTCACGCTGGGCCTGCCGGGGTTCGGTGCCCCGGCCGCCCGGCCCGAGCCGGTGAGTGGGTGTGCGCTGTGACGGAGTCCAAGGGCAACGGGGAGCTGGCCGAGCTGGCCGCCGAGATCGACGAGGTGGGGCAGCACGCGTCCCGGACGGTGGAGCTGGGCCGGCGTGGGTTCACCATCGCCGTGTTCTCGTTCGTGCTGCTGGTCTGCCTGCTCCTGCCGTGGGTCGGCGAGCACGCGGGCTGGCAGGTGCTGGCCGGCGAGGGCGGCGGCATCCCGCAGCTGTTCGCGGCGACGTCGACCGGGGTCGGCATCCTCGCCTCGGCGCTGGCGCTGGTGACGCGCCGGTGGTGGCTGGCCTGGGTGTGCGCCGCCGGCGGCTGGTTCGCCTCGGTGGACGGGCTGCTGGCCATCTGGTCGCAGCAGTCGTCGCACGCCAGCGGAGCCGCGGGCGGCGGACCCGGGATCGGCTTGATCATCGCCTGGATCGCGATGATCTGCCTCGCGGTGCAGTGGATGCGGACGGCGTTCTCGCGGTCCTAGATCACCACGAGACCGATGACGCTCGAAACCGCGCTGACGTAGAGATCGGTCTCCGGGTGGTAGACCCGCAGCGACAGGCTGGCCCGGACGCTGAAGCTCAGGCTGAACACGAAGTTCCCGTTCGGCCGGCAGGTGCCCGTGGTCAGGTCCACCCAGACGCCGGCCTGCAGCTGCTGGACGATCACCGGCTCGCCGCCGGCGATGCTCTCCTGCCCGCCGAGGTCGGCGAAGGAGCCCTTGATCTTCGTCTGTTCGCCGACCTTGACGCGGGTCTTGTCGGCCTTGGCGTCGACCTTGGCCTGGTGCTTCTTGTGCCCCTGGACGGCGGCCGGGGCCGGGCCACCCGCCGCCAGCGCGACGCTCGGGACGGCGAGGGCGACGGTGCAGGCTACGACCAGTGCGGACACGAGGTTCGATGTTCTGCTCATGATCGAAGTGGAGCACCGCGGGGCGCGGAAAGCGCCGGAAGACCCCCGGCCGTGCAGCCCGTCACACCGCTTCGGGTGATGCGTTAACCCTCCGCTTACCGAGCCGGAAAGCCGTGAAGGCCGCATCGAGGGACTCCGAGTCCCTCGATGCGGCCTCCACGGACTCGGGGCTCAGCGGTCGGCGACCGCGGCCTCGGCGGCCTGCAGCCACTCACGCCACTGCGCGGCCTGCTCGTCGGCCTTCTTGGCGCGACGCTCGTCGCCGGCCGCACGCGCCTTCTCGGCCTGGGCCTCGAACTGCTCGACGCGCTCGCGGAACTGCGCGGCCCGGGCCTGGGCCTCCGGGTCGGTGCGGCGCCAGCGGGTGTCCTCGGCCGACTTCACGCCGTCCTGGACCGCCTTGAGCCGGCCGTCGAGCTCGCGGATCCGCTCGCGGGGGACCTTGCCGATCTCGTCCCACTGCTCCTGGATGCGCCGCAGCGCGCCCTTCGCCGCCTCGAGGTTCGACGCCGCGTCGATCTTCTCGGCCTCGATCAGCAGCTCTTCCTTGCGGGCCGCGTTCTGCGCGAACTCCGCGTCGCGCTCGGAGAACACCGCGGACCGGCGGGCGAAGAACTTGTCCTGCGCCGCGCGGAACCGCTGCCAGAGCGCCTCGTCGCTGTCCTTCGGCGCGCGGCCGGCGGCCTTCCACTCGGTCATCAGGTCCTTGTAGCGCCCGGCCGTCTCGCCCCAGTCGTCGGACTCGCTGATCGCCTCGGCTTCGGCGATGAGCTCCTCCTTGCGCTGCTTCGCCGCGGCGCGCTGCTTGTCCAGCTCGGCGAAGTGCGACCCGCGGCGGCGGTTGAACGCCTCACGGGCTTTCGAGAACCGCTTCCACAGCTCGTCGTCGGTCTTGCGGTCGACGCCCTTGACCGTCTTCCACTCGTCGAGGATCGCGCGCAGCCGGTCGCCCGCCGCCTTCCACTGGGTGGAGTCGGCGGCGATCTTCTCGGCTTCTTCGGCCAGCTCCTGCTTCCGGGCGACGGCGGCCGCGCGGGCCTCCTCACGCTCGGCCTTCGCGCTGGCCAGCGCCTTCTCGGCGTGCCCGATGACGTACTCCAGCCGCGCGGCGAGCGCGGCCAGGTCGCCGACCAGGGCGGCTTCGGCCAGCCCGTCGCGCAGCTGCGTGGCGCTCGACAGCGCGTGCTTCGGGTCGCCCGCGCCGGAGACCAGCCGGGTCTCGAGCAGCTCGACTTCGGTGCGCACGTCGTCGAAGCGGCGGGCGTAGTGCACCAGGCCCTCGTCGGGGCTGCCTGCCTGCCAGACGCCGACCGCGCGTTCACCCTCGGCGGTGATGACGTAGACGGTGCCCTCGTCGTCGATCCGGCCCCAGGTGGACGGGGTGGGCTCGGCGGGCGGCACGGGCGGGGCGGCGTGCCCGGCGTGCAGCGCGTGCGGCACCGGGTGCGGGGCCGGGGTACCGGTGGAAGTGTTCTCCTGGGCCATCGCAGGCTCCTTATCGCCTGTACGCCCGCTCGCGCGGGCGCCCCGCCGCGGAAGCGGGGCCGGGTAATGCGGTCGTCACGGGCCGTGCTCGGATGCTACGGCCCCCACGCGGCATTCAAGCAGCTCAGCGCGCACCGTGGTACCGGATGAGCCACTCGAAGCACGTGATCCTACTTCCGGTGGACGCTCCGTGGCGGCCCGCCGGTATCGTCAGCCGCCGTGAACAGCTCCGTCGTCCCGCTCGCGGTGGTCGGGCCGACGGCCACCGGCAAGACCGCGCTCGCCGTCGACCTGGCCCTGGAGCTGGGCGGCGAGGTGGTCAACGCCGACGCGCTGCAGCTCTACCGGGGGATGGACATCGGCACGGCGAAGGCCACCGCCGAGGAGCGCCGCGGCGTCCCGCACCACCTGCTCGACGTCCTGGACGTCACCGAAACGGCGTCCGTCGCGGCCTACCAGCGCGAAGCGCGCGCCGAGATCGAGCGGATCCTGGCCGCCGGCCGGGTCCCGGTGCTGGCCGGCGGGTCCGGCCTCTACGTCCAGGCCGTGCTCGACGACCTGCGCTTCCCCGGCACGGACCCGGCCGTCCGGGCCCGGCTGGACGCGGAGGCCGAGCAGCTCGGCACGCCCGCGTTGTACACCCGGCTGGGTGAACGCGACCCGGCCGCGGCGGCGGCGATCCTGCCGACCAACACCCGGCGGATCGTGCGTGCCCTCGAAGTCATCGAGATCACCGGCGAGCCGTTCTCGGCGAACCTGCCCGAGCCGGGCCCGGCCCGGTACGGCACCGTCGTGGTCGGCGTCGACCGCGATCCCGCCGAGCTCGACGAGCGCGTCGACGAGCGCGTCCGGCGGATGTTCGCCGCCGGGCTGGTCGACGAGGTCCGCGCGCTGGTGAAAGCGGGCCTGCGCGACGGGAAGACGGCGTCCCGGGCGCTTGGCTACCAGCAGGTGCTCGCCGAGCTGGACGGCGAAGGCGACTTCGACGCGGCCGCCGCGGCGACGGCGCAGGCGACGCGGCGCTTCGTCCGGAAGCAACGGTCCTGGTTCAAGCGCGACAAGCGGATCCACTGGTTCGACGGCGCCGGGCCGGGGCTGGCCGAGCGCGTCCTGGATACCCTGGGCCGGTAATCTTGCCCCCATGGGCGGAATCGAGTTCCTCAAGGGGCACGGCACGCAGAACGACTTCGTGCTGCTCCCCGACGCGGCGGGCCGCCTCGAGCTGACCGAGGCGAGGGTCGCCGCGCTGTGCGACCGCCGCCGCGGCCTCGGGGCCGACGGCGTGCTGCGCGTCGTCCGCGCCGCCGCGCTCGACCTGCCGTCCGCGGGCGAGTGGTTCATGGACTACCGCAACGCCGACGGCTCGATCGCGGAGATGTGCGGCAACGGCGTGCGGGTCTTCGCCCGCCACCTCGTCGACTCCGGCCTGGCGACCGAGGGCGAGTTCGTCGTCGGCACCCGCGCGGGCGACCGCCCGGTGGTGGTGCACCCGGACCGCTCGGTGACCGTCCACATGGGACCGGCGACGATCACCGGCACGTCGGTCACGGTGGTGGCCGGCCGCCCGTTCTCCGGCGTGGCGGTCGACGTCGGCAACCCGCACCTGGTGTCGGTGCTCGACGACGACGTCGCGGACCTCGACCTGCGCGACCAGCCCGACTTCGACCACGACGTCTTCCCGCACGGGGTCAACCTCGAGTTCGTCAACCGGCTCGGCGAAGGCGCGCTGCGGATGCGCGTGCACGAGCGCGGCGTGGGCGAGACCCGGGCCTGCGGCACGGGCACGGTCGCCGCGGTGGCGGCGGCGGTCCACCTGGCGGGCACGGACACCGGCGCGGCCACGGTCGACGTCCCGGGCGGCCGCGTGTCGGTGACGGTGTCGCGCGGCGCGTCGACGCTGTCGGGCCCGGCGGAGATCGTGGCCCGCGGCGAGATCGACGAAGCCTGGTGGGCCGCCGCCGGTTCCTGACGGCGGCCCGGCGGCGTCAGATCTTCGCGTCCACCGCGAACTCGCCTTCGCGCGTCTCCACGGATCCGATCGCGCCCGCGACCCGGATGTCCGCCTGGATGCCGGCGAAGCGGGCCAGCACCTCGGCCGGGCCGGTCAGCGTGAGCGTCTCCACCGGGGTGCGCATCGACACCTTCGCGTCCGTCTTCGCCCGGCGCACCGCCGCGATCACGTCGCTCGCCAGGGACAGCAGCTCCGGGTCACCTTCGGCGGTGAGCGAAGGCCAGGAAGCCCGGTGCACCGAGCCTTCCCGCCACCACGACCAGACCTCCTCGGTCGCGAACGGCAGGAACGGCGCGAACAGCCGCAGCACCGCCGACAGCGCCGTCACCAGCGCGGCCTGCGCGGACGCCGCGGCCTCCGGGCCGAGGTCGCCGTACGCGCGGCCCTTCACCAGCTCCACGTAGTCGTCGCAGAACGTCCAGAAGAACGTCTCGGTCACCTGCAACGCCCGCGCGTAGTCCAGTGCCTCCAACGCCGCGGTCGCCGAGGAAACCACCGATGACAGCCCAGCCAGCAGCGCCCGGTCGAGGGGCTCGGTCGCGACCGCGTCCGGCGAAGGCACGCCGAGGCCCAGCACGAACCGGCTCGCGTTGAGCAGCTTCGTCGCCAGGCGGCGGCCGACCTTCATCTGGCCTTCGTCCACCGCCGTGTCGACGCCCGGGCGCGCGCTCGCCGCCCAGTAGCGGACCGCGTCGGAACCGAAGCGCTCCAGCAGGTCGACCGGCGTCGTCACGTTGCCCTTGGACTTCGACATCTTCTTGCGGTCCGGGTCGAGCACCCAGCCCGCGATCGACGTCTCGCGCCACGGCAGCACGCCGTGCTCCAGCTCCGCCCGCACCGCCGTCGAGAACAGCCAGGTGCGGATGATCTCGTGCGCCTGGGGCCGCAGGTCCATCGGGAACACGCGGGCGAACAGGTCGTCGTCGAGGGTCCAGCGGCCGACGATCTGCGGCGTCAGCGAAGACGTCGCCCAGGTGTCCATCACGTCGGCTTCCGCGACGAACCCGCCGGGCACGCCGCGCTGGTCCTCGGTGAAGCCGGGCGGGACGTCGCTGCTCGGGTCGACCGGCAGGTCCTCCGGCAGCAGGCGCGCGTCGTGGTCGGGCTCGCCGTTCGCGTCGAGCCGGTACCACAACGGGATCGGCACGCCGAAGAACCGCTGGCGGCTGACCAGCCAGTCGCCGGCCAGGTTCTCGACCCACGACGAGTACCGGACGCGCATGTGCTTCGGCACCCAGTTCAGTTCCTCGCCCCGGGCCAGCATCTTCTCCCGGAACGCCTCGTCGTTGCCGCCGTTGCGCAGGTACCACTGGCGGCTCGCGACGATCTCCAGCGGCTTGTCGCCCTTTTCGTAGAACTTCACCGAGTGTGTGATCGGCCGCGGTTCTCCCCGCAGGGCACCGGCTTCGCGCAGCAGGCGCACCACGATTTCGCGTCCCGTGTGGACGGTCTTGCCGGCCAGCGGCGCATAGGCCCCGGCCGGGACGTCGTGCGGCGCGTCGGGCAGGAACCGGCCGTCGCGCCCGAGCACGACCCGCGTCGCCAGCCGCAGTTCACGCCACCACGTGACGTCGGTCGTGTCGCCGAACGTGCACACCATCGCGATGCCGCGGCCCTTCTCCGGGTCCGCGAGGTGGTGCGCCACGACGGGCACCTCGACGCCGAACACCGGGGTGCGCACGGTTTTCCCGAACAGCGGCCGGAACCGCTCGTCGTCCGGGTGGGCCACCAGGGCGACGCACGCGGGCAGCAGCTCCGGCCGGGTCGTCGCGATCACGACGTCGGCGCCGTCGGGGCCGGTGAACGCGAGGTCGTGGAACGCGCCCGGGCGTTCGCGGTCCTCCAGCTCGGCCTGGGCCACCGCCGTGCGGAACGTGACGTCCCACAGCGTCGGCGCTTCGGCCTGGTAGGCCTCGCCGCGGGCCAGGTTCTTCAGGAACGCGCGCTGCGAGATCAGCCGCGAGTCGTGCCCGATCGTCTGGTAGGTCATCGTCCAGTCGACCGAAAGGCCGAGGCGCCGCCACAGCTCTTCGAAGACCTGCTCGTCGGTTTCGGTCAGCGTTTCGCACAGTTCGACGAAGTTGCGCCGCGAAATCGAGACCACGTCCTTGCCCGGCTTCTCCGGGGCGCGGAAGGCCGGGTCGTAGGGCAGCGACGGGTCGCAGCGGACGCCGAAGTGGTTCTGCACGCGACGTTCGGTCGGCAGGCCGTTGTCGTCCCACCCCATCGGGTAGAACACCTCGAGCCCGCGCATCCGCTTGAACCGCGCCAGGACGTCGGTGTGGGTGTAGGAGAACACGTGCCCGATGTGCAGCGACCCGCTGACCGTCGGCGGCGGCGTGTCGATCGAGTAGATCTCTTCACGCGTCTTCGTGCGGTCGAAGCGGTAGGCGCCGGTGGATTCCCATACGGGTACCCACTTGGCCTCCAGACCGTCGACACCGACCTTGTCCGGGACCTGGGGGCGTTGGTATGGGGTACTCATGAAGCAACTCTAGGCGGCGCTGGAACCGCTTTTCGCCGTGGTCGGCAGATCGCGCATGCGCCGCAACGGCGAGCACAGCACCCACAGCACGGCGGCGGCCTCGCCGGCCACGGCGACCCACACCGCGTCACGCAGCCCGAGCCACTCGCCCAGCGCGCCACCGAGCAGGCCGCCGAGCGGGATGGTGCCCCAGACGACGAACCGCACGCTCGCGTTCATCCGGCCGAGCAGCCGGTCCGGGCAGATCGCCTGGCGGTAGGAAACCTGGGCGATGTTGTAGACGATGATCCCGAAGCCGCTGACGACCAGGCCGAGCCCGGCGAGCACGGTGCGCCAGCCGGGTGCGGCCAGCGGCACCAGCAGGCTCGCCGGCATGGTGACCAGGGGGAGCAGCCAGATCGCGCGCGCCTGGCCGATCCGCCGGGTGATCCCGCCCGCGCAGAGCGCGCCCGCGATCCCGCCCGCACCGCCGGCCGCCAGCAGCACGCCGATCGCGGCCGGCGGCAGCCCGACCGTCCGCGTCAGGAACAGCACCTGCACCGCGTTCAGCGCGGCGCCGAACAGGTTGGCCGTCGCCGTGCACCCGACGATCGCGCGCAACGGCCGGTCCGAGAACACGAACCGCAGCCCCTCGGCGATCTGCGGGAGCAGCCGGGCGTGGCCCCCGCGCACCGGCTCGGGCTCGGCCGCGCGGATGCGCAGCAGGCACAACGCCGACGTGAGGAAGCCGAAGCCGGTGACGAGCACGGTGTTCGCCGCGGTGATGAGCTGGACCAGCACGCCGGCCGCGCTCGGCCCGGCGATCTGCGCGGTCGACTGGACGGCCTGCAGCTTCGCGTTGCCTTCCAGCAGGTGCTCCCGGCCGACGAGCGAGGGCAGGTACGACTGGTAGGCGACGTCGAAGAACAGCGTCGCGATGCCGACGAGCAGGACGACCACCAGCAGCTGGGCCAGCGTCAGCACCCCGGCCCACCAGGCGACCGGCACGCTCAGCAGCAGCGCGAAGCGGGTGAAGTCGGCGGTGAGCATCACCCGGCGGCGGCTCAGCCGGTCGACCCACACGCCGGCGGGCAGCCCGAGCAGCAGGAACGCCAGCGTCTCGGCCGCGGTGAGCAGGCCCATCTCGAACGGCGTCGCGGCCAGTGTCACGGCGGCGAGCAGCGGGACGGCGGTGTTGCCGACGAACGTGCCGAACTGGCTGGCCGTGTCGCCGGCCCACAGCCGCCTGAAGTCGGCGTGGCGGAAGAGGGACCCCCTGGGCATGCCCCGAGTGTGGCGTGAGTGATTGGAAAGCGTCAATCACTTTTCGCTCTAGGCTGAGCGCGTGCTCCCCGCAGAACGACGCGCCGCGACCGAAGCCGAGGCCGCCGCGCTGGCCTCCGGAATACGGCTGCGCATCATCCGGTTGACCTTCTCGGAGGCGCTCACGAACAAGGAGCTCGCCGAGCGGCTGGGCCGCGACCCGGCGACGACACTGCACCACGTGCGCCGGCTCGTCGAGACCGGTTTCCTGGCCGCGCAGCCGCCGCGGCGCGGCGCGCGGGGCGCCAAGGAAATTCCGTATCTTTCGACCGGTCTTTCCTGGACACTCGACTCATGCGGTGACAAGGACGTGGAACAGGCGGTGCTCGAGGCCTATCTGGCCGAGATCGCCGAAACCGGATTCGAGGGCGTGCACCAGTCACGCCTGGTCGTCCAGGTGGCCCCCGAGGAGCGAGCGGAGCTGGAAACCCGGCTCAACGCCCTGCTCGAGGAGTTCCGCGCGCGCCCGCGCCGTCCCGGCGCCGAGCGCACCGCGATCTACCTCGCCACCTATCCCAGCACGTAAAAGTTCGGTTCCCGCGGCGAATCGTGGGACCATGGAGGCACGATGACAGAACTGACACACACCGAAGACCACGACGACGACCTGTACGACCCTTCGACAGGCGAGATGGAGCTCGAGGACCGGGCTTCGCTGCGCCGGGTCGCGGGACTGTCCACCGAGCTCGAGGACGTCACCGAGGTCGAGTACCGGCAACTGCGGCTCGAACGCGTCGTGCTGGTCGGCGTGTGGACCGAGGGCACGGCCCTGCAGTCCGAGGCGTCGCTGGCCGAGCTGGCGCGCCTGGCCGAGACGGCGGGCTCGGAAGTCCTCGAAGGTCTCATCCAGCGGCGTCCGAAGCCGGACCCGGCCACCTACATCGGCTCGGGCAAGGTCAAGGAGCTGCGGGACATCGTCGGCTCCACCGGCGCCGACACGGTGATCTGCGACGGCGAGCTCTCGCCGGGCCAGCTGCGGCAGCTCGAGGAGAAGGTCAAGGTCAAGGTCATCGACCGGACCGCCCTGATCCTCGACATCTTCGCCCAGCACGCCCGGTCCAAGGAGGGCAAGGCGCAGGTCGAGCTGGCCCAGCTGCAGTACCTGATCCCGCGGCTGCGCGGGTGGGGTGCGTCGCTGTCCCGGCAGGCCGGTGGGCGCGCCGGCGGCGCGAACGGCGGCGTCGGCCTGCGTGGTCCCGGTGAGACCAAGCTCGAGACCGACCGGCGGCGGATCAACAAGCGCGTGGCGAAGCTGCGCCGTGAGATCGCCGCCATGGACACCATCCGCGAGACCAAGCGCGGGCGGCGGCTGGCCAACGAGGTGCCCAGCGTGGCGATCGTCGGCTACACCAACGCCGGCAAGTCGAGCCTGCTCAACGCGCTGACCGGGGCCGGGGTGCTGGTGGAGGACGCGCTGTTCGCCACCCTCGACCCGACCACGCGGCGCGCGCAGACCGCGGACGGCCGCGGCTACACGCTGACCGACACCGTCGGCTTCGTGCGGCACCTGCCGCACCAGCTGGTGGACGCGTTCCGCTCGACGCTGGAGGAGGCCGCGGACGCGGACCTGCTGCTGCACGTGGTGGACGGGTCCGACCCGGCGCCGGAGGAGCAGGTCAGCGCCGTGCGCGAGGTGCTCGGCGAGATCACCCGCAAGCGCAAGGAGCCGCTCCCGCCGGAGCTGCTGGTGATCAACAAGACCGACGCGTCCGACGAGGTCAGCCTCGCCCGGCTGCGGCACGCGTTGACCGGGTCCGTCCAGGTCTCGGCGCGGACCGGGGCGGGCATCGCGGAGCTCGTCGAGGTGATCGCCGACCGCCTGCCGCGGCCGGAGGTCACGGTCGACGTCCTCGTGCCCTACTCGCGCGGCGAGCTGGTCGCGCGGGCGCACGCGGACGGCGAGGTGCTCGAAGAGGAGCACGCCGAAGACGGCACGCGCCTGCTGGTGCGGGTCCGTCCGGACCTCGCCGCGGCTTTGCGGGACTACGAGACCAACTCGACCAGGGCCTGAGACGTCTCCGTAGTGTGCTTTCCGGGTGGATCGCACACTACGGAGGTGGCTGGGTGCGCTGGGTGGTCGCGGTCGCGGCGGTTTCGCTGGCCCTGGTGAGCGGGCCTGTCCCAGCGTCGGCGGCGCCGGCACCGGAGCCGCTGTGCACGGTCAAGGACTCGCGCCTCAACGAGCTTTCCGGCCTGGTCTCCGACGGCTCGAAGCTGTACGCGATCAACGACGGCGGCGCGAAGGTCCAGGTGTTCGTCCTGGGCCGCGACTGCAGGGTCCAGCAGGTCCTGACGGATCGGACGGACCCGTTCGACGTCGAGGACCTGGCCCGGACCCCGGACGGCACGCTGTGGCTGTCCGACACGGGCGACAACCAGAAGGGCCGGCTGACGGTCGCCCTGCTGGAGATGAGCCCGCAGGGCAAGGTGACGCTGCACCGGCTGACCTACCCGGACGGCCAGCACGACACCGAGGCGCTGCTGATGGACAAGTCCGGCACGCCGTACCTGATCACCAAGGACATCCTCGGCGAGGCTCGCGTCTACCGGCCGTCCGGGCCGTTGGCGAGCCCCGGGCCGACCAACCTGGAGAAGGTCGGCTCGCTGAAGATCAAGGAGACCGACACCCCGGGTGGCCCGGTGGGTTCGCTCGGCTCGGTCCTGGTGACGGGTGCGGCTTCGACGGCCGATGGCAGCGTGGTAGCGCTGCGGACGTACACGGACGCGTACTTGTACCCGGTCCCGGACGGCGACGTCCTGGCGGCGCTGCACCAGACCCCCGTTCGCATCCCCCTCCCGGGGGAAAAGCAGGGCGAGGCGATCGCGTTCGACCCGGACGGCACGCTGCTGTCGGGAAGCGAAGGGGTGGGCGAGCCGATCCGCGCGGTCAAGGGCGCGGCGGCGTCCGCTCCCGCGGCGTCTTCGGCCGGCAAGCCGGGCACGGCATCGGGTGGCGTGTCCGCTTCGGACGGTGGGGGAGTACCGCTCCTGCCCGCGGCGGGCATCACCGTGGCCGTGGTCGGGCTCGGGTGGTTCGGCTTCAGCCGCCTGCGACGGCGCCGGGGCTGACAGCCGGGCGCCGCGCGAGCCTGCGCGTCCACATGCGACCGCGTCACCGCGGGTGCGGGGCGCGCAGGCCGAAGCCGCGCGCTCCGGCGCACCCGCGAGGATCATCCGATCGGGGTGGGGGAGGGACCGGGCTTCCCGTCCGCCCACCACCGGTACCGGCGACCGGTTCTGCCCCCAGATCCGGCCGCCGGCGGGGATCAGAGCCGCCGCAGCACCGCCACGACCTTGCCGAGCACCGTCGCGTCGTCGCCGGGGATCGGCTCGTACGCCTCGTTGTGCGGCATCAGCCAGATGTGGCCGCTCTTGCGCTTGAACGTCTTGACCGTGGCCTCGCCGTCGATCATCGCCGCGACGATCTCGCCGTTGTCCGCGTCCGGCTGCTGCCGGACCACGACCCAGTCGCCGTCGGTGATGGCCGCGTCGACCATCGAGTCACCGGTGACCTTCAGCAGGAACAGCTCGCCCTCGCCGACGATCTCCCGCGGCAGCGGGAACACGTCCTCGATGGCCTGCTCGGCCAGCACCGGGCCACCGGCGGCGATCCGGCCGACCAGCGGCACGTACGCCGCTTTCGGCATCGACGGCGGCTGGTCCATCTCGATGCCCATGGGGTTGTCGTCGGTCGCCGACAGGACGCCGACCGCGCGCGGGCGGTTCGCGTCGCGCCGCAGGTACCCCTTGCGCTGCAGGGCGCGCAGCTGGTGCGACACCGACGACGTCGACGTCAGCCCGACCGCCTCGCCGATCTCGCGGACGCTCGGCGGGTAGCCGTAGCGGCTGACCCAGGTGCGGATCACGTCGAGCACCTGCTGCTGGCGGACGGTGAGGGTCTCGTCCACGTCGTACACCTCGGGCATGGAGTGCACCTGACCCCCGGGGGACCCACTGGTCCTGCCCGCCTTGTTCTCCTTCGCCACTGCGTCGCCTCCCAGACGTTCGCTGCACGTATCGCGCGCCGGCCGCCGCCCGCCGGGTGCGGGCAGCCTCGCCGGCGGCATCTGCCCGGCAGATGCCCTGGTCACCGACGTTAGCCCCCGGGCACGACGATTTCAAACATCTGTTCGATCGACACGCCGTGTCCGCTCGATTTTGTCGGTGGTAGGTGGTAGACCTTCGCACGGGCGTTCGATAGAACGCCTGTTCGACCTTGATCCACGGGCCGGCACCGGCCCCGGAAACGGGCGGACACCAGGGTTTCGAGGAGGTTCGGATGTCCATTCTGGCCGAACGCGGGCACGCTCGCCCGGCGACCCCGGTCCCGGCGCACCCCGGCCCCGTGCGCGTGACGCGCGGGCGCCGCGGGGAGATCCAGCGCCCGCCGACACGCGCACGGGTCGTCGCGGGCCGCCGCCCGGCCGGCGCGCCCTGCGCGGCGCCGAGGCGGGTGCCGGTCCGGTGGCCGTGGCTGGCCGCGCTGGCCGTCGCGAGCTGCCTCGTGGTCGTCGGGCTGGGCCTGCTCGGCGGGGGCTCCGCGAGCGCCCCGGTGCCCGAGCGCACCGCGACGGTGTCGGTCGGCCAGGGCGACACGCTGTCTTCACTGGCCGCGCGGTTCGCGCCGGAGAGCGACGCGAGCGCGGTCGTCGCCCGGATCAAGGAGCTCAACCGCCTCGACGACGCGGTGCTGGTGCCCGGGCTGCCGCTGACCGTCCCGGTCGACGGCGCCGTTCCCGCGCCGTGAAGATCACCCGCTCCGGTGAACCTGCCACTGGGCCGGACCGGTGAACGCCAGCGTCGCCGCGGGATGGCCCGTCCGCCCCTCACCCGGGCGGGGTCGACCACGGCCGTGCCGCTTGCGCACACCTCCGCCGAGTTCTACGCTCGCCCGCTATATGTAGTAGTTACACCGCTGTAGTTGGTCCACAGGTTGGGGTAGACTGGGCAGCAGTTGTCCACAGCTGGTCGGCCTTTACCCACCGGATGTCCACAAAACGATCACCAGGTGCAGGGGTGCCGGGTGCTCGACCGGCCGCGCGTGGCGGCCGGGGGACGTCGACCGGGGCGGCCGGCGCGGAGGGGAAGGTGATCGGCGGATGAGGTGCCCGTTCTGCCGGCATGCGGACTCTCGGGTCGTCGACTCCCGAGAGGTGGATGAAGGCCAGGCGATCCGCAGGCGGCGCTCGTGCGCGTCGTGCGGACGGCGGTTCACGACTTCGGAGACGATGGTGCTCGCCGTCGTCAAGCGGTCCGGGGTCACCGAACAGTTCAGCAGGGACAAGGTGGTGAGCGGCGTCCGCCGCGCCTGCCAGGGCAGGCCGGTCGACGACGACGCGTTGCAGCAGCTCGCGCAGCGCGTGGAGGAGTCGATCCGCTCCGCCGGGCTGGCGGAGATCCCGAGTCACGAGGTCGGCCTGGCGATCCTGGGCCCGCTGCGTGAGCTCGACGGGGTCGCCTACCTCCGGTTCGCCAGCGTCTACCGCTCGTTCTCCTCGGTCGAGGACTTCGAGAAGGAGATCGCCGATCTTCGTGAGGCCATGGCGGGTTCTGCTGCTCCGGAGGAGAGCGATCAGCGCGAAGACGGCAACTGACCGTCCCGCTGCGGGAGTGAGGGTTCGACCGATGACCGAAACCGTGGGAACCGGGGCCGGCGCGGCCGCCGGCAAGAAGAGCAAGGCGGCCGGCGGGCTGAGTGTGAAGCGCGTCTTCACCACCGAGGGCAAGCACCCCTACGACCAGGTGACCTGGGAACAGCGCGACGTCGTGATGACGAACTGGCGCGACGGCTCGGTCAACTTCGAGCAGCGTGGCGTCGAGTTCCCCGACTTCTGGTCGGTCAACGCGACGAACATCGTCACCAGCAAGTACTTCCGCGGCGCCGTCGGCAGCCCGCAGCGCGAGCGCAGCCTCAAGCAGCTGATCGACCGGGTCGTGAAGACCTACGTCAAGGCCGCGCGCGACCACGGCTACTTCGCGTCGCCGCAGGACCTCGAGATCTTCGAGCACGAGCTCACCTGGATGCTGCTGCACCAGGTCTTCAGCTTCAACTCCCCGGTCTGGTTCAACGTCGGCACGGCGTCGAAGCAGCAGGTCAGCGCCTGCTTCATCCTCGCGGTCGACGACACCATGGAGTCGATCCTCAACTGGTACCGCGAGGAGGGCCTGATCTTCAAGGGCGGCTCCGGTGCCGGCCTGAACCTCTCCCGCATCCGCTCCTCGAAGGAACTGCTGACCTCCGGCGGCACCGCGTCCGGGCCGGTCTCGTTCATGCGCGGCGCCGACGCGTCCGCGGGCACCATCAAGTCCGGCGGCGCCACCCGGCGTGCGGCGAAGATGGTCGTGCTCGACATCGACCACCCGGACATCGAAGAGTTCGTCCAGACGAAGGCGCGCGAGGAAGAGAAGATCAAGGTCCTGCGCGACGCCGGGTTCGACATGGACCTCTCCGGCGCGGACATCTCTTCCGTGCAGTACCAGAACGCGAACAACTCGGTCCGCGTGTCCGACGAGTTCATGCAGGCGGTCGAGAACGGCACCGACTTCGGCCTGCGCGCCCGGCTCACCGGCGAGGTGATCGACCGGACCGACGCGAAGAAGCTGTTCCGCAGCGTCGCGCAGGCCGCGTGGGAGTGCGCCGACCCCGGCATCCAGTACGACGGCACGATCAACGACTGGCACACCTGCCCCGAGTCGGGCCGGATCACCGCGTCGAACCCGTGCAGCGAGTACATGCACCTCGACAACTCGAGCTGCAACCTCGCGTCGCTGAACCTGCTCAAGTTCGTCACGCCCGAGGGCACCTTCGACGCGCCGCTGTTCGCGCGCGCCGTCGAGTTCGTCATCACGGCGATGGACGTCTCGATCTGCTTCGCGGACTTCCCGACCGAGCCGATCGCCGACACCACGCGCAAGTTCCGCCAGCTCGGCATCGGCTACGCGAACCTCGGCGCGCTGCTGATGGCGCTGGGCCACGCGTACGACTCCGACGGCGGCCGCGCGCTCGCGGCGGCGATCACGTCGCTGATGACCGGCGTTTCGTACCGGCGCTCGGCGGAGATGGCGCAGGTCGTCGGCGCGTACGAGGGCTACGCGCGCAACGCCGAGTCGCACCAGCGCGTGATGCGTAAGCACGCGGCGGCGAACGAGCTCGTCCGCACCTACCACTCGAACGACGCCGCGGTCCGCGCGCTGGCGACGGAGGAGTGGAAGAAGGGCATCGACATCGGCACGAAGCACGGCTGGCGCAACGCGCAGGCGTCCGTGCTCGCGCCCACCGGCACCATCGGCTTCATGATGGACTGCGACACGACCGGGATCGAGCCGGACTTCTCGCTGGTGAAGTTCAAGAAGCTCGTCGGCGGCGGCTCGATGCAGATCGTCAACCAGACGGTGCCGCGTGCGCTGGAGGCGCTGGGCTACCCGGCCGAGCAGGTCGAGGCGATCGTCGAGTTCGTGGCGCAGAACGGTCACGTCGTCGACGCGCCGGGGCTGCGGCCCGAGCACTACGAGGTGTTCGACTGCGCGGTCGGCGAGCGCTCGATCGCGCCGATGGGCCACGTCCGGATGATGGCGGCGGTGCAGCCGTTCCTGTCGGGCGCGATCTCCAAGACGGTCAACATGCCGGAGTCGGCGACGGTCGAAGAGGTCGAGGAGATCTACTTCCAGGGCTGGAAGCTGGGCCTGAAGGCGCTGGCGATCTACCGCGACAACTGCAAGGTCGGCCAGCCGCTGTCGACGGCGAAGAAGGAGTCGGCGGTCGCCGAGCCGGAGAAGGTCGTCGAGTACCGGCCGGTGCGCAAGCGCCTGCCGAAGAAGCGCCCGAGCCAGACGGTGTCGTTCACGGTCGGCGGCGCGGAGGGCTACCTGACGGCGGGCTCGTACCCGGACGACGGCCTCGGCGAGATCTTCGTCAAGCTGGGCAAGCAGGGCTCGACGCTGGCCGGCGTGATGGACGCGTTCTCGATGTCCATTTCGGTCGGTCTCCAGCACGGCATCCCGCTGGAGTTCTACGTCTCGAAGTTCTCGAACCTGCGCTTCGAGCCGGCGGGCATGACGGACGACCCGGACATCCGCATCGCGACGAGCGTGATGGACTACCTGTTCCGCCGCCTGGCGCTGGACTACCTGCCGTACGAAAAGCGTTCGCAGCTGGGCATCCTGTCGGCGGACGAGCGTTCGGCGGAGGTCGAGGCGAGCTACGGCACACCGGACCTCGAGACCCTGCGCTCCACAGTGGACTCCTCACCGGAACCGCACGCGGAGCAGCCGGAGGCCCCGCACCGCGAAGCCCACACGACGACGGAGCTGATGGAGCTCCGCCTCGGCAAGGCAGCGGACGCCCCGCTGTGCATGACGTGCGGAACGAAGATGCGCCCGGCAGGCTCGTGCTACGCCTGCGAAGGCTGCGGCTCGACCTCCGGCTGCAGCTGACGACCGGGGCTGCGGCAGGCGTCCGGCTCAGTCGAACGCCTGCCGCAGCTCGGACTTCGGCGGCAGCTCGCCGACGAAGCCGAACCGCCCCGCCAGCATCTCCCGCGCGCCGTCCATGAAGGACTTCAGCGCCAGGCGGGACAACGCCGCGCCGATGCTGATGCGGCGGACGCCGATCTCCGCCAGTTGCTCCAGGGTGATCGACGGGTCCGCGAAGCCCATCACCACGTTCACCGGCTTGCCCACCGACGACACCACCGCGCGCATCTCGGCGAGCGTGCGCAGGCCGGGCGCGTACAGTACGTCCGCGCCCGCTTCCTCGAACGCCTGCAGGCGCTTGATCGTGTCGGCGAGGTCGTCGATGCCCAGCCACAGGTTCTCGCAGCGCGCCGTGAGCACCACGCCTCGCGCCCGCGCCGTCTCCACCGCCGCGCGGACGCGGTCGACCGCCAGGCCGAACTCGTAGATCGGCGAGCCGCGGTCACCCGTGTGGTCCTCGATCGACGCGCCCACCGCGCCCGCTTCGGCGGCCGCGTCGATCATCTTCGCGGCCTCGGCCGGGTCGTCGGCGAAGCCGTTCTCGAGGTCCGCGTTCACCGGCAGCGGCGTCGCGTCGGCGATCTCGCGGATGTTGGCGAGGATCTCCGCCCGGGTCGCGCGGGTCCGGCCCACCACGTTGGCCACGCCGAGGCTCGTCGTGGCCAGAGCTTCGTAGCCGAGGCCGGCGAGCAGCCGGGCCGTGCCGGCGTCCCACGGGTTCGGCAGCAGGAAGGGTTCGGGGCGCTCGTGCAGCGCGCGGAACGCGTCGGCGGTCGTCATGCGTCCAGCTTCGCGCCCCGGCCGCCCTCGGACAAACGCGGAGTTTTCAGCCTTCGGGGACGCCGGCCGCGGGCCGCGGACAGGACCGCCGCGGCGAGCATGACCACCGTCAGGGTGGTGAACGCCGTGCTCAGCCCGTCGGTGAAGACCGTCGCGAGTGGACCGTCCAGGCGGGCCGAGCCGACGAAGATCGCGAACGCCGTGCCGCGCGGGATCGCCTGGGCGGCGACCAGGATCGCCGTGGTGAACGAGAACACCATGCCGATGCTCGCGAACGTCCGCAGCACGCCCGACGCGATCCCCAGCCGCTCGGGCGGGCAGGCCTTCATCACCGCGGAGCTGTTGGCCGGGTAGAAGAAGCTGCCGCCGATCATGATCACGACGTTGCCGGCCGCGGGCAGCCACAGCCCGCTCGTCGTGGTCATCCGGGCGAAGAGCACGAGGGCGACGACCGAAAGGCCGAGCCCGGCCGTCGCGGGCAGTGCCGGCCCGACGCGGTCGGCGAGCCGGCCCGCCCATGGGCCCACCGCGGCTCCGAGCACGTACCCCGGCAGGAGCAGCAGCGACGCGTCGATCGGGCTCAGCCCGCGGGGCCCCTGCAGGTACATGATCACCAGGAACAGCACCGCGAAGCTGCCGAGCCCCTGAAGCAGCGACGCCAGCAGCGACGGCGCCACGGCCGGGATCCGGAAGAGCGACAGGTCGACGGTCGGGTCCGGGTGCCGCAGCTCGACGACCACGAAGACGCCGAGCAGCACCAGACCGCCGGCCAGGTACGCGAGGTGTGTCCAGCGCGGGGGTTCCGCGGCCAGCGACGTCATCGCCCACGACACGCCGAACAGGCCCAGGCCGAGGGTGAGCATGCCGGCGACGTCGAGCCGGCGGCGCGTCCGCTCGCCGCGGTCGTGCAGGAAGCGCACGGCCAGCGCCAGCGCGACCGCGCCGATCGGCAGGTTGATCCAGAAGATCCAGCGCCACGACACCGACGTCACGATGATGCCGCCGAGCAGCACGCCGACCACCGAGCCGACCGAGTAGCCGAGCGCGTTGAACCCGTAGGCGCGGCCGCGCTCGGCCGGTGGGTACAGCTCGGAGATGATGGCGCCGCTGTTGGCGGCGATCAGCGCCGCGCCGAGGCCCTGGACGATCCGGAACCCGATGATCGACGCCGCGTCCCAGGCCAGCGCGCACAGCACGGAGCCGCCGACGAACACCGCGAACCCGGTCCGGTACATCCGCACCCGGCCGAACAGGTCGCCGAGCCGCCCCAGCTGCGTCGCGAGCACGGTGACGACGAGCAGGTAGCCGATGACCACCCAGGTGACCGCGGACAGCGAGATGTCCAGGTCGGCCTGGATCGCGGGGAGGGCGAGCACGACGATGGTGCCGTCGACGGCCGCGATGAGCACGCCGGTCATCACGACGAGCATGCCCAGGGTGCGGTGCACGTCAGCGCCTGGCCTGGAGGATCCACTCCCGCCCGTCGGGGTCGCGGACGGTCATCTCGCGGGTCCCGAAGTGCGTGTCCTCGAAGGGGGAGACGACCTCGACGTCGGGGGTCACCTCTTCGCCCTTGAGGACGATCTTCATCCCGGTCGGCCGGCTTTCGGGCACCTCGGCGACGAACACGTAGGGCCCGTCGCCGTTGCGCAGGAGCCCCGAGTTGTGGTCGGTGGCGAAGTCGAGCTCGAACCCGAGGGCCTGGAAGAACTTGGCCGCCTTGCCCCAGTTGTGGGTCTCGAGGTACACGGCTTCGATGGTCATCGCTGGTCTCCTTCGGTGTTGGCCAGGTACTGGCGCAGTGCTTCGGTCACGAGGGCCGAGAGGGATTGCCCGCGGTCGACGGCGTGGTGCTTGACCTCCCGGATGAGGTCCACGGGGAGGTACACGTTGAACTGCTTGACGTCCTTGTCCGCCATGACAGGATGCTAGCATCCTATGTAGCTAGCACGTCAACCTTCACCGGATCTCCACCGGAGCCGCCCGGAAAATCCACAGGCGCGCGGCAGGATCGGACCCGATGAACTGGTTGCGGGAGTTCGAAGCGGAAGCGGAGCGGCGACGGCGCCGGGAAGACCCGCCCTGGGCGCGCGGGGCCCGGCTGCACCCCGACGTCGCGAAGAGCGTCCAGCGGTTCCAGGTCGGCGAAGCCGGGGACGGCGCCAATCTCATCTCGAAGGCCGGCGGTGGCGACTACCTCGCCGCCGTCAAGCTCTTCGTCGCCGAGGAGCAGAACCACGCCCGGATGCTCGCCGAGCTGCTGGGCGCGGCCGGCGTGCCCACCATCGCCACGCACTGGACGGACGCGGTGTTCGTGTGGTTGCGCCGGGCGCTCGGGCTGCGGCTGGAGCTGATGGTGCTGCTCATCGCCGAGGTCGTCGCCCTGCGCTACTACCGCGCCCTGCGCGACGGCACCGCCGACCCGCTGGTCAGGCAGGTCTCCGCCCGGATCCTCGCCGACGAGGAACGGCACGTGCCCTTCCACTGCCACCGGCTGCGGACCGGCTTCGCGGGCTTGTCGAAACCGGCGCGCGCCGCCGTGTTCGCGGCGTGGCGGGTCCTGCTGCTCGGCGTCGCTGTCACGGTCGCCGCCGACCACGGCCCGGCACTGCACCGCCTGGGCGTCGGACGGCTCGTCTTCGTCGCGGACGTCCTCACGGCCTTCGAGGCCGCCCTCGCGCGGATCCGCGGCGAAGAGCCGAAACCGAAGCCGCGATACGTCCCGAAGCGCGCGAGGCCGCGCGGGCTGGTCTAAAGCAGGCTCGCCAGTTCTCGCAGCGACGCCGTGATCCGCTCCGGCGTCACGCCCTGCGCGCTGGTGCAGGTTCAGCTCCGGGGCGAGCGGGGCCAGCAGGACGTCGGCCAAGACGTCCGGGTCCGGGGCGGTGCTCGCCGGGTTCGTCTACTTCGTGAGCTGCTCCCACAGGAACTCGAACACCAGCGCCCACTTGAACGCCAGCTGCTCGTTGTCGGCCGCGGCGCCGTGGCCGCCCTCGATGTTCTCGTGGTAGCGGACGTCGTGCCCCTGCTCACGCATGCGCGCCACCATCTTGCGGGCGTGGGCGGGGTGCACGCGGTCGTCGCGCGTCGAGGTCACGAACAGCGAGGGCGGATACCTGCGTCCACTGTGGACGTTCTGGTACGGCGAGTACTTCGAGATGTACTCCCATTCCGCGGCCTCGTCGGGGTCGCCGTACTCGGCCATCCACGACGCGCCGGCCAGCAGCTGGTGGTAGCGGCGCATGTCCAGCAGCGGCACCTGGCTGACGATCGCGCCGAACCGCTCCGGGTAGCGCGTCAGCATGACGCCCATCAGCAGGCCGCCGTTGCTGCCGCCCTGGATGCCGAGCTTCTCCGGCGTCGTGATGCCGCGCTCGACGAGGTCGGCGGCCACGGCGGCGAAGTCCTCGTACACGCGGTGCCGCTCGGCCTTGATCGCCTGGGTGTGCCAGCTCGGCCCGTATTCGGCGCCGCCGCGGATGTTCGCGACGACGTACGTGCCGCCGCGAGCGAGCCAGCCGCGGCCGATCATCCCGCTGTAGGACGGCGTCAGCGAGACCTCGAAGCCGCCGTAGCCGGTCAGCAGCGTCGGCCCGCCTTCGGCGCCGGACGGCCGGACGACGAAGTACGGGATCTTCGTGCCGTCCTCCGACGTCGCGAAGTACTGCGCGACGCTCATGCCCGAAGCGTCGAAGAACGCCGGAGCCTGCTTCAGCACTTCGACCTCTTCGCCGACGTGGCCGTAGCTGAGTGTCGACGGCTGGAGGAAGCCGCTCGAGTCGAGCAGGTACTCGTCGCTGACGTCGGGGTCGGTGTCGAAGATGTCCGCGCTGCCGAACTCCGGGCCGCCCGCCAGGGGCTCCTCCGCCCAGCCGTCCGGGCCGGGCGTCAGGGTGCGCAGCTCCGTGCGGACGTCGCGCAGCGTGCCGAGCAGCAGGTGGTGGCGGGTCCAGGCCCAGTAGTCGAGCGAGGTGTGGTCGTCGGGCGTGAAGAGCGTCGTGAAGGTGCGCTCGCCGCCCATGAAGTCGTCGAAGCGGATGGCGATCAGCGACCCCGCCGGGTGCTCGGTGCCGCCGACCGCCCACGCCGTCCGCGGCCGGACCAGCAGCCATTCGCGGTGCACGGACGCGCTCGCGTCGTCCGGGACGTCGATCTTGACCAGCGCCCCGGGCGTCCGCAGGTACAGCTCGGAGCGGTAGAAGTCGACCGCGCGGCTCACGAAGTCGCGCTCGAAGCCTTCGGTCGGGTCGTGCGACGCGCCGATCGAGACGTCGTCGGGCTTGCCCTCGTACACCGTGACGGCTTCTTCGATCGGCGTGCCGCGGCGCCACTCCTTGGCCAGCCGCGGGTAACCGGAGCTGGTCAGCGAGCCTTCGCCGAAGTCGGTGCCGACGTACACGCGGTCCTCGTCGATCCAGCCGATCCGCGTCTTCGCTTCCGGCAGGGTGAAGCCGTCTTCGACGAACTCGTGCGCGTCGAGGTCGAACTCGCGCACGACCGTGGCGTCCGCGCCGCCGCGCGACAGCTCGACGAGGCCGCGCCGGTAGTCCGGCCGCAGCACGGTCGCGCCCTGCCAGACCCAGTTTTCGCCCTCGGCCTCGGCCAGCGCGTCGACGTCGAGCAGCAGTTCCCACTCGGGCTCGGCCTGCCGGTACGACTCGAGCGTCGTCCGCCGCCACAGGCCGCGGGGGTGGCTCGCGTCCTGCCAGAAGTTGTAGAGGAGCTCGCCGCGGCGGCGCACGTACGGGATCCGGTCGTCGGCGTCGAGCACCTCGCGCAGCTCGTCCCGCAGCTCGGCGAACCGCGCGCCGCGGGTCAGCTCGGCGAGCGTCTCGTCGTTGCGGGCGCGCACCCAGCTCAGCGCGTCATCGCCGGTCACGTCTTCCAGCCACAGGTACGGGTCCTCGACACTCATGCCGACAGTTTCGTCTCCCCACGGTCCCGCCGGCCACCTGACGGCGTTTTCGTTTCGTGATCCCGGCCTCTCCGGTGGTCCGTATGCTGGTCGCACTGAGCAGGGGGAGAACGTGAACGACACCGACGGCCCGGCTCCGCCGGGAGATCCCGGGCTGCCATCACCGCCGCCGATGGCGGCCCGGCTCCCGGAACCCGCGTGGACGCCGGAGCCGAACCCGTGGGCCCCGAACTGGGCCGCCGCGCCACCCGTCCCGATCGCCCCGCCGCGCAGCCGGCTCTGGGGTGCCGTCGCCGGCGTCCTGGTCGTCGTGCTGGCGATCTCGCTGATCGCGGCCACCATCCCGCACCGGGTCGACGGCCACGCGCTCGTCGCGCAGGGCGCCGACACCGGCCGGGCCTACAGCGGCGGCTCGGAAGTGAAGCCCGTGCCGGAGCTGGCCCGCAACCCGCTGCTCGCCGACGACATCACGCCCGGGCCCGCGACCTGCGCCCTGCCCGACCTCGGGCGGGCGGCCGACCAGCTCAAGGCGTACTACGACCGGCTCGTCGACTGCCTGGCGGAGTCCTGGCGCCCGGCCCTGGACAAGGCGAACGAGCCGAGGCTGCTCGCCTTCGTCTCGGTGAAGCTGCCCGAGCACAGCGCGTGCGGCGCGGCGCCGACGGAGAACGAAGCCGTCGCCTACTACTGCGGCGGCGACACGACGATCTACGCCCCGACCGACTGGATGCTCTCGGACGCCGGGCTCAACAAGGCCCGCCACATCGCGACGATCGCCCACGAGTACGGCCACCACGTGCAGCGCGAGAGCGGCATCCTGTCCGCGGCGGCGGACAAGATGACCTCGCCGAACGAGGACAGCGCGGCCGACAAGGAGGTCGTCCGCCGCATCGAGCTGCAGGCGAACTGCTTCGGCGCGCTGTTCCTGGCAGCCGTCGCCGGCTCGGGTTCGATCAGCCGTTCCCTGGCCAACGCCGCCGTCGCCGACTACGGCCGCGCCAACGACAGCGACACCCACGGCTCGCGCGCGCACCAGCTGTCCTGGGCGAAGGCCGGCTACGACGGCCGGACGACGAAGGCGTGCGACACGTGGAGCGCGCCGGTCGCCGACGTCAGCTGACGGTCCAGGCCGGGTCGCGGCCGAGCAGGGCGAGGAACCGGTCGAGTTCGCTCGCGTCCGCCTCCGTTCGGACGATGGGCGCGAACGAGCCGTTCTTCTCACGGCCCTCGTCCGGGATGCGCTCGGCCAGTTGCAGGGCGGCGTGCACGGCTTCGGCGTCCGGCTCGTAGGGCAGGCCGAGCGTGCGGGCCAGGTCCCAGCCGTGCGCGACGGTGTCGACCAGGTGCATGTGCGCGGCGATCGTGCCCGGGAACGTGCCGAAGTGGTTGATGGCGAGCTGCCGGTCCAGCACGGCGTCGTCGGCCATGGCGTCGAGGAAGTCGTCGACGGACGCCTGGTAGGCGGCCCGGGCGTCGTCCCCCAGGTCACCGGCGTCCCAGTCCGGCGCCGAGCCGGCGCGGGCCGCCGTGGCGAAGGCGTGGTTCTCGCTGACCTGGTGGCGGAGGAGGTCGGCCAGGGTCCAGCCGGCGCAGGGGGTCGGGCGGGCCAGGTCGGCGGGCGTGGTCGTGGCGACGAGCTTGTCGAGGACGAGCAGGCTGCGGCGGTCGAGTTCGCGGAGATCCATGCTTCGCACGCTAAGCGGCGGAGCGGACCACGAACAGTGCCAAATCCGGCCTAGATCAGGTGTGCCAATCTGGAGGCGTGGACGTGCACATCGACCTGGCCGGGACCCGCGGGCACCGCGACGCGATCTACCGGCAGCTGCGGGCGGCGATCCTGGACGGCCGGATCCGGCCGGGCGAGGCCCTGCCGCCGACGCGGGAGCTCGCGCAGCGGCTGGTGGTCTCCCGGACGACGGTCAGCGCGGCTTACGACCGGCTCACCGCCGAGGGGTTCCTCGAGGGCCGGGTCGGCGCGGGCACGTTCGTCAGGGCCTCTTCCCTGACCCGCCCGGCGCCGTCCTCGGTCTCGGGGGTCCGTCCGCTGCCGGAGTGGGACGCGGTCCCGTCCCCGCCCGCGCCGTTTGCCCCGGCGCCGGAGTTCGACTTCCGGCCCGGCGTCCCGGACCTGACGCGGTTCCCGTTCGACACCTGGCGGCGGCTCGTCACGCAACGGCTGCGGGCGGGCCAGGCGGACCTGATGACGTACGGCGATCCACAGGGGCTCGCTGCGCTGCGCGAGGAGCTCGCGCGGCACGTCGGGGTGTCGCGGGACGTGCGGGCGAGCGCGTCGCAGGTCGTCGTCACGGCCGGGGCCCAGCAGACGACGGACCTGGTCGGGCGGGTGCTGCTGCGCCCGGGTGACCTGGCCGCCGTCGAGGACCCCGGCTACCCGCCGCCGCGGCTGGTGCTGGCCGCGCGGGGCGTACGCGTGGCGCCGGTGCCGGTCGACTCCCACGGCATCGTCGTCCGGGCGATCCCGGCGGGGACGCGGCTGGTGTACGTGACGCCGTCGCACCAGTACCCGCTGGGCCTGTCGATGTCGCTGGAGCGGCGGCTGGAACTGCTCGACTGGGCCGAGCGGAACGACGCGGTGCTCGTCGAGGACGACTACGACACCGAGTTCCGCTACACCGGACGGCCGCTGGAACCGTTGCACAGCCTGGATTCCCGCGGCCGGGTCGTGTACGTCGGCTCGTTCTCGAAGGTGCTTTCGCCGGCGCTGCGGCTGGGGTTCCTCGTCGCTCCGCCGTCTTTGGTGCCGGCGCTGGTGAAGGCGCGGTACCTGACGGACTGGCACGCGCCGAACGTCGAGCAGGCGGCCCTGGCGGCGTTCATGGCCGAGGGCGGCTTCGCGCGGCACGTCCGGCGGATGCGGAAGGTCTACCGCGAGCGGCACGAACTGCTGTCGTCGCTCGTCGGCGAGTTCCCGTTCCTGACGCTGCTGCCGTCTTCGGCCGGCCTGCACGTGAGCGCGGTTTCCTCGGCGGACCTGTCGCCGCTGGTCCGCCGCGCCCGCCGGGCCGGCGTCCGGCTGTACTCGCTGGGGGACTTCGCCGTGGGCGAGCGCCGGCACGGGCTGGTGTTCGGCTACGGTGCGGTCGCGGCCGAGCGGATCGGGCCGGGGCTGGCCCGGCTGCGGGCGCTGGCGGACGGGGGAGCGGCATGACCGACGACGTGCTGGTGGCGATCGACGCCGGCCTGCGGCAGCACATCGGCGGCGACCGCGCGGGCGCATACGCGACGTTCACGGCGTTGTGGGCGTCGATCGGCCCGGACGGCGAGCCCCTGCACCGCGTCGCGCTCGCGCACCACATGGCCGACGTCTGCGACGACCCCGCGGAAGAGCTCGAGTGGGATCTGCGTGCGTTGGCGGCGGCGGGCGCGATGACCGACACGGCGACCGCGCGGGGGTTCTACCCGTCGCTGCACCTCAACCTGGGTGAGGACTACCGCAAGCTGGGCGACGAGCCGGCGGCCCGCGAGCAGCTGGCGCTGGCGCGGTCCTGCCTGGCCGCCCTGGGCGACGACGACTACGCGACGGGAATCCGCCTGGCCCTCGACGGCCTGGCCGAACGCCTGGGCTGAATCGTTTTCAATACCACGAAAACGCCCCGTTTGCCGGACTTTCGCGCACGTCCCGGCGCCCTTACCCTGTGGTGATCCAGCTCACCGACGGGAAGGATCGCCATGCGGATTGCGGATCTGCTGCGCAAGAAGGGGTCGGCGGTCGCGACGGTCACCCCGGAGACCACGGTGACCACGCTGCTGGCCGGCCTGGCCGAGAAGAACGTGGGCGCGATGGTGGTGGTGGCCCCGGACGGCTCGATCGCGGGGATCGTCTCGGAACGCGACGTGGTCCGCCGCTTGAACGACCACGGCCCAGCCCTCCTGGACGGCCCGGTGTCCTCGATCATGACAACGCTGGTGGCGAGCTGCACCCCGGACGATTCGGTGGACCAGCTGTCGGTCCTGATGACGGAGCGCCGCATCCGCCACGTCCCGGTACTCGCGGACGGCCGGCTGGCGGGAATCATCTCCATCGGGGACGTGGTGAAGAACCGGATGGAAGAGCTGGAGAAGAGCCAGGAACAACTGGAGGCCTACATCTCCCAGGGCTGACTGCCTGAGTCCTGTGCTCGCCGGAGGAGCCGGCGAGCACAGGCTGCGGTTTACCGGCTTGGTGTTCGCTGAAGCTCGCGACCGACTTGTCCACAGAATCGGTGGACACCGTGGTGGACCAGCCCGCTCAGGAACATCCGAAGGCCTGAGGACGGGTGGAGCCGCACTTTCGGGCGCACGAGGTTCCGTGCCAAGTCGTCCCAGCTGAAGAAGGACCAGTCTTCGAACTCGTAGTCGCTTCGAGGCCAGTCTCGGATGCGTGACTCCAGTTCCACACGGTGCAGGCCGACGGTGGTCAGCGCGGCAAGCCCGATGTTGAGGATGTCGGTCTCCAGGAAGACGCCCAGATATCGAGTATCGCTGTCCCGGGCTTCTGCAGTGGTCAGCCCGAGTTCTTCGTGGAGAGCGCGCTCGACCCATCGTGATGTGACATCGCGTTCCCCTTGTGTGAGATCGTCCGAGCTGAGTTGTTCTTCGATGCTGCAGGACCAGGTCCCTGGGTGGTAGGCCACCTTGTGGCTTCGTCTGGTGAGGAGCAGATAGCCATCTCGAGTCGCGACTGTGAGGTGAAGGACGGCTGTGTTGGGGTAGTCGACTCGACCGTTGACTATGTCGTCGATGGCTTTCAAGCGAACAGCTCGGATCAAAGACAGCTCTCGGTTCACGAACAGTGCCTCGGAGAACTTCGTCTGCTGAACCCGGACGACCAGTGTCGGATCGTCCAGGAAAGCAGCAGGGTTGCTCATGATCCGAAACTTCGCGTAGCCGCGCCGGACGAACTCGTCGGCTGTTTCCAACCAACGTTCGTAGCTGCTCTCGTCCTCGCGGGATCGCCAGCGGAAGTCGGACGCATCCTTGATCACCAGGATGTCTTCGGGACGCCACCCTTCACCGATTCGCGGGCAGTTCTGAATGACCAACTGGTCCCCCCAAGCGAGTCGTCCCCTGCAGAACGGTTGCAGCTCTGGTGACACGACCCGCTCGGAAAGATTGCCGAACAGCTTGAGAGCCTGGTCTTTCGTGCCCACCCGGCGACGAAGAACCGAGTAGGTGATCGGAGTCAGCACTAGGAAAGCCGTTGTCGCGATCGCCAGCCACGCCAGCGGTCGATCGTCGATCCGATAGACCCTGCCCAGTGCATCGGTGAGACCGTGAACTTGAGGATCCGAGGCCGCGTTCACCCAAATCCCCATGATGAAGGCCGAGGTGACCGGCAAGGCACGTCGAGCGGTCCGAGACGCGTGCAGAATTCTTTCCAGGAATCGGTGCGGTCTGTCTCGCTCCGACAACCGCTCGACGAGACGCCGAGATCGTCGGGCGACTCCGGCGAACGGCCCCACCCTTGTTTCCCCTCCGCGATCGCGCACAGTCGTCACCCGGCGCGGTGCCAAAAGACTCGGTGGAGAACTCGTTGTCTCGGGTTTGTCTGTTACGGCTGCAGGTCTGATCGGCCCAATGTGTCACTCCCGCCAGCCGGACAGTTCCACGCCCTTCGCCACGTCCACCCGGTACGAGAGCTTCACCTCGCCAGTCTCGCCCGGTGCCAAGGTCAGCTTCCACGTCAGCTCGCCCAGCTCCGACGTCTCCACCGGCTCCGGTGACGTCTTCACATCGCGGACCGTGATCCCGTCGTCCCGCGAGACCGGCGCTTGATCCAGCACCGTCACGACCGCCGAACGGGGGCCGTGGTTGCCGACCGAAATCCGGTACTCCGCCTCACGCCGCCGCTGTCCCGACAACGCCGCCTTCGAAGCCGTGCGCCGGACCAGCTCGCGTTCGACCCGGATCCGGTCGTCCACTCCCAGCGCCAGCGCCAGCTCTTCCCCGGGAGCCCAAGCCTCCAAAACGGTGGTTCCGACGAACTCGGCGTCGTGGAACACCGAAGCCCGACCCGGTCGCAAGGCGACGGACGAGGTGTTCACCACCGTGGCCCGCAGATAAGCCTCTTCCGCCAGCACCGGTGCCGTGACGTACCCCAGATCAGCCGTCAGCGATAGCTGCGCCAACGTCGTCCGATGCCCCTGGGCCCCCGACGGCACCGCCACCGGACGCGACGGCCGGTACGTCACCGCCGTCGTGCCCTGCTCCACCGCGGCCAGCTTCGGGGCCATCGGTGCCGCGGCCAAAGCGGCGAAACCCCTCGCCCGCGCTCCCTCGGGGATGCCGCCGCCGGACCCGCCGTAGGCGGCCGCGGGCGCAGCCGGGGCCGGAAGGAACCGGTCCAGGTACCACGGCGAAAGTTCCGGCACCACCACCGAAACCGCCGGCCGCGCGGTCGACAATGCCAGCTCGCACTCCGGCCAGTCCTCGCCCGTGTGCTGGGTGACCAGCCCGTACGACATCACCGTCACGTCCGTGCCGCGCACGCGGACGTCGTACCCCGGCTCCCAGCTCGCACCGGGGACCACATAGGACAGTTCCAGCTCCGCCGAGCCGGCGGTGTCCGAGATCTCCAGCTCCACCACCACCGACGTGCTGTCCTCTTCGGACCGAGCGCTGTGGGACTCGATCCGCCGGTCCAAAGCCGCGAGGTCCTCGCGCAAGCGCGTGATCCGGTCCGAAAGCACCCGCCGCGCCTTCAACGCCGACGCCAGCCGCGAACTCAGCGCGTCAGTCACCTCCGCGACGCGCGACGGCTCGGCGGTCCCGGCCGCCAGCGCCTTCGCGAAGCTGCCACCGCTGCGCTTCGCGAGCGAAGTCAGCAGATCGACCTTCATCGCTTCGGCCGCTTCGTCGTCCACGACGCCGTCGAGCGTGGCCTGGTCCGCGCGCCGCTGCTCCACCAACGCGCGCAACGCCGCGTCAGCCGGGGAGGCGTGCCGTTCGGTGCGGACGTCGACGCCGGCGATCAGCGCGGGTCCGGTGCCCGTGACGCGCACCGATGCCGGGTCGAGGGCCAGGGGCAGCCCGGCGAAGGTCAGGCGGGGCCCGCCGTCGAGCGCGGCCTTGCCCCGGCGGGTGATCCGGGCCTGCTGCGGGTAGACGGTCACGGCGGCGATCGGCGCTTCCACGGTCGGCATGCCCCCGACGTTAGTCGCTTGACACTCCCGAGGGCGGAGCGGAAGTCTCGACAGTCGTCCGCTTCGCCCGGCTTGGGGGTTTGATGAAAGCCGCACGAACCGCAGTCCTGCTCCTCGCCCTGGCGACCCTGCCACTCACGGCGGTCACCGCCGAAGCGGCCCCGCCCGCCCCGGTGTTCACCGGCGGCCAGGCCCAGCCGGTGTTCGACCCCGCCGACGTCATCCGCGAAGACGTCTGGGTCACCGCGCCCGTCGACAGCGACCACGACGGCCAGGACGACCTCGTGCACGCCCAGGTCGTGCGCCCGCGCGCGACGCAGCAGGGCCTGAAGGTGCCCGTCGTCTACCAGGCCAGCCCGTACTACGCCGGCGGCAACGACGTCGCGAACCACGACGTCGACGTCGAGCTCTACGCACCCGGGTACGCCCGCGGCCCGGAAGGCCCGCGCGTCGCCGCGCACGGCGTCGGCCCGGCCACCCCGATCACCTGGCGCTACCAGGACTACTTCACCGCGCGCGGATTCGCCGTCGTCTACGGCGAATCGCTGGGCACCGGCCTCTCGACCGGCTGCCCGACGACGGGTGACGTCAACGAGACGATCGGCGCGCGGTCGGTCGTCGACTGGCTCAACGGCCGCACCGCCGCGAAGGACGCGAACGGCGCCGCGGCGAAGGCCGACTGGAGCACCGGCAAGACCGGCATGATGGGCGTGTCCTACAACGGGACGCTGCCCAACGCCGTCGCGAGCACCGGCGTCGAAGGCCTCGAGACGATCGTGCCGATCGCCGCCATCTCCAGCTGGTACCAGTACTACCGCAACGACGGCGCCGTCGTCGCGGCCGGCGGCTACCAGGGCGAGGACGCCGACGTGCTCGCCGAATACGTCTACACCCGCGCCGACCGGCAGGTCTGCCGCCCGGTGATCGACGGCCTCACCCGCGACCAAGACCGCGTGACCGGCGACTACACGCCTTTCTGGGACGTCCGCAACTACCGCAACGACGTCGCGAAGGTGCACGCGTCGGTGCTCGCGGTGCACGGCCTCAACGACTGGAACGTCAAGACCGACCAGGTCGCCGAGTGGTACGAAGCGCTGAAGGCCCACGGCGTCGAGCACAAGATCTGGCTGCACCAGTCCGGCCACGCGGACCCGTACACGCTGCGGCGCGACGTCTGGCTCACGACGCTGAACAAGTGGATGTCGCACTACCTCTACGGCATCGACAACGGCATCCAGAACGAGCCGAAGGCGACGATCCAGCGCGAAGACCTGTCCTGGGTCGACGAAGCGGACTGGCCGGCGCCGACGACGGCCGACGTCCGCGTCTACCCGTGGCCGGGCGGCAAGGCGAAGGGCACCCTCGACACGCGCAACCCGGTGCCGGGCACCGCGGCCGTCGAAACCCTGGCCGACGACTCGTCGAAGACGATCGAGCAGCTGGCCGGCCTGGCGTCGTCGGGCAACCGCCTGCTGTACGCGACTTCAGCGGCGAAGCAGGCTGTACGTCTCTCCGGGACCGCGCGCGCCGACTTGGCGCTGGCCTTCGACCGGCCCGCGGCGAACGTCTCGGCGATCCTGCTCGACCGCGCCCCCGACGGCACGTCCCACGTGATCAGCCGCGGCTGGGCCGACCCGCAGAACCGCACGTCGCCCGCCCGCACCGAACCGATCACGCCCGGGAAGACGTACAAGATCGGCGTCGAGCTGATGCCGAAGGACTACGTCCTCGCGGCGGGCCACCGGCTGGAGTTCCTCCTCGCCTCGAGCGACCACGACTACACGCTGCGGCCGAAGCCGGGCGCGGGCCTGGCGCTCGACCTGACGAAGACGTCGGTGACGCTCCCGGTCACGGGGGGCAAGCCGGCGCTGCGAGCCGCGTTCGGCTGATGCTGCCGGACCACCTGGACGCCGACGTCCGCACGTTGTGGGAGTACCACGACCTGCGGCACGCACCACGGCGCTCCGACGTCGGGATCGGGCTCGGCAGCCGCGATCCCGGCGTCGCCGTCCACACGGCCGAGCTGTTCCGGGCGGGCCGGTTCCCGCTCGTCGTCTTCACGGGCGCCAACGCGCCGACGACGGTCGAGCGCTTCCCGCGCGGCGAAGCGGTCCACTACCGCGAAATCGCGCTGGAGCTGGGCGTCCCCGACGACGTCATCCTGGTCGAGCCCGCGGCGCGCAACACGGGGGAGAACATCGAGTTCACCCGCCGGCTGCTGGCCGGGCGGGCGATCCGGTCGGTGACGCTGGTGACGCGGCCGTACCAGCAACGCCGGGCCTACGCCACGGCGAAGCGGTGCTGGCCCGGCGTCGACGTCGTGTGCGCGTCCAAGGCGGTGTCGTTCGAAGAGCACCTCACCGGCGAAGAGGACGCCGAACGGGTGATCAGCATGCTCGTCGGCGAGACCCAGCGGATCACCGCGTACGCCGAGCGGGGTTTCGCGATCCCGCAGACGATCCCGGCCGGCGTGGCGCGGGCGTTCGGCCGGCTGGCCGCGGCGGGGTTCACCCAGCGACTGCTCTAGTCCGCGATGCCCGCCCGGTAGGCGAAGGCGACCGCCTGCGCGCGGTCCCGCAGCCCGGCCTTGGTGAACAGGTGGTTCACGTGGGTCTTCACCGTCGCCTCGCTCACCACGAGCGTGCGCGCGATCTCCGTGTTCGACAGCCCCGCCGCGATCAGCCGCAGCACCTCGATCTCGCGGGCGGTCAGGCCTTCGATCTCCTTGACCCGCTTGGGCGTGCTGCGGGTGGCGGCGTCGACGAGCCGCCGCTGCAGCTCGCCGTCCACTGTGGACTGCCCGGCGGCGGCCGAGCGCAGGGCCCTGGCGATCGCCTCGGCGTCGGCGTCCTTCGTCAGGAACCCGCGGGCCCCGGCGCGCAGCGCGGCCAGCAGCGACTCGTCGTCGGCGTACGTGGTGAGCACGACGACCTCGGTGCCCGGGTGCTCGGCGCGGATCCGTTCGGTGGTCTCGACCCCGTCGCAGCGGGGCATCCGCAGGTCGACCAGCACGACGTCGGGGTGGTGCGCGGCGACGAGGTCCAGCGCGGCCAGCCCGTCGGCGGCGGCGCCGACCACCTCGACGCCCGGCAGCAGCCCGAGCAGCGTGACCAGGCCTTCCCGGACGACCGCCTGGTCGTCGGCCAGCACGACGCGCAACGTCACGCCGGCACCGTCAGGTGAATCCGCCATCCGTCCTCCCCCGGCCCGCTCTCGAAGCGCCCGTCGAGCAGCGCGACCCGTTCGCTCATCCCGCGCAAACCGTAGCCTGCCGCCGGCGCGTCCGGCGGGCGCCTGCCCTGCCGGTCGGCCACGGTCAGCGCGACGCTCCCGGAGCCGTAGTCCAGCGTGACGTCGACGTCGGCCTGCGCCGCGTGCTTGCGCGTGTTCGCCAGCGCTTCCTGGACCGCGCGGACCAGGGCGGTGCCGACCGCCGCGTCGAGGTCGCGCGGCTCGCCCTCGACGGTCAGGTCCGCCCGGGCGCCGCTGTCGAGCCGGTACGCGGCCAGCAGGTCCGCGATCGTGCGTTCGACCGGGACGGCGTCTTCGCGCAGCGCGGCGACGGCTTTCCGGGCCTCGGCGAGGCCTTCCGACGCCAGCTTCTGCGCCCGTTCGATCTGCGCGACGGCGTCCGGGCTCGCCCCGTCGCGCACCAGCATGAGCCGGGCGCCCTGCAGGTTCAGCGAGAGCCCGGCCAGCGAATGCGCCAGGACGTCGTGCAGCTCGCGGGCGATGCGGGCGCGTTCGGCGAGGGCGGCCGCGCGGGCGTGCTCCTCGCTGGCGGTCTGCGCGCGGGCCAGCGCCAGCTCGGTCTGCTCGATCTTGGCCAGCCGGGTCCGGCGGTTCAGGCCGAGCAGGACGATCACGGCGACGATCGCGTACGTCGGCAGGGCGCCGCCCCAGGCGTGGTGGTAGCCGGCCCAGAAGGTGATCGCCGCCAGGTCGATCGCGACGGCGAGCACGATCGGCACCGCCGGCTGCCGGATCACCACGAAGAAGGTGGTGGCGAACATCGTCACGGAGGCGAAGCTGTTCGGCACGACCGCCCACAGCGCACCGGCGGCGCCGATCACGGCGACGGTCGCCACGGGCAGCAGGCGGCGGCTGCCGACGTCGTAGATCCACAGCAGCGGCAGCGACAGGACCAGGGTGATGCCGATCAGGATCCAGGCGAGCGTGTTCGCGCGGGGCATCGCGGCGAACATCGGCACCGCGACGAACCCCCAGCGCACCCAGTCCTGGACCTGGGGGAGCCCGGCTCGTCTGCTGATCATCCTCGGTGCCTCCGCTGGGTGCTTGTACGGAAAATGTACCGACGGGGGCTTCACTGTGCGGTGTCGAGATGTCCCGTTCGTCAGGAGGTTCCCCCATGTCCAGGTTGCGACGGCTCGCCGTGTTCGCCGCCGCCGCGGCGCTGCCCGCGCTCGGCCTCACCCTCGCCGGCCAGGCGACGGCCTCGGCCGCGCCGAACTTCCAGGTGCCGTTCAAGTGCGGGGTCACCGTGACCGCGGCGACGTTCAGCGGCCACAGCCCCGAGTACTCGGTCGACTTCCAGAAGTCGGGCATCACGGGCATGCCGGTGCTCGCCGCGGCGTCGGGCACGGTCACGCGGGTGGCCGACGAGGGCAGCACGAGCTACGGCAAGTGGATCGAGCTGGACCACGGCGGCGGCTGGCGCACCCGGTACGCGCACCTGTCCGCCCAGGAGGTCTCGGTCGGGCAGACCGTCGGGCTCGGCAAGGAGATCGGCAAGGCGGGCGCGACCGGCGGCGTCACCGGGCCGCACCTGCACTTCGAAGAGCGGCTGAACAGCGTGGTCCAGAAGGCGAAGCTGAACGGCGTCGCCGTGCCCTACTA
The DNA here is from genome assembly GCF_054781455.1 of Amycolatopsis stemonae. Taxonomy (NCBI): domain Bacteria; kingdom Bacillati; phylum Actinomycetota; class Actinomycetes; order Pseudonocardiales; family Pseudonocardiaceae; genus Amycolatopsis; species Amycolatopsis stemonae. Next base: position 637,779 of record NZ_BAAGUJ010000003.1, on the reverse strand, counting down.
CGGCCACACGGACTTCACCAGCAAGAACAACTGCGGCGGCAACCCGTACTCGGCCGAAGAGGTCTGCGGCGCCGGCTTCTCCGTGGTCGACCAGCAGGCGCTGGCGAACTCGTCGGGCACGGCGTACCTGCTGTACAACGCCTCGACCAAGGCGAACTGCGTGACCACGCTCAAGGCGACGTCGCTGGGCACGGCCAGCCCGGTCTCGGCGTTCCTCGAGGTCCAGGGGTCGGCGCGGGTGACCGACTCGGGCAGCTTCACCTACTACGCCGGGCCGGTGAAGAAGACCGCCGACGCCACCTGCGTGAAGTGGGGCGGTTCGGTGGGCAGCAACACCTACGAAAGCGGTTTCGAGCACTGCGGCTGAGCCGGGCCGGTCGGTGGGGCCGGGCAGCCTAGCCCGCCCCACCGACAGAAACCCGCCGTCCGGCCGGCCGCCGGCCGGATCCGTCCACATCGGCCCCGACGATCCACAGATTTGCCGCCACCGCCCCGGCCGGCCCCGTCCTGCCCCATCGTGGAGGCATGACCACTGCCACTCCGACCGGCCGGCCGCCGGTCAACCTCCGAAGCCCCGCGCAGCTGCTGGCCGCGCTCCCGTACCTGATCGGGTTCCGGCCCGAGAACTCCGTCGTCCTGCTCGGCCACCGCGCCCCGGCGGGCAACCGCATCGGCCTGGTCCTGCGCGGCGACCTCCCCCGCCGCGAAGACCGGGCCCGGCAGGCCAGGGCGCTCGCGCCACGGTTCGCCCTGGCACCCCACACCGGCGTGACGCTGGTGGTCGTCGGCGGACGGCGAAGACCCGGCAGCGCGCCGCCGCACGCGGGGTTCGTCGAGGAGCTGGCGGACGCGCTGGGCGAGCTCGGCCTCCCGGTGCTGCACGCGATGTGGGCCGAGAACATCACCGAGGGCGCGCCCTGGGGCTGTTACGCGGACCAAGACTGCGGCGGCGAACTGCCGGACCCGCGCGCGACGGTGCTGGCGGCGGCCGCGACGGAGGACGGCACCGTGGCGTTCGACAGCCGCGACGAGCTGGCGGCGCTGCTGGCCCCGCGGTCACCGGAAGCGCTCGCCCGCCGGGCGGAGGCGCTGTCCGCGCAGTCCTCGTTGCCGTGGCCGGAAGCCACCGCGGTGTCCGACGCGGCGTCGGTGATCCGAGCGGCGTTCGAGCGTCAGCTGCGCGGTGAAGACCCGCCGACGGACGAAGAAGCGGTCCAGTTGGCGAGCGCCCTGACGATCCCCGAGATCCGGGACGTCTGCCTGGCGATGGCGGTCCCGACCCACACCCCGGCCGCGCGCGAGGCGGAGCGCCTGTGGCTGATGCTGGTCCAGGAGCTCCCGGCTCCCGAGCGCGCCGAGGCGGCGGCCCTGCTGGGCTACACGGCCTACATGCGCGGTGACGGCACGTTCGCGGGCATGGCCCTGGAGAACGCCCTGGAAGCGGCGCCGGACCACGTCCTGGCCCAGCTGCTGACGAAGGTGCTGAACCACGGCTTCCCACCGGAACAGCTCCTGGGCCTGGCGTTGGCCGCGGACCCCACGGGCATGTCGGGCTTCGGCCTCGCCCCGGCGGACTTCGCCGAGCCGGGTCCGTGCCTGCCGTCGGGTGTCGCATTCGGACACTCGGAAGCGCGGAAAGACTCATCCTGACCGACGCCTGCCGGCTGCCGACGCGGTGCCTTGTGGCCGAGCTGCGGCAGGGCGGTCCGGGCGGGCTGCCGGGTCCGGGCGGCCGCCCTGGCGCCGGTGCGCTCTGGCTTCTGGGCCCGGTTTGCTCGGGCCGGATCGCCCGGCGGCCACGGCTGGGCGCCCGGGCGGTCTGCCAGGGCTGGACGAAGCTCCCCAGCTCCGGTGCGTTCCGGCTCCCGGGCCGGATCGCCGTCAGCCCAAGCCCCGGCCCCGGACTCAAGCCCCGGCCCCGGACGCGGGGCCCGGGCCGCAGCTGAGGCGACCCAGGCGTGGAATCAGCCCCGAGCGGTCTGCCGGGCCTGGGCGAACTCCCAAGCGTCGCGCACGATCCCGGTCAGCTCCGTGCGCTCCGGCTTCCAGCCCAGGTCCTCGCGGGCCCGGTCGCTGGCCGCCACGAGGACCGACGGGTCGCCCGACCGGCGCGGAGCCACCGCCGCCGGGATCGGGTGGCCGGTGACCTCGCGGCAGGCCTCGATCACCTCGAGCACGGAGAACCCGGTGCCGTTGCCCAGGTTGTAGATGCGGTGCTCACCCGCCGTCGCGTGCTTCAGCGCCAGCAGGTGCGCGTCCGCGAGGTCCACGACGTGGATGTAGTCGCGAATCGCGGTGTGGTCCGGCGTCGGGTAGTCGTCGCCGAAGATCTGGATGCGCTCGCGGTCGCCCGAGGCGACCTGCAGGACGAGAGGAATGAGATGGGTTTCCGTGGTGTGGCGCTCCCCGAAGGCGCCGTACGCGCCCGCGACGTTGAAGTAGCGCAGGCTCACGGCGGCCAGTCCGTGCGCGCCGGCGAAGCTGGTGATCGCGTGGTCGATCGCGAGCTTCGTCGCGCCGTAGGTGTTGGTCGGCCGGGTCGGCGCCGACTCCGGGATCGGCGACTGCTCCGGCTCGCCGTACGCGGCCGCCGTCGAGGAGAACACCAGGCGTGGCGTGCCGTGCTCGTGCATGGCCTCGAGCAGCCGCAGCGACGTGACGGCGTTGCCCTCCCAGTACTTCGTCGGCTCCGCCATCGACTCGCCGACCAGCGACTTGGCCGCGAAGTGCAGCACGCCGTCGAAGCCCTCGCGCAGCAGGCTGCCCGCCACCTCGGCCGCGTCACCCTCGATGAACCGCGCGTCCGGGTGAACGGCGTCGGCGTGCCCGGTGGAGAGGTCGTCGACCACGGTGACCTGGTGCCCGGCCTCGATCAGCCGGGCGGCGCAGACGCTGCCGATGTACCCGGCTCCGCCCGTCACGACCAGTTTCAGGGCGTTGCTCTGCTCCGACACGTCCAGGCCTTCCTGCTCAGGGTGGTGACTGTGCGCCACAGTCTTCACCCCCGGCGACGCGCGGGTCCGCGCGGGGGTTGCCCCGGGCGGACCCGCGCGGCCTCAGATCTCGTCGCGTCCGGCACCGCGGGACGGCACCGCGGTGAACATCCGCGGCCGCCGGTAGCCGGCCTTCTCGTACGCCGCCTCGACGGCTGCCTTGACCCCGTCCAGGTCGGCGTCGCGGACCAGTGCGATCGCCGAGCCGCCGAAGCCGCCCCCGGTCATCCGGGAGCCGAGCGCGCCGGCTTCCCGCGCCGAGTCCACCGCCAGGTCCAGCTCGGCCGTGGAGATCCGGTAGTCGTCGCGCATGCTGACGTGCGAAGCGTCCAGGTACGGGCCGATCTCCGCGAGGCGCCCGGCCCGCAGCAGCTCGACCACCTCGAGCACCCGCTGGTTCTCGGTGACGACGTGCCGCACGAGCGGCACCAGCTCGGCCGGCAGCCGGCTGAGGGCGTCCTCGAGACCCTCGACGGTGACGTCGCGCAGCGCCTTGACCTCGAGCAGCTCCGCCGCCCGTTCGGTGCCGCGGCGACGCTCGCCGTACCCGCCCTCGGCGTGCGAGTGCTTCGTGCGGGTGTCCATGATCAGGACCTGCAGCCCGGCCTCGGCCAGGCCGAACGGCACCTGCTCCTGCTCGCCCGAGCGGACGTCGAGGAACAGCACGTGCGATTCGGTGCAGCAGAGGGACGCCGTCTGGTCGAGCAGGCCGGTGGGCGCGCCGACGAAGTCGTTCTCCGAGCGCTGGACCCACCGCGCCACCTCGGGCCGCGTCGGCACGCGGTCACCGGGGGTGCCCAGCTCCAGCCCGGCCAGCCCGAGCAACGCGAGCGAGACCGCGCATTCGAGCGCGTGCGAAGAGGAGAGTCCTGCCCCCGAGGGCACGTCACCCGCGATGACCAGGTCGGCACCGGCCGAGAAGCCCTGGTCGCGCAGCACCCAGGCGACCCCCGCCGGGTACGCGGCCCACCCGTCGACCGTGCCCGGCGCCAGGTCGGCGATCTTGAGCTCGCCGGAGCGCTGGAGCTGGCCGTCGTCACCCAGGGTGGCCACGGACAGGACGCCGTCCTCGCGGGGCGTCGCGGCCGCGGCGAGGCGGTGCGGCAGGGCGAACGGCAGCACGAAGCCGTCGTTGTAGTCGGTGTGCTCGCCGATCAGGTTGACGCGCCCCGGCGCGGACCACACGCCGGCGGGCTCGCCGCCGTGCACCGTGCGGAACGCCGCCGCGGCATCGGAAGCCGGGCTCACCTGGCTTGCGCCAGGACGGCGTGCAGCGCGGAGCTGGCGACCTGGGCGGTGTTGTCCCCGCCGGTGACCTCGATGGTGCCGCCGTTGGCCTTGCCGACGGTGACCGTGCCGCCCGGCACGATGCCGACGGACTTGAGCTCGGTCATCAGCGACTCGTCCAGCTGGACGTGCTCGGCGATGCGCCGGATCTCGACGCGGCCGCCACCGGTGCGGGCGAACTCGTCCAGGCGGACGAGGTCGGCCTCGGCGGGCGGTGCCGGGTCGCCGTCACCCAGCTTGTCCAGGCCCGGGATCGGGTTGCCGTACGGGGAGGTGGTCGGGTGGTCGAGCAGCTTGACCAGCTTGCGCTCGACGGCCTCGCTCATCACGTGCTCCCAGCGGCACGCCTCGTTGTGCACGTGCTCCCACTCGAGCCCGATGACGTCGACGAGGAGGCGCTCGGCCAGGCGGTGCTTGCGCATGACGGCGATGGCCAGCTCGCGGCCGTGGTCGGTCAGCTGGAGGTGCCGGTCGTCGGCCACCACCACCAGGCCGTCCCGCTCCATCCGGGCGACGGTCTGGCTCACCGTCGGGCCGCTCTGCTGCAGGCGCTCGGCGATGCGGGCGCGCAGCGGAACGACACCCTCTTCTTCAAGCTCGTAGATGGTACGCAAGTACATCTCGGTGGTGTCGATGAGATCGTTCACGCTGTCCCCTTCGTCCGCGTCGCTCATCGTAGTCGTTGACCCCGACAGCGGCGGCGGCCCTCAGGGATAACAACTCGCCGGTGGGCCTTGTGCCGGAACCCGGCAGCGGCCGGGTGGCGGACCGCTGGAAGATGGGAGGCATGCGTCCGCTGATCAGCACCACCGACCTCGCCGCCGCGCTGGCCGGCCCGGCGGGGGACCGGCCCGTCGTCCTCGACGTCCGCTGGCGGCTCGCCGGCCCGCCCGGCGCCGATTCCTACCGCGAAGGCCACGTGCCCGGCGCGGTCTTCACGGACCTCGACCGCGTGCTCGCCGGCGAGCCGGGCGAGGGTGGCCGGCACCCGCTGCCCGACCCGGCCGCCCTGCAGCGCGACCTGCGCGCGGCCGGCGTGCGGGCGGGCGCGCCGGTGGTCGTCTACGACGACGCGGACGGTTCGGTGGCGGCCCGTGCGTGGTGGCTGCTGCGCTGGGCCGGCCACGAGGAGGTGGCGGTGCTCGACGGCGGCTACGCGGCGTGGACGGCCGACGGCCACCCGGTGAGCACGGACGCGGCGCGGCCGGAGCCGGGCGACCTCACGGTCCGGCCGGGCGCGATGCCGGTGCTCGACGCGGACGAGGCCGCGGCCCTGGCCCGCGACGGCCTGCTGCTCGACGCCCGGGCGAACCCGCGCTACACGGGCGAGACCGAGCCGGTCGACCCACGGGCGGGCCACATCCCGGGCGCGGTGAACGCCCCGTTCGCCGGCCACACCACCGACGACGGCCACTGGCGCGCGCCCGAAGAGCTGGCGGCCCGCTTCGCGGACCTGGGCCTGCGCCCGGGTGAGCCGGTCGGCGCGTACTGCGGCTCGGGGGTGACGGCCAGTTCGGTGGTCCTGGCCCTGGAGCTGGCGGGCCACCCGGGCGCGGGCCTGTACGCGGGCTCGTGGTCCCACTGGTCGAGGAACCCCGACCGCCCCGCCGCGACGGGCACCCTGCCGGGCTGACCCCGCGCCAGGACCGCCCGGGGCGAGGGCATCCTGCCGGGCTGACCGGCGCAAACGGCCGAACTGCTCCGCGACGGGCACCCTGCAGGGCTGAGCCCGCGCCAGGATCGTCCGGGGCGAGGGCGCCCTGCTGGGCTGAGCCCGCGCCAGGATCGTCCGGGGCGAGGGCGCCCTGCTGGGCTGAGCCCGCGCCAGGATCGCCCGGGGCGAGGGCATCTTGCCGGGCTGACCGGCGCAAACGGCCGAACTGCTCCGTGACGGCCGGCAGCACCGCGTGGCCGGGCCCACGACATCCCCGGCCGCGCGCAGCAGGGGCCGGCAGCCGCGCAGCAGGGGCCAAGAGGCGTAGCGGCCGAGAGGCAGTCCGCAGGCAGCGATGGGCGCGGGCGGCCGTATGGCAGCAGTGGCGGGACCGGCGCTCTTCGAGTCCACGGATTCGCTCGATCGGCACTAGAGTCGGGCGGTATGTCGCCGGCTGTTGTTTGGGACTCCGCTCTGCTCGGTTATGACCTGGGCGGGGAGCATCCGTTCAACCCCGTCCGGCTGGAGCTGACCGTGCGGCTGGCCACCGAGCTCGGGGTGCTCGACAACGTTCCGCTGCTGGTGCCCACCGGGGCCGGGGACGAGGAGCTCCTCCGGATCCACGCTCCCGAATACATCGCCGCCGTGCGGGAGGCGCCGCTCGTCGGGTGGGATGTCGGGCATGGGCTCGGGACTTCCGACAACCCCGTCTTCTCGGACATGCACGACGCGTCCGCGCTGGTCGTCGGCTCGACGTTGCTCGCCGCGCGGAAGGTCGCCGAGGGGGCGGCCACGCGCGCGGTCAACATCGCCGGGGGGCTGCACCACGCCATGCGGGACCAGGCGTCCGGGTTCTGCGTCTACAACGACTGCGCCGTCGCCATCAGCTGGCTGCTCGACCACGGCTTCGAGCGGATCGCCTACATCGACACCGACGTCCACCACGGCGACGGCGTCCAGGCCGCCTTCTACGACGACCCGCGCGTCCTCACGATCTCGATGCACCAGCATCCCTTCACGCTCTGGCCGGGCACCGGCTACTCCGCCGAGACCGGCCGCGGCAAGGCCGACGGCACCGCCGTCAACGTGCCGCTGCCGCCGCGCACGCAGGACCCGGGCTGGCTGCGTGCCTTCAACGCCGTCGTCCCGTCGCTCCTCGCCGACTTCGAGCCACAGCTGCTGTTCACGCAGTGCGGGGTCGATTCGCACGAGGAGGACCCGCTCGCCGACCTCTCGCTGAGCGTCGACGGGCACCGGACCATCTACCGCACCCTCCGCGACCTCGCCGAGACCTACGCCGGCGGCAAGTGGATCGCCGTCGGCGGGGGCGGGTACCAGCTGATCCGGGTCGTGCCGCGGTCGTGGACGCACCTGATCGCCACCGTCCTCGACCGGGACGTCGACCCGGCGACGCCGCTGCCGCCCGGCTGGGTTTCGACCGTCACGAACGCCGCGCCGCACGCCGAACTGCCGCGCGCGATGACCGACGAGCGCGAGACCGGGTTCAAGCCGTGGGGCGACGGCGAGGACGACCCGGTCGACATCGCCATCCGGGACACCCGCCGCGCCGTCTTCCCGCTGCACGGCCTCGACCCGGACGACCCCAGGGACTGACCATGGCCGGCCGCGACCCCTTCGACTACCCCCGCGACTGGGAGGCCGACGTCGTGCTGTCCGACGGCGGCACCGTCCACCTGCGCCCGGTCGTGCCCACCGACGCCGACGGCCTGGTCGCGTTCCACGGCAAGCTCTCCGAACGCACGCGCTACTTCCGCTACTTCGGCGCCTACCCGCGGATCCCCGAAAAGGACCTGAAGCGCTTCTCGACGGTCGACCACCACGACCGGGTCGCGTTCGCCGCCTTCCTGGGCGACGACATCGTCGCGGTCGGCCGGTACGAGCGGCTCGACGGCGGGCCGTCGGCCGAGGTGGCGTTCGTCGTCAGCGACGCGCACCAGGGCCGCGGGCTCGGCTCGATCCTGCTCGAGCACCTCGCCGCGGCCGCGTCGGAATGCGGGCTGCGGCGGTTCGTCGCCGAGGTGCTGGCCGAGAACGCCGCCATGGTGCGGGTCTTCCGCGACGCCGGCTACCAGGTCAGCCGCGAGATCGAGGAAGGCGTGCTGCACCTGGAGTTCGACATCGACCCGACCGAGGAGTCGCTCGCCGTCGCGCGCTCCCGCGAACAGGCCGCCGAGGCGCGCAGCGTGCACAACCTGCTGCACCCGGCGTCGGTCGCGGTGATCGGCGCGTCGGCCGAGCCGGGCAAGGTCGGGCACGCCGCGTTCGCGAACCTGCTGGTCGCGTCGTTCACCGGCACCGTCTACCCGGTCAACCCGGAGCACCGCTCGGTCCGCGGCGTCCGCGCGTACCCGTCGGTGCTGGACATCCCGGACCCGGTCGACCTGGCCGTCGTCGCGGTGCCCGCCGAGGCCGTCGAGTCCGTTTTGGACGCTTGCCTCGCGAAGGGCGTCAAGACGCTGCTGATCCTTTCCAGCGGCTTCGCCGAGGCCGGGCCGCACGGCCTGCACGCCGAGCTGCGGCTCGTCGGGGAGGCGCGGGCGCACGGCATGCGCGTCGTCGGCCCGAACGCGCTGGGCGTGCTGAACACCGCGCCGAGCATCCGGCTCAACGCCACCCTCGCGCCGAGGCTGCCCGGGCGCGGGCGCACCGGGTTCTTCTGCCAGTCCGGTGCGCTGGGCACCGCGATCCTCGCCGACGCCGAGTCGCGCGGCCTCGGCCTGTCGACGTTCGTCTCGGCGGGCAACCGCGCCGACGTCTCCGGCAACGACCTGCTGCAGTACTGGGAAACCGACCCGGACACCGACCTCGTCCTGCTGTACCTGGAGTCCTTCGGCAATCCGAGGAAGTTCGCGCGCCTGGCCAGAAGGCTGGCGAGGACCAAGCCGATCGTCGCCGTGAAGTCCGGGCGGCACGCCGTCCGCCCGCAGCTGGCGGCGACGTCGACGGAGATCGACGAAGCCAGCGTCCAGGCGCTGTTCGAGCAGGCCGGCGTCGTGCGCGTGGAGTCACTGGCGCAGCTGTTCGACACCGCGCTCGTGTTCGCCCACCAGCCGCTGCCCGCCGGGCCGCGGGTCGCCATCGTCGGCAACTCCAGCGCGATCGGCCTGCTCGCCGCCGACACCGCGCGGATGCAGGGCCTGCGCCTGGCCTTCGACCCGGTCGACGTCGGCCCGCAGGCCGGGCCGGACGACTTCGCCAAGGCGGTCGGCGAGGCGCTCGCCTCGCCGGACACCGACGCGCTGGTCGTCGTGTTCGCGCCGCCGGTGGCGATCCCGGGCACCGCGTACGCCCGCGCTCTCCGCGAAACCGTCGAACTGGGGGAGCGCAAGCCGATCGTCTCGACGTTCCTCGCCGCCGAAGGCGTGCCCGACGAACTCGCCGAGCTGTCGGACGACGGTGTGCCGGCGCGCGGCTCGATCCCGTCGTACCCGAGCCCGGAACGCGCCGTGAACTCCCTTGCCCGGGTCGTCCGGTACGCGGCCTGGCGGCAGCGCCCGCAGGGCACGCTGGTGCGCCCGGCCGGCATGCACACCGAGCAGGCGCAGGGCATCGTGCGCGAACTGCTGGAGTCCGAAAGCGGCAGGACGACGCTGCTGTCGGACACCGACGTCGTGCGCTTGCTGGGCTGCTACGGCATCGACGTCGTCCCGTTCCGCGTCGCGTCCACTGTGGACGAAGCGGTGACGGCGGCGGCCGAGCTGGGCTACCCGGTGACGCTCAAGGCGGTCGACGAGCGGCTGCGCGGCCGGCCCGACCTGGCCGGGGTGCGGCTCGACCTGGCGTCCGAAGACTCGGTGCGCACGGCTTACGAAACGCTGCGCGAGATCTCCGGCGACGACGACGTGTACGTCCAGCGGATGGCGCCGAAGGGCCTGTCGTGCGTGATCGGGCTGCAGGACGACCCGTCGTTCGGCACGCTGGTGTCGTTCGGGCTGTCCGGGCTGGTCAGCACGCTGCTGGGCGACCGCGCCTACCGTGCCGTGCCGCTCACCGACGTCGACGCGGCGACGCTGCTGCGCGAGCCGCGGACCGCGCCGCTGCTCACCGGCTACCGCGGCGACGAGCCCGCCGACCTCGCCGCGCTGCAGGACATGGTGCTGCGCGTGGCCGCGCTGGCCGAGGACAACCCGGAGGTGCGGTCGCTCGTGCTGGACCCGATCCTGGCCTCGCCGGACGGCGCCTTCGTCGCCAACGCGCGGCTCGTGCTGGGGCCGCCCCCGTCCCGTCCCGACACCGGCCCGCGGCGCCTGCGCGCCATCAACCCCCTGGACTGACCATGGGCACGCTGACCGAGGTGCTGACCCGGCACGCCGCGGACGTGCCGGGTGCGGTGGCGCTGGTGGCGCACGGCGGGCAGGCCGAGGTCGCGGCCGTGGGGGCGGCCGACGCCGAGGGCATCGTGCCGATGGCGCCGGACTCGCTGTTCCGCGTCGGGGCGCTGACCGGGCCGGTCGTGGCCGCGGCGCTGCTGCTCCTGGTCGACGACGGCGAGCTGGCGCTGGACGACCCGGTGGCGCGGTGGCTGCCGGAGCTGGCGTCGCCGGTGGTGGTCCGGACGCCGGCCGGGCCGGTCGACGACGTCGTGCCCGCCGTCCGCCCGATCACGGTGGCCGACGTGCTGGGTTCCCGCTGCGGGTACGGCCTCGCGGCGGACACGACGCTGCCGGCCGTCGACCTGCTGCTCCAGGTGCTGGGCCACCCGGCCGCGGCGCCGCGCGGGCTGTCGCCGGACGAGTGGCTGGCGGCGCTGGCCCAGGTGCCGCTGCTGCACCAGCCGGGCGAGGCGTGGCTCTACGCCACCGGCTCGGACCTGCAGGGCGTGCTGATCGCGCGGGTGACGGGCCGGCCGCTGCCGGAGTTCCTGGCGGAGCGGCTGTTCGAGCCGCTGGGCATGGCCGACACCGGCTTCGCCGTGCCGACGGCGGCGCTGGGCCGGTTCACCAGCGCCTACCGCCGCCGTGACCACGGCCTGCAGCTGGTCGACTCGCCGGAGGGCCGGTGGAGTGCCCCGCCGAAGTTCCCGTCCGGGGCGGCCGGGCTGGTTTCGACGGCGGGCGACCTCCTCGCGTTCGCCCGGTTCGTGCTGGCCGAGGGCACGGTCGGCGACCACCGGCTGCTGCGGCCGGAGTCCGTGCGCCGGCTGACGGCCGACCACCTGACGCCGGCCCAGCGCGCGGCGGCGCGGCCGTTCCTGCACGGCCAGGGCTGGGGCTACGGCGGTGCGGTCGACGTCGAGCCGAAGCACCCCTGGGAGGTGGCGGGCCGCTACGGCCGGGTCGGCGGGGCGGGCACGGCGGCGCACCTGGTCCCGGCGACGGGTACCGTCACGGTCCTGCTCACGCAGGTGGAGCTGACCAGTCCGGAGCCGACCCCGCTGATGCGCGAGTTCTGGACGTACGCGGCGAAGTAGCTACCGGCCCGCCAGCTCGTCGCCCAGGGCCAGGAGCTGGGGAGTCGCCGAGCCGAGCAGGAACTCCAGGCGCTTCGCGGCCGTGAAGTAGCGGTGCACCTCGTGGTCGACGTCGATGCCGACGCCGCCGTGCAGGTGGACGGTCGTGTGCGCGACCCGGTGGCCGGCCTCCGCCGCCCAGAACTTCGCCGTCGCCACGGCCTCGGCCGACGGGAGGTCCGACGCCAGCCGCCACGCGGCCTGCAGCGACGTCAGGCGCACCGCTTCGACGTCCACGTACGCGTCCGCGATGCGCTGGCGGACCGCCTGGAACCCGCCGAGGACGTGGTCGAACTGCTTGCGCTCGCCCGCGTACGCCGCCGTCAGCTCCAGCGAGCGCTCGACCACGCCGAGCTGCTGCGCGCAGACGCCCACCGTCCCGCGCAGGCGCAGCCATTCGCCGATGTCGCCCAGCGAAGTCCCGGGAACTTCGGACAGTTCGAGCAGGCAAGCGTCGGCGTGGTCGGTCGTCTGCTGCGGTCGCACGGTGACGCCCGGGGCCGCCGCGTCGACCAGGAAGACCTCGCCGGAAGCGGCCACGAGGAAGCCGTGGGCGAACGCGCCGAAGTGCACCGCGGACTGCGAGCCCGAAAGGACCCCGTCCGAGGCGGTGAAGCCGGTCAGCGCCACCGCCAGAACGCGTTCTCCCCGCAGCACCGGCAGCACCCAGCGGTCCACCAGCTCCGGCGTGCCGAACTCGGCCAGCGCCGACGCCGCCATCGTGATCGACGGCAGGTAGGGGACCGCGGCCACCGCCCGGCCGATCTCGGTCAGCACCGCGCACTGCTCCAGCAGGCCGAACCCGCCGCCGCCCAGCGACGAGGGCAGCGCCGCGTCGAGCACGCCCGCCTGGCCCAGCGCCGTCCACAGGGGAGCGTCGAAACCGCCGGTGCCGTGCGGGTCGTGGGTGGCCCTGTCGGCGAGGATCCGCCGGGTCAGCGCGGCCAGGTCGGCCGACGCCTCGGAAGGGGTGAAGTCCATGCGACGCTCCTAGCGCGTGACGGGCAGGCCGAGGGCGGTGGCGGCGATCATGTCCCGCTGGATTTCGTTGGTACCGCCGCCGAAGGTGAGGATCAGCGCCGAGCGGTGCAGCCGCTCGATCCGCCCGGCCAGCAGCGCGCCCGGCGAACCGTCGCGGACGACGGCGCCCGCGCCCAGCACCTCCATCAGCAGCCGGTAGGCCTCGATCGCGAACTCCGTGCCGTACACCTTCGTCGCCGACGCCTCGGCCGGGCCGAGCTCGCTCGCCGCGGCCGCCCAGGCGATCCGCCAGTTCCGCAGCTTCAGGTACTCCGCGCCGGCGTGCACCCGCGCGAGGTGCAGCCGCACCCATTCCTGGTCGATGGCGCCGGTTTCCTTCGCCCACGCCAGCACGTCGGCGAGGGCCTTGCGGACCGGCGCCGCCGACGTCAGCGCGACGCGCTCGTGGTTGAGCTGGTTGGTGATCAGCGGCCAGCCCGCGTTCTCCTCGGCGACGCGCGCCGACACCGGCACGCGCACCTCGTCGTAGTACGTCGCGCTCGTGCCGGCGCCCGCGACCGTGTGCACCTTCGTCCACGAAAACCCGGGAGACGACGTCGGCACGATCAGCATCGACAGGCCGCGGTGCTTCTTCGCGTCCGGGTCGGTCCGGACGGCGAGCCAGACGTAGTCGGCGTACTCGATCAGGCTCGTCCACATCTTCTGCCCGGTGACGACGTATTCGTCGCCGTCGCGGACCGCGCGCGTGCGCAGCGACGCGAGGTCGGTGCCGGCCTCCGGTTCGGAGTAGCCGATCGAGAAGTGCAGCTCGCCGGCAGCGATCTTCGGCAGGTAGAACGCCTTCTGCTCGTCGGTGCCGTAGCGCATGATCGTCGGCCCGACGGTGTTCACCGTGAGGAAGGGGACCGGCACGCCGGCGACGGCCGCTTCGTCGGTGAAGATGAGCTGGTCGAGCATCGGCCGGCCCTGGCCGCCGTACTCCTTCGGCCAGCCGAGCGCGAGCCAGCCGTCCTTGCCCAGCTGCCGGACGATTTCCTTGTACGCCAAGCCGTCGCCGTACTCGCCGCCGCCCGCGCGGAGGCTGTCCCGCCGCTCGGGCGTCATCAGCTCGGCGAAGTACGCCCGCAGCTCCTCGGCCAGTGCGCGCTGCTCCGGCGTGTAGTCGATCCGCACCCGTCACCTCGATCCGGCGTTATAGTAGAACCTGTTCTAGTTGTACCAGGACTCACGCGGCGGAGGAAGCATGGAGATCGGCGTCGATCGTTCGCTCTGCGAGGCGAACGCGGTGTGCGTGGGGTTCGCGCCGGAGGTCTTCGACCTGGACGACGACGAAGAACTCGTCATCCAGCCGGGACCGGTTCCGGACAATCAGATAGAACATGTTGCAGATGCGGTGAAAAGTTGCCCGAAGAACGCCCTGTTCATCGCAGGTTAGCGGTGTTCACTCAGGGGGTTGCCCTCGACGAGAACAGATTCTAATGTAGGCCCGATCACAGGACTCGACGAGGAGGCCGTGCGTGAGCCTGACCGGCAGGACAGCGATCGTAACCGGAGCGGCCGCGGGGCTGGGACGGGCCGAAGCGCTCGCGCTCGCCGCGCGGGGCGCGACGGTCGTGGTCAACGACATCACCGAGGCGAAGGACGTCGTCGACGAGATCGAAGCGGCGGGCGGCAAGGCCGTGGCGGTCGCCGGTGACATCGGCGAGCGGGCCACCGCGGACGCGCTCGTCGCCGCCGCCCTCGACCTCGGCGGGCTCGACGTCGTCGTGAACAACGCGGGCGTGTTGCGCGACAAGATGCTCTTCTCGATGTCCGACGACGACTGGGACACCGTGCTGCGCGTCCACCTGCGCGGGCACTTCCTGTTGTCCCGCAACGCCGCGAAGCACTGGCGTGACAAGTCCAAAGAGGACGGGAAGCCGGTGTACGGGCGCCTGGTCAACACCGCGTCCGAAGCCTTCCTCATCGGCTCGCCCGGCCAGCCCAACTACGCCGCGGCGAAGGCGGGCATCACCGCGCTCACCATGTCGGCCGCCCGCGGCCTGGCCAAGTACGGCGTCCGCGCCAACGCGATCTGCCCGCGCGCGCGGACGGCGATGACCGAGGGCGTGTTCGGGGCTCCTCCCGCCGAGGGTGCCGACCCGCTCTCGGTCGAGCACGTCGCCCCCTTCGTCGCCTACCTCGCTTCGCCCGCGGCCGAGCACGTCAACGGGCAGGTGTTCATCGTCCACGGCGGCACGGTCTCCCTGGTCGCGGCGCCGAGGATCGAGCAGCGCTGGTCCCTCGGCGAGCTCGAGACGTCGGTCAGCGCCTTCTTCGCCGACCGCGACCCCGGCCGGATGTTCGCCGCCACCGAGATCCTGGGAGAGTCATGAGGCTGGACGGGAAGATCGCCCTGATCACCGGCGCGGCGCGCGGCCAGGGCGCGGCCGCCGCCCGCGCGTTCGTCGCCGAGGGCGCCGAGGTGCTGATCGCCGACATCCTCGACGACGAGGGCAAGCAGCTCGCCGCCGAGCTCGGGGAGCAGGCCGTCTACCAGCACCTCGACGTCGGCGACGAGGACGGCTGGGCGGCCGCGGTCGACCGGGTGACCACCGAGTTCGGCGCCCCGAACGTGCTGGTCAACAACGCGGGCATCCTGCATTTCTCGGAACTGGGCAAGACGAAGCTGGCCGACTACGAACGCGTGATCCGGGTGAACCAGATCGGGGCGTTTCTCGGGATGCGCTCGGTCGTTGAACCGATGACCGCCGCCGGCGGTGGCTCCATCGTCAACGTGTCCTCTGTGGAGGGTCTGGCCGGGATGCCCTACCTCGTCGCCTACACCGCGAGCAAGTTCGCCATCCGCGGGATGACCAAGGTCGCGGCCATGGAGCTCGGGAAGAAGCACATCCGGGTCAACTCGGTGCACCCCGGCGCGATCGACACGCAGATGGTCGAGACCGCCGCCGGCGGCCAGAAAGTCGACATGTCGTACGTCGGGAAGAAGGTCGCGCTCGGGCGGGTCGGGCAGCCCGAAGACGTGGCGAAGCTGGTGCTGTTCCTGGCCAGCGACGAAAGCGCGTACTGCACGGGCGCGGAATTCATCGCGGACGGCGGCGCCACGGCGTCGCACGCCCTCAACCTGAGCTTCTGAAGAACGATCAGTAAACACCGCTAACGAAAATCGGGCACCGGGTATGGAGAACACTCGGAGGTCAGCGACGACCTACTGGGAGGTGTGGTGAGCGAGAGCACGGGCACGCTCCCGGGAACCGCGGCCCTGACCCAGGTCGGCCGGCTCGCGACGCTCTCGTGGGAGGTCCTGCGCGCGATCTTCAAGCGCCCGTTCCAGGCCCGCGAGTGGATCCAGCAGTGCTGGTTCTTCGCGAGCGTCACGATCCTGCCGACCGCGCTGGTGGCCATCCCGTTCGGCGCGGTGATCGCGCTGCAGCTCGGGTCGCTGACCGCGCAGATCGGCGCGCAGTCGTTCACCGGCGCGGCCAGCGCGCTGGCCATCGTGCAGCAGGCCAGCCCGCTGATCACCGCGCTGCTCGTCGCGGGCGCCGGCGGGAGCGCGGTCTGCGCGGACATCGGCGCGCGCAAGATCCGCGAAGAGATCGACGCGATGCAGGTGCTGGGCGTCAACCCGATCCAGCGCCTGATCGTGCCGCGCGTGCTCGCCGCGATGGTCGTTTCGGTGCTGCTGAACGGCTTGGTGAGCGTCGTCGGCGTGCTCGGCGGCTACTTCTTCAACGTCGTCCTGCAGGGCGGCACGCCCGGCGCGTACCTGGCCAGCTTCAACGCGCTCGCCCAGGTGCCGGACCTGTGGATCAGCGAGATCAAGGCGCTGCTGTACGGCTTCGTGGCCGGGGTCGTCGCGGCGTTCCGCGGGCTGAACCCGGCGGGCGGGCCGAAGGGCGTCGGCGACGCCGTCAACCAGGCCGTCGTGATCACGTTCCTGCTGCTGTTCCTCATCAACGTCGTGCTCACCGCCATCTACCTGCGGATCGTCCCGCCGAAGGCCATGTGATGACGGCGGAACCGCTCGACGCCACCGACCGGACGCTCGAGTACATCGCCCGTCCCGGTCAGAGCCTGGAAGGCCTCGGCAAGCAGCTCGCGTTCGCCACCAAGGCCCTGGCGTGGTCGCCGCGCACGATCCGCCGCTACGGCCGGGAAACGCTGCGCCTGCTGACCGAGGTCTGCTTCGGCACCGGCGGGCTCGCCGTCATCGGCGGGACGCTCGGCGTGATGATCGGGATGACCCTGTTCACAGGTCTCATCGTCGGCCTCCAGGGCTATTCCGCGCTCAACCAGCTCGGCACGGCCGCGCTCACCGGGTTCATCTCCGCCTACTTCAACACCCGCGAGGTCGCGCCGCTCTCGGCCGGGCTCGCCCTGAGCGCGACGGTCGGCTGCGGCTTCACCGCGCAGCTCGGCGCGATGCGGATCTCCGAGGAGATCGACGCGCTCGAAGTCATGGGCGTGCCGAGCATGCCGTACCTGGTCACCACGCGCGTGCTCGCCGGCGTCGCCGCGGTGATCCCGCTGTACGCGGTCGGCCTGCTCTCGAGCTACCTCGCGTCACGGCAGATCACCATCTGGCTCTACGGCCAGTCCGCGGGCACCTACGACCACTACTTCACGCTGTTCCTGCCACCCGGGGACGTCCTCTGGTCGTTCGGGAAGGTGATCGTGTTCAGCGTGCTCGTGATCCTTTCCCACTGCTACTACGGCTTCAACGCCAGCGGCGGCCCGGCCGGGGTCGGCGTCGCGGTGGGCCGCGCGGTGCGGACGTCGATCGTGCTGATCTCGGTACTGGACTTCTTCCTGTCCCTGGCGATCTGGGGCGCCAACACGACGGTGAGGATCTCCGGATGAGGCGCGAGCTGTGGCAGCGGCTCCGGTACCAGGTGCTGGGGCTGGCGTTCCTGCTCGTCGCCGCGTTGTTCATCGCGTTCACGCTCGCCGTCTACGACAAGGCGTTCACGCCGGTGACGCTCGTGAAGCTGGAGACCGACCGCGTCGGCAGCCAGCTGCGCACCGGCGGCGACGTCAAGGTCCGCGGCGTGCTCGTCGGCGAGGTCCGCTCGGTGACGGCGAAGGGCGACCACGCCGAGCTCGAGCTGGCCCTGCAGCCGGACAAGACGAAGGTCATCCCCAGGAACGTCGCCGCGCGGCTGCTGCCGAAGACCCTCTTCGGCGAGCGGTACGTCGCCCTGCAGCTCCCCGAGACCGCGCAGGGCCCGATCAAGGCGGGCGACGTCATCCCGCAGGACCGCAGCAGCGCGGCGATCGAGCTGCAGAAGGTCCTCGACGACGTGATGCCGCTGCTGCAGGCCGTCCAGCCGGAGAAGCTGTCGAGCACGCTCACCGCCGTGTCGACCGCGCTCGAGGGCCGCGGCAAGCAGCTCGGCCAGACGCTCGTCCAGCTGTCGGACTACCTGGGCAAGCTCAACCCGTCGCTGCCGGACGTCAAGGCCGACATCACCGGGCTCGCGAACGTCGCGGACACCTACGACAAGGCCGCGCCCGACGTGCTGCAGGCGCTGTCGGACCTGACGACGACGAGCCGGACGATCGTCGACCAGCGCGCCCAGCTGAGCGACCTCTACGCCACCGTCACCGCGGCTTCGGTGGACCTCACGAGCTTCCTCCAGGTCAACAAGGACAACCTGATCCGGCTCACCACGGCGGTGCAGCCGACGCTGGACGTCCTCGCCAAGTACGCGCCCGAGTACCCGTGCCTGCTCGAGCAGCTCGCCGGCGAGGTCGGGCCGGCCGAGCTGGCGTTCGGCAAGGGCACCGCGCACCCCGAGGTCAGCCGGGTCACCATCGAGTTCGCCGCCAGCCGCGGCAAGTACCTGCCCGGCGTCGACGAGCCGAAGTACGACGACAAGCGCGGCCCGCGCTGCTACCCGCAGGTCCCGAAGCCGGGCGTCTGGCCGCAGTACCCGCCCGACGGCGCGATCAAGGACGGCTCGACCAAGCCCGCGCCGCCGAAGAACCCGCCCGAGAAGCTGCCCGCCGGTGGTGGCGCCGTCGGCGGGTCGCCCGGCTCGATCGTCGGCTCGGCCTACGAAACCGACCTGATCGGCCTGCTCGCGTCGCCCGCGCTCGGGACGTCGCCGGGGGACGTGCCCGGCTGGGCGGGGCTGCTCGTGGGGCCGCTCTACCGCGGGGCGGAGGTGGAGCTCAAGTGAGGAGCTTCCTCCCGTCGCTGATCAAGCTGGGCGTCTTCGCCGTCGTCACGGTGCTGCTGACCGGCGTCCTCGCGGCCACCATCGCCAACACCAACTTCGGCGTGACGTCGGGGTACCTGGCGAAGTTCACCGACGCGTCCGGGCTCAAGGAAGGCGACGACGTCCGCATCGCCGGGGTCAAGGTCGGCCAGGTCGACTCCATCGGCGTCGTCGAAGGCGAGCAGAACTTCGCCGAGGTGCGGTTCGACGTCGAGCACACCTACCGGCTGCCGGAGACGGTCACCGCGACGATCAAGTACCGCAACCTCGTCGGCCAGCGCTACCTCGCGCTCGGCACCGACGTCCCGGGCGAGAAGACGCTGGCCGACGGCGGCACGATCCCGCCCGAGCGCACCAAACCCGCGTTGAACCTCACCGTGCTGTTCAACGGGTTCAAGCCGCTGTTCAAGGCGCTGAGCCCCAAGGACGTCAACCAGCTTTCGGCCGAGATCATCAGCGTCTTCCAGGGCGAGGGCGGCACGATCACCAGCCTGCTGCAGCACACGGCGTCGCTCACGACGGCGATCGCGAGCAAGGACCAGGTGATCGGGCAGGTCATCGCGAACCTCAACACGGTGCTGGGCACGGTGAACCAGCACGGGCCGCAGCTCGGCGACCTCATCGAGCAGACGCAGAAGCTCGTCAGCGGCCTGGCCGAACAGCGCAAGCCGATCGGCGACGCGGTCAGCGCGCTCGGCGACCTCGCCGTGTCGACGACGGGCCTGCTCGCCGACGCGCGCCCGGCGCTCAAGGACGACGTCGCGCAGCTCGGCGTGCTCTCGCAGAACCTCGGCGATTCCGGCGTGCTGCTCAACCACCTGCTCGAGGTGCTGCCGGGCAACCTCGAGAAGTTCACGCGGACCCTGAGCTACGGCAGCTGGTTCAACTACTACCTGTGCGGGATCACCGGCACCATCGGCATTTCTTCGCTCGACATCACCCTGCCGATCATCCCGATCCCGGGCACCCAGCGCGCGGAGAGGTGTGGTCCGTGAAGCCGCTGAAGGAACGCAACCAGGCCGCGGTCGGCGCGGTCGCGCTCGTGCTGATCGTGCTCGTCACGGCCACGACGTACTTCTCCGACCAGCTCCCGTTCTTCGGCAACGGCACGACGTATTCGGCGTACTTCGGCGAGTCCGCCGGGCTGGCGCCGGACAACGAGGTCGAGGTCGCCGGCGTGAAGGTCGGCACGGTCTCGTCGGTGAAGCTGCAGGGCAAGCAGGTGCTGGTGCGCTTCCGCGTCAAGGACGTCCGGGTGGGCGACGCGACGACGGCGTCCATCGAGATCAAGACGCTGCTGGGGGAGAAGTACCTCGCGCTCGACCCGAAGGGCGGCGGCGCCCAGGAGCCGGACGCGACGATCCCGCAGGCCCGCACGCGCACGCCGTTCCAGCTGCAGGACGCGTTCGAGCAGCTCTCGACGACGGTCGGCGACATCGACACGAAACAGCTCGCGGACAGCTTCACCGCGTTGTCCGACAGCCTCAAGGACAGCCCGCAGTACCTGAAGGACACGCTGACCGGGCTGTCCTCGCTGGCCAAGACGGTCTCCTCCCGCGACAACGACCTGCACACCCTGCTGGCGAACACGAGCCAGGTGTCGAAGACGCTGTCGGACCGCAACACCCAGCTGCAGCGCGTGATCAGCGACGGCAACCTGCTGCTGGGCGAGCTGCAGAACCGCAAGAAGGCGATCAACGCGCTGCTCACCGGCACCCAGCAGCTCTCGCAGCAGCTCACCGGGCTCGTCCAGGACAACCGTGCGCAGCTGAAGCCGACGCTGGACAAGCTGAGCAAGGTGACCGACATCCTGCAGCGCAACCAGGGCAACCTCGACAAGAGCCTGCAGCTGATGGCGCCGTTCGCCCGCGTCGGCGCGAACGCCACCGGCAACGGCCGCTGGTTCGAGGGCTACCTGTGCGGGCTGCTGCCGCCGACGATCACCGCGGGCGGGCTCTCGATCAACCCCGAGGGCTGCACGCCGCCGATCGCGGCGCCGAACCAGGGGGTGGGCGGCCGATGACCATCCGGACCTACCGCGGCCGCAGCCTCGTGACGTGGCTGGCGTTCGCGTGTGTGCTCGCGCTCGTCGTCACCGCCGGGTTGTGGCTGGTGTTCCGGGAATCCACCGGCACCAAGCTGTCGGCCTACTTCGGCAAGACCGTCGGGCTCTACGCGGGCTCGTCGGTGCGGGTGCTCGGCGTGGCGGTCGGGCAGGTCACCGACGTCACGCCGCAGGGCGACGCCGTGCGCGTGGACATGCGCGTCGACGACGTGCCGCTGCCCGCGAACGTCGGCGCGGTCGTCGTCGCGCCCAGCCTGGTCAGCGATCGGTACGTCCAGCTGACCCCGGCCTACGACAGCGGCCCGACGCTGGCGACGGGCACGGTCCTGCCGCGCGACCGCACGGCGACGCCGGTGGAACTGGACGACCTGTACTCGAGCCTGGACAAGCTCTCCACGGCACTGGGCCCGAACGGCGCCAACAAGGACGGCGCGTTGTCGAGCGTCCTGGACACCGCCGCGAACACGTTGAAGGGCAACGGTTCTTCGCTCAATTCGACGGTCGGGCAGCTCGCCGGCCTGGCCAAGACGCTGGACGGCTCGAAGGACGACCTGTTCTCGACCGTGCAGAACCTCAACTCCTTCACCGGTGCGCTGGCGCAGAGCGACCAGCAGCTCAACGAGTTCTACGGCCGTGTCGCCGACGTCAGCCAGTTCCTCGCCGCGGACTCGTCCGACGTCGGCGCGGCCCTGCAGTCCCTCGGCGGGGCGCTCGGGGACGTCCAGCAGTTCGTCAACGACAACAAGGGCGCCCTGGAGTCCAATGTGGACAAACTGGCGTCGCTGTCGAAGGTGCTCGTCGACCAGCGCGCGTCGCTGGCCGAGGTGCTCGACATCGCGCCGACCGGCGCCACCAACTTCATCAACTCCTACGACGCCGCGTCCGGCACCATCGCCGTCCGCGACAACCTCAACGAGCTCACCAACCCGCCGATCCTGACGGTGTGCCGGCTGATCAGCGCGGGCACGCCCAAGCAGGTCCCGGACACGCTGGGGAACATCTGCAAGCAGCTCGCGCCGGTCCTCGACGGAGCGCTGAAGCTGCCGACGATCCCGCAGGTGCTCAACTCGCTGCAGAACGGGACGCTCCCGCCGTTGCCGCTCCCGCTCGTCGACGTGATGGAGCAGCTTTCGGGGGGTGCGAAGTGAAGCGGCTCGCAGGAGTGCTCGCCGGGGTGCTCGTGCTGGCGGCCTGCAGCGACGGCGGGTTCAACGGCCTGTACGGCACGCCGCTGCCTGGCGGCGCCGACGTCGGCGACCACCCGTACCACGTCACCGCGCTGTTCACCGACGTCCTCGACCTGGTTCCGCAGTCCAGCGTCAAGGTCAACGACGTCGCGGTCGGGCGCGTCGACAAGATCACCCTGACGCCGGACACGCGGTCCGCGCTCGTGGCGATGACCGTCAACAGCGACATCGCGCTGCCCGCCAACGCCCGCGCCGAGCTGAAGCAGTCCTCGCTGCTGGGCGAGAAGTTCGTCGAACTGAGCGTGCCGACGGCCGAGCCGGCCACCGGTCACCTGGGTGACGGCGCGCAGATCCCGCTCGGGCGCACCAACCGCAACCCCGAGGTCGAGGAGGTGCTCGGCGCGCTTTCCCTGCTGCTCAACGGCGGCGGCGTCGAGCAGATCCAGAAGATCAGCCACGAACTCAACGACGCGCTGTCCGGCAACGAGCCGGAGATCCGGGCGCTGCTGTCCCGGGTGGACGAGCTCGCGACCCAGCTCGACGGGCACCGGACCGAGATCCTCCGCGCGATCGACGGGCTCGGGAAGCTGTCGAAGACGTTGACGGGCCAGACGCAGAACCTGACCAACGCGCTCGACAACCTCGCGCCGGGCCTGAAGATCGTCACCGACCAGCGTGACCAGCTCGTCGGCATGCTCAACGCGCTCAACTCGCTTTCCGGGGTCGCGGTGGACACCGTGACGAAGAGCCGCGACCAGCTCGTCGCGAACCTCAAGGCCCTGCAGCCGACGCTGACCAAGCTCGGCGAGGCCGGTGCCAACCTGCCGAACGCGCTGCAGATCCTGCTGACCTACCCGTTCCCGGACTACGCGGGCAACGTGATCAAGGGCGACTACGCGAACGTCGAAGCGAACGTGAACCTCGACCTGGACACGCTGATCCAGAACTTCACGAACTCGTCGCAGCCGCCGTTCGCGCTGCCCGACTCGATCGGCGGGCAGCCGTCCGCGGCCAGGCCGCCGCTGCCGCTGCCGGACCTCGGGTCGCCCGGGCAGACCGGTGGCACCGGGCTGCTGGGCGGTCTCCTCGGCCTGGCCGGGGGTGGCAAGTGACCACGCGCAAGATCCGCGTCCAGCTGTTCGCGTTCGTCGTGATCGCGGTCGTCTCGGTCGTCTACGCCGGCGGCCACTACGCCGGGCTGGACCGGCTCTTCGGCAACCGCGGCTACGTCGTCACCGCGCAGCTGACCGACTCCGGCGGGATCTTCGTCAACTCCGAAGTCGCCTACCGCGGCGTCACGGTCGGCCGGGTGACCGGGATGACGCTGACCGAGCACGGCGTCGACCTCGCGCTCGACATCGACGCGGGCGCCCCGGACATCCCGGCGGACGCGCACGCCCAGGTGGCGAACCGGTCGGCGGTGGGGGAGCAGTTCGTCGACCTGCTCCCGCAGCACGAGGGCGGTCCGTTCTTGACGGACGGCTCGGTGATCACCCGCGACAAGACGTCGCTGCCGCCGTCGCCGGACACGGTGCTCAGCCACCTCGACGACCTCGTCGCGAGCGTCCACCCGGATTCGCTGCGGACGGTCGTCGACGAGACGTACAACGCGTTCGCCGGGGCGGGCCCGGAACTGCAGCAGCTGCTCGACAGCACGGGATCCCTGACGGCGACGGCCGCGCAGTACGTGCCGCAGACGCAGGGCCTGCTGAGCAACTCCCGCGTCGTGCTGGACACGCAGGAGCGGCAGGCGGCGAACATCACCGACTTCGCGTCCGGGCTGAAGAAGATCGCGGGGCAGCTGAAGGCGTCCGACCCCGACCTGCGGCGCGTGATCGCGGAGGCACCGCGGCTGAGCCGGCAGATCAGCGACGTCCTCGCGGCTTCGGGCACGGACCTGGGCGTGCTGTTCGCCAATCTGCTGACCACCGCGCAGATCACGACGTCCCGCAAGGACTCGATCGAGGAACTGCTGGTGGCGTACCCGATCATCTCGGCGTTCTCGCCGTCGACGTCCCCGGACGGCACGGGCCACCTCGGCGTCGTGTTCAACTTCTTCGACCCGGCTTCGTGCACGAAGGGCTACGAAGGGACGAAGCAGCGTCCGGCGAACGACGAGTCCGAAGCACCGGTGAACATGAACGCGTACTGCGCCGAGCCGCCGGGCAGCCCGACCGGGGTGCGCGGGGCGCAGAACGCGCCGTACGGGGGCAAGCCGCCGGCGATTCCGGCCGCGCCTTCGCAGACCGCGTCTTCCACGCCTGCGCAGGCGCAGTTGCCGGGGATGCTGAGCCTGCTGACCGGGCCGTCGGCGGGCGGGCTGGGCAAGCTGCTGGGCGCGCCGTGAAACTCCTGGTCGTGGGGGCGGTGCTCGCGGTGCTGGCCGCCTTGGGCACGGGCTTTTCGTGGTGGCGGGCGGCTTCGGACGACTCGGCGGCGCGCGGCCGGGACCGGGACGCGGTCCTGGCGGCGGCGGGCCCCGAGCTGGTCACGCTGAACACGATCGACTACCGCTCGGCGGCCGCCGACGTGGACCGCTGGATCGCGGCGACGACGGGCCAGTACGGCAAGGACCTCGCCGGCGATCGTCAGCTGCAGATCGACCGGGCGTCCTCGTCCAAGACGGTGTCGTCGGCCACGCTGGTCCAGGCGGCGGTGACGGAGGTTTCCGACGGCAACGCGCGTCTGCTGGCGGTGCTGGACGTCCGCGTCTCGACGGGCGGCGGCGCGGCGGCCCCGCGCCTGAACCGGTTGACGGTGGACGCCACCCGGTCGCCGTCGGGCTGGAAGATCTCGGGCGTCCAGGCGGCGGGCTCATGAGGCGCGTCCTGCTGGCGATCGTGGTGCTCGCCGTGGGCTGCTCGGTGTGGTTCGGCATCGAGGCGGCTTCGCTGTCCCCCGGTGAGAACGCGGCTTTGGTCGATTCGGCCGGGACTTCCGCGGTGGCGTCCGAGGTGAGTGATGCGGTGAAGTCGGTGTTTTCCTACGACTACGCGAACTTGGCGCGCACCGAGCGCGCGGCTTCGGAGCTCTTGGTCGGTGACGCGGTGCGCCAGTACCGCGACCAGTTCGCTTCGGCCCGGACTCGGGCCACTGCGGAGAAACTGGTCCGCACCACCACGGTCCGGGCGGTCGGGGTGCAGTCGTTGCGAGGGGACGACGCTTCGCTGCTGCTGTTCCTCGACCAGCAAACGGTGGCCCAGGGCGGCGGAGCACCGTCGTCGTCGGTGGCCCAGCTGGCGGTGACGGCCAAGCGAGTGGACGGCCACTGGAAACTCGCGACGCTCACGGCTCTCTAGCCGTCCCAGACGGTTGCGCCCTGCTTCAGCACCTCGACCCCCGCCGGTGACGTCGACGGCCACATCTCCACGACGTACCGGTAGTGCTCCCCGAACTCGTGGTCGTTCCAGTCCACCGACGGCGGTCCCGCCGGCACGTACGAAACCCGGGCCCGGTACAACCCCGGCAGCACCGAGAAGAATTTTTCCTGCGAAGGGTAGTCGGCAGGCCCGGAAATCACGAGTTTCCCGCTCGGCACGGGAAGATCCGCTTCCACCACGTGCTCGGCGGCAGGTGCCAGCACCGGTGGCCCGGGCAGCAACTCCACCGAAGACTCCACCAGGTCCGAGCGTGCCGTCGCGATGGCGATGCCGCCCGGCTCTGCCCCGATCCGGTGAAGTTCGACCGCCGATGCGGTCCAGCCGCTGCCGTCCAGGCGGGAACCCGAGTCGCGCACCGAGAACTGGCGCTGGTCGGCGTGGACTACGAGGTGCACACGAACCACCCTAGCCAGGACCCGCCCCGAAATGGTATCGACGCCGGGTTTAGCGTTGACGCCATGACCACTGCTTCCGTCGACGTCGACACTGCCCGCCGAGACTACGCGGCCCTGGTCGACCGAGGCCTCTCCCTCGACATCACCCGCGGCAAGCCTTCCCCGAAGCAGCTCGACCTGGCCAACGGCCTGCTCGACCTCCCGGGCGACGGCACCTTCAAGGCCGAGGACGGCACCGACGTGCGCAACTACGGCGGCCTCAAGGGCCTGCCCGAGCTGCGCCGCATCTTCGCCGGCGCGCTGCAGGTCCCGGCCGGGCAGCTGCTCGCCGCCGGCAACTCCAGCCTGGAGCTGATGCACGACGCCGTCGTCCAGGCGCTGCTCAGCCCGCTGCCCGGCGCCGAGCGCCGCTGGGCCGACGAGCCGGTCGTGAAGTTCCTCGCGCCCGTGCCGGGCTACGACCGGCACTTCGCGCTCACCGAGCGCTTCGGCATCGAGCTCGTCCCGGTCGCGATGACCGCCGAGGGCCCGGACATGGACGCCGTCGAGACGCTCGTCGCCGAGGACCCGGCCGTCAAGGGCATCTGGTGCGTGCCGAAGTACAGCAACCCCACCGGCGTCACGTTCAGTGACGACGTCGTGCGACGGCTCGCGACCATGACCACCGCGGCGCCCGACTTCCGGATCTTCTGGGACAACGCCTACGCCGTGCACCACCTGACCGACGACGAGCCGGCCCTGGCCGACGTCCTCGCGCTGGCCACCGAGGCCGGCAACGCCGACCGCGTGTTCGTCTTCGGCTCGACCTCGAAGATCACCTACGCCGGCGCCGGCGTGGGCTTCTTCGGCGCCTCCGAGGCCAACCTCGACTGGTGGGTCGCAAAGATCGGCAAGCGGACCATCGGCCCGGACAAGGTCAACCAGCTGCGCCACGCCCTCTTCCTCAAGGACGAGGACGGCGTCCGCGCCCACATGCGCAAGCACGCCGAGATCATCGGCCCGAAGTTCGCGGCCGTCGACCGCATCCTCACCGAGGAGCTGTCCGACCTGGCGTCCTGGACCAAGCCGACCGGCGGGTACTTCGTGTCGCTGACCGTGCCCGAGGGCACCGCGAAGGAGGTCGTGCGGCTGGCGAAGGAGGCCGGTGTCGCGCTGACCCCCGCCGGGGCGACGCACCCGCACGGGAACGACCCGGCCGACGCCGTCATCCGGATCGCGCCGACGTTCCCGGAGCTCGCCGACGTCGAAGAGGCGGTGCGCGCGCTCGCCGTGTGCGTCCGGCTCGCCGCCGCCGAGCGCGCCTGACCTGCGGAGACGGAATCGGGAAGAACTTTTTCCCGATTTGACCGAGCCGGGGGCCGTCCAGGTACGTATCACCGGTGGGTGAGGTGGACGAACTCGTCACGAGAGGACGTCCCCCGGTGTTCGGAAAACGCTACACACAGCAGCTCATCGAGCGCAGCGCGGAGAACGCGACCGACCGCCGCCGCTTCCTCAAGGCTGCGGGAGCGGCGGGGCTCGGGGTCGCGGGCGCCGGCGCGCTCGGTGGCGCGCTGTCGCTGGGTCTCGGCTCGGCCGGTGCCACGCAGCAGTACCCGCAGCAGAAGGCCGCGGACGCCGCCGCCAGCGACGCCGCGGTGCTGAACTTCGCGCTCAACCTCGAGTACCTCGAGGCGAACCTGTACTCGTTCGCCGTCTACGGCTACGGGCTCAACGAGAAGTACGTCAACGGCATCGGCAACCTCGGCAAGGTCTCCGGCGGCCACGCCGTGAAGTTCAAGAGCGAGCAAGTCAAGCAGATCGCCCAGGAGATCGCCGGCGACGAGGTCGCGCACGTGACCTTCCTGCGCAAGGCGCTCGACAAAGCGGCCGTCGCACAGCCCGAGATCGACTTCCAGAACAGCTTCACCGCCGCCATGCAGGCCGCGGGGCTGATCAAGCAGGGCCAGACGTTCGACCCGTTCGCGAGCGAGAACAACTTCCTGCTCGCCGCGTTCCTGTTCGAGGACGTCGGCGTGTCCGCCTACAAGGGCGCGGCGCCGCTGGTGAACAACAAGACGTTCCTCGACGCGGCCGCGGGCATCCTCGCGGTCGAGGCCTACCACGCGGGCATCGTGCGCGCGCAGCTGTTCGAACGCGGCCTGGGCGACGTCACGAACAAGATCTCCGACGCCCGCGACAGCCTCGACGGCAAGGCGGACGACGACGAAGGCGTGCTCAAGGACGGCAAGGCGAACCTCGTCC
Organism: Amycolatopsis stemonae; assembly: GCF_054781455.1. Classification (NCBI taxonomy): domain Bacteria; kingdom Bacillati; phylum Actinomycetota; class Actinomycetes; order Pseudonocardiales; family Pseudonocardiaceae; genus Amycolatopsis; species Amycolatopsis stemonae. The sequence continues at coordinate 609,899 of NZ_BAAGUJ010000003.1, read as the reverse complement.
CCGCGGACGCCAACGGCGTCGCGTTCGGGCGTTCGGCCGAGCGCGTGCTCAACATCGCCTACCTCAACCCGGACAAGGTGAACTCGGGCGGCTTCTTCCCGCGCGGCCTCAACGGCGACATCGCCGCCAGTGGCGCCAAGGAGAAGTGAGCGCCGCGTGCCGCCGTCGCGGTAGGGTCGCCAGCGGCGGCACGCGGAGTTCACAGGGGGGCGCGGAGTGCGGGTACTGGTCGCGGGTGGCGGGATTTCCGGCACGGTCACGGCGATGGCGCTGAAGCTGGCGGGGCACGACCCGGTGGTCTTCGAGGCCTATCCGGCGGGCGGGGACGACATCGGCGCGTTCCTCACGATCATGCACAACGGCATGGACGCCCTGCGCGCGATCGGCGCCGACCGGCCGGTGATCGACGCGTCCTTCGCCGCGTACGGGGTCGAGCTCGTCACCCCGGCCGGGGAAACCGTGGGCCGCCGGGAGTTCGACACCGAAGGCCTCGACGGGCCGCGCACGCTCACCCGCGCGACGCTCTACCGCGTCCTGCAGGACGAAGCCGCGCGCCGCGGTGTCCCGCTCGAACGCGGCAAACGGCTGGTGGGCGCGAAGCCCGGCCCGGACGGGATCACGGCAGAATTCGCCGACGGCAGCACCGAAACCGGTGCCGTCCTGGTCGGGGCCGACGGCTTGCGCTCGGTCGTCCGGCGGCTGATCGACCCGGCGGCGGACGACCCGCGCTACACCGGGTTGACCGTCGTCTACGGCTACACGCGCGCGTCCGGTCTGCCGGAAGCGCCCGGGATCTACCGGATGGTCCGCGGCAGCAAGGCGGCGTTCGGCTTCACGACCGACCCGGACGGCGCCACGTTCTGGTTCGCCCGCATCCCGGACGCCGAGCGGCCGCGCGAGGAGATCGCCGCGGTCACCCCGGCCGGCTGGCGCGAGTTCGCGCACGCCGCGTTCGCCGACGACGAAGCGTTGCCCTGCAAGGACATCGTCGCGGCGACGGGCGACGAGGTGTTCGGCGGCCACTCCTACGACGTCCCCGAGACGCGCGTCTGGTCGACCCCCGAGATGGTCCTGGCCGGCGACGCCGCCCACGCCGCGTCCCCGGCCGCGGGCCAGGGCGCGTCGATGGCCTTGGAAGACAGCGTGATCCTCGCGCAGTGCCTGCGCGACCGGCCGGACCCGGCGTCGGCTTTCGCGGCGTACGAAGGACTTCGGCGCGAGCGCGTGGAGAAACTGGTGAAGGCGAGCGCGGGCGGCGACGTCGGCGAAGAGCGCGGCTGGCTGTACTCGCACCACATCGACTGGGACGCGAAGATCCGGTGAGCCTCGGCCCGCTGCCCCAGCGCATCACCGTCGACGCGGACCAGGTCCGGAGCCTTGTCGCCGAGCAGTTCCCGCGGTGGGCGGATCTCCCGGTGCGCCCGGTGGCGCGCGGGGGCTGGGACAACCACACCTTCCACCTCGGCGACGAGATGTCGGTGCGCTTGCCGAGCGCGGCCGAGTACGCGCTGGCGGTCGAGAAGGAACAACGCTGGCTTCCGGTGCTCGCGCCCCGGCTGCCGTTGCCCGTGCCCGTCCCGCTGGCGGAAGGCAAGCCGGGCGCGGACTACCCCTTCGCCTGGTCCGTCTACCCGTGGCTCGCGGGCGAGCCCGCGAACGCGGACCGCATCGCCGACCCCGTCCGGTTCGCGCTCGACCTGGCCGGGTTCTTGACGGCTCTGCAGTCGATCGACACCGCCGACGGTCCCCGGCCCGGGAAGCACAGCTGGTTCCGGGGCGGCGACCTGCGCACCTACGACGAACAAACCCGGCGCGCCCTCGAGGGTGACGAGCGGGCGCGCGAGATCTGGGAAACCGCGCTCGACGCTCGCTGGGACGGCGTCGAGCGCTGGTTCCACGGCGACGTCGCGGAGGGAAACCTCTTGCTGGACAAGGGAAAGCTGGCCGCGGTCATCGACTTCGGGACGTGCGGCGTCGGCGACCCGGCCTGCGACGTGGCGATCGTGTGGACGCTGCTGACCGCCGGCGGCCGTCGCGCGTTCCGCGAACGGCTGGCCGTCGACGACGCGACCTGGGCGCGTGGCCGCGGCTGGGCCCTCTGGAAGGCGCTGATCACCCGCGCCCGCGGCGGCCCCGAAGCCGCCCGGGCCCGCCGGACGCTCGCCGGGATCCACGAGGAGTACGCGGCCTAGCGGGTCTGCCGGGAGCCGCACGATTCGCGGATCACCAGGCGCGTCGGCAGCCGCACCGGTTCCGGGGGTGCCGCGTTCTCGATCATCGCCAGCAGCGCGCCCGCCGCGGCCGTGCCGAAACCCGGCTTGTCCTGGGCGACCGTCGTGAGCGCGGGGTCCACCAGGGACGCGACCTCGATGTCGTCGAACCCGATCACGGCCAGGTCGTCCGGCACCCGCAACCCGGCCGCGCGGGCCGCCAGCAGGGCGCCGACGGCCATCTCGTCGCTGGCCGCGAACACCGCCGTCGGCGGGTCCTTGCGGGCCAGCAGCCGCCGCATCCCGACGAACCCGCTCTCCCGGTAGAAGTCCCCGGTGACGACGAAGTCGTCGCGCGCCGGCAGGCCGGCTTCGGCCAGTCCGCGCAGGTAGCCGTCGGTGCGGGCGGCGGCGGGCGCGTTGCCGCGGGGGCCGGTGATCGTCGCGATCCGCCGGTGCCCGAGCGCGGCCAGGTGCCGGACCGCGTCCGCCGCGCCGCCGGCGTTGTCCGACGTCACGTAGGTCGCGCGCGGCCCGGACAGCGCCACGTCCAGCGCGACGCACGGCAGCCCGGACTGGGCGAACGTGGTGAACGCGTCGGCGTCCGTGCCGCTGTCGATCAGCACGAGCCCGGCCAGGTGGTGGCGCCGGGTCATGCTCACGTACGCGATCGGGTCGGCCAGTGACACACCCGGGTTGCGGTCGTGGGTGTCGTCGCTCGTGGCGAGCAGCAGCAGGTGGTAGCCGTGCGAGCTGAGCGCGGATTTGAGGCCCAGCAACAGGTCCTGCAGGAACGGGTGCCGCCAGCCGGGCCGCCGGTGGTCGGTGTCCCAGACCAGCCCGACCATCGCCGAGCGCTGCCGTGACAGCGCCCGCGCCGACTCGTTCGGCGAGAAGTCGAGCTCCCGGGCGACGCGCTCGACGCGTTCGCGGGTCGTCGCGCTGACCGTGGCCGGGCGGTTGAACACCCGCGACACGGTCGCGACCGAGACCCCGCAGAGCTGCGCGACTTCGCGGGCGGTGACCATGGCGACCTCCAGATGGTGCACTGAAACCGGTTACATCTGTAGCACATGATCTCTGACTGCGTAAATGCCGACGTGCGTTATGAGTTCGTAACTTGACGAACCACGGCTGGGAGCGCTCTCATAGGTCCCGCGTTTTCCGTCCGGCCCGTAGAACAACGGAGATCTCATGCGCCCGAAAACGACAAGCCGCCTCGTCCTGGCGGCCGTCTGCGCCGCCGTCACCGTCCTGAGCGCCTGCGGCAGCAGCGACGCCGGTGGTGGCGGGAAGGTCAAGCTCAGCCTCGGCCTGTTCGGCAACTTCGGCTACACCGACCTGATCAAGGAGTACCAGGCCGCCCACCCCGGCATCGAGATCACCGAGCGGACCGCGTCCTACTCCGACCACCACAAGAACCTCGCCGCGCACCTGGCGACCGGCGGCGGCGCCGCGGACATCGAAGCCATCGACACCGGGTACGTCGCCCAGTTCAAGGCGAACCCGGACAAGTTCGTCGACCTCACCACGGTCGGCGGCGACAAGCTCAAGGACCGCTGGCTGGGCTGGAAGTGGTCGGCGTCGCTGGCCAAGGGCGGGCAGCAGATCGGCTACGGCACCGACGTCGGCGGCCTGGCCATCTGCTACCGCCGCGACCTGTTCCAGCAGGCCGGGCTGCCCGCCGACCGCGACGCCGTGTCCGCGCTCTGGCCCACCTGGCAGGCCTTCTTCGACGCCGGCAAGCGCTTCCAGGCCAAGGCGCCGAACGGCGTCAAGTTCATGGACGGCGGCCCGACCGTGCTCAACGCGATCTTCGGCCAGGCGCCCGTCGGGTACTACGACCAGAGCGACCAACTGGTCGTCGACCGCAACCCGGCGCTGCGCACGGGCTGGGACCAGGTCGTCGACGCCGTCAAGGCGAACCTGAGCGCCGGCCTGCTCTACAGCACGCCGACCTGGAACACCGGCTTCACCCAGAGCCAGTTCGCCACCGTCACCTGCCCGGCCTGGATGATGACCAAGATCAAGGACCAGGCGCCGGACACCGCCGGCAAGTGGGACGTGGCGACCGTGCCCGGCGGGGGCGGCAACTGGGGCGGCTCGTACCTGACCGTGCCGAAGCAGGGCAAGCACACCAAGGAAGCCGCCGACCTCGCCGCTTGGCTGACCGCGCCCGAGCAGCAGGCGAAGGTGTTCACCAGCCAGGGCCTGCTCCCGTCGACGCCGTCGCTGTACGACGACCCGAAGATCACCGGCTACACCAACCCGTTCTTCAACAACGCGCCGGTCGGCAAGCTCTTCACCGACGCCGCGAAGAAGCTGAACCCGCAGTACCAGGGCCCGAAGGCGGGCGACGTCCAGACGGAGTTCGGCAACGCGATGCAGCGCGTCGAGCAGGGCAAGCAGGACGGCGCGGCGGCGTGGCAGCAGCTCGTCGGTGACGTCGCGAAGCTGAAGTGATGGCACTCACCTGGGCCGACCGGCGGCACAAGTGGGACGTCAAGCTGTCGCCGTTCGGCTTCGTCAGCCCGTACTTCCTCGTCTTCGGCGTCTTCGGGTTGTTCCCGTTGCTGTACACGGCGTTCGTGTCGCTGCAGAAGCGGAACCTGCTCGACGCCGAGGGCGCGACGTTCATCGGGTTCGGCAACTACGAGCAGCTGCTCTTCCACGACCCGTACTTCTGGAACGCGATGGGGAACACGGTCAGCCTGTGGCTGCTGACCACGATCCCGCAGATCCTGTTCGCGCTCGGCGTCGCGCACCTGCTCAACCGGCGCCTGCGCGGCCGGACGCTGTTCCGGATGGGCATGATCCTGCCGAACATCACCTCGGTGGCGGCGGTGACGATCATCTTCGCGCAGCTGTTCGGCCGGGACTTCGGCCTGGTCAACTGGGTGCTGAGCTGGTTCGGCGCCGGGCACGTCGACTGGCAGGCGGGCACGGCCAGCTCGCACACGGCCATCGCGGCGATGGTCGTGTGGCGCTGGACCGGCTACCACGCGCTGATCTTCCTGGCGTCGATGCAGGCGATCCCGTCGAGCATGTACGAAGCCGCGACGCTCGACGGCGCCCGCGGGTGGCAGCAGTTCTGGCGGATCACCGTGCCGCTGCTGCGGCCGCAGATCATCTTCTCGACGGTGATCGCGACGACCGGGAACATGCGGCTGCTCGCCGAGCCGCTGCTGTTCAACCCCGGCACGGCGGCCGCGACCGGCGGTTCGGACCGGCAGTTCCAGACCGCCGCGCTCTACCTCTACGAGCAGGGCTTCACCAAGTACGACTTCGGCTACAGCTCGGCGATCGCGCTGATCCTGGCCGTCGCGACGATGCTCGTCGCGGGCCTGTCGTACCTGGTCACCCGGCGCATCCAAACGGACTGAGGAGCGACATGACCACCGTGCTGACCCCGGCGCCCGCCGCGGCACCGAGCCCGCCCGGCCGGGCGCGGCGGCTGGTCCGGCGGGCCACGAGCCCGTGGACCTACGCCGCGCTGATCGCGATCCTGGCCGGCTCGGCGTTCCCGGTGTACTGGTCGTTCGTCGTCTCCTCGCAGACGACGGAGGCGGTCGGCAGCGTGCCGCCGGTGCTCGTGCCCGGCGGGCACCTGTTCGAGAACATCGCCCGCGTCTTCGACGAGACGGACTTCGCGCTGGCGCTGGGGAACTCGCTGATCGTCGCGGGCACGATCACCGTGTCCGTGGTGCTGTTCTCGACGCTCGCCGGTTTCGCCTTCGCCAAGCTGCGCTTCCACGGACGGACCGTGCTGCTGCTCATCGTGGTCGCCACCCAGGCGATCCCGACCGAGCTGGGCGTGGTCCCGCTGTACATGATGATGGCCGACTTCGGCTGGGCCGGGCAGCTGCAGGCGGTCATCGTGCCCGGCCTGGTCACCGCGTTCGGCGTGTTCTTCATGCGCCAGTACTTCGAACGCGCGCTGCCGCTGGAACTGCTCGAAGCCGGGCGGATGGACGGCTGCGGCTCGCTGCGGCTGTTCTGGCACGTCGCGCTGCCGGCGGCCCGCCCGGCCGCGGCCGTGCTCGGGCTGTTCACGTTCATGCAGGCGTGGAACGACTTCTTCTGGCCGCTGGTGGTGCTGGTGCCGGAGAACCCGACCGTCCAAACGGCACTGTCCACCCTGGCCAGTGGCTACACCACCGACTACACGCTCGTGCTCACCGCCGCGACCATCGGCACCGTCCCCGTCCTGCTCGTGTTCCTGCTGTTCGGCCGCCAGATCGTCGGCGGCATCATGCAGGGCGCCCTCAAGGGCTGACCCCCCGGAGCTCACCGTGACTTCCAGTCTTCCGCCCGGCTTCCGCTGGGGCGTCGCCACCTCGGCGTTCCAGATCGAGGGCGCCACCACCGCGGACGGCCGCGGACCGTCCATCTGGGACACCTTCGCCGCGGTGCCGGGCGCGGTCGCCGGCGGCGACACCGGCGAACCGGCGGCCGACCACTACCACCGCTGGCGCGACGACCTCGCCCTGCTCGGCGACCTGGGCGTCGACTCCTACCGGTTCTCGGTGTCCTGGCCGCGGGTCCAGCCGGACGGGCGCCGCTTCGAGCGGCGCGGCCTCGGCTTCTACCGGCGGCTGGCGGAAGCGTTGCGGGAGCTGGGGATCGAGCCGTTCCTGACGCTCTACCACTGGGACCTGCCGCAGGCGCTGGAGGACGAAGGGGGCTGGCGGTCCCGGGACACGGCGCACCGGTTCGCCGAGTACGCGTCGCTGGTGCACGAGGAGCTGGGCGACGTCGTCGACCACTGGACGACGCTGAACGAGCCGTACCCGTGCGCGGTCGCGGGGTACGGCGAAGGCCGGCACGCACCGGGCGCACGCGAAGGGCACGGCGCTTTGGCGGCCGCGCACCACCTGCTGCTCGGCCACGGCCTGGCCGTCGAGGCGATGCGGGGGCAGGCGACCCCGCAGCACCAGTTCGGGATCGTGCTCAACCAGTCGCCCGCGGTCCCGGTGACGGAGTCGGCGGCCGACGCCGCGGCGGCCGCGCGGCAGGACACACTGCTCCGGCGCCAGTTCACCGACCCCCTGTTCGGCGGCCGGTACGCGCCGGGACTGGCGGTGATGTTCGACGGCGTCTCGGACTTCTCGTTCCGCCTCGACGGCGACCTCGAGACGATCGGCGTGCCGCTGGACTACCTGGGCGTCAACTACTACTACCGCCTGCACGTCGCGGACGCCCCGCACCGCGAGCCGGACCCGGCCCTGCGCACGATCGCCGACATCGGGGTGGACACGACGCGCCTGCCGGACGTCCCGCGCACGGGAATGGGCTGGCCGGTGGAGCCGGAGGGCCTGACGGAAGCGTTGGTGGGCCTGCACAACCGCTATCCCGGGTTGCCGCCGATGTACGTGACGGAGAACGGCTGCGTGTACGCGGATCGAAGCGACTTCGCCGACTACGAGCGCATCACGTTCCTGAACGAGCACATCGAAGCGGCCCGCACCGCCGCAGCGGCGGGCGTCGACCTGCGGGGGTACTTCTGCTGGTCGTTGCTGGACAACTTCGAGTGGGCCCACGGCTACAAGCACCGGTTCGGCCTGGTGCACGTCGACTACGCGACGCAGGCCCGCACACCCAGGGCGAGCTACCGCTGGTACCGCGACTACATCGCGGCCCAGCGGTGACCGCTCAGATGTTCTCCAGGTGGGACGCCCCCGGTTTACCATCATCCGATGCTTATGCGATCGTGGTCGAAATCGAGTGAGCGTCGAGAGTTCAGCCGGTGGACCCGTCGAAATTTCATCATCGGGAGCATGCGTCGAAAGATTTTTCTCGATCATCTGGGGGACGACGCCGGTCGTAGGGTCCTTGACAGGGTGCGGCCCTTCGAAGTTCGCTTGGCTGTGACGAGCGTTGTCAGTGCCATATTCACTTATTGGTTGATCGCGGTAGGGGTGTTCGCGCCCTACGAACAGTTCCGCTGGGATGTGATCGTCGCACTTTATTTGATTCTTGTGGGCGTCCCCCTGGTGGTGGGAGCCTGGCTGTTCAGGACGTTCATCGTGCGGAACCCGCTCGATCTCTTGACCTTTGATTTGGCGGGTGTCCTCGTCGAACTGGCGCGCCTGCAGTGGCTCTGTCGTGCGGAGGTGACAACATCTCGCCAGGCGCGCCTCTACTACCGTCGCCTCGAGAAAACGAGGAGGCGGCTGGAGCGTTGCATCGGCCCCTACGGGGCAGCGTTCAGCCGACTTCGTGGCTTGGCCGTTGAGGACACGGAGTCCTCCGCCTGGTTCTTCAGCCGATGGATATCGTGGGTGATCCAAGACTGCCTCGACGCTTACCGACTGTCCGAAGCGAGCAAAGTCGCTGCCGCTCTCCTTGCACACGTGACGAGCAGGCGTCCGTATCTCCCGCCTCCTTTGGCCGAACCGCCCCGGGATGCTGTTCTCGCCGAAATACCCAAGTGGCAATCAGCGTCGAGAGTCGTCCGCGCAGTGGCGAGCCCGCCGGGGCTCGGCTTGATCGCGTTGCTGGCGGCGGCGCTGACCGCTACTTCAAAACTGATCTAGCACGAGGGGGCCCGAAAACCGAAAGGGGCGCGTGTCCGGATCTGTAGTCCGTGCACGCGCCCCTCACGGCTGACCGCTTACTTCTTGTAGAGGCTCTCGATGTCGTTGGCGTAGTTCTTCGTGACCACGTTACGCTTGAGCTTCAGGCTCGGCGTGATCTCGCCGCCGGCTTCGGTGAAGTCGTTCGCCAGCACCGTGAACTTCTTGATCGCCTCCGCCTTGGACACCGACTTGTTGGCCTCGTCCACCGCTGCCTGGATCTCGGCCAGCAGGTCGGCGTCCGTGGCCAGGTCCGCCACCGATGCCGTGGCGGGCTTGTTGTGCTGGGACTTCCAGGACGGGAAGTACTCCTCGTCCACCGTCACCAGGGCCGCGATGAACGGGCGCTGGTCGCCGACCACCATGGCCTGGCTGACCAGCGGGGCCGCCTTGATCGTGTCCTCGAGGCCGGACGGGGCGACGTTCTTGCCACCCGCCGTCACGATGATCTCCTTCTTGCGGCCGGTGATCTTCAAGAACCCGTCGGAGTCCAGCTCGCCCAGGTCGCCGGTGTGGAACCAGCCGTCGGTCAACGCCTCGGAAGTCGCCTGCGGGTTGTTGTAGTACGCCCGGAACACGACGTCGCCCTTGAGCAGCACTTCGCCGTCGTCGGCGATGCGGACCGACGTGCCGTTGACCGGCTTGCCGACCGTGCCGACGCGGAACGCCGTCTGGGTGTTGACGTTCGCCGCCGCGGACGTCTCGGTGAGGCCGTAGCCCTCGAACACCGGGACGCCGATGCCGCGGAAGAAGTGCGCCAGCCGCGCACCCAGCGGCGCGCCGCCCGACACCGCCGCGACGCACCGGCCGCCGAGGGCCGCGCGCAGCTTGCCGTAGACCAGCTTGTCGAACACCAGGTGCTTGAGCTTCAACGCGACCCCGGCGCCGCCGTTGTCCTGGGCCTGGCTGTATTCGACCGCGACCGCCTCGGCGGCGTCGAAGATCTTGCCCTTGCCGTCGCCGTGGGCCTTCTGCTTCGCCGAGTTGTAGACCTTCTCGAACACGCGCGGCACCGCGACGACGAACGTCGGGCGGAACGTGCCCAGGTCGGCGACCAGGTTCTTGACGTCCGGGGTGTGCCCGAGCGTGACGCGCGCGGTCAGCGCCGTGACGGCGATCGCGCGGGCCAGCACGTGCGCCAGCGGCAGGAAGCACAGCAGCGAGTTGCCCTGCTCCATCAGCTGCGGGAACGCCTCGATGTCGGCGCGGATCTCGGCCAGCAGGTTGCGGTGGGTCAGCTCGACGCCCTTGGGGCGGCCGGTCGTGCCCGAGGTGTAGACGATGGTGGCCAGCTCGTCCGCCGTGACTTCGCGACGGCGCTCGTGCAGCTCGTCGTCGGACAGCGAGGCGCCCAGCGCGGCCAGCTCTTCCACGGCGGGGGAGTCGCCCTCGATCTGCCACGTGTGGTCCAGCTCGGTGAGCCGGTCCCGGATCTCGTCGACGGCTCCGGCGTGGGCGTTCGTCTCGACGAACACGCCCTTCGCGGCCGAGTCGGAGAGGATCCAGTACACCTGTTCGGGCGAGGAGGTGTCGTAGATCGGCACCGTCACCGCACCCGCGGCCCAGATCGCGAAGTCGATCAGGGTCCACTCGTAGCGGGTCTTCGACATGATCGCGACGCGGTCGCCGCGGCCGATCCCCGCCTGGGCCATGCCCTTGGCCACCGCGAGCACCTGGCCGGCGAACTCCTTGGCGGTGACGTCCAGCCAGCTGCCCTCGACCTGGCGGCGGAAGCTCACCACGTCGGAGAACCGCTCGGCGTTCGCCCAGACGACATCGGACATGTTCTCGTCGTCGGCCACCGGCTTGCCGGCGGGAGCGCTGTATTCGCGCACGTGGACCTCCGTGTTCAACGCGTGCGGTGGGCGACACCGCTGTTACCCGCCAGTCAACTTAGCGTGGTGAGCACCTTAAGACCATGCTGATCGCCGCCGCACGGCGAGGGCGTGACATTCTTCGCACGTGAACGCACCGCCCGCCATCGACGTCGTCGACGAGACGTTCCTCGCGGTCCCGCCGTCCACCGTGGCCGCCGTCTTCGCCGACCCCCGCTCGTGGACCCGCTACTGGCCCGACCTGGTGCTGGAGGTCTACACCGACCGGGGCGACAAGGGCCTGCGCTGGACCGTGCGCGGCGCGCTCGTCGGTACGATGGAGATCTGGCTCGAGCCGGTGCTCGACGGCACCCTGCTGCACTACTTCCTGCGGGCGACGCCCGCCGACGCGGCCGGGACGCCCCGCGTGCTGGCGCCGCGCGACCTGCGCCGGGAGTTCGACCGGCGGGCCCGCGCGGCGAAGGGGATCGCACTCGGGCTCAAGGAGATCCTGGAGGACGGGCGCGAGCCCGGCGTTCCTCCGCGAACCGACAGCTAGGGGGCCAGGGGTGCGGGTACACGTCGTCTCGGACGTGCACGGCAACGTCGACGGGTTGAAGCGGGCGGGCGACGGGGCGGACGCGCTGGTCGTGCTGGGCGACCTGATCGACTTCGTCGACTACCACGACCACGAGAAGGGCATCATGGGCGCCCTGTTCGGCGCGGAGAAGGTGGCGGGGTTCGCCCGCCTGCGCCGGGAGGGCACCCGTGACGAAACCGTTGCCTACTCGCGGGAGCTCTGGGCGAGCCTCGACGACCCGGCCGGCGCCGTCGACGAGGCCATCCGCACCCAGTACGCGGCGTTGTTCGCAGCGATGACCGCGCCCACCTACGCCACGCCCGGCAACGTCGACACCCCCGCCCTGTGGCCCGAGTTCGCCGGCGAGGGCATCCGCGTGCTGGACGGCGAGGTCGCCGAGATCGGCGGCCTCCGGTTCGGCTTCGTCGGCGGCGCGCTGCTGCCCGACGGCGTCGTCCCGCGGCCCCGCAAGGGTGCCGCCTGGCGGCCCTACCTGCGGGTTCGCGAGGACTACGACGCGAGCGTGGCCGCGCTCACCGAGGTCGACGTGCTCTGCACGCACGGCCCGCCCGCGCTGCCGGAGCTGACCTACGACGTCGTCGCCCGCCGCAGCGAGATCGGTTCGACGGCCCTGCTGGAGCTGATCCACGCGCAGCGGCCGCGCTGGTCGGTGTTCGGGCACGTGCACCAGCCGCTGGCGCCCCGAGCCCGGGTCGGGCTGACCGAGTGCCGTAACGTGGGTCACTTCAAGGAGACCGGGCAGCCCTACGTGCTGCGCTGGTGACCAACCGCGGCGGCTACGCTTCGACCCATGGCCGAGCAGTCCACACAGTCCATCGAGGTCGACGCCGAGCCCAGCCGGGTGATGGCCGTGATCGCCGACTTCCCCGCGTACCCGGAATGGGCCAAGGCCGTCCGGGAGACCGAAGTCCTGGACACCGACTCGGGCGGGCGTGCCAAGCAGGTCAAGCTCACCCTCGACGCGGGCCCGATCAAGGACGTCTACACCCTCGAGTACGACTGGGACGGCGACGGTCTCGGCGTCAGCTGGCACCTGGTCAAGGGCCAGATGCAGAAGGCCCAGAACGGCCGGTACGCGCTCGAGGACCTCGGCGGCCGCACGCGCGTGACGTACACGCTGTCGGTCGAGCTCGCGCTGCCGATGATCGGCCTGCTGCGCCGCAAGGCCGAGAAGATGGTCATGGACACCGCGCTGAAGGAGCTCAAGAAGCGGGCCGAGGGGTAGCCGCGTGCGGATCCTGCTGTTCACCGGCAAGGGGGGTGTCGGGAAGACGACGCTGGCCGCGGCCACCGGCGCCGCACTGGCCGCCCGCGGCAGGAAGACGCTCGTCGTGTCCACCGACCCGGCGCACTCGCTGGCCGACGCCTTCGGCCACACCCTGGGCGCCGAACCGTCCGAAGTGGACGCTCTGCTCTCCGCCGTGCAGCTCGATTCCCGCACCCTGGTCGACACGACCTGGCACCGGCTGCGCGCCGAGCTGCAGACGGTGCTGGCCGGCGCGGGGCTCGACACCCTGGACGCCGAAGAGCTGACGGTCCTCCCGGGTGTCGACGAGCTGCTGGCCCTCACCGAGGTCCGCCGGCTGGCCGAAGACGGGCCGTGGGACACCATCGTCGTCGACTGCGGCCCGACCGCAGAGACGCTGCGGCTGCTTTCGCTCCCCGAAGCCTTCTCCGGCTACCTGAACCGCGTGTTCGGCCGGCGCGTCACGGAATCCGTCCGGCGCCTCGGCACCCACCTCGACGGCCTGCGCGCGCTGCTCACCGAGCCGTCGGTGACCACGGTCCGGCTGGTCCTGACCCCCGAGCGGGTCGTCGTCGCCGAAGCGCGGCGCACGCTCAGCTCGCTGGCCCTGCGCGGCATCGCCGTCGACGGCCTGATCGCCAACCGGCTGATGCCCGCGCCCGGGTTCTGGCGCGGCGGCGCCGCGTCGTGGCTGCGCACCCGCCGGACGCAGCAGGACGCCGTGCTGGGCGAGCTCGCGAAAGCCGGGTTCACCGCGGTGTCGCGCGTCGAGCACCGGGCCGTCGAACCGGTCGGCCTGCCCGCCCTGCTGGAGATCGCCGCCGAACTGTACGGCGCCGGCGACCCGCTCGAAGGGGACGGGACGCCGGTCACTCCGTTGCTGCGCGTGCGGCGGGGCCCGGACGGGTACACGTTGCGCATCGCGATCCCGCTCGGGCGGGACGCCGAGGTCGACCTCGCCCGCGTCGACGACGACCTGGCGATCACCGTGGACGGCTTCCGCAGGCTCATCGCCCTGCCGGAGTCGCTGCGGCCGTGCCGGATCACCGGTGCGGAATCCGATGCCGACGGCCTGGTCGTGAGCCTGGCCGGGAACCGGGGACGCGGGTGAGCGAAGAGGAGCCCACGGACGGGCCGCGGCTGGCGGAGGAGATCCGCCTGCTCGCCGAGATGGTCGTGGAGAAGGCGGCGCCGTGGCTGCAGGACGTCGTCGCCGCCGGGCACGGCACCCCTGAGGAGGGGAACGCCGGTGCTTCGGCGTGCGGCTGGTGCCCGCTGTGTGCGATCGTCGCCGTTGTGCGAGGTGAGCGCCCCGAACTGGTGGCCAGGGTGGCCGAACAGCTCGCGCAGCTGGTCGCCCTGCTGCGCGCCGTGCTGGCCGACCGCTGGGAGCCGGACGAGGGCGTGCACATGCCCGGGTTCCGGCCCGCGCCGCGGCCGCCGGCGGACGCTTCGGCGGCATCGCCGCGGGTGCAGCACATCGCCGTCCGCAGGCGCGACGAGTGGGAGAACCGATAGTGCGGACGATCGGGGTGGACGTCGGCGGGACGAGCGTCCGGGCCGGCGTGGTGGACGAGCGCGGCTCCCTGCTCGACACGGCTCGCGTCGCGACGCCGAGCGAGGAAGGCGCCCTCGAGGACGCCATCGCCGGAGTGGTCGAGGACCTGCGGAACCGGCACGAAGTCGCGGGCGTCGGCCTGGCCGTCGCCGGGTTCGTGGCGCGCGACCGCCGGTCGGTGATGTTCGCGCCGCACCTGGCCTGGCGCGGCGCGCCGGTCGCGGACCGGATCGAGAAGCGCGTCGGCCTGCCGGTGCTGCTGGAGCACGACGTCAACGCGGCGATGGTCGGCGAGCACCGCTTCGGCGCGGCCCGCGGTGCCCACGTGGCGGCGCTGGTGGCGCTGGGCACGGGCATCGGCGCGGGCCTGCTCCTGGAGGGCAAGCTGTTCCGCGGCGCGTACGGCGTCGCGCCCGAGCTGGGCCACCTGACGGTGGTCCGCGGCGGCCGGCCGTGTCCATGTGGCAAGTACGGCTGCTGGGAGCGCTACTGCAGCGGGACGGCCTTGGCCGCGACGGCGGTGGAGCTGCTCGCGCGGCACCCGGGCCGGTCGACGGTGCTGGCCCCGCAGGTCGCGGGCGACCCGGGCTCGGTGACGGGCCGCCGGGTGGCCGGCGCGGCCCGCGACGGCGACCCGATCGCCCAGCTGGCGATGGCCGAGCTGGCCAAGTGGCTCGGCGAGGGCCTGGCGCTGGTGGCGGACGTGTTCGACCCGGAGATCATCGTGATCGGCGGGGGCGTGTCGGAGTCGGCGCCGTTGTTCCTCGACGAAGCCCGCGAGCACTACGCGGGCGCGATCACCGGGGCCCGCCACCGCCCGCTGGCCCGGATCCGCACGGCCCACCTCGGCGACGACACGGCGATCGTCGGCGCGGCGGCGCTGGCCCTGGAAGCGGCGGCCAAGACCCCGGTCTGACTCCTCCTCCGGGAAGCCCGCCGACGACAGCAGGTCTTCGGCGGACGCCCAGCTCACGACCGGTCAGGCCGCACGGTCCCGGCCCGGCTCGAGCTGGTCGAACCGGGTCGTGCCCGCGAGTGTGACAGGCTGGGCCGGTGAGTCCCGCCTCCGCCAGCGTCTTCGTCCGGTGTTCCCGCGGGCACGTGCACTGGGGCCGCTACGGCGCGGCGGGCCTGTTGCTCGTCGACCCCGCACGGGGCGTCCTGCTGCAGCGCCGCGCCTGGTGGGTGCACCACGGCCGCACCTGGGCGCTGCCCGGCGGCGCCATCGAGGCGGGGGAGACCGCCGTGACCGCGGCCGCGCGCGAAGCACTCGAAGAGGCGTCCGTCCCCGCCGAGGCGTTCCGGGCGGTCTCCGCGTCCGTGGTGGACCATGGGGAGTGGAGCTACACGACCGTCCTCGCCCTGGCCGACGGGGCCGAGGCGCGGGTCGCCAACACCGAAAGTGCGGAGGTGCGCTGGGTGGACCCCGACGACGTGCCCGGGTACCGGCTGCACCGCGACTTCGCCGCCGCCTGGCCGGACCTGCGCGACCGCGTCGGGCAGGAGCTGGTCCTGGTGGTGGACGCGGCCAACGTCGTCGGCTCGCGGCCGGACGGCTGGTGGCGCGACCGGCACGGCGCCGCGGAGCGCCTGCGCGACCAACTCGCGAAGCTCGCGGAAGCGGGCGTGCCGGACCCGGACGACCCGGCGATCACGTGGTGGCCGCGGATCGTCCTGGTCGTCGAGGGCCAGGCCAAGCACGTCACCGGCGTGCCGGGCGTCGAGGTCGTCGCGGCCGACACCGACGGCGACTCGAAGATCGTCGAAGTCGTGGCGCAGGAGAAGGCCCGCGTCCTCGTGGCGACGGCCGACCGCGAACTGCGCGGCCGTGTCCAGGCCCTCGGCGCGTCGATCCTCGGCCCGGGCACGCTCCGCAGCCGGCTTGACGAGCTCTAATCCTTCGGGATGCCGTCGCGCATCTCGGCGACCAGCGACGCCATCACGGCCTTCAGGCTGCCCTTGTGCTGTTCGGCGACCGCGCGCTGCCGCCGGTAGCTCGGCCCGTACCGCAGGATCGTCTCGACGTCGCGCAGCTCGCTCACGCAGTCCAGCCGCCGCGCCACCGGCTCCAGGCGGTCCAGCAGGTCGGCGACGTCGTCGGTGACCAGCCGCTCGCGCCCGGCCGCGTCCAGGATGATGATCGCGTCGGTGCCGTAGCGGGCCGCGCGCCACTTGTTCTCCTGGACGTGCCACGGCGGCAGCGTCGGCAGGATCTCGCCGTCGTCGAGACGCTCGCTGAAGTCGTCGACCAGGCACTGCGTCAGCGCCGAGATCGCGCCGACCTCCTCCAGCGTCGGCAGGCCGTCGCAGACGCGCATCTCGATCGTGCCCAGGTGCGGCGCCGGCCGGATGTCCCAGCGGATCTCCGAGAAGTGGTCGATCACGCCGGTGGTGAACATGTCCTCGACGTAGCTCTCCAGCTCGGCCCACTTCCGGAACTGGAACGGCAGCCCGGCCGTCGGCAGCTGCTGGAACATCAGCGCCCGGTTCGACGCGTACCCGGTGTCCTCGGCGCCCCAGTACGGCGAAGACGCCGAAAGTGCCTGCAGGTGCGGCGCGTAGTTGAGCAGCGCGTCGAGGATCGGCAGCACCTTGTCGCGGTGGTCGACGCCGACGTGGACGTGCACGCCGTAGATCAGCATCTGCCGGCCCCACCACTGCGTCCGGTCGATCAGCTTGGCGTAGCGCTCCTTGTCGGTGACCTTCTGCTGGTACCAGTTGGAAAACGGGTGCGTCCCGGCGGAGAACATCTCGACGCCGAGCGGGTCGGCGACGCCGTGCAGCACGTCGAGCGACCCGGCCAGGTCGGCCTTCACCTCGGCGATGGTGTCGCAGACGCCGGTGATCACCTCGACGGTGTTGAGCAGCAGCTCCTGCTTGATCTTCGGGTGCTCGGCCGCGCCGTCCGGGCGCACGGCTTCGAGGATCTGCCCGGCCGCGGACGACAGCTCGCCGCTGCGCCGGTCGACCAGCCCGAGCTCCCATTCCGCGCCGACGGTGGAGCGCCGCGAAGGGCTGAACTCGATGTGCATCGGCGCCGGCGTCAGACCTGGGCGCCGTTGCTGGGATCGGCGCCGGGCGGCGGCCCCTGGCGCACGCGGAGCAGCAGCAGCGCGATCGACGTCGCGAGCGCGAGGATGCCCAGCGGCGTCGCCACCGTCGGGCCGACGCCGATGGCGTTCGGCAGGATCAGCAGGAACAGCCCGGCCAGGAACAGCAACAGGATGAGGAACGCGCCCATCTTCGGCCGCGGCAGCGGCGGCGGCTCCGGCGGGACGTAGTGCTCGTCGTCGCCCGCCGGGTCGTCGGAGAACATCGTGGTGTCCCACGTCGTGCCCCCGGAGCGCCAGCCGGTGTCCGGCGGCGAGTCCACGGCGGGTGGCTCGGCGGGCCGTTCCGGTGCCTTGCGCGAGTCTCCTTCCGCGCTCAGCGCGGTCCCGGCGGTGTCCGCGGTGTCCTCTTCGGGCAGCCCGAACCCCCCGGCCCGCAGGTCGGCGACGATCTCGGCGAACGTCGCGTCGACGTCCTCCGGCCCGTCCTTCCCCCGGCTCATGCGGTCTCCTCCGGCTGGGCGGCGTGCGCCTTCGCGAACTCGACGCTGCGGGTGAAGATCACTTCGGCGTCATTGTCCTGCGTCGCCACGTGGTAGCTGTTCTCCAGCACCACTTCGGTGACGTCGGTGCTGGCCACCCCCTGCAGCACCAGCTGCGAGTTCACCGGCTCGACGACGTGGTCGACCGACGAGTGCAGCAGCAGCACCGGCTGCGTCACCTTCGCCAGGTCCGCGCGCACGACCGCCCACAGCTTCGCCAGGCTCGCCGCGGCCCGCACCGGCGTCCGCGGGTAGGCCAGCTCCGTCTCGCCCGGCTTCTTGATGTCGTTCGCGATCGCCGGCACCGACGGCACGATCCGGCCCAGCACCGGCAGCAGCTTCGTGTCCCACTTCAGCCGCGTCACCGACGGGTTGACCAGGACGATCCCGGCGATCCGGTCGCCGAACTCCTCGGCGAGGCGCAGCGTGAGGGTGCCGCCCATCGACAGGCCGCCGACGAACACGGTCTTGCACGTCGAGAGCAGCTCGAGGAGCGCTTCGCGGACCGTGCCGTACCAGTCTTCCCACGTCGTGCGGTTGAGGTCCGGCCAGCGGGTCCCGTGGCCCGGCAGCAGCGGGCAGCGCACCGTGAACCCGGCTCCGGCCAGGTGGTCACCCCAGGCCCGCATGCTCGCCGGGGTACCGGTGAACCCGTGGCAGAGCAGGAACCCGGTCTCGGCCGAACCGGTGTGGCCGAACGGTTCCGCGCCGGCGAGCACGCCCATGCGATCGCCTTCCGTGTGAGCGGTGGATTCGTCCATGCTCTCACGGCTCGCGGGCGTTGTGGGGCTCCGGCCGGGCCCGGAATTCCCTGTGAGATCGATCGCTGCCGTCGGGTAACCGGGTGGTCTCCGTTGTGCGGCGGCCGCCGGGGTTCGTAGGCTGTCCCGCGCGGGTGACAGGGGCTGAGCTGCGATGGAGGACTGAGGCACCGGTGCTGTACTGGCTCATGAAGTGGGTATTCATCGGACCGCTGCTCAAGACGCTGTGGCCGACCAAGGTCGTCGGCGCGGAGAACATCCCCGAGAGCGGCGGCGCGATCCTGGCGGGCAACCACCTGGCGGTCGCGGACTCCTTCTTCATGCCGCTGCGGGTCAAGCGCAAGGTGACCTTCCCGGCCAAGTCCGAGTACTTCACCGAGCCGGGCTTCAAGGGCCTGCTCAAGAAGTGGTTCTTCACCGGCGTCGGCCAGTTCCCGATCGACCGCTCCGGCGGCAACGCCGCCCAGGCCGCGCTCGACACGGCGACCCGCCTGGTCAAGGCCGGTCACCTGCTCGGCATCTACCCCGAGGGCACCCGCTCGCCGGACGGCCGGCTGTACAAGGGCAAGACCGGCGTCGCCCGGATCGCCCTGGAGTCCGGCGGCGTCGTCGTCCCGGTGGCGATGATCGGCACCGACAAGGTCAACCCGATCGGCTCCAAGATGTGGTGGCCGCGCCGCCTCGAGGTCCGCTTCGGCAAGCCGCTGGACTTCTCGCGCTACGAGGGCCTGGCCGGCGACCGGTTCATCGAGCGGTCGATCACCGACGAGATCATGTACGCGCTGATGGAGCTTTCGGGCCAGGAGTACGTCGACATCTACGCGGCGAAGGCCAAGGAACTGCTGGCCGCGGAGGCCGCCGGGGTCAAGCCGAAGGTGCCGGCCCAGCCGTCTGCCTCCGACGCGGCCCGGGTGCCTGAGTCCAAGGTCGGCTGACCGACTACGGTTCACCGGTGCGTTTTTTCTACGACACCGAATTCATCGAAGACGGCGTGACCATCGATCTGGTGTCCATCGGTGTCGTTGACGAGCGGGGCCGCGAGTTCTACGCGGTCTCGACGGAGTTCGACCCGGCGCGCGCGGGCGCGTGGGTGCGCGACAACGTCCTGGACAAGCTGCCGTCCCCGGCGGACCCGGCGTGGCGCAGCCGCGAAAAGATCCGCGCCGACCTGCTGGAGTTCTTCGGCAAGCCCCCGGGCGGCATCGAGCTGTGGGCCTGGTTCGCGGCGTACGACCACGTCGCGCTGGCCCAGCTGTGGGGCCCGATGCCGGCCCTGCCGCGCCAGCTGCCGCGCTTCACGCGCGACCTGCGCCAGCGGTGGGAGGACGCCGGGAAGCCGAAGCTCCCGGCCGCCCCCACCGACCAGCACGACGCCCTGGCGGACGCGAAGCACAACCTGGCCCGCTGGGAAGTCATCGAGGAGCACTTCCACGGGCGCTGACGCCGCGGCGCACGGCGTCAGCGGCGCGCCCGCACCGCCGCGGCCAGCTCGTCCAGCAGCGGCGCCGTGTCGTCCCAAGCCAGGCACGCGTCGGTGATCGACTGCCCGTACGTCAGCTTCTCCGGGTGGCCCAGCGACAGGTCCTGCCGCCCGCCGGCCAGGAAGCTCTCCATCATGAGGCCCGAAATCCCGCGCTCACCGGCCGCGATCCGCGCCGCCAGCTCGCGCACCACGGAAGCCTGCCGGACGTGGTCCTTGCCGCTGTTGCCGTGCGAGGCGTCGATGATCACGCGTTCCGGCAGGCCCGACTTCGCCAGCCGCGCGAGGGTGTCCGCCACCGTGGCCGCGTCGTAGTTCGGGCCGCCGTTGTGGCCGCGCAGGATAACGTGGCAGTCCGGGTTGCCCGCCGTCGTCAGCAGGGCCGCCAGGCCGTCGGTGCTGATGCCCGGGAACACGTGGCTCGCCGCGGCCGCGCGGGTCGCGTCGACCGCCACCTGGACGTCGCCCTCGGTCGAGTTCTTGATGCCCACCGGCATCGACAGCGCGCTGCACATCTGGCGGTGCACCTGGCTGGCGGCGGTCCGGGCGCCGATCGAGCCCCACGTGACGATGTCCGAGATGAACTGCGGCGTGATCGGGTCGAGGAACTCGCAGCCGACCGGCAGGCCCAGCGCGGAGACGTCGAGCAGCAGCTTGCGCGCCATCCGCAGGCCCTTGTTGACGGCGAAGGTGCCGTCGAGGTCCGGGTCGTTGATCAGGCCCTTCCAGCCCAGCGTGGTGCGCGGCTTTTCGAAGTACACGCGCATCACGACGTGCAGTTCGCTGTGCAGTTCCTCGGCCTTCGCGGCCAGCCGGCGGGCGTAGTCGAGGCCGGCTTCCGGGTCGTGCACCGAGCACGGGCCGACCACGACGAGCAGCCGGTCGTCGCGGCCCTCGAGGATGTCGATCGTGTCGGCGCGGCCCTGGTGCACGACCTTGGCGACCGCGGCGTCGACCGGATGGTCTTCGCGCAGCAGCGCGGGCGAAATGAGCGGGCTGATCGACGTGGTGCGCGCGGCGTCGAGGTCGCCCATGACGGCGGGGCCTGCTGAGGGGGTCATCGCGGGAGTGGTCCTTCCTGGTGGACACCGACCCGCGGAAAGTTCGCCGAGCCGGTTTCGAAATCCGGCTCGGGGGTGGATGTCAGCGCAGGTTCACGCCGCCGAGCCCACCCGGGGCCGGCTTCGTAAACCAGAAATAGCGCCGCACGCAGTCAACGTAGCACACAGCGGAGCCGGACCGATTCGGCAGGTGGTACGGGCTGCACCGATCCAGACGATTGCCGCTACGCTGGCGCTTGACGAAATGTGACTGTCATCTCCAGAGAACAGACGGAGGCTTCTCATGCGTGTCGGTGTGCTGACCGGCGGCGGCGACTGCCCGGGGCTCAACGCGGTGATCCGCGCGGTGGTGCGTAAGGGCATCGAGGTGCACGGCTGGGACTTCGTGGGCTTCCGCAACGGCTGGAACGGCCCGCTGACCGGCGACAGCCGCCCGCTCGGCCTCAACGACGTCGAGGACATCCTGACCCGCGGCGGCACGATCCTGCGGTCCTCGCGCACCAACCCGTACAAGGTCGACGGCGGCGTCGAGAAGATCAAGCAGGTGCTCGCCGACCAGGGCGTCGACGCGCTGATCGCGATCGGCGGCGAGGACACCCTCGGCGTCGCGAAGCGGCTGACCGACGACGGCGTCGGCGTCGTGGGCGTGCCCAAGACGATCGACAACGACCTGGGCGCCACCGACTACACCTTCGGCTTCGACACCGCGGTCTCCATCGCGACCGAGGCGATCGACCGGCTGCACACCACGGCCGAGTCGCACCACCGCGCGCTGGTCGTCGAGGTCATGGGCCGCCACGCCGGCTGGATCGCGCTGCACTCCGGCCTGGCCGGCGGCGCGAGCGTGATCCTGGTGCCGGAGCGGCACTTCAACGTCGACCAGGTCGTCTCCTGGGTCGAGCGCCGCTTCGAGAAGGAGTTCGCGCCGATCATCGTCGTCGCCGAGGGCGCGCTGCCCGAGGGCGGCGAGGAGAAGCTGCTCACCGGCGAGAAGGACGCCTTCGGGCACGTCCGCCTCGGCGGCATCGGCACCTGGCTGGCCGACGAGATCGCCCACCGCACCGGCAAGGAGTCCCGCGCGGTCGTGCTGGGCCACGTCCAGCGCGGCGGCACCCCGACGGCGTACGACCGCGTGCTGGCGACGCGCTTCGGCCTCAACGCGGTCGACGCGGTGGCCGACGGCGACTTCGGCGTGATGGTCGCCCTCAAGGGCACGGACATCGTCCGCGTGAAGCTGTCCGAGGCGACGGCCGAGCTGAAGACGGTCCCGGCCGAGCGCTACCAGGAAGCCGAAGTCTTCTTCGGCTGAGTCCTCGCCCGCCGCGGTCGGCGTCAGATCCGGGCCAGTGAGTCCAGGACGCCGACCGCGGCGGCGATGTCGTCGGTGAGGGGCCGGTCGTCGACGCTCTCGTCGAGCACCGCGGCCGCCGCGTCGTAGGCGTCCCGCACCGGCAGGTCGACCAGGTCGGCGTCGCGCATCCGCAGCGCGCGGACCGCCGCGACCAGCTCGCACGCCAGCACCTGCTGGTAAGCCGCGCAGGCGGCCGTCGCGGCGCGGGCGGCCTGCGTCGAGAAGCTCGCGTGGTCCTCGATCCCGCGTGAGACGACGGCCGTGCCGAGCGTCGCCGGCAGCGCCGCCTGCCGCAGTTCCGTGAGCGCGTCGTGCGCCACGTACTCCAGGATCATCACGCCGGAGCTGCCCGCCGGGCCCGCCGCGAGGAACGGCCGCAGCCCGGTGAACTCCGGCTCCACCAGGTCGCCCAGCCGCGCCACCGACAGCTCCGCCACCTGGTGGACGGTCGCCCGCGCCTGGTCCAGCGCCGTCGAGACGTACGCCGTGTGGAAGTGCGCGTGGTGGTAGGCGTCGCCGTGCACCGTCGAGATCATCGGGTTCTCGGTGCTCGCGTTGATCTCGACGGCCAGGACGTCCCGCAGGTAGTGGATGGCGTCCAGCGCCGGGCCCTGGACCTGCGGGAACGCCCGCAGGCCGAACGGGTCCTGGATCCGCCGTCCCGGCTTCGGCGTCTGGTGCATGCCCAGCAGCCGCCGCATCTCCGCGGCGCAGGCGACCTGCCCCGCGTGCGGACGAGCTTCGTGCACCGGCGTCGCGTACGCCTCGGGGTTGCCGTCGAGCGCGACGTAGGTCAGCGCGGCGACGGCGTGGCTGGCGCGCGTGAGCGTGTCGAGCCGCATCGCGGCGAGGGTCGCCTCGGCGAGGGTGGCGGCGTTGCTGCTCATGAACGCCAGCGCGTCACCCGCGAGCACCGGCACCGGCGGCACGGTCCCGGTGACCCACGGCCGTTCGCCGGTGAGGGCCAGCGCGGTCTCCGCGAGCGGCGCGAGGTCGCCGGTGCCGATCGCGCCGAGCCGGTGGACCAGCGGCAGCGCGCCGGAGCGGACGGCCTCGGCCAGCGCGCCGATCAGCTCGGGACTGATCCCCGACCGCCCGGCCAGCAGCTGGTTCAGGCGGATCAGCATCATCGCGCGCACCTGCGCGGCGGGCATCTCGTCGCCGCTGCCGCCCGCGTGGCTGCGCAGCAGCCGCAGCCCGTGTTCCTGTGAGCTCTCGACGGTGTCGTCCTTGTTGGCGCCGACGCCGGTGGTGCGGCCGTAGACCAGCCGCCGCGTGCTCAGCTCGTCGGCGAGCTTCCAGGCGTGCTCGGCCGCGCGCAGGGCGGCGATCGAGACGTCGATGCCCAGCGGACCCCCGGTGCGCGCCGCGGTCACCACGTCCGCGCAGCGCAGGGTCCGGCCGTCGACCCGGATCACGGGCGGCCTCCTTTCCGGCTGCCCTTCACTATGCGGCTAGGACGCCGGTGGCTGCCAGGGCGGCATCGGCCAGTCCCAGTGCGGCACCGGTTCGTGCGGGTCCGGCTCGGCGCCGGGCGCGGAGAAGAGCACGGCCAGGCGGCTGCCCCACTCGAGGTAGCCGGCGAACGCGGCCCGGAACTCGGGGTCGCCGGGCAAGCCGGCTTCGTCGGCGGCGTCGAGCAGCAGCGACACCCAGCGGCGGCGCTGCTGCTCGGTGATCCCGCGGCCGAGGTGCCTGCCGACCATGTGCGCGTGGCCGCCGTGGCTCGCGGAGTAGCCGGCCGGCCCGCCGAAGACCTCGCCGAGCCACACCGCGACGTGCTTCGGGTGGTCCGGGTCCATGCCGCGGAAGACGGGTTCGAGCAGCGGGTCCTCGAGGACGTGGCCGTAGAAGATCGTCAGCAGCTTGACGAGGGCCTCGTGGCCGCCGGCCCAGTCATAGAGGCTCGGGGTTTCTGGCACGATCACGGGACCAGGCAACCAGTGGTGCCCCGGCCGGGCAACCACGTACTTTCCGGTGCGTAGGGAGGGCGGGATGAAGCGCTACCACTGCGCGGTGGAGCTGGCGGTCGACCTGATCGGCGGCAAGTGGAAGCCGGTGATCCTGGCGCACCTCAAGGAAGGCGCGCACCGCTACGGCGAACTCCGGCGGCGGATGCCGGGGGTGAGCGAGAAGATGCTGACCCAGCAGCTGCGCGAGCTGGCGGCGGACGGGATAGTCCGCCGCGTCGAGCTCGACGGCCGGGTCCCGCGCGTCGAGTACCACCTGACGGAGGTGGGGCAGGAGCTCCGCCCGGCGTTGACGGCGCTGTACGAGTGGGGCGAGCGCCGCGCGGCCGAGGCGGGCATCGCCTTCGAGCCGGCCGAGCGCGGATGACTGTTCGCCCGATTGCGCGGTCCAGTCGTGAATTCCGGTTACCGGTCCGTCCATCCGGTGAACGCCGCTTCCTGCCGTAACGGAGACGATCCGGCTCGCGAGTCTGTGAGGTAATCGAGCAGGCAGGGTGAAGTCAAGTGGGCAGCGAACACCGAAATCCGCGTTTTCCTCGTCGACCGCACGCCATCTTGCTGGTTGGTTGGCTGATCGTCGCGCTGGCGATCGGCCTCCTGCCGCTCGCGCTCCATTCGGCCGGTTCCGGGCCGGCTGTCAGTGGAGCACCGCAGGTCGGAGCGCCGGCAACCGAGTCGCCGACAGGGGAAACGCCGCCGCCCGCGACCGTGTACGCCCCTCAACCGACCGCACCCGGTTCGAGCCCGCCCGCTGATCCACAGCCGCTGCAAGAGTTCGTCGAAGAATGCCGCCTCAGCGCCGAGCATTGGCGGATCGCGCAGATCGACTATCCGCAGAAGCTCGACCTGGAGAAAAGTGTTCCCGGGGTTTACCTCGCCGCCGTCGACGTCAGGGATCATCCGTTGCCGCCGGAGCAGGTGATTCCCGGTTTCGATCTCATGGGGTCGTCCCTGGATGTCAAATGCGTGCTCAGCGCGCGGCTGGTCGGGGACGATTCGATGTCGGTCGATCCCCCGGCTTGGACTTCACGCTCCTTCAACCCGGCCGGCCTGCTGAACTGGAGCTGGTCCGTCACCGGAAACACGGCCGGCTCGCGCCGGCTGCGCCTGGAGCTCCAACCGGCTGTCGTCGGTGCCGAGAGTGCCTCGGGTGCCACCGCTGGAGACGGTGCCGCGCAAACTTTGACCTACTTGTCGGTCGTCGACGTCAGCGAGCCGAGCCTGTCCGCCACGGCGGCTGAACCCGCCTCGCCGGGGCAGGCCTCGCGGCCGGCCGCGTCGGCAGGTTCCGGTGCGGCCGCTTCCGGGTGGGACGTGGGGGAAACCGGGAAGAAGATCATCTGGCTCGCCGGTGGTCTGGGTGTCGTGGTGCTCGCGGTCCTGGGCTGGCTGGCCAAGGTCGGGCGTGGTGTGCGCGGTGTCCGGAAAGCGTGGCGGAAGCCTGCACGAAAAACGGGCGGGAAAGCGGAAACCGGGCGCAAGGGGGCCACGGGCAAGAGCGCGAAGCGATAGCGGACCGGCGCCGTCAGCGGGGGTCGGTTTCGTCCAGGCGGCGCTCCAAGGCGTCCAGGCGGTCCGACCAGAACTGCCGGTAGGGCGCCAGCCAGGCGTCGACCTCCGCCAGGGGGGCGGGGCGCAGTGCGTAGCACCGCCGCTGGGCCGCCACCCGGACCGTCACGAGCCCGGCCTCCCGCAGCACCCGCAGGTGCTTGGACACCGCGGGCTGGCTGAGCGACAGCTCGTCGACCAGCTCGCCCACCGAGCGCTCGCCGTCGCGCAGCAGGTCCAGGATCGTGCGGCGGCGCGGCTCGGCCAGCACCTCGAACGTCTGCATCACCCCTGAAATGTGCTCCGCGCGGCATATTCCTGTCAAGGCATGCGCACCGGCGCTTGGTCTGAACCATTGACCTAATGGTCTAGTCCACTTACGGTGGTGTGGTCCCCACCACTCCGGCACCGTGGCCGTGAGTAATTCTCCGGAGGGAGAAGGCATGTCCCGTTTTCGCAGGAAGAGCTTCTCGGCGCTGCTCACCGCGGCGGTCGCCGCCGGGCTCGTGGCGGGCGGGTTCACCGCCGTCGCCGCGACCGGTGCTCCCGCGAGAACCGAAGCCTCCGTCGGCAAGGTCGTCGGCTACTTCACCGAATGGGGGGTCTACGACCGGAACTACCACGTCAAGAACATCGAGACGTCGGGTTCCGCGGACAAGCTGACGCACATCAACTACGCCTTCGGCAACGTGACGAACGGCGGCTGCGCGATCGGCGACGCCTACGCCGACTACCAGAAGACCTACGACGCCGCCGGCAGCGTCGACGGCGTCGCCGACACCTGGGACCAGCCGCTCGCCGGCAGCTTCAACCAGCTCAAGAAGCTCAAGGCCAAGCACCCCGGCCTGAAGGTCCTCTGGTCCTTCGGCGGCTGGACCTGGTCGGGCGGTTTCGGGCAGGCCGCGCAGAACCCCGCCGCCTTCGCCGACTCCTGCTACAACCTCGTCAACGACCCGCGCTGGGCCGGCGTCTTCGACGGCATCGACATCGACTGGGAGTACCCCAACGCGTGCGGGCTCTCCTGTGACACCAGCGGCGCCGCGGCCTACAAGAACGTGCTGTCCGCGCTGCGCGCCAAGTTCGGCTCCCAGCTGGTCACCGCGGCGATCACCGCCGACGGCACCGACGGCGGCAAGATCGACGCGGCCGACTACGGCGGCGCCGCGCAGGACGTCGACTGGTACAACGTGATGACCTACGACTACTTCGGCGCCTGGGCCGCGCAGGGCCCGACCGCCCCGCACTCGCCGCTGAGCAGCTACGACGGCATCCCGACCGCGGGCTTCTACTCCGACGCCGCGATCCAGAAGCTCAAGAGCAAGGGCGTCCCGGCGAGCAAGCTGCTGCTGGGCATCGGCTTCTACGGCCGCGGCTGGACCGGCGTCACGCAGGACGCCCCGGGCGGCACCGCGACCGGCCCGGCGCCCGGTAAGTACGAGCAGGGCATCGAGGACTACAAGGTGCTCAAGAGCTCGTGCCCGTCGACCGGCACGGTCGCCGGGACCGCCTACGCCAAGTGCGGTGGCAACTGGTGGAGCTACGACACCCCGTCGACCATCGCCGGCAAGCTCGGCTACGCCAGGCAGCAGGGCCTCGGCGGCGCGATGTTCTGGGAGCTTTCGGGCGACACCACGGACGGCGAGCTGATCACGGCCGTCGCGAAGTGACGCCCTCGGGGGCGCCGGCGAAACTTGTCGGTGCCCCCGATTATCGTTCTGCACCGTGACGTTCAGCGGATTCGGCGAGTACGCCGTCGACTTCTACGACGGCCTCGTGCAGGACAACTCGAAGCCCTACTGGGACGACCACGTCGAGACGTACAAGTCCGACGTCCGCGCCCCGATGGAGGCGCTGCTCGCCGAGCTCGCGCCCGAGTTCTCCGACGGCTTCGGCGAACCCAAGGTGTTCCGCCCCTACCGCGACGTCCGGTTCGCGAAGGACAAGACGCCGTACAAGACCCACTGCGGCGCGGTGATCGAGCAGGGCCGCGGCGGCGGCGCGTACTACGTCGAGGTGGGCCCGGAAGGCCTGCGCGTCGGCGGCGGCTGCTTCCACCTGCAGTCCGACCAGATCGCCCGGTTCCGCACGGCCGTCGACACCGAGTTGCACGGCCAAGCGCTGGAGAAGATCCTCGCCAAGCTCCGGAAGGCCGGCTGGGAGGTCCGCGGCGACCGGCTGAAGTCCAAGCCCCGCGGCTTCGACGCCGACCACCCCCGCCTCGACCTGCTGCGGTACCGCTCGGTGTACGCGGTCCGCGTCTGGGAACCGGACGACGTCCTGCACGAACGGGGTGCCCTCGATCGGGTGAAGAAGGCGTGGCGGCAGGTGCGCGAGTTCAACGAGTGGGCCCGCGACCGCGTCGGGCCCAGTGAACTGCCCCGGCGCTGACCAGCTGGACAGGACGGGTTTCTGAACAGTTTTTCTGAACTTTTCGGGATCGGTACAGACGAACGCGCGGCGAGGGACTACGCTGTGCGAACGTGAGCCGACGAGCGAAGATCGTTTGTACCCTGGGCCCCGCGACGGCGACGCCGGAGAAGATGCGGGCCCTCGTCGACGCGGGCATGGACGTGGCCAGGATGAACTTCAGCCACGGCAGCCACAGCGACCACAAGGAGGTCTACGACCTCATCCGGGCCGCGGCCGCCGAGAGCGGCCGGGCGGTCGGCATCCTCGCCGACCTCCAGGGCCCGAAGATCCGCCTCGGCACCTTCGCCGGCGGACCGGTCGAGTGGCACAACGGCGACATCGTCCGGATCACGGTCGAAGACGTCGCCGGCACCCACGACCGCGTCTCCACCACCTACAAGGGCCTGGCGAAGGACGCCAAGCCCGGTGACCGCCTGCTGGTCGACGACGGCAAGGTCGGCCTGGTGGTCAAGGGCGTCGAAGGTCCGGACGTGGTCTGCGAGGTGACCGAAGGCGGCCCCGTCAGCAACAACAAGGGCGTCTCGCTGCCCGGCATGGACGTCTCGGTGCCCGCGCTGTCCGAGAAGGACATCGAGGACCTCGAGTTCGCGCTCGAGCTGGGCGTCGACTTCATCGCCCTGTCCTTCGTGCGCTCGCCCGCCGACATCGACCTGGTCCACCAGGTGATGGACCGGGTCGGCAAGGGCCGGCTGCCGGTCGTGGCCAAGATCGAGAAGCCCGAGGCCGTCTACAACCTCGAGGCCATCGTGCTGGCCTTCGACGCGGTGATGGTCGCCCGCGGCGACCTGGGCGTCGAGCTGCCGCTGGAGCAGGTCCCGCTGGTGCAGAAGCGCGCCATCCAGATCTGCCGCGAGAACGCGAAGCCGGTCATCGTCGCGACGCAGATGCTCGAGTCGATGATCAACAACTCCCGGCCGACCCGCGCCGAGGCCTCCGACGTCGCGAACGCGGTGCTCGACGGCACCGACGCGGTGATGCTGTCCGGCGAGACCAGCGTCGGGCGCTACCCGATCGAGACCGTGCAGACCATGGGCCGGATCGTCGAGGCGGTCGAGACCGACTCGCCGGTCGTGCCGCCGCTGACGCACGTCCCGCGCACCAAGCGCGGCGTGATCTCCTACGCCGCCCGCGACATCGGCGAGCGGCTGAACGCCAAGGCCCTGGTCGCCTTCACGCAGTCCGGCGACACCGTGCGCCGCCTGGCCCGGCTGCACACGCGGCTGCCGCTGCTGGCGTTCACGCCGGAGGACTGCGTGCGCAGCCAGCTGTCGATGACCTGGGGCACCAACACCCACATCGTGCCGCGGGTGGACTCGACCGACCAGATGATCCAGCAGGTCGACCACGCGATGCTCGAAATGGGCAAGTACCAGAAGGGCGACCTGGTCGTCATCGTCGCCGGTTCCCCGCCGGGCACCGTCGGCTCGACCAACCTGATCCACGTGCACCGCCTCGGTGAAGACGACCACGCATAAGGGACGTCCCACCCCCGCAGCACATAGGCTCCACCTTCCTCCCCACCGCCGCCCTCAAAGGAGGCGCTTCGCGCCGCTGTTAGGTTTCCTGCATGACTGAAATGGCCAGGACGGCCGCCACCGAACTGGAGATCCCGGGTGGCGGCCAGCCGGTGCTGGACCGCCTGATCGCGCTGCTGGACCTGGAGAAGATCGAAGAGAACATCTTCCGCGGCGTCTCGCCCGCCCACTCGCCGGTGCGGGTGTTCGGCGGGCAGGTCGCCGGCCAGGCCCTGGTCGCGGCCGGGCGCACGGTCCCCGACGAACGCCGGGTCCACTCGCTGCACGCGTACTTCATCCGCGGCGGCGACCCGAGCGTGCCGATCATCTACGAGGTCGACCGGATCCGCGACGGCCGCTCGTTCACCACCCGCCGGGTCATCGCGATCCAGCACGGCAAGGCGATCTTCTCGCTGTCGGCGTCGTTCCAGAAGGACGAGCCGGGCATCGAGCACGCCGAAGAGATGCCCGAGGGCGTCCCGGCGCCCGAAACGCTGCCGACGCTGATGGAACGCGCCGAGGGCTACGCGATCGGCGCGCACAGCCGGCCCCGCCCGATCGACGTGCGCTACGTCAACGAGCCGCCGTGGATCACCCGCGAGACGGGGGAGCGCCCCGCGCGCAACCAGGTCTGGATGCGCGCCGACGGCAAGCTGCCCGACCAGCAGCTGCTGCACGTCTGCGTGCTGACCTACGCCTCGGACATGACGCTGCTGGACTCGGTGCTCGCGCGCCACGGCGTCTACTGGGACACCGACAAGGTGCTCGGCGCGAGCCTCGACCACGCGCTCTGGTTCCACCGGCCCTTCCGCGCCGACGAGTGGTTCCTCTACGACAGCGCCTCGCCGACCGCGTCCGGCGCCCGCGGCCTCGCCACGGGCCGGTTCTTCGCCCAGGACGGCACGCTCATCGCGACGGTCGTCCAAGAAGGACTCCTGCGCGTCCTCTGAAGGCTGCCGGGAAATCACCCTTACGGGCGACTAATAGCCAGGATATTCACCGCCGGAATGGGGCACCAAGGCCGGGGAAGGGGGCCGGGACCGATCGGGGGACGGCCCCGGACCCCTTCGTCAAATGACCGTGCGGCACGCCGTACGATCATCGTCTACCCTGCTCAGAGGCCGGTCGTGGCCACGGCGGGTGGACCACCCGGCGTGTTGCCCCCTCCGGTCGCAGCGCAGGGTGCGAGGATACAAGAGCATTCTGCAAATTGCAGTTCCGGCACCGGGAATCGACCCGGTGTTAATGCTCCACCAGGTCCGCGCACGGCTGGTTAGATACAGGAAGCAAGCGAACGGCGAAGACGCCGTCGACACCCGGAGGTGCCGCGATGGCAAGGGGACAGAGCCCCACGGTTCGCCGCCGGAGGCTCGCGGGCGAGCTGCGCCGACTGCGCGAAGCCGCGGACCTCACGATCGACGAGGTGGGCGAGAAGCTCGAGTGCTCCGCCTCCAAGGTCAGCCGCATCGAAACCGGCCACGTCGGGGTCACCCCGCGCGACGCCCGGGACATGCTCGCCCTCTACGGCATCACCGGTGACGAGCAGGAAGCCCTGGTCCAGCTGGCCAGAGAAGCCCGCAAGCGCGGCTGGTGGCACGCCTACAACGAGGTCTTCACCGGCACGTTCGTCGGGCTCGAGGCCGACGCCAGCTCGCTGCGCGCGTTCCAGGCCCTGCTCGTGCCGGGCCTGCTGCAGACCGAGCGGTACGCCCGCGCCGTGATCCGGGCGCTGCGGCCGGACGCCGAAGACGCCGAGATCCGCCGCCGCGTCGCCGCCCGGATGGCGCGCCAGGAGCTCCTGTCCGACACCCCGCCGCCGGAGTACTGGGCCGTGATGGACGAGGCCGTGCTGCGCCGGGTGGTCGACGGTCCCGAAGTGATGGCCGAGCAGCTCTACCGCATGCTCGCGGTCGCCGAGAAGCCGAACGTGACCATCCAGGTCGTCCCGTTCGGGGCCGGTGCGCACCCGGGCATGGAAGGTCCCTTCCTGATCATGGGCTTCCCCGAGCAGGCCGACCCGGACGTCGTCTACGTCGACGACAGCACGTCCAGCGGCCTGTACCTGGAGGAACCCACAGACGTGCGGCGCTACGGGCTGATGTTCGACCATCTGCGCGCGGCCGCACTGAAACCGGACGACTCGGTGGAGCTGATCGCCGAGGCGGCCGGACGGTTCGCCGAACAGGCCGCCGTTCCGGCTCCGGTGCACCATCTGGAACCGAGGACACAGTAAGGAGTGGGGACCATGGAAGATCTGTCCGGGGCGCGGTGGCGCAAGAGCAGCCACAGCGGCGGCGGCAACGACTGCGTCGAGGTCGCGTTCGTCGACGGCGGTGCCGCGGTGCGCGACTCGAAAGACCCCGAAGGTGGTGCGTTCCGCCTGCCCGCGTCGGGCTGGCGGGGGCTGCTGGCCGCGGTGCGGCCCGGCGGCCCGGCACACGACTGAGGCACCCTGGAGAAGACCCCTTACCCCCGTCGAGCTGGGCTCGGCCGGGAGTAAGGGGTCTTTTCACGGCCAGGCCTGCGTGATCACCCGATGCCTGAGGAACCCCCTCAGGACGAACCTGAGTGCTACCAACCGGAGAACTCGGGAACAGGGGAACACGATGCACAGCGATCTGATGCTCGACGCGGTCCGCGCCGAAGCGGCGTACCGGGCCGAGGAACTGCGGAAGGCCGGGCGCAGCGCCTGGGCCGGCCGCGCCCGCCGCGCGATCCGCCACCTGCGGGCCGCGCGCGCCGACGTCGAGGTCCCGGCGCAGGAGCGCCGCGAGACCGCGCGGGAGACCGCGGGCGCCGGCAAGACCGCCCGGTGAGGGCCGGCTAATGGTGTCGATGGCGATAAGCGGTCGGAAACTGTCGGTGGGGTAGGCAACAATGCACCTTGTGCCCCGACTCGGCTCCGGAATCCCGCTCGTCGCCCGTACCCACGAGATGCGGCGGCTCCGCGCCGCCTTCGCCCGGGCAGAACGGGGCGAGGCCGGCGCGGTGCTGCTCTCGGGGGACGCCGGGGTCGGCAAGACCCGGCTGCTGACCGCGCTGGGCGAGCACGTCGGCGCGTGTGGTGGGCTGGTGCTCACCGGCCGCTGCATCGACGTCCGCGAAGGCGGTCTTCCTTATCTTCCGTTCGCCGAAGCGCTCGCCCCGCTGGGCAGCTCGGCGGACCCGGCGGTGGCCGCCGCGGTGCGGCTCCGGCCCGCGCTCGGGCGGCTGCTGCCGCAGGGCCAGGGGCTCGAGGAGCCCCGCCCGGCCGAACACCCGCCGATGACCTCGAACGATCGGGAGACGATGGTCCGTCCCCGGCCCGAGCAGGATCTCGGTCAGCTGCAGCTGTTCGACGCGGTACTGGGGGTGCTGACCGAGGTCGCGGAGTCGCGCCCGGTGGTGATCCTGCTCGAGGATCTCCACTGGGCCGACGCGTCGACCCGCAACCTGCTGTCCTTCCTGCTCAGCCGGCTGCGGGCGCAGCGGCTGCTCGTCGTGGGCAGCTACCGCGAGGAGGACGTGCACCGGCGCCACCCGCTGCGCGGGCTCCTGTCCGAGCTGGTCCGGCTGGCCACCGTCGAGCGCGTCGACCTGCACCCCTTCGGAGCCGCCGACGCCCGCAAGTTCGTCGAAGCCCTGGCCGACGAGCCGCTGCCGGCCGACGTCGTGTCCGACATCGTCAGCCGCTCCGAGGGCAACCCGTTCTTCGCCGAGGAACTGCTCGCCACCAAGACCGAGTGCAACGACCTGCCCGCCGGCCTGGCCGAAGTGCTGCTGTCCCGGCTCGAGCGGCTGTCCCCGGACACCCGGCGGGTCGCGCGCGCCATCTCGGTGGCCAACGAGCCGGTGATGCACGCCGCGCTCGCCGAGGTCTCCGGGCTGGGGGAACTGGAGCTCGACGAGGCACTGCGCGAAGCCGTCCAGCACCACGTGCTCGTCGTGCTTTCGGACGGCTCGTACACGTTCCGGCACGCGTTGCTGCAGGAAGCGGTGTACGGCGACCTGCTGCCGGGCGAGCGGTCGCGCACGCACGCGGCGTACGCCGCCCGCATCCAGGCGCGGCCGCAGGGCCGTGGCCACGACGCGAAGCTGGCCTACCACTCGATGCAGAGCAGCGACCTCGTCACGGCGCTGCCGGCGTTGCTGCGCGCGATGGACGAGGCCGAGAAGCTCGGCGCGCCCGGGTCGGCGCTGCGGCACGTCGAGCAGGCACTGTCCATCTGGGACGCCGTCCCGCCGGCCGAGCGCCCGGACGGCTTCGACGAGCTGCGCCTGCTGCACGAGGCGTCGTACTTCGCGGGCACGTCCGGCGAGCCCGAGCGCGCCGCCGCGTTCGCCCGGTCGGCCACGCAGTCGCTGACACCGGAGGTGCCGAGCGACCGCGCGGCGAAGACGTGGCGCCGGCTGGCGGAAGCGTTGCTGGCCCTGGAAGGCACCCTCGACGAGGCGACCGCGGCCATCGACCGCGCCTGGGACCTGGTGAAGGACACCGAGCCGAGCAACACGCGCGCGTGGGTGCTGGCCAGCCGGGCCGGGTTCCTGCGGCTGCTCGACCTGCCGGAGGCGGCGCTGGAGAGCGCCCGCTCGGCGGTCGCCGACGCGCAGGTCGTCGGCGCGGCGAACGCGGAGGCGTCGGCGCTGGTCACCCTGGGCACGCTGGCCGACTCGGCGGGCAACGCCGAGGAGGCGCGGGAATGGCTGCGCAAGGCCAAGCGGAAAGCGCGGGAGGCCGGGGGACCGAACACCGAGATCCGCGCGACCTACTTCCTGGCGCTGAGCTACGACGACCAGGCCGAGTTCGCCGAGGCGCTGGAGCACGTCGCGAGCGGCGTCGCCCGGGCCGAGGAAGCCGGGCTGAGCTGGAGCTCGTTCGGGATCGAGCTGCGCGCGCGGCAGCTGATGCTGCGCTACCTGATGGGCGACTGGCCGGACGAGAGCGCCGGGCGTGCCGGGCGCGGGGTGTCCAGCGCGGTCGCCGCGCGGATCCAGGCGATCTGGTCGCTGTTCGTCGTCGCGCGCGGCCGGTTCGACGAGGCCGCGAAGCTGATCGCCGGGCTGCGGCAGCACTGGACGGCGGACATGCAGATCCCGCTGTCGGCCGGGCACGCGGGGATCGAGCTGGCCCACTGGCGCGGCGAGCACGCCGAGGCCGTGCGGCGCGCCGAAGACCTCATCGGCTGGCTGGAGCGGATCGAACCCGGCCTGCTGGCGGGCATCCGGGTGGCCGCGCTCGGCGTGTCGGCCGCGGCCGCGCTGGCCGCCGACGCCCGGGTCCGCGGTGACCAGGCCGCCGTCGACGCGGCCGTGGCGGCCGGCGAGCGGATGCTGTCGCACGGCCGGATGTGCTCGGTCGTCGGGCAGCCGCGCTCGGGCGAGCTGGGGCCCGAGGGCCGGGCCTGGCTGGCCCGGCTGGAGGCCGCGGCGTCCTGCCTGTCCGGCCGGGGCGACGCGGCGAAGTGGGCGGCCGCGGCCGAGGCGTTCGGCTACGGCGCCGTGTACGAGCAGGCGATCTGCCGCTGGCACGAGGCCGAAGCCCTGCTGGGTGCGGACGCCGACGCCGGCGCCGCCCTGGAGGCGGCGCACGCGGTGGCGGTCCGGCTCGGCGCGGTCCCCCTGCGCGACGCCGTCCGGGACCTGGCGCACCGCGCCCGGATCGAGCTGGCCGGCGCCGAGCCACTGGCTCCGGTCCGCGCGGTCGCCGACCCGCTGACCGACCGCGAGCGCGACGTCCTCGAGCGCGTGGCCCTGGGCCGCACGAACCGCCAGGTCGGCGAAGAGCTGTACATCAGCGAAAAAACGGTGAGCGTCCACCTGTCCCGCGTGATGGCGAAACTCGGCGCGAGCCGCCGCGCGGAAGCAGTGGCCATCGCCTACGACCGCGGCCTGCTGACCACCCCGACCGCCGAACACGCGTAATCAGAAGGTCGACACGCGTGTCGACCTCTCAATCACGCGTGCCGACCCTTCAGTCACGTCAGCGAGGGAGGCGACGGAGGGCCTTGAGGCCCAGCGTCATGCCTCGGGACCACAACGAGCCCGGGACGCGGCGAGGCGGACGCAAAGCCAGCCCGCGCTGCAAAGCGATGGACTGGGACTCCGTGTACTTCAGCAGGCCTTCGGCGCCGTTGCGGCGGCCGACGCCGGAGTCCTTCATGCCGCCCATCGGGACGCCGACGCTGCCGAACGTCGCCGCGTAGCCCTCGTTTACGTTGACCGTCCCGGCCTTCAGCCGCGCCGCGACCTCCCAGCCCGCGCGGCCGTTGCGCGACCAGACGCTGGCGTTGAGCCCGAACGGCGTGTCGTTGGCGCGGTCGATCGCCTCGGTGACGTCGGTGTAGCCGTAGATCGAGACGACCGGCCCGAACGTCTCCTCCGCGAACGGCGCCATGTCCGGGGTGACGTCCGAAAGCACCGTCGGCTCGTAGAACAGCGGGCCGAGGTCGGGCCGGGCCCGGCCGCCGGTGAGCACCGACGCGCCCTTCGCCCGCGCGTCCTCGACGTGCGCGGACACCGCGGCGAGCTGCTCTTCGGACGTCAGCGACCCCATCTGCGCGTCATAGTCCAGCGCGCCGCCGAGCTTCAATGCGGCAGTGCGGGCGACGAACGCGCGGGTGAACTCCTCGCGGATGTCCTCGTGGACGTAGATCCGCTCGACCGACACGCACAGCTGGCCCGCCGAGGAGAAGCACGCGGTCACCGCGCCCGTCGCGGCCTTCGCGACGTCGGCGTCGGGCAGCACGATCATCGGGTTCTTGCCGCCGAGCTCCAGCGAGTACGACGTCAGCCGCTTCGCCACCTGCCCGGCCAGCTCCTTGCCGGTCGGTGTCGAACCCGTGAAGCACAGGTAGTCCGACTCCTCGACCAGCGCGGTGCCGATCTTCGAGCCGCGGCCGAGCACGATCTGCCAGGTCCCGGCGGGCAGCCCGGCCTCCTCGGCGAGCTCGTGCAGCCACAGCGCCGAAAGCGCGGTCTGGTTGTCCGGCTTCTGCACCACGGCGTTCCCGGCCGCCAGCGCGGGCAGGACGTCCATCGCGGTCAGGGCCAGCGGGTAGTTCCACGGCGAGATGACCCCGACGACGCCCTTGGGGTGCCGGACCTCGCCGGCGCGGGTCAGGCCCGGGATGACGCCCGCGGTGCGGCGCGGGGCGAGGAGCTTCGCGGCGTGCTTGCCGTAGTAGGCCGCGACCAGCGCGGTCGCGCTGACCTCGTCGAACGCGTCGAGCCGCGCCTTGCCGGCCTCGACCTGGACCAGGTCGAGCACCTCGTCCTGCCGGGCGAGCACGAGGTCGTGCAGGCGGGTGAGGACGCGGGCGCGCTCGGCGGGGGAGTGGTCGGCCCAGGCGCGCTGGGCGGTGCGGGCGTCGGCGAAGACCGCGCGGACGTCGGCGTCGGTGGCCTGGGGCAGGGTCGCGATCGGCTGTCCGGTGAAGGGCGCGTGCATGCGGATCGGCGCCGAGTCGGCGCCGCCGGCCACGCGGGCGACGAGCTGGGCCGCCCGCGCCGAGCCCGGGGCTCCGGCGACGCCTCCGACGGTCGCCGGCAGGGGCGTGGCTTCGACCGCGTTCGCGGGGGTCGTGCTGGTCATGACGTCTCCGTTCCGCGGAGTCCGCGCGACGGCGCGCAGAGGTTACCGACGAGTACACCATACCGTCGGTACGTCAGATGTCCAGCCGGATGTGAATCAGTTTCACGTATTGGGTGGGTTCAACGGCGGGAGCTGGTAGTTCGGCTCCGTCGGCGACGGCGGATCCTGCCGGCTGGGCGGCGGATGGGCCTGGGTCGCGCCGCCGTACGGGTCATCGAGCCGCGAGGACAGCCCACCGGGCTGCGACGGCTCGGGCACCTCACCGGACTGCGCCGGGAAGGGCTGCGACGACGGCCCGCCCGACTGCGCCGGGAACGGCTGTGACGGCGGCCCCGCCGGATACGGCTGCGCGGGGAACGGTTGGGACGTCGGGTAAGCCGGTGCGCCCGGCCGGGGCGGTCCGCCCGGATGGGGCTGCTGCGGCCCCGCGAACTGCGGCGGCGGCACCGGGTAGGGCCGCGACTGCTGCTGGTAGGGCCCCGGCGGTGGTCCGGCCGGTGCCGCCGCGGGCGCCCGCCGTCCGGCCAGCGCCGCGAAGACCAGCGTCAGCACCGCGAGCACGCCGCCGCCGAGCAGCACCCAGAAGCCCGTGCCGGTCGCGTAGACCGACTTGATCGACCCTTCGTCGGACTGGTAGCTCAAGGTCGCCGAGACGTCCATGCCGAGCATCCACACCGCCGCGGCCGCACCGGCGCCGCCGGCCACCAGGGCCGTCCGGGCGACCGAGCGCACGCCGGGGCCCGCCGAACGCCGCGCGCCCGCGAACGCCAGCCCGGATCCGGCGAGCAGCACGGCCGCGGCGGCCGACAGCGGGATCCCGTAGCGCGCGACGTGCGTGCTCTCGTAGAACTGCTTCGCCTCGGCGCTGGGTTCGACGTCGAACGAGCGCGTCCAGGCGCTGATCGTCTGCTTGCTTTCGGTCTTGCCGCTCACGACCTGCTCGAACGACGTCTCCGGCAGGAACGATCCGGTGACCACCAGCGCCGCCGCGACGAGGCCGAGGATGCCGGCCAGCAACCGGAAGAGCGCGCCGGGATCGGCGGTGGGCGGGCGCGGCTGCGCCGGGGGAGGACCGTACGGGTACTGGTACGGGCTGGCGGTCATCGAGACTCCCCTCTTCCGGGGGGATTGGACCACGAAACCGCCTGGGGGATAAGGGGCAGCGCGGCTCTGGTGCGCGGGACGCGCGCTGTGCTACTCAGGACGGCCCAGCGGTGGCGTCCTGATAGAGCAGGACGGCGATTCGCTTCCACTCCTCGAGAAGCTGCCGCCGCCGGTTCGGGTCGCCGCCGAGCTCGGCGTCCAGCGCGAGCCCGCGGGTCAGGTTCACGGTGAGCCAGAACAGCATTTCCGCGCGTTCGGGCGGCAGGTCGCCGGCGACCTGGGTGACGTGCTCGAGCGTGGCGCGGCCCAGCGCGCGGTCGACGGGGCGGATGGCCGCGCGCAGTTCGGGGTCGGTGCGGGCGGCGACCCACAGTTCGGTGACGGCGGTGGAAAGCGTGCCGGAGTAGCCGGTCCACAGCAGGTCGATGGCGGCGGCAACGCCCGAGCCGCCGCCGGGCAGCTCGTCGAGCGACTTCGCGAGCTCGCGGCGCAGCTTCGTCGTCAGGTGCTCGACGGCGGCCGCCATCAGCTCGGCCTTCGTGGTGAAGTGGTGCTGCACCGCGCCCTTCGACACGCCCGCCCGCGCGCAGATCTCCTGCACCGACGTGCGCGCGTAGCCGACGTCCACCAGGCAGTCGATGGTGGCGTCGAGCAGCGCGGTGCGGGTTTGTTCGCGCCGCTGCGCCTGGGTCCGGTGCGCCGTCTCGGTCACCACGGCCTCCCTGCTTTACCTACAGGCCGGTACGGATGTACATTCCGGAGAGAACTTACATGCTGATCGTCATGTTTTCCAGCAGGAGGGTTGTCCCGTGCCGCTGCAACTGCCGAAGAGCTCGTGGAGCACGACCGAGCTCGAAGACCTTCGCGAGCTGTCGCGGTCCTTCATGCAGAAGGAGCTCGTGCCGCACCAGGAGCGCTGGGCGGCCGAGAAGAAGGTCGACCGCGAGCTGTGGAACAAGGCCGGCGAGGTCGGGCTGCTCTGCCTGTCCATCCCGGAGGAGTACGGCGGGGGCGGCGGCACCTTCGCGCACGAGGCCGTCCTCTACGAGGAGCAGGCCCGCTCCGGCGACAGCGCGTGGGGCGTGACCGTCCACAACGGAATCGTCGCGCACTACCTCAATGCGTACGCCTCCGAAGAGAAGAAGCGCGAGTGGCTGCCCAAGATGGCCTCCGGCGAAATGGTCGGCGCGATCGCGATGACCGAGCCGGGCACCGGTTCGGACCTGCAGGGCATCAAGACGCGGGCGGTCCGCGACGGCGACCACTACGTCATCAACGGCGCGAAGACGTTCATCACCAACGGTTTCCACGCCGACCTCGTCGTCGTCGCGGTGAAGACCGACCCGGACGCGGGCGCCCAGGGCGTCTCGCTGGTCGTGGTCGAGACGGACACACCGGGCTTCCGCCGCGGCCGCGTGCTCGACAAGGTCGGCCTCAAGGGCCAGGACACCGCCGAGCTGTTCTTCGACGACGTCCGCGTGCCCGCCGCCAACCTGCTCGGCGACGCCGAAGGCCAGGGCTTCTTCCAGTTGATGCTGCAGCTGCCCCAGGAACGGCTGATCATCGCCGTCACCGCGGTGGCCGGGCTCGAGGCGGCCGTCGACCTCACGCTCGAGTACACGAAGGAGCGCACGGCGTTCGGGCGGCCGCTCTTCGGCTTCCAGAACACCAAGTTCACCCTCGCCGAGGCCGCCACCGAAGCCGCGGTGTCGCGCGCGTTCCTCGACCAGTGCATCGAACGCCACCTCAAGGGCGAGCTCGACGTCCAGGGCGCGGCCATGGCGAAACTGTGGACCACCGAGCGCGTCAACAAGGTCATCGACGACTGCGTGCAGCTCTTCGGCGGCTACGGCTACATGACCGAGTACCCGATCGCGCGCGCCTGGGCCGACGTCCGGATCTCCCGGATCTTCGGCGGCACCAGCGAGATCATGAAGGAAATCATCTCCCGCTCGCTCTGAAGGGACCGAACATGAAGGCAGGTCCGCTCAGCGGCCTGAAGGTGGTGGAGCTCGCCGGTCTCGCGCCGGGGCCGTTCGCCACGATGATCCTCGGGGACCTCGGCGCCGACGTCGTCCGCGTCGACCGTGCGACGCCGGGGGAGGACGTGCTCGGCATCCCGACCGACCCGCTCGCCCGCGGCCGCCGGTCGGTCGGCATCAACACCAAGACGCCCGAAGGCGTCGAGCTGGTGTTGAAGCTGTGCGACACCGCCGACGTCCTCATCGAGCCGTTCCGCCCGGGCGTCGCCGAGCGGATCGGGCTCGGCCCCGACGTCGTGCACGCCCGCAACCCGCGGCTGGTCTACGGCCGGATGACCGGCTGGGGCCAGGACGGCCCGCTCGCGACGGCGGCCGGGCACGACATCAACTACATCGGCATCGCCGGCGCGCTCGAGCCGATCGGGCGCGCGGGCGAGCGGCCGGTGCCGCCGCTCAACCTCGTCGGTGACTTCGGCGGCGGCGGGCTGCTGCTCGCGATGGGCATCCTGGCCGCGCTGTACGAACGGAACGCGTCGGGACGCGGCCAGGTCGTCGACGCGTCGATGGTCGACGGCGCGGCGCTGCTCACCACGAGCCTGCACGGCATGGCCGCCGCCGGGCTCTGGGGCGGGGAGCGCGGCGACAACATGCTCGACGGCGGCGCGCCCTTCTACGACACCTACGAAACCGCGGACGGCAAGTACGTCGCCGTCGGCGCGATCGAGATGCGGTTCTGGGGCGACCTGGTCAAGGTCCTGGAGCTGGACCCGGAGTCGCTGCCGCTGCACGTGGACAAGACGCAGTGGCCCCGCCTTCGCGAAATCCTCGCGGCGGCGATCGGCAAACACACGCGGGACGACCTCGTCGCGCGCGCGTCGGGGACGGACGCGTGCCTGACGCCCGTGCTGGCGCCGGGCGAAGCCGCGTCACACCCGCACAACGCGGCGCGCGGGACGTTCGTCGAGATCGGCGGCATGGTCCAGCCGGCCCCGGCGCCGCGGTTCGACCGCACCTCGCCGGAGACGCCGGAAGCCCCGCGCGTCAAGGGATCCGACACCGAAGCCGTGCTCGCCGAACTGGGCGTCACGGACCTGGGAGCCCTGCGTGCGGCGGGGGCGATCGCCTAGTTCTCCGCCAGGTCGGAGCGCACGACCGAGTAGAGGACGTGGTCGCGCCACTCGCCGTCTCGGAAGTCGAAGCCGCGAAGGACGCCTTCGCGGGTGAAGCCGGCTTTCTCGAGCGAGCGCTGTTCGGCGCGGTTGCCGACTTCGGTCGTCGCTTCGACCCGGTTGAGCTGGGTGTGGGCGAAGAGGTACTCGACGAGCAGGCGCTGGGCCTCGGTGCCGTGGCCGTGACCGCGTGCCTCGGGGGCCAGCACGAGGCCCATGTTCCAGCAGAAGGACGCCGGCCCGGTACGGCTGCGGTGCCACGACACGAGACCGAGGACGCGGCCGTCGAGGGTCGGCACGAGCATGCCGGTCTCGGTGGTGAGCATGCCGGTTTCGTGCCACCGGCGGCGCAGGTAGCCGGGATCGTGCCAGCCGAACCACTGGTGCTCCCCGGCGGCGACGGGATCGTTGGTCAGCTGTTCCAGGAGGTCGAGATCGGTCTCGGCCACGGGCCGGAGCACGACTCTGGGAACATCGTCGTCCATCCGCCGACCTTATCGGCCGCTTGCCCGAAACCCGTCCGCCGCCACCCGATCCACTCACTAGAGGCATCACCGGTGACTGAGCGGGCATGACGCGTGATTGGACAGGCATCAAGCGTGATTGAGCGGGCATCAGCGCGATGCCTCTCCCATCACGAGTGATGCCCCGCTGATCACGAGTGATGCCTTCTTGATCACGCGCGATGCCTCTTTGATCACGTGAAGGTGCCGTGGCGGCCTTCGCCGCCCGCGAAGCGGGCCGCGCCGTCGGCCGCTTCGGCCGCCAGGACTCCGGCGTCCATCGCCGCGGCGAACTCCGCCGTCAGCGCGTCCGGTTCGGAGCGGCCCCACTGGCCGAGCGCCGAGAGCCGGTCGCCGCGCATGCAGACCTGCGGGAACGCCGCGATCTGCCGCGCCAGCTCCTGCGCCGCCGAGACGGCTTCGCCGGCCGGGACGAGCCGGTTCGCCAAGCCGATGTCGAAGGCTTCCGCGGCTTCGACCGGCCGTCCGGTCAGGATCAGGTCCATCGCCCGCGACTGGCCGATCAGCCGCGGCAGCCGCACCGTTCCGCCGTCGATCAGCGGCACGCCCCAGCGGCGGCAGAACACGCCGAACACCGCCGTGGCGTCCGCGACGCGCAGGTCGCACCACAGCGCCAGCTCCAGCCCGCCCGCGACGGCGTGCCCGTGGACCGCCGCGATCACCGGCTTGCCGAGCCGCATCCGGGTCGGGCCCATCGGGCCGTCCCCGTCCGGGTGAGTCCGGTTCATCCGGTCGGTGCCGATGGCCTTGAGGTCGGCGCCCGCGCAGAAGGCGCCACCCGATCCGGTGAGCACCGCGACCGCGGTTTCGGGGTCCGCGTCGAACGCGCGGAACGCGTCAGCCAGCTCGGCCGCGGTCGGCCCGTCGACGGCGTTGCGGGCATCCGGCCGGTCGATGGTGACCGTCGTCACGACGCCGTCCCGCTCGACCAGCACGTTCCGGTTCATGGTGCTCCTCGGGGGTTGGTCGGGGTGTCTTCCGGGCACTGGTTCCCTAGAGTATTGGCGTGGCCACTCCCAGGACGGGACGGCGGACCGGGGAGGAAGCGCATGTCGAGCGGGATGAAGAAAGTGCTCATCGTGGGCGTGGTCGCGCTCGTGCTGTTCTTCCTGATCACCCAGCCCCACCAGTCCGCCGACTTCGTGCACCGCGTCCTGGGCTGGCTCAAGGACGGCGCCGAAGCGATCGTCACGTTCTTCCGGTCGCTCTTCTCCTGACCCGAAAGCCCCGCTCACCGGCACCGTATCGGGTGGTGCCGGTGGTAACCCTGCGTGTTAGCGGACGGTAAATCACCGAGCGTCACGAATCTCGGAATTCGGACCGAACACTCGACCATCCGGGTGGATTGCCGCCGAAAACGCGCAGGTCGGCGAATTCGTGGCAGCCGGGGTCTGGCGAAGGGGACCACCCCGGCCCTACGGTGCTCACATTGCGTGATCGGGTGGTTCGCCATCCCCCTCGGAGAGCCCCGGTACGCAGGCAGTTTCCACTCAGCAAGGTGCAGGTGGGTGCGTGCGGCACCACCGCGTGGGACAGGCGTCAGGGCCTGTCCGTCGGGGACCTACAAGGAGGCAGGGATGACCGGAGATCCCGGAGTGGACGCGCTGATCCGGCAGTGGGCCGCCGAGCGCGAGCAGACCCCCGAAGAGCAGGAGGTCGACCGGATCGCGTCCGCGTGGCTGGCCGACGCGCCCGCCCAGACGCCGGGCATCCCGGGCCAGCGCGCCCGGTCCGGACAGTCCCGGTTCGTCCCCGTCGAGTCGGCCGACCCCGGCTACCTCGCCGCGATGCGCAGCCGCCTGCCGGAAGTGCCCGAAGAGCTGCTCACGGCCGCCGCGGGCTGGTGGCAGATGGTCGGCGGCGTCGCCGAAGCCGAAGAGTGGTGGGACGCCGGCATCAGCCCGCTCGACCAGCGGGCCCTCGACTACCGGGCGGCCGGGCTCGCGCCGTCCGACCTGAGCCGCCGGCTCGGCCCGATGACCGTCCTGCAGCACCTGCGCCGCGGCAGCGCCCCGGCCTGGTGCGTGGCGCGGCTCGCCCGGCAGCAGAAGTCCGCCTGACGAGACGTGCTCCACACGGCCGGGTGAACCGGCGTGGTGAGACGTTCTGGACGGCCCGCGTAACGCTAACCTGCGCGGGCTCGTTGACAGATCGTCGGCAACCACGCTGGAGGACCGGAGTTTCGTGCGCACGAGTACCGGAAAGACCGAGGACGACCCGGTCGGCGACGACGCCGGCGAAGCCGCCCCCGCCGTACCGGCACCGGCGGCGCGCGCCGCGAGTGCCGCGGTGCTCACCCGGCTGATCGTGGTCGTCGCCGTGCTGGCCGTGGCCGGCGGCGGTGTCTGGCTCGTCACGCGCGCGTCGACGCCGGAGGCGAGCCCGACCACCACCGAGATCCCCGCCCTGCAGGTCAAGGCGGCCGACGTCCGCCCGGGGTCGGTGGCCCCGGCCGGCGGCGTCGTCGCGGGTGGCGCCGAGCAGCAGACGTCTCCGCAGCAGGCCCGCAGCACCGGCCCGGCGACGCTCTCGCAGTGGGCGGCCCAGGTCGCCGCGGCCAGCGGCGTCCCGGCGCGGGCGCTGCAGGCGTACGGCAACGCCGAGCTGGCGATGCGCGCGGACCAGCCGGGTTGCAAGATCTCGTGGGCGACGCTGGCCGGCATCGGCCGCATCGAGTCGAACCACGGCCAGTACGCGGGCGCGGTCCTCGGCGCGGACGGCCGCCCGTCCAAGCCGATCATCGGCGTCCCGCTCGACGGCTCCTCCGGGGTCCAGGCGATCGGCGACACCGACGGCGGCCGCTACGACGGCGACCCGACCGTCGACCGCGCGGTCGGCCCGATGCAGT
Source organism: Amycolatopsis stemonae (assembly GCF_054781455.1). Classification (NCBI taxonomy): domain Bacteria; kingdom Bacillati; phylum Actinomycetota; class Actinomycetes; order Pseudonocardiales; family Pseudonocardiaceae; genus Amycolatopsis; species Amycolatopsis stemonae. The sequence goes on along the minus strand of NZ_BAAGUJ010000003.1, from coordinate 564,991 downwards.
TCATCCCGAGCACGTGGCGCAAGTGGGCCTCGGACGGCAACGGCGACGGCCTCGGCGACCCCCAGCAGATCGACGACGCGGCCCTGGCGGCGGCCCGCTACCTGTGCGCGGGCGGCCGCGACATGGCGAGCCCGGCGGGGTGGTGGGCCGGGATCCTGTCGTACAACAACTCGACGGAGTACGCGCAGAAGGTGTTCGGCCTGGCGGACGGGTACGCGAAGGCCGCGCAGTCGGTGCGCAAGCAAGGCTGACGAGCCCGGCTGGTCCACAGGCCGGGCCGAATGTGGACAACTCGCGCCGGATCGCCCGCGAACCTGAGGATTGTCGGCAGCCGCCGATAGACTGGACTGGGGACGCCCCCCGAGGAGAGGGCGGGGGCCGGGGCCTCTCAGGCGGTCAGTGCTAGCGTCGAAGCCGTGCCAGCTTCCCCGCCGCCGGCCGCCTCCCCCTGGGGACGGCGGCTCGTGATCGTCGCGACCAGCCTGGTGAGCCTGCTCGTCTGCTGCGGGCTCGCCTGGTGGCAGTGGGACCGCTTCATGTCGGCCAGCGGCACCTTCCAGAACCTCGGCTACGTGCTGCAGTGGCCGCTGTTCGGGCTCTTCCCCGCGTTCATGTTCTGGCGGATCCGCAAGCTGAACCAGAAGGCGCGAACCGAAGAGCCGGCGCCCGAACCGGCCGTGAAGCCCGAGGTGCCCGCTCCCCGTCCCCGCCCCGACGTGGTGCACACCGACGAGGACGAGGAACTGGCCGCGTACAACCGTTACCTGCGCGAGCTGAACGCCCGCGACCAGCAGGCCGCAGAGTGAGGACGACCCGATGACCACCAGCACCGAAGGTGCCGCCCAGACGGCGGTGCCGCTCACCGGCCCCCTGGTCCGGTTCCGCACCGCCGCCTACGTCACCGGTGTCGGCCTGCTCGGCCTCTGCTTCGTGATGGTGCTGCGCTACGGCTTCGGCAACCCGACGCCGTCGGCGGTCTACTCGCCGATCCACGGCGTGCTGTACATGATCTACCTGGTGCTGACCATCGACCTGGCGATCAAGGCCCGCTGGTCGATCAAGGGCACCGTGCTGGTGCTGCTGGCCGGCTGCGTCCCGTTCGTCTCGTTCCTCGTCGAGCGCCGGGTGACGCACCGGGTCAAGGCCGGGCAGAAGCTGTAACCCGCCGGAACGTCAGCGCCACCAGGACCGTGCCCGCCGCGAACACCGCGGCCGTGGCGAACGCCGAGGTCATGCCGTCGACGACGAGCCCGGCCCCGGTCGCGCTCGACGAGCGGGTCGTCGCGCCGAACATCGTGATCAGCACGCCCAGCCCGAGGGTGCTGCCGACCTGCTGCATCGTCTGCAGCACGCCGCCCGCGGCGCCCGCGTCTTCGGACGGCACGGTGGCCATCACGATCACGTTGAGGGGCGCGAAGGCGAGCCCGCCGCCGAGTCCCATCAGCACCAGCGGCCCCAGCAGTGCGGGGAAGTACGCGCTGTCCGCGGTGAGCTGGGCGAGCCAGCCGACGCCGGCGAGCATCAGCAGCGTCCCGGTGACGGCGAGCGGCTTCGGCCCGTAGCGGGGGAGCAGCCGCGGCACGAGCCGGCTCATCGTGAAGATCAGCGCCGCCATCGGCAGGAACGCGAACCCGGTGGCCAGCGCGGCGAAGTGCCGGATGTCCTGCATGAACTGCGTCAGGAAGAAGAACATCGACATCATCGCCATCGGGCCGAGGAAGAAGTTGACGTAGGCCGCGCTGCGGTTGCGGTCGGCGAACAGCCGCAGCGGGACCAGCGGCATCGCGGTGCGGGCCTCGATCGCGACGAACGCGGCCAGCAGCCCGAGGCCGCCGGCGAGCGAGCCGAGCGTCACCGGGTTGCCCCAGCCGTCGGACGCGGCGTGGGTGAAGGCGAACACGAGCGAGCCGACGCCGAGGGTGCCGGTGATCGCACCGGGCAGGTCGAGCCGCGCGGGGCGGCGTGCGGGCTCGGGCACGAACCGCGGTGCGAGCAGCACGATCGCGAGACCGAACGGGACGTTGATGAACAGCGCCGCGCGCCACGAGATCCACTCGGTGAGCAGGCCGCCGACGATCAGGCCGATCGCGAAGCCGCCGCTGGACATCGCGGAGAACAGCGCCAGCGCCCGGACGCGGGCCCTGGCCTCGGAGAACGTGGTCGTGACCAGGGCCAGGGTGCTCGGACCGGCCATCGCGGCGCCGACGCCCTGCAGGACGCGGGCGGCGATGAGCAGGGCGGCCGAGTCGGCGAGGCCGCCGGCCAGCGAGGCGAGGGTGAACAGGGCGGTGCCCGCGACGAACATCCGGCGCCGCCCGAACAGGTCGCCCGCGCGGCCGCCGAGCAGCAGCAGGCCGCCGAAGACCAGGCTGTAGGCCGTCATCACCCAGGACAGGCCGGTGGGGGAGAACCCCAGGTCGGTCTGGATGCGCGGGAGCGCGACGTTCATGACCGTCGCGTCGAGGATGAGCATGAGCTGGCAGGTGAGGATGATCGCGAGGACCAGCCCGCTGCGACGGGCCGGTGCCGCGGGCTCGTCGAGGACCGTTTGCTGGGTCAAGGGATACTCCCCCAAGGAGCAACGAGAAGTGGAGAGATTCTCCACTTGGGGACGATCCGATAATATGGAGATCGTCTCCGGATGCGCAAGCGAATTCGGAGAATCTCTCCGGTTAAAGGCGAGGAGGCCGGGATGCCGGGTGCGGACTCGGAGCGTCCGATGCGCGCGGACGCGCGGCGCAACTACGAGCGCATCGTCGCGACGGCGAAGGACCTCTTCACCGCGCAGGGCGCCGACGTGCCGCTGGACGACATCGCGAAGAAGGCCGGGGTGGGTGCGGGCACGCTGTACCGGCACTTCCCGACGCGCGAGAAGCTGTTCGAGGCGGTCTACCGCGACGAGATCGAGGTGCTCGCCGACCGCGCGTACGTGCTGCACGACGAGCTGCCGCCGTGGGAGGCGCTCGAGGCCTGGCTGGGGGAGCAGGTCACCTGGGTCGTGGAGCGGCACAAGCTCGCCACGATCCTCAAGGAGTCGATCGACTCGGGCTCCGAAACCTTCCAGTACTGCCAGGTCCGGCTGCGCGAGGCGGTCGGGGTGCTGGTCGACGCGGCCGAGGGGCTGATCCGCCCCGACGTCGCGGGGCCGGACGTGCTGCGGCTGGGCCACGGCGCCGGGATGGCGGTGCGCAACTGCAGCCCGGAGGACGGGAAGCGCGTGCTGGACGTGATCCTGGACGGCCTGCGCGCGTGACGCAGGCCGCCCAGGGCCTCAGCTGCCGATCCCGGTGAGGGACCGGACCTCCATCTCGGCGTGCTTGTCCGCGTCCGCCTTCGGCTTGCCCACCAGGGTGCCGACGAACCCGCAGAGGAACGAGAACGGGATCGAGACCAGGCCCGGGTTCTTCAGCGGGAACCAGGCGAAGTCGACGCTCTTGAAGATCGCGTCCGGGGCGCCCGACACGACCGGCGAGAAGAGCACCAGGATCAGGCTCGCGGCGAGGCCGCCGTAGATGCCCCACAGCGTGCCGGTCGTGTTGAACCGCTTCCAGAACAGGGAGTACAGCAGCGTCGACAGGTTCGCCGACGCCGCCACGGCGAACGCGAGGGCCACCAGGAACGCGATGTTCTGCCCGTTCGCGAGCACGCCGCCGATGATGGCCAGCGCCCCGACCGCGATCGCGGTCAGCCGCGCCACCCGGACCTCGTCGGCCGGTTCCGCCTTGCCGCGCTTGAAGATGTTCGCGTAGACGTCGTGGGCGAAGGAGGCCGACGCGGTGATCGTCAGCCCGGCCACCACGGCGAGGATCGTCGCGAACGCCACCGCGGCGATGATGCCCAGCAGCAGCGTGCCGCCGACGTGCAGGGCCAGCAGCGGGGCGGCCGAGTTCTCGCCGCCGGGCGCGGCCTTGATCTCGTCCGCGCCGACCAGCGCGGCCGCGCCGAAGCCGATCACCAGCGTGCACAGGTAGAAGAGGAACATGCACGCCGTCGCCCAGACGACGCTTCGCCGCGCTTCGCGGGAGTTCGGCACCGTGTAGAAGCGCATCAGCACGTGCGGCAGCGCGGCCGCGCCGAGCACCAGCGCCAGGGCCAGCGACACGAAGTCGAGCTTGGTGGTGCCGTTCTTGCCGTAGGAGCCGCCCGGCTCGAGCAGCTTGTCGCCGAGCGGGCTGTTCTCCGCGGCCGAGGAGAGCAGGTTCGAGAACGAGAAGCCGAACTTGCCGAACAGGAACACCGTCAGCAGCGCGCCGCACAGCAGCAGGATGGTCGCCTTGATGATCTGCACCCACGTGGTGCCCTTCATCCCGCCGACCAGCACGTACAGCACCATGACCAGGCCGACGACGCCGATCACCAGCGCCTGGCCGAGCTTGGAGTGCACGTTCAGCAGCAGGGCCACCAGGCCGCCGGCGCCCGCCATCTGCGCGAGCATGTAGAAGAAGGAGATCACCAGCGTCGACGTCGCCGCCGCCGCGCGGACCGGGCGCTGCTTCATCCGGAAGCTCAGCACGTCGCCCATCGTGAACCGGCCGGTGTTGCGCAGCAGTTCGGCGATCAGCAGCAGGTCGACCAGCCAGGCGACGAGGAAGCCGATCGAGTAGAGGAAGCCGTCGTAGCCGTGCATCGCGATGGCGCCCGCGATGCCGAGGAACGACGCCGCCGACAGGAAGTCGCCCGACAGCGCGATGCCGTTCTGGCGGCCGGTGAACGCGCTGCCCGCGGCGTAGTAGTCCGACGTCGAGGAGTTCCGGGAGCTGGCCCGGTAGACGACGTAGAGCGTGATCGCCACGAACAGGGCGAACACGGCGGTGTTGACGAGCGGGTTGCTGGCGGGCGCCCCTTCGGCGGCGAGGGCGGTCATCGGCGGGTCCCTTCCGTCAGGCCGGCGCGGGCCCGCAGCTCGGCGACCCGGGGGTCGACCTGGCGGCGCGCGTAGCGCAGGTAGAGCCAGGTGACCAGCGCGGTGCTGGCGAACTGGCCGATGCCGAGCACGATGCCGACGTTGACCTGCCCGAACACCTTGGTGCTCATGAAGTCGTGCGCGTACGCGGCGAGCAGCACGTAGGTCATGTACCAGGCGAAGAAGGCGAAGCTCATCGGGAAGACGAACGACCGGAACCGCCGCCGCAGCGAGACGAACTCGCGGCTGGCCTGGATCGCGGCGTAGTCGGGACCCGTGCGGGGGGCGGGCCGTCGGTGCTGGGCGCCCGGCGGGCGGTCCCCGGTGAACAGCGCCGGCATCCGGCCGGTCTCTTCGAGCGGGTTGCCCGCCGCGGGACGCGCGACGTCGTACATGGGTGCCTCCGGCAGATGTGCCTGGCGTGGCGGCGGGGCCCCGGGCGCCTGCGGACAGGGCGCCGGGCCGCCCTTGCGGACTGCGAGTCGACATCGTAACTACGCCGTCCGGCGGAGCGGGCAGGCGGCCGGGTGGTTCAACGGCGGGAGAACGGTCGGTATTCGGTTTCCCGTCGAAAACGTCGAATGGCTGTTCGCTACAAGATCACGCGCAGATCACCCGTAATGATGAGAAAAATTGTGACGCGACGTTGTCGCGTTCGGCCCAGCCTGCGGCGAACGAGCTAATCCGGCCGGGTGCGGGTGACCAACTGTCACTCAGAGTGGTCAAAGTAGGGTTCGGTAGCGCAGTGGAGGGTCCTCCGGCTGCGGGCGTGGCGGGGAAGATCCACAGGTCGGCGCGGGGTCCCGAAAGAAATCACCAGGTCGGGTCACGCCACTGCGCAACGCCACAACATCGGGCACATCTTGAGACTTGACCCACCCGATGGGGGTACGGAGTGTAGATCGTCCGAGGTACGCTGCTGCCCCGCCTGGGCTAATCGGGTGACGGCCGAACGCCTGGGTGAGACGCGTCCGGTAACCGGGATTCCCTCTTCGGGGACGCCGAGGCGTAATGTCGTCGCCCGAGCCCGCCTCCGAAAGCGCTTTTCGCAGGTCAGCGACCGAACGGGGAACACAATTGACCGACCGGGCTCCGGGGGTACGATTCTTTGGCCCAGCTGACTCAGCGATCGATTGGCACCGATAAAGTTGATCTCCACGACCGTGCAGAACGCAAGTTGCGCCGTGCACGTGCACTGTCCCTTGCACGGGAAGCGGTGCCGGCCCGGTGACGGGCGCACGGTCGGCGGGGCAGCCGGGGACGAGCGAAGGCGCCGGCGAGGCGGCCGGGCGCGGACGGCACGACCGTCCGACGGCCCGCCGCCCGCCGGGACGCCGCGCCGACTCGGATCCATGACGCCGGACAGGGAGTCACTTACGTGACCGTTGCAGGAGAAGGTCAGGTGCCCGTGGGGGAGCTGCTCGGCCGGGCGCCCCGGCGGTCGAAGGGGAAGGAACTGTGGCGCGCCCTCGTGCGGTGGCGCGACTGGAGCCTCCCCGTGAAGCTCTCGGCCGTCACGGTGGTGCCGATCGTCCTCGCGCTGGTGCTCGGCATCACGACGATCGCCGCCCAGGTCGGCCGCTCGGACGACTACCAGCGGCTCGACCGGCTGGTCGCGCTCGGCGGCCAGACGCGCGCGCTCACCGGTGCGCTGCAACAGGAGCGCACGGTCACGGCGGCGATGCTGACCGAGGGGACCGTCGGCGGCACGCCCGAGCTCGCCGCGGCCCGCAAGGCCACGGACGCGGCGGTCGGCCCGTTCACCGACGCGCAGTCCCGCGCGTCCGGCGTCGAGCCCGGCGTGGCCGGGGCGGCCGGCGCGGCCACAGCGCAGGTCAACAACCTCGGCTTCCTGCGCCGCCAGGTCGACGGCGGCCAGCTCGACCCGGCCCAGGCCGTCAACTCCTACTCCGGGATCACCGGGTCCCTGATCGGCCTCGACACCGCGGCCACCGCGGGCGCCGGCGACGGCACGCTCGGCGGCACCCCGGCCGGGCTGCACGAACTGCTGGTCGCGGGCGAGCAGGTGTCGGTCAGCCAGGCACTGGTCTCCTACGGCATCGCCCGCTCGGCGCTGTCGCCGAGCGAGCTGGCCACGCTGCGCGCCGCCGAGCTGCGGCTGGCCGACCGGCTCGTCGACTTCCGCTCCGCGGCGGGCGACACGCTGCAGCGCGACTTCGCGGCGATCGCCGAAGGCGCCCAGGCGCAGAGCCGGGCCCGGATGGTCGAGTCGGTGCTGAACGCGCAGGGCACCACGGTCGACAACGCGTTCCGCGCCCTTTCGGCGGCCGAGTGGAACTCCGCGTCCTCGGCGATGCGGACGCAGATCAGCCAGGTCGCCGACCGGCTCGGCGCGTCGGCGTCGGCCACCTCGACCCAGCTGGTCGACGAGGCCAGCAGCGGCGCGGGCCTGCTCGCGGTGGTGCTGTTCGCGACCATGGTGCTCGCCGTCGCGGTCGTCTTCCTCATCACCCGCCAGCTGCTGCGTTCGCTGAAGGCGTTGCGGCGCAGCGCTTTGGACGTCGCCGAGACCGCGCTGCCCGAGGCGGTCCGCAACATCCAGGAAGGCCGTGCGCAGAGCACGGACGTCGTGCCGGTGCCGGTGCGGACCGAGGACGAGGTCGGCGAGGTCGCCCGCGCCTTCGACAAGGTGCACCACCAGGCGCTGCGGCTCGCGACCGAGCAGGCCGCGATGCGCACCGGCTTCGGCAGCGTGTTCGTCAACCTGTCCCGGCGCAGCCAGAGCCTGGTGCAGCGGCAGCTGCAGCTGATCGAGCAGCTCGAGCGGGACGAGGAGGACGCCGACCAGCTGGCGACCCTGTTCCAGCTCGACCACCTCGCCACCCGGATGCGGCGCAACAACGAGAACCTGATGGTGCTGTCGGGCGCCGAGCCCGGCCGCCGGTCCGGCAAGCCGGTCGGCACCACCGACATGCTCCGCGCCGCCGTCTCGGAAATCGAGCAGTACCAGCGGGTGCAGGTGCAGCCGCCGCCCCCGGCCCGGATCGTCGGCTACGCCGCGAGCGACCTGATGCGCCTGGTCGCCGAGCTGCTGGACAACGCGACGGCGTTCTCGGCGCCGGAGACGTCGGTGACGGTGGCGTCGCGGCTGGGCGAGGACGGCTCCCTCCACGTCGACATCCTCGACAAGGGCATCGGCATGAACGAGGCCGAGGTCGCCGAGGCGAACACCCGGCTGACCGAGGCCGGGTCGGTCGACCTGGCGACGTCGCGCCGGATGGGCCTGTTCGTGGTCGGCCGGCTGGCCAGCCGCCACCACATCGGGGTTTCGCTGCACGGCGGCAAGGACATCGTCGGCGTCCGCGCCACGGTCGTCGTCCCGGCGGAGCTGGTGATGCCGGTGACGGACGGCCCGCGGACGGGCCCGATCGGCTCCCTGCAGCAGCACCCGACGAGCCCCGCGGCGGGCAACCAGCTGCCGCGCCGCCAGGTCAACGGCACCTCCCGGCCGCGGCCGCTGGTCCCGCAGCAGCCGGCGATGGGGGAGGAGCGCTGGCCGTCGGCGAGCGACCTCGCCGGCCTGGCGAACGGGCACGGCCCGGCCGTCCGCCCGCCGTCGGACCTCGAGATCTCCGGGACGGCGCTGTTCGCGCCCCTCCCGAAGGACGACGACGTCCCGCCGCCGCGCCCGACGCTGCCCGCGGTGCTGCCGGTGCCGCAGCCGCCCCGCGCGGACGACCTCCCGGCGGGCAAGGACCTGTTCTCCGCCAACGAAACCACGCTCAGCGACTGGTGGAACCAGGCGACGGCGAAGCCCGAACCGGCGCCCACGGCCCCGGCGCCGGACCGCTCCGAGACGACGCCGATCTTCGACGAGATGCTGTCGGCGTGGTTCCGCGAGGAGAAGCCCGCTCCTTCGGCTCCTTCGGCTCCGGCTGCCCCCGAGGCGAAGCCCGCCGCGGCGGAGCCCGAGGGCCTGCGCAGCTGGGACTTCGCGAGCGACGAGAACTTCCGCACGGTCCAGGCGATCACGAAGTCGGAGCCGACGGCGTTCACGGAGAAGGGCCTCCCCCGCCGCCGCCGCGGCGAGCAGCTCCTCCCGGGCAGCGCGACGCCGACCTCGCCGGCCCCGGCCACCCCGGCCCCGCCGCGATCGGACCTCCCGGTCCGCGACCCGGCGGACGTCCGCGGCCGGCTGAGCAGCTTCCAGCAGGGCGTCACGAGGGGCCGCCAGCAGGCCCGCCAGGCAGCGGCGAACCCGACGGCGGCCTCCGCTTCGGCCGACACGGGACAGCGTGGACCTGCGGCAACGCAGCCGCGCGGCCCGGTGGCGGGCATGCAGGCCGATCCGGCGAAGCCCGCAAGCCCGCAGGGCGACCCGGCCCAGAGCGGACCTGCTGGAACGTCGGCGGGACCCGTGGCCGGAACGCAGGCTGACACTCCGCAAGGAGCTGCGGCCGGGACGCAAGCCGAGGCTTCGCCGGGCCTGCCGCAGCCTGCGGCCGGGACGCGGGCGGATGCCGCGCAGGGGCTGGCGGGCGGCGCTTCGCCTCAGCCAGGTCCGCGGCAGCCTGCGGCCGGCACGCAAGCCGATGGACCGGCAGCTCAGCCGGGTGGCGACGGGCGACGCCCCGCGGCCGGAACGCAAGGTGATGGGTCAGCGGTTCAGCCGGGTGGCGCCTTGCCGCAGCCGAGTCCGCGGCAGCCTGCGGCCGGGGCCCACACGGATGCCGCGCAGGGGCTGGCGGGCGGCGCTTCGCCTCAGCCAGGTCCGCGGCAGCCCGCAGCCGGGACGCAAGCCGACCGGCCTGCTGCTCAGCCGGGTGGCGCTCTGCCGCAGCCGGGCCCGGGGCAGCCCGCGGCCGGGTCTCAGGATGTCGCTCAGGGGCCGACGGGTGACGCAACCGCCTCGCCGCAGCCGGGCCCGCGGCAGCCCGCGGCCGGAGAGCCTGCGGCCGCGTTCCCGCAGCCGGGACAGCAAGCGCCCGGCAGCGAAGCCCAGCAGAACGGCCTGCCCAAGCCTCGAACGGCCCCCGGGCAACAAGGCGGCCTCCCCCAGCGGGGCGGCCCACAGCCCGGTGCGGCCCAGCCGGAGGAGCCACTGCCGCAGCGGGCGGCGTTCGAAGAGCCCGGCCGGCCGGCCGCCCCGCCGTCTTCACTGCCGTCTCGGCGGCCCGCCGGTGGTCAGGCCGAGGCTCCGCGCCGGGAAGAGGCTGCCGTCGAGGCCACCGCCGAGTGGAACTTCGGGACCGACGAAGGCTGGCGGACCGTGCAAGCGGTGTCCCAGTCGGCGCCCGCCACCTTCACTTCGGCAGGATTGCCCCGGCGCCGTCGCGGGGAGCAGCTGCTGCCCGGCAGCGCCGGACCGCCCACCGGGGCCACGGCCCCCCGACCACAACGGGACGCACACGACGTGCGCGGCCGCCTGCGAAGCTTCCAGCAGGGCATCGAGCGCGGGCGCCACCGCACCGCTCGGGCGACCGAGACCAACCACGAGACACTGGAGGGTGAATGACCTCGCCGAGTAGCGCTCAGCCGACGCAGAATCAGTTCGGCTGGCTGGTGAACGACTTCGCGGAGCGGGTGCCCGGCGTGGCGCACGCCGTGGTCGTCTCGGCGGACGGCCTGCTGCTGACCGCGTCGAACCGGCTGCCCCTCGACCGGGCCGACCAGCTCGCCGCGGTCGCCTCGGGCCTGGTCAGCCTCACCCAGGGCGCCGCCCGGTGCTTCGAGGCCGGCGCGGTCAACGAGACGGTCGTCGAGATGGAACTGGGGATCATGGTGCTGATGTCGATCAGCGACGGGTCCTGCCTGGCCGTGCTCGCCGCCCCCAACTGCGACATCGGCCAGGTCGCCTACGAGATGACGATGCTCGTCGACCGGGTCGGCCAGATCCTGACCCCGGAGCTGCGCGCCCAGCTCCAGGGCTCGGGTGGGTCGCTGATCGGCGAACCGGTGGGATGATGGCGCGATGAGCACGGGGTCCGGATTCGGCGGCGAACCACCCGAGGGGCAGCGGCCCCCCGGGCGCGAGGACGACGGCACCTTCGCCGACGTCCTCAACGGCTTCACCCTGGATTCCGGCCGTGCCCGCCGGAAGCGCAAGAAGAGCAAGGAGTCCCCGCCACCCCCGGCCGCCGGTGCGCACGCGGCCGCGGAACCGCCGGCGCCACCCGCGCCGCCGGCCGACCAAGGAGATCGAGTGACCTCTTTAGTCTCTCCCCCCGGCAGTACCGACGGGGACAGCCCCAGACCAGGGGGCTTGTTCGACCCGGGCCCGCCCAGCGGCGAGTTCGTCATGCCCAGGGTGTTCGAACAGGCACCCCCGCCCGAAGACCAGACCGCGATCGTGCGGCCGTACGCTCTCACCGGCGGCCGAACCCGGGCCAATTACGCGCTGGAGCTGGAGACACTGATCTCCACGAAGGACTACGCTGCCACCGGTGGCTTCCCCGAGGTGGCCGCGGAGCAGATCGAGTGCCTCTCGATCATGGAAGAGTGCCGGACCCCCCGTTCGGTCGCCGAGATCGTTTCGGCCCTGCGGGTGCCCTTGGGCGTGGCCCGGGTGCTGATCAGCGACGCGGCGGACGCTGGGCTGGTCACGGTGCACAAGACGATAACGGGCAATGACGGCGCCGAGGCACATCTGGTGTTGATGGAAAGGGTTTTGAGTGGACTCCGTCGGCTTTAAGGCACCGCGGGACACCGCGCCCCCGACCATGACATCCGCCAAGATCGTGGTGGCTGGCGGTTTCGGTGCGGGGAAGACGACCTTCGTCGGGTCGGTGTCGGAGATCGTGCCGCTCACCACCGAGGCGATGATGACCGACGCCAGCGTCGGCGTCGACAACCTCGACCACACGCCGGGCAAGTCGACGACCACGGTCGCGATGGACTTCGGCCGGGTGTCGCTGGACGCCGACCTGATCCTCTACCTGTTCGGCACGCCCGGGCAGCAGCGGTTCTGGTTCATGTGGGACGACCTGGTCCGCGGCGCGATCGGCGCGGTGGTGCTGGCCGACACGCGCCGGCTGGCCGACTCGTTCGCCCCGATCGACTTCTTCGAAGACCGCGGTCTGCCGTACATCGTCGGCATCAACACGTTCGACGGCGTGCTGGAGCACGACATCAACGACGTCCGCGAAGCCCTGTCGATCGACCCGAACATCCCGATCGTCCGCTGCGACGCCCGGGACCGCGAGTCGACGAAGCAGACGCTGATCACGCTGGTCGAGTACGCCATGCGCCAGTGGATCGCGCTCCGGGCGGCCAAGGCCCGCTGACGCCGTCAGGGCCCGGGGGAGCACCCCGGGCCCCGGCGCGTTCTCAGTACTCGTCGTGGCGGCGCCACCACGAGCTCGGCGCGTCGTCGCCGTGGCTCTCCTCTTCCCACGCCTCCTGACGCCCCAGCGGCGTCACGTCCAGGTAGCGGTGCGAGGCGAGGAACATCTCGCCGCCCCGGCCGGACGTGAAGTACGTCCGGAAGACGTCGTCGCCGTCGCGGAGGAAGACACTCACGCCGAAGCCCCTCCCGACGCCGCAGTCCTCGGTGAAGGTGCTGCCGTGCGCCGACACCCACGGCACGTCCCAGCCCATCCGCTTCTTGTACCGCTCGATCTCGGCGAGCGTCGCGGGCGCGACGACCTTGAGCGTGACGTCCCGGGCGTGCAGGTGGGCCAGGTGCGGCAGGTTGTCGACGACCAGGGAACAGCCGGGGCAGCCCGCTTCGTCGCCGGGGTGCAGCATGAAGTGGTAGACGACCAGCTGACGGCGGCCGTCGAAGAGGTCGAGCAGGCTGACCGGTCCGCCGGCGCTCTCGAACCGGTACTCCGCGTCGAACCGGACCATCGGCAGCCGGCGGCGCTCGGCGGCCAGCCGGTCGGCTGCCTTCATGTGCGCCTTCTCCTTGACCAGCAGCGCGTCCCGCGCGGCCTGCCATTCCGCCGGCGTGACGATCTCGGGCAGAGCGGTCATCGGTCGTCCTTTCCTCGGAGGTGGCCGGCCAGGTCGTCGAAGCTGGATGTCCAGCCGTCGTGGTGGCCGTCGCGCTCGGCGGCGGCCGGGAAGCCGGTCTGGGTGAAGGTCATTTCGGTCTTGCCACCGAGGTCGGCGAAGTCGATCGCCACCAGCGTCTCGCCGTCCTCGGCCTCCCACGCGAACGTGAACACCAGCCGCCGCGGCGTGCTGATCTCGCGGTAGACGCCGTACATCCAGTGCTCGTCGCCTTCGGGGGAGCGGATGCAGGCCCGCCAGCGGCCGCCGGGCCGCGGGTCGACGGTGACGGCCGGGCAGGTGAAACCCCGGGGACCGAACCAGTGCGCCAGGTGGTCCGGCTCGGTCCAGGCGGAGAACACGAGCTCGCGCGGGGCGTCGAAGACGCGGGTGATCTCCAGGTCAGGCATCGCCGGTCAGGCTCCTCAGGTGCTCCTCGAGGCGGTCGAACCCGTCGTCCCAGAACCGGCGGTAGGTCGCGACCCAGTCGGCGACGTCTTCCAGCGGTCTCGCCTCCAGCCGGCAGGGCCGCCACTGGCGCGTGCGGCCTCGGGTGATCAGCCCGGCCTGTTCCAGCACCTTCAGGTGCCGCGAAACCGCGGGCAGGCTCATCGTGAACGGTTCGGCGAGCTCGTTCACGGTCGCTTCGCCGGCCGACAGCCGCGCGAGGATGGCCCGCCGGGTCGGATCGGCGAGCGCGGAGAACGTCCGGCTCAACGGGTCAGCAGTCATTTCAGCACCTTGTTAATTAACGGACTAGTTAAACATAGTGCCGAGCTGGACGTTGTCAAGTTCTCCTGGTGGGCCGCTGAGATCCGCGTCACGGGTCTTCGGGTTTCCAATAGTAGGAAGTCAAAGTATTTTGGAGGGATGAGCAGTGAGCTGTACCGCCCCGCGCACCCCGTCCGGTTCGTCACGGCCTCGAGCCTCTTCGACGGCCACGACGCGTCGATCAACATCATGCGGCGGATCCTGCAGTCGCAGGGCGCGGAGGTCGTGCACCTCGGGCACAACCGGTCGGTCGACGAGGTGGCCACCGCGGCCATCGCCGAGGACGTCCAGGGTGTGGCCATCTCTGCTTACCAGGGCGGGCACGTCGAGTACTTCTCCTACCTGGTCGAGCTGCTGCGTGAGCGCGGCGCCGGGCACATCAAGGTCTTCGGCGGCGGGGGCGGGGTGATCGTGCGCGAGGAGATCGAGCTGCTGCACTCCCGCGGCGTCGCCCGCATCTTCTCGCCCGAGGACGGCTACGAGATGGGCCTCCCGGGCATGATCAACTCGATGATCGAGGCCTGCGACGTCGACCTCGCCGCCCAGGCCCCGGCGCTGGACAAGGTCCTTTCCGGCGACGTCGCCTCGCTCTCCCGCGTCATCACCCAGCTGCAGGCCGAAAAGCTCCCCGGTGAGCTGCTCACCGGCATCACCGAAGCCGCGGGCAAGCGTGAGGTACCCGTCCTGGGCATCACCGGCACCGGTGGTTCGGGCAAGTCCTCGCTCACCGACGAGCTGATCCGCCGCTTCCGCCTCGACCAGGAGGACAAGCTGCGGATCGCGGTGCTCGCCGTCGACCCGTCGCGGCGCAAGGGCGGCGGCGCGCTGCTCGGCGACCGCATCCGGATGAACTGCCTCGACGGCTCCCCGGTGTACTTCCGGTCCCTGGCCACGCGCACGACGTCCGGCGAGATCCCGGCCGGGCTCAGCGAGGCGATCCTGGCCTGCAAGGCCGCCGGGTTCGACCTGGTGATCGTCGAGACGCCGGGTATCGGCCAGGGCGACGCCGGCATCGTCGACTACGTGGACAACTCGCTGTACGTGATGACGCCGGAGTTCGGCGCCGCGTCGCAGCTGGAGAAGATCGACATGCTCGACTTCGCCGACGTCGTCGCGATCAACAAGTTCGAGCGCCGCGGCGCCGAGGACGCCCGCCGCGACGTCGCGCGCCAGCTGGTCCGCAACCGCGAGGCCTTCGTCTCCGGCCCGGAAGACATGCCGGTGTACGGCACGAGCGCGGCGAAGTTCAACGACGACGGCGTCACCGCGCTGTACCAGCACCTGCGCGGCATGCTCGCCGAGCGCGGGCTGACCGTCTCGGCCGGCACGCTGCCGCAGGTCGAGGGCAAGGTCTCGACCGACGCGTCGACGGTCATCCCCGGCACCCGGGCCCGCTACCTCGCCGACATCGCCGAGACCGTGCGCGGCTACCACGCCAAGACGCAGGCGCAGGTCGCCGCGGTCCGCAAGCGCGAAGCCCTGGCGCTGGCCCGTGAAGAACTGGGCAAGGTGGACGCCTCGACCGACGCGCTGGACGGGCTGCTCGCCGCGGCCGAGTCCGATGTGGACGGCGAGGCGACGAAGCTCCTCGAGCGCTTCAAGGCGCTTTCGGAGGAGTACCGCCAGGACGAGCTCGTGGTCAAGATCCGCGACAAGGAGCTGCGCACGCAACTGTGGCGCGACACGTTGTCCGGCAACCGGATCCCGCGCGTCGCCCTGCCGCGCTACGCCGAGTCCGGCGAGCTGCTGTCGTTCCTGCGCCGCGAGAACCTGCCGGGCTACTTCCCCTACACCGCGGGCGTTTTCCCGTTCAAGCGCGAGGGCGAGGACCCGGCGCGGATGTTCGCCGGCGAGGGCGACGCGTTCCGCACCAACCGCCGGTTCAAGCTGCTTTCCGAGGACTCGGAGGCGAAGCGGCTCTCGACGGCGTTCGACTCCGTGACCCTCTACGGCCACGACCCCGACACGCGCCCGGACATTTACGGCAAGGTCGGCACGTCCGGCGTGTCCATCGCCTCGCTCGAGGACATGAAGGTCCTCTACGACGGCTTCGACCTGACCGCGCCGAACACGTCGGTCTCGATGACGATCAACGGCCCGGCGCCGACGATCCTCGCGTTCTTCCTCAACACCGCGATCGACCAGAAGCTCGACGAGTTCAAGGCGGAGCACGGGCGCGAGCCGTCCGACGCCGAGGCCGCCGAGCTGCGCGAGTGGGCGCTGAAGAACGTGCGCGGCACCGTGCAGGCCGACATCCTCAAGGAGGACCAGGGCCAGAACACCTGCATCTTCTCCACCGAGTTCAGCCTCCGGATGATGGCCGACATCCAGGAGTGGTTCATCGCCCACGGCGTCCGCAACTTCTACTCGGTGTCCATTTCCGGTTACCACATCGCCGAAGCCGGGGCGAACCCGATCTCGCAGCTGGCCTTCACGCTGTCCAACGGCTTCACCTACGTCGAGTCGTACCTCGCGCGCGGCATGGACATCGACGACTTCGCGCCGAACCTGTCGTTCTTCTTCTCCAACGGCATGGACGCGGAGTACTCGGTGCTCGGCCGGGTGGCGCGGCGGATCTGGGCCGTGGCCATGCGCGAGCGCTACGGCGCGAACGAGCGGTCGCAGAAGCTCAAGTACCACGTGCAGACGTCCGGGCGGTCGCTGCACGCGCAGGAGATGAGCTTCAACGACATCCGCACCACGCTGCAGGCGCTCTGCGCGCTGTACGACAACGCGAACTCCCTGCACACCAACGCGTTCGACGAGGCGATCACGACGCCGTCGGAGTCGTCGGTGCGCCG
The DNA here is from genome assembly GCF_054781455.1 of Amycolatopsis stemonae. Classification (NCBI taxonomy): domain Bacteria; kingdom Bacillati; phylum Actinomycetota; class Actinomycetes; order Pseudonocardiales; family Pseudonocardiaceae; genus Amycolatopsis; species Amycolatopsis stemonae. Next base: position 548,563 of record NZ_BAAGUJ010000003.1, on the reverse strand, counting down.
CGCGATGGCCATCCAGATGATCATCAACAAGGAGTGGGGCCTGTCGAAGAACGAGAACCCGCTGCAGGGCTCGTTCGTCATCGACGAGCTGACCGACCTGGTCGAAGAGGCCGTACTGCTGGAGTTCGACCGGATCTCCGAGCGCGGCGGCGTGCTCGGTGCGATGGAGACCGGTTACCAGCGCGGCAAGATCCAGGACGAGTCGATCCTGTACGAGCGCAAGAAGCACGACGGCTCGCTGCCGATCATCGGCGTCAACACGTTCCGCAACCCGCGTGCGGGCGAGGACGACATCGAGGTCGAGCTCGCCCGCGCGACGGAGGACGAGAAGAAGTCCCAGCTGGACCGGCTCGCCGACTTCCAGCACCGCCACCACGAGGAGGCCCAGCAGGCGCTGAAGGCGCTGCGTGAGGCGGCCACCCGTGGCGGCAACCTGTTCGGGGTGCTGATGGATGCCGCGCGGGTGTGCTCGCTGGGTCAGATCACGGAGGCGTTCTTCGAGGTCGGCGGCCAGTACCGGCGCAACGTCTAGCGGCGGACCGCTTTCAGCTGCCAGACCGGGACCAGGACCCGGCCGCCGGCGTCGGTGTCCATGCCGGCGAGGCCGGCCGGGTCCGCGTCCAGCATGAGCCGGACGCTCTGCCGCAGCTCGTCCGGGTTCATCGACGTCGTGTAGACGGCCGGTTCGAGCTTCTCGATCGTCCAGTCCTTGCCGACGGTCTCGCGCAGGTTGGCTTCGCTGATCAGGTAGGGCGCCGGGAAGGCGTCCGGTACCTGCGGGGAGAACGCGAACAGGTGCAGCCGCGCGCCCGGCCGTGTCGCGCGGGTCAGGGCGGCCAGGTACCGATGCCGCTCGTCCTCGGACAGGCAGTGGTAGAGCGCGCTGTCGAGGACCGTGTCGAAGCGGCCTTCGTAGCCCTCGAGCGTCGTCGCGTCGGCGACCGCGAAGGTGACGTCCTTCGTGCGGGCGCGGGCCTGCTCGATCGCCGACGGCGCGCCGTCCAGACCGGTGACGCTCAGGCCGCGCGAGGCGAGGAACGCCGAGTTGTCGCCGAGGCCGCAGCCGATGTCGAGCACCTCGCCGGTGAACTCGCCGGCGTCGGCCAGTGCGACGACCGCGGGCTGCGGCGCGCCGATGTCCCACGGCATCTTCCGGCCCACCGGGGTGGCGCCCTGGTAAAGCTCTTCGAAGTCGATGTCCTGTACGTCCATGACTACCCCCTTATTCAACGGATGATGAGATCACTCCATCCTGCACCTCCTGTCAACCGGGTGGTAGTCGTAGAAGTATGAAATTCGGGATCTCGACGTTCGTGACCGACGAAGGCATCCGGCCGGACGTGCTGGGCGCGGCCCTGGAGGAACGCGGCTTCGACTCGTTGTGGCTGGCCGAGCACTCGCACATCCCGGTGAACCGCGAGAGCCCGTACCCGGGCGGCGGCGACCTGCCGGAGAAGTACAAGCGCACGCTCGACCCGTTCGTGGCGCTCACCGCCGCGGCCACCGCGACGTCGGAGCTGCTGCTCGGCACCGGGATCGCGCTGCTGATCCAGCGCGACCTGATCCACGTCGCGAAGGAGGTCGCCTCGCTCGACCTGATCTCCGACGGGCGCGCGCTGTTCGGCGTCGGTGTCGGCTGGAACCGCGAGGAGATGCGCAACCACGGCACCGACCCGAAGACCCGCGGCGCGCTGATGGACGAGCAGCTGGCCGCGCTCAAGGAGATCTGGACGAAGGACGAGGCCGAGTTCCACGGCACGCACGTCGACTTCGACCCGATCTACGCCTGGCCGAAGCCGGTGCGCAAGCCGCACCCGCCGATCTACATCGGCGGCGAGAGCGAAGCCGCCCTGAACCGTCTCGCCCGTTACGGCGACGGCTGGCTGCTTCGCGGTCACACGCACTTCGACGAGGCGAAGCGTGTCCGCGGCTGGCTGGCCGACCAGGGCCGGTCAGACGTGGAGTTCGCCGTCTTCGGCGGCGACGAGCGCCCGAAGATCATCGACGGCTTCCGCGAGGCGGGCGTCGAGCGCTACACGTTCCTGCTGGAGACGATGCCGGAAGCCGAGACGCTCAAGGCCCTGGACGAGCTGGCGGCCCTGGCGGCCACGCACCACTGAGTCACTTGTCCAGCAGCAGGTGCACCGACAGCTCGAGGCGGTTGGCGACGTCGGCCGCCGAGGCGCGGCGGGTCACCCAGGCCACCAGGTTCGCCATCCAGACGTCCGCGACGACGTGGAAGATGTCGCGGTCGGCCTCGGTCGGGTCGTCGATGCCCATGGCCTGGGCGAACATGTTCTCCATCAGCCGCCCGACCTGCTCGACCTCGGCGGCCGCGGACGTGTCGGCGAACATGAACGCCCGGACCATCGCCTCGGTCAGGTGCGGGTCGCGCTGCATCAGCCGGGTGTTGCGGCCGAGCACGAACATCAGCCGCTCGGCCGGGGTCTCGCCGGGGATGGCCTGGCGCTCGAGCTTCTCCTGCGCGCGCTCGAACTCGCGCGCCAGGCCGGAGACGAGCAGGTGGATCTTCGAGGGGAAGTAGCGGTACAGCGTGCCGAGCGCGACGTCCGCCTTCTCGGCGACCGCCCGCATCTGCACGGCGTCGTACCCGCCCTTCGCGGCCAGCGCGAGGGTGGCGTCGATGATCCGGCGGCGGCGGTCGCGCTGGGCGGCCGAGCCGAGTTCGTCGGCCCCGATCGCGCTCAGGCCGTTGCCGCGTGCCTTCGCCGGCGCTTTGGCTTTGCCGGGCATCGGCATTCCCCCGTCCTTCGGAACTTGTTCCAGTTCACGACGTAGAGTACCTGTCCTGGCGAAACGTTCAACAACTGACCCACTGGCCGAAAAACTGTAACACGTTCTACACTCGCGAGTAGTGTCCGTCACCCGCGAGGAGGGCCCATGCCGGTTGCGCTCACCGAGGAACAGGTCGCGCTGGCCGAGGCGATCCACGCCTGGTCCGCCGCGCACCACCCGCGAGAGGCGGTGCGAGCGGCGGAAACCGGGTCCGCGGCGGGTGTTCCCGCGGGTTTCGCCGAGCTCGGCCTCTTCGGCGTCGCGCTGCCCGCGGCGGCCGGCGGAGCCGACGGAACCGTCGCCGATCTCGCGGCCGGGCTGGCCGCCGCGGCCGAAGAACTCGTCCCCGGTCCGGTGCTCGCCACGGCGCTGGGCGGCCTCCTGCTCGCGGAGGTCCCCGAGGCGAAGGAGCTGCTCGCGGCCCTCGCCGAGGGCGAGACCACGGTGCCGGAGCTGCCGGACCGGCTCGTCGACGCCGCGCCCGGTCCGGTGCCGGGAGCCACTCCCGGATCCTGGCTGCTCGTGCCGGTCGAGGGCGGCCACGTGCTGCTCGCGCCGGGGACGCCGGGGGTGACCGTCGAGCCGCTGACGCCGTTCGACTTCTCGCGTCCGCTGGGGCGCGTCCGGTTCTCCGGTGTCCCGGCCGAGGTCCTGACCCTGCCGCCGGTCGAGCCGCTGGCGGCGACCCTGGCCGCGGCCGAGGCGGCGGGCGTGGCGCGGCGGTGCCTGCGCGTCGCCGTCGAGTACGCCAAGGTCCGGGAGCAGTTCGGCAAGCCGATCGGCGCGTTCCAGGCGATCAAGCACCTGTGCGCCGAGATGCTCAGCCGCGCCGAAGCCGCCGAGGCGCTGGCCTGGGACGCGGCGGCCGGGCAGCACCCGCTCTCCGTGGCGAGCGCGGCCGTCGTCGCCCTCGACGCGGCCGTCGCCAACGCGAAGGACTGCGTCCAGGTGCTCGGCGGCATCGGGTTCACCTGGGAGCACGACGCGCACCTCTACCTGCGCCGGGCGGTGGCGCTGCGTCAGTGGCTCGGCGGGGCGTGGCGGCGCCGGGCGGCTTCGCTGGCGCTGGCCGGGACCGAGCGCACGCTGGGGGTCGACGTCGGGGACGACCCCGCCTTGCACGAGGAGGTGGCGCGGATCGCCGCGCTTTCCGGCTCCGGCCGGCGAGTCGCCCTGGCCGACGCGGGGTTGCTGACCCCGCACTGGCCGGCGCCCTACGGCCGGGGCGCCGATGCGGCGGAGCAGCTGCGGATCGACGGGGCTTTGGCGGCCGCCGGCGTCCGCCGTCCGGACCTGGTGATCGGCGCGTGGGCGGTGCCGACGATCCTCGAGCACGGTAGCGACGAACAGCGCTCGCGGTTCGCGCGGCCGACGCTGCGCGGGGAAATCACGTGGTGCCAGTTGTTCAGCGAACCGGGCGCGGGGTCGGACCTGGCGGCGTTGCGGACGGCGGCCCGGCGCGTGGACGGCGGCTGGCGGCTGTCCGGGCAGAAGGTGTGGACGTCGCTGGCCCGCGAAGCCGACTGGGGGATCTGCCTGGCGCGCACCGACCCGGACGTGCCCAAGCACAAGGGCATCACGTACTTCCTGGTCGACATGCGCGCCGAGGGCATCACGACGCGGCCGTTGCGCGAGATCACCGGCGACGCCGTGTTCAATGAGGTGTTCCTCGACGACGTGTTCGTGCCGGACGCCGACGTCGTCGGCTCGCCGGGCGGGGGCTGGCGGCTGGCGCGCACGACCCTGGCCAACGAGCGGGTGGCCCTCGGGAGCGGCTCGGCGGTGGGGGAGAGCGTGCAGGCGCTCGTGTCCACTGTGGACGCCGCGGCGCTGGACGACGTCGCGCTGGACCGGCTCGGCGGGCTCGTCGCCTTCGGGGTGGCGGGCTCGGTGCTGGACCTGCGGGCGGCGCTGCGGCGGCTCGGCGGGCAGGACCCGGGCGCGGAGTCGAGCGTGCGGAAGCTGCTCGGCGTGCAGCACCGCCAGGACGTCGCGGAGTTCGCGCTGGAGCTGGCGGGGACGGGAGCGCTGGTCGCGGGCGGCGACGTCCAGCACGAGTTCCTCCTGACGCGCTGCCTGTCGATCGCGGGCGGCACCACGCAGGTCCTGCGGTCCCTGACCGCGGAACGGTTGCTGGGCCTGCCCCGCGGCTGATGCCCCGCCAGTCACGTGTGATGCCCTTCTGATCACGCGTGATGCCTGTCCGATCACGTGTGATGCCTCTTCGAGCACGGGCGGGGCGGGGGTGCGGGCGGCGCGAAAGGACCGTTCGCGCCCTCCGGGCCGAAACTGTCGGGGTCGTGTTCTAGCGTTGCCTTCGTGGAGTTCGGAGCAGACACCCAAGCCACCTACCTTCCCGCGGATCCCCCGCGGGACGGCGTGCTGGCCTTGTGGGGCGAGGACGTGGCCGGCGGGACCACGATCGAGCTCGTGCTGCCCCGGGGCGCCAAGTTCGCGCGGACGAAGGTCGAGGCGGAGCTCGTCCCGCTGGAGCGCGCGCTGCCGCGGCTGCTGGCCGTGGGGGAGGAGGCCAGTCCGGCGGTCGCGGCGTGGTCGGCGGCGGTCAACGCCGGGGTCAACCTGGTGGCGCGCGGACGGCTGCGTCCGGCGGCCTCGCCGGCCGGGGCGGCGGCCTGGCGGATCGGACCGTTGGACGCCGCCGACGAAGAACTGCTGCGCGGCCTGGCCGGCGCACTGCCACCCGAGGCGTACGCATTGCCGTTGACCGGGCTGAAGCGCATCCGCCTGCACTCACCGGACTCGCTGGTCCGCGCGCTCTGGGACGCGACGGCGGACCTGCTGGCGCGCAGCCCGGCGGCACCCGTCGGCGCGGGCGACCCGGCGTTCGCCGCGCGCGAACCCGCCCTGCTGGGCCCGGACGGCGCGGCGTGGCTGGCCGAGCTGGCGGCCCGTGAACCCCGCGGGGTGCAGGTGCTCCTGCGCGTCGAGGGGCGTGACGACGACACGTTCGCCGGGGTGCTGGCGGTGCGCAGCCTGGCGGAGCCGAGCCTGGTGGTGGAGGCGTCGACGCTGTGGGACGCGCCGGACGCGGTCCTGGACCGCCTCGGCGACCAGGTCGAAACGCAGCTGCTGCTCGGCCTGCGCCGTGGCGCGCGGGCGTGGCCGCCGCTCGGCCGGGTGCTGGCGCAGCCGGCGCCCGCCTCGCTGGCCTTGTCCGACGACGACGTCGTCGACCTGCTCACCGACGGCAGCCACGACCTCGGCGGCGCCGGGATCGAGGTGCTGTGGTCGAAGGGGCTGTTCGCGGGCGAGGTGAAGGCGAAGGCGAGCGCGACGCAGGCACCGGCGAGCGTCACGGATGCGGAGTTCGCGCTGCGGAGCCTCCTGGAGTTCCGCTGGCAGCTGAGCCTCGGCGGCGAGCAGCTGACGGAGGCCGAGGTGGCGGCGCTGGCCGAAGCGAAGCGGCCCTTGGTGCGCCTGCGGGGGCAGTGGGTGCGCGTCGACCCGGCCCTGCTGGCGCGGGTCCGGAGCCGCACCCGCAAGCTGGAGGCGGGCGAGGCCCTGGCGGCGGCGCTGACGGGCGAGCTGGAACTGGACGGCGAACGCGTCGAGTTCGCGGCCCCGCCGGCGTTGGGCGGGCTGGCCACGCGGATCCGCGACCGGGCGTCCGCCGAGATCGCGCCCCCCGCGGGCTTGAAGGCGACGTTGCGGCCGTACCAGCAGGCCGGCCTGGCCTGGCTGGCCACGATGACGGGCCTCGGCTTGGGCGCTTGCCTGGCCGACGACATGGGGCTGGGGAAGACGATCCAGCTGATCGCCCTGCACCTGCACCGCCGGTCCCTGGCACCCCTCGGTGGTTCCGGGGCCGAGCTGCCCGCTAGCCCCGCCGAGTCTGGGTTGCCGGGTGGGGCGGAGTTGCGCGCTGGTCCCGCCGAGCCTGGGTTGCCGGGTGGGGCTGAGCTGCCCGCTGGTCCCGCCGAGTCTGGTTTGCCGGGTGGGGCGGAGCTGCCCGCTGGTCCCGCCGAGTCCGGGTTGCCGGGCGGGGCCGGGTTGCCGGGCGGGTCCGAGTTGCGCGCTGGCCCCGCCGAGCCTGGTTTGCCGGGCGGGGCGGAGCTGCCCGCTGGCCCCGCCGAGTCCGGGTTGCCGGGCGGGTCCGAGTTGCCGGGTGAGCTTGCGGCGCCGGGTGAGTCGGCGTTGCCTGGCGAGCCCCTGATCTCCCTCGACCACACACCGCCCGCCGGCCCGGCCGGTGGTGGGCCGACCCTCGTTCTCTGTCCCACCTCGCTCCTCGGCAACTGGGAACGCGAGTTCGCCCGCTTCGCGCCCGACATCCCCGTCCGCCGGTTCCACGGCGGCGGGCGCCACCTCGACGACCTGGCTCCCGACGAAGTCGTCCTGGCCACCTACGGCGTCCTCCGGCGCGACCGCGAGACACTGTCCGAAGTGGACTGGGGGCTGGTCGCCGTGGACGAGGCTCAGCACGTCAAGAACCCGCTGTCCGCCACCGCCAAGGAGCTGCGCAAGATTCCCGCGCGGGCCAAGGTCGCCCTCACCGGGACCCCGGTCGAGAACCGGCTCACCGAACTGTGGTCCATTGTGGACTGGACGACGCCCGGGCTGCTCGGTCCGCTCGACCGGTTCCGGCGCACCGTGGCGCGGCCGATCGAACGCGATCGCGACAAGGCCGTCACCGAACGGCTCGCCGCCACCGTGCGGCCGTTCCTGCTGCGGCGGCGCAAGTCCGACCCGGACATCGCCCCGGAGCTGCCGCCCAAGACCGAGACCGACCGGTTCGTCCCGCTCACCGCCGAGCAGACCACGCTCTACGAGGCCGTCGTGCGGGAGAACCTGGCCGAAATCCGCGAGACGCAGGGCATCAAGCGGCGCGGGCAAGTCCTGCAGCTGCTCACCGAGCTCAAGCAGATCTGCAACCACCCCGCGCAGTTCCTCAAGGAGCCGCACGGCGCGCTCACCGGCCGGTCGGGCAAGCTCGCGGCGTTCGAGGAACTGGTGGACGTCATCCTCGACGAAGGCGAGAGCGTCCTCGTCTTCAGCCAGTACGTCCAGCTCTGCCGGCTGCTCGAGCGACGTCTCCGGGAGCGTGGCCTGCCCACCGAGCTGCTTTCCGGCGACAGCTCGCCGGCGAAGCGCCAGGACATGGTCGACCGGTTCCAGGCCGGCGAGATCCCGGTGTTCCTGCTGTCGCTCAAGGCGGGCGGCGTCGGGCTCAACCTGACCCGGGCCACCCACGTGATCCACTACGACCGCTGGTGGAACCCGGCGGTCGAGGACCAGGCCACCGACCGCGCGTACCGCATCGGGCAGGACCGGCCGGTCCAGGTCCACCGGCTGATCGCCGAGGGCACCCTCGAAGAGCGGATCGCGCAGGTGCTCGAGAAGAAGCGCGGACTGGCGGAGTCGATCGTCGGCGCGGGGGAGGACTGGATCACCGAGCTCTCCGACGACGAGCTCGCCGACCTGGTCCGGCTCGGGAGCGGCTGATGCCCCCGAGGCGGAACTTCGGCACGACCTGGTGGGGCCGCGCCTGGGTGGACGCGCTGGAGCAACGCGCGAAGCTCGACCCGAACCGGCTGCCCCGCGGGCGGACGTACGCGCGCAAGGGCACCGTCAGCGAGCTGCGCTTCGGCGCCGGGGCGATGACGGCGCGGGTGCGCGGCAGCCGTCCGACGCCGTACAAGGTCACCATCACCATGCGCACCTTCACCGACGACGAGTGGGACACCCTGCTCGGCGTGGTCGGCACGCAGCTCGGGCACGCGGCCGCGCTGCTCGACGGCGAGCTGCCGGGCGCGCTCGCCGAGCAGGCCCGCGAGGCCGGAGCCGACCTGCTGCCCGGGCCCGGCGACCTGCGGCCGCGGTGCTCGTGCCCCGACGCGGCGAACCCGTGCAAGCACGTCGCGGCGGTGTACTACCTGGTCGCCGACGAGGTGGACCGCGACCCGTTCACCCTGTTCCTGCTGCGCGGACGTCCGCGGGCGGACGTCCTGGCCGAGCTGCGGGCCCGCCGGTCGCCGTCGCGCGGCGAGAAACCGAAGCTGCGCAAGCGGGAGGACGAAGGGCTGTCCCCGCGAGCGGCGTACGCCCGGCGGCCGGGGGCGATCCCGGCCCTGCCCCCGACGCCGCGGGTGGCGGGCCCGCCGGCGGTCCTGGACCTCGACCCGCCCCCGGGCACCGGCTGGACGGCGGCCGCGCTGTCCGCCCTGGCCGCCGATGCGGCTTCCTTTGCCCGCGACCTCCTGGTCGGCGGGCCGGCGGCGGCGGAGCTGACGTTCGAGGAAGACCTGGCCCGCCGCGCGGCCGGCCGGTCCGGCGCGGAGGTCGCGGCGCTGGCCACCCAGGCCGGCGTCCCGCCGCGGGACCTGGACCGCTGGGCGGAGGCCTGGCGTGAAGCCGGCCGCGGCGGCTTGGCGGTGCTGCGGGAGCCCTGGCAGCCGGGGCCGGGCCCGCTGAACGAGGCCCAGCTGGTCATGGCCGACGCCGGACTCCCGGGCACCCCGAAGATCTGGCGCAACCGCCTGACGCAGGGCGGCTTGCAGCTGCGCTACGGCCGCGACGCCCGCTGGTACCGCTTCGTGAAGTCGGGCACGGAGTGGCGCCTGGACGGCCCACCGTCGGCGAGCCCGGTGGATCTGGCCTACTGAGCCCCGGCCTTCCAGGCGTTGTAGGTGTAGTCCAGGAACCGCGCCACGCCGCGAACGACGTGCGCACTGCGCACCGACGTGAACACGTCGAACGCGTGCTGGGCCCCGGCCAGCTCGGCGTAGGCCACCGGCTGCCGCGACTTCTCCTTCAGCCGCCGCACGAACTCGCGCGCCTCGCGCACCGGCACCAGCGAATCGTCCCGGCCGTGGATCACGAAGAACGGCGGTGCCTCCGAAGAAATCCGGTCCAGCGGGGACGCCGCGATGTAGTCGTCGAGGTGCCGGACGGGGTCCCGGTCGGCCGCGAACACCCGCCGCGCGATCAGGCTCTCCAGCCGGTACTGGCTCGCCCGCGAACCCGACGTGGCCGCGAAGTCGTACACCCCGTAGTGCGGCACGCACGCCTGGACGCTCGTGTCGACGTCCTCGAACTCCGGCTGCAGCGCCGGGTCGTTCTGCGACAACGCCAGCAACGCCGACAAGTGGCCGCCCGCCGAGCCACCCGTCACCGCGACGAACCGGGGATCGCCGCCGTAAGAGGCGATCGAGGAACGGATCCACGCCAGCGCCTGCTTCGCCGCCACGATGTGCGCCGGCCAGCGGTGCGTCGGCGAGAGCGGGTAGTTGATCGCGACGCACACCCAGCCGCGGCGGGCCAGGTAGCGCATCAGCGGCCGGCCCTGCTCCTCCTTGTTGCCGATCACCCACGCGCCGCCGTGGACCTGCAGCAGCACCGGCGCACCCGACACCGGCGAAGACGGCCGGTACACGTCCAGGAGAAACCGCTTGCCACCCGGGGCGTAGGCGATGTCGCGGTCGACCCGGACGTCCGGCGCGCCCATCCGGAACGGCAGCGCGAGCTCGCCCCACGGCAGCCCGAGGTCCGAGCGGCCCAGCTCGGCCGCGTAGTCCTCGCCCAGCGCCGAGGTCAGCGCGTGCTCGATCTCCTCGCGGGCGCCGTGGCCGGTGCGGATCAGCGTGCCCAGCCCCGCGGCCGACGCGGCGGCCATCGCCAGCCCCGCCTGCGTGGACCGGTCGCGCACGCCGTGGCGCGCCACGTGCACCGCGGTGTCGGCCAGGGTCAGCGCCAGGAACTGCGGGGCCAGCTCGCCGGTCAGCCAGCCGGCGAAGAACGCCGGGATCGTCGTGGAGCGGGCCTTCAACGGGCGGAGCGCGTTCGCGGTGAGGCCGAGTTGGACCGCACGGCGGATCAGGAAGTTCGGCTGCACCACCGCGATGGTACCGGCGAGTAGGGTGACGCGCCGCCGCAGCGACCGGGGCGTTGCCCCGGGCCGGGGGCTCCGCCACCCGGACCCCCGAAATCCTCTGGGAAGTGGCTTACCCTAAGTGTCATGCAGAGACTGAGCGGCCTCGACGCGAGCTTTCTCTACCTCGAGACGTCGGCGCAGGTCCTGCACGTCTGCGGGCTGCTCACCCTCGACGGGTCGACCGTCCCCGGCGGCTACAGCTTCGCGAAGCTCGAAGAAAAACTCGAGGAACGCGTCCGGGTGATCCCGGCGTTCCGCCGCAAACTGCACAATCCACTCTGGAACGTCGGTCATCCGGTCTGGGTCGAGGACGAGGACTTCGACCTCGACCACCACGTGCACCGCATCGGCGTGCCGGCCCCCGGCGACCGCGCCGAGCTGGCCGAGCTGTGCGCGCACATCGCCGGGCAGCAGCTCGACCGCGCGCGCCCGCTCTGGCAGCTCTACGTCATCGAGGGCCTGGCCGACGGCCAGATCGCCGTGCTGCTGAAGATGCACCACGCGAGCGTCGACGGTGTGAGCGGTGCCAGCCTGATCACCTACCTCGCCGGCCTGGAGCCCGACGCGCCGCCGCCGGAGATCGAGGACCAGGACAACCCTTCGGTGCCGTCGCCGCTGAACCTGCTCCGCTCGGGCGTCGAGAGCTTCGCGAAGCGTCCCGCCGAGGTCGCCCGGCTGCTTCCCGACCTGCTGGGCCTGGTGCCGAGGTGGCTCGGGAAAGCGTTGCGCGGCAAGGGGATGCCGGTCCCGTTCACCGCGCCCAGGACGTCCCTGAACGGCACCATCACCGGCCACCGCAGCGTCGCGTTCGCCCAGCTCGACCTCGACGAGGTCAAGGAGGTCAAGAACGCCTTCGGGGTCACGGTGAACGACGTCGTGCTCGCGCTCGTCGCGGGCGCGCTGCGGGAGTTCCTCGAGGCACGGGGCGAGCTGCCGGAAGACCCGCTGGTGGCGACGGTCCCGGTTTCGGTGCACGACCGGACCGAACGCGACCACGGCAGCAACAAGGTCTCCGCGTTCTTCGCCTCCCTCCCGACGCACCTGGCCGACCCAGCCGCGAGGGTGTTCTTCCTCGCCGAGGCCAACCGGCTTTCGAAGGACCACCACTACGACATCGACGCGGACATGCTGCAGGACTGGGCGCAGTTCTCCGCGGCGACGATGTTCGGCCTCGCCGTGCGCGCGTACTCGGCGCTGCGCCTGGCCGAGAAGCACCCGGTGGTGCACAACCTGGTCGTCTCCAACGTGCCCGGCCCGCCGATGCCGCTGTTCTTCCTCGGCGCGCGGATCACCGGCCTCTACCCGCTCGGCCCCGTCTTCCACGGCGCCGGGCTCAACGTCACGGTGCTGTCCAACGCGGGCAAGGTGCACGTCGGCCTGCTCGGCGCGCGCGAGCTGGTCAAGGACCTGTGGCCGCTGGCCGACGCGCTCCCGGAGGCCCTCGCCGAACTGCTCAAGGCCGCGGGCTGAGCACCACCACCGGGATCTCGCGGTCGGTCCAGGCCTGGTACTTCGCGAAGTCGGCGTAGAGCTCGACCAGCCGCGGCCACAGCTCGGCGCGTTCGTCCGGCCCGGCGACCCGTGCCACCACCGGCACGTCGCGCCGCCCCTTGAGCTGGATGCGGGTCTCGGGGTGTGCCAGCAGGTTGAAGTACCACTGGGGGTGCCGGGGCAGGCCGCCCTGGGAGCCGACGACGACGACGTCCTCGCCGGAGCTCAGGTAGAGCAGGGGCGTGGTGAACAGCCGGCCGGACCTGCGGCCGCGGTGCTCCAGCAGCAGCGTCGGCACCGGGTTGCGGAACCCGGCTCCGATCCGCCACGTGCCGCCGACGCGGCCGCCGGTGAGCCGGAAGACCGACACCTGCGCCTTCGCCGCGTACTTCATGACTTTCGCCGTGACGGGCGAGTCCAGGCCGTCGGGTTTCTGCTCGGGCAGGCTGAAACGTCCCATCGGGGGCTCCGTTCTCAGAGGGAGTGGACGGCGGCGAGCAGGGCGGGCACCCAGCGGTCCGCGGCGAGCACGCAGGCGGCGTGCCCGGCCGCGACTTCGCAGGTCGCCGCGCCCGGGATCCGGCCAGCGAGGGAGCGCTGGTGGTCGGGGGCGATGAACCGGTCCTTCGTGGTGACGACGACGGCCGCGGGCAGCCGCAGCGAGGAGAGCCACGGCGTCGAGTCGAACCGGCCGATCTCGTCGACGGCGACCGCGATCTCCCACGGTGTCGTCGAGCGGAACTCCCGCAGCCCCCAGCGGTAGTCCTCGACGCGCTGCCGCGGCACGGCGACGGGCACGGCCGGCAGCCTCACGCGTTCGCGCAGCTGCCGCAGCGTCCGGCCGAACACGTCGAGCGCGACCCGCTGGCGCAGCCCGCGGCGGAAGTTGCTCGCGGTCGAGCACAGCACCAATCCGGTAACACGTTCTGGTTCGGCGTGGGCGACGAGCTGGGCGACCATGCCGCCCATCGAGTACCCGGCGAGCGCGAACCGGTCGATGCCCAGCGCGTCGGCCACCGCGGTGACGTCCCCGGCGCAGTCGGCGAGCCGGAACTCCGGCGAGCGGATGCCCCGGCCGTGCCACCGCTGGTCGAACACGACGACGCGGTGGTCGCGCGCCAGCCGGTCGAGGGCCGGGTACCAGGTCAGCAAGCCCGTGCAGGCCACCGAATGCAGCAGGACGAGGGCGGGTGCGTCCCGCGGGCCGACGTCGGTGACGACCGTCCACCCGCGGCCGGGCAGGTCGAGCGGGACCGGGTCGGGCACCCCGGCGGTCGGCGGCACGGTGATCAGCCGGCGACGGCCCGCGCCGCCCGGTTCGGTCACCGCCATCCCGCTCCTCCGCAGGGGTTGCCGTGCAGGGTGTTTCCGGTTAAGACTAGAACAGGTTTCAGTATTGCGCCGATCCGGAGGACAGGCGTGGATTTCAGCCTTGACGATACGCAGACGGAGATCGCCGCCCTCGCCGCGAAGGTGCTGGGCGCCGGAGACGACCCGTGGCGCGCCCTCGCGTCTTCGGGCCTGCTGGCGCTCGCCCTGCCCCCGGACCTGGAGGGCGACGGCCTGGGCGTCGCCGAGGTCGCGCAGGTCCTCACCGAGGTCGGCCGGGCCGCCGCGCCGGTGCCCGCCTACGCGGCCCTCGCGCTCGGCGTCCTGCCGCTCGAGACGCTGGGCACGCCCGGGCAGCGTGCCGAGCTGTTGCCGCCGGTCGCGGCGGGGGAGGCACTGCTCACCGCGGCCCTGCACGAGCCGTCCTCGCCCCTGACCGCGCGGCCCGCCACCACCGCCCGGGCGCGAGACGGGAAGTGGCTGCTCAACGGCGTCAAGACCGCCGTGCCGTACGCCGCCGAGGCCACCCGGATCCTGACGCCGGTGTCCACCCCGCACGGCACCGCCGTCTACCTCGTCGACCCGCGCGCCGACGGCGTCACGCTGGTCCGGACGCCGAATTCCGCGGGGAGCCCGGAGTGCACGGTGCGGCTCGACGACGTCGCCGCCGAGGAGGCCGACCTGCTGGCCGACCAGGGCGCCGTCGCGGTCCTGCACCGGTTCGCCCTGGCCGGGGCCCTCGCGCTCGGCGACGGCCTGGTCGCCGGGGCGCTGGCGCTGACCGTGAAGCACGTCGGCGAGCGCACGCAGTTCGGCCGCCCGCTCGCGACGTTCCAGGCGGTGGCGGGCCAGATCGCCGACGTCTACGTGGCCGCGCGGACCGTCCACCTGGCCGTGACGTCCGCGGTGTGGCGGCTCTCGGCCGGCCTCGACGCGGACGCCGAACTGGACATCGCCGCCTACTGGCTCGCCTCGCGGGCACCGGAGGCCCTGGCGACGTGCCACCACCTGCACGGCGGCGTCGGCGTGGACGAAACCTATCCGCTGCACCGGTATTCGTCGGCGGTGAAGGACCTCGGCCGGGCGCTCGGGGGCGCCGCGCACCGGCTCGGCAGGCTCGGCGAACGAGTGGCGGGGTGAGCGGGATGCACGTCGAACTGACCGCGGCGCAGAAGGACCTGCGTGCCGAGCTGTGCGAGTACTTCGCCGGGCTGATCAGTCCCGAAGAACGCCAGGCCATGCGGCGCGAGCGGCACGGGCCGATCTTCCGCGAGATCGTCCGCCGGATGGGCCGCGACGGCCGGCTCGGCGTCGGCTGGCCCGTCGAGTACGGCGGGCAGGGCTTCGGCGAGATCGAACAGCACCTGTTCGTCGACGAGGCCGCGCGCGCCGACGTCCAGCTGCCGTCGGTGACGCTGCAGACCGTCGGGCCGACACTGCAGCAGTTCGGCACCGATGAGCAGAAGTCCTTCTTCCTGCCGAAAATCCTGGCCGGCGAGATCCACTTCGCGATCGGGTACACCGAGCCGGAGGCGGGCACCGACCTCGCGGCGTTGCGGACGACGGCCGTGCGCGACGGCGACGAGTACGTCGTCAACGGCCAGAAGATCTTCACCACCGGCGGCCACGACGCCGACTACGTCTGGCTCGCGGTGCGGACCGCGCCGGACGCGCCGCGGCACAAGGGCATCTCGATCCTCATCATGGACACGAGCGACCCCGGCTACTCGTGGACGCCGATCATCACCTGCGACGGCGCCCACCACGTCAACGCGACGTACTACTCGGACGTTCGCGTGCCGGTGAACCGCCTGGTGGGCAAGGAAAACGAGGGCTGGCGGCTGATCACGACGCAGCTCAACCACGAGCGCGTCATGCTCGGCCCGGCCGGGCGGATCGGCGGGCTCCACGACCGCGTGCGCGCCTGGGCCGCGGCGCACGGGCTGCTGGACCTCGCCGACGTCCGGGCCGTGCTGGCCGAGGCGATGGCGGTGACGCGGGTGAACGAGCTGCTGAACTGGCAGGTCGCGGTGTCCTCGGCGACCGCGCCGGTCGGGGTCGGGGACGCGTCGGCGACCAAGGTGTTCAGCTCGGAGGTCATCCAGCGGATCGGCCGGGACCTCGAGGAGCTCGTCGCGCGGCACGGCGACCTGTCCGATCCGGACACCGCCGAGCTGGCCGAATGGCTGGACGTCTCGGCCAAGCGCAACATCGTGCTGACGTTCGGCGGGGGCGTCAGCGAAATCCAACGGGAGCTGATCGCGTCGATCGGCCTGGGTCTGCCGAGGGTGCCGCGATGACCATCGAAGAAACCGCCGCCGAGATCGCCGCGCGCGGCGAATGCGCGCCACGCCTGGCGCGTGACCCGGTGAACCAGGCCATGGTGAACAACTGGGTCGAGGCGATCGGGGACGACAACCCGGTCTACACCGACCCGGAGTTCGCCGCGAACAGCGTCCACAAGGGACTGGTCGCGCCGCCCGCGATGGCGCAGGTGTGGACGATGGGCGGCCTGAACGTCCCGCGCGGCAGCGACGACCCGCTCGGCCTGATGATGGAACTGCTCGACGAGGCCGGGTTCACCTCCGTCGTCGCGACGAACTCCGAGCAGACCTACCACCGGTACCTGCGTCCGGGCGAACAGGTCGAGGCGCGGACGGCGCTCGAGAGCGTCGTCGGTCCGAAGAGGACGGCGCTGGGCGAGGGCTGGTTCGTCACCACCCGGATGACCTGGTACGTCGAGGACGAAGCCGTCGCGGAGATGATGTTCCGCGTCCTCAAGTTCCGGCCGCCCGCACCGGAACCGCCACCGGCGCCGGTGCTGCGGCCGGTGATCAGCAAGGACACCGAGTTCTTCTGGGACGGCCTCAAGGCGGGGGAGCTGCGCATCCAGCGGTGGGGTGAGACGGTGCGGCACCCGCCCGGGCCGATGCCGCCGGACGGCGCGCTCGACACCAAGTCGGACTACGTCGTCGCCAGTGGCCGCGGCACCGTGTTCTCGTACGTCGTGCACCACCACCCGCCCGTGCCGGGCAAGGAGCTGCCGTTCGTGGTGGCGCTGGTGGAGCTGGAAGAAGGGGTCCGCGTGCTGGCCGAACTGCTGGACGCGTCGCCGGACGAAGTCCACATCGGACTTCCGGTGGTGGCGGCGTTCGTCCGGGTCGACGACGACCTGACGCTGCCCGCGTGGAAGGTGGCCCGATGACCGTCACCGCCGGGGCCGAGCTGCCGCCGCTGACCATCGACGTGACGCCGACGTTCGTGGTCAGCACCGCGCTGGCCACCCGGGACTTCCAGGACGTCCACCACGACCGCGATTCGGCCGTGGCGCGCGGCTCGAAGGACATCTTCCTCAACATCCTCACCGACACCGGCCTGGTGCAGCGGTTCGTCTCGGGGTGGGCCGGGCCGGAGGCGCTGATCCGGTCGATCAAGATCCGGCTCGGTGTGCCGTGCTACGCCTACGAAACCCTGACGTTCACCGGCCGGGTCGTGGCTGTCGACGGCGACGACGTCGTGGTGGAAGTGTCCGCTGTGGACAGTCTCGGCGAGCACGTCGCCGGGACCGTGGAGGTGACCCTGCCGTGACGCTCTCGGGCAAGGCGGCCATCGCCGGTATCGGCGCGACGGAGTTCTCGAAGGACTCCGGGCGCAGCGAACTGCGGCTGGCGGCCGAATGCATCTCCCACGCGCTCGCGGACGCGGGGCTCACGGCGTCCGATGTGGACGGGCTCGTGTCGTTCACCATGGACGGCAACGCCGAGATCGCGGTGGCGCGGGAACTGGGCATCCCCGAACTGAAGTTCTTCAGCCGCATCCACTACGGCGGCGGCGCCGCGGCGGCCACCGTGCAGCAGGCCGCGATGGCGGTGGCGACCGGCGTCGCGGACGTCGTCGTCGCGTACCGCGCGTTCAACGAACGGTCGGGGATGCGGTTCGGCCAGGTGTCGTCCGCCGCGGCCGGGCAGGTCAACTCGTCCGGCGTGGACAACGCGTTCCACTACCCGATGGGCATCGCGACCCCGGCGGCGACCGTGGCCATGGTCGCCCAGCGGTACCTGCACGACTACGGCGCGACGAGCGAGGACTTCGGCCGCGTCGCCGTGATCGACCGCAAGCACGCGGCGACCAACCCGAACGCGTGGTTCCACGACCGGCCGATCACCCTCGAGGAGCACCAGTCGTCACGGTGGGTGGCCGAGCCCCTGCACCTGCTCGACTGCTGCCAGGAGAGCGACGGCGGCGTGGCACTGGTCGTCACCAGCGTCGAACGGGCCCGTGACCTCGCGCAGCCGCCGGCGGTGATCGCGGCGGCGGCGCAGGGGAGCGGGCCGGACCAGTACGTGATGACCAGCTACTACCGCGACGACCTGGCCGCGCTGCCGGAGATGGGCGTCGTCGGGCGGCAACTGTGGGGGCAGTCCGGGCTCGGACCGTCCGATGTGGACGTCGCGGTGCTGTATGACCACTTCACGCCGTATGTCCTGATGCAGCTCGAGGAGCTGGGCTTCTGCGGGCGCGGCGAGGCGAAGGACTTCATCGCCGACGGCGCGCTGGAGCTCGACGGGAGGCTGCCGCTGAACCCGCACGGCGGCCAGCTCGGCGAGGCCTACATCCACGGCATGAACGGCATCGCGGAGGCCGTCCGGCAGGTGCGCGGGACGGCGGTCAACCAGGTCGCGGGCGCGGCGAAGGTGCTGGTCACGGCGGGCACCGGGGTGCCGACGAGCGGGCTCGTCCTGACGGGTGACCGACGCGCGTCACCTCATTGACGGCTGGTGCTCGGTCGTCGCGGATGTCACGGTGGAAGGACCTGTCCGCGACGCAGAGTGAGGTCCTCGCTGAGGATGGTCGACTGGGTGCTCACCGCGGTGTTCGCGGCGCTGGCGCTGCCGTGCGTGCTGCGCCTGGTGCGGCTCGACTACGCGCGCCTGGGCCACGGCGTCCGGCACGGCGACCTGGCGGAGCTGCTGCTGGTGGTGGCGATGGTGGCGATGCTGTCGCCGGTCGGCGGCCCGATCCCGGCGGCGGGCTGGCAGGCGGTGCTGGTGCTGACGGCGGGCTGGTTCGCGGCGGCCTGGTGGCGGGGCGGCGCGGGCTGCGCCCACCACGCGCTCTCGGCGGCGGCGATGCTGTACATGGTCACGGCGATGCCCCACGCCGGCATGGACCACGGCCCGTGGCTGACGATGTCCACAATGGACGCCCGGCTGGCGCTGCCGCTGGTCGCGGTCCTGGCGGCGGGCTACTTCGTGGTGGACGCGGCGTGGACGGGCGTCGTCGTGGTCCGCGGCGCGGCCGTGCCGTCGGGTTCGGGCCAGACGTCCCGCGCGGCCTGCCGGGTGGTGATGGGCGCCGGAATGGGCTACCTGCTCCTGGCCTCGGCCCTCTGACGTCGTGAGACCGCTCAGGCCGTGACCTTGCGGACCTCGCCCAGCGGGCTTTCCCCCGCCTCCGGGAGGGCCGAGGGCGGGTGGTCCGCCGCCCACTGCGTGGCCGCGGTGATGTCGTTCTTCAGTGCCGTGATCAGGTCCTCCGCCGAGGCGTACTTCTGCTGCTCACGCATGTGGGAGCCGAGCCAGACCACCAGGGTCTCGTCGTACAGGTCGCCCGTGAAGTCCAGCAGGTGGGCCTCCAGCAGGCGGTAGCCGTCCGCTCCGTAGTACGTCGGGCGGCGGCCGACCGAGATGGCCGCCGGGACGTCCGTGCCGTCCGCGCGGCGGACCCAGCCCGCCCAGACGCCGTCGCCGAGGGATCCGGCCTGGTCGCGCAACGCGATGTTCGCCGTGGGAAAGCCCAGTTCACGGCCGCGCTCGTCGCCGTGCTCGACGGTGCCCCGCACCACGAAGTATTCCGAAGTCACCCCTCCACGGTAGCGGGCGACGGCCGGGACGTTCTCACGAAGTGGGCACCAGCACGGTGTCCGCCAGCACCGGGGCGTCGTCGCGCTCCACCGCCGAGGTCGTCACGAGCAACCGGTCGGGCGAGCGCCACACCCGGACGCGCAGCGTCTCGCCGGGGAACACCACGCCCGCGAACTTCGTCGCGAACGACGCCACCCGCGCCGGGTCGCCGTCCAGGAACTCGTTGACCAGCACCCGCGCGACGATCCCGTACGTGCACAGCCCGTGCAGGATCGGCTGGTCGAACCCCGCCGCGCGGGCGAACGCCGGGTCCGCGTGCAGCGGGTTCCGGTCGCCGCACAGCCGGTACAGCAGCGCCTGCTGCGGCAGCGTCGGCACGTCCAAAACCACATCGGGAGCGCGGGTGGGCCACTCGATGCGGTCCGACGGCCCGCGCGAACCGCCGAAACCACCCTCGCCGCGGGCGAAGATGCTCGACCGGGCCGTCCACAGTGGATCACCGGACGACGACGTCACCGCGACCTCCTGGACCACGACCGCGGCTTTGCCCTTGTCGAAGACGTCCGCGATCCGTGACCGGGCGACCGCCTTGCCCGACGTCGGGATCGGCCGGTGCAGGGTGATCTCCTGCTTGCCGTGCAGCACCTTCGCGAGGTCGATCTCGACGCCGGGGAACGACACCGCGGGCGGGTCGAACACGCGCAGGTTCGCCGCCACCGTCGCGAACGTCGGCAGCACCACCAGGTCCTGCTCGTAGGTGTACCGCAGCTCGTCCGGGCCGGCGCCCAGGGCCAGGTGGTAGAGCAGCACGTCCGACGACGTCCAGGCGAAGTTCACCTCGCCGATCTCGGCACCGATCGCGACGTCCGGGTCGATGGGCACGCGGGGACTCCTATTCGTAGCTGATCGAGACGTCGTCGGTGACCGGCAGCGACTGGCAGGCCAGCACGATCCCGTCGGCGATGTCCTCGGCGTCCAGGACCTCGTTGTGCAGCATCTTCACCTCGCCCGACACGACCCGGCACGCGCACGCGCTGCATTGTCCCTCGCGGCACGAGTACGGCGCGTCCATCCCCGCGTCCAGCAGGTGGTCCAGCAGTTTCCGTTGCCGTGGCCAGGCCATGGACCGCGTCTCGCCGTCCAGCTCCACCGTCAGCGACGCGGGTGCCTCGTCCGACTCCGGCTCGGGTTCCGGCTCCGAAGACTCGAACGGGTTGCCGGTCAACGATGTGAACTTCTCGACGTGCACCCGGTCCCGGGGCACCCCGAGCTGCCCGAGCGCCTCGCGCGCGGCGGCCATGAACGGCGCTGGTCCGCACAGAAACGCCTCGTGCGACGTGTACGCCGACGCCAGCCCGCGCAGCTGGGCGACCTCCGGCAACCCCTGGACGCTTTCCAGCCAGTGCACGACGACCAGCCGATCCCCGTAGCGCTTCGCGAGCGACGCCAGCTCGCCCGCGAAGATCACCGAGTTCTCGTCACGGTTCGCGTAGACCAGCACCACCCGGCCGGACCCGGTCTCGAGGGCCGTCTTCAGGATCGCCATCACCGGCGTGATCCCGCTGCCGCCGGCGAAGAGCAGGAAGTCCTCGTCGACCGACGCCGGGCAGAAGACCCCGGCGGGCGCGAGCACGTCGACCTGCATGCCCGGCTTCAAAGACGAGCACACCCAGCTCGAGCCGTACCCGCCGTCGGTGCGCTTGACCGTCACCTGGACGCGGTTCTCGTGCGGCGCGCTCGAGAGCGAGTAGCAGCGCGCCACCGAGCCCGTCCGGTCGCTGGGGATCTTCAACGTCAGGAACTGGCCCGCCGTGTAGGCGAACGCTTCTGCGTGCTCGGCAGGGATCTCGAAGACCACCGACCGCGCGTCCGGCGTCTCGACGACGACGTCGGCGACCGTCAGCGTGTAGACCCGCTCAGCCATCGGCCACCGCCAGCGAGCCGTCGCGGACCGCGTCGCCGATGCTGTCGGCCAGCTTCGGGCAGGTGTCGAGCAGCGCCGACGGGCCGTCCGCGTCGGCGAACACCGGGCAGGTGTCGGCGGGCCGGGACGTCCACTGGATGCTCGTGTGCTGGATGCTGTTCTTCTTCACCAGCACGCAGGTCCCGCAGCTGCGGCACTCGTGCGGCCGCAGCCCGCCCGAGAGGAACTCCGCCGCATCCGAGGACGCAGCCTGCTCGGCGGTCGTCACACTTCCGCCTCGGTCTTTTGCCGGGCGAGGTTTTCGGCCACCTCCGCCGCCCACGCCTCGTTCGCCTTCGAAGTGTCCACTTCGAACTCGAACCGCCGGGTCATGTCGTCGGTGACGTCGGCGGCGTCGACGTAGAACTGCTGGTACCACCGGCGAAGCTGGTAGACCGGACCGTCCTCTTCGCACAGCAGCGGGTTGTCGATCTGGGTCTTGTGCTTCCAGATCTCGACGTCCTGCAGGAAGCCGGCGCCGATGCCCTTGGCGAGCTTCGCGGCGATCTTGTCCGCGTGCTCGTCGGTGAGGCCGTGCTGCTTCTTGACCTTCATGCCGTACTGCAGCACGAACGACGTCGGCGTCACGGGGTAGTGGCAGTTGATGAGCACGCTCTCGATTTCGTAGCCCTGGAACGAGTTCACCAGCTTGTTGATCATGTAGGACGGCCCGAAGTACGACGCCTCCGACCGCAGCAGGTTGTCCTCGCCGCCGTAGTTGGACGCCATGCCCATGTCCGGGCGGCCCTTGGTGTTGAGGTACTGCGTCGCGATGTGGCCCTCGAAGACGTTCTTGAAGTACGTCGGGTAGGCGTAGTGGATGTAGAAGAAGTGGGCCATGTCGACGACGTTGTCGATGATCTCCCGGCAGTTCGAGCCGTCGATGAAGATCTCGTCCCAGGTCCAGTTGCTCCACTCGTCGCTGTGGGCCGCCTCGATCCGCGGGATGGCCAGCTCCTCCGGCGGCGGGTTGCCCTCCGGGTCGTGCCAGACCATCAGCTGGCCGTTCTGCTCGGACGCCGTCCACGACCGCGTCCGCGCGCGCAGCGGAACCCGCTTGGCGTAGGGGATCGAGACGCACTTGCCCTTGCCGTTCCAGCGCCAGTCGTGGAACGGGCACGCGACCTCGTCGCCCTTGACGCTGCCCTGGGTGAGGTCGCCACCCATGTGCCGGCAGTAGCCGTCGAGGACGTTCAGCTCGCCCTTCGAGTCGGCGAACACGACCAGCTTCGTGCCGAACGCCGTGACGGCGTGGGGTTTGCCGTCGCGGAACCGCTCGGCCAGGCCGAGGCAGTGCCAGCCGCGCGCGAACCGGGTCGGTGGCTCACCGGCGTAGATCGTGCGTACGGACTCCTGCGTCATCGCTCGCCTCCCGTGGTCCCTTGATCTTCGTGCGCCAGCCGCGTCGCCGCAAGGTAGCCGAACACCATGGCCGGGCCGATGGTCGCGCCCGGCCCGGCGTAGGTGCGGCCCATCACGGCCGCGCTGACGTTGCCCGCGGCGGACAGGCCCGGCACGACCGAGCCGTCCTCCCGCAGGACTCGCGCTTGTTCGTCGGTGCGCAGCCCGCCCTTGGTGCCCAGGTCGCCCGGGACGATCTTCACCGCGTAGTACGGCGCCTTGTCCAGGGGGCCGAGGCTGGGGTTGGGCTTGTTGCGCGGGTCGCCGTAGTAGTGGTCGTACTTGCTGACGCCGCGCTGGAAGTCTTCGTCGACGCCCTTGCGCGCGAAGCCGTTGAACCGCTCGACCGTCGCCTCGAAGCTCTCCGGCGGGACGTCCATCTTCTCGGCCAGGCCGGCCAGGGAACCCGACTTCACCGCGATCCCGGCCTTGAACCAGCGGCCGGGCAGCGGCTGGCGCGGCCCGACGCCGGTGAACATGTACCGGTCCTTGTAGCGCTGGTCGAACACCAGCCAGGTCGGGATGTGCTCACCAGGGCCGTCTCCGGGGCCGTACATCGCGTGCACGGCCTCGACGTACGGCGCGGACTCGTTGACGAACCGCTCGCCGCGGGCGTCGACCATGATCGAGCGCGGCCGCGACCGCTCGGCCAGCGCGAACCACGGGCCGCCGGTGAGCGGCAGCGACGGGCCCCACCAGGCGTCGTCCATCAGGTCGAGGGCGGCGCCGAGCTTGAGGCCCGCGGTGATGCCGTCGCCGGTGTTGGCCTCGGCGCCGACGGTCCAGTCGGTGCCGATCGGCGCGCGCTGGTACTTCTCGCGCATCTCGAGGTTCTGCTCGAAGCCGCCGCTGGCGAGGATCACGCCGCGCCGGGCCTCGACGACGCCGTCGGAGGTGATGACGCCGGTGACGCGGTCGCCTTCGACCTGCAGATCGACCAGGGGAGTGTTCAGCCGGACCTCGACGCCCGCCCTGGCCAGGCCCACGCGAAGCCCGGCCGCAAGCGCTTGCCCCATGCTCAGCAGCCGCTGTCCGCGCAGCTTCCCGGCCAGCCACTGGACGCCCAGGGACAGCAGCCGGACGCTGCCGCGCGGGTGCCGCGCGAGGAGGCTCAGCCAGCGGTAGTCGGCCTGGGTGATCGGCACGCCGAGCGGGGGCGCGCTGTAGGGCGGTTCGAGGCGGGCCAGCTCGTCGCCGAGCAGCTTGCCGTCGAAGGCCATCGGCTCGACCGAGCGGCCGCCGGGCCGTCCGCCGGGGGCTTCGGGGTGGTAGTCGCTGTAGTCGCGGACCCACCGGAACTTCAGCGGCGTGTGGTCGCAGACGAACTTCAGCACCTCGGGGCCGTGGTCGAGGAAGGTGTCCCGCCGGACGGCCGGGACGACGTCGCCGACGATCGAGGCCAGGTACTCGTGGGCCCGCTCGGGCGGCTCGTCGATCCCGGCGGCGCGCAGCGCGTGGTTGCCGGGCAGCCAGACCCCGCCGCCGGAGCGCGCGGTCGAGCCGCCGAAGCAGGCGGCCTTTTCGAGGACGACGACGCTGAGGCCGTGGTGAGCCGCGGCCAGCGCGGCGGTCATCCCCGCGGCGCCGCTACCTACGACGACGACGTCGAACTGCTCCGTCATGCCACCTCACCTGCTGCGTCAATGGTTGTCGATGAGACCGGCAGCCACGGCGGAAACCGTCGCGACGAGCGGATCGCCGCGGTCCGTCTCCGCCTTCTTTCGGCCATATCGATAACGTGTTCCACAAGAAGAGTATCCAGTTGGGAGCCGCTTTCGCTCACCATAGACGAGAACGTGTTTCAGTTCTAGGGTATCGACCATGGACGAACTCGTCGCGGACGTCATCATCGTGGGGTTCGGGGCGGCCGGCGCCTGCGCCGCCCTCGAAGCGGCCGACGCGGGCGCCGAGGTCATCATCGTCGAGCGCTTCGCGGGCGGTGGGGCCAGTGCGGTCAGCGGGGGCGTGGTCTACGCGGGCGGCGGCACCGCCCAGCAGCTCGACGCGGGCGTCGACGACTCCGTCGACGCGATGTACGCCTACCTTCGGCTCGAAGCCGGCGACGTCGTCACGGAGAAGACGTTGAAGCGGTTCTGCGAGGGCAGCCGCGAGATGATCACCTGGCTGGAGGGCAACGGCGTGCCCTTCGAAGGCAGCCTCTGCCCGTACAAGACGTCTTATCCGAGCGACGCCCACTACCTGTACTACTCCGGCAGCGAAGCGGCGGGCGGCTTCCGCGACGCGGCGAAGCCCGCCCCGCGCGGTCACCGGGTAAAAGGGCCCGGGACCTCGGGAAAGATGCTCATGACGCGCCTCGAGGAGGCCGTGCGCAAGCGGGGCATCCGGGTGCTGAGCCAGACGAACGCGCGAAGCCTGCTCACCGAGGACGGCCGCGTCACCGGGCTGGTCGCCGACACGCTGCGTGGCGCCCCGGCGGGCGTGCGCGCCCGGCACCGGCGGCTCGCGCGGTACGCCGCGAAGCCGGGGATCTACGTGCCCTCGCTGCGCAAGTCCCTGCACCGCCGCGTCGAGCGCCTCGAGCGTGCGCACGGCCGTGAGCTGCGGATCACCGCCCGGCGCGGGGTCGTCCTCGCCGCGGGCGGGTTCATCGCCAACCGGGAGCTGGTGCGTGAGCACGCTCCGAAGTACCGCGGCGGGCTCGCGCTCGGCACGTCCGCCGACGACGGTTCGGGCCTGCGGCTCGGCGTCGAGGCCGGTGGCGCGACCGGCGAACTCGGCCGGATCTCGGCGTGGCGGTTCATCACGCCGCCCAGCGCGTTCCTCGGCGGGATCATCGTCGACGTCGAGGGGCGCCGCGTCATCGACGAGTCCCGCTACGGCGCCGCCGTCGGCGAGAAGCTCATCGAGGACCACGGGAGCAAGGGCTGGCTGCTCGTCGACGCGCCGATCGTCGCCGAAGCCCGGCGCGACACGAAGGCGCAAAGCCAGTGGTTCCAGGGACTCCAGCTGAAGTATCTGCTGCGCCGCGGCCGCGTGACCGGCGCGAGCGTCGAAGAGGTGGCGCGCAAGGCCGGCGTCGATCCCCAGGGCCTGCGCGC
The DNA here is from genome assembly GCF_054781455.1 of Amycolatopsis stemonae. NCBI lineage: Bacteria > Bacillati > Actinomycetota > Actinomycetes > Pseudonocardiales > Pseudonocardiaceae > Amycolatopsis > Amycolatopsis stemonae. Next base: position 522,769 of record NZ_BAAGUJ010000003.1, on the reverse strand, counting down.
GAGCGTCGAGGCGTACCACGGTGCCGAGGACCCGATGGGCAAGCCCGCCGAGTTCGCGCGGCGGCTGGACCACCCGCCGTACTCGCTGATCGACATCTCCGTGCGGCCCAACCTGGGCTACCCGACGCCGATGCTCACCCTCGGCGGCCTGGTCGTCGACGAGGACACGGGCGCGGTGCGGAACGACGCGGGGGCGCCGATCGCCGGGCTGTACGCCGCCGGCCGCACCGCGGTGGGAATCTGTTCCAGGTCCTACGTGAGCGGTCTCTCCCTGGCTGACTGCGTGTTTTCCGGCCGCAGGGCAGGGATCAACAGCGCCCTGGCGCAGGGCGTTCTCGACAAAAACGAGAACGTGTTCTAGTCTCTGTGCAGTGACACGAGAGAGGAACTGCGCATGAGCGAGCAGGTGATCGCCGGGGTCCGGGACCTCCTGCCGGTCCTGCGGGAGCGGGCCCAGGACACCGAGGACGCGCGGAACGTGCCCGAGGAGTCCGTCAAGGCCCTGCAGGAGACCGGGTTCTTCAAGATGCTGCAGCCGAAACCGTTCGGCGGCCTCGAAACGGACCCGGTGAGCTTCTACACCGCGGTCAAGCTGATCGCCGGCGCGTGCGGGTCCACCGGCTGGGTCGCCTCCATCCTCGGCGTCCACCCGTGGCACGTGGCGCTGTTCGACCAGCAGGCGCAGCAGGAGGTCTGGGGCGAGGACGAGGACGTGCGGATCTCGTCGTCGTACGCGCCGATGGGCAAGGCGGAGGTCGTCGACGGCGGCTACCGGCTGTCCGGGCGCTGGAGCTTCTCCTCCGGCTCCGGCCACTGCACGTGGGTGCTGCTCGGCGGGCCGGCGTTCAAGGACGGCAAGCCGGTCGACTTCTGCACCTACCTGCTGCCGATCGCGGACTACACGATCGTCGACGTCTGGGACACCGTGGGCCTGCGCGGCACCGGGTCGAACGACATCGTAGTCGAGGACGTCTTCGTGCCGCAGCACCGGGCACTGAGCTTCATCGCGACGTCGAAGTGCAAGGTGCCCGGCCAGGCCGTCAACCCCGGGCCGCTGTACCGGCTGCCCTACGGCTCGGTGCACCCGTCCACGATCACCGCACCGATCATCGGCATGGCCCAGGGCGCCTACGACGCGCACGTCGAGCACCAGCGCAAGCGCGTGCGGGCCGCCTACGCCGGTGAACAGTCCAAAGAGGACCCGTTCGCCAAGGTGCGGATCGCCGAAGCCGCCAGCGAGATCGACGCCGCGTGGCTGCAGCTGACCCGCAACATCGAGGACCTGTACGAGCTGGCCAAGCGCGAAGAACGGCTACCTTCGGAGTTGCGGCTGCGCGTCCGGCGCGACCAGGTCCGCGGCACCGAACGCGCGATCGCCGCGATCGACCGGCTCTTCGAGAACTCCGGTGGCCGCGCGATCCAGCGGGGCACGCCGATCCAGCGCTTCTGGCGCGACGCGCACGCGGGCCGCGTCCACGCGGCCAACGACGCCGAGCGCGCGTACGTCATGTTCGGCACCGGCGCCTTCGGGCTCCCCGTCGAGAACGCGATGTACTGATGGCCGCACCGGAAGGCAAGTACGTCCAGGCGGGTTCGCTGAAGCTGTACTACCACGAAGCCGGCGCGGAACACGCCGAGACGGTGATCCTGCTGCACGGCGGCGGGCCCGGCGCGTCGGCGTGGAGCAACTTCGGACGCAACCTGCCGGAGTTCGCCAAGCACTACCGGACGATCGCCGTCGACCAGCCCGGCTTCGGCCGCTCGGACAAGCCGGCCGAGCACCCGCAGTACTTCCGCCACAGCGCGGACGCCGTCGTGGGCCTGATGGACGCGCTCGGCATCGAGCGCGCCCACTTCGTCGGCAACTCCCTCGGCGGCGGCGCGGCGGTCCGGCTGGCGCTGAACCACGGCAAGCGCGCCGGGCGCCTGGTGCTGATGGGGCCGGGCGGGCTGAGCGTCAACCTGTTCGCGCCCGACCCGACCGAGGGCGTCAAGAACCTCGGCAAGTTCGGCGCCAAGCCGAGCCGGGAGCGGATGGAAGCGTTCCTGCGGATCATGGTCCACGACCAGGCGCTGATCACCGACGAGCTGATCGACGAGCGCTTCGCCGCGGCGAACACGCCGGAGTCCCTGGCCGCGATGCGCGCGATGGGGAAGTCGTTCGCCCACCCCGAAACCTACGAAGAAGGCATGCTCTGGCGCGAAGCCCATCTGCTGCGCCAGCGCGTACTCTTGATCTGGGGCCGCGAAGACCGCGTCAACCCCTTGGACGGCGCGCTCGTGGCGCTGAAGACCATCCCGCGCGCGCAGCTGCACGTGTTCGGCGGCTGCGGACACTGGGCCCAGCTGGAGAAGTTCGACGAATTCAACCGGCTGGCCCTCGACTTCCTCGGGAGTTCCTGATGGGCATCCGGTCACTGGGCTATCTCCGCATCGAAGCCACCGACATGGCCGCGTGGCGCGAGTACGGGCTCAAGGTGCTCGGCATGGTCGAAGGCAGCGGCACCAACCCGGACGCGCTTTACCTGCGCATGGACGACTTCCCGGCGCGTCTGGTCGTCTCGCCCGGCGACGCCGACCGGCTCGCCGTCACGGGCTGGGAGGTCGCTCACGCGGGGGAGCTGGCCGAGCTGCGGTCCCGGTTGGACAGTGCGTCGGTGCCCTACAAGGAGGGCACGCCCGACGAGCTGGCCGACCGCCGCGTCGACGAGCTGATCAGCTTCGACGACCCGTCCGGCAACACGCAAGAGGTGTTCCACGGCGTCGCGTTGCAGCACCGGCGCGTGGTGAGCCCGTACGGCCACAAGTTCGTCACCGGCGAGCAGGGCCTCGGCCACGTCGTTTTGTCTACAAAGGACGACGAGGCGTCGCTGCGGTTCTACCGCGACGTCCTCGGCTTCCGGCTGCGCGACTCGATGCGGCTGCCCCCGCAGCTGGTCGGCCGGCCCGCCGACGGGCCACCCGCGTGGCTGCGGTTCTTCGGCTGCAACCCGCGCCACCACAGCCTGGCTTTCCTGCCGATGCCGACCCCGTCCGGGATCGTGCACCTGATGGTCGAGGTGGAGAACACCGACGACGTCGGGCTGTGCCTCGACCGCGCGATCCGGCGCAAGGCGCCGATGTCGGCCACGCTCGGCCGGCACGTCAACGACCTGATGCTGTCGTTCTACATGAAGACCCCCGGCGGCTTCGACGTCGAGTTCGGCTGCGAAGGCCGTCAGGTCGACGACGACAACTGGATCGCCCGCGAAAGCACCGCGGTTTCGTTGTGGGGGCACGACTTCTCGGTCGGCGCGCGACCGCCCGGCGCATGACCGCGGTGGCGGTCGACCAGACCGAATTCCGCAGCGTGCTCGGGCACTTCTGCACGGGCGTCACGGTGGTCACCGGCCGCGACGGCGACACCCTCGCCGGGTTCGCCTGCCAATCGTTCGCCGCGCTGTCGCTCGACCCGCCGCTGGTGCTGTTCTGCCCGGCGAAGACGTCGCGGACGTGGCCGGTGCTCGCCGCGGCCGGCCGGTTCGCCGTCAACGTGCTGGCCGAGGACCAGCAGGAGGTCAGCGCGGTCTTCGGCGCCCGCGGCGAGGACAAGTTCAGCCGGTTCGGCTGGACGCCCGCGCCGTCCGGGGCCCCGCTGCTCGACGGCGCGCTCACCTGGATCGACTGCTCCCTGGAGGCGGTGCACGAGGCCGGCGACCACTACGTCGTGATCGGCCGGGTCACCGCGCTCGGCACGCCGTCGGACGCGCGGCCGCTGCTCTTCCACCGCGGCCGGTACTCGGTCACCGAGCCCGCGCGGAACGCGCTCGCGGCGCTGATGCCGTGGCCGCGGCCGGACGACTGGCTCTGAGCCGGGTAACGGCGGCCGGGGTTCGGGCGACTTCCGGGGAGTCGTCGCCCGAGGAGGACCCCGTGGAGCTGTCCGGGTTCCCGGCCGCCGAAGTCGAATTCGACCAGGCGGGCAAGCTCGTCGGCGACCGGGGCGCGGCCGTGCGCGAGCTCGCGGCCGACGCCGCGGTCACCGACCTCGTCGTGCTGAGCCACGGCTGGACCAACGACCACCTGACCGCGCGGCTGCTCTACGCGTCCCTCGCGGAGTCGCTGCGCGCGGTCGCGGGCCCCGGGCGCCGGATCGCGCTGGCCTGCGTGCTGTGGCCGTCGCGGAAGCTCGCCGGGCTGGAACCGGGAGCGGGCCTGGCCGAGCGGCTCGACCAGCTGCGGGACCTCGTGCCCGGCCAGCGGCTCACCATCGACGCGGCGGCCGACCTGGTGCCGGCCCTGACCGCCCGCGCGACCGCGCGCACGGCGTTCGCCGCGGCCCTGCTCTCGGTGGCCGCCCGCGGCGCGGACGACCGGGAAGACGCGTCGACCCAGCTGTTCACGCTGCCCGGCGGCACGGTGATGGACCGGCTCGGCGGCACGGGCTCCGCCGACGCGGCGAAGCACCTCCTCGACTTCCTCGCCTACTACGAGATGAAGGCCCGCGCGGACGACGTGGGGGAGCGCGGCCTGGCCCCGCTGGTGGCCACGTTCCCCCGGCCGGGCCCGCGGGTCCACCTCGTCGGCCACAGCTTCGGCGGGCGGCTGGTGACGGCGGCCGCGAACGCCCGCCCGGCCGGGTCGCTGGCCACGCTGACGCTGCTGCAGGCGGCGTTCTCGCACCACGGCTTCGCCGCGGACTGGGACGACGGCGAAGCGGGGCCGCGGCCCGGCGCGTTCCGCGAGGTCGTGGCCGGACGGGTCGTCACCGGGCCGATCCTCGTCACGCACACCGCGAACGACCTGGCCGTCGGCGTCGCCTACGCGATCGCGTCGCGGATCGCGGGCCGGAAGGCGTCCGCGGTCGGCGACGCGTCGAGCCCGTACGGCGGCCTCGGCCGCAACGGCGCGCAGCGCACGGCCGAGGCCGTCACCGCGCAGCTGCTCCCGGTGGGCGGGACCTACCGCTGGCGCCAGGGCGTCCCGCACAACCTCCTCGCCGACCGGTTCGTCCAGGGCCACTCGGACGTCTGCGGACCCGAAATCGCTTACGCCCTGTGGTCGGCGATCGCGGCCAGTTAGCGCGACCGGGTGGTGTGGAAGGATTCACAGGTGGGCCGCATCCCATTTCCATGAGAAAGTCGAGCCCCCGCGCGCACACTGTTATGGAGTTGGTGTTTTTTCTGGGAGGAGTGAGTCGCGCATGCGTGGGCCCAGCGGACGGATCGCCCGGTTCCGGCGCCGGTTGCACCCCGGGCGCAACCCGCTGACCAGGTTCGGCGACCGCGTCGAAGCCGCGTTGCTGATCTTGGTCTTCGCGGGCGCGCTGCTGGCCCTTCCCTTCGCGGCCGCCTTCGGCTCCGACACCTACGCCTCCCAGACCACCCGCGCCGAGCAGGAGCGCACCACGCGGCACCCGGCCACGGCCGTCTCGCTCGCCGCGGCGCCCAACCAGACGTACAGCACCGACGGCGCCGGCGCCCCGGCCGACCAGACGACGGTCCAGGCCGCCTGGTTCGACGCCCGCGGAGCCCGCCACACCGGCGATGTCCTGGCGGACGCGGGCAGCCCGGCGGGCACGCACGTGCCGGTGTGGCTGGACCAGCGCGGCGAGCTGACGACCGAGCCGCTGTCCCCGTCGACGTCGGCGGCTGACGGCGTCTTCGCGGCGATCCTGCTGTGGGTGGCCATCACGGGGTCCCTGACGGGCCTGTACGGCATCGGCCGCTTCGCGGTGGGCCGCCTCCACTCGGCGGCGTGGGACCGCGCCTGGGCCGAAGCGCGGCACGACAGCCGGTTCTGAGGTCACTTCCAGCGGAAGTGCACGAACACCCGGCCGAAGTTGTCCTTGTCCTTCTCGACCCGGTGGTAGAGCGCCTTGACGTCCTTGCGCTCGAGGAACCGCAGGACGTGCTTCTTCAGCTGGCCCGAACCCTTGCCGGGGATGATCTCGACCAGCGGCGCCTTCTTGGCGACGGCCTCGTCGATGATCGCCTTGAGCGCCCGGTCGATTTCGCCGCCGCGGTTGTAGATGTCGTGGAGGTCCAGCTTCAGCTTCACAGCGCCTGCCACCAGCCGTCCACCGGCGGGGGCCCGGTCACGTCGATCCGCTCGCCCGGGCGGGGGATGGCCAGCGGCAGGTCCGCCGCCTTGGCCTCACGCCAGACCCGGTCCGCCGGCTCGCCCCACGGGTGCATCGCCAGCTGGAACGTCGCCCAGTGCACCGGGACCAGCAGCTTCGCCCGGACGTCGAGGCCCGCCGCGACGCCTTCCTCCGGTGTCATGTGGATGTCCGGCCAGTGCGGGGCGTACGCGCCGATCTGGATGAGGGCGGCGTCGAACGGGCCGTGCTCCTGGCCGATCTTCGCGAAACCGTCGAAATACCCCGTGTCGCCGCTGTAGAACACGCGGTGCGCCGGGCCCAGGAGCGCCCAGGACGTCCACAGCGTGTCGTCGTTCGTGATGCCCCGGCCCGAGAAGTGCTGGGCCGGCGTCGCGACGAAGCGGACGCCCGCGACCGTGGCCCCTTCGTGCCAGTCGAGTTCGATGATGCGCGACGCCGGGACGTGCCAGCGCTCCAGGTGCGCGCCGACGCCGAGCGGGACCAGGAACGGTGCCTCGGTCGACGTCACCAGCGCGCGGACGGTCGCGAGGTCCAGGTGGTCGTAGTGGTCGTGCGAGATGACGACCGCGTCGACCCGGCCGAGGCCCGACAGCGCGACCGGCGGCTCGTGCAGCCGCCGCGGGCCGGCGAAGGCCGCGGGCGACACCCGCTCGCTCCAGACCGGGTCGAGCAGCACGCGGGCGCCGTCCAGCTCGACCAGCGCCGACGCGTGGCCGTACCAGGTCAGGTACGCGCCCTCGGCCGTCTCGACGGGCTCGTTCGCGACCAGCGGCACCGCGCCGCCCGGTTTGCGCAGTTCGCGGTGCTCGCCGAAGAACATCTCCCGGAAGATGGTCCGCATCGACGCCGCGGTCATCGGGTGCCGCGGCGCCGCGTTGCGGAACACCCTGCCGTCGAACTGCGGCGACGAGCGGACCCGCTCGGCTCGCGCGCCCGTGGCCTTCGCCCCGAACGCGGCCGGCAGGTCCCGCAACGCCGCGATCGTCTTCCTCATGGACCCGAGTCTACGAACGGTTCCTGAGAGGCGCCCCAGCTTCATGCAGGTGGGTGAGCGCCTGCCGGTAGGACTCGACCAGGCTCGTCTGCAGGTAGGGGATGCCCAGCTCGGCGCAGTAGGCCTGGACGATCGGCTGGGCGCGGCGCAGGTGCGGCGACGGCATGCTCGGGAACAGGTGGTGCTCGATCTGGTAGTTGAGCCCGCCGAGGGCGACGTCGGTCACGACGCCGCCGCGCACGTTGCGCGACGTCAGCACCTGCTTGCGGAGGAAGTCGAGCTCCGGCCGGCCGGTCAGCGTCGGCATGCCCTTGTGGTTGGGCGCGAAGATCGATCCCATGTAGACACCCCAGAGTCCTTGGTGGACGGCGAAGAACGCGAGCGCCATGCCAGGGGAGAGGACGGTCAGCAGCGCGCCGAAGTACAGCACGTAGTGCGCGGCCAGCAACGCGGCTTCCACCCCGCGGCGGCGCAGGCCGGGCTTGCGCACGGCGCGGATGCCGGACCAGTGCAGGTTCAGGCCTTCGAGCGTCAGCAGCGGGAAGAACAGGAAAGCCTGGTACCGCCCGACGAACCGGGCGACGCCGTTCGCCGCGCGGGCCTGGTCCTTCGACCACACGAGGATGTCCGGGTCGACGTCGGGGTCGAGCTCCTCGTGGTTGGGGTTGGCGTGGTGGCGGGTGTGCTTGTCCATCCACCAGCCGTAGCTCATCCCGATGCCGAGGTTGCCCGCGAGCATCCCGGCGATCTCGGTCGGCCGGCGGCGGCGGAACACCTGCCTGTGCGCGAGATCGTGGGACAGCAAGGCGATCTGGCCGAACAGGACGGCCTGGAACGCGGCGACGGCCAGCTGCCACCACGAATTCCCGAGCAGCGCGAAGGCCACCCAGCCGGCGGCGAACAACCCGCCGACGACGGCGAACCGCACGGTGTAGTAACCGGGGCGGCGCACCATCAGCCCGGCGGCGGAGATGCGGTGGCCGAGCCGGGCGAAGTCGCTGCCGGTGCTGATCTCTGTGGTGGTCACCCACCCGAGTCTTCGCGGTAGGGGCGCCTCCCGGAACCCGGAGCGCCCCAGGCCATTTCGGGGGGCCCGCCCTACCCCGCACTCTGGTATACGCTCCCCGGGGCGTCAGCCGACGTACTCCGCGAGGTGCTCACCGGTCAGGGTCTTCTTGCGCGCCTTCACCAGCTGCTCCGGCGTCCCCTCGAACACGATCCGGCCGCCGTCGTGGCCCGCGCCCGGGCCGAGGTCGACGATCCAGTCCGCGTGGGCCATCACCGCCTGGTGGTGCTCGATGACGATCACCGACTTGCCCGCGTCCACCAGCCGGTCCAGCAGGCCCAGCAGCTGCTCGACGTCGGCCAGGTGCAGGCCCGCCGTCGGCTCGTCGAGGACGTACACCCCGCCCTGCTCCGCCATGTGCGTCGCCAGCTTGATGCGCTGCCGCTCGCCGCCGGACAGCGTCGTCAGCGGCTGGCCCAGGGTCAGGTACCCCAGGCCGACGTCCGACAGGTGGGTCAGGATCTTGTGCGCCGCCGGGAGCTTCGCGTCGCCGTCGGCGAAGAACTCCTGCGCCGCGGCGACGGACATCCCGAGCACCTCGCTGATGTCGCGCCCGCCGAACTCGTAGTCCAGCACCTCGGCCAGGAACCGCTTGCCCTCGCAGACCTCGCACGGCGTCGCGGTGCCGGCCATGATCCCGAGGTCGGTGTAGACGACACCGTTGCCGTTGCAGTTCGGGCACGCGCCTTCGGAGTTCGCGCTGAACAGCGCCGGCTTCACGCCGTTGGCCTTGGCGAACGCCTTGCGGATCGGCTCCAGCAACCCCGTGTACGTCGCCGGGTTGCTCCGGCGCGAGCCGCGGATGCCGGTCTGGTCCACCGTCACGACGCCCTCGCCGCCGGACACCGAGCCGTGGATCAGCGAGCTCTTGCCCGAGCCCGCCACGCCCGTCACGACGGTCAGCACGCCGAGCGGGATGTCGACGTCGACGTCCTGCAGGTTGTGCGTCGAAGCGCCGCGCACCTCCAGGAAACCCGACGGCGTCCGCACCGACGGCTTCAGCGTCGTGCGGTCGTCGAGGTGACGCCCGGTCAGCGTCCCGCTCTTGCGCAGCCCGGCCACCGTGCCCTCGAAGACGACCTCGCCGCCGTCGGACCCGGCGTGCGGGCCGAGGTCGACGACGTGGTCGGCGATCGCGATCGCCTCCGGCTTGTGCTCGACGACCAGCACCGTGTTGCCCTTGTCCCGCAGCTGTAGCAGCAGGTCGTTCATCCGCCGGATGTCGTGCGGGTGCAGCCCGATCGTCGGCTCGTCGAAGACGTAGGTGACGTCGGTGAGCGACGACCCCAGGTGCCGGATCATCTTGGTGCGCTGGGCTTCCCCGCCGGAGAGCGTCCCGGATGGACGGTCGAGCGAGAGGTAGCCGAGGCCGATCTCGACGAAGGAGTCCAACGTGCGCTTGAGCGCGTCCAGCAGCGGCGCGACCGACGGCTCGGCCAGCTTCGCCACCCAAGCGGCGAGGTCGCTGATCTGCATCGCGCACGCGTCGGCGATGCTGATCCCGTCGATCTTCGACGACCGGGCCTCTGCGGACAGCCGCGTGCCGTCGCAGTCCGGGCACGTCGTGAAGGTGACCGCCCGCTCGACGAACGCGCGGATGTGCGGCTGCATCGAGTCGACGTCCTTGGCCAGCATCGACTTCTGGATCGCCGGGACGAGCCCCGAGAACGTCAGGTTGATGCCCTCGACCTTGATCTTGGTCGGTTCCTTGTAGACCAGGTCGTTGAACTGCTTCTTGGTGAACTTCTTGATCGGCTTGTCCGGGTCGAAGAGGCCGGAGCCGCGGAAGATGCGGCCGAACCAGCCCTCCATGCTGTAGCCCGGGATGGTGATCGCGCCTTCGTTGAGCGACTTGTTCTCGTCGAAGAGCGCGGTCAGGTCGATGTCGTTGACCTTGCCGCGGCCTTCGCAGCGCGGGCACATGCCGCCGGTGATGCTGAAGCTGCGGCGTTCCTTGATCTGCCGTCCGGCCTTCTCGATGGTGACCGCGCCCGCGCCGCTGATCGACGCGACGTTGAACGAAAACGCCTGGGGCGAGCCGATGTGCGGCTGCCCGAGCCTGCTGAAGAGGATGCGCAGCATCGCGTTCGCGTCGGTCGCGGTGCCGACGGTGGAGTGCGGGTTGGCGCCCATCCGCTCCTGGTCGACGATGATCGCGGTGGTGATCCCGTCGAGGACGTCGACGTCCGGCCGCGCCAGCGTCGGCATGAACCCCTGCACGAAGGTGCTGTAGGTCTCGTTGATCAGCCGCTGCGACTCGGCGGCGATCGTGCTGAACACCAGCGAGCTCTTGCCGGAGCCGGAGACGCCGGTGAACACCGTCAGGCGCCGCTTCGGCAGTTCGACGCTGACGTCCTTGAGGTTGTTCACGCGCGCGCCGTGGACGCGGATCAGGTCGTGGCTGTCGGCGACGTGCTTGGTCATCGGGGCTCCAGGACTCGGTCGAAGGGGAAGGGGCGGACGGCCCGCCGGTAGTCGTGCGGGGACTGCCCGTAGGCGTCCCGGAACCGGCGGACGAACTCCGCCGCGGTCAGGCCCGCGTCGCGGGCGAGCGCCTCGACGTCGAGGGTCGGTTCGCGGTCGATGCGGTCGCGGATCCGGCGCAGCAGGGCCAGGTCACGCAGGTGCTGGTGCGCGGCGATCTGGAGGCTCAGGCACATCGGGCGGTCCTTTCCGGGGTGCGCCCCAGCACCGCGCGGGCGGCGATCGGGAGCAGGGCGAGGGTCAAGACGCCGGACAGCACCAGCCCGCCGGTGGTGCCGGACAGTTCGATCAGGGGCCCGCCCAGCGCCAGGCCGAGCGGCGCGGCGACGGTGGCGCCGGTCGTCCAGAGCGTGACGACCTGCTGCTGTTCCCCGGGTTCGAGGCCCGACTGCAGGAAGCTGTAGGCGACCGGCGTGAACGGCGCGTAGACCAGGCCGCCGAGGCCGAAGACGACCAGCGCGGCGGTGAGGTCGCCGACGGCCGCGAGCGCGATCGGGCACAGCGCCCACAGCCCGATGATCGCGACCAGCAGCGGCCGCTGCGGCAGGTTCCGCAGCTGGTTGACCAGCGCGGAGCCGAGGAACGCGCCGACCCCGAGCGCGCCCCACAGCAGGCCGAGGCCGGACGCGCCGGCGTGCAGCGTCCCGCTCACGTACAGCGGGAGCGCGACCTCGATGGGCATGTAGAGGAAGTTGAAGAAGAACTCGACCACCAGGAGCCGGGCGGCGACCGGGCGGCGGCGCAGGATCCGCCAGCCGGACGTCCTCGGTTCGCGCAGCGCGTCGCGGTCTTCGGTTGTTTTGGGCACGAAGAGCAGCGTGGCCGCCAGCAGGATCAGCGCGCCGAAGGCGTCGAAGAAGAGCGCGTACCCCGCTCCGGTGGTCGCGACGACCAGGCCGCCCAGCACCGGCCCGGCGATGTACAGCGCGAACGTGGTGTTGAGCCCGAGCAGGCCGTTGACCGAGAACCGCCCGGCCTCGCCCGCGGCCGACGTCGCCAGCAGACGGCGGCTGCTCGACCCGGCGAGCTTCCCCGTCGCGCCGAACAGGAGCCCGGCGATCAGCACCGGCAGGGTCAGCCGTCCGGTCACCGACAGCACCCCGAGGACGGTGAAGGTCGCCGACCGCAGCACGCAGTCGGCGAGCAGCAGCGTCCGCGGCGGCACGCGCACCCGGCCCAGGCCGATCGCGAGCGCGAGGACGGTGGAGAGCACGAACGGCGCGGCCTCCACCAGCCCGATCGCGATCGCCTTCGGCACGTTTCCGTGCAGCGACAGCGTCTGCACCGGCATCGCGACGATGATCATGCCCGTGCCGACGTTGGCCAGCAGGTCCCCCAGCAGCAGCCCGGCCACCCGGCGGTCACGCAGGACCTCGCGGTACGACCGGGCCGCGACCTCGGTCAGCGGAGCTCCTGGATGCGCAGGAGGTTGCCGGCGGGGTCGCGGAACGAGCAGTCGCGGACGCCGTAGGGCTGGTCGACCGGCTCCTGGACGACCTCGGCGTTGCCCGCTTCGAGCTTCGCGAAGAGGGCGTCGAGGTCCTTGGTGGCCAGGTTGATCGAGGCGTAGGTGCCCTTGGCCATCATCTCGGCGATCATCCGGCGCTCGTCGTCGGTCAAGCCCGGCGTCGCGGCCACCGGCGAGAGCACGATCGCCGTGTCCGGCTGGTTCGGCGGGCCGACGGTGATCCAGTTCAGGTCGCCGTACTTGACGTTCTGGCGGACCTCGAAGCCGAGCAGGTCGCGGTAGAAGGCGAGCGAGGCCTCGGCGTCGGTGTGCGGGAGGAAGCTCGCGTGAATGGTGACGTCCATGACGGTCACACTATGTGGCCGCCGAAGGCCGCGCTTCTCGATTCCTGATCGGTCTGGTGACCTGCTTGGCCACGCACGGGGGCATGCCGACGGTGGCCTCGGCCTGCTGCTCCCGGTAGACGCTCGGCGGCATCCCGACCAGCTCCGCGAACCGCGTGCTGAAGGTACCGAGCGACGAGAAGCCGACGGTGAAGCACACCTCCGTGACGCTCAGCTCGCCCTTGCGCAGCAACGCCATGGCCCGCTCGATCCGCCGCGTCATCAGGTACGAATACGGTGACTCTCCGTAGGCCCGCCGGAACTGCCGGCTGAGGTGCCCGCCGGACATGTTCACGCCCCGCGCAAGCGCCTCGACGTCGAGCGGCTGCGCGTACTCCCGGTCGATCCGGTCGCGCACCCGGCGCAGCAAGGCAAGGTCACGCAGGTACTGCTCGGAGGCGGACGTGCTGCTCACCGCACGATCGTGCCACACCGCAGGGCTACGGCGGAGCCCCTCGTGTCGACCCCCCAATCACGCGTGTCGACCTTCCGATCACGCGTGTCGACCTTCCGATCACGTGTCGACCTCCGGATCACGCCTGTCGACCCTCCGATCACACGCGCCGACCCTCCGATCACGCGCGCCGAGCCCGGGAACCTGCGTGCCGACCCCGGACCACACGTGCCGACCCCTTCCCGTACCGCACCCGCCCCGCGCTCGGAGCGGCCGCAGCCGTGATTGGAGGGGCATCACACGTGATTGAGGGGGCATCTCGCGTGATTGGAGGGGCATCTCGCGTGATTGGGGGGCGACACGGTCAGCCGAGGGCGGCGCGGAGCGTGTCGCGGAGCCAGCGCTGGGCCGGGTCGGCGTCGAGGCGGGCGTGCCAGCTCAGCCGGACCTCCACCTGCGGCAGGTCGGCCGGGATCGGGAAGCGGCGCAGGCCCAGAGCCGGGCCGTGCTGGTCCGCCAGGCGCTCCGGGACCAGGCCGACGTGGCCGCTCGACGCCACCAGCAGCAGGGCCAGCGCGGACGTCGGCACCACCGCCGCGACGTGGCGGCGCAGGCCCGCCGCCGCCAGGACGTCGTCCAGCGGGCCTCGCGCGCGGCCGCGCCGGGACGCCGAGACGTGCGGGTGGCGGCACAGCTGCGCGAGCGTCGGACGGCGGGCGCGGCCCAGGGGACTGTCCTCGCGGACGATGCCGACCAGGCGCTCGCGGTAGAGCACGGCCGTCCGGATGTCCGGGGCCGAGGCGTCGCCGGCGCCGATGTCCAGGTCGACCGAGCCGTCGCGCAGGGCTTCGGCGCTTTCGGTGCCCTCCGCGACGAACCGCAGCGTGACGCCCGGGGCGGCCGCCGCCGCGGCCTCGACCGCCACCGTCGCCAAGGTCGCCGCGACGCCGTCGTTGATGCGGATCGTGAACGTCCGCTCGAGCGAGGCGAGCGAGAACTCGGTGTTGACCAGGGACGCCGCCTCCTCCAGCAGCGATCGCACCCGCGGTGCCGTGCGCAGCGCGAACGGCGTGGGCGCCATCCCGCGGCCGGCGCGCACCAGGATCGGGTCGTCCATCGCCCGCCGCAGCCGCCCCAGCGCGCGGCTCGCCGCCGGGATGGACAGGTGGAGACGCTCGGCCGCGGCCGTGACGCTCCCTTCGCGCAGCAGTGCGTCGAACACGCGCAACAGGTTCAGGTCGAGCTGGTCGGACATGGTTGCATCGTACGCAAGAGAACATTGCCAAAGTTGCGTGGCACGACACAGAACGTGGTCCTTAGCTTCGAAAGCATGTTCCTCAAGAGTCCGCGCGGCGGCCTGCTCCCGCTGATGTGCGCCTGCGTCGTGCTGGTGGTCGGCATGGTCGCGGCGGTCAACCTCGCCGTCCCGCTGCTCGCCGCGAGCACGCTGCACCCGTCCGCGCCGGCGCTCGTCTGGATCGTCGACACCTACGTGATCGTGTTCGCCTGCCTGGTGATCCCGGGCGGCGCGGCGGGCGACCGGTGCGGCCGCAAGGGCGTCCTGCTGGCCGGGCTCGGGCTGTTCGCCGCCGGCGCGCTGCTCTCGGCGGTCGCGCCGGACGTCGTCCTCCTGCTCGCCGGCCGGGCGCTCACCGGCGTCGGCGCCGCCGCGGTGCTGCCCAACTCGCTCGCCGTCCTGCTCCACGCGGTGCCCGCGGAACGCCAACCCGCGACCATCGCGACCTGGGCGTCGATGACCGGCATCGGCGGCGTCGCCGGCAACGTCGGCGGCGGGCTGGTCCTGACGGCCGGGTCGTGGCGCTGGCTCTTCGCCGCCGCGGTGCCGGCCGCCCTCGTCGCGGCCGCGCTGGTGGCCCGGGTCGCGCCCGTGTCGTCGCGCCACGACCGGCGTCTCGACCCGCTGGCCGCGGTGCTCCTCGTCGGCGCGTCGGTCGCCCTGCTGGCCGGGATCGTCCAGGGCCCGGAGGCGGGCTGGGGGAGCACGGTCGTCCTGACCGGGTTCGCCTGCGCCGCCGTGCTCTTCACGGCCTGGGTACTCGCCGAGCTGCGCGCCGAACACCCGCTGCTGGACCCGCGGCTGTTCCGGATCGCCCGCCTGCGCAGCGCGTGCCTCGGCATGACGACGGTCTTCTTCGGCATGTTCGCGCTGTTCTACGTCAACGCGTCGTTCCTCCAGTACGCCAAGGGGTTCGGCGTGCTGGGCACCGGGCTCGGGATCATCCCGCTGACCGTGCCGATGATCCTCGGCGGCCGGCACGTCGGCCTGCTGACGCGGCGCATCGGCCTCGACGCCACCGTCGCGCTCGCCTTCGCGTTCGTCGTCGGCGGCCTGCTCGGACTGTCCACAAGCGACACGCAGACGTCGTACGCGGCCTACGCCGCGTGGCTCCTGGTGACCGGCATCGGCGTGACGCTGGCGCTGCCCACGTTGTCGGGCGTCATCGCGGGGTCACTCCCGCCGGAACAGGCCGGGGTCGGCACCGGGCTGCAGGCCACCACGCGGGAGTTCGGCAGCGCGCTCGGCGTCGCCGTGATCGGCACGGTCCTGACCGGCCGGTTCGCCGCCGCACTGCCGCCGGACGTCCGCGGCGCGCACACGGTGGCCGAAGCCCTCGCGCGGACCGGCCGGGCGCACGAAGTCGTCGCGGCCTTCGTCAGCGGCGCGGACGCGGGGCTGCGGGTGGTCGGCGTGGCGGTCCTGGTCCTCGGCGGGCTCGTCGTGGGGGAGTCGCGGCTTTCCCGCCGCACGAGGTGAAGGCCGTTCCGAGGGCTCCCGTTTCCCTCGGAACGGCCTTCACCGGTGCAACCCCGACCCGACTGGCGACCGTGGCGGCCTTCCCGGCGGCATACCCTTCCCCCGGAAAGGCCGTCACGGACGTGCACGCCGCACCGGTCGAAGACCGCCGCGACGCTCGACCCCGGGCCCCCGCCCGGTGTGCCGGAAGAAGGCCATCCCGGAGGCGTCGGGTTCCTTCGGGATGGCCCTCTCCTGGCCCGCCGGGCGCTCGATCCGTCACCGGACGCGAGGCGGGCAGGGGGACGCTGGGGGCCGGCCACCACACCGCCCAGCCGCGGAGGGGGCGTGGTGACCGGCGAGGGGACGCGGCCGCCGCGCGCAGCCGGGTCCCGGTCCTTCTCTACCTCCCCATCGGAATGGCCATGGTCGGCAGCGCCGCTCCGGGCTGCGCGGCGAACGCCGTGGTGGGCGGGGCCTGCGCCGGGAACGCCGTGGTGGGGATGTCGTTGGCGAACTCGCTCTCGAACTCGCGCTCGAAGGCCTGGTGGTCGAAGCCGCTGTCGAACTCCGCCGGCACGTCGGCCGCCAGGGCGGCGAGCGACGGCTCGACCGTGGGGACCTCGGCGACCTCCGGGGCGGGAGCGGGCTCCGGCTCGGGCACGTAGTCGGGGGCGGGCAGCCGGCGGTCGAGCTCGGCCATCCAGTCCAGCATCGCCCTGGGCTTGTCCCACGCGGAGATGCCGACGAGCCGGCCGTCGCGGATGAAGCCGGTGATGCCGTCGGCCAGGGTCACGGTGTCCTCGGCCAGCGACGGCATCCCGCACATCTGCAGCCGCGTGTCGTAGAGCGTCGACCACGCGCGGGGGAGCGGGGTGAACGGCTTCGCGCTCGAGTGCCCCATCAGCAGGTTCTCCGCCGCGTGCCGGGCCGACTCGACGGCGTTGATCCAGTGCTCGACCCGCCGCGGGGTCTCGTCGAAACGCAGGTTCGGCCAGCGCGCGATGTCACCGGCGATGACGACGTCGGAGGCGCCCTCGGCGAACAGCTTCGAGTCGCAGAGCACGCCGTCGCTGATGTCGAGGCCGGAGCCGCGCATCCAGTCGACCGACGGGACGCTGCCGATGGCGAGCACGACGACGCTGGCGACCAGCAGCTGGTTGTTCGTCAGGTGCAGCCCGACGGTGTCCTTCGTGCTGATCCAGTGCCGCACTTCGCTCTTCATCGCCAGTTTCGCGCGGTGCTCGTGGTGCGCCTCGACGATGCCGCTGGAGACGCGGTCGCCGAAGCGGTGCAGCGGCGCCTTCGCGTGGCCGACGAGCGTGACGTCGCGGCCGATGTGCCGCATGCTCGCCGCGAACTCGTTGCCGATCAGGCCGGCACCGATCACGACGGCCGGCTTCTTGCTGGCGTGCAGGCAGCGCCGCACCGCCATCGAGTCCTCGACCGTGCGCAGGATCCGCACGCGCGGGTCGTGCCGCGGCGCGCCGGGCAGGTGCCGCGGGTAGACGCCGGTCGCGGCGATCAGGCCGTCGTACCAGAGGGATTCGCCGCCGGGCAGGTGCACGACCCGCTCGGTGGTGTCCAGGTGCGTGACGCGCGCGCCGAGGCGCCAGTGCACGTCGAGGTCCGGCAGGTAGTGCGAAAGGCCCACGTCGCTGGGCCGTTCGGTCCCCATCACCAGCGCCTTGGAGATCATCGGCCGGTGGTAGGGGCGCCGCGCCTCGTCGCCGATGAGCACGATCTCGCCGTCGAAGTTCAGTTCCCGCAGTCGTTCCGCGGCGCGCAACCCTGCGACACCCGCGCCGACGATGACGATCCGGTCGCCGTCAGCCATCCAGGTCCCCTCTCATCACGACCGCCTGCATCGGGCAGCAGCGGGCGGCCATCTTCGCCTGTTCCAAGGTGGTTTCGTCCAGCAGCCGCGTGTGGAAGCGCAGCCTGCCGTCCTGGCCGAGGTCGAACACGTCCGGCGCCTCCATGGCGCAGATGCCGTAGAGCTCGCACCGGTCGTTGTCGACGCTGATCCGGGGGCCACCCCCGAAGCGGAGCGGCATGTCAGACCACCTGCTCTTCGACGAGGCCGATCCGCTCCAGCGTGCGGGCCGGCATGAACCGCAGCAGCGACACCGTGACCGCCGGGACGAGCAGCGTGATGCCGCCCAGCCAGGTCACCGAGAGGTGGCCGTTGGCGATGGCGCCGAACCAGGAGTGGATCGCGATGAGCGCCACCGCCGGGTACGCGCAGCGGTGCAGCCACAGCCAGCGCCGGTAGGAGGTGAAGCGCTGCAGGCCCGCGGTGACGAAGATGGCCACCATCACCTCGAAGCCGACGATGCCCGCGATGTGCCGGGCCTCCTGGCCGGAGCTGAACGGGATGAACATGTAGGAGAAGCTGTACGGGGCGATCGTCAGGTAGGTGAAGCCGAGGGCGTGCACCGCGCCGAAGATCAGCGTCGCGGTCGCGAGCACCATGTGCGTGCTGCGCAGGCCCTTCCGGCCGGTGACCGACCGGATCCACCCCGTCGCGGTGAGCACGCCCCAGGTGAGCGTCAGCATCGTCGCGGCGTAGGACGTCCGGGCGGCGAACGCGGCGAGGCCGCGGGCCGCCGGGTCGGTCTTCGGCTGGAACTGCTGGGTGAGGAAGAGCGTCGCGTCGTGCCAGGTCTCAACCATGGCTGCCCCCCGGTCTGACGGTGGCCGGCCGGCGCGTGGCGCGGCCGCGGTTGCCCTTGATCTGGCGCAGTACGTAGAACAGGCCGCCGCCGACCAGCAGGAACAGCGCGCCCACCACGGCGATCTGGGACGTGTCGAGGCCGAGCGCGGCACCGGCCGGCGCCGCGGTGGTGGAGACGACCGGCGTGGGCAGCGCGTCGAAGTCGACGACTCCGGTGCTTTCGAGCATGGTCATGTGCCGCATGACGGCCTGGTTGCCGACCGTGGCGAACGCCCGCACGTCGTCGTTGCGGGTGCCGGCGCGCAGCTGCGCGAGGATGGCGAACACCTGGCCGTGCGCCGCGCGCAGCCGGTTGGCGAAGACGCGGTCGAAGGCCGGGCCGGGGGCCGCGTTCATCTCTTCGAGCAGCCAGCCGCGCTGCTCGTCGGAGGGCTGGTCGGGGACCGGCGAGTTGAGCTTCTGCGACAGCGCGCGCGTCGCGACGTCGAGCCGGCCGTGGTCCATCATGATCGCGAAGCCGACCGCCTGGACCTTCGGGCTGCCCTTCTCCATCGCCATCATGCCCGAGGGCATCTCCCAGAGCCCGGCTTGGCGGACCTTGGTCAGCAGCACGGCGTCTTCGGGGGAGACGGCGGTGGTCTGGGCGATCGAGGCCGGGGACACCGCCGCGAGCAGCGTCAGCACCGCGACCAGCACGAACAGGATCCGGACCAGCGGGCGGGAGCGCTCGAGCGGGGACGGTGGGGTGAGCTCCAGCCCCGCGAGCTCAGAGGCCGAAAGCATTTTCCCTCCACTGGTCCTGGGTCAGGGTGATCTTCTTGCCGTCCGGCGCGATGGGGTACCAGGCCTGGTCGGCGCCCTGGCCGGAGGTGTCGGCCGGTTCGCTGTCGCCGGTGAAGTGGTACAGCGGCCAGCCCGCCAGGGTGACCTGCTGGGTGCCGTCGTCGCGGGTGATCTGGCCGAGCAGCGACCGGTCGACGTCGATCGGCGCGGGACCGCCGGCCTTGACCGGGATCCACTTCGCGGCGCAGGCGTCGGTGCAGTTCGAGCGGGACGGGTCGGTCGTGTCGCGGTCGTAGCGGTAGATCGTGTACCCGGTGCCGTCGACGAGCATGAGCCCGAGGTCGAACGTCTTCGCGGCCCTGAGCTGGCTCTTCGCCGGATCGTTCGGGTTGGCGGTGATCGGCTGCGGCATCGCGAGGGTCATCGGGGCCTGCATCCCGGGCATCTGCATACCGGCGCCGGCGTACCCGCCACCGGTGGTGGCCGCGCCGGCGGTACAGGCGGTGAGCAGGGCGAGTGCGGTGAGGCACACGGCGGCGGGGACCACCGTTCGGGGAATGCGTATCACTGCTCCTCCGTGGGCATGACTACGCGCAGTTGCCTGGGGTGAGGCGGAAATGCGCGCGAAGGATCCACAGTGGACATTCGGTCCGGAGTGGATGCGGAGCGTTGCGGGGGACAACGCCTTGTCGGGGTCTTCGGTAGGGGATACGGACACGGTCCGGAAACGGTTCAAAAAAGTTTCGGGACCGTTTGGTACTGGACGTAGGCCCTTCGGAGCACCAGGATGTCCCGCGTGGGACGGCACACTCGAGCGCTGAGACCCGTTCAAGATCAGGAAGTCGTTGTCGAGCCCAACGACGCCCATGACGATCTGGCGAAGGCGCTGTACCAGGAGTTCGGCGGGTCCCTCATGGCGTTCGCGCTGCGGCTGACCGGCCACGACCGGCAGTGGGCCGAAGACGTCGTGCAGGAGACCCTGATCAAGGCGTGGCGGAACGCGGACAAGCTCGACCGCCAGCCGGAGATGCTGCGCGCGTGGCTGTTCACGGTCGCCCGGCGCATCGTGATCGACGGCTGGCGCAGCCGGAGTGTGCGGCCCCAGGAGCTCGAAGAGATCGAATCCGACGCGATCGCGGTGTCCGACGAATCGGACCGGACGCTCGCCGCGATGATCGTTTACGAGGCGCTGCAGGGCCTTTCGCCCGAGCAGCGGGAGGCCATCCAGCAGACCTACCTGCGCGATCGCACCGTGAACGAGGTCGCGGCGACGCTCGGCGTGCCTCCGGGCACGATCAAGTCCCGCATCCACCACGCCGTCCGCGCGCTGCGCCGCGCGTTGCGTGAGCGGGGGTGAACCGAGGGTGGCCGGGTCCGCACACACCGATGTAGCCGCGTACGTGCTCGGCGTCCTCAGCGAGGCCGAGAACACCCAGTTCGAAGCCCACCTCATGAACTGCCCGCACTGCCAGCTCGACCTGATCGAGCTCTACCAGCTGCCGGACGTGCTCGACCTCGTGAAGCGCAGCTGGCCGGAGCCCCCGATGCCCGCGCCGAGCCCGCGCACCCTCGCCCCCGGGCCCCGGGTGCTGCGCGGCCTGATGGAAGAGGCCGCGGTGAAGCGGCGCCGCCGCAAGCGCCTCGGCCTGCTCGCCGGCGCCGCGGCCGCCGCCCTCGTCGTGGCCGGCCCGCTGGTGACCCTCGCGGTCCGGCCGGCCGACGCCGTCCCGCCCGCCTCCCTCGCTGCTCCGAGCAGCAAGCAGGCACCGCCGGCGACGAGCGTCCTGGCGACGTCCGTCCCGCCGCCGTCTTCGGGCACGCCGAGCCAGCCCGGCGGCGGGCAGACCTACGGCCGCGGCAGCGGCGGGTCCGCCGTCAGCGCGGTCGTCTCGGTGTCCTCCGTGGAGTGGGGCAGCCGCGTCGACCTCGAGCTGCGCGGCATCGTCGGGCCGATGAAGTGCCAGCTGGTCGCGGTCTCGACGACCGGTGACGACCGCGTGGTGTCCGGCTGGTCGGTGCCGCCCAAGGGGTTCGGCATCCCGGGCTCGCCGGAGCCGTTGCGGCTGCAGGGATCGGTGTCCCTGGCCGTGGACCAGATCGGCCGCTTCGAAGTCCGTGGCGACGACGGCACGGTCCTCGTCGTCGTGCAGCGCTGAGCGTTCTGCCGCAGCTTTCTCATGAGTGTCAGGGCGGTTCGCGACCGTCTTTTGCGGCGGCCTGGTTGAACCGTTTTCCGGGGCAGAACCGTGTGACCTGCATGAACCGGATCCGGTTGCGTTCCGCCAGATAACGAACAGATAACGGGCCGGTCGCTTTTGAACCTCGCCGCGCTCGCGTCCGTATCCCCCAATGCATCCCCCGATGCGTCCCGACAAGCCGGAACCGCAGCATCCCCCGAGGGTTCCGTGCGATCTCGACCTCAACCAACGGTAGTTCTTGCCCGGGCCGCCGCGCTGTTCGGCGTGCCCGGAAAAACGAACGAGGTGAACTAGTCTATGGCCCGGAACCATTCTCGGTCCCCCGTGACGGGCAAGCATCGCGTGGCCCGTCGTACCAAGATCGCGATGGGCGCGATCGGCCTGGCGATCGCCGTCGGCGCACTCGCCGTCGCGGTCACCACGGGCCGCACGGGCGAGGCCAGCGCGGACCCCGCGGACCCGTCGTTCTTCATCGACATCACCAAGGTTCCCGCGGGCAACAACGTCAACGCGGCCTTGAAGAAGAAGGGCGCGCAGGGTTCCTTCACCGTCGACTGTGGAACGAACGCGGACGGCGCGCACCACAACCCGGACAACTTCATCGCGCAGCCCGGGATCAAGAACGGCGCCCAGCACCTGCACGACTACGTCGGCAACGTGACCACGGACGCCGACTCCAGCCTCAAGAGCCTCCTGGCCGGCGGCACCACCTGCAAGAACGGTGACCAGTCGGCCTACTTCTGGCCCGTCATCCGCATCGACCGCGCGGACAACGCGGCCGCGGCGAGCAAGAACCAGCAGGCCCAGCAGGCTCAGCAGGGCAAGACCGGCGACGTCCAGCAGGACCAGAGCGCCAAGGACGCGCAGGCCGCGCAGGACGCCGGTCAGGGCCAGGACCAGAACGCGCAGAACCAGGACCAGAACGCACAGGACCAGAACGCGCAGGACCAGAACGGCCAGCAGCAGCGGCGCCGGAACACCGGGGGCGGCGCGGGCCGCGGCGGTGACCAGAACGCGCAGCAGCAGGACCAGCAGAACCAGCAGCAGGGCCAGAACCGCCGCCGGGGCGGCCAGAACGGCGGCCAGAACAACGGCGGCCAGAACAACAACAACGGCGGCAACCAGAACCAGAGCAGCAGCGCGGCGGCCGGCGGCGAGCTCGGCGGCGCGCAGGGTGCGAACGAAGAAGTCGGCGACAACGACGGCCAGATCGTCGAGCCGGAGTCCGCGACGCTGAAGTTCATCGGCGGTGGCGCGCAGAACGTCACCGCGATGCCGCTCGGGCTGAAGATCCTCTACGGTGACGCCAAGCAGAGCACCAACGGCCCGGCCAACGCCCGGCCCAGCTGGACCTGCACCGGGTTCGAGGACCGGCTGACCGACCTGTACCCGATCTGCCCGCAGGGCAGCAAGGTTGAGCGCATCCACGCCTTCCCGAACTGCTGGGACGGCAAGAACACCGACAGCGCCAACCACCGCACGCACATCGTGTTCGCGAACCAGCAGGGCAAGTGCCCGCAGGGCTTCAAGAACGTGCCGCAGCTTCAGGTGACGCTGGTCTACAACATCCCGCAGGACGTCCAGCAAAAGGGTCAGTACAAAGTGGACGCCTTCGCCCAGGAGAAGCACAACCCGCGGTCCGACCACGACGACTTCGCGAACGTGATGAGCCGGAAGATCATGGGCCGCGTGGTCAACTGCATCAACTCCGGCAAGGCCTGCGCGGAATAACGCCTTTCGCCCCGGTCACTCCACACCAGGAGGGAGAACGTCCGATGAACCGTGCTCGTCCGATCGCCGCCGCGGTGCCCGCCGTCGCCGGTCTCGCGCTGGTCGCGGCCTGCGGGACCAACCCGTACGCCGCGCCCGGTGCGGTCCAGCCGCTGGGTGCTCGGCAGGAGCTTTCGGCGAGCACGGTTCCGGCGTCCTCCGGGGCCGGCCAGGACCGGCTGGTGACGTCCACAGTGGAGGGTCTCGGCGCCGTCCTCGCCGACGCGGCCGGCCACACGCTCTACCGCTACGCCGACGACTCCGCGAACCCCTCGAAGACGTCCTGTGTGGACGCCTGCGCGGAGGCGTGGCCGCCGCTGATCTCCGGCTCGCCGGCGCTCGCCGCCGGGGTGGACCAGCGGCTCGTCGGCCTCGTCACCCGGCCCGACGGGAGCAAGCAGGTGACCGTTGCCGGCTGGCCGGTCTACCGGTACGCCAAGGACACCGGCTCCGGCGTCGCGCTCGGCCAGAACGTCGGCGCGAAGTGGGCGGCCATCACACCGGCGGGGGAGAAGGCGGGGCAGAGCGCGGACTCCGCCAAGACCATCGGCACCGCCGAGATCGGCGGCCTCGGCCCGGTGCTCACCGACCGCGCCGGCCGGACTCTCTACCTGTTCACCAAGGATGGCAAGGGTTCCGGAACGTCCACTTGCGACGGCGCCTGCGCCAAGACGTGGCCGCCGCTGCTCGTCGACGGCCGGATCACCGTCGCCCAGGACGTCGACACCGCCCTGATCGGACAGCTCACCCGCGCGGACGGCCGCAAGCAGGTCACCGTCGGCGGCTGGCCGGTCTACACCTACGCCGAGGACGACGCGCCCGGCGAGGCGAACGGCCACGGCGTCGGGAACACCTGGTACGCCGTGGAACCCAACGGCTGCAAGGTCGACCCGTCACGCCGGCCCGGCAACGCCGTCGCGACGGCTTCGGCACCCGGCGGGTACTGACCCGCCCCACGAACCCCGGCCCGGCGGACACTTCCCTCCACCTCACCCCCCGAGTCCGCCGGGCCGGTTGCACCACCCGAAGAACCGCGGGACCCCCGTCCCGCGCCCCGAGCCCCGGCCCGGTGGACGTTTTCCCTCCACCTCACCCCCCAGTCCCCGGGCCGGGAGTCCTCACCCCACACCGATCCGGCGAAGCCGGGTCAGCGAAGGAGGAGACAGGCGGGAACCCCTTCCCGCCCCGCGAGTTCCGGCCGGTGGACGTTCTTCCCTCCACCTCACCCCCCCGAAGTCCACCGCGCCGGAACTCCTCCCTCCAGACACACGTGATGCCCCTCCAGACACGCGAGATGCCTCTCCGATCACGCGTGATGCCCCTCAGATCACGCGAGAAGCCCGCCCGGGCGAGCAAGGTCCGACCCCCAACAGTCGAGAGCCGGCCTCTGACCCTGCGAGCCCGCCGCCGAACACACGGATCCGCTTCGGATAACGCGGAGCCACCCGTGGTCACGCGAGTCCCACCGCCGATCACGTGGATCCGCTCGAGATCGCCGGATCACACAGCGCCACCGCGGTCACGCGAGATCCGCCCCGAACCTTCCCGGCCCGGCGGCCGCCCCTCGGTCACCGGGCCGGCCGCTCCTCCCCGAAGACCCCGGTCCGGTGGATGCTTCCCTCCACCTCACCCCCCTCATCCCCCGGACCGGCCACGCCGCGGTCCCCGTGCTCCGGCACGGGGACCGCGGCCCAGAAGTCCAGCGGTACGCGGCCCGTGCCGCGCCCGGCCGCGTCGAGCAGGCGGCCCATCAGCTTGACGCTCCGCAGCGTCACCGCGCGGCCGGTGATCTCCAGCCACGGCAGCTTCGCCGCCAGCAGCGCCTCCACCGCCACCGTGTCGTGCTGCGAAGGCAGCCACAGCACCAGCATCAGGTTCGCCGCCCCGGTCAGCGCCGCGCACATGCGGACCTCCGGCAGCATCGCCAGCGACCGCGCGGTCGTCTCCAGCTTGTCGGGCGGCACGCGCAGCCAGAGCGTCACGGTCACCGGCGCGGGCGACACCGACCGCGCGATCTCGCACCGGACGCGGATCGCGCCGCGGGCCAGCAGCGCGTCCAGCCGGCGCCGGACGGTCGTCGCGCCGACGCCGAGCTCGAGCGCCAACGCCGCCGCCGACGCCCGCGCGTCGGCCCCGAGGGCCAGGATCAGCGCCCGGTCCGCGTCGTCGAACCGCAGCGGCGCCCGGTTCTTCGCCGGCTTCACCGAAAGCGCCTCGCGCTGGCCCGGCGAGATCGCCCGGACCCGCCACCGGCTGCCCTCGGTGAACATCCGGGGCGAAAGGACCGTTCGCGCGCGCGTCATGCCGGGCACGGCAGCGACCCGGTCCAGGACGTGCGCGCCCAGCTCGCGCAGGGTCGGCGCGACGACGTGGGCGAGCAGGTCGCACGGCCCGGCCACGTACTCGACCGTCACCACGTGCGGGTCCGCGGCCAGCTCCTCCGCGACGCCCAAAGCCGAGCCCGGCTCGCAGTCGATCTCGACGAACGCCAGGGCCAGCTGCCCGGTCAGCTCGCCGCCGACGTACGCGGTCAGCCAGGCGTCCCCGCGCGCGACGAGCGTGTCCCACCGCCGGGCGGCGGTCACCGCGCTCAACCCGAGCGCGCGGCCGAGCGTCGACCACGACGCCCGCGGCGCCGCTTGCAGCGCGTCGACCAGTTTGAGGTCCTGCTCGGCCAACATGGTGGATTCTTCGCCCATCGGCCCTCGCAACGGTGGTTTCCGAACCTTTTCCCGGCCATTGTGCTCGACACTTGCATGATCTGCGGATGACCCTGCGATCCGACGCCGCCGCCCTGCTCGACGACCTGGTCGCCCTCCGCCGCGACCTGCACCGCATCCCGGAGATCGGCCTCCACCTGCCGCGCACCCAGGAGCGGGTCCTCGCGGCACTGGACGGCCTCGACCTCGAAGTCAGCCTCGGCAAGAACCTCTCGTCGATCACCGCCGTCCTGCGCGGCGGCAAGCCGGGCGGCACCGTGCTGCTGCGCGGCGACATGGACGCGCTCCCGGTGACCGAGGCGACCGGCGAGGAGTTCAGCTCGACGATCGACGGTGCCATGCACGCCTGCGGCCACGACCTGCACACCGCGGGGCTGGTCGGCGCGGCCCGGCTGCTCGCCGCGCGCAAGGACGAGCTGCCCGGGGACGTCGTCTTCATGTTCCAGCCCGGCGAAGAAGGCTGCGACGGCGCGGGCCGCATGATCGAAGAGGGCGTGCTGACGGCGTCCGGCAAGCACGTCGACGCCGCCTACGGCCTGCACGTTTCCGCTTCGAGCTACGCGAAGGGCCAGTTCGTCGCGCGACCCGGGACGCTGATGGCGGCGTCGGGCGCGCTGGCCGTGCGGGTGCTGGGGGCGGGCGGCCACGGCTCGTCGCCGCACGACGCGCGCGACCCGATCCCGGCCGCCTGCGAGATGGTCACCGCGCTGCAGACGATGGTGACGCGCACCTTCGACGTCTTCGACCCGGTCGTCGTCACCGTCGGCATGTTCCACGCCGGCACGCGGCGCAACATCATCCCGGACGACGCGGCGTTCGAGGCGACGCTCCGCTCGTTCTCCCCGGCGGTCGCGGCCCGCGTCGGCGAGCGCGCGGTGCAGGTGTGCCAGGGCATCGCGGCCGCGCACGGCCTCGACGTCGAGGTCACCTACGAACCCGAGTACCCGGCGACGGTCAACGACGCCGGCGCGTACGAGTTCGTCGCCGACACGATCCGTGAGGTCTTCGGCGAGGAGCGGTTCACCGAGATGGCCGATCCGATCACCGGCTCGGAGGACTTTTCCCGGGTCCTCGAACGGGTTCCTGGCGCGTACCTCTTCCTCGGCGCGTGCCCGGCGGACCCGGACACCGCGGCCGACAACCACTCGCCGCGCGCCCGCTTCGACGACGGCGTGCTCGCCGACGGCGCGGCGCTGCTGGCCGAGCTCGCCGTCCGCCGCCTCGGGATCCTGGCGGGGTGACGCCGTGCGCAGCTACCACTGGCCGCCGCTGCTCCCCGTGCTCGCGCTGGTCCTGATGCCGTTCCTGCCGTTCGTCAACACGACCGGGCTGTGGCTCGGGCTGCCGCGGATGGTCGTCTGGGGTGCCTTCTGGTGCCTCATGTTCACCCCGGCGCTGCTGCTGTCCGAACGGCTCATGCGCGGGCAGGAGGACGACTCGTGATCCTCACCTTCACCCTCGCCGGCATCGTGCTGATCGGCGTCCTCGGCTTCCTCGGCCGGCGCAAGCCCGTCGCCGACCTGGCGGAGTGGACCGTCGGCGGCCGCCGCTTCGGCGCGCTGACCATGTGGTTCCTGCAGGCGGGGGAGGTGTTCACCACCTTCACCTTCCTCGGCATGGCGGGCCTCGCGTTCTCCGGCGGCGTCGCGGCGATGTACGCGCTGCCGTACGTGCCGATCGCCTACGTCGTGCTGTTCTTCCTCGCCAAGCGCCTCTGGACGATGGGCAAGGAGCGCGGCTACCTCACCCAGGGCGACTTCCTCGAGGACCGCTACTCCAGCCGGGCGCTCGGGACGTTGTCCGCGGTGCTCGGCGTCGTGTTCGTGCTGCCGTACCTGCAGCTGCAGATCACCGGGCTCGGGCTGATCGTCCGGCTCGTCACCGGCGACTCGGCGTCCGGGACGCTGAGCATGATCACCGGCAGCGTGCTCGTGGTCGCGTTCGTGCTGTGGGCCGGGCTGCGCGGCGTCGCGGCGACGTCCTACTTCAAGGACGGGATCATGCTGGTCGCGCTGGTGGTGCTGATCATCGCCGTGCCGACGCACTTCGCCGGCGGCATCGGGGGTGTGTTCCACAAGATCGAGCAGCTGCACCCGGAGAAGCTGATCGTCCACAGTGGAGCGAACGACCACGTCTGGTTCGTGACGAGCATGCTGGTCAGCGCGATCGGCGTCGGCCTGATGACGCTGCCGCACTCGTGGCCGGCGCTGATGTCCGCGCGCGACCCGAAGGTGCTGCGGCGCAACTACACCTGGATGCCGGTGTACGAGCTGTGCCTGCTGCTGCCGATGCTGATCGGCTTCGCGGCGATCATCGTGGTCCCCAAGGGAAGTGACCCGAACGGCGTATTGCTGACGCTGTCGAAGGACGCTTTGCCGCAGTGGGTGACGGGCGTCGTCGTGGTCGCCGCGACGGCCACCGCGATGGTCCCGGCGGCCGGGATCCTGATCGGCATCTCGTCACTGGTGGCGCGCAACATAGTCCGCGTCCGCAGTGGCCGCAAGCAGTTCTGGATCAACCACGGCACGGTTGTGCTCGCGAGTACCCTTGCCCTCGTGCTCGGCATCTTCCGGCCGGACCTGCTGGCCAACCTGCTGCTGCTCACCTATTCGGGCTCGGTCCAGCTGGCCCCGGCGAACCTGCTGGGCTTCCTGCGGCGCGTCCCGGTGGGCAAGGGCCCGGTGTTCGCCGGGCTGATCGCCGGCGAGCTCGTGGTCATCTGGCTGACCTTTGTGGACACCCACCTCGTCGGCACGGTCAACGTGGGACTGGTCGGGCTCGGCGTCAACGTCGTCGTGCTCGCGCTGGCCGCTTTGCTGCACCGGCGCACTTCTCTCGTGGAGGCGGCGTGACGCGCACGGTTTTCACCGGCGGCTCGGTGTTCGACGGCACCGGCTCGGAGCCGGCGGCGGCCGACGTCGTCGTCGAGCACGGCCGGATCGTCGACGTCGGCACCGGCCTGGACGGCGACGAGGGCGTCGACTGCGCCGGCACGGTGCTGCTGCCCGGGTTGTTCGACTGCCACGTGCACGTCACGGTGTCCGACATCGGGCTGCTGGCGCGCGTGCAGAAGCCGTTCTCCTACCAGTTCTACGAAGCCGCGCGGAACCTGTGGGCGACGCTCGGGCTGGGCATCACGACGGTGCGCGACGCGTCGGGCGCGGACCTCGGCATCAAGCAGGCGGTGGACGACGGGCTGATCCCGGGGCCGCGGTTGCAGATCTCGATCGGGCTGATCAGCCAGACCGGCGGCCACGGCGACGCATGGAACCCGTCCGGCCTGTGCGTGCCGCTGCTGGTGCCGCACCCGGGCCGCCCGGACGCGACGGTCGACGGGCCGGACGAGATGCGCCGGGTGGCGAGGACGCTGCTGCGCGCGGGCGCGGACGTCCTGAAGGTGTGCACGACCGGGGGAGTGCTGTCGCCGCGCGACGACCCGCGGCACTCGCAGTTCACGCCGGAGGAGCTGGAGGTCCTGGTCACCGAGGCGGCGATGCAGGGGCGTCCGGTGATGGCGCACGCGCAGGGCTCGGCGGGCGTCAAGAACGCGGTCCGGGCGGGTGTCCGTTCGATCGAGCACGGCATCTACCTCGACGACGAGGCGATCGAGCTGATGCTGGGCCACGGGACGTGGCTGGTCCCGACGCTGATCGCCCCGGTGAACGTGGTGCGGGCGGCCGATGCCGGGGTGGATCTGCCTTCTGCGGTCGTCGCGAAGGCGCGGGAAGTGGTGGAGGTGCACCGGGACTCGGTGCGCCGCGCGTACGCGGCGGGGGTCCGGATCGCGATGGGCACGGACAGCGGCGTCGGCCCGCACGGGACGAACCTGGAGGAGCTGGCCCTGATGGCGGCGTGCGGCATGACCCAGGCCGACGTCCTGGAGGCGACGACGTCCTCGGCGGCGCGGCTGATGGGCCTGGACGGCGAGCTGGGCCGCATCGAGCCCGGGTTGCGGGCGGACCTCGTCGTGGTGGACGGGGACCCGTACGACTTCCCGGCCTTGGCGTCGAACATCCGGGAGGTGTGGAAGGACGGGGTCCGGGTGGTCTGACACCGTGCCGCGCGCGCGTGATCAGGAGGTCGACACGTGTGATCGGGGGGTCGACACGCGTGATCGGGGGGTCGACACGGTCAGAGGTCGGGGTTCAGCAGGTCTTTCAGAGCGGCCGCGAACTTGGCCGGGTTTCGTTGCGGGGCCAGGTGTGCGCCCGGCATCTCGGTGAACGGCAAGCCCAGCTCCAGGGCCAGGATCTTCGCCGGCTGGTAGTGGTAGCGGCCGCGGCTGCCCTCGCCCGCCACCGGGAAGATCTCCGTGTTCGCCCTGCGCAGCGCGCGCAGGTCCGGGAGGTAGTCGAAGAACTCCGTCAGCTCGCGGTCGAACAGGCGGATCCAGTCGGCTTCGTGCGGCAGCCGGAGGTTCGGCAGGTCGGGCAGGGCCGCGCCCGCGATCGCGTCGGCGAAGCGCGTCACCGCCGTCATCAGCTCGCCCGACCGGGCCAGCCGCACCTGCTCGGCGGCGGCTTCGAGCCAGCCGCCCGCGTCCGGCATCAGGTGCACCGCCGGGGGTTCGTGCGCGACGAGCGTGCGCACCCGGTCCGGGTACCGGGCGACGAGGTCGAGGCCGATCAGCGCGCCCGCGCTCGAGCCGAACACCAGGGCGGGGCCGTCGGTGGCGTGCTCGAGGACCGCCCGCGCGTCGTCCGCCTGGCGGGCGACCGTCACCGGGCCCGTGGTCGTGTCCGTGCTGCCGAAGTGGCCGCGGCGGTCGTACGTGACGACCGTGTAGCCGTCGTACAACTGCTTCGCCAGGGCGCGGTAGGAGTCACCCGACCCGGTGCCGCCCGCGATGAGCAGCAGCGCCGGCCCTTCGCCGCCGCGGCGGACGAGGAGCTCACCGTCCTCCACCGGGCAACGGCTTTCCGAGATCATGCCCCGAAGTCAAGCACAGCGGCCCGGAGCGGACGTGCGCGGGCGTCGCGGAACGCTGTCCGCACAAGGCTTTCAGACGCGCTCGATGATCGACGCCGTGGCGAGGGCGCCGCCCGCGCACATCGTCACCAGGGCCGTCGCGGCGTCGCGGCGTTCCAGCTCGTGCAACGCCGTCGTCAGCAGCCGGGCTCCGGTGCTGCCCACCGGGTGGCCCAGCGCGATCGCGCCGCCGTTGACGTTCACCCGCGATTCGTCCGGCGAAAGCGTCCGCTGCCAGGACAAAGCGACCGAAGCGAAGGCCTCGTTCACCTCGAACAGGTCCGGGTCGCCGATCGTCATGCCGGCCCGGGTGAGGACGCGCTCGGTCGCGCGGATCGGGCCGTCGAGGTGGTAGTACGGCTCCGCGCCGACCAGCGCCTGTGCCACGATCCGGGCCCGGGGACGCAGGCCGAGCGCCGCGGCCCGCTCGGCGTCCATCAGCAGCAGGGCCGCCGCGCCGTCGGAGATCTGGGACGACGTTCCCGCCGTGTGGATGCCGTCCTCGACCACCGGCTTCAGCCGTGCCAGGCCTTCGACCGTCGTCTCGCGGAGGCCCTGGTCGCGGCCGACCAGGCGGGTCTCGCCGGTCGGCGAGCCGTCTTCGGCGAGGACCGGGGCCTTCACCGGCACCACTTCGCGGTCGAAATGTCCCGCTTCCCACGCGGCCGCGGCCTTCTGCTGCGACCGGGCGCCGAACGCGTCGACGTCCGCGCGCGTCAGGCCCCGCCGGGCGGCGATCCGCTCGGCCGCGCCGTACTGGTTGGGCAGGTCGATCGACCACGACGACGGCCGCGGCGAGCCGGCGCCGCGGTTCGTCCCCAGCGGCACCCGGGTCATCGCCTCGACCCCGCACGCGACGCCGACCTCGATCGCGTCCGCCGCGATCAGGCCGGCGATCAGGTGGGTCGCCTGCTGCGCCGAGCCGCACTGGGCGTCGATCGTCGTCGCCCCGGCCGTCTCCGGGAGGCCCGCGTGCAGCCACGCCGTGCGCGTGACGTTGTTGGACTGCTCGCCCGCCTGCGTGACGCAGCCGCCGATCAGCTGCTCGACCAGCTCGGGGTCGACGCCGGCGCGGTCGAGCAGGGCGACCTGCGCGGCACCCAGCAGTTCGGCCGCGTGCAGGCCGGCGAGCAGCCCGCCCCGCTTGCCGATCGGGGTCCGCACGGCTTCGACGATGACCGGCACGCCCATGTCGTCCCTTTCGTCGGGAAGTACTGTCCAGTGACCCAAAAACTAGAACAAGTTATCGTTTGAAGCAAGCGACCGCAGGATCGACACGATCTTGATCTTCCGCGAGTGAGCGCTCGCTCACCTGGCCTCATCGGTCAAGTTAACGGGTTTCACTAAACGGTCTTCCGCAAGTTAACACCGTATGCTCTAATCGGGGTTAGAACGTGTTTCAAAGGCGAACCGTGGGAGGCAACGTGGCCGCTCCGCTCATCCCCGCCGGGTTCGACTTCACGGACCCGGACCTCTACGCCCAACGCCTGCCGGTCGACGAGTTCGCCGAGCTCCGGCGGACGGCCCCCGTGTGGTGGAACCCCCAGAAGCACAACACCGCGGGGTTCCGCGACGACGGCTACTGGGTCGTCTCGCGCCACGCGGACGTCAAGGAGGTGTCGCGCGACAGCACGCTGTACTCGTCCAGCGAGAAGACCGCCATCATCCGCTTCGACGAGAGCATGACCGAGGACAACCTCAACGCGAACCGGCTCGTCCTGCTCAACATGGACGCCCCGCAGCACACGAAGCTGCGGCGGATCGTGTCGAAGGGCTTCACCCCGCGGTCGATCGCGCGGCTCGAGGACACCCTGCGCGACCGCGCGGAGCGGATCGTCCACGAGGCCCGCAAGAAGGGTTCCGGCGACTTCGTCACCGACGTCGCCTGCGAGCTGCCGCTGCAGGCGATCGCCGAGCTGATCGGCATCCCGCAGGAGGACCGGCTCAAGATCTTCGACTGGTCCAACCAGATGGTCGCCTACGACGACCCGGAGTACGAAGTCGAGCCCCTCGAGGCGTCGACGCAGCTCATCGGCTACGCCTGGAACATGGCCGAAGACCGGCGCAAGTGCCCGATGGACGACATCGTCACGAAGCTGATCCAGGCCGACGTCGACGGCGAAGCGCTCGGCTCCGACGAGTTCGGCTTCTTCGTCATCCTCCTCGCCGTCGCCGGCAACGAGACCACGCGCAACGCCATCACCCACGGCATGAAGGCGTTCCTCGACCACCCGGGCGAGTGGGAGCTCTACAAGGACCAGCGGCCCAAGACCGCGCCCGACGAGATCGTCCGCTGGGCCACCCCGGTCGTCGCCTTCCAGCGCACCGCCACCCGCGACACCGAACTGGGCGGCGCGCACATCCGCAAGGGCGACCGGGTCGGGATGTTCTACAGCTCCGCCAACTTCGACCACGAGGTGTTCGAGGACCCGGAGAAGTTCGACATCCTCCGCGAGGACAACCCGCACGTCGGCTTCGGCGGCACCGGTTCGCACTACTGCATCGGCGCGAACCTGGCCCGCCTGGAGATCGACCTGATCTTCAACGCGATCGCCGACGTGATGCCCGGCATCACCGAAGCCGCGTCGCCGGTGCGGCTGCGGTCCAGCTGGCTCAACGGCATCAAGCACTACCCGGTGCGGTACGCCTGAGGAAGTCCAGGACGCGCCGCTCCGTGAGCCCGGCGGCCGCCTCGTCGAAGTCGGGGCCGGCCGGGTCGGTGAAGAAGTGGCCGGTGCCCGGGTAGGTGAAGACCCGGGCATCGGCGCCCAGCCGGGCCGCGGCTTCGCGCCACGCCGCGACCTGCGCCGGAGGCGCGATCGGGTCGGGGTCCGCGACGTGCACCTCGACCGGCAGGCCCGCGCGGGCCGTGGCGGGCAGCGCGCCCACGGCGTGCAGCAGCAGGACGCCCGCGGTGCTCGGACGCCCGGGCAGCACCTCCTGGACCACGCCCGTCCCCATCGACACGCCGGCGAGCACGGTCTCCACGGGCAGCTCGCGCACGGCTTCTTCGGCGCGCCGCACGATCGTGGCCCAGCCGACGCGGTCCTTCAGCGCGAAGCCTTCTTCCAGCGTCGACGCCGTCCGGCCGGCGTAGAGGTCCGGGGCCGTGACGCGGTGCCCGGCGGCCCGCAGCCGGCCGGCGAGACCGTGTTCGACGGGCCGCAGCCCGAGCACGGAGTGGAACACCACGACGTCGGTCATCCGGCGATTCTGCCCGAGGGTGACATCATGAGGCGATGGCCCCGCGAGCGACCGTCGACGTCGAGTTCTCCGTGCACGTCACCGAACCCGGGCGTGCCGCGATTTCCGTCGCCGCGGCCCACGCCGACACCGAAGAGCTGACGGTTTCCTGGCACGGCGAGAGCGAGCCCGTCGAGTTCGAGCACGGGACGCGCGCCGAGGTCTTCCGGCTGCCGAAGGGCGAACACCGCGTCACCTACCACGCCGAACGCGCGCTGACCGACGCCGAACCCGAGCCCGTCACGCTCGCCGAGGCCGCCGTGTTCACCCGGCCGAGCCGGTACTGCCCGGCCGACCGGATCGCCGGCCTGGTGCCACCGCAGCTGTTCAAGCTGAAGGACACCAAGGCGCGGGTGGAGGCGATCGTCCGGCACGTCCACGAGCGACTGTCCTATGTGGTCGGTGCGAGCCGGCCGGCCGACGACGCGATCGACACCCTGCTGGCCGGGGAGGGCGTCTGCCGCGACTTCGCGCACGTCTGCATCACGTTGTGCCGGTTCCTCGACATCCCCGCGCGCTACGTCGGCGTCTACGCGCCCGGACTGTCCCCGATGGACTTCCACGCCGTCTTCGAGGCCGGCGTCGACGGCCACTGGTACGTCTTCGACGCGACGCGCCTGGCGCCGCGCCAGACGATGCTCCGCATCTCCACCGGCCGCGACGCCGCGGACACCGCGTTCCTCGCCACCCTGGGCTGCGAGCTCGACTTCCTGGGCAGCACGGTGTTCGCGACGACGGACGCCGCCCTTCCGGCGGACGACGGCACCGGGCTCGTCGTCCTCGGCTGAGGGCCGACCGCGTGTTGCCTGCGCGAAGTGGCCTCCGGCTGGGTAAACAGAGTCCGTGAAGAGTTCCCCCAAGGCCCCGGGCCCCTGGGCCCGGGCGCGCGCCCGGTACCGGTGGCTGGACCACATCGCCCGCGCCGCCGACCGCTACATCGAGGCCGGCGGCTACCACTACATCGCCTCCATCACCTACTTCAGCCTGCTCTCGCTGGTGCCGCTGCTGATGGTCGCGTCGTCGGTCGCGGGGTTCGTGCTGGCCAGCCAGCCGCACCTGCTCGACACGCTCGTGCACGCGATCGTGTCCACGCTGCCCGGCGGGCTCGGCGGCAAGGCCACCGACCTGCTCACCGGGTTCGTCAAGCAGCGCACGAGTGTCGGGGCGTTCGGGCTGGTCATCGGCCTCTACTCGGGCTGGAACTGGATGAACGCGCTGCGGGACTCGCTGACGGCGATGTGGGGCCAGAACCGCTCCGACCAGCCCCTGCTGCGGCTCATCGCCGTCGACCTGCTCGCCTTGGTCGGGCTCACGGCGGCGCTGCTGGTGTCCTTCACGCTCACCATCTCCGGCACCGCGCTCGGCAGCTACCTGCTGCGGCTCGCGGGCCTCGACGACACGAGCTGGGGGCACCAGCTCGTCTCGGCGTCGTCGGTGCCGCTGTCGCTGGCCGCCGACTGGCTGGTGTTCCTGTGGGTGCTGACGCGGCTGCCGCGGCAGAAGGTGGGCGTGCGCAGCGCGGTGCGCGGCGCGATCGCCCTGGCCGTCGGGTTCGAGGTGCTCAAGCTCGCCGGTGGCTTCTACCTGCGGCTGATCGGCGACTCGCCGACCGGCATCGCGTTCGGCTCGGTCATCGGCCTGATCTTCTTCATCTCGCTGGTGGCGCGGCTGCTCGTCTACGTCACGGCGTGGACGGCAACGGGCTCGGACGCGCCGCCGAGGCCGGTCCAGCCACCGGCGCCGGTCGTGCTCAAGCCCGTGGTCGTCGTGGACCCGCCGGTCGCGGTGCCGGCCACGGTCGGCGTCCTGACCGGCGTGCTGGGGACGCTGCTCGCGCTCAAGTGGCGACGTTCGCGAGACTGACTGTGCTGTCCGTTCCCCCTCCGGCGGCAGTCACGGCGGAAAGGGGCGGCTTGCGCTGATCGCTTGCGGCTCGTGTCCGCCTGCTTCCGGCCGGCTGGGGAACAGCCGGTCCAGCTGGTGGTCGATGAGGGCGATCGCCGCCTCCGGCGTGCGCTGGCCCAGGATGATGCTCGTCTGCAGGCCGTCGACGCTCGAGAGCAGCAGCTCGGCCTCCGGCATCAGCTCGAGGTCGTGGGGGACTTCGCCGCGTTCGCGGCCCCAGGCCAGCAGGTCCGCGGTCAGGCGTTCCAGCTCCGGCGGCGCGGCCTTGAACGCCGACGCCAGCCCGGCGTCCGAAAGGGACCGGACGAAGTAGGCCAGGTGCACGAGGTAGCGCGTGCGGCGCTCGTCGTCCACCGGCAGCATCCCGACGAGCATCGCGCGCAGGATCTCCCGCGGGGTCGCCTCCTCCTCCGGGCCGAGGCCCGCGCGGATGCTCTCCCCGGCGTCGGCGTTGAGGATCTCGAGCGCGCCGAGCAGCAGGTCGTCACGCGTGCCGAAGTAGTACTGGACGAGCCGCAGCGACACACCCGCCTCGGCCGCGACCTTGCGCAGCGAGACGTCTTCCAGCCCGCGCGCGCTCGCGATCCGCCAGACCGCTTCGGCGATCTGGCGGCGGCGCTGCTCGTGGTCGGCGAGTCTCGGCATGGTGGGTCGAGCGTATCAACGCGGCTTGTGCGCGCCGACCACCCACATCGAGAAGTACTGGGACCCGCCGCCGTAGGCGTGCCCGACCGCGATCCGCGCGCCGTCGACCTGGTAGTCCCCGGCGCGGCCCATGACCTGCTTCGCCGCTTCGGAGAAGCGGAGCATGCCGGACGCGCCGATCGGGTTGGACGAGAGCACCCCGCCGGACGGGTTGACCGGCAGCTGCCCGCCGATCGCCGTCTCACCGGCTTCGGTGACCTTCCAGCCTTCGCCTTCGGGCGCGAAGCCCAGGTTCTCCAGCCACATCGGCTCGAACCACGAGAACGGCACGTAGATCTCGGCGACGTCCACTTCGGACAACGGGTCCTTGATCCCGGCCTCGGCCCACAGCGCGGCCGCGGCGTCGCGCCCGGCCTGCGGGTTGACCTGGTCGCGGCCCGCGAACGTGGTCGGCTCGGTGCGCATGGCCGTCGCGTGGATCCAGGCGGCGCCGCCCTCGACGGCGTCCCCGGCGGCCTCGTCGCCGAGCACCATCGCGCACGCGCCGTCGGACGACGGGCACGTCTCGTCGTAGCGGATCGGGTCCCACAGCATCTGCGACTTCTGCACCGACTCGACGGTGATGTCGGCCTGCTGCAGGTGCGCGAACGGGTTCAGGGCGCCGTTGCGGCGGTCCTTCGCCGCGACGATCGCGCCGACGTGCTCGGGCGCGCCCGAGCGGCGGATGTAGGAGCGCACGTGCGGCGCGAAGTAGCCGCCGGCGCCCGCGCCGACCGGCATCTGGAACGGCGGCAGGATCGACAGGCCCCACATCGCGTTCGACTCGGACTGCTTTTCGTAGGCCACGGTGAGCACGCGGCGGTGCACGCCGGACTGGATCAACGACGCGGCGACCAGCGCCGTCGAGCCGCCGACCGAACCGGCGGTGTGCACGCGCAGCAACGGCTTCCCGTTCGCGCCCAAGGAGTCGGCGAGGAACAGCTCGGGCATCATCACGCCCTCGAACAGGTCCGGCGCCTTGCCGAGCACGACGGCGTCGATGTCGGCCCAGCCGACCTGGGCGTCGGCCATCGCGCGGTCGATCGCCTCGCGCAGCAGGCCCGGCATCGAGACGTCCTGCCGCTTGGCGCGGTGGTGCGTCTGGCCGGTGCCGAGCACGGCGGTGAGCTGCTTGGTCATCGGGCCTCCAGCACGGTCACCAGGTTCTGTTGCAGGGCCGGGCCGCTCGTCGCGTGCGCCACGGCCTTGCGGGATTCGCCGCTGTGGATCCGGGCCGCCGCTTCGCCGATGCGGGCGAGACCGGCGGAGAACATCGGGTTCGCGGCCAGCGCGCCGCCCGACGGGTTGATCTTGACGTCGTCGTCGAGCTTCAGGGCCGTGCGCAGGATCAGCTCCTGGTGCGTGAACGGCGCGTGCAGCTCGGCGAGGTCGGCGCCGTCGAGGTCGAGGGACCGCGCGGCGATCTCGGTGGACGGGCTGCGGGTCAGGTCGCGGGCGCCGAGTACGGGGGAGTCGACGCGGTGCTCGATGCCGCCGATCACCGCCGGGTGGTCCACGATGTCCTTCGCGCGTTCCACAGTGGACAGGACGATGACCGCGGCGCCGTCGGTGATCGGCGCGATGTCGTGCCGGCGCAGTGGGTCCGCGTAGTACGGCGCGTCGAGGAGTTCGGCGACGTCCTGGCCGGTGCCGCGCGCGGCCACCTCGGCCAGGTCCTTTTCGGACCAGAGCCCGGCTTCGAGCCCCATGCGTGCCTGGATCCCGGCGATCGACACCGAGTCGGGCCACAACGGCGTGACGACGTACGGGTCGAGCTGCAGGGCGAGCACCCGCCGCAGCTGGCCGGCGCTGGACTTGCCGAAGCCGTAGACGAGCGCGGTCTCGACCTCGCCCATCTTGATCTTCAGCCAGGCCTCGTAGAGCGCCCAGGCGGCGTCCATCTCGACGTGCGACTCGTGGATCGGCGGGAACGCGCCGATCGCGTCGACGGCGGCGATGAAGGAGAACGCGCGCCCGGCGAGGTAGTCCGACGAGCCGGAGCACCAGAAGCCGATGTCCTGTTTGGACAGACCGGTCTTTTCGAAGACCTCGGCGAAGATCGGGACGAGCATCTCCACGCCGTTGGTGGTGCCCTCGGTCTCCCGGACGTTGGGCGCCTTGGCGAAGCCCGCGATGGCGACGTCTGGCATCAGGACCTCACAGGTGGTGGGCGAAGGTTTCGTAGGCCGCGTCCGGCTCGCCGGTCGGCTCGAAGTGGCTGATGTTCTCCAGCGACGTCCACCACTCGTCGCGGGGTTTCCAGGCGGCGCGCACGCGCATGCCCATCTTGACGTCCTGGGCGTCGCAGCCGAGGACGAGGTGGAGGAAGGCGATGTCGGCGCCGTCGAGCAGGATGTACGCGGCCACGTACGGCGGCTTGAGGCGCTGGCCGAGGAACGGGACGTTGACGATGCAGAACGTCGTCACGATCCCGGTGTCGGGGAGTTCGACCTCGTCGGTCGTGGGAACGCCGTCGGTCGGGCACGCGCCGCGCGGCGGGATGTAGACCTTCTCGCACTTCGGGCACCGCTGGCCGATGAGCTTGCCTTCGGCGAGCCCGCGCAGGTAGCGGCTCTCCTCGGGGGAGGCGGAGTGCATGTACTTCAGGTGCACGGGCGTGATGACGACGCTGACCGGAGCACCCTCTTCGCGCTCGGCGACCGGGGGAGCGGGCTCGGTCGGCGTGGTGTCCCCGGCGTCGGCGGGGAGGAAGTAGGCGATGTCGCGGATGTGCCCGACGGCCTCGTCGGCCCACTTGACGCGGACCCGCTGTCCACTGTGGATCTTGTCGGGACGGCCGGCGTCGACGGCGTGCAGCATGGCGGTGTCGGCGCCGTCGAGCTTGACCAGCGCCCAGGCGAAGGGCCGGTTCAACGGCTGGCCGTCGAGCGGCTCCGGGCACCACGACCACGAGACGACCGTGCCCTCTTCGGCCACCGGCACGAACTCGCTGAGCTGTTCGGCGGTCACGGGGTCGTACTCGACCGGCGGGACGTGCACCCGCCCGTCACTGCCGCGGATGCCTTCGATGCGGTGCTCCCGCAGCGCGTTCACGAACCGTCCCAGAACGGGCCCGGTGGAGCGCGTGTAGTCGAAGCCGACGTTGAGCGGTGCCGCCAGTGGTGTCTCGGTCACGCCCTTGAGTGAAACATGTTCTCGTTCTGGCGGCAAGATCCAGCCACGGCCCCCTGAAACACGTTCTAAACTTGATCGTGCGCAAAGAGGCATCACGCGTGATTGGGCGGGCATCACGCGTGATTGGCGGGGCATCGCCCTGATGCCCCTCCAGTCACACGTGATGCCCCTCCAGTCACGCGTGATGCCTCTCGGATCACGCGTGATGCCGGTCAGCGGCCGCGGAACTCCGGCTTGCGCTTCTCGCTGAACGCGCGGGGGCCTTCCTTCGCGTCTTCCGAGGCGAAGACTTCGATGCCGTACTGCGAGTCCAGCTTGAAGGCTTCCTCCTCGTGGAGGCCTTCGGTGTCGCGGATCGTGCGGAGGATGGCGCGGACCGCGACCGGGCCGTTCGCGTTCACCAGCTCGGCCAGTTCGAGCGCGCGGGAGAGGGCCTGGCCGTCCGGGACGACGTGGCCGATCAGGCCGATGGCCAGGGCTTCGCCGGCCGAGAGGTGACGGCCGGTGAGCAGGATGTCCGCCGCGATCGTGTACGGGATCTGACGCGGCAGCCGTACGGCCGAACCGCCCATCGGGAACAATCCCCACCGGGCCTCCGACACGCCGAAGCGGGCCGACGTGCCCGCCACCCGGATGTCCGTGCCCTGCAGGATCT
The DNA here is from genome assembly GCF_054781455.1 of Amycolatopsis stemonae. Lineage (NCBI taxonomy): Bacteria > Bacillati > Actinomycetota > Actinomycetes > Pseudonocardiales > Pseudonocardiaceae > Amycolatopsis > Amycolatopsis stemonae. The sequence goes on along the minus strand of NZ_BAAGUJ010000003.1, from coordinate 482,384 downwards.
CCGTCCCGCCCGCGATCGCCGGGCCCTCGACCGCCGCGATCAACGGCTTCGTCAGGCGACGTCCCTTCAGCAGTCCCGGGATGTGCGAAGGGTCGAACTTCCCGGCGTCGAAGGCCGCCGACGGCGAGTTCCGCGACATCGACTTCAGGTCCGCGCCCGCGCAGAACGCGCCGCCGGCCCCGGTGAGGACGCAGCTGCGGATCGAGTCGTCCGAGTCCACCCGATCCCACGCCGAGACCATGATCGACATCATTTCGCCGGTGATCGCGTTGCGGGCCTCGGGCCGGTTCATCGTGACGACGAGGGTCTGCCCCTCCTGCGAAACCAGCGCGTGCGGTTCACCCACGTCAGTCCTCCTGAAGCAGCAGTGCCATTGCCCAGAACGATAACATGTTCTACTTTGAGGGCGTGGCACTCAACATCGCGGATCTTCTGGAGCACGCCGTCGACGCCGTGCCGGAGCGCGTCGCGGTCGTGTGCGGCGACCGGCGAGTCACCTTCGCCGAACTGGAGGCGCGGGCCAACCGGCTCGCCCACCACCTCGCCGCGCACGGCGTGGGACGCGGGTCCCACATCGGGGTCTATTCCCGCAACTCGATCGAGGCCCTGGAGGCGATGATCGCGGCGTACAAGCTGCGCGCGATCGCCGTCAACGTCAACTACCGCTACGTGCACGGGGAACTCGTCTACCTTTTCAACGACGCGGACCTCGTCGCGCTGGTGCACGAGAGAAGCTACGCCGACAAGGTGAAAGCCGCCCTGCCGGAGTCGCCGAAACTGAAACACGTTGTCGTGATCGACGACGAGAGCGACGGCGACTTCTCGAGCTACGGCGGCGTCGACTACGAAGCCGCCCTCGAGGCCCAGAGCCCCGAACGCGACTTCGAAGAGCGCAGCAACGACGACCTCTACATCCTCTACACCGGAGGCACCACCGGCTACCCGAAGGGCGTCCTCTGGCGCCACGAGGACATCTGGCGCGCGCTCGGCGGCGGCATCAACTTCGTCACCGGCGAGTACGTCCCGGACGAATGGACGCTCGCCGAGCAGGGCAAGTCCGGCAGCCTGACGCGCCTGCCCGCCGCGCCGCTGATCCACGGCGCCGCGCAGTGGGCCGCGTTCGGGGCGCTGTTCACCGGCAGCCCGGTGGTGTTCGTGCCGCGCTTCGACGCCCACGAGATCTGGAAGGCCGTGCAGGAGCACAAGGTCCAGGTCCTCACGATCGTCGGCGACGCGATGGCGCGGCCGCTGATCGAGGCGTTCCGCGAGGGCGATTACGACGCTTCGTCGGTCGTGGCGGTGTCGAGCCACGCCGCGCTGTTCTCGCAGTCGGTGAAGCAGGAGTTCGTCGAGCTCGTGCCGAACGCCGTGATCACGGACGCGATCGGCTCGTCGGAAAGCGGCTTCACCGGCATCGGCATGGTGGCGAAGGGCTCCGACCACAGCGCCGGCCCGCGGGTGAACTTCGGCAAGGACGCCATCCTGCTCGACGACGACGGCAACCTCGTCGAGCAGAAGCCCGGCGCAGTCGGGCTCATCGGGCGACGAGGGCACGTCCCGCTCGGCTACTACGGAGACCCCGAGAAGAGCAAGACGATCTTCGTCGAGGTCGACGGCGTCCGGTACGTCGTCCCGGGCGACTACGCCCGCTACGAAGAGGACGGCACGGTCACGCTGCTCGGCCGCGGCTCCCAGTGCGTCAACACCGGCGGCGAGAAGGTCTACCCGGAAGAGGTCGAGGGCGCGCTGAAGTCGCACCCCGACGTCTTCGACGCGCTCGTCATCGGCGTCCCGGACGACCGGCTCGGCCAGCGCGTCGCCGCCGTCGTCCAGTTGCGCGAAGGCGCCGCGCTCGATCTCGCCGCGCTCGAGGAGCACGTCCGGGGCGAGATCGCCGGGTACAAGGTGCCGCGCACCGTCTGGCTGGCCGACGAGATCGGCCGCTCGCCCAGCGGCAAGCCCGACTACCCGTGGGCCCAGCGCTACGCCGCCGACCACGAGCCCGCCACGGCCCAGCCCGTCTAGGAGGACACCACCAGTGCGGACATCCCTGTGCGACCGGCTCGGCATCGACCTGCCGATCATCGGGTTCACGCCCTCGGAGCACGTCGCCGCGGCGCTCAGCCGCGCCGGCGGGCTCGGCGTGCTCGGCTGCGTCCGGTTCAACGACGCCGCGGAGCTCGACCGGGTGCTCACCTGGATGGACGAGAACACCGGCGGCAAGCCGTACGGCGTCGACATCGTGATGCCGGCGAAGGTGCCCGCCGAGGGCACCCAGGTCGACCTGGCCAAGATGATCCCGGACGGCCACCGCGAGTTCGTCGACCGCGTCCTGAAGGAGCTGTCGGTGCCGCCGCTGCCGGACGACACCGACGAGCGCGCGGGCGTGCTCGGCTGGCTGCACTCGGTCGCCCGGTCGCACGTCGAGGTCGCGCTCAACCACCCGATCAAGCTGATCGCCAACGCGCTCGGCTCGCCGCCGCCCGACGTGATCGGCCAGTGTCACGACCGGGGCGTCCCGGTCGCGGCGCTCGCCGGGAAGGCCGAGCACGCGGTCCGGCACGTCGAAAACGGCGTCGACTTCGTGGTCGCGCAGGGCTACGAAGCCGGCGGGCACACCGGCGAGATCGCGTCGATGGTGCTGGTGCCGGAGATCGTCGACGCCGTCGACGTGCCGGTGCTCGCCGCCGGCGGGATCGGCTCCGGGCGGCAGATGGCCGCGGCGCTGGCGCTCGGCGCGTCCGGCGTCTGGATGGGCTCGATGTGGCTGGCCACGCGGGAGTACCTGCAGACGATGGCCGAGTCGGTGGCGATGCAGCAGGCGCTCGTCGCGGCGACGTCGTCGGACACCGTCCGGACGCGGATCTACACGGGCAAGCCGGCCCGGCTGCTCAAGACCCGCTGGACGGAGGCGTGGGCCGCGGCCGACGCGCCCGAGCCGTTGCCCATGCCGCTGCAGAACCTGCTGGTTTCCCACGCCCACAACCGGATCCACGCGGCCAACGACCCGAGCGTGGTGTCGATGCCGGTCGGCCAGATCGTCGGGCGGATGAACGAGGTGCGCCCGGTCGCCGACGTCGTCGCGGACCTGGTGCACGGCTACGAAGAAGCACTGTCCCGTTTGGACAAGACGCGCTGAGAGGGGGCCCGCCGCGGCGGGCCCCCTCGGCGTGGAAGCGGCTAAAGACCGGAGGCGGCCGCGGCGATCTTCGACGCGAACGTGCTCACCTCGGTGTAGACGCCGGGGGCGTGCGCGCGGGCGCAGCCGTCACCCCAGCTGACGATGCCGACCTGGATCCACGCGCCGGCGTTGTCGCGGCGGAACATCGGGCCGCCGGAGTCGCCCTGGCAGGTGTCGACGCCGCCGGCGGCGAGGTTGCCCGCACAGATCTCGGCGCTCGGGATCAGGTCGGGGTAGCTGCCGCCCTGGGCCTGGCAGGTGGCGTCGTCGACGAACGGGACCGTCGCCTTGAGCAGGTACCGCTGCTGCGCGCCGCCTTCGCGGGCCGCGCCCCAGCCGGCCACGGTGAACGTGCCGGTGTTGTACGTCGCCGTCGTCGCGATCGGCAGCGTCGCCTGGCCGCTCACCGGGCTGGCCAGCTTGATCAGCGCCCAGTCGCCGCCGGTCGAGGTGCCGTAGGTGGGGGACTGGTAGACGTAGGTCGACTTGATCTTCTGCGCGCTGGTGCTGTTGAGGTCGACCACGCCGATCGTGGCCGTGATCGAGGTGTTCGCCCCCGTCCGGCTGACGCAGTGCGCGGCGGTGAGGACGATCTGCTTGGTGTAGAGCGCGCCGCCGCAGCCCATGGACAACCGCACCATGAACGGGAATTCGCCCTGGGCGGCCCGGGTCCCGCCGACGACGTCGGTGGACGGCGGCTGGGCGGCGGTGGCGATCGCCGGGGTGGCCAGCGCCGCGGCCGCGGCGACCGCGGCCAGTGCGGTGGTGGCGTTTCTGAGCAGGGTGAACCAGCGCTTGGGAGCCAAGGGGATCAGTCCTTCCAGTGTCCACAGTGGAGGCCGAACTCGAGAGTGGCCCCTTGACTACACCAGGTGCTCACATACCGGGACAACCGACTTTCTTCGGATGTTTCGGGCGGTTGGGTGATTTCCGACCACCGGAACCGATTACGGCCGCCACCCGGCGTTCACCTGGGGTTTCCCGGACGTGAACACACGTCCGCCGGGGACGCAGAGCGCATCCGGGTGATCCTCTGCGTGACGGCCGTGTTACGCGCCACAGCGAACCACCGGGCATCCGGAAACCAATAGGGTCGGGTGCGTGCCCGCCCCTTCACGCCATTCCCGCCTGTCCGCCGACGGTCCCGTCCTCGACGGGATTCCCGAGCACGGCCGCGTCCCGCGCTACTACGCGGTGAAGGTCGAATTGCTGGCGGTGATCGCGGAACTCGGCGAAGGAGCGGTGCTGCCCACCGAGCGGGAACTGTGCGAGCGCTTCGAGGTGTCGCGGGCGACCGTGCGGCAGGCGGTCGCGGAGCTGGTGCTCGAGGGCAAGCTCAGCCGGCGCCAGGGGAGCGGCACGTACGTCGCGGGCCCGAAGCTCGTCCAGCCGCTGGCGCTGGTGAGCTACACCGAGGGACTGCGCCGCCAGGGCATCCGGCCGGGCCGGAACGTGATCACGCTGGAGCGGCGCCTGGCCGGCAGCGCCCTGGCCGCCGACCTCCAGGTCACCTCGGACGCCGAGGTCATCCACATCGAGCGGGTGCTGCTGGCCGACGAGGAGCGCGTCGGCCTGGAGTCGACATATCTCCTGGCCGAGCGGTTCCCGACGCTGCTCGAGGTGTTCAACCCGGAGCAGTCGCTCTACGCGTGCCTGAGCGAGAAGCTCGGTGTGGTCTTCGACGGCGCCGAGGAGCGCGTCGAGACGGTGCTGGCCACCCCGCGCGAGGCCCTGCTGATCGGCACCAACCCGGCCCTGCCGATGCTGCTGATGCACCGGATCTCCTGGGGCCCGGACGGCGCGCCGTTCGAGCGGGTCCGGTCGCTGTACCGCGGCGACCGCCTCAGCTTCGTGACCCGGCTCGGGCGCCCGGCCGACTGACTGTCACGTTCTCCCCGGCGGTTTCGTTCCTCCCGCACCACCGAAAAGGGAGGACGTCATGAACGCCGCGTTGTGGGCCGGCCAAGTGCTGCTGGCCGCGATCTTCGCCCTGTCGGGCGGGCTGAAGTCGACGATGTCCCGGCAGCGGATGCTCGAGACGGGCCAGACCGGGGCGGCGGCGTACCCGCTGCCGGTGGTCCGGTTCACGGCGATCTGCGAGCTGGTCGCCGTGGTGGGGCTGATCCTGCCGGTCTTGCTGGGCGTCGCGCCGGTGCTCACCGGCTGGGCGGCCGTCGGGCTGGCCGTGGTGATGGTGGGCGCGATGGCGATGCACGGCCGGCTGGCCGTGGTGGGGGAGAAGCCGGCCGAGTGGCGCAACGTGGGGGTGAACGCGCTGATCTTCGCGGTCTGCGTCTTCGTCGCCTTCGGAAGACTCTGATCGAGGTAACGGAACGATAACTCATCCGGTCCAATATTCGGTGCCCCTTCACCTGGCGTTCGCCGAGGGGCCAGCAGCCGTGCACGCGCTCCGGAGAGCGTGTGCGGCGTGCGAATCCTCATCGTGGGCGGCGGCGTGCTCGGCACGGCGCACGCCTGGCAGGCCGTCGAACGCGGTCACGAAGTCGTCCAGCTCGAACGCGAGCCCGAAGCGCGCGGAGCGTCCGTGCGGAACTTCGGGCTGGTCTGGGTCGGCGGCCGCGCGTCCGGCGTCGAGCTCGAGACGGCCCAGCGGGCGCGGCTCCTGTGGGAACGGATCGGCGAGCGCGTCCCGGCTCTCGGGTTCCGCGCCAACGGCTCGCTGACCGTCGTCCGGACCGAAGCCGAACTCGCCGTCGCGCGCGAAGTGGCGGAAGGTGCCGAAGCCGCCGAGCGTGGTTACAAGCTCCTCGACGCCGCCGAAGCGAAAGCGCTCAACCCGGCCCTGCGCGGCGACTTCGAAGCCGCGCTGTGGTGCGAGCGCGACGGCGCCGTCGAACCCCGCACCGCCCAGCCCGCCCTCCGCGCCGAACTCGCCAGGTCCGGCCGGTACACCTGGCTGCCGGGCCGGGAAGTCCGGCACCTGACCGGCACCGGCGTCGTCGACGACCGCGGTGAGCGGCACTACGGGGACGTCGTCCTCTTCTGCACCGGCGCCTGGCTCGGCGGGCTCGTCCGCGAACTCGCGGGGGAAACGCCCGTCCGGCGCGTCCGGCTGCAGATGGCCCAGACCGAGCCCCTCGGCGAGCCGCTCACCACCAGCGTCGCCGACGGCGACAGCTTCCGCTACTACCCGGCCTACCGCGGCGAAGCCCTCGACAGCCTCGAAGCCCGGCAACTCCAGGCCGAAGTCGCCCGGGCGAACCGCATGCAGCTCCTGCTCGTGCAGCGCCTCGACGGCTCGCTCACCATCGGCGACACCCACGAGTACGACGAGCCGTTCGGCTTCGACGTCACCGAAGACCCCTACGAGCACCTCGAAACCGTCGCCGGTGCGCTGCTCGGCCGGCCGCTGCCGCGCATCCGCCGCCGCTGGGCCGGGGTGTACGCGCAGACGGTCGACCCCGGCCGGATCGTGCACCGCGCCCGCGTCGCCGACCACGCCTACCTGGTCACCGGGCCGGGCGGGCGGGGCATGACCTGTTCCCCCGCCATCGCCGAAGACACCGCCGAGGAGCTGGGCCTGTGACCCCCGAACTCGTCGTCCTGGACATGGCCGGCACGACCGTCGCCGACGACGGCCTCGTCGTGAAGGCCTTCACCGCCGCCATCGAAACCCTCGGCGTGCCCGACGAGCAGCACGCCGAGATGCTGAAGTACGTCGTCGACACCATGGGCCAGTCGAAGATCACCGTCTTCCGCGCCCTCATGCGCGACGAAACCGAGGCGCAGCAAGCCAATTCCGCGTTCGAAGCCGCCTACGGGAACCTGGTGGCGGAGAGCAGGCCGGTCCCCGGTGCCGAGGACGTCATCCGCGGCCTGCGCGCAAACGGCGTCAAGGTCGCCTTCACCACCGGCTTCGCGCCCGTCACCCAGCAGGCCATCCTCGACTCCCTCGGCTGGCGCGACCTCGCCGACCTGGCACTCGCGCCCGGCGACGGCGTGCGCGGCCGTCCCTTCCCCGACCTCGTCCTCACCGCCGCGCTGCGGCTCGAAGTCACCGACGTGCGGCAGGTCGCCGTCGTCGGCGACACCGCGTCCGACGTCCGGTGCGGCCGCCGCGCCGGCGCGTCCGTCGTCGCGGGCGTCCTCACCGGCGCGGGCCGCCGCGAAGACCTCCTCGAAGCCACCCACATCCTCGACTCCGTGCGTGACCTCCCCAGCCTGCTCGAAGGAGCGAAATGAAGAAGACCCTGGCCGTCGTGCTCGCGACGGCGCTGACCGTCCTGCTGTCCGCCTGCGGCGGCACCGGCGCCGCGACCGCCGGCGGCAAGACCGTCACCGTGTACACAGTGGACGGACTGGAAGACTGGTACACCGCGAGGTTCGCCGAGTTCAAGCAGCAGACCGGCATCACCGTCGAGGCCGTCACGGCCGGCTCCGGTGAGGTCGCCTCGCGCGTCGAGAAGGAGAAGGCCAACACGAAGGCCGACGTCCTCGTCACGCTGCCGCCGTTCATCCAGCGCGTCGCCGGCCTGCTCCAGCCGTCCACCCCGCAGGGTGCGGACAAGGTGGCGGACAAGGACCCGCAGGGCCGCTTCTACGCGATGATGAACAACTACCTCAGCTTCATCCACAACGCGCAGGCCACACCGAAGACCTGGGACGACCTGCTCGACCCGAAGCTCAAGGGCAAGGTCCAGTACTCGACGCCCGGCGAGGCCGGCGACGGCACCGCCGTGCTCCTGCAACTGCAGCACGTCCTCGGCGAGCAGGGCGCGCTCGACTACCTCGGCAAGCTGGAGGCCAACAACGCCGGGCCGTCGTCGTCCACCGGGAAGCTGCAGCCCAAGGTCGCCAAGGGCGAGCTGCTGGTGGCCAACGGCGACGTCCAGATGAACCTCGCCGAGATCGCCAAGAGCGGCGGCTTCGACGTCTTCTTCCCGGCCGACGCCCAGGGCAAGCGGTCGACCTTCGCGCTGCCGTACTACGCCGGGCTCGTGACGAACGCGCCGCACCCGGACGAGGGCAAGAAGCTCCTCGACTTCCTGTTCTCGCCCGAGGTCCAGGCCAAGACGGCCGACGCGTTCGGCATCCCGGCCCGCTCCGACGTCACCGCCACCGGCGCGAACGCCGGCAAGATCAAGGCCGCGCTGCAGGGCGTCGACATCTGGACCCCGGACTGGACCGCCGTGCTCGGCAAGCTGGACGCCGACCTGGCCGCGTACAAGAAGGCCGTCGGCCGGTGACCCCGGCCGTCGAGTTCCGCGGTGTGTCCGTCCACTTCGGACGCACGACGGCGCTGGACTCCCTCGACCTGACGGTCGCCCGCGGCGAGACCCTGGCGGTGCTCGGGCCGTCCGGCTCCGGGAAGTCGACGGCGCTCAAGGCGCTCGCCGGGTTCGTCCGGCCGGGCGCCGGGCGGGTGTTCCTCAACGGCGAGGACGTCACCGACCTGCCACCGCACCGGCGCGGGCTCGGTGTCGTCGTGCAGAGCTACGCGCTGTTCCCGCACCTGCGCGTCGACGCCAACGTCGCCTTCGGGCTCAAGGCCCGGCGTGCCCCGCGCGGCGAGGTCACCCGGCGGGTCGCCGAGGTCCTCGACCTCGTCGGCATGGGCGGCTACGCCCGCCGGTTCCCGCGGGAGCTGTCGGGTGGGCAGCAGCAGCGCGTCGCGCTCGCCCGGGCGCTGGCGATCCGGCCCGACGTGCTGCTGCTCGACGAGCCACTGTCCGCTTTGGACGCCGCCCTGCGCGAGGACATGATCGCCGAACTGCTGCGGCTGCGGGCCGAGCTGCCGGACACCACGCTCGTCTACGTCACCCACGACCAGGGCGAGGCCCTGGCGCTGGCCGACCGGATCGCCGTCATGCGCGACGCGCGGCTGGTCGAAACCGGACCGTGCGAGCAGCTCTACCGGCGCCCGGCCACCGAATTCACCGCGAGCTTCCTCGGCGCGGCCAACCTCATCCCGGTCGACCTGGTCAGCGAGGGCCGGCCCGCCAAGGTCCGGCTCGGCGACCGCGTGCTGACCGCCGAACCGACCGGCGCGCTCGGCACCGGGCCGGTCGCGCTCGGGGTGCGCCCGCACCGCGTCGGCGTCGGCGAACCCGGCGGCGACGCGCTCCCGGCGCTGGTGCGCGCGGTGCAGTGGCGCGGCACCGGCTACCGCCTGGACCTGGAACTGACCGGCGGCGCCACGATCCGGGCCGAGGTGCCCGACGCCTTCGCCGTCGGCGCGTCGGTGGGCGTGTCGATCCCGGACGGCTGCCCCCTGGTCGGAGTCGCGCCATGACCGCTGTCCCGGTGACGGTCGTGGGGGAGAAACGGCGTTCTGACACAGTTTCTCCCTCACGAGGCGTGGTCTGGCTGCTGCCGCCGCTGGTGGTCGTCGTGGTGTTCTTCGGGTATCCGCTGGTGCTGGTGGCCGGGCAGTCGCTGACCACGGACGCCGGGTTCGGCCTGGGCGTCTGGGCCGAGGTGCTCGGCTCGGCGGAGTTCCGCGACGCGGCCGGGCAGACGGTGCTGCTCGCGCTGGGCGCCACCGCCGGCTGCGTGCTGCTCGGCACGTTCCTCGCCCTGGTCATCGCGTTCGTCCCGTTCCCGGGCGCGCGGACGCTGTCCCGGCTGGTCGACACCGTGCTCGCGTTCCCGTCGTTCCTCATCGCGCTGGCCTTCACGTTCCTCTACGGCAACGCGGGCGTGTTCGGCGCCGGCGAGTTCCTGTACTCGCCGTGGGGCGTGCTGCTGGCCGAGATCACGTTCTACACGCCGTTCGTGATGCGGCCGGCGCTCGCGGCGTTCGGGCAGGTCCCCGGCGTGCACCTGGACGTCGCCGCGTCGCTGGGCGCGCGTCCCGGGCGGGTGCTGCGGCAGGTCGTGCTGCCCGCCGCGCTGCCGTCGCTCGCGTCGGGCGCGTGCCTGACGCTGCTGCTCGCGCTGAACGAGTTCGGCATCGTCCTGTTCCTCGGCGCCAAGGGCGTCACGACGTTGCCGATGCTGGTTTACGGCAAGGGGATCGTCACGTTCGACTTCCCGGCGGCGAGCGTCGTCGCCCTGGTCGACGTCGCGATTTCGCTGCTGCTGTACGGGAGTTACCGGGTCCTGTCGGGAAGGGGGCGCGATGCTGCTGTGGACGCGGCGTAGCAAGGTGCTGCTGTGGCTGGTGTTCGGCGTGGTGTTCGCCGTCGTGGTCGCGGCCCCGCTCGTGATGATCGTGCTCGCGTCGTTCGCCGGGCACTGGACCGGCGTGCTTCCCGGCGGCTTCGGCCTCGGGCACTACACCGACGCGTTGTCGGGGGAGACGTTCGCGAGCCTCTCGGTGAGCATCCAGACCGGCGTCGTCGCGGGCGCGGCGGCCGTCCTGCTCGGCACGTGGGCGGCCCTGGCGGCCGAGACCACGCCGAAGCGGGTCCGGCAGCTCGCCGACACGCTCTTCCACCTGCCGATCGCGGTGCCGTCGGTGGTGCTCGGCCTGGCGCTGCTGGTGGCGTTCAGCCGGCCGCCGCTGGCGTTCAACGGGACGCGCTGGATCGTGCTGCTCGGGCACCTGCTGATCCTGCTGCCGTTCGCCTACAGCACGGTCTCGGCGGCGCTGGCCCGCGTCGACCCGCTGCTCGCGCAGGCCGCGGCGTCGCTCGGGGCCTCCCCCGTGCGGGTGCTGCTGCGGGTGCGCGTGCCGGTGCTGCTCCCGGCGATGACGGCGTCGGCGAGCCTCGCGCTGGCGATGTCGATGGGCGAGCTGGGCGCGACGATGATGCTGTACCCGCCGGACTGGCGCACGCTCCCGGCCGGCATCTTCGCCCTCACCGACCGCGGCCAGGTGTTCCTCGCCTCGGCGGCGACGGTCGTGCTGCTCGCGGTCACCCTCGCGGGGGTGGTTCTGCTCGGTCTGGTCCGCGGCCGGGCGGCTCATCGCTGAGGTGATGCAACCCGACGGGCGTCCGCTCCGTCCTGCAGGTATGCGCACATTGCTGGGTACGGGCCTGCTGCTGCTCACGCTGACCGCCTGCGGGGCCGGTTCCGCGGGCGCGCCGGCCGCGCCGGGCAGCACCGGGCCGGGAACACCGACGACGTCGGCCTCGGCGGCGCCGGGATCACCGGGGTCGCCGACGGCCGCGCCGCCGCCGTCGCAGACGGTCGGCCGCCCGACGCAGGGCATCGCCCCGGGCGACGACGTCATCGCGGAGTCGCAGGTCGACGCGCGCGGGCTGCCGGAGGGCTTCCCGCGCAGCCTGGTCCGCAGCACCGACGGCAGGACGCTGACGCTGCAGGCCGAGGAGGGCGGGTGCCGCAAGGTCTCGGCCCACGTCGGCGACCAGACGGCGCAGCAGGTCGTCGTGCTGGTCGCGATGACGACGGCGAAGAAGGGCCAGATGTGCCCGGACTACATCAAGGACGTCAGCATCCCGCTGCCCCTGACCGCGCCCCTCGGGTCGCGGACGGTCGTGCTCCGGCAGGGCTGAGGACCACCACCGACGCTGGGAGGGCGTCCCCGGGTTGCCCGGGGCCGCCCTCCCAGACCACGTCCGCGCCCGTTCCACGGAAAAGTGGCGGGGCGAATCGATCTTCGGTGCAACCGCGCGGCACCCGCGTTCCGTCTTCGGGGACATGAGGTACTTAGCGAAGGTGGCCGGGACAGGCGCGATCCTGCTGATGGCGACGGCCTGCGCCGGCCAGGAGATGTCCACCAGCCAACCGGCCGCCGGGGGAACCTCCGCGGCACCGAGCACCGGTCCGTCGGCGCCGCCGAGCGAGTCGGTGCTGCCGACCTCGCCGTCGGCGAACCCGCCGGGCAAACCCCGGCTGACCGTGCCCGAGGGCAGCGTCCCGGTGCCGCCGGACAAGATCGACGCCGCCGCTTTGCCGAAGAACTACCCGCACGAGGTGTGGACGGCCAACGGCGGCACGGTCCTCAACATCCGCGCCCAGGAGGGCGGCTGCGGTCACGCGCTCGGCGAAGCGGCCGAGCAGGCCGGCGACCACGTCGTCGTCAACCTGAGCGAGACCAAGGCGCAGACCGGCCAGATGTGCACCATGGACATCCGGTACCCGGTGATCTCGGTCGCGCTGGCCGCGCCGCTGGACCAGCGCACGGTCGTGCTGAAGACCACGCCGCCGAAGTGATCGCCCTGCCCTAGGCTCGGGTGATGGGAAGCCGCCAGGTCTCACGCACCGCGATCGTCGCCACGACCCCGGAGAAGATCTTCGGGCTCCTCGCCGATCCGGCCCAGCACCCGCTCATCGACGGATCCGGAACGGTCCGGGCCGCCCAGCCGGGCGGCCCGGACCGGCTCGTGCTCGGCGCCAAGTTCGGCATGGACATGAAGCTGGGCGCGTCGTACAAGATCCTCAACACCGTGGTCGAGTTCGAGGAAGGCCGCCTGATCGCCTGGCGGCACTTCAACGGGCACCGGTGGCGCTGGCGCCTCGAGCCCCTCGACGACGGCCGCACCGAAGTCACCGAGACCTTCGACTGGTCGACGGCGAAGTTCCCGCTGGCCATCAGCCTCAGCCCGTTCCCGCGCAAGAACGCCGAAGGCATCGAGAAGACCCTGGCACGGCTCACGGAGCTGTTCCCGGCCTGACGTGGGCCCACCCGAAATTAGTTGTACAGTGCTTAATATTGTCCGTGCAACTAATAGTGGGGATGCGGTGCCGCAGCCGGTGCGGCGGCGGGTGGTCCTGGCCATCTGCTGCCTGAGCCTGTTCATCGTCGGGCTCGACAACACGATCGTGAACCTCGCCCTGCCGTCGATCCGGCACGAGTTCGGCGCGTCGGTCTCGAGTCTGCAGTGGACGATCGACGCGTACACGCTCGTGCTGGCGAGCCTGCTCATGCTCTCCGGCTCGACGGCCGACCGGATCGGCAGGCGCCGGACGTTCCAGACCGGGCTCGCCCTGTTCAGCCTCGGCTCGCTGCTGTGCGGGGTCGCGCCGAACGTCGGGCTGCTCGTCGCGTTCCGCGCGCTGCAGGCGATCGGCGGGTCGATGCTCAACCCGGTCGCGCTGTCGATCGTCGCGAACGTCTTCACCGAGCCCCGCGAGCGCAGCCGCGCGATCGGCGTCTGGGCCGGGGTGAACGGCCTGAGCCTGGCCGTGGGGCCGGTGCTCGGCGGCGTGCTCGTCGACTGGGCCGGCTGGCGCTCGATCTTCTGGATCAACGTCCCGGTCGGCGTGGCCGCGATCGTGCTGACGGCCCTGTTCGTCCCGGAGTCCCGCGCCCCGCACCCGCGCCGGCCCGACGCGGTGGGGCAGCTGCTGGTGATCGTCCTGCTCGCTTCGCTGACGTACGGGATCATCGAAGGCCGCGGTTCGGGCGCGCCGGTGATGGTCGGCTGCTTCGCGATCGCCGCGGTGGCGCTGGCGGTCCTGCTGCGCTACGAACGCCGGCGCCGGGATCCGTTGCTGGAACTGAGGTTCTTCCGCAGTGTGCCGTTCTCGGGGGCGACGCTCACCGCGGTCGCCGGGTTCGCGGCGCTGTCGGGGTTCCTGTTCCTCACCACGTTGTACCTGCAGGAGACACGCGGGTTTTCCGTGCTGCACGCCGGGTTGCTGACGCTGCCGATGGCCGTGCTGACCGCGGTGGGCGCGCCGCTGTCGGGCCGCATGGTCGGCTCGCGCGGGCCCCGGCTGCCGTTGCTGGTGGCCGGCGCGGGGATCGCGGCGGCCGGGTTCGTGCTCGCGGGGATCGGCCCGGAAACGCCGCTTTCGCTGGTGGTGACGGGTTACGTGTGCTTCGGCGTCGGTTACGGCCTGCTCAACGCGCCGATCACGAACGCGGCGGTGTCCGGGATGCCGCGTGAGCGCGCGGGCCTCGCGGCGGCGGTCGCCTCGACCAGCCGCCAGGTGGGGACGTCGCTGGGGGTGGCGGTGATCGGCGCGGTCGTCGCGGCGTCCCCGGGGACGCCGCCGGGCACCGGCCAGGCGGTGTGGGTGATCGTCGCGGGCTGTGGCGTCCTGGTGTTCCTCCTCGGGCTCGCCACCACGACGCGCTGGGCCCTGGCGACCGCCGAGCGGGTCAATGGTCCGGACCACGCCCGGTCGAACTAGTCGAAACTGCTCCGAATCCCGGTGAACCGCCGCAGTTACCGAGCCGTATCCATGGTTGAGGTGGTGATCAGAGAGGAGGGGCACATGCCCCGGTTGAGCAGTGGTCGGCACCGCAAGCAGGCGACCGTCGGTCTGGCGGCGTTGCTGGGTGTTTCCGGCATCACCGCGACCGCCATCGCGCTGAGCAGTCCCGCGGGCAACGCGGCCGAAGCGCCCAAGGAGAACTGCGGCGGGCTCGACACCGCCCTGCAGAACAACCTGAACTTCATCGCCGGCCAGCAGGCGAACCCGGACGCGCAGTCGGCCGCGAGGATCGCCAACCGGCAGGCGGTGGTCAACCTGATCCAGCAGCGGCGGCAGGTCGCGGGCTGCACGGCGAACGTCGTCGCGAACAACGGCCAGGCCGCGCAGGCCCCGGCCCAGCAAGCTCCGGCCCAGCAGGCCCCGGCGCAGCAGGCGCCCGCGCAGCAGAACCAGGCGAACGCCGGCCAGACCGGTGATGTCGTGTGCAACGGTTCGACCGTGACACTCTCGGGCGAAGGTGGCGCGCCGGCCGCGTCGAGCAACCAGTTCCCGGCCGGGACCAAGCTGAAGGTGACCAACCTGGACAACTCGAAGTCCACCACGGTGGCGGTGACGTCGGTGTCGGGCAGCTGCGTGCTGCTCAACAACGCGGCCTTCGAACAGGTCCGGGAGCCCGGAAAGTTCCTCATCCGGCGGGCGCGGATCGAGCGCGTCGGCTGAGGGAGCAGGGAAGGTGGGGGACACCGGTGGCGGGCCGGTGTCCCCTTCCCTTGCGGGCTAACGGAAGCTGATCTGCAGGACCGGGTCGCCGGTGCTGGCGAAGAAGTCGTTGCCCTTGTCGTCGATGACGATGAACGCCGGGAAGTCCTCGACCTCGATCTTCCAGACGGCTTCCATGCCGAGTTCGGCGTACTCGAGGACGTCGACCTTCTTGATGCAGTCCTGCGCCAGGCGCGCGGCCGGGCCGCCGATCGAGCCGAGGTAGAACCCGCCGTGCGCCTGGCAGGCGTCGGTGACCTGCTTCGAGCGGTTCCCCTTGGCCAGCATGACGAGTGAGCCGCCGGCGGCCTGGAACTGCTCGACGTAGGAGTCCATCCGCCCGGCCGTCGTCGGCCCGAACGAGCCGGACGCGTAGCCCTCCGGCGTCTTCGCCGGCCCGGCGTAGTACACCGGGTGGTTCTTCAGGTAGTCCGGCATCTCCTCGCCGGCGTCGAGGCGCTCGGCGATCTTCGCGTGCGCGATGTCGCGGGCGACGACCAGCGGCCCGGTGAGCGAAAGCCGCGTCTTGACCGGCAGCTGCGAGAGCTGCGCGCGGATCTCGGCCATCGGCCGGTTGAGGTCGACGTTCACGACGTCGTCGGAGAGGTCCTCCTCGGTGACGTCGGGGAGGAAGCGGGCCGGGTCGCGCTCGAGCTGCTCGATGAACACGCCGTCGGCGGTGATCTTGGCCTTGGCCTGGCGGTCGGCGGAGCAGCTCACGGCGATGCCGACCGGGCAGGACGCGCCGTGGCGGGGGAGCCGGATGACGCGGACGTCGTGGCAGAAGTACTTGCCGCCGAACTGCGCGCCGATGCCGAACTGCCGGGTCATCTCCAGCACCTGCTGCTCGAGGTCCTGGTCGCGGAAGGCGTGGCCGAGCTCGGAGCCTTCGGCGGGGAGGTTGTCGAGGTAACGCGCGGAGGCCAGCTTCGCGACCTTGAGGTTGAACTCGGCCGACATCCCGCCGACGACGATCGCCAGGTGGTACGGCGGGCAGGCCGCGGTGCCGAGGCTGCGCAGCTTCTCGTCGAGGAACCGGGCGAGCCGCTTCGGGTTCAGGACCGCTTTGGTCTCTTGGTAGAGGAACGTCTTGTTGGCGCTGCCGCCGCCCTTGGCCATGAACAGGAACTCGTAGGACGGGTCGCCCTCTTTGTGGTACAGCTCGATCTGCGCCGGGAGGTTGGTGCCGGTGTTGCGCTCGTCCCAGAAGTTCACCGGCGCCATCTGCGAGTACCGCAGGTTCAGCTGCTGGTAGGCGTCGAAGATGCCCTGCGAGAGCGCGCGCTCGTCGTCACCGCCGGTGAGGACGCCTTCGCCGCGCTTGCCGATGACGATGGCGGTCCCGGTGTCCTGGCACATGGGGAGGACGCCCCCGGCGGAGATGGCGGCGTTGCGCAGGAGGTCCATGGCGACGAACCGGTCGTTGCCGGACGCCTCGGGGTCGTCGACGATCGCCCGCAGCTGCTGCAGGTGTGACGTGCGCAACAGGTGCTGGATGTCGGTGATGGCGGTGCGCGCGAGGGTGGTGAGCGCTTCCGGCTCGATCTTCAGGAAGGTCCGCCCGGCGGCTTCGACGGTCTCGACGCCCTCGGCGGTGACCAGCCGGTACTCGGTGGTGGTGTCCTTGCCCAGCGGGAGGACTTCGGTGTGCTGAAACGTGGTGGTGGACGGCACTGCCAGGCTCCTTTGCCAGCTCCGGGATCGGTCCACCCTACGCACGCTGTCCGGGTACCGGGCAGAGGCGTCCGGTCACTGTGGGCCACCCCACGTGGGCGCTGTGTTCGGCCGGTGGCCCGGTGGATCCGCTCGGTGAGTCCCGGCAACCCCGAAGTCTGATTGTGACTACGGCCGGCGGTACCGCGTCAAGGCGGGAAAGCGTGCCTTGACCCGGCACCGCCGGCCGTGTTCTGGCTTCGGATCGGGGTTGCGGGGAGGGCTGGCTTGGCGGGGGCGCTGGTGGGTCGGGTCGCTGCCGCTTGGTGGGGTGCGCGGTGGGTCGCTGCCGCTGACGGGGTGCGCGCGTGTGCCGCCTTCTGGCGTGCGTTCGCTGGAGTGGTCGGGAGGCCGGGTCCACCCCGACGGACCCGACCTCCCGGGGAAAGCTTCCGGATGCGTGCACATCCGGTTGCGAGGCCTGCGCCGGCACTGGGGGCCGCGTGACGCAGGTCATGGGTCGACGTCGCCGGGCGGGTGCTGGCGAGGGGTTGCTACCCGCGTCGGGCTGCGGTGAAACGCCTTCTTCGTGGAAAATTTTCGACCTCTGCGTAAGCCCAGGTCGTCGCTCTGCGCACACGGGCGCGCGCAAAAACGAGGGCGGGTGCGCCCATGCGCACCCGCCCTCGTTTCGTCTCTGGCTAGCTGGCGTAGGCGCGGAGACGGTCCGCGCGCTCGCCCTGGCGGAGCTTCGACATGACCTCGCGCTCGATCTGGCGGACGCGCTCGCGGGAGAGCCCGAAGTGCTTGCCGATCTGGTCGAGCGTGCGGGGCTGGCCGTCGTCGAGGCCGTAGCGCAGGCGGATCACGTGCTGCTCGCGGTCGTCCAGCGTCGCGAGGACGCGGCGCAGGTCATCCTGGAGCAGGCCCGAGATCACGGCGCTCTCGGCGTCGGTCGCCTCCGAGTCCTCGATGAAGTCACCGAGCGGGGCGTCCTCCTCCGTGCCGACCGGCATGTCGAGGCTTACCGGGTCGCGCGAGTGGTCGAGCAGGTCCGAGATCTTGTGGGCCGGGATGCCCGACTCGGCCGCCAGCTCCTCGTGCGTCGCGTCGCGCCCGAGCTGCTGGTGCAGGTCGCGCTTGATGCGGGCCAGCTTGTTGACCTGCTCCACCAGGTGGACCGGGAGCCGGATGGTGCGGCCCTGGTCGGCCATCCCCCGGGTGATGGCCTGGCGGATCCACCAGGTCGCGTAGGTCGAGAACTTGAACCCCTTGGAGTAGTCGAACTTCTCCACCGCGCGGATCAGGCCCAGGTTCCCCTCCTGGATCAGGTCGAGCAGCGGCATCCCCCGGCCGGTGTAGCGCTTGGCGAGCGAGACCACCAGGCGGAGGTTGGCCTCCAGCAGGTGGTTCTTGGCCACGTGGCCGTCGCGGACCAGGGCGGACAGCTCCTTGCGGCGCTTCGGGGTGAGGTTCTCCCCGGTGTCCAGCATGTGCTGGGCGAAGACGCCGGCTTCGATGCGCTTGGCGAGCTCGACCTCGTCGGCCGCGGACAGCAGGGCCGTCTTGCCGATGCCGTTGAGGTAGACGCGCACGAGGTCGGCGGCGGGGCTCTGGGCGTCGAGGTCGGCGTCGGTGAGCGCCCCCACGCTCACGGGCGGCTCCTCGGACGTCTGAGCCGGGATGCGCTCGCGAATCCCGCGCGACTCGCGTTCGAGAGTCTGGACTGACATTCTGCCTCCCCGGTCACGGGCTGAACGTGCTGCTGCGGTTCGTCCACCGGGTGCGTACCCGCGACCGGGGCCTGTGGAACCCGGTACGCCGGTCCGGCCGGCTTGGCTGGACATCTGGCACAACGCTCCGGGTTTCCAAAACGTTCCCGGCTCGCCTGAAAAGGAGACGGCTGCCGGGGCGCTCCGGTTGCTCGACCATTGCTGAGCTTTTGCTGAGAACCTCCGGGGGCCGGGAAACCTGAGAATCCGATGTGAATCGGGTCAAGGCGTGAACCGGGACGCGGTGGTCTAGACCTCTACGAGAACCGTGAACGGACCGTCGTTGACGCTCGAGACCGCCATCATCGCCCCGAAACGGCCCGTCGCGACGGTGGCGCCGCGGCCGCGCAGCTCGGCCACGACGGCGTCCACCAACGGCTCGGCGAGCTCCGGCCGGGCGGCCTGCGTCCACGACGGCCGGCGCCCTTTCTTCGTGTCTCCGTAGAGGGTGAACTGGCTCACCACGAGCAGTGGTGCATTCGCCGTGGCGCATGATTCCTCGTCACGCAGCACGCGCAGCTCGTGCAATTTGCGCGCCATCGTCACGGCCTTCGCCGCGTCGTCGTCCGCGTGGATTCCCAGCAGCACAAGCAAACCCGGCTCGTCGATCGCCCCGACGACCTCACCCGCGACGGTGACGTCCGCCCGGGTGACGCGGGCCGCGACGGCCCTCACCGGCCCGCCGGGACGAGCATGCCGTGCCGGACGAGCTCGCGGACGACGGGCAGCGCGGTGGCGGCCAGCTCCGCGGCATCGAGCCCTTGGGAGAACGCGAGGAGCTCGATCAGGTCCTCCAGCGGCAGTGCGCCACGACACCCCGCGAGCAGGCGCGCGGCGAGGTCGTCGACCTCGTGCTGCCAGCCCGGCCCGTCGGTGCGGTGCAGCCGCCGGATCTGCGTGGTCCAGCCTTCGTCGCCCGGTTCCTCGACGCTTTCCAGCAGAACCGTGTCCGGCACCACAAAACGGACATACAGGAGGGAATCGCCGGATTCGCGCAGCCATTCGACGCGGTCGAGCCAGTTCGCCGCCTCCGGGCCCAGCGGGTCGTCGTAGGCCTGGCGCAGGTCTTCGCACACCACCGTCGGGGTCCGCCCGGCGGCCCGGCGGAGGGTGACGAAGCCGAAGCCGATGCCCCGGACGTCGTTCGCCGCTAACCAGTCGAGCCATGCCGCCGCCTTCGCCCGGCCCTCCGGCGAGCGCGGGTCGAGACCCGCGTCACGCAGCCAGGTGCCGACGTAGAGCGCCGGATCGGCGACGTCGCGCTGGACGAACCAGGCGTCGGTCTCGGCGGGCAGCCAGCGGCTCACCCGGTCGGCCCAGTCCTCGGTGCCGGTGTGCAGCCAGGAGGCCAGCAGCTGGCCGACGCCGCCGTCGTTGAGGAACCCCGGCAGCTGCCGCACGACCAGCGCGCTCGCGTCGTCGCCGGCCAGGCCGGAGTCGCGGTAGGTGTAGTCCACCCGGGCCGGGCCGACCACGAACGGCGGGTTGCAGACGACCTGGTCGAACTTCCGGCGCGCGACCGGGCCGAACCACTCGCCACGCACCAGTTCGACGTCGAGCTCGTTCAGCCGGAACGTCGCCGCAGCCAGCGCGAGCGCCCGTTCCGAGACGTCGGTCGCGGTCACGCGCTGGGCGTGCCGGGTCGCGTGCAGCGCCTGGACGCCGTTGCCGGTGCCCAGGTCGAGCAGGGTGCCCACGGGCCGGCGGCTGGTCGCGCGGATCAGCGACAGCGACGCGTGCCCGACGCCGAGCACGTGGTCTTCGGGCACGGTCCGGCCCAGCACGTCGGCGTCGAGGTCGGACACGACCCACCAGGAACCCTCGTCGTCGCCGTGCGGCCGGATGTCGAGCGCCGCGCGGTAGCCGTCCTGGACCTCCGAGAGCACTCCCGCGGCGACGGCGTCCTCGGGGGAAAGCGGCGCGAAGGCGGCCTTGACCGCCGTCTCCGGCTCGGTCCCGCCGAGCAGGAACAGCCGGATCAGCGTGCCGAGGTCGCCCGCGTCCCGGCTCTCGCGCTCGGCGGGCACCGGCTCACCGCGGCCGAGCGCCGCGTGCGCGGCCCCGCCGAGGGCGGCCACCACGCCGTCGGCGTCGTAGGAGGTGCGCCGGAAGGCCTCGCGCAGCCGCGCGCAGACGTCTTCGGACAGGTCGGGCAGTACGCTTCGCGTGCTCACGGTGGGTAATGCTGCCACGATGGCCCCTGTGACCCTTGACGACGTCCTCGCCCCGCTCGACGCGGCGCTGCCCGAGCTCGAAGCGCTGTACATCGACCTGCACCGCCACCCCGAGCTGTCGTTCGCCGAAACGCGGACGGCCGCCGAGCTGGCCCGGCGGCTCGAGCAGGACGGCTACGAGGTGCACACCGGCATCGCCGGCACCGGGGTGCTGGGCGTGCTGCGCAACGGCGAGGGCCCGGTGGTGCAGCTGCGCGCCGACATCGACGCGCTGCCGGTCGAGGAGAAGACCGGGCTGTCCTACGCCAGCACCGCCCGCGGCACGGACGCCCAGGGGAACGACGTCCCGGTGATGCACGCCTGCGGGCACGACATGCACGCCACGTGGCTCTCCGGCGCGGCCGCGCTGCTCGCGAAGGGGCGCGACACCTGGTCCGGGACGCTGCTCGTGGTGTTCCAGCCCGGCGAGGAGAGCGCGGGCGGCGCGGCGCGGATGGTCCGGGACGGGCTGTTCAACGTCGCGGGCAAACCGGACGTCGTGTTCGGCCAGCACCTGGTGCCCGGCCCGGCCGGCTGGGTGCTCACCCGGCCCGGCGTGATCATGGCCGCGACCGACACGCTGCGCATCACCCTCCACGGCCGCGGCGGGCACGGCTCGCGCCCGGAGACGACGGTCGACCCGGCCGTGCTGGCCGCGTCGGTGGTGCTCAAGCTGCAGACGATCGTCTCGCGCGAGATCGCCGCGACCGACTCGGCCGTGGTCACCGTCGGCTCCCTGCACGTCGGCACGGCGAGCAACGTGATCGCCGACGACGCCGTGCTCGAGGTCAACATCCGGTCCTTCGACCAGGCCGTCCGCGAACGCGTGCTGGCCGCGGTCGAGCGGATCGTGAACGGCGAGGCGGCCACGGCCGGCGCGCCGAAGCCGCCGGAGATCGTCCGCTCGGGCGCCTACCCGGTCACGGAGAACGACGAAGCGGCGAACGACGCGCTCACCGAGGTCTTCCGCGGCCACTTCGGCGCCGACGTCGTGCTGCCGGCCCCGCTGGTCACCGGCAGCGAGGACTTCAGCGAGTTCGGCCGCGCCGCCGGCGTCCCGTCGGTGTTCTGGCTGGTCGGCGGCTTCGACCCGGAGACGGTCATCACGGCGATGACCGAAGGCCGGTTCGAGCGCGACATCCCGTCCAACCACTCGCCGCGCTTCGCCCCGATCCTGCACCCGACCCTGCGCACCGGCATCGAAACCCTGGTCGCCGCCGCGGTGAGCCGATTCGCTCACCCAGGTGACGCGTGAGCCGTGCCGGTGGGACGATGGACGGCGGAGGTGGTGCAGTGACCACGCCCGCCAAGGACTCGGACCCGGTGCTGATCACCGGGGCGGCCCCGTCGTACGAAGAGCAGTTCGCCGCCCGCAAGCGCAAGTACGTGATCATGATGGCCTGCCGGATCCCGTGCCTGATCCTCGCCGGGCTGACCTACCACACCTGGTGGCTGGCGCTGGGTTTCCTCGCGATCTCGGTGCCGCTGCCGTGGATCGCGGTGCTGATCGCCAACGACCGCCCGCCCCGCAAGTCCGAGAACGTCTCGCGGTACCAGCGCGAGGCGAAGGCGATCGAAGGCGGCAACCACCACGTCATCGACGGTTAGCCGGGCTGCGGGCCCACCTTCCCGACGGCCAGCGCGCCCAGCCGGGTGCCGTGCCGCAGAACGTCCACAGTGGACTCCCCGGCCAGCCAGCCGGTGAGCACGCCGGCGTCGAACGCGTCCCCCGCGCCGGTCGAGTCGAGGCACTCCGCCTCGACCGCGGGCACGCTCGTCACGCCGCCCTGATCGACCCAGCTGGCGCCCTCCAGGCCGGCCGTCACGACCACCGCGCCGACCGTGCCCAGCAGTTCCTTGGCCGACGCCGGGTCCGCGGAGCCGGTCAGGGCCACCAGCTCCTCGGTGTTCGGCATCAGCAGGTCGGTGCCGCGGACGTCGTCGAGGAACGCGGCCGGGTCGGTGATGTGCGCCGCGGCCTGTGGGTCGACCGACGTCGTCAGCCCCAGCTCGCGAGCCACGGCCAATGCGGCCAGCCCGGCCGCCCGCGACGGCGGGTCGAGCAGGACGTACCCGGACAGGTGCAGGTGGCGCGCGCCGGACAGGGCTTCCGGGGTGACGTCTTCGGGCGCGAACCGCTGGTTCGCGCCGCGGTCGGCGAGCATGCTGCGCTGCCCGGAGGCGTCGACCATCACCACGACGCAGCACGTCGGCGCCTCGGCGTCGACCGCGAACGCGCAGCGCACGCCCGCCGCCTCCAGCTCCGCCCGGATCAGCCGGCCGCCCGGGTCGTCGCCGATCCGCGCGACCAGCGTCGTCTCCGCGCCGAGCGAACGCAGCCACAGCGCGGTGTTCGCACCCGAGCCGCCGCCGGTGAACCGGATCTTCGCCCGGGCGTCACCGCCGTGCGGCAACGGCTTGTCGTGCCGGGCGATCACGTCCAGGGCCGCGTCCCCGACCACCACGATCCCGTTCATGCGCCGACCTCGCTGACGCTCGGCGCGGCCTGACCGGCGAGCGCTGTGTTGGATGATTCGTTCGCAGGCTCACTCATGCCAGCGCCACCGCCACTTCGGCAGCCAGCTTCGCGTTGTTCAGCACCAGAGCCTCGTTCGCGTCGATGCTCACGCCGTCGCTCGCCGTGTGGAAGTGCTCCAGCAGGACGGGCGTCACGTCGGCGCCGTGCACGCCCTGCTCCGCCACCAGGGCGAGGCCCTCGGCGAGCAGCCGGTCGTGCAGTGCCCTGTCCATTTCGGACGCTTCGGGGATCGGGTTCGCCAGCAGGACACCGGAATCCGCGTACGCGCGGTGCGCGGCGACCACCGCGGCGGCCTGCTTCGGGTCGTCGACCCGCCAGCCGACGGCGTGCCCGGACGAGCGCAGGTAGAACGCCGGGAAGTCGTCGGTGCGGTAGCCCAGCACCGGCACCGAGTTCGTCTCCAGCACCTCGAGGGTCGCCGGGATGTCGAGCACCGACTTCACACCGGAGCAGACGACGACGGTCGGCACCTTCGCCAGCACGCCGAGGTCCGCGCTGACGTCCCAGCTCTGCGCCGCACCGACGTGCACCCCGCCGAGCCCGCCGGTGGCGAACATCCCGATTCCCGCGGCGGCGGCCAGCGCCGACGTGCTCGCCACGGTCGTCGCGCCCGAGCGGCCGAGGCCGACGGCCGGGCCCAGGTCGCGCAGCGACAGCTTGTCCAGCCCGGCGTCCGGCGCGCAGACGCGCTCGAGCTCGGCGGGGGAGAGGCCGACGACGACGCGGCCGTCGAGCACCGCGATGGTGGCCGGGACGGCACCGCCGTCGCGCACGACGCGCTCGAGGCGGCGGGCGACGTCGAGGTTGCGGCCCGGCGGCAGGCCGTGGGACAGGATGGTGCTCTCCAGCGCGACGACGGGGTGCCCGTCACGCAGCGCCGCGGCGATCTCTTCGTGCAGGTGGAGTGGGGTGGTCACGAGGGACCATCATCGGTGATCGTCCCGCTCGCGCCGCCAGTGGGTCAGCTCGGCGGTCAGGTTCTTTTCCGCGGTGCTCGCCCAGCGTGTCCGCGCGGCTTCGCTGCGGTAGAGCGTCCGGGTCAGCATGCCTTCGAGGACGGCGATGCGGCCTTCGCACCAGACGTCGTCGGGGTACTTCGCATACTCCTCGCGCACAGCCTTGGCGTACGTCGCGTAGCGCTCTTCGGGCGCGCCGAGGATCGCGAGGTCGGCGTCGAGGAGCGCGGTGGCGAGGCGGTCGTCCGCGGGGGCGTCGTGCTTGATCGTGGCGAGGATCAGGCCTTCGACGCGCTTGACGTGGGTTTCGGCGACGCCGTCCAGTGCGTCGCGAGCCCAGGCGGCGCTGGCGCGTTCGTCTTCGCCGGGCTTCGCGTCGTACACGACGTCGTGCGCCCAGGCGGCGACGGCGACGATCGCGCGGTCGGCGTCGCCGAGGTCCGCGGCCAGCCAGGCGGAGTCCCGCGCGACGGCCGCCGCGTGGTCCAGGGTGTGGTAGCGGCGGTGGGGCTCGGCGTAGCGGGCTTCGAGGCCCGCCCGGGGCACGCCGCCCAGCGCGGTGACCGCGTCGGCCCACTTCACGGGAACGTCCAGCGCGTCGGCGTGCCGGTGAAGTCCTTTTCCCGCAGGCCGAACGCCTTCTCCGGGCGCAGTCGCAGCGATGCGTTGACCGCCGGGTCGAGGAAGCCGACGTCGTAGGTGGTCGCGTACTTCGCGTTCATCGCGTCGAGGAAGCGGTGCAGCGCGTCCGGGTCGGTGACGATCTCGGCGGTCCCTTCGACGACGACGGGCTCGTACGGGTCCTCGGTGGCGATCGAGACCGAAGAGCCCGCGGCGATGTTCCGGGCCTTCACCGACCGCAGCGACGACGAGAACCACAGCACCTCGCCGGTCCACACCGCCCAGACCGGCATCAGGTGCGGGCGCCCCGCCGGCGTGACGGTCGCCAGCCAGAAGTCGTGCGACGCCCGGAGCCGCTCGTCCGCCCACGACCAGGGCAGCAACCCGGCGCGACCGGCCGTGATCCCGTAGCCGGGCATGTGCGGGCGTTCGGCGCGGGGCGCGTCCATCAGTCGAAGATGCCGCGCGGCCGGGCCACCTCGTGCAGCCAGTCTTCGAGCTGCTTCTCCCAGTTCACGTCCGGCTTCATCGTGAACATCCCGAGGAAGTCCTGGCCGCGGCCGCCGAAGCCGCCCGTCTTGCTCACCCGCACGCGCTTGGTCACCTCGAGCACGACGTCCGTGCGGTCCGACGACGTCAGGAACGTCAGCGCGACCTGGGAGAAGATGCTCGCGAAGCGGGGCGAAGGCGCGAAGCGGATCTCCTGGAAGAACGGCAGCTGCTGCGGGGCACCGTTGATCCGGCCCTGCTCGAGGATCGCCTCGCGGAAGGTGAAGCCGATCCGGCTCAGCGCGTCGAGGACCCGCTTCTGCGCCGGGAGCGGCTCGATGGCGACGGCGTCGGCGTCGAACGGGTCCGACACCGCGGCGGCCAGGTCGAGCTCGGCCCGCACGCCGACGGCCATGCCGGTCAGCGGTTTGGCGTAGACGCTGGTCACGGGCGTCTCCCAGGGCAGCGGCACCTCGAACGGCACCCGGACCTGCTGGCCCGCGCGGATCGTCTCGCGGCCGGCGAGCTGCTGGGTGCCGAAGGGGAG
This sequence comes from Amycolatopsis stemonae, assembly GCF_054781455.1. Taxonomy (NCBI): domain Bacteria; kingdom Bacillati; phylum Actinomycetota; class Actinomycetes; order Pseudonocardiales; family Pseudonocardiaceae; genus Amycolatopsis; species Amycolatopsis stemonae. The sequence continues at coordinate 456,620 of NZ_BAAGUJ010000003.1, read as the reverse complement.
GTCTTCGGTCTTGTCGGTGCCGGGGACCTGGACGCGGGCCAGGAGCGTGACAGCGAGCCCCTTGATCTCCTGGTCGACCTCGCCGCCGGCCAGCAGCACCTCGCCGTGCAGCGGGCGGCCGGGGGTGGCGGCCCGGTCGAGCAGGCGGGCGTCGATCTTGGCCCCGCCCGAGCCGAACGTCGCGAGCACCTTCTGGAACATGCCGCAGATCCTGCCAGGTCGAGGGGCTTTCGCACGAGGTTCGACGGGACTCGGGCACAATGGCCGGGTGAGCACCGAGACGCTGACGAAGCCGGAAACCACGCCCGAGGGCACGGACACCACCGACGACGACTCGCCGAAGATGTTCCACTACGTGAAGAAGAACAAGATCGCCGAGAGCGCGGTCATGGGAAACCACGTGGTGGCGCTGTGCGGCGAGGTCTTCCCGGTGACCAAGTCGCCGAAGCCCGGGTCGCCGGTCTGCCCGGCCTGCAAGGAGATCTTCGACGGGCTGCGCCCCGGCGAGTGACGTCCTGAGCACCGACCCCGGCGGGTGACCCCGCCGGGTCTTCGGCGTGTCAGGAAGCGCACAGATCCCCGAACAAACGTGAAAACCATTCATTAGTCGGGTGCGCCCGGTGCGGGACGCCTGGTAGATCCAATCAGCCAGGTTCCCTCACCCACCGGAGTCGCACATGCGCAGAACCGGGATCGTCCTCGCCGTCGCCGCCCTGCTGACCGCCGTCGTGGTCACCCCCGCGGAGGCTGTCACGGGCTGGACGGAGGTCGGTTCGGACCACGCCAGAGCCCTCGACGAGAGCCAGGGCCTCGCCACCATCGTCCGGCCGTCCGGCACCACCATCCGCTACACCGGGGTCGCCACGATCCCGGCGGACCTGAACTCCCAGGGCTGGAACCACGTCGGCGACCCCGGCTCGGCCCAGGGCTGGTACGTCGAGCCCTACCAGCGCGACGACCGCGGCGCGAAGCTCTTCCGCGTCCAGGCGCCGGACGGCTCGTGGGCCGACTACAAGCACAACCTCGAGTCGTGGGAAGCGAACAACAACTCCTTCGCCGCGGTCTCGCCCGACGCCCGCTGGCTGGTGGCGGGGGAGTGGGGCACCATGGACCGCCTCCTGGTCCACCCGATGCCCGGCGTGGCGGCCACGGACCCGTCGGCCAACCTGCCGCTGGCCGGCACGATCCGGCTGGACCACCAGGTCCGCGACGTCCAGGGCTGCGACTTCCAGACGGCGACCCGCCTGCTCTGCGCGTCCGACGACCCGGACGGCAGCCTCTTCGGCACCACGAAGCCGCTGCTGCAGGTGGACCTCGCCGGCCCGCTGACCGGGTCGGACGTCGCCGGGCACGTGACGTCGCTGGGCCAGCTGCCGCTGCGCAGCGGCTGCAGCGGCAACTTCGAAGTCGAGGGCATCGACTTCGACGAGCGGGACAACACGCTGCGCGTGATCGTCATGTCGCCGAGCATCTGCATCGTCTTCGACAGCATGACCTACCGCTTCAAGCAGTGACACGCGCGTGACGGAAGGGTCGGCTCTCGTGATCGGGGCGACGACACGCCGAAACCGCGGTGACCTCGTCGTGTCGACTCCCGGATCACGCGTGTCGGCGTTCTGAGCACGCCGGGCACGCCGAAGGCCCGCCACTTTCCCGGGAAAGGGGCGGGCCTTCGTGCTGCGGTCAGGCGGCCGGGGTGGGGTCCAGGGACTCCGACTCCGGGGCCTTCGCCGGGTTCCGTTTCGCTTCGCGGCGAGCGTGACGGCGTTCCTTGCGGGTCTCGACCATCGTGTAGAGGGTCGGGACCAGCACCAGGGTCAGCAGCGTCGAGCTGACCAGGCCGCCGATCACCACGATCGCCAGGGGCTGGCCGATGAAGCCGCCCTGGCCGGTGATGCCCAGCGCCATCGGGACGAGCGCGAAGATCGTCGCCGCCGCGGTCATCAGGATCGGGCGCAGCCGGCGCCGGCCGCCCTCGGTGACGGCGTCCGCGACGCTCATCCCCTCCGCCCGGTACTGGTTGACCAGGTCGATCAGCACGATCGCGTTCGTCACCACGATGCCGACGAGCATCAGCATGCCGATCAGCGCCGGCAGGCCGAGCGCGGTGCCCGTCGCCAGCAGCAGCCCGATCGCGCCGGTCGCCGCGAACGGGATCGACACCAGCAGGATCAGCGGCTGGACCAGGCTGCGGAACGTCGCCACCATGATCAGGAACACGATCGCGATCGCCGCCAGCAGCGCCAGGAACAGGTTCGAGAACGCCTCCTGCTGGTCCTGGCTCACCCCGCCGAGCGAGTACGACGCGCCGCCGGTGAACGTCAGAGCGTCCAGTTTGGACTTGATGTCCGCGGTCGTCTTGCTCAGGTTGTCGCCGGTGTTCTTGGCGGTCACCGTGGTGCTCAGGTCACCGCCGGTGCGGTGCACCGACGCCGGGCCGTCCACAGTGGACACCTTCGCGACCTCGTCGAGCCGGACGACGCCGGTGGGACCCGGGATCTGCAGGCCCTTCACCTGGTCGACCGTCGCCGGCGCGGAGCCGGCCCGCAGCACGATGTCCGTGCGCTGGCCGTCGACCGGCAGCTGCGTCACCGTGCGCCCGGCGATCGCCTGGTTGGCGACCTGGCCGATGGTGCTCGCCGACAGCCCGTGCGCGGCGGCCGCGGCGTCGTCCACCTCGACCTGCACCCGCGGCGAGCCGACGCTCAGGTCGCTCGACACCTCGGTCAGCCCGGACACCCCGCCCAGCGCCGCCACGACCTGGTCGGACGCCGGCTTGAGCGCGGCCTCCGACGGCGCGGTTACTGTCACCGAGACCTGGTCGGAGTTGAAGCCGGACGCGTCCGCGCCGATCTTGATCTCGCCCAGCTCGGGCCGGGACGTCAGCTTCGAGCGCAGCCGGTCCGACAGCGCGTCGAGGTCGGTGTCCTTCGCGACGGTGACCGAGATGCTGGTGTTCGTCCCACCCCCGAAGCCGAACGTGCCCCCGCCGCCGATGCTCACCTGGTACGTCCGCACCGCGGGCTCGGCCGCCAGCGCCTGCTCGACCGCCGTCGCGGCCTTCTCCTTCGCCTCGACGCTCGTGCCCGCGGGCAGCTTCTGCGTCATGTTCAGCGTGGTGCCGCCGGACTGATCGAGGAAGTTGGTGTTGAGCCGCGTCGCGAGCCCGACCGTGCCGGCGAAGATCAGCAGCGCCAGCAGCACGACGGTCAGCCGCCGCTTCGTCGCGAACCGGATCACCGGCAGGTACGCCCGCTGCAGGAAGCTGCGGCGCTCCTTCTCGACGGCCGCTTCGCGTGCCCGCTCGGCCTCGACGGCGTCGGTGGGCACCTTCGGCTGCTTCAGGAACCAGTACGCCAGCACCGGAACCACGGTCAGCGAGACGAGCAGCGAAGCCAGCAGCGCCACCGTGACGGTGATCGCGAACGGCGAGAACAGCTCGCCGACGAACCCGCCGACGAACGCGATCGGCAGGAACACCGCGACGGTCGTCAGCGTGGACGACGTCACCGCGCCGGCCACCTCGCGGACGCCGTCGAGCACCGCCCGCTGCTTCTCTTCGCCGTACCCCAGGTGCCGTTTGATGTTTTCCAGCACGACGATCGAGTCGTCGACCACCCGGCCGATCGCGATCGTCAGCGCGCCCAGGGTGAGCAGGTTGAGCGACAGGTCGCCGGTCCACAGCGCCAGCAGCGCGACCACCACCGACAGCGGGATCGACACCGCGGTCACCAGCGTCGAGCGCACCGACAGCAGGAACAGCAGGATGACGACCACGGCGAACGCCAGGCCCAGCAGGCCTTCCGTGGTCAGGCCGCTGATCGCGTCCTTGACCGGCGTGCCCTGGTCGAACACGACGCTCATCTCGGCGCCGGTCTTCTTCGCCAGGTCCGGCAGCTTGCCGCGCACGGCGTCGGAGATCGCGACGGCGTTCCCGTTGTCCACCATGGTGATCGACAGGCCGAGGCTCGGCTTGCCGTTGGTGCGCGTGATCGACGTCGGCGGCGCGAAGCCGGTCTGGACGTCGGCGACGTCACCCAGCTTCACCGGGGCGCGGGCGGGCCCGCGCGCCGCTCCGGCCGCGCTCGGCGTGAGGTACAGGTTGCGGATCGAGTCCACAGTGGTCTGCCCGCCGCCGACCTGGACGGACAGCGTCTTGTCGCCTTCGGTCAACGTCCCGGCGGGCACCGCGGCCCCCGCCGTCTGCAGCGTGGTCGCGATCGACGCCGGGTCGACGCCCGCGGCGGCCAGCTTCGCGTAGTCGAGCGCGATGGTGACGCGCGGCTGCTGCACGCCGGTGACGGTCACCGTGCGGACGCCGTCGATCTTCCGCAGCTCCGGCGCGACCTGGTCGGTCAGCGCGGGCGCGAGCTGCTGCGGGTCCCCGCTGGTGCCCGCCGCGACCAGCACGACCGGCAGGTCGTCGGTGCTGCCCGCGGACACCGACGGCTCGGAGTTCTGCGGCAGCCGCGGCCGGACCTGGTTCACGACCTGCTGGATCTGCTGCACGGCGGCGTCGAGGTCGGTGCCGAACGCGAACTGCGTCACCACGCGCGACACGCCGTCGGACGACGTCGAGGTGACGTCCTCGAGGCCCTTGAGCCCCTGCAGGGCGCCCTCGAGGGGCTCGCTGACCTGCTTGTCGACCGCGTCCGGCGACGCCCCCGCGTACGCCGTGACGATCTGGGCCTGCGGGAACTGCAGGGACGGGAACAGCTGCTGCTTGATCTGCGGCAGCGCGAAGGCGCCGAAGCCGACGACGACGAGCGCGAGCAGGCCGATCAGACTTCGGTTGCGCAGGCTCAATCTGGCCAGCACGGACATGACTTGGGAACCCCCTCGGGAGTGACGCGGCGACCGACGCCGACGTCAGTGACGGGAGAAGCGTGCCATGCCCGACCTGAGGACCGACTCAGTCTGCGGGTTGATTTCCGGTCGTCCCCGGGGAGGACTCACGACCCTGAGCCGCGCTGGGTGCCGGTTCCGGCGCGCTGCGTGACGGTTCGTCCTCATCGGACGGTTCGCCGTCGCCGTTGGGGGAGACGTCCTCGGCGCGTGGGCGCCGCACCGGCGTCGTGGTGCGCTCCCAGAGCTTGCGGCCCTCTTCGGTGCGCAGCCGCTCGGACGCGCGTTCCATCTCCAGCCGCCGCCACTTGCGCCGCTGCCGCCGGGTCGCCTTGGCCGGCCACAGTTCCTGGATCGCGCTGTTGAAGTAGGCGCCGCCGACCACGGCCAGCCCGATGAAGAACATCAGGAGCAGGAACGCGATCGGGGCGGCCAGCGCGCCGTAGGTGTAGCCGGTCTTGGTGATCCAGTTCAGGTAGATGCGCAGGCCGACCGAGGAGAGCAGGAACACGACCATGGCGAGCACCGCGCCGGGCAGCCCGCGGTGCCACGGCAGCTTCCGCGGCAGGGCGAGCTTGTACAGCGTGGTCAGCGCGAGGGTGATCATCGCTCCGAGGGTCGGGAAGTACAGGGCGCTCACCCACGACGTCACGGTCGGGCGCCAGTCCGCCGGGAAGAACTCCGGCAGCAGGTCCGGGCCGATCGCCAGCAGCGGCAGCCCGACCACCAGGACGACCAGCCCGGCCAGGTAGAGCAGCAGGGCGAAGATCCGCTGCCAGACGTCGTTGCGGACGCCGTACTGGTCGTGGGCGACGGTGATGGCGTCGACGAACGACGACATCGCCGACGAGCCGGCCCACAGCGAGATCAGGAAGCCGACCGAGACGATCTCGCCCTTGCCGACGGTCAGGATGCTGTTGACCGTCGGCTCGATGATGTCGTGGACGGCGTTCTGGCTGAACACCGTCCGGCAGAAGCCGATGATCTTGTCGTGCGCGGCCGCGACGACGTCCTGGCCGAACCACTCGCCGACGAAGCCCAGGCTGCCGAGCAGCCCCAGCAGCAGGGGCGGCAGCGAGAGCGTCTGCCAGAAGGCCGCTTCGGCGGCCTCGGAGAAGATGTTGCCGTCCCAGGCCTTGGCGAGCGTGCGCGTGAAGAGGCGCCACGGCCCCCTGCGGGCCACCTTCGTCGCTGCGGACGGCTGCACCTCACCCATGACGGGTTCCAGCATGGTCCATCCGTGCTGATTTGGCTCGTCACCACCCCTGCGGCCGGGCGTGTCGGGTGACATCACCCGTGCCGGTGCCCGGAACTGTCGGACCCGGCCGGTAGACTCGCTCCAGTGCCCTCACCGCAGTCGCCGACGCCGAAGTCGGTACCACAGTGAGGGTTTTTCGACGTCAAAGGCCACGTCACAGCGCTTGAGCGAGGGGGAGGACCGGGGATGACGGAGACGCAGCTCGGCGCGCCTCCCGCGGAGCAGGACTCGACCGCGCGCCCGCTGCGGGCGTGGCAGCGGCGGGCGCTCACGAAGTACCTGACGCGGAAGCCGAAGGACTTCCTCGCGGTGGCGACGCCCGGCGCCGGCAAGACGGTGTTCGGCCTGCGGATCGCCGCGGAGCTGCTGAGCGACCGCACGATCGAGGCGGTCACCATCGTCACCCCGACCGAGCACCTGAAGCACCAGTGGGCCGCGTCCGCGGCCGCGGCCGGGATCCAGATCGACTCGAACTTCCGCAACACCACGGGCGTGACGTCGTCGGACTACAACGGCGTCGCGCTGACGTACGCGCAGGTCGCGGCGCACCCGACGCTGCACCGCGTGCGCACCGAAAACCGCAAGACGCTGGTGATCCTCGACGAGATCCACCACGGGGGCGACGCGAAGTCCTGGGGTGACGCGATCCGCGAGGCGTTCACCCCGGCGGTGCGGCGCCTGTCGCTGACCGGGACGCCGTTCCGGTCCGACGACTCGGCCATCCCGTTCGTCACGTACGAGCCGGACGCGGGCGGCTTCCAGCGCAGCAAGGCCGACCACTCGTACGGCTACGCGGACGCGCTGGCCGACGGCGTGGTCCGGCCGGTGGTCTTCCTGGCGTACTCGGGCGAGGCGTCCTGGCGCACGAGCGCGGGGGAGGAGTTCACCGCGCGCCTCGGCGAGCCGCTGACGGCGGAGCAGAACGCCCGCGCGTGGCGCACGGCCCTCGACCCGGCGGGCGAGTGGATCCCGGCGGTGCTGCAGGCGGCGGACACGCGGTTGTCGCAGGTCCGCCAGCACGTCCCGGACGCCGGCGGCCTGGTCATCGCGACCGACCAGGAGTCGGCGCGCGCGTACGCGAAGATCCTGGAGCGCATCTCGGGCGAGATGCCGACCCTGGTGCTCTCGGACGACCCGAAGGCGTCGGGCCGGATCAAGGAGTTCTCCGAGACGAACGAGCGCTGGATCGTCGCGGTCCGCATGGTCTCGGAAGGCGTCGACGTGCCGAGGCTGGCGGTGGGCGTGTACGCGACGAGCGCGTCGACCCCGCTGTTCTTCGCCCAGGCGATCGGCCGCTACGTGCGAGCCCGCAAGAAGGGCGAGACGGCGAGCGTGTTCCTGCCGTCGGTGCCGGTGCTGCTGGAGCTCGCGAGCGAGCTGGAAGCGCAGCGGGACCACGTGCTGGGCAAGCCGCACCGCGAGCAGGAGGGCTGGGAGGACGAGCTCCTCGCCCAGGCCAACCGCACCGAGGACGAGCCGGGCGAGGAGGAGAAGGCGTTCACCTCGTTGGGTGCCTCGGCCGAGCTGGACCAGGTCATCTACGACGGCAACTCCTTCGGCACGGCGGTCTTCTCGGGCTCGGACGAGGAGCAGGAGTACCTCGGCCTGCCGGGCCTACTGGAGCCGGACCAGGTCCGCGCCCTGCTGCGGAAGCGGCAGGAAGAGCAGATCGCGGACGAGAAGCGCCGCAAGCCGGCCAAGGAGGAAGCCCCGCCCCCGGCGGCGGCCCGTCCGGCATCGGTGAGCGAGCGGCTCGGGGCGTTGCGCAAGGAGCTGAACGCGCTGGTGGGCATGTACCACCACCGCACGAAGAAGCCCCACGGCGCGATCCACAACGAGCTGCGCCGCGTGTGTGGCGGGCCCCCGACCGCGATGGCGACCGTCGAGCAGCTCGAGGAACGGATCGTGACCCTGCGGTCCTGGTGAGGCTGGTTGCTCCCGGGGCAGGGTGACCTGCTGGCCCGGGAGGCGGCCGGTTCCTCCTGGGGCGCGCCGCCAAGCCGAACTGAGCCCGCGTGCCCGGCGAGCCTGGCGCCGAGGTGCGGAACGCCAAGCTCGGCTCGCGTCGAGGCGGACCGGCGGGTTCGGCCACGCGGCACCGTGAGCCCGCGTCCGCGGCGGGCCGGGCACCCGAGAGGTGGGCCGCCGAGCCCCTCCTGTCGCCCGGGCGGCTGAACTTCCGCCGTCACAATCCGTTCTCACCATGCGCGAAAACCGCCGGTGACGCTCCGTCCGCGCCGGTCACCTCGCCGAGTGCCCGGGCGTCCCCGGCCGCGTGGCGGAGCGGGCACCCTTGCGCCGCAAGTCCGCAAGTGGGCGACCAATCGGGCGCGTCTTTCGTGGGTTCGCCACCGAGGTGCGGATGGTGGCCGCGCGCTACCGGGTCGGAGTAGCTTCGGCTCGCCAAGAAACCTGGATGTAACACACCGTAAGTGCTGGCGATCACATCGTCAGCGGATCTACTCTTTCCGGGCGACGTTCAGCCCGTGTTGCCGAACCGTGTCCAATTGGTGTCATTTAATCGATCCAGCTATCTTCCCCGCAGCCGCTCAGCGGCATATGTTGTCGCCCACAACATATGCGCGTCGGTGCGCCGGGACCCTCCGGATCACCGTCCCGCAGGGCCCGAGACGACGTCGACGGCCCACTCGTCACCAATGCTTGGATCCGGAAGGAACGAGGATGCGCAGCAGAACCCTTACCCTCCTCGCCGTCACGGTGAGCACCGGCCTGGTGCTGACCGCTTGCGGTGCCAACAGTTCGAACAGCGGGGGCTCGGGGAGCAACTCCGCCTCCTCGTCCGCGCCGGCCGCCGGTGGCGGTGCCAACGGCAAGGTCGGCGTCATCCTCCCGGAGACCGCCACCTCCGCGCGCTGGGAAGCCTTCGACAAGCCGATGCTGACGGCCGCGCTGACGGCCCAGGGCTTCGAGGTCGACGTCCAGAACGCCCAGGGCGACAACCAGAAGTTCTCCACCCTGGCCGACGGCTTCATCAGCTCCGGCGTCAAGGTCCTGGTCATCGCCCCCGGTGACCCGGCCGTCGGTGCCGCGGTCGAGGCCAAGGCGAAGACCGCGGGCATCCCGGTCATCGACTACGACCGCCCGAGCCTCGGCGGGTCCGCCGACTACTACGTCTCGTTCGACAACGAGAAGGTCGGCCAGCTGCAGGGCCAGGCCATGGCCGACGCGCTGAAGAGCAAGCCGGGCGCGGGTTTCGTCCAGATCGAGGGCGCCCCGACCGACAACAACGCCACGCTGTTCACCAAGGGCCAGGACTCCGTCCTCGACCCGCTGGCCTCGGCGGGCACGCTCAAGCGGATCCAGAAGCAGCCGATCAACGACTGGGACAACCAGCTCGGCGGCACGACGTTCGAGCAGATCTTCACCGCCAACGGCGGCAAGGTCGACGGCGTCGTCGCGGCGAACGACGGCCTGGCCGGCGCGGTCATCACCATCCTCAAGAAGAACGGCCTCAACGGGAAGGTCCCGGTCACCGGCCAGGACGCGACCGCCGACGGCCTGATGGCGGTCATGCGCGGCGACCAGTACATGACGGTCTTCAAGCCGATCAAGGAAGAGGCCGAGGCCACCGCCAAGCTGGCCGCCGCCCTGGCCAAGGGTGACACCGCGGGTGCCGACGCCATCGCGACGGGCAAGCTGCACGACCCGAAGAACAACCGCGACATCAAGTCCGTGCTGCTGACCCCGACGACGATCCTGGCGAAGGACGTCAAGACCGTGGTGACCCAGGGTTACGTGAAGGCGACCGAGATCTGCGGTGGCGACCTCGCCGCCAAGTGCAGCTCGCTCGGCATCTCCTGAGCCGTCCGCACCACCCAGAACAGCCGGGCCGGGACGCGCACCCCGACGGCGCGTCCCGGCCCGGTCCCCACCCAGGAGAAAAGCCATCCATGAGTGAGCCCATTCTCGAGATCAAGGGCCTGAACAAGAGCTTCGGCCCCGTCCACGTCCTCCACGACGTGGACTTCGACGTGCGTGCGGGCGAAGTGACCGCACTGGTCGGCGACAACGGCGCCGGCAAGTCGACCCTCGTCAAGTGCATCGCCGGCATCCACCCGTACGACTCGGGGGCCGTGCGGTTCAACGGGCAGGACGCCCACATCCGCGGTCCGAAGGACGCGGCCGAGCTCGGCATCGAGGTCGTCTACCAGGACCTCGCGCTCGCCGACAACCTCGACATCGTCCAGAACATGTTCCTCGGCCGCGAGCGCGGCAGCGCGTGGAAGCTGGACGAGGCCAGCATGGAAAAGGCCGCCCGCGAGACGCTGGCCTCCCTGTCGGTCCGGACCGTCAAGTCGGTCCGCACGCCCGTCTCCTCGCTGTCCGGTGGTCAGCGCCAGACCGTCGCGATCGCGAAGTCGGTGCTGTGGAACAGCAAGGTCGTCGTGCTGGACGAGCCGACCGCGGCCCTCGGCGTCGCGCAGACCCGGCAGGTCCTCGACCTCGTCCGCCGGCTGGCCGAGCAGGGCCTGGGGGTCGTGCTGATCAGCCACAACATGGCCGACGTGTTCGAGGTCGCCGACCGCATCGCCGTGCTCTACCTCGGCCGGCTCGTCTCCGAGGTGCACACGAAGGACGTCACCCACGGCCAGGTCGTGGAGCTGATCACCGCCGGTCGCTCCGGTGACCTCGGCCTGGCCCGGCCCGAAGCCGTGGTCCTGTGAGCGGGAAGAAAGAACCGGAAATGACTGAGACCCCTGCGAAGAACGAGGTCGGCACGCCGGCCGCGGAAGCGCTTGCGCAGACCCACAACCCCACCGCGGCGATCACCGACTTCGGCATCGACACGACATCGATGTCAACCGGCGAAGCGATCCGCGACTACTTCGCCCGCCTGCGGGCCGGCGAGCTCGGTTCGCTGCCGTCGCTGTTCGGCCTCCTCGTGCTGGTCCTGCTGTTCAGCGCGCTGTCGGACAACTTCTTCACGCTGGCCAACATCGCCAACGTGTTCCCGCAGGGCGCGGGCGTGATCATCATCGCGATGGGCATCGTCTTCGTCCTGCTGCTCGGCGAGATCGACCTGGCCGCCGGTGTGGCCTCCGGCACCGCCGCGTCCGTGATGGCCCTGCACTACGTCCACGCGGGCAACCTGCTGGGCTCCATGGGGTCCGGCGTGTTCATCACGTTCATCGCGGTCCTCGCCGCGGCCATGCTGCTGTCGGCCTACCAGCGGATCTGGGCCGGCGCCGCGCTGTCGCTGGTCGGCCTGCTGATCGTCGCGATCGGCGTCCCGGCCAACGCCTGGCTGGAGATCCTGCTGGCCATCTGCGTCGGCACCGCGATCGGCTGCATCACCGGCTTCCTGGTGTCGAAGATCGGCATGCCGTCCTTCGTCGTGACGCTGGCGCTGTTCATCGTCTGGCAGGGCGTCCTGCTGCAGTTCATCGGTGAGGGCGGCACGATCGGCATCACCAACTCCGACATCCTCTACAAGATCGCCAACGGCAACCTGAACGTCCTCGGCAGCTGGATCTTCTTCCTCGTCGCCGCGGGCGGGTTCGCGGTGATCACGCTGCTCAGCCACTTCCGGCGGCTCCAGCGCGGCCTGGTCGTCCAGCCGACCGCGCTGGTGATGATCAAGGTCGGCGCGCTCGTCGTGCTGTCGGCGCTGGGCACCTGGCTGCTGACTGTCAACCGCTCGCCGAACAAGTCGGTCGTCACGATCGAGGGCGTCCCGTACGTCATCCCGATCATGCTGGTGCTGCTGGTGGCCGGTACCTACGTGCTCAACCGGACCAAGTACGGCCGGTACGTGTACGCGGTCGGCGGCAACAAGGAAGCCGCCCGCCGCGCCGGTATCGACGTGCCGAAGATCCGGGCGAGCGTGTTCGTCATCGGCTCGGCGGTCGCGGCCATCGGCGGCATCGTCGCCGCGTCGAAGGTCGGCTCGGTCAGCCCGCAGTCCGGTGGCCTCAACACGCTGCTGTACTCGGTCGGTGCGGCCGTCATCGGCGGTACGTCGCTGTTCGGCGGCAAGGGCCGGGTGGCCGACGCGGTCGTCGGTGGCCTGGTGATCGCCGTGGTCATCAACGGGCTGGGCCTGCTCAAGCAGCCGGCCGCGGTGGTCAACATCGTCACCGGTCTGGTCCTGCTGCTCGCCGCCACGGTCGACGCGCTGTCCCGGCGCCGCGCGGCTGCGTCGTCGCGCTGAACCAGCATGGAATGATCAAGCCCGTGTCCAGTTCACCCGTTGCACGACCTGACGAGGTGCGCCGGCACAACCGCACGACCCTGCTCCGCCTGCTGCACGTCGGCGGGCCGAGCACCCGGGCGACCCTGGCTTCCGAGCTGGGGCTCAACCGGAGCACGATCAAGACCCTCGTCGACGGGCTCGCCGAAGCCGGTGTCGTCGAGGAGAAGGTGCCGAGGCCGGGACGAGGGGCGGGCCGCCCCTCGCTCCTGGTCCTGCCCCAGCCGCACGCGGCGGTCGTGCTCGCGGTCGACCTGCAGGTCGAGCACGTCGCGATCGCCCTGGTCGGGCTGGGCGGCCAGATCCTGGGCCGCAACAGCTGGAACCTGCGCGGCCGGATGGGCCAGCCCGACGAGGTCATCACGCACGTCATCGAGTCGACGACCATCCTGGCCGGCGACCTCGACGTGACCCCGGTGGCGGCCGGGGTGTCGGTGCCGGGCGTCGTCCGGCGGGCCGACGGGCACGTGCACGAGGCCCCGAACCTGCGCTGGACCGACGTCGCGCTCGGCGAGCGGCTCGGCGGGGTGCTGCAGATCCCGATCCTGGTCGGCAACGACGCCGAGTTCGGCGCCGTGGCCGAGCACCTGCGCGGGGCGGCCCGCGGCGCGTCCGACGTGGTCTACATCTCGGCTGACGTCGGGGTCGGCGGCGGTGTCATCGCCGAGGGGTCCGCGCTGCGCGGCGGCGCGGGCTACGTCGGCGAGATCGGGCACATGGTGATCCGCCCGGACGGCCGGCCCTGCTACTGCGGCAGCAGCGGCTGCTGGGAGACCGAGGTCGGCGAACGGGCGTTGTGCCGGGCACTCGAGCTGCCGGAGGACACCCCGCGCGGGGCGATCCTGTTCGAGCTGCGCGAGCTGGGTCGCGACCCGGAAGCGGCGCTGTCCCGGCTCGCGGAGTTCGCCGAGTGGCTGACGCTGGGCCTGATCAACGTCGTCAACCTGCTCGGGCCGCAGCTGGTGATCCTCGGCGACCTGCTGACCGTACTGCCGGAGGCGGTGCTGCGGCACGTCGGGGCCGAGGTCCGCCGCCGCAGCCTGGTGAGCCGGGCGGTCGGCGGCACCCGGATCGTCAGCTCCGCGCTGGGAGCCGACGTGAAGCTGCTGGGGGCCGCGGAAGTGGCGTTCGAAGTCGTGCTGGATTCTGTCTGATTTCCTGTCCGGTTTCGTGTCCGGAATCACTGTCTTTCGCGGCCGTACCGTGATATCCGGCACGCGTTTTGCAAGATGCAGAAAGGCGGCCGGCGCCTGTGCGCACCGGCCGCCTTTCGCGTCTGGGTGGTTACCGCTGGATGTCGGCGGACATTTCCTTGAGCTTGGCCTCGTGCTCACGGGCGTGGTGCCCGCAGAAGAGCAGTTCGCCACCTCCCGAGAGGATGGCTCGTACCTGAGCTGCAGCTCCGCACCGGTCACAGCGGTCGGCGGCGGTCAGTTCGGGGCGGGTGAGCGTCGGCGATGTCATGGGGGTCTCCCTCCGTCCCGGCACCGGTCGCCCGGTGCCATCGATCCAGCTACGCCCACTTCGGGACTGATGCCGGGGGCTACGATCGCTCCCGGCTCCGCGGTGTTCGTGCTTCCACTCTTGCAGACGTTTCGCGGCCCGCAAGTGTTCCCGCGCCGGTGGGACCTGAGTCACGCCGATTTACCCCGGATGTCGTAGCCGGATCCCGCAATGCAGGAGACGAATACCCGGAGAGTTACGTTTTCCGTGGTCAGGCACCATGGGATCGTGAGCACGCTGACTTCGCCGCGACGGGTTTCCGCGGTACCCGCTCCGCTCTTGTTCGTTCTCAGCGGAATTTCCATGTACGCCGGAGCGGCGATCGCGGTCGACCTTTTCGGCCACGCGACGCCGGCGGGCGTGGCCTGGCTGCGCTGCCTGGGCGCGGCGGTGGTCCTGCTGGCCTGGCGCCGCCCCGGCCGGGCCGCCTGGCGCGGCCGCCGGCTGGTGCTGGCGATCGTGTTCGGCGTCGTCACGGCGGGCATGAACGTGCTCTTCTACGAGGCGATCGCCCGCCTGCCGCTGGGCACGGTGGTGGCGCTGGAGTTCGCTGGCCCGGTCCTGGTGGCGGCGGTCGGCTCCCGGTCGCTGCGCGACGTGCTGGCGGTGGTCCTGGTGGCGTGCGGCGTGGTGGCGATCGCCGACGTCCGCCTGTCCGGCGCGTTCCTCGGGGTCCTGTTCGCCCTGGGCGCGGCGGCGGCCTGGGCGGGCTACATCCTGCTGGGCAAGCGAGTGGCCACGGACGGCGACGGCATCGACAGCCTGGCAATCGGCTTCGCGGCGGCGACGGTGGTGCTCTCACCCTTGGCCTTCGGAACGGGCGAGGTGTGGTCTTCGCCACGCATGCTGCTGCTCGGCGTGGGCGTGGGGGTGCTGTCGACGGTGGTCCCGTACGCGCTGGACCAGGTGGTGCTGCGGCGGCTCGGGCAGGCGCGGTTCGCGGTGTTGCTGGCGCTGCTGCCGGTGACGGCCGGGGTGATGGGGTTCGTGCTGCTCGGGCAGGTGCCTTCGGTGGTTGAGGCGCTGGGGACGTTCGCCGTGGTGGCCGGGGTGGCGTTGCGGAGCCGGGAGGGGTCCGCGCGGCCGGTGCCGGAGCCGCCGGGCTGAGCCGTGCCGGGGCGCGTGGTGCGCGGGCTGGGTGCCGGGGCCGCCGGGCCGCGTCTCGTGCGCCGGGCTTCGGGAGGACCACGCTGGGCGTGGGGCGTGGTCGGGAGAGGTGGCTGGGTGCCGGAGCCGCGGTGCTGGGCTGGACGTGGGGCGCGGCCGGGAGCGGTGCGGCTGGGGTACCGGAGCCGCCGGGTTGGGCGTCAGCGGGCGGGGCCGGGCGGCCGCGGCTCGCGCCGGAGCCGCCGCGGCCGAGTCGTGCGCGCCGGTTTGTGATGGCTCTCACCTCGCTCTACCGGGATACTGGCCCGGGGCGGCTGGGAAGCGGGTGGCCATGACCAAGGCGGCGTCGGCGGCGGCGAAGGACTTCGCGGCCGCCGGAGTGGGTGGTGTCCACCTCGCCTGGGCGGACAACAACGGCATTCCGCGCTCGCGCATCGTGCCCATCGCCGGCCTTGCCGAGGCCGCCACCCGGGGGGTCGGGGCGACTTCGCTCTTCGCCGTCTTCGACAGCCATGACGCCATCACCTACGGGCACGCCGGGCTCGCCACGCCGTCCGGGGACGTGCGGCTCGTGCCCGTCGTCGACCGGCTGCGGCGGCTCGCCGGGCAGCCCGCGCTCGCCTGGGCACCCGTGCGGCAGCTCACCCGGGACGGGGAACCGTGGCCGTACTGCCAGCGCGCCGTCCTCGAGCGGCAGGTCGCCGAAGGCGCGCGGCGGGGGCTGGAGTTCCGGGCGGGCTACGAGCTCGAGTTCGCCGTCGCGCCCGCGGGCAGTGCCGGGGTCGTCGCCACGCCCGGGCACCCCGGGCCCGCCTACAGCCCGCACGCGCTCGTCGGCCTCGACGGGTTCGTCGCCGCCCTCCTGCACGACTTCGCCGCCAACGGCCTGCGGATCGGGCAGCTGCACGCCGAGTACGGCGTCGCCCAGATCGAGCTGTCGCTCGCCGCCACCGATCCCGTCTCCGCCGCCGACGACCAGTTGCTGGCCCGCCAGACCATCCACGCCGCCGCGCACGCGCACGGCCTCGTCGTCAGCTTCGCGCCGCTCGTCGGGCTCGACGCCGCCGGCAACGGCTGGCACCTGCACACCTCCGTCCGCCGCAAGGGCCGCAACCTCCTCGACGGCGACGACGGCCGGCCCGGCGACGACGGCGCCGGGTACCTCGCCGGGCTCCTGCGGGACCTGCCGGCGCTGACCGCGATCACCGCGCCGAGCGTCCCTTCGACGCTGCGGCTGCGTCCCGGCTACTTCGCGGGCGCGTACGCCTTCTGGGGCGTCGAAAACCGCGAAGCGCCCCTGCGGTACGTCCCCGGCTCGACGCTGCTGGGCGCCGACCACGCGAACGTCGAGCTCAAGACGTCCGACGCCTCGGCCAACCCGTACCTGGCGCTCGCGGTGGTGCTGGCCGCCGGGATGGCCGGTCTCGCGGACCCCGCGGCGCTGCCCGAGCCGATCGCCGAGGACCCGGGAGGCTGGACCGAAGGCGAACGCGAGACGCGCGGCGTGCGCCGGCTGCCCGCGGACACCGCCGAGCAGGACGCCGCGCTGGTGGCCTCACCGCGGATCGCCGGCGTGCTCGGCGACGACCTGCTGGGGGCCTTCCGCGCGGTCCGGGCGTCCGACGCGGCGTGGGCCGCCGAGCGCGCGGCCGACGAGATCGTGGCCGCCCACCTGTGGCGTTATTGAGAGCTGGGAGAATGGTTCCGACGTACCAGCGAAACCGCTGAGGGGACCGATGTCTTCGGGGATCGACGGCGGGCAGCTCGACCTGTCCGGGGTGCGGTGGCTGCCGGGTGGCGCCCGGCTGGCCGCCGTGGCCCAGGCGGAGCTGCCCCAGAAGGACGGCTTGGCCGCCGCGTTCTGCGGCCTGGCGGCGTTGCGCGCGGCCGGGCTCGACGTGCCCGACCAGGACGCCGTCGCGCTGGCCGCGGGCACCGTGCGCGGGCCGGTCTTCCGGCCGCCGGGCGAGGCGGGGCGGCCGGAGTTCCGGCTGCCGCTCCCGCACGTCGACGACCCGGCCGCGGCGGGCACCCGCGTCTCCGGCCTGGCGACGGCCATCGGCGCGCTTTCGCGCGACACTCTCACCGCCGTTCCGGTGACGGGGGAGTGGACCACCGAGACGCTCTTCGACCTCCTGGTCGGCCTGTGGGACGTGCCGCGCGTCGCGGTGATCGCCCGCGTCGACGGCGCCGAGCTCGGTGCCCACGACACCCCGGAACGCGCGCTGCTCGACTACCTCGACACCGGCGTCCCGCCGCTGTGGACGTCCCTCTGGCGCCCGCCCGGCGGTCACTTCGTGCTCCTGGCGGGCATCCGGATCGGCGCCGAGGGCACCCTGCTGTCCGTTGTGGACACTTACGCGTCGTTCGGGGACAACGGGATCCACGACCAGCCGGTCGAATGGGTGACGGCCGCGCTGGCCGGGCTGGGCGTGCTGGTCGTCGTCGACGCCGGCCAGGTGGCCGTGACGCGCGAGGCGGCGCGCGTCGCCGGCCTCACTCCGTCCTATTGGGACTGACTTCGGCGTCCGCGACCGCGAAGCGCGAGTGACGGCGGCCGTAGGCGAAGTAGATCACCAGCCCGATCACGAGCCACGCCGCGAACCGGATCCACGTCAGCACGTTGAGGTTCAGCGTCAGGTAGAAGCACGCCAGCGCCGCGAGGACCGGGACCACCGGGGAGAACGGCACCTTGAACGGCCGCTCCAGGTCGGGACGGCGGCGGCGCAGCACCGGGACCGCCACGGCCACGATGATCATCGCCGACAGCGCGCCGATGCTGACCATGTCGGCCAGCTCGGAGATCGGGACGAACGCCGCCAGCACGGCGATCAGCACCGCGCCGCCGATGGTCATCCGGTGCGGGGTGCCCCACTTCGGGTGCGCGGTCCCGAGCGCCTTCGGCAGCAGGCCGTCGCGGCCCATGGCGAAGCCGATCCGCCCGATCGTCACCAGCTCGACCATCATCACCGACGTCAGGCCGGTCACCGCGCCGAGCGAGATGAGCGCGCCGACCCAGTGCTGGCCGACCCGGTCGAACGCGTCGGCCAGCGGCGCGCCGGTGTCGATGTCGGTGAACGGGATCATGCCGGTCAGCACGATCGAGACGCCGATGTAGAGCAGGGCGCACACGCCGAGCGCGCCGAGGATGCCGACGCGGAGGTCCTTGCGCGGGTTCAGCGTCTCCTCGCCGAGGTTCGCGAGCGCCTCGAACCCGGTGTAGGCGAAGAACACGATGGCGGCGGCGGTGACCATGCCGGCCACGCCGTACACCGACTGCTCCAGCCCGAGCCCCGCCTGCACGAGCGGTTGCTCCAGCACCGTCGACCCGGCCGCCGGGGCCTGCGACGGCGGGATGAACGGCGTCAGGTTCGCGCCCTTCACGAAGAAGAGGCCGACCGCGAGCACCAGCACGCAGACCGCGACCTTCACGCACACCAGCAGGTTGGTCAGCCAGGCCGACTCCTTGATGCCGAGCACGGCGACCACGGTCAGGACGGCGATGATGAGCACCGCGCCGACGTTGACTTTCGCGTCCTCGCCGAACCAGTCCGGCGACAGCCCGAGCAGGTTCGCGAGGTAGCCGGACCAGCCGCGCGAAACCACCGCCGCGCCGAGCGCGAACTCCAGCAGCAGGTCCCAGCCGATGATCCAGGCGAACACCTCGCCGAGGGTGGCGAACGCGTAGGTGTAGGCGCTCCCGGCGGTCGGGACGCTGGACGCGAGCTCGGCGTAGCACAGGGCCGCGAGCCCGGCGACGACCGCGCCGAGCACGAACGACAGCGTCACCGACGGGCCGGCGTGCGTCTTCGCCTCGACGCCGGCGAGGGTGAAGATGCCGGTGCCGATGATGATCCCGATGCCGAAGCCGATCAGGTCGCGCCCGCGCAGGCGCCGCTTGAGCTCCCCGGATTCCTGGCGCTTCAGGACCTCGTCCACGTTCAACGTTCTCCGCACACCCATGAGGAGAAGTTAGAAGGTCACGAAGGTTTCCGCAGAACGGCTCCGGGGTGATGTCGGGCCCCGCGGATGGCGCGAACGGCCAGGCCCCGGAATGCTGGGCGCGTGCCCGACGAAATCCCCGCCCGCAGTGCCCTGCACCGCCTCGCCGACCGCTACGGCGTCGCCACCCGGTACGAGAACGCCGACCAGGTCTGGGTCGACGTCGAAGACGACGTCGTCGTCGCCGTCCTGGGCCAGTTCGGGGTCGACGCCACCAGCGACGCGGCCATCGCCCGGGCGCTCGACGTGCGCGAGACCCCCGGCAAGCTGCCGCCGACCGTCGTCGTCACGGAAGGCGCCACCCGGCCGCTGCCCGGCGACGCCGAGGTCGTCCTGGAAGACGGGAGCCGGCGGCCGGTGCGGGACGAGCTGCCCGGCGACCTGCCGCTCGGCTGGCACCGGCTGGTCACCGCCGACCAGGACGTCGTGCTCGCCGTCGTCCCCGCGAAGCTGCCCGACGTCCCGCCCGCCTGGGGCTGGATGCTGCAGCTCTACGCCCTGCATTCGGCCGGCTCCTGGGGCATCGGCGACTACGCCGACCTGCGGACCTTCGCCGCGCGGTCGGCTTCGGAGCTCGACGCGGGTGTGGTGCTGGTCAACCCCGTGCAGGCCTTCAGCCCCGCCCACCCGGTCGAACGGTCGCCCTACTCGCCGGCGAGCCGCCGCTTCGCGAACCCCCTCTACCTGCGGGTCTCCGACACCGAGACGTTCGCGAACGCCGACGCCGCGACGCGGGAGGCCGTCGAATCCCTGGCCCCGGACCGGGACGGCGAGCTGATCGACTACGACGCCGTCTGGACGGCGAAGCGCGCGGCCCTCGAACTGCTGTGGCCGCACCGCGTGGAGGAGGTACCCGGGGAACCGGACCTCCGGGACTTCGCCCTCTTCTGCGCTCTCGCCGAACAGCACGGCGCCGACTGGCGCGAGTGGCCGGAGCCACTGCGGGACCCCGCCGGACCCGAGGTCGAGAAGGCCCGCGAAGAGCTCGCGGAGCGCATCGGCTTCCACGCCTGGCTGCAGCACCTCTGCCGGGTACAGCTGGAGGCGGCCCGCACCGCCGCGCGCGAGGCCGGGATGAGCGTCGGGATCGTGCACGACCTGCCCGTCGGCGTGCACCCCGGCGGGGCCGACACCTGGGCCGTGCGGGACGTCTTCGCCGCCGACGTGCGGGTCGGCGCGCCGCCGGACGCCTTCAACCAGCAGGGCCAGGACTGGAACCTGCCGCCGTGGCGGCCGGACAAGCTCGCCGAGGCCGGGTACGCGCCCTTCCGGGACGTGATCCGCGGCGTCCTCCGCTACGCCGACGGCATCCGCGTCGACCACATCGCCGGGCTCTGGCGCCTGTGGTGGATCCCGCCGGGCGAGCCCGCCCACCGCGGCACGTACGTGCACTACGACGCCGAGGCCATGGTCGGCGTCCTCGCCCTCGAGGCGCACCGCGCGGGTGCGGTCGTCGTCGGCGAAGACCTCGGGACCGTCGAGGAGACCGTGACCGAGACCATGCACGAGCGCGGCATGCTCAGCTCGGCCGTGCTGTGGTTCGAACGCGACTGGGACGCTCCGGGCAAGCCGTTCACCCGCCCGGCCGAATGGGACCCCGAAGCCATGGCCAGCATCTCCACGCACGACCTGCCGACGGTCTCCGGCTGGCTGCGGGGCGAGCACGTCCGCGTCCGCGCCGAGCTGGGGCTGCTGGACCGCGGGGTCGACGCCGAGCGGGAGGCGGCCGCCGCCGAACGTGAAGCTTTGTTCGAACTCGTTGCGCGCGAAGGGATTCCGGACGACGACCCGGTCGTCGCCCTGCACACGCTGCTCGCGGAGGCCGCGTCGCGGCTGGTCCTGACGTCGCCCGCGGACGTGGCGGGCCAAGTGCGGCAGCCGAATCTGCCCGGAACCGTCGACCAGTACCCTAACTGGCGGATTCCCCTTCCCGTCAGCGTCGACGGCTTCTTCACCGCGAAGGGGGTGCGCGCCGCGGTGGCGCCGCTCGCGGCGGCGCGTCCGCTGCCCGGGTAACGGGTACTCCGGCGCACACGACTCTCGTCCGTCAGCACGGACGACCGGCACGACCCGAAAGCTCGAGGAGACCCCAGTGCGGCCCTGGCCCGGAACGCCCTATCCGCTCGGCGCCACCTACGACGGAGTCGGGACGAACTTCGCCCTGTTCTCCGAGGTGGCCGAGCGCGTCGAGCTGTGCCTGTTCGACGCCGAGGGCAACGAAACGCGGTACGCGCTCGAAGAGGTGGACGGCTTCGTCCACCACGGCTACCTGCTCAACGTCGGGCCCGGGCAGCGGTACGGCTTCCGCGTCCACGGCCCGTACGAGCCCGAGCGCGGACTGCGCTGCAACCCGAACAAGCTGCTCATCGACCCCTACGCGAAGGCCGTCTCGCACGGCGTGAAGTGGGACGAATCGCTGTTCGGCTACAAGTTCGCCAACCCGGAGGAGCGCAACGACGCCGACTCCGCGGGCCGCGTGCCGTATTCGCTGGTGGCGAACCCGTTCTTCGACTGGGGCAACGACCGCCAGCCGAAGCGGCCGTACAACGAGACGGTCATCTACGAGGCGCACGTCAAGGGCATGACCGTGAATCACCCGTTCGTGCCCGAGCAGCTGCGGGGCACGTACGCCGGCATGGCGCACCCCGCCGTCGTCGAGCACCTGCAGAAGCTCGGCGTGACGGCGGTGGAGCTGCTGCCGGTGCACCAGTTCGTCAGCGACCACGGCCTGGAGGAGAAGGGCCTGACGAACTACTGGGGGTACAACACGATCGGCTACTTCGCGCCGCACGACTCCTACGCCGCGATGCCCGGCGAGGGCGGGCAGGTCCAGGAGTTCAAGGGCATGGTCAAGGCCCTCCACGAAGCCGGCATCGAAGTGATCCTCGACGTGGTTTACAACCACACCGCCGAGGGCAACCATCTCGGGCCGACGCTGTCGATGCGGGGCATCGACAACGAGGCCTACTACCGGCTGGTGGAGGGGGAGCCCGAGTACTACATGGACTACACCGGCACCGGGAACTCCCTCAACGTCCGCAACCCGCACACCCTGCAGCTGATCATGGACTCGCTGCGGTACTGGGTGACGGAGATGCACGTCGACGGCTTCCGCTTCGACCTCGCCTCGGCGCTGGCGCGCGAGTTCTACGACGTCGACCGGCTGTCCACGTTCTTCGACCTGGTGCAGCAGGACCCGATCGTCAGCCAGGTGAAGCTGATCGCCGAGCCGTGGGACGTCGGTCCCGGTGGCTACCAGGTCGGCAACTTCCCGCCGCTGTGGACGGAGTGGAACGGGCAGTACCGCGACACCGTCCGCGACTTCTGGCGCGGCGAGCCCTCGACGCTCGGCGAGTTCGCCTCCCGCATCACCGGCTCCTCGGACCTCTACCAGGACGACGGCCGGCGCCCGTTCGCGTCGATCAACTTCGTCACCGCGCACGACGGCTTCACGCTGCGGGACCTGGTGTCCTACAACGAAAAGCACAACGAGGCCAACGGCGAGGGCGGCCGCGACGGCGCCGACGACAACCGGTCGTGGAACTGCGGGGTCGAGGGCGAGACCGACGACCCGGAGGTCAACGAGCTGCGCGCCCGCCAGCAGCGCAACATGCTGGCCACGCTGATGCTGTCCCAGGGTGTGCCGATGATCCTGCACGGGGACGAGTTCGGCCGGACCCAGCAGGGCAACAACAACGTCTACTGCCAGGACTCGAAACTGTCCTGGATGGACTGGGAACTGGCCAAGGACAACGCGGACCTGGTCAAGTTCACCGGCGGGCTCGGCGCGTTCCGGCACCGGCACCCGGTGTTCCGCCGCCGCCGGTTCTTCCAGGGCGGCCCGGTCGGCAAGGGCGACAAGCTCGGCGACATCGCCTGGTTCACCCCGGCCGGCGAGGAGATGACCGAGCAGAACTGGGACGACGGTTTCGGCAAGGCGGTCGTCGTCTTCCTCAACGGCCAGGCGATCCCCGACCTCGACCCGCGCGGCATGCACGTCGAGGACGACTCGTTCCTGCTCGCCTTCAACGCCCACTACGAGGACATCGACGCGAAGCTCCCGGGCAACGGCTACGGCCAGGCCTGGACCGTCGTCGTCGACACCGCGACGGGTGAGGTGGAGCAGGCCGACGCGAAGCCCATCGAAGGCGGCGGCCAGTTCACCCTGCCCGCCCGGTCCCTGATCGTCCTGCAGCGAACGGAGACGGAGCCCGCATGACGGTGCCGGAGTCGACCTACCGGGTGCAGCTGCGCCCGGAGTTCTCCTTCAGCGACGCGGCGGAGATCGTCGCCTACCTGCGTGACCTGGGCGTCGGCGCGCTCTACGCGTCGCCGGTGCTGGACGCGACGCCGGGCTCGACGCACGGCTACGACGTCGTCGACCCGACGCGCGCCCGGCCCGAGCTGGGCGGCGAAGACGCCCGGAAAACGCTGAGCGCGAGGCTGAAGGAGGCCGGGCTCGGCCTGGTCGTCGACATCGTGCCGAACCACATGTCGGTCGAGGTCCCGAAGGTGAACCGCTGGTGGTGGGACGTGCTCAAGCACGGCCGCGACTCCGAGTTCGCCGCGTTCTTCGACGTCGACTGGGCGCGCGCGCCGATCCTGCTGCCGGTGCTCGGCGAGGACGACGCGGTCGCCGAACTGACCGTCGAGGGCGACGAACTGGTCTACTACGACCACCGCTTCCCGCTCGCGCCCGGCACGGAAACCGGGACGCCGCAGGAGGTGCACGAGCGCCAGCACTACCGGCTGATCGGCTGGCGCCGCGGCAACGCCGAACTGAACTACCGCCGGTTCTTCGACATCACGAACCTCGCGGCGGTCCGCGTCGAGGACCCGACGGTGTTCGCCGAGACGCACGGGGAAGTCCTGCGCTGGGTCGCCGACGGCGACGTCACCGGCCTGCGCGTCGACCACCCGGACGGCCTGGCCGACCCGGGTGGCTACTTCCGCCGGCTGCGCGAGAACGCGCCGAACGCGTGGATCGTCGCGGAGAAGATCCTGCACCCGGGCGAGCCGCTGGCGCAGACCTGGCCGGTCCACGGCACCACCGGCTACGACGCGCTGCGCGAGGTCGCGGGCGTGTTCGTCGACCCGGCCGCCGAGCCCGGCTACACCGCGCTGGCCACCGAACTGGGTGTCAAGACGGGCTACCACCGCGTCGAGGCCGAGGCCCGGCGGCTGGTCACCGACCACATCCTGGTCGCCGAGGTCCGGCGGATCGCGGCGCTGCTGCCCGACGTCGACCCGGAGCAGGCCCGCCAGGCCGTCGCCGAGACCATGATCGCCTTCCCCGTCTACCGCTCCTACCTGCCCGAAGGCGCGGCGCACTGGGCGGCCGCGATCGCCGGGGCCCGCCAGGCCCGGCCGGACCTCGCCGACGCGCTGGTCCTCCTCGACGCCCACGTGACCAAGAACCCGGAAAGCGAACTGGCCACCCGGATCCAGCAGACGTCCGGCATGGTCGTGGCCAAGGGCACCGAGGACACGACGTTCTACCGCTACACCCGCTTCGCCGCGCTGAACGAGGTGGGCGGCAACCCGGACCGGTTCGGCCTCGGCGTCGAGGAGTTCCACCGCTTGGCGGCCGAGCGGGAAGCCGGATACCCGGCGTCGATGACGACGCTGACCACGCACGACACCAAGCGCTCGGAGGACACCCGCGCGCGGATGGCCGTGCTCGCGGAGGTGCCCGGCGAGTTCGCCGACGCCGTCCGCCGCTGGACCGCGCGCCGCGGGATCGACGAGCCCTCGCTGAACCTCCTGGCCTGGCAGACGCTGGTGTCGACCTGGCCGATCGAGCCCGCCCGGCTGCGGGACTACCTCGACAAGGCCGCCAAGGAGGCCAAGCTCCGGACCAGCTGGACCAGCCACGACGAGGCGTTCGAAGCCGACGTCGCCGCCTGGCCCGGGGACGTCATGGGCGACGGGGAGCTGGCGGGCGAGATCGAGGCGTTCGTCGCGCGCATCGAGCAGCCCGGCTACGCGAACTCCCTCGGCCAGAAGCTCGTCCAGCTGACCGCGCCCGGCGTCCCGGACGTCTACCAGGGCACCGAGTTGTGGGACTTCTCGCTGGTCGACCCGGACAACCGCCGCCCGGTGGACTACGCGGCCCGCCGCGAACAGCTGGCCCGGATCGCCGACGGCGAGCTGCCCGACGTCGACGCGTCGGGCGCGGCGAAGCTGCTGGTGGTCCACAAGGCGCTGCGCCTGCGGCGCGAACACCCGGCGCTGTTCCACGGCTACCGGCCGCTGCGCGCCGAAGGGGTCGCGGCGGAGCACTGCCTCGCCTACACGCGCGGCGCGGACCTGGCCGTCGCGGTGACGCGGCTGCCGATCGGCCTCGAAGCCGCCGGCGGCTGGCGCGACACGGTGCTGCCGCTGCCCGCCGGCGTCTGGACCGACGTCCTGACCGGCCGCGAGGTCACCGGCGACCTGGCGGCCCTGTTCGAGCGGTACCCCGTGGCGTTGCTGGTGCGAGGAGACGCATGAGGTTCGGCGTGTGGGCCCCGGCGGCCCAGCGGGTCCGGGTGAGCGTCGACGCGGGCGTGCACGAGATGACCGCCGGGGACGGCGGCTGGTGGCACGCCGACGCCGACGGCGTCAACTACGCCTTCCTGCTCGACGACTCCGGCGACCGCCTGCCCGATCCCCGGTCGAAGTGGCAACCGCACGGCGTGCACCAGGCGTCGCGCGTCTACGACCACGCCGAGTTCGAGTGGACCGACGACGCCTGGCACGGCCGCCAGCTGCCCGGCGGGGTCGTCTACGAGCTGCACATCGGCACCTTCACCGAGGGCGGCACGTTCGACGCCGCGATCGAGCGGCTCGAGCACCTGGTGGACCTCGGCATCACGCACGTCGAGGTGCTGCCGGTCAACTCCTTCGACGGCACCGCGGGCTGGGGCTACGACGGCGTCCTGTGGGGCGCCGTCCACGAGCCCTACGGCGGGCCGGACGGCTTCAAGCGGTTCGTCGACGCGGCCCACGCGCGGGGCCTGGCCGTGGTGCTGGACGTCGTCTACAACCACCTCGGGCCCTCGGGCGCGTACCTCGACCGGTTCGGGCCGTACTTCGCCGGGCAGAACGACTGGGGTCCCGGCCTCAACCTCGACGGCCCCGGCTCGGACGAGGTCCGCCGGTACGTCGTGGACAACGCGCTGAGCTGGTTCCGCGACTTCCACGTCGACGCCCTGCGCCTCGACGCCGTGCACGCGCTGCTCGACCGGCGCGCGACGCACCTGCTCGAACAGCTGGCCGTCGAGGTCGAGACGCTGTCGGCCGCGCTGAACCGGCCGCTGACGCTGATCGCCGAGTCCGACCTCAACGACCCCCGGCTGGTGACGCCGCGCGAGCGCGGCGGCTACGGCCTGCACGCCCAGTGGTCGGACGACTTCCACCACGCCCTGCACGTCAAGCTCACCGGCGAGACGGAGGGCTACTACACGGACTTCGCCGCGCCCGACGCGATCGAGCGGGTGCTGCGCGGGGTGTTCTTCCACGCCGGGACCTGGTCGTCGTTCCGGGAGCGGGCGCACGGCCGGCCCGTCGACACCCGCACCGTGCCCGGCCACCGGTTCCTCGCCTACCTGCAGGACCACGACCAGATCGGCAACCGCGCCACCGGGGACAGGCTGTCCGCGACGGTCTCGCCGGGACGGCTGGCCTGCGGCGCGGCGCTGCTGTTCTGCTCGCCGTTCACGCCGATGGTGTTCATGGGGGAGGAGTGGGCGGCGAGCACGCCGTGGCAGTTCTTCGCGTCCTTCCCGGACCCGGAGCTGGCCGAGGCCGTCCGCACGGGCCGCCGTCGCGAGTTCGCGCGGCACGGCTGGGGCGAGGCCGACGTGCCCGACCCGATGGACCCGGCGACCGTCGAGCGCTCCCGGCTCGACTGGGCCGAGGTCGAGCGCCCCGGTCACCGGGAGGTGCTGGAGCTGTACCGGGCGTTGATCCGGCTGCGCCGCGAACACCCGGAGCTGGCCGACCCGTGGCTCCCGGACCTGGGTGTCCGGACCGACGGTGACCTGCTGGTCCTCGACCGCGGCCGGCTCCGGCTGGCCGTCAACTTCGGCCCCGGGCCGGCGAGCACCGAGGCCGGGACCGTGCTGCTGGCCTGGGGCGGCGCGACGCCCGAGCTGCTGCCCCCGGAGAGTTTCGTTCTGGTCGAAACCCGATAACCGGACGGCACATCGCGCGCGAAACGACCGTTGTCTGGGACGATTCAGGAATGGCCACGCGACCCTCCACCCAGCACGTCCTCGCCGGACGCCCGTTTCCGCTCGGCGCCCACCCCGAGGCGGGCGGGGTGCGGTTCGCGATCACCTCGGCCGTCGCGGACGGCGTCGACCTGTGCCTGATCGACGCGGACGGGTCCGAGCGGCGGATCGCGCTCACCGAGCGCACCTTCGGCGTCTGGCACGGCCTGGTGCCCGGGGTGACGCCGGGGCAGCGGTACGGCTACCGGATCCACGGCCCGTACGACCCGGGCCGCGGGCTGCGCTGCAACCCGCACAAGCTGCTCGTCGACCCGTACGCGCGGCAGATCACCGGCGGGCTCACCGACCTGCGCGCGGCCCAGGGCTTCACCGGCGACCCCGAGCGCGGGCCGATGTCCACAGTGGACTCCCTGGGCAGCGTGCCGCTGTCGGTGGTGTCCTCGCCGGGCGGGCCGGACACCGGGACCAAGCCGGAGGTGCCGTTCGAGGAGGCGGTGATCTACGAGCTGCACGTCAAGGGGTTCACGAAGCGGCACCCGTTCATCCCCGAGGCGCTGCGCGGCACCTACCTCGGCCTGGCGCACCCGGTGGCGATCGAGTACCTGACCCGGCTCGGCGTCACGTCGGTGGAGCTGCTGCCGGTGCACTCGTTCCTCGACGAGCCGTCGCTGGTCCGGGCCGGGCGGCACAACTACTGGGGGTACTCGCCGCTCGGCTTCTTCGCGCCGCACGCGGCCTACGCCAGCGAGCCCGGCCACGAGGTCGAGGAGTTCCGGCTGATGGTGGCGGCCCTGCACGCGGCCGGCATCGAGGTGATCCTCGACGTCGTGTTCAACCACACCTGCGAGGGCGGGCCGGACGGGCCGACGCTGAGCTTCCGCGGGCTGAACGCGCCGGTGTACTACCTGCACACCGACCGCGGCCACATGGCCGACATCACCGGCTGCGGCAACACCCTGGAGGCCGGCTCGCCGACGGTGGTCCGGCTGGTCACCGACTCGCTGCGGTACTGGACGCAGGAGATGGGCGTCGACGGCTTCCGGTTCGACCTGGCCAGCACGCTCGGCCGGCCGCGCGGTGGAGCGTTCGACGACGCCTCGACGCTGCTCACCGCCATCACGACCGACCCGGTGCTTTCGCGGTGCAAGCTGATCGCCGAGCCGTGGGACGCCACCGGCGAGGGCTACCGCGTCGGCGGCTTCGGCGCCCAGTGGGCGGAGTGGAACGGCCGCTACCGCGACACGGTCCGTGACTTCTGGCGCGGCGCGACCGGCGTCCGGGACCTCGCCTACCGGCTGTCCGGCTCGTCGGACCTCTACGACCACAACCTGCGCCGGCCGTGGCAGTCGATCAACTTCGTCACCGCGCACGACGGCTTCACGCTGCGGGACCTGGTGTCCTACAACGAAAAGCACAACGAGGCCAACGGCGAGGACAACCGCGACGGCGGCAACGACAACCGCTCGTGGAACCACGGCGTCGAAGGCGAGACCGACGACCCGGCGATCCGCGAGCTGCGCGCGCGGCAGGTGCGGAACCTGTTCGCGACGCTGCTGCTGTCCACCGGCACCCCGATGGTCACCGCAGGTGACGAGTTCTGGCGGACCCAGGGCGGCAACAACAACGCCTACTGCCTCGACGACGAGACGTCCTGGCTGGACTGGACGCCGTCCGATGCCGAGGCCGAGGCGATGCTGACCTTCGCCCGCCGCGTCGTCCGGCTGCGGGCGAACAGCCCGGCGCTGCGGCAGCCGGAGTTCTTCGAAGGCCGGACGACGCCGACCGGCAAGCCCGACCTCGTCTGGTTCCGCCCGGACGGCGAGGAGTTCGGCGAGACCGACTGGTTCGAGGACCGGCACACGCTCGGCATGTGGATCGACGGGTCGAACAGCCAGGCCCGCAACCGCGACGGCGAGCTGGTGCCCGACCACTCGTGGCTGCTGTGGCTGCACGCGGGCGACGCGCCGGCCGAGGTCGTCCTGCCCGGCCGCGAGTACGGCGAGACGTTCAAGCCGACCCTCGACACGAGCACCGCCGACGGCAGCCCGGCCAACCCGGGCGTGCTGGAGGCCAAGAGCCGGGTGACGCTGCAGTCGCGGTCGCTCCTCCTGCTCCGCGCCCCCCGCCTGGCCGCGGACCCCGCACCCGAGCCCTACTGACGCGTACCCGTCGCTTTCCCGGGAAAGCGACGGGCCCGTGTGTCGTCCATTCGGGTACGGCTGTTCAGCGGCCGGGCCGCGCGCGAGGCTTCGCGCCGTCGTAACCCGCCGGACATCCGCCCGAAATTCGTTGCGGTGAAAGCGTTTCGCCCCCGCCGTCGTGGGTACCCGGGAAAAGAACCCTGCCTCGTAGGCGCTTGATCGAGTCAGGCAGACTGGCGCTGCCTGCGTCCAACCGACACACCGAGGGGCGTTGCCCATGACCGGCCGGCTCGGCATCGACGACGTCTCCCCCAGCGTGAGCTGTGGCCGGTATCCGGCCAAAGCCGTTGTGGGGGAACACATCCCGGTCACCGCGACCGTCTGGCGGGAAGGTCACGACGCCGTCGCGGCGACCGTCGCGTGGCGCGGCCCCGGCGACCGCCTGACCCGCCAGACGCGGATGGTGCCGCGCGGTCCCGACCACCCCGACGAGTTCGCCGCGGTGATCGTCCCCGACGCCACCGGCCTGTGGACCTACCGGATCGACGCGTGGGGCGACCCGTGGTCGACGTGGGAGCACGCCGTCGAGGTGAAGGTCGCCGCCGGGCAGGGGCCCGAAGACCTCGCCAACGACCTCGAGAACGGCGCCCGGCTGCTGGAGCGCGTCGCCCGCCGCCCCGACCGCCGGGCGGAGAAGGCCCAGCTGATGGGCGCGGTGACCGCGTTGCGCGACGAGGCGCTCGGTCTCGCCGAGCGCGTCGGCCCGGCCCTCGCGCCCGAGATCCGCCGGCTCATGCACGAGTTCCCGGTGCGGGACCTGATCACCAAGGGCAAGCCGCACAAAGTGTGGGTCGACCGCCGGCGCGCCGCGTTCGGGTCGTGGTACGAGCTGTTCCCCCGCTCCACCGGCGGGGTCGACGCCGAGGGCAAGGCCGTCCACGGCACCTTCACCACCGCCGCGGCCGCGCTCGACCGCGTCGCGAAGATGGGCTTCGACGTCGTCTACCTCCCGCCGATCCACCCGATCGGCCGGGTGAACCGCAAGGGCCCCAACAACACCCTCGACGCGCAGCCGCACGACGTCGGCTCGCCGTGGGCCATCGGCGCCGACGAGGGCGGGCACGACGCGATCCACCCCGACCTCGGCACCTTCGAGGACTTCGACGCCTTCGTAGCCCGCTCGGAAGAGCTGGGCATGGAGGTGGCGCTGGACTTCGCGTTGCAGGCCGCGCCCGACCACCCCTGGGTCCTGAAGAACCCGGAGTTCTTCACCACCCGACCGGACGGCTCGATCGCCTACGCCGAGAACCCGCCGAAGAAGTACCAGGACATCTACCCGATCAACTTCGACAACGACCCCAAGGCCGTCTACGAAGAGATGCTGCGGGTCCTGACGGTGTGGATCGAGCACGGGGTCAAGATCTTCCGGGTCGACAACCCGCACACCAAGCCGCCGGACTTCTGGGCCTGGCTGATCCAGTCGGTGAAGGACGCCCACCCGGACGTCCTCTTCCTGGCCGAGGCGTTCACCCGCCCGGCGCGGCTGTGGGGGCTGGCCCGGCTCGGCTTCACCCAGAGCTACACCTACTTCACCTGGCGCACCGGCAAGCAGGAGCTGATCGACTTCGCCGTCGACCTGCGCGAGCACTGGAACGAAGGCCGGCCGAACCTGTTCGTCAACACCCCGGACATCCTCCACGAGTCGCTGCAGCGCGGCGGTCCCGGCATGTTCGCGCTGCGGGCCGCGCTCGCCGCGACGATCTCGCCGACGTGGGGCGTCTACTCCGGCTACGAGCTGTTCGAGCACGTCCCGGTCCGCGAAGGCAGCGAGGAGTACCTCGACTCCGAGAAGTACCAGCTGCGCCCGCGCGACTTCGAGCGCGCGCTCGCCGAGGGCCGTTCGCTGGAGCCGTGGATCGCGAAGCTGAACGCCGTCCGCCGCGCGCACCCGGCGCTGCAGCAGATGCGCACCCTGCACTTCCACCACGTCGACAACGACGCGCTGCTGGCCTACTCCAAACAGGACCCGGCCACCGGCGACACGGTCGTCACCGTCGTGACCCTCGACCCGTACGGACCGCAGGAGGGCACGCTGTGGCTCGACACGGCGGCGCTCGGGTTCGAGGCGCACGAACGGCTGATCGCGCACGACGAGGTCACCGGCGACACGTGGGACTGGGGCCAGGCGAACTACGTCCGGCTCGAACCGTGGCGCGCGGTGGCGCACGTGGTGTCGGTCCGGCGGCGGCTGGCCGGCTAGCAGGGAAGGAACGGATCGAGGGACTGAGGTGGAACAGATGGCGGAGGAAGCCCGCCCCGACGCGGCGCTCGGGCTGGACGGCGTGCCGCACACCGGTGAGGCGATGACGGCCGACGGGATGCTCGTCGAACCCCAGGCCGAGGACTTCCGCTCGGCGCAGCAGGCGCCCAGCAACCCGGAGTGGTTCAAGGGCGCGGTGTTCTACGAGGTGCTGGTGCGCGCGTT
This sequence comes from Amycolatopsis stemonae, assembly GCF_054781455.1. Lineage (NCBI taxonomy): Bacteria > Bacillati > Actinomycetota > Actinomycetes > Pseudonocardiales > Pseudonocardiaceae > Amycolatopsis > Amycolatopsis stemonae. The sequence goes on along the minus strand of NZ_BAAGUJ010000003.1, from coordinate 424,852 downwards.
CGCCGACTCCAACGGCGACGGCACCGGCGACCTGCGCGGCCTGGCCGGCCGGCTCGACTACCTGGCCTGGCTCGGCGTCGACTGCCTGTGGCTGCCGCCGTTCTACGCGTCGCCGTTGCGCGACGGTGGCTACGACATCAGCGACTTCCGCGCGGTGCTGCCGGAGTTCGGCAGCGTCGAGGACTTCGTGTTCCTGCTGAACGAGGCGCACCGGCGGGGCATCCGGGTGATCACCGACCTGGTGCTCAACCACACCTCGGACGCGCACCCGTGGTTCCAGCAGTCCCGCAACGACCCCGACGGCCCGTACGGCGACTACTACGTGTGGAGCGACGACGACTCCCGCTACGCCGACGCGCGGATCATCTTCGTCGACACCGAGACGTCGAACTGGACCTACGACCCGGTGCGCGGCCAGTTCTACTGGCACCGGTTCTTCTCCCACCAGCCCGACCTGAACTTCGAGAACCCCGACGTCCAGAACGCGATGATCGACACCCTCCGGTTCTGGCTCGACCTGGGCATCGACGGGTTCCGCCTCGACGCCGTGCCGTACCTGTTCGAGCAGGAGGGCACCAACTGCGAGAACCTGCCGCGCACGCACGAGTTCCTCAAGCGCTGCCGCAAGGTCGTCGACGACGAGTACCCGGGCCGGATCCTGCTGGCCGAGGCGAACCAGTGGCCCTCGGACGTCGTCGAGTACTTCGGCGACCCGGCGGTCGGCGGCGACGAGTGCCACATGGCGTTCCACTTCCCACTGATGCCGCGGATCTTCATGGCGGTGCGCCGCGAGTCGCGGTTCCCGATCTCGGAGATCCTCACCCAGACCCCGGAGATCCCCAGCGGCACCCAGTGGGGCATCTTCCTGCGCAACCACGACGAGCTGACCCTCGAGATGGTCACCGACGAAGAGCGCGACTACATGTACACCGAGTACGCCAAAGACCCGCGGATGAAGGCGAACATCGGCATCCGCCGCCGGCTGGCGCCGCTGCTGGACAACGACCGCAACCAGCAGGAGCTCTTCACCGCGATGCTGCTGTCCCTGCCGGGCTCGCCCGTTCTGTACTACGGTGACGAGATCGGCATGGGAGACAACATCTGGCTCGGCGACCGCGACGCGGTGCGCACCCCCATGCAGTGGACCCCGGACCGCAACGCCGGGTTCTCCAGCTGCGACCCGGGCCGGATCTACCTGCCGGTGATCATGGACCCGGTCTACGGCTACCAGGGCCTGAACGTCGAGGCGCAGTCCAACAACGCTTCTTCCCTCCTCAACTGGACCCGGCGGATGATCGAGGTGCGCAAGCAGCACCACGCGTTCGCCGAGGGCGAGTTCGTCGACCTCGGCGGGTCCAACCCGAGTGTGCTGGCCTACAAGCGCCAGTGGCGGCGCCCGGACGGCGGCGAAGACGTCGTGCTCTGCGTCAACAACCTCTCCCGGTTCCCGCAGCCGGTGGAGCTGGATCTGTCCGCGCACCGCGGGTGCACGCCGGTGGAGCTCACCGGCGGCGTGCGGTTCCCCAGCATCGGGGACCTGTCGTACCTGCTGACGCTGCCGGGGCACGGCTTCTACTGGTTCCAGCTGACGAGCCCGGGAGACGAAGGCGAAACGAGGTGAGTCCCTTGTCCGACCCGCGTGAGCTGGTCGACGACCTGGCCGAGGACCTGAAGCGCTGGCTGCCGGAGCAGCGCTGGTTCGCCGGCAAGGACCGGCCGGTGACCGGCGTCCGGCCGCTCGGGGTGACGGAGCTGGTCTCCGGTGATCCGCAGCTGCTGCACGTCGTCATCGAGGTCGCGCAGGACGACCGGCGCGAGCCCTACCAGCTGCTCGTGGGCCGGCGGACGCACCCGCCGGAGATCGCCTCGACCAGCTGGATCGGCGCCGTCGGCGACCTCAACGCGTACGAGGCGTCCGGGGACCTGGACCTCACCGGGGTGCTGCTGGACCTGGTGGCCCGCGAAGAAACCGTCGGCTCGCTCGTCTTCGAGCACGAGCCCGGCGTGGAGCTCGAGACCGGCCTGCGGGCGCGGCCGATCACGTCCGAGCAGAGCAACACCTCCCTGGTCTACAGCGGGCAGTACATCCTCAAGCTGTTCCGGAAGCTGACGCCGGGCAAGAACAAGGACCTGCTGCTGCACCGCGCGCTGCAGGGCGTCGGGTCCAAGCACATCGCGCAGGTGCTCGGCTCGATCACCGGCGACCTCGACGGCGAGCCGACCACGGTCGGCATGCTCCAGCAGTTCGTCGCGGACGCGGTCGACGGCTGGGCGATGGCCACCACCAGCGTCCGCGACCTGATGGCCGCGCCGGAACTGCACGCCGAGGAGGTCGGCGGCGACTTCGCCGGCGAGGCCGAACGGCTCGGGCGCGCCGTCGCCGAGGTGCACGCGGACCTGGCCGAGGCGCTCGGCACGGAAACCGTCGACGCCGAGGAGCTGGAGCGCACGACGAAGGCGATGGTCGCCCGGCTCGACGCGACCGCCGCCCGGGTGCCGGAGCTGGCCGCGCACGCCCCGGCGCTGCGGGCGGCGTTCGACCGGCTGCGCGCGCTGCCCGCGGGCGCGGTGACCATGCAGTACATCCACGGCGACCTGCACTTGGGCCAGGTGCTGCGGACGGTCACCGGCTGGCTGCTGATCGACTTCGAGGGCGAGCCGGCGGCCCCGGTCGAGGAACGCCACGCGCTGCGGTCGCCGTTGCGCGACGTGGCGGGCATGCTGAGGTCGTTCGACTACGCGGCCCAGCAGATGCTGGTCGGCCAGCCGGACGAGCCGGCGCTGGCCGAGCGGGCCCTGGAGTGGTCGCACCGCAACCGGGCGGCGTTCTGCGAGGGCTACGCGGCGGTCGCGGCGGACCCGCGCGAACAGGGCGAGCTGCTGCGCGCCTTCGAACTGGACAAGGCGGTCTACGAGGTGGGCTACGAACACGCGAACCGGCCCGACTGGCTGGGTATCCCGCTCGCCTCGATCGCCCGGATCACCGACGGAGAGGGATGACGCCGTGAACGCGGTTCCGGAAGGCCTCCCGGCCGCGGCCCCGCCGGCGGCCGACATCGACCGGCTGCTCGCCGGGTCGCACCACGACCCGCACTCGGTGCTGGGCGTGCACGCGGCCGGCAAGGGTTTCGTCGCGCGGGCGCTGCTGCCCGGCGCCAAGGCCGTCACGCTGCTCGCGGGCGAGCACCGGTACCCGATGGAGCCGGTGATCGACGCGCTGTTCGCCGTAGCGGTGCCCGAGCACCCCGGCGACTACCGGCTGGAAGTCGACTACGACGGGCACACCGTCACCACCGACGACCCGTACCGCTGGCTGCCCACGGTCGGCGAGCTGGACCTGCACCTGATCGGCGAGGGCCGGCACGAGCGGCTCTGGGAGGCGCTGGGCGCGCACGTCCGGTCCTACGAAACGCCCGGCGGCGTCGTCGCGGGGACGTCGTTCGCCGTGTGGGCGCCCAACGCGCGGGGCATCCGCGTGATCGGCGACTTCAACGGCTGGGACGGGCGCGGCCACGCGATGCGCTCGCTCGGTTCGTCCGGCATCTGGGAGCTGTTCGTGCCGGGCGTCGGCGTCGGCACCTGCTACAAGTTCCGGATCCTCGGCGCCGACGGAAACTGGCACGAGAAGGCGGACCCGATGGCGTTCGCCACCGAGCAGCCGCCGGCGACGGCTTCGGTCGTCACCGCCTCGGGGCACCTGTGGGACGACGGCGTGTGGGTCGCCCAGCGCGAAGCGACCGACTGGTCCGCGGCGCCGATGAGCGTCTACGAGGTGCACCTCGGCTCGTGGCGGCCGGGGCTGGACTACCGCGAGCTGGCCGACCAGCTCGGCGACTACCTGCTCGAGACGGGCTTCACGCACGTCGAGCTGCTGCCGGTGTCGGAGCACCCGTTCGGCGGCTCGTGGGGCTACCAGGTGACGTCGTACTACGCGCCGACGTCGCGGTTCGGCTCACCGGACGACTTCCGCTACTTCGTCGACCGGCTGCACCAGCGGGGGATCGGCGTGCTCGTCGACTGGGTGCCCGCGCACTTCCCGAAGGACAGCTGGGCGCTGGCCAGGTTCGACGGCACCGCGCTGTACGAGCACGCGGACCCGCGCCGCGGCGAGCAGCCCGACTGGGGCACGCTCGTGTTCGACTTCGGCCGCAACGAGGTCCGCAACTTCCTCGTGGCCAACGCGCTGTACTGGATCGAGGAGTTCCACCTCGACGGCCTGCGCGTCGACGCCGTCGCTTCGATGCTGTACCTGGACTACTCCCGCAACGAAGGGGAGTGGCTGCCGAACCAGTACGGCGGCCGGGAAAACCTGGACGCGGTGAAGTTCCTGCAGGAGCTGAACGCGACCGTCTACAAGCGACACCCGGGCATCGTGATGGTGGCCGAGGAGTCGACGGCCTGGCCGGGCGTCACGCGCCCGACGCACCTGGGCGGCCTCGGGTTCGGCTTCAAGTGGAACATGGGCTGGATGCACGACACGCTCCGGTACCTGTCGCACGAGCCGATCCACCGCGCCTACCACCACAACGAGATGACGTTCTCGTTGGTGTACGCGTGGAGCGAGAACTTCGTGCTGCCGCTTTCGCACGACGAAGTGGTGCACGGCAAGGGATCCCTGTGGGGCCGGATGCCGGGTGACGCCTGGAACAAGGCGGCCGGGCTGCGGTCGTTGCTGGCGTTCATGTGGGCGCACCCGGGCAAGCAGCTGCTGTTCATGGGCGGCGAGTTCGGTCAGGAGGGGGAGTGGTCGGAGCAGCGCTCGCTCGACTGGCACCTGCTGGAGGAGCCGTTGCACCGCGGCGTCCAGGACCTGCTGCGCTCGCTGAACGCGGTCTACCGGTCGACGCCGGCGTTGTTCAGCCAGGACACGTCCCCGGACGGCTTCCGCTGGATCGACGCGAACGACTCGAGCGGCAACGTGCTGAGCTTCCTGCGCATCGGCGCCGACGGCTCCCGGCTGGCGTGCGTCGCGAACTTCGCGGGCGTCCCGCACCACGACTACCGGGTCGGCCTGCCGTCAGCGGGCCGCTGGCTCGAGGTGGTCAACACGGACGCGGAGATCTACGGCGGCTCGGGCGTCGGCAACCTGGGCGCGGTGGAAGCGACGGAGGAGCCGTGGCACGGCCAGCCGGCCTCGGCAGTCCTCCAGCTGCCCCCGGCCGGAGTGCTCTGGCTGACCGAGGAGACCCCGGAGCCCCTCGACCTCCCGTAACGAACGGGGCATCTCGCGTGTCCCGAGAGGCATCACGCGTGATGGGGCGGGCATCAGGCGAGATGCCTCTCCAGTCACGCGAGGTGCCCGCGCAATCACGCGAGATGCCCCGGCAATCACGCGAAAAGCCCTCCGCATAGTGGGGGCCGCGGGCTTACCATTTCCGCATGGACGGCGCCGGAGGCGTCCTCGCGAACCTGATCCTCTTCGCCGTGGTCTGCATCGCGCCCACGGTGCTGTTCTGGTGCGCGCTGCGCGTCCCGAAGCTGGTCCGCTGGATCGGCGAGAAGCGCGCGAAGCCCCTCCCGGAAGGCCCGCCGATCGAGCGTGTCGCCGCGGACCTGCGGCGAGTGCACCGGCTGCTGGCGGGCTACCCGTCGGGCACCCCGGCCGCGCGGCGCCTCGGCACGCGCCAGGCCTACGACGAGCTGCTCACCCAGGCGTGCCGCCAGATGGACGTCCAGCACCGGCTCGCCGAGCTGCCCGAGGGCATGGACCGCGAAATCGAACGCCTGCGCGTCGAGGAATCGTTGCGGGAGCGCGGTCTCGCCGTTCCGTGAGGTCCGAAGTGGACACAAGAAAACCCCGCCACCGGAGTAACGGGGTTTCCCTGGAACGAACTCAGTCGAGGTAGTCGCGCAGGACCTGCGACCGCGACGGGTGGCGCAGCTTCGACATCGTCTTCGACTCGATCTGCCGGATGCGCTCACGGGTGACCCCGTACACCTGGCCGATCTCGTCGAGCGTGCGCGGCTGGCCGTCCGTGAGGCCGAAGCGCAGCCGGACCACGCCTGCCTCGCGCTCGGACAGTGTCTGCAGCACCGACTGGAGCTGGTCCTGCAGCAGCGTGAACGACACCGCGTCCACCGCGACGACCGCTTCGGAGTCCTCGATGAAGTCACCGAGCTGCGAGTCGCCCTCGTCACCGATCGTCTGGTCGAGCGAGATCGGCTCACGCGCGTACTGCTGGATCTCCAGGACCTTCTCCGGGGAGATGTCCATTTCCTTGGCGAGCTCCTCGGGCGTCGGCTCGCGGCCGAGGTCCTGCAGGAGTTCGCGCTGTATGCGGCCGAGCTTGTTGATGACCTCGACCATGTGCACCGGGATGCGGATGGTGCGGGCCTGGTCGGCCATCGCGCGGGTGATCGCCTGGCGGATCCACCACGTGGCGTACGTCGAGAACTTGTAGCCCTTGGTGTAGTCGAACTTCTCCACCGCGCGGATCAGGCCGAGGTTGCCCTCCTGGATCAGGTCCAGGAACGCCATGCCGCGGCCGGTGTAGCGCTTGGCCAGCGACACCACGAGCCGGAGGTTCGCCTCCAGCAGGTGGTTCTTGGCGCGCTCGCCGTCACGCACGATCCACTTGAGATCGCGGCGCATCTGGGTGACGAGCTTCTCGCCCTCCTCCTCGGCGGTGCGCACGCGCTCGGCGGCGTAGAGCCCGGCCTCGATCCGCTTGGCGAGCTCCACCTCCTCCTCGGCGTTCAGCAGCGCGACCTTGCCGATCTGCTTGAGGTAGGCGCGGACGGAGTCGGCCGACGCGGTGAGCTCGGCGTCCTTGCGCGCCTGGCGCAGGGCCTCGGACTCCTCCTCGTCCCAGACGAAGTCCGGGTTGTCGGAGCCGCTCTTGGCCTTGTCGGCCGCCGCGCCGCGGCGGCGCTGCGCCGGCGTCTCCTCGTCGGAGTCGTCGTCGTCATCGTCGTCGTCGGCCGAGTCGGTGTCCGGCTCGTCGTTGACCGTCTCGTCGACGACGTCGACCTCGACCTCTTCCAGGTCCGACAGGTCGGGCGAGTCGAGTTCCGGCTCGTCGAGCTCGCCGGGACCGTCCGGCTCGCCGTCTTCGGTCTTCGCGCCCTTGGTCGCGGCCTTCTTCGCCGGGGCCTTCTTGGCCGGGGCCTTCTTGGCGGTGGTGGTCTTGCGGGCCGCTGGCTTCGCCGTCCCGGTGGCTGCCTCTTCGGCCGGCTCGCCGGCTGCGGTCGCGGTCTTCGTCCCGCCTCGGGTTGCGGTTCTTGCGGCTGCCACTTACGCCCTTTCGCAGCGGTCGATCATGACGAGCAACGGCACGGGTGCCACTGCTGCCTCACATTCGGGGATCACGCCTCGGCCTGCGGTTTTGGCCTCCGCAGCCGTGGGCCGTGTTCCATTGTAACGACGGTACGCGCATGCGTCGCGAAGCGATCACCCTCCGGCCCGCTTCGGCGCCCTGATCGGGACCTGATCTAGTGCTCGATGCCCTCCGCCGCGGCCGCCGCGGCACCGACGATCCCGGCGTTGTTCTGGAGCGTCGCGACCAGCACCGGAGTGCGGATGTCCAGCAGCGGCACCCATTTCTCGGCCTTCTTGCTGACCCCGCCGCCGACGATGAACAGATCCGGCCAGATCAGGTTTTCGAGCACGGTCAGATAACGGTGGACCCGCTTGGCCCATTCGGGGTAGGAGAGGCCTTCGTTGTCCTTCACCGAGGCGGCCGCGCGCTTCTCCGCGTCGTGGCCGTCGATCTCCAGGTGCCCGAACTCGGTGTTCGGGACGAGCTTGCCGTCCTGGAACACCGCGCTGCCGATGCCGGTGCCGAAGGTGAGCAGCGCGGTGACGCCCTTGCGCGCGACCGGGTCGCCGAAGCGGATCTCCGCCATGCCCGCGGCGTCCGCGTCGTTGAGCATCGCGATCTGCTCGATGTCCCGGCCGAGGCGCTTGGCGAAGAGCGCGTCGGCGTCCGTGCCGATCCACTGCTTGTCGATGTTGGCCGCGGTGTGCGCGACGCCCTTCTTCACGACGGCCGGCAGCGTCACGCCGACCGGGCCGTCCCAGCCCGCCTGCGTCACGACGTCGTGCACGACGTCCGCCACCGCCGACGGGGTCGACGGCTTCGGCGTCTCGATCCGGATCCGGTCGCCGATGAGCTGCCCCTTGTCCAGGTCGACCAAGGCGCCCTTGATCCCGCTGCCGCCGATGTCGATGCCGAAACCTCGGCGGGTCGCCTCCACCACGGACGTGGTCCCTTCTCGCACGATTCAGAAGCCTGCCTCGGAGACTTTAACCGGATGTGGTGACATGTCGGACGTGGGAGTTGACGAGTCGTTGCTGAAAAGCGTCGCGACGCAGGTCGCGACGGAAGCCGCCGAGCTGGTCCGGGAAGCCTGGGCGGGGATGGCCGCGGGCCGTTCGGTGGCCGTGGGCACCAAGTCCGGGGACACCGACGTGGTGACCGCGGTCGACCACGAGTCCGAGCGGCTCGTGCGCGCCCGGCTCGCGGAGCTGCGCCCGGGCGAGCCGGTGCTGGGCGAGGAGGGCGGCGGCGCGGCGGGCGACGGCGTGACGTGGGTCGTCGACCCGATCGACGGGACGGTCAACTTCCTCTACGGCCTGCCGTGGTTCGCCGTCTCGGTGGCGGCCCAGGTCGCCGGCGAGTCGGTGGCCGGCGCGGTGGTGGAGCCGGCGAGCGGCCGCGTCTGGTCGGCGGCTCGCGGGCAGGGCGCGTTCCTGGACGGCCGCCGGCTGGCGGTGTCGGCCCCCGACCGGCTGGACCTGACGCTCGTCGGGACCGGTTTCGCGTACTCGGCCGAGCGGCGGGTGCGCCAGGCGCGCTTCGGCGCGGAGCTGGTGGGCCGGGTCCGCGACATCCGGCGCAACGGCGCGGCGTCGCTGGACCTGTGCGCGGTGGCCGCGGGCTGGCTGGACGCGTACGTGGAGCACGGGCTGCACCGCTGGGACTGGGCCGCGGGCGCGCTGATCGCGGCGGAGGCGGGCGCTGAGGTCCACCTGCCGGGCTCGGCACCGGAGCTGGGCGCGGACGCGACGTACGCGGCGGCGGCCTCGATCGCGGGCCCGCTGCGCGAGGTCCTGGCGGACTGCGGCGCGGCGGACGTCTGAGCGAGCGCCGGGCAGCCGAAACTGTCGGTGGTTGCCGGTAGCGTGGAAAACGGGGGGCGCCCCTGCGGCGGCCGGTTCTGGTGACGGTCAGCCGGGGTTCGGCTCAGGCGGCGATGATCGGCCGGGCGACGGTTCTAGGCCGGTCAGCGGCCGCCGGTCCGCACGCTTCGGTTCAGCGCGAGGGGCAGCCGTCGGTCAACGCGGGCCGTTCGGCAGGCACCCGGCTCGGCAGGCGCTGCCCGGGAGCCGCCGGTCCGCACGCTCTGGCTCGGTAGGCGAGGGTCGACCGCCGGTCAGCACGGGCCGTTCGGCAGGCACCCGGCTCGGCAGGCGCCGGTCAGCGCGGCCCGTTCACGCGACGGTCAGCAGGCGCCGGTCCGCACGCTCTGGCTCAGCAGGCGAGGGGCAGCCGCCGGTCAACACGGGCGTGCTCAGCAGGCGACGTCGCGGGCCGAGGCCAGCAGCGTCTGGTCGATCACCGGGGCCTTCGCGCCCGCCGACTGCTCGTTCGTGCCGCCGCCCTGGTGGGCCTTCGACCAGTCCGCGAGCTGCGTCAGGATCTGGCGGGCCTCCGGTCGGGGCCGGAGGTCGCCGAAGAGGGTGCCCGTGACCAGGTCGACGCTCCCGTCCTTGCGGTTGTCCTGGACCAGCTCGGCGCACGGCACCACCAGGCTGAGCGTGCGGGCCGCCGTGACGCCGTTCTCGCCGAAGCGGATCTGGCCGCGGCACTTGGCTTCGCGGCCTTCGTAAGCCGGGTCGTTGGCCGGTTCGCCCGCGCCGGAGAAACCCAGCTCCTTCAACGCGGTCGTGGTGATGCCGCCCTGGCCGCGGGTGCTGGAGGCGTTGAGGACCTTGACCGCGACCTTGTCCGGCGGCACCGGCGCGCGGTCGTCGAGGGCGTTGTGGGGGAGCGTGCTGTACGTGACACCCGGCGGCGGGCTCGCGGCCGGGTCGCACTTGACGGCGGCGTCGACGTCACCCTTGCCGACGGCGGCGTTGATCCAGACGACGATCGCGCCGACGGCCAGCACGCCGATCACGATCAGCGCCGGCAGCGGCTTGTGCTTGCGATACGGCCGCGCGCCACGGTCCCCGATGCCGTTCCCCGACGCCACCTGCCCGTCCCTTCCCGAACACCGAACCCGGCCGGTGCGAACCCGGCACCGTCGTGGCCGTCCAGCCTAGGCGCAGCGCCCGGCGCGCACCGTTCCGGGGCACCCCGCGGTTCCCGTTCTTCGCCTGTCGTCGCGGACCCCGCCCGCGACCGATCCCCGTGCGGCGATCGCACCACGGCGGGGTCGGGCGGGGCAAGCGGACACGGGCCGCCGGTGAGGTTCTCCACCCGGGGGCAACCCGAATGGACGACAACGCGTCTTACCTGCGGGTTCCCCCTGTCGGGTGACGATTGCCGGGCAATGTCTGACTCGTTGCAGAACCGTCGCGGGCGTGAGCTACCCTTCCCGGGCTCCGGCCGCAGGAAGAGGCCCATAAAGAAGAGACCTCGGTCACTTCGGCCGTCGGGCACAAACGAGGGCCCTGGAACGTTGACCAGCGGCACGGCGGACTCACGGGCGCACCCGGGGGTCCGGGAAAACGACTACACAAGCTGATCGCAGGGGTGAGGGACAACATGGCTACCGACTACGACGCTCCGCGCCGCAGCGAAGCCGACGAGCTGGCCGAAGACTCGTTGGAGGAGCTCAAGGCCCGGCGGAACGAGAACCAGTCCGGCGTCGTCGACGTCGACGAGGACGCGACCGCCGAGAACTTCGAGCTGCCGGGTGCCGACCTCTCCGGGCTTTCCGGTGAGGACATGACCGTGAAGGTGGTGCCGAAGCAGGCGGACGAGTTCACCTGCTCCGTGTGCTTCCTGGTGCACCACCGCAGCCGGCTGGCCGAGGACAACGGCGGACGCCTGATCTGCCGCGACTGCGCCTGACACACGCAGGGGTTCTCGGACACAGGGGACGAACAGACGCGACGGAGAGCCTCTCGGGCAATGAGGGGTGAGGCTCGAAGCGCGCTGGGGACAAGGGGGCCGGCCGGCAGGCCGGCCCCCTTCCACATGTCCGGGACTAGCCGTTCTTGAGCAGCTCCGCGACCTTTTCCGGGTGGCGCGTGCTGAACAGCCAGTACGGCGTCGGGTCGGCCGGGTCGGTGAGCCGGACCCGCACGACGGGGCCGACCCAGCCGCGGTGCAGGACGAACGCGGCGGGGTCGCCGTCGCGGCCCAGCGCCTTGCGCTTGGCTTCCTTGTCGAAGATCTCCACCTCGCCCGCGAACCGCAGCGGCAGGTGCGCGTCGCCGACCCACAGCTCCGGCTCGGCACCCCCGGTGACCCGGACCTTCGACCGGCCCAGCGACAGCATCAGCGCCACGACGACCGGCAGCGCGATCACGTACGGCAGCCACGCCCGGACGCCCGGGTAGCCGAGGTCGACCTCGGCCGCGAGCAGGATCGCGCCCAGCACCGGCAGCGGCCAGCCCCACCACGGGACGTACAGCCGTTCGGAGTGCCGGACCGCGGCACTCGCGGCCGTCTTCGCAGATTCACCCACGGGTAGAGAGTAATCTCGCCGCCCGTGTCCAGCGTTCAGGTACTCCTCTCCCGGCTCGACCCGGATGTCCCGCCGCCCGCCTACGCCCGGCCGGGCGACGCGGGCGCCGATCTCGTCACGACCTCGGATATCGTGCTGAAACCCGGGGAACGCGGCGTCGTCGGTACCGGCGTCGCGATCGCGCTCCCGCCCGGGTACGCCGGGTTCGTCCACCCGCGGTCGGGCCTCGCCGCCCGGGTCGGCCTGTCGGTGGTGAACACCCCGGGCACGATCGACGCGGGCTACCGCGGGGAGATCAAGGTCTGCCTGATCAACCACGATCCGGTGCACCCGGTGAAGCTCGCGCGCGGCGACCGCATCGCCCAGCTGGTCGTGCAGCGGGTCGAACACGCCGAGTTCGTCGAGGTCGACGCGCTCGACGACACCGAACGGGGTGCCGGCGGCTACGGATCCACCGGCGGACACGCCACACTGGGAGCGGACGCGACTGCCGCGGCTGGGGAAGGAACGGAGAAGTAGTGGGGATTTTCGGACGCAAGCGGCGGACCGAGGGCGGGTCCGCCGGACGGCACGCCGCGCCCGAGGCCGACGACACGATCGAGGACGAGCCGTACGAGGACGAGGAGGCGGAGCTGTCGGACGTCTCCGACGGCCCGTTCGACGTCGCGGACTTCGACGACGACGGCGTCCCGCGGATCGACCTCGGCTCGGTCAAGGTGCCGGTGCCCGACGGGTCCCAGGTGCAGGTCGAGATGGACCCGGAGACCGGGGGCGTGCGTGCCGTGCACGTCGTCACCGAGCAGGGTCAGATCACCGTCAGCGCCTACGCCGCGCCGCGCTCGGGCGGCCTGTGGCGCGAGGTGAGCACGGAGCTCGCCGAGCAGCTGCGCGCCGACGGCGCCAAGGTCAACATCGGCCGCGGCAAGTGGGGCCTGGAGATCTCGGCCATCGTCGGCGACGTCGCGCTGCGGTTCGTCGGCGTCGACCGGCCGCGCTGGATGCTGCGCGGCGTGATCGCCGGGCCGCAGTCCGAGGCCGCCGGCGCGGTCGAGGTGCTGCGGGAGATCGTGCGGCGCACGATCGTCGACCGCGGCGACGCGCCGATGCCGGTCCGCACCCCGCTCACCATCACGCTGCCCGAAGCGGTCGCCGAGCACATCGCGGCCCAGCAGCAGCAGGGCTGACGCGACGCCCCTGGAGGGGCACCTTGATGGCTTTTAGGGCCGTGAAGGTGCCCCTCAGGGCGTCGTAAGGGCTTTCAGGAAAGCGAGGACGGTCGCCCGGCCGAGGGACTCGCGGTCGGCGCCCAGCGCCGTGAGCGTCGTTTCGCCGAGGGCGGCCCGGGGGAGTGCGTTCGCCCACTCCGATGCGACTTTCGTCGGGTGTACCGGGTCGTCGGTGCAGGTCCCGATCCCGGCCGGGACGGCAAGGCGCGCGAGGTCGTCCAGCGTCGGGGACGGGCGGCTCGCGGCGACGCGCAGGCCGGCCGCGAGCCCGTCGCCGTGGCGGCGCCACGCCCGGTCGAGCTCCGCGCGCAGCCAGTCCGGGCTGCCCGCGGTCTGGGCCAGCGCGGCGCCGACCCCGGATTCGGCCACCAGATCGGCGGACAGCGTCGCGGCCAGCGATGCGGGTGCCGGGCCCGGACGGCCGTTCCAGGCCGGGAGCGCGGCCAGCAGGCCCCCGCAACGGCCCGGATTGGCCACAGCCCACTCGGCGGCGAGGTGGGCGCCGAACGAAATGCCGCCTACGAGCAGTTCGCCGTGTTCGTCCGCGAGCGCGTCGAGGGTGGCGAGGTAGCCGTCCGCCAGCGCCGCGCCCGGGGGCGGCGGGGGCGCGATGAGCGGGACACCGATCGCGCGCAGGGGGCCGGCGAACACGGCCCGGACGAACACCTCGTCGGAGCCGGTGCCGGGCAGCAGCACCGCGGCGGGAACTTCGATTGCGGACGTCACGTTGCGATCTTTGCGCAAAGGCGTTTCCCTGGCGGGGACCGCAGTACGCTGGAATCGCACGGGCCGCAAGCAGTTTGTCGGGGCCCCGGAGCACAGGAGCACCTATGTCCGCCAAAGACGGCGGCTACTTCAGCCGGCTGGTACGCAAGCTGACCAGCGACGTCGAGGAACTCGACGCCGACGAGATGTCCATGAGGTCCGGCGCCGAAGGGGCGCAGCGGGCTTGTGACTGCCGTTCCGGCGAAGAGGTCACCGTGATGGGGAGACTCCGCAGCGTGGAGCTCTGCCCGACGAACGAGGCCGCCACCCTGGAGGCGGAGCTGTTCGACGGGACACAGGGAGTGACGCTAATCTGGCTCGGCCGCCGCCGGATCCCGGGCATCGAGCCTGGCCGGACGATCAAGGTGCGTGGTCGGATGGCCGAGCGTGACGGCCAGAAGGTGCTGTACAACCCCTATTACGAGCTCCAGAGCCCAGTGAGTTGATCACCCATCGTGACTGAACCCGCCCCGAGCGAGAAGAAGACCGACGGCGAAGAGCCGCAGCCGACCCTGCTCGAGCAGATGGGCGGCGTGTCCGGCCTGATCTACTCTTCGCTGCCGGTGATCGTGTTCGTGCTGGCCAACTCGTTCTTCGGGTTGACCGCGGCCATCTGGACGTCGGTCGGCAGCGCGGTGGCGATCACCGTGCTGCGGCTGGTCCGCAAGGAGCCGCTGCAGCCGGCGATCTCCGGCTTCTTCGGCGTCGCGATCGCGGCGTTCATCGCCTACCGGACGGGCTCGGCGAAGGGGTTCTTCCTCTTCGGGATCTACGCCAGCCTGGTCTACTGCGGCATCTTCGTGCTGTCGGTGGTGGTGCGCTGGCCGATCGCGGGCGTCGTCTGGAACATGCTGAACGGCACCGGCCAGGCGTGGCGCAAGGACAAGCCGTCCCGCTACGGCTACGACATCGCGACGCTGGCGCTGGCCCTGGTGTTCGCCGCCCGGTTCGTCGTGCAGCGGTGGCTCTACCAGGAGGACTACACCGGCTGGCTGGCCTTCGCGAAGATCGCCATGGGCTACCCGCTCTACGCGCTGGGCCTGCTGGTGGTGGTCTGGGCGGTGCGCCGGTCGGACAAGCGCCTCAAGGCCCAGGAAGAGGACACGCCGAAGCCGGAGACCGATGCCGAGGTCGAAGCCCGGCTGCGCGAGAAGTACGCCCAGGCGCCCGAAGCCTGACCCCGCGCGCCGGCCGTGTCGGCTCCCCAATCACGCGTGATGCCCTTCCAATCACGCGTGATGCCTCCCGGATCACGTGAGATGCGCGCCTGAGCACGTGAGATGCGCGCCTGAGCACGCGAGTCCCGTCCCCGACCCCGCGCCCGGTCTCGCCGGTCGGCTGCGGCGCATCCTTGCGAAGCGTGACAACCCGCGCGCGTGGGGGGACCCCCGGATTTCACGTTACCGGCGAGCACCGACAGTTTTCGGACCCACAGGAAAGGCCCCCCGGCACGCTCGCCGGGGGCCTTCCTCGGGGAACTCAGTAGCCGAGCGCGGTCCGGATCTCCGGCTCGACGTCCGCCGTGGCCACGAACAGCAGCTCGTCGCCCGGCTCCAGCGGGTCCTCCGGCTGCGGCACGATCACCCGGTCGCCACGGAGGATCGTCACCAGCGCGGCGTCGCGCGGCAGGGTCAGCTCGCTCACCGGCTTCCCGGCCAGCGGGGTCTCCTCCGGCAGCGTCAGCTCGACGAGGTTCGCGTTGCTCTGCCGGAACGTCATCAGCCGCACCAGGTCGCCGACGCTGACCGCCTCCTCGACCATCGCCGCCAGCATCCGGGGGGTCGAGACCGCCACGTCGACGCCCCAGGCGTCGGTGAACAGCCACTCGTTGGCCGGGTTGTTCACCCGGGCCACGACGCGCCGCACCGCGAACTCCGTCTTCGCCAGCAGCGAGACGACCAGGTTGGCCTTGTCGTCGCCGGTGGCGGCGATCACGACGTCGCACTGCTCGATCCCGGACTCCTCCAGGATCGACACCTCGCAGGCGTCGCCGAGCACCCAGTCGGCCTGCTCGACGGTGTGCGGCTCGAACTGGTCGGCCTCCCGCTCGATGAGCATCACCTGGTGCCTGCCGTCGATCAGCTCGTTGGCGATGGAGCGCCCCACCGCGCCCGCGCCGGCAATGGCGACCCTCATGCCTCGTCCTCCGGTTCGCGGTGAGCCACGCTCGTCACGTCGCTGACGGTGCCCGAGCGCGCGGCGACCCACACGTCGTCGCCGTCCTGCACGACGGTCTTGTTGTCCGGCAGCACCGGGGTGCCGAAGCGCATGATGAACGCCACCCGCGCGCCGGAGGCCTCCTGCAGGGACTTCACCGAGTGCCCGACCCAGCCCTCGTGCAGCGGCAGCTGCAGCAGCGCGACGTTGCCCGACGGGTCCCGCCACGCCGACGCCACACCGTCCGGCAGCAGCGTCCGCAGGAACCGGTCGGTGGTCCACGGCACGGTCGCCACGGTCGGGATGCCCAGCCGCTCGTACACGGCCGCGCGCTTGTGGTCGTAGATGCGCGCGACGACGTGCTCGATGCCGAAGTTCTCCCGCGCGACGCGCGCGGAGATGATGTTCGAGTTGTCGCCGCTGGACACCGCGGCGAACGCGCCGGCCCGCTCGATGCCCGCTTCGATCAGCACCTGGCGGTCGAACCCGACGCCGACGACCTGCTGGCCGTGGAAGTCGCTGCCCAGCCGGCGGAAGGCCTGCTGGTTCTTGTCGATGACGGCCACCTCGTGGCCGAGCCGCTCCAGCGCAGCGGCCAGGGACGCGCCGACCCGGCCGCATCCCATGATCACCACGTGCACGCCCTGCCTCCTCGTTCGGCGGTTACCCGTCCGTTGCTACCCCGACATGCCAGCGCCGAACCTACCGTGTGCCCGGAACGTTAGGCTTCCGTGGTGTCGAAGTTCCCGACCGTGCTGAAACGCCTGGTCCTCGGACGTCCGTTCCGCAGTGACCGGCTGTCCCACACGCTGCTGCCCAAGCGCATCGCGCTGCCGATCTTCGCGTCCGACGCGCTCTCGAGCGTGGCGTACGCGCCGGAAGAGATCTTCCTGACGCTGAGCGTGGCGGGCCTGTCCGCCTACGCCCTGGCGCCGTGGATCGGCATCATGGTCGCCGTCGTCATGCTGGTCGTCGTCGCGTCCTACCGGCAGAACGTCCACGCCTACCCGAGCGGCGGCGGCGACTACGAGGTCGCCACCACCAACCTGGGCGGGAAGTTCGGGCTGACCGTGGCGAGCGCGCTGCTCGTCGACTACGTGCTGAC
This sequence comes from Amycolatopsis stemonae, assembly GCF_054781455.1. Lineage (NCBI taxonomy): Bacteria > Bacillati > Actinomycetota > Actinomycetes > Pseudonocardiales > Pseudonocardiaceae > Amycolatopsis > Amycolatopsis stemonae. Next base: position 407,959 of record NZ_BAAGUJ010000003.1, on the reverse strand, counting down.
CGTCGCGGTGTCCACTTCGTCCGGTGTGGCCAACATCGGGTCCGCCGTGCCGTGGGTGGCCCAGCACAAGGTGCTGGCCTCGGTCGTCATCGTCGTCGTGCTGACGTCGCTGAACCTGCGCGGCATCCGGGAGTCGGGGAAGGCCTTCGCGATCCCGACTTACGGGTTCATCCTGGGCATTCTGGTCATGGTCGTGTGGGGCCTGGTGCAGGCGGCGACCGGCACCGAGATGAAGGCCGAGAGCGCCGGGTTCACGCTGAACGCCGAGGGGACCTTCGCAGGCGTCGCGTACGCGTTCCTGGTGCTGCGGGCGTTCTCCTCCGGCGCCGCCGCGCTGACCGGGGTCGAGGCGATCAGCAACGGCGTCCCGGCGTTCCAGAAGCCGAAGTCCAAGAACGCGGCCACCACGCTGCTGATGATGGGCCTGCTCGCGGTCACGATGCTGGTCGGCATCATCACCCTGGCCTCGATCACCGACGTCAAGTTCGCCGAGGACCCGGCACGGCAGCTCGCCGGCGCGCCCGCGGGCTACGAGCAGAAGACGATCGTCGCGCAGATCGCGCACGCGGTGTTCGCCGACTTCCCGCCGGCGTTCTACTACATCTCCTTCTCCACCGGCATCATCCTGCTGCTGGCCGCGAACACCGCGTTCAACGGCTTCCCGGTGCTGGGCTCGATCCTCGCGCAGGACCGCTACCTGCCGCGGCAGCTGCACACCCGCGGCGACCGGCTCGCGTTCTCCAACGGGATCCTGTTCCTGGCGGCGTTCGCGCTGGTCCTGATCATCGCGTTCGACGCCGAGGTCACCCGGCTCATCCAGCTCTACATCGTGGGCGTGTTCGTGTCGTTCACGGTCAGCCAGGCCGGCATGATCCGGCACTGGAACCGGTTGCTGGCCAAGGAAACCGACCCGGCCGTGCGGCGGCGGATGCGGCGCTCCCAGACCGTCAACGCGGTCGGCCTCACCTGCACCGGCGTCGTGCTGGTGATCGTGCTCATCACCAAGTTCCTGCTCGGGGCGTGGATCGCGATCGCGGCGATGGTGGCGATCTTCGCGCTGATGACGGCGATCCGGAAGCACTACGACCGCGTCGCCGACGAGCTGAAGGAGCTCGGCGACACCCCGACCGTGCTGCCTTCGCGCAACCACGCGATCGTCCTGGTGTCCAAACTGCACCGGCCGACGCTGCGGGCGCTGGCCTACGCCAAGGCGATGCGCCCGGACGTCCTCGAAGCCGTCACGGTCAATGTGGACGACGCGGACACGCGCCGGCTCACCGCCGAGTGGGACGCGCACAACTTCAAGGTGCCGCTGAAGGTCGTCGAGTCGCCCTACCGCGAGATCACGAAGCCGGTCCTCGACTACGTGAAGCGCGTGCGCGGCGACAACCCGCGCAACGTGGTCACGGTGTTCATCCCGGAGTACGTCGTCGGGCACTGGTGGGAGCAGGTGCTGCACAACCAGAGCGCGCTGCGGCTCAAGGGCCGGCTGCTGTTCCAGTCCGGCGTGATCGTGGCGAGCGTGCCGTGGCAGCTGCAGTCGTCGGCGAAGGCGGCCGCGCGCGTCCGGAACGAACGGCCGGCCGCCGGCGACGTCCGGCGCGGGTTCTCGCCCAACGGGAAGCCGGCCGGCGCCCCCGCGCCGAAGCCCAAGGAGCCCGCCGAATGACGAGCTGGCTGGGCCGGGTCCTGGAGGTCGAGGTCGGGCCGGTGGCCCACGGCGGGCACTGCGTGGCGCGCGCCGACGGCCGCGTCGTGTTCGTCCGGCACGCGCTGCCGGGCGAGCAGGTCCGCGTCGAGGTCACCGAGGACAACGGCGGCTCGTTCTGCCGCGGCGACGCCGTCGAGGTGCTCTCGCCGTCCGAGCACCGGGTCACGCCGCCGTGCCCGCTCGCGGTGCCGGGCGGGTGCGGGGGCTGCGACTGGCAGCACGCTTCGCCTGCGTACCAACGCGACTTGAAGGCGTCGGTCGTGGCGGAACAGCTCCAGCGGCTGGCCGGAATCGAGCGCGAAGTCGTCGTGGAGGCCCTCGACGGCGGTCCGCTGGACTGGCGCAGCCGCGTCCGGCTCGTCGCCGACCGCGAAGGGCGCGCGGGTCTGCGCGCCCACCACAGCCACCGGGTCGTGCCGCTGGACGACTGCCCGATCGCGGTCCCGGGCGAGCTCGACGACGTCCTGGCGCGGCGCTGGCGGCCGGGCAGCGAGCTGGAGGTCACCAGCGACGGCGACGGCCGCACCCACGTCCGCGAGCTGGCGACGGTGCGGGGCAAGGTCCGCGCCAAGCAGCTGTCCGGCGGGGTCGCGGTCCAGCACGCGGCAGGGCGCGACTGGCGCCTCGACGCGCACGGCTTCTGGCAGGTCCACCCGGCGGCGGCCTCGACGTTCGCCAAGGTCGTGGGGGAGTGGGCGGAGGCGCCGGCGGGCGGCTCGGCCTGGGACCTTTACGCCGGGGTCGGGCTGTTCGCGTCGGTGCTGGCCGGCCAGGTCGGCTCGTCGGGCCGGGTGCTGGCGATCGAGTCCGGCCGGCGCGCGGTCGCCGACGGCGAACGCAACCTGGCGGACCTGCCGCAGGTGTCCTGGCGGGCCGGGCGGGTGGAGCACGTGCTGGCGTCGGCGGAGAAGCCGGTCGACGTGGTGGTGCTGGACCCGCCCCGCAAGGGCGCCGGCCGGCCGGTGGTTGAGTCGATCGTGGCGGGCTCGCCGGACCGGATCGTGTACGTCGCGTGCGATCCGGCCGCGCTGGCCCGGGACGTGGCGATCTTCGCGTCGCACGGGTACTCGCTGACGGATCTGCGGGCGTTCGACGCCTTCCCGATGACCCACCACGTGGAGTGCGTGGCGCTGCTGTCGTGAGTTTTTTGTCGGTGGTGGCCGTCACACTGTCCCGGTGACTGCACTCGACGACTTCGATCTCGCGGCCTCGACGGTGACCTCCCTGGTCAGGTCGGTCGCTCCTGACCACTGGGCGCTGCCGACGGCGTGCGCCGACTGGGACGTGCGCGCGGTGGTCAACCACCTGGCGCACGGAAACGCCAAGGTGGCGTTCTGGGCGGGCTCGGGCCCACCCGCCCCGGACGGCGACTACCTGGGCGCCTCCCCGGCGGCGGCCTTCACGGCTTCGGTGGCGGCGGCGCGTTCGGTGCTGGCCGCCCCGGACCTGTTTTCCCGCACGGTGACCACCCCGCTGGGCGAGGTGCCGGGGGTGTTCCTGGTCCACATGCGCGTGAACGAATACGTGGTCCACGGCTGGGACGTCGCGGACGCCACGGGCGCGCCGACGGACCTGCTGCCGGAGCTGGCGACGCAGGCGTTGGAGCAGTGGCGCTCCCGGTTCGGTTCGACACCCCGGGCTCCGGGCGGTCCGTTCGGGCCGGAGCTGGAGGCACCCGAAGACGCGACGGCGGCGGACCGGCTGGCGGCGTTCTTGGGCCGGAAGGCGGTGAGCGGCTGGCGGGGGTGAACGGTGGAGCGTGATTCTGGCTGCGGCTGACGGGGGTGAAACGGCGGAGCGTGATCCTGGCTGCGGCTGACGGGGGTGAAACGGCGGAGCGTGATCCTGGCTGCGGCTGGCGGCTGTAGTCCCCTCGAGGCGGCCGTCTCCGGTGCTGCGCGCCCGCGTCAGCCTGCCCGGCGGACCGCGAACGCCGCCGCCAGACCGGTCGCCGTCATCGCGAGCCCCGATGCCAGCAGTACCCACGAGCCCGCTCCCGGCACGATGCGGGCCGCCGGCTGGAGGCGGGTCACTCCGGGGAGCGTCACCACCAGGTGCCGCAGGACCACGCCCGTCACCACCAGGCCCGGCAGGCTCGCCATCGCCAGGGGCTCGTCCTGGCGGCGGGCGAACGTCAGGTACGCCAGCGTGGCCGCGATCAGGACCGCCGCCGCGCAGACCAGGCGCAGGCCGAGGTCCAGCTCGGGGTCCGGGGTGCCCGGCGGGAGGATGCCGGGGTAGTCCGCGGTCCGCAGGGTCAGCCCGGCGATCACGCCGACGCCGGCCAGGCCCACCAGCACGGCGCGCGGTCCCCGGAACCCCCGTCGCTGCTCCACTCCGGCCTCCCTGCGTCGCGCTCGACGTCGCCGTGGACGCAGCATAGGACGCCGGAAACGGCTTTCCGACCACGTTTCCGGCGCTGGGCCGTTCGGCGGATCCCGATCGGGCGACTCAGCCGGCGAACCAGCGCTGCGGTGCCGGGCGCAGGTTCTGGTAGATGTGCTTCGTCTCGGTGTACTCGGCCAGCCCGGTCGGGCCCAGCTCGCGGCCGAACCCGGACTGCTTGTAGCCGCCCCACTCCGCCTGGGGCAGGTACGGGTGGAAGTCGTTGATCCACACCGTGCCGTGGCGCAGCCGCCCCGCCACCCGTTGCGCGCGCCCGGCGTCCTGCGTGAACACCGCGCCCGCGAGGCCGTAGTGCGTGTCGTTCGCGATGCGGACCGCGTCGTCCTCGTCGGTGAACGTCTCGACCGTCAGCACCGGCCCGAACGACTCCTCGACGACCGCCGACGAGCCCTGTTTCACCTGGTCCAGGATGGTCGGCAGGTAGTAGAAGCCGTCGGCCAGCGCAGGGTCGCCGGGCCGGCGGCCACCGGTCCGCAGCACCGCGCCCTCGGCCAGCGACGCCGCCACGTACGCCTCGATCTTCGCCCGGTGCGCCGCCGAGATCAGCGGCCCGGTTTCGGCGTCCGGGTCGAACGGCCCGCCCAGCCGGATCCGCTCGGCGCGCCGCACCAGCTCGGCGACGAAGTCGTCGTGCCACTCCCGCTGCACGATCAGCCGCGCGCCCGCCGAGCACACCTGGCCGGAGTGCAGGAACACCGCGGTCAGCGCGTAGTCGACGGCCGTCTCGAAGTCGGCGTCGGCGAACACCACGTTCGGGTTCTTCCCGCCCAGCTCGAGGGCCACTTTCTTGACCGTCGCGGCCGCCGCGGCGGCGATCGCGCGACCGGTGGCCAGCCCGCCCGTGAACGACACGAGGTCGACGTCCGGGTGTGCCGCCAGCGGCGCGCCCACCTCGGCGCCCGCGCCGAGCACGAGGTTCGCTACCCCGGGCGGCAGGCCCGCCTCGGTGAGCAGCTTCAGGAACAGGATCGACGTGTGCGGGGTCAGCTCGCTGGGCTTGAGCACGAACGTGTTGCCCGCGGCCAGCGCCGGCGCGATCTTCCACACCGTCTGCAGCAGCGGGTAGTTCCACGGCGTGATCAGCCCGCAGACCCCGACCGGCTCGTGCACGATCCGGCTGAACGCGTCCGGGTTGCCGGTGTCGACGACGCGGCCCGCGTCGTTCGCCGCGAGCTTGCCGAAGTAGCGCAGGCAGGCGGCGATGTCGGCCATGTCGTAGCGGCTTTCGACCAGGCGCTTGCCGGTGTCGAGCGACTCGGCCCGGGCGAACGCCTCCGCGTCGCGGTCCAGCAGGTCCGCGGTGCGCAGCAGCAGGTCGCCGCGCAGGTGCGCGGGCGTGCCGGGCCACGGTCCGCTGTCGAACGCCCGGCGCGCCGCCGCGATGGCGGCTTCGGTGTCCTTCGCGGTGCCCTCGGCGACCGTCGCGACCAGGGAACCGTCGGCCGGGCAGCGGATCTCCCGGCGGCCGCCGCCGATCGCGTCCACCCACTCGCCGCCGATGAAGAAGTCCGCCATGTGCCCCATTCTCGTGGCCACGCCGCGTGACCGCCACAGCACCGCGGGGAGACGAGGTTCACCTCAGGAGATGACGGGCCATCGCGCTCCGCCTGTGACGCCGGACGCGGCGGGCGGAAGGCCGGTCGCCGTGCTCCGTAGACTGGGCCGGACGCGGGGCGTGCCGAACGAGTGAGGTGGAGACGAGTGACGTTGCTGGAGTCCGTGAACGGACCGGCGGACCTGAAGCGCATGAGTGTCGAGGACCTCGGCGAACTGGCCGCGGAGATCCGGGACTTCCTCGTCGACAAGGTCCGCCGCGCCGGCGGGCACCTGGGGCCGAACCTCGGCGTCGTCGAGCTGACACTGGCGCTGCACCGCGTGTTCGACTCGCCGCGCGACGCGATCGTCTGGGACGTCGGGCACCAGGCCTACGTGCACAAGATCGTCACTGGTCGCGCGGGCGGCTTCGACCGGCTGCGCCAGACCGGCGGCGTCACCGGTTACCCCTCGCGCGCGGAGAGTGACCACGACTGGGTGGAGAGCAGCCACGCGTCGTCCGGACTGTCCTATGTGGACGGCCTGGCGAAGGCGTTCCACCTGGACGGTGGCGGGCGGCACGCGGTCGCCGTCGTCGGCGACGGCGCGCTCACCGGCGGCATGTGCTGGGAAGCGCTCAACAACATCGCCGCGCACCGCGAGCGCCCGGTCGTCATCGTCATCAACGACAACGGCCGCTCCTACTCGCCGACCATCGGCGGCCTCGCCGACCACCTCGCAGCGCTGCGCCTGCAGCCGGGCTACGAGCGGCTGCTCGACGGCGGCCGCGAGATCCTCAAGCACACCCCGGTCGTCGGGAAACCGATCTACGCCGCGCTGCACGCCGCGAAGGCCGGGCTGAAGGACGCGCTGAGCCCGCAGGCGATGTTCTCCGACCTCGGCCTGAAGTACCTCGGCCCGGTCGACGGCCACGACCAGGTGGCGCTGGAGAAGGCCCTGCACAGCGCGAAGGCGTTCGGCGGCGCGGTGATCGTGCACGTGGTGACCGAGAAGGGCCACGGCTACGCGCCCGCGGTCAACCACCAGGCCGACCAGATGCACCAGACCGACCCGATCGACCCGGAGACCGGCCTGCCGCCGGTGAAGGGCCCGAGCTGGACCGGCGTGTTCGGCGACGAGCTGGCGAAGATCGGCGCCGAGCGCGAGGACGTCGTCGCGATCACGGCGGCGATGCTGCGCTCGACCGGTCTGGAGAAGTTCGCCGAGGCGTTCCCGGACCGCTGGTACGACGTCGGCATCGCCGAGCAGCACGCGGTCACCTCCGCCGCGGGGCTGGCGATGGGCGGGCTGCACCCGGTGGTCGCGATCTACTCGACGTTCCTCAACCGCGCGTTCGACCAGGTGCTGATGGACGTCGCGCTGCACCGCCAGCCGGTGACGCTGGTGCTGGACCGCGCCGGCATCACGGGCCCGGACGGCCCGAGCCACCACGGCATGTGGGACCTCTCGCTGCTCGGCATGGTCCCGGGCATGCGCGTGGCCGCGCCGCGCGACCCGGCGACGCTGCGGGAAGAGCTGCGCGAGGCCGTCGCGGTCTCCGACGGCCCGACCGCGCTGCGGTTCTCGAAGGGCAAGGTCGGCACGGACGTCGCCGCGGTCGAGCGCCTGGGCACGGTCGACGTGCTGCGCCGCCCGGTCGAAGGCGCGGACGTGCTGCTGGTGACGGTCGGTCCGTTCGCGACGCTGGGCCTGGCGGCGGCTGCCCGGCTGGCCGACCAGGGCATCGGCGTGACGGTGGTCGACCCGCGCTGGGTGCTGCCGGTCCCGGCGGAGCTGGTGGCGCTGGCGTCCCAGCACAAGCTGGTGGTGACGGTGGAGGACAGCGGCCGCCACGGCGGCTTCGGCTCGGCCTTGGCAGCGGTCTTCCGCGACGCCGAGTGCGACGTGCCGCTGCGGGACCTGGCGGTCCCGCAGACGTTCCACGACCTCGGCAGCCGTGACGAGGTGCTGGGCCGCATCGGCCTGACGGCGCAGGACGTGGCCCGCCGGGTGACGGAGTGGGCGTCCGGCCGGCTCGGGTCGGCTTCGGAAGCCGAGCACAAGGACGTCAACCGCCGCTGAGCGGGCCCGACATCGGTGGGCACCGAAACTGTCGGTGCCCACCGGTAAAGTGGAAAACGGGGGGCGCCCCGGGCGAGGAGGCCGCGGTCAGGTCTCGGCGGGCACCGTGAGGACGGTCGCCGGGGCGGGGACCGAGCCGAAGACCTCGGGTGGCTCCGGGAACAGCTTCACCAGCGCCGGATAGGCCACCGCCGCCGTCAGCAACGTGACCAGCAGGCTGATGTCCACGCCGCCGGCGATGTCGCGCAACGGTCCCGCGATCATCGGCGTGTTCGCGCACAGCAGGCCCAGCGTCGTCGCCGGGATCCAGGCCGCCATCGCGCGCCAGTTGACGCCGCGGGCGAACCAGTACCGGCCGCCGCGGCGGCCTTCGTTGAACACCTGCAAGTCCGCCACGTCGTAGAAACCGCGGCGCTGGACGAAGCCGATCATCATGATCACCATCCACGGGGACGTGCACAGCACGATCAGCGTCGCGAACGCGTTGATGCTCGACACCATGTCCAGCACGAAGTTGCCGACGAAGATGAACGCCACGCTCAGCGTGCCGATCAGCACCGTCGCCTGCACCCGCGACAGGCGCGGGAAGATCGAGCTGAAGTCCAGGCCGGTGCCGTAGAGCGACGTCGTGCCGGTGGACAGGCCGCCGATCAGGGCCACCACGATCAGCGGGATCGCGTACCACAGCGGGGAAATCGCCGTCAGGCCGGTGATGTAGTCGGCCGGGTCCGCGACCAGCGTCGCCGTCGCGATGCCGAAGCCGAACGGCAGCAGCGTCGCCACCTGGGCCAGGAACGGCGCTGTGAGCAGAGAGCGCTTGCTGAACGACGACGGGATGTAGCGCGCCCAGTCGCCCAGGAACGCGCCGAAGCTGATCGGGTTGGCCAAGGCGGTCAGTGCGGCCAGGGTGAACGTCGGCCAGAACGTGCCCAGCGCGTACGTTCCCGTGCCCGCGTAGCCCGGGTCGAACGTGCCGCCGTAGGCCAGGACGCCCAGCAGCATGATCACCGTGCCCAGCACCACCGCGATCCGGTTCACCAGCAGCATGAACCGGTAGCCGTAGATGCACACGACCAGCGTCGCGATCGCGATGACGCCGTACGCGACACCGCGCAGCACCTCGCCGCCGTCGAAGCCGAACAACCTTTGCGCCGCGCCGGCCACCGCGTCGCCGCTGACCCAGACCGAAATCGCGAAGAACGTGATCGCCGTCAGCAGCGACAGGAACGACCCGACGCACCGGCCCACCACGCCGAAGTGCGCGCCGGACGACACCGCGTTGTTGGTGCGCGTCCGCGGCCCGAACAACGCCATCGGCGCCAGGACCAGGCCGCCGACGACGACGCCGAGCGCTGTCGCCAAGGCCGCGTCGCGGAAGCTCAGGCCGTACGCGATCGGCAGCGTGCCCAGGATGATCGTGGCGAACGTGTTCGCGCCGCCGAACGCCATCCGGAACAGGTCGCGCGGGCGTGACGTCTGCTCTTCCGGCGGGATCGGCGCGATGCCGTTGTGCTCGACCTCCGTCACGCGCGCGCTCATGCGAACCTCGTCATGACGTGCTTGACGCGCGTGTACTCGGCGAAGCTGTACCCCGAGAGGTCCTTGCCGTGCCCGGAGTGGCCGAACCCGCCGTGCGGCATCTCGGCGACCAGCGGCCCGTGCGTGTTGACCCACACGCAGCCGAAGTCCAGCCCGGCCGAGACCCGCGCGGCGATCGCCAGATCGCGAGTCCAGACCGACGACGCCAGCCCGTACGGGACGCCGTTGGCCAGGGCCACGCCCGCGGCTTCGTCCGAAAAGGACTGGACGGTGACGACCGGGCCGAAGATCTCCTCCTGGACGATCTCGTCGTCCTGGCGCAGCCCCGAAACCACGGTGGGGGAGAAGTAGAACCCCTTCGCACCGAAGCGTGACCCGCCGGTCTCGACGCGGGCGTGCGCGGGCAGGCGCGAGATCAGGCCCTCGACGCGCGAGAACTGCGCCGCGCTGTTGAGCGGCCCGTAGTCGACGCCCGGCGTCTGTGCGGCAGCCGTCTTGGCCAGCGCGGCGACGAAGTCGTCGTGGATCGACTCGTGCACCAGCACGCGGCTGCCCGCCGTGCAGTCCTGACCCGCGTTGTAGAAGGCCGCGCCCACGATGCCCTCGGCGGTCGCGGCCAGGTCGACGTCCGGGAAGACCAGCAAGGGCGCATTGCCGCCCAGCTCCAGGTGGGTGCGCTTGAGGTCGGCCGCCGCCACGGTCGCGACGTCGATGCCCGCGCGCGTCGAGCCGGTGATCGAGACGAGGTCCGTGATCGGGTGCTTGACCAGCGCGCGGCCGGTGTCGCGGTCGCCGGTCAGCACGGTGAACGCGCCCTCCGGCAGGAACTCCGCCGCGACCTCGGCCAGCAGCACGGCCGTGGACGGCGTCGTCTCGGCCGGCTTGAGCACCACGGTGTTGCCCGCCGCCAAGGCCGGCGCGATCTTCCAGACGGCCATCATCAGCGGGTAGTTCCACGGCGCGATCTGCGCGCAGACACCGACCGGCTCACGGCGGATCACCGACGTGTGGCCCGCCGTGTACTCCCCGGCCGCCGTGCCCTCCAGCTGTCGCGCGGCGCCCGCGAAGAACCGCAGAGCGCTGACGCACTCCGGGATTTCCTCCTCCAGGACGACTGCGCGGATCTTGCCGGTCTCGCGCACTTCCAGGTCGGCGAACTCGGCCGCCCGTGCTTCGAGCGCGTCGGCGATCTTCAGCAGGGCCAGCTGTCGCTGGGCGGGGGTGCTGCGCCGCCAGACGTCGAACGCCTTCGCGGCCGCTTCGAGCGCGGTGTCCACGTCGGCCTGCGAAGCGATTTCACTGGTGCCGAACACTTCGCCGGTCGAGGGGTCGGTCAGGTCGAGCGTGCGGGTCATGCCTTCTCCAGGTGGGTCGGCGCGAACAGCTTCAACAGGGCGGGCAGGACGACCACGGACGGGCCCGGCGTGCGCAGTGCTTCGGCGAGGTCCGCGCCTACCGTGTCCAAAGTGGACAAGACTGCGGGGACGCCGAATGAGGACGCCAAAGCCACGAAGTCGGGGCGAGTCAGCTCGGTCGCCGTCGTGTGGCCGAAGGCGTCGGTGAGGTACTCGCGCAGGACGCCGTAACCGCCGTCGTCGACGACCAGCCACGTGACGTCCAGGCCGTGCTGGACCGCGGTGGCCAGCTCGGCGACGCCGTACATCGCGCCACCGTCCCCCGACACGGCGAGCGTCGGCCGCCCGGCGACGGCGCCGCCGAGCGCGCCCGGCAGGCCGTAGCCCAGCCCGCCCGCGCCCTGCGCGGTGTGGATCGGCGCGCCCTCGGGGTTCCACGCCGACCAGGCCCAGTACGCCGCGATCGTCATGTCCCAGAACGTCTGCGTGCCCTCCGGCAGCGCCGCGCGGATGTCGTCGATCAGCTTCCGCTCGACGGCCAGGTCCTGACCGTCCAACCGCGACTCGACCGCCGCCAGAAGAGAAGAAACCGCGGCCTCGGCCCGCCCGTCGGACGCCCGCATCGGCACCCACTCCAGCAGCGCCTGCAGCGCGAGCTTGACGTCGGCGTGGATGCCCAGGCCCGGGTAGTTCGACTCCAGCTTGCCGAGGTCGGCCTCGACCTGGATCACCTGGCCGCGCGGCGCGAACTCGCGGTAGTTGCTGGACAGCTCGCCGAGCCCGGACCCGAGCACCAGCAGCACGTCGGCGTCCGCCAGGAACTCCGTCGTGTGCCAGTCCTCCATCCACGAGCGCCCGGACAGCTCGTGGTCCCAGCCGAAGACGCCCTTGCCGCCGAACGTCGAGATCACGGGTGCGCGCAGCGCCTCGGCCAGCGCCTTCAGCTCGGCGTGCGCGCCGGACCGCACCGCGCCGCCACCGGCCAGGATCACCGGGTTCGCCGCCGAGGCCAGCAGATCGGCCGCCGCGGTGACCAGCTCCGGCAACGGTTCCAGCACCGGGGGAGCGGCCGCCACCGACGTGATCGGCGGGACGCCGGCCGGGCCGAGCAGCACGTCCTGGGGGATCTCGACCCACACCGGGCCGTAGGGCGCGGTCGCCGCCGCCGTCCAGGCTTCCCGCAGCGCCGAAGGGATCTGGCTCGCGCGCCGCACGACGTGCACCGACTTGACGACGTCGCGGAAGCTCGCCTGCTGGTCGGGCAGCTCGTGCAGGTAGCCGTGGCGGCCGCCGCCGAGCCCGGGCACCGGGACCTGGCTGGAGATCCCGAGCACGGGCACCGACGCGGCGCGCGATTCCTGCAGGGAAGCCAAGGTGAGCAACGCACCCGGGCCGGTCGACACGACCAGGGGCGTCACCGGCACCGGGCCTTCGGGGTTCGCGGCGAGCCGCGCGCGGGCGTACCCGTCGGCGGCGAACGCGAGGTTGTTCTCGACGCGCCCGCTGATCACGCGCACGTCCCCGGCCCGCCGGAGCGCTTCGAACAGGCCCAGCGCGTGCTGGCCCGGCAGCCCGAACACCGTGTCGGCGCCGAGCGCCCGCAGGGTTTCGACGACGACGTCGCCGCCGATGCGGGTCATTCGCCCTTCCCCAAGGCCAGCAGGCTCACCAGGTCGTAGGCGACGTGGGAGGCCGCGATGGCCGTGATCTCGGCGTGATCGTAGGCCGGGGCGAGCTCGACGACGTCCGCGCCGATCAGGTTGAGGTCGCGCAGCCCGCGCAGGATCTCCAGCAGCTCGCGGCTGGTCATCCCGCCGGCCTCGGGTGTGCCGGTGCCGGGCGCGTGGGCCGGGTCGAGCACGTCGATGTCGACCGAGACGTACAGCGGCCGGTCGCCGATGCGCTGCCGCAGCGCGTCGACGGTCTCGGCGACGCCGCGGCGCAGGACGTCGCCCGAAGTCACGATGCCGAAGCCGAGCCGGCGGTCCTCTTCGAGGTCCCGCTTGCCGTACAGCGGGCCGCGGGTGCCGACGTGCGACAGCGCGCTCGTGTCGAGGATGCCCTCCTCGGACGCCCGCCGGAACGGCGTGCCGTGGGTGTACGGCTCGCCGAAGTAGGTGTCCCAGGTGTCGAGGTGCGCGTCGAAGTGCAGCAGTGCAACGGGTCCGTGCTTCTTCGCCGCCGCCCGCAGCAGCGGCAGCGCGATGGTGTGGTCGCCGCCGACGGTCACCAGCCGCGTGCCGTCTGCCTGCAGCGCTTCGGCTTCCTGCTGCAGCGTCTCGATGGCTTCGCCGATGTTGAACGGGTTTATCGCGATGTCCCCGGCGTCGACGACCTGCCGCTCCTCGAAGGGGGAGACGTCCAGCTCCGGGTGGTACGGCCGCAGCAGGCGGCTCGCCTCGCGCACGGCCGCCGGGCCGAACCGCGCGCCGGGCCGGTAGGACACGCCGGAGTCGAACGGGACCCCGACGACGGCGACGTCGGCGCGCTCGACCTGGTCGATCCGCGGTAGCCGCGCGAAGGTCGCGAAACCGGCGAACCGGGGAACGCGCGACGAGTCGAGGGGTCCGAGGTTAGGCACTGCTGGGCTCCTGTTCGCGGGTCGGGATTTCGGTGTCTTCGCCGTTGAGCCGGCGGGTCCAGGTGGACAGGATCGAGTCGGCCGTCCGCGGGGTCGCGAAGCTGACGGCCAGGTAGACGACCAGGCTCGCGCCGAGGCCCCAGTAGATCGGGGAGTTGGCGTCGACGCCGTCGATGATCATGAAGGCGACCACGGACACGGTGCCGGCGATCATCGACGCGTACGCGCCCTGCCGGGTGCCGCGCTTCCAGAACAGCGCGCCGACGATCGCGACCAGGAGGCCGCCGACCAGGATGTCGTAGGCGATGGTGAGCGCGTTGACGACGTCGTCGACGACCATCGCGATGCCGATCGCGACCAGGCCGAGCACGAGCGTGGTGATCCGGTTGCGGCGGACCTCGCCGCCCTTCTTCAGGCCGATCTTGGTCAGCAGGTCGGACGTCGTGGTGGTGGAGCAGGCGATGAGCGCGCCGCTCGCCGTCGACATCATCGCCGAGAGCGCGGCGGCCAGCACCAGGCCGCGGACGCCGGTCGGCAGCAGGCGTTCGACGATCGTCGCGAAGGCGTCCTGCGCGCTGGCGAGGTCCGGGTACAGGGCGTGCGCCGCGGTGCCGATCAGGGCCCCGGCCAGGCCGTAGACCAGGCAGTAGACGCCGGAGGTGATGCCGCCGGACGTCGCGATCCCCGGCGTGCGGGCGGTGAACACGCGCTGCCAGATGTCCTGGCCGATCAGCAGGCCGAAGGTGTAGATGACGAAGTACGTGATGATCGTGTCGGTGCCGATCGAGGTGAAGCTGAAGAAGCTCGCGTCGAGCTTTTGGCTCATCCCGGAGAAGCCGCCCGCCGAGGTGATCGCGACCGGCAGAAGGATCAGCAGGATGCCGATGGTCTTGATGACGAACTGGGCGATGTCGGTGAGCGTGATCGACCACATGCCGCCGAGCACCGAGTAGAGCACGACGATCGAGCCGCCGATCGCGATGCCGGCCCAGTTCGGCAGGTCGAACAGCACCTTGAAGATGGAGGCGAAGGCCAGCGTCGAGGTGACCGTGAGCATCAGGGTGTAGCCCCACATGACGACGCCGGACACCGCGCTGGTGCGGCCGCCGTAGCGCAGGTCGAGCATCTCGCCGACGGTGTAGACCTTCAGCCGGACCAGCCGCCGCGCGAACAGCGCGTGCAGCACCAGGATGCCGACGCCGATGGTGACGACCAGCCACATGCCGGAGATGCCGTAGGTGTAGCCGAGCTTCACCCCGCCCACGGTGGACGCGCCGCCGAGGACGACGGCCGACATCGTGCCGGAGTACATGAACCAGCCCAGCCGCCGCCCGGCGACGAGGTAGTCGGACTTGGTCTTGGCGAGCCGGAGGCCGTACCAGCCGACCCCGAGCATGCCCGCGATGTACAACGCGATCACGGCGTAGTCCCCGGTCACGGTGTCCTCCTCACGTCGTTTCGGGTCACCGTAGGTTCGGCCGCCACCCTTCCGGCATGGGATGATTCATCCCCAAGTCGACATGTTCGGGGATGTGATGACCCAAAACCTGGAATCGTTGTCCGCCGAAGTGAATGTCCCGTTACGGGACGTGGTCGGCAACCGGGAGCTCGCCCTGGAGGTCGTCCGCGAGACGCTGCGGCCGGGCGCGCTGGACCTGCCCGTGCGCTGGGCCCACGTCAGCGAGCTGCAGGACCCCGCGCCCTACCTGGTGGGTGGCGAGCTGATCCTCACCGCGGGGGTGAACCTCCCGGAGCGGATCGACCGGTACGTGCGCGGCCTGCGCGAAGCCGGGGTGACGGCGCTGGGGTTCGGGCTCACCCCGACGGTGTTCGAGACGCTGCCCGAGCCGTTGCGCCGGGCCTGCGCGCGGCACGGGCTGCCGTTGCTGGTGGTGCCCGCGCGGACGCCGTTCCTCGCGGTCAACCGGGCGGTGTCGGTCGCCCTGACCGAGGCCGGGCAGCGCGAGCAGCGGCGGATCACGGTGGCGCGGGAGGCGTTGACCCGCGCGGCCGGTGGCGGGCTGGGCGAGCTGACGTCGTCGCTGGCCGGGCAGCTGCGGTCGTGGGTCGCGCTGGTCGGGGCCGGAGACGTCCTGGCCTCGGCGCACGACGCGCCCACGCCGTTGCCGCCCGAGGTCCGCGAGCTGGTGGCGACCGTGCGGGCGGGCAGCGGCATCCGCAGCGCGACCACCGAGCTCGGTGCCGGGTTCGTGGTGGTCCAGCCGGTGTACCCGCAGGCGACGGCGTCGCACCTGGTGGTCGTCGGCCGGTCCCGGCGCTTCGACGGCGCCGAGCGGGCCATCCTCGCGGTCGGCGCGGCCCTGCTGGGCCTGGTGGGCCGGGCGGGGTCGGACGCGGCCGAGCTGGGCGCGGCGGCGACCGGGCTGCTGCTGGGCCGGGCGGCGCCCGGGGAGGTCGCCCGCGCGCTGGTCGGCTCGGACGTCGTCCGGCTGGTCGCCGGGGTGGCCCACCGGCGGGGACCGGACGAGGCGGCCCAGCGACCCGACTGGCTGCGCGCGCGGCTCGACACGCCGCTGGTCTCGGTCCGGTCCGGCCGGTTCGTGGCGATCGCGGGGTCCGCGCCGCCGCTCCCGGCGCTGGAGGACCTGCGCGCCCACGGCTGGCTGGCGGCGGTGGGTTCCCCGGCACCGGCCGCACGGCTGTCCGAGAGCGAGGTCGACTTGCTGCTGGCGCGGGCGCAGGCGCTCGGCCGTCCGGTGGTCGCGGGGGACTCGCCCCTGGACTTCGACGCTTTGGTCACCCCGGGCGCCGCGGCGGGGTTCGCGGCGAAGGCCCTGGAACCGCTGGTGGCCTTGGACGCGGCGGGGGACCGGTCCTTGGTGCGCACCTTGCGGACGTGGCTGGCCCACCACGGCGGCTGGGAGCCGACGGCCGCGGAACTGGGCGTGCACCGCAACAGCGTCCGGCACCGGATCGCGCAGGTGGAGAAGGCGCTGGGAGTGGATTTGGCGGATCCCGAGGCCCGGATGCGGCTGTGGTTCGCCCTCCGGTGGGCTTCACCGGATCCACAAAGTCCTTAAAGGGCACTCTCAGGAAAATATGGGATTGTGGGTTCGTGCGAGTTTTGGTAGTCGAGGACGAAGAACCCCTGGCCGATGCGATCGCGCGCGGGCTGCGCCGGGAGGGCATGGCCGTGGACGTCGCGCTCACCGGGGACGACGGGCACGAGAAGGCCGCCGTCACGCGGTACGACGTCGTGTTGCTGGACCGGGACCTGCCCGGGATGTCCGGGGACGAGCTGTGCCGGGAGATCGTCGCGTCCGGGGAGCTGACCCGGGTGCTCATGCTCACCGCGAGCAGTTCGGTGTCCGACCGCGTCGACGGGCTGTCGCTCGGCGCCGACGACTACCTCGCGAAACCCTTCGCCTTCCCCGAGCTCGTCGCGCGGGTGCGGGCGCTGGGCCGCCGTGCCACGCCGGCCGCGCCGCCGCTGCTCACCGCCGGCGACGTCGAGCTCGACCCCGCCAAGCGCACCGTGCGCCGGGCGAGCGGGCCCGTCGAGCTGACGCGCAAGGAGTTCGGCGTGCTCGAGGTCCTCCTGCAGGCCGCCGGGTCCGTGGTCAGCAGCGAGGAACTGCTCGAACGCGTCTGGGACGAGAACGCCGACCCGTTCACCACGACGGTCCGGGTCACCGTCATGACGCTGCGCAAGAAGCTCGGCGAGCCGGGGATCATCGAGACCGTCGTCGGCTCCGGGTACCGGGTGCCGGAGCCCGGCGTACAACGCGCGTGAACCTGCCGGGCACCCGCAGCCTCCGCGCCCGGATCACCCTGCTGGCGACCGTGCTGGTCGCCGCCGTCAGCCTGCTGCTGCTGTGGCTGGCCTGGACGCTGGTGCGGGACTCGCTCGACGCGGTCCCGCAGATGCCGCCCGGCAGCGTGGTGGTCGTCGACGGCGTCCAGGTCGACGCGTCGACGCTGGCCGAGCACCTGCGCGTGCACGCCCGCGACCGGATGCTGCTGTTCGGCTCGATCGCGTTCCTGCTGGTGGTGGCGGCCGCGGCGATCCTCGCCTGGACGTTCACCTCGCGCGTCCTGCTGCCGCTGCGCGAGATCACCGGCACCGCGCGGCGGCTGTCGGTCGAGTCGCTCGGGGAGCGGATCGGCGAGGTGCGGTCGCGTGACGAGCTGGCGGAGCTGGCGAGCACGTTCGACGACATGCTCGACCGCCTCCAGGCCGCGTTCGACGCGCAACGCCACTTCGTCGCGAACGCGAGCCACGAGCTGCGGACGCCGCTGTCGGTGATCCGCACCGAGCTGGACGTCACCCTGACCGACGACGCCGCCGACGAGGCCGAGCTGCGCCGGATGGGCGGCGTGGTCCGCGACGCCACCGAGCGCGCCGGGCAGCTGGTGAACTCGCTGCTGCTGCTGGCCCGCACCGACGGCGCCGGGCTCGGCGTCCGCGAGCCGGTCGACCTGGTGGTCGTCGTCGACCGGGCGTGGCACGCGGTGCGGCTCGAGGCCGAGAAGCGCGGCATCCGGGCGTCGTTCGCGATGGCGCCGGCGCCCGCGTTCGGCGACCCGGCGCTGCTGGAGCGGATCGCGGGCAACCTGCTGGAGAACGCCGTCCGCCACAACGTCGAGGGTGGCTGGCTGGAGGTCGCGACCCAGGCCGGGCCGCAGTGGTCGACGCTGCGGGTCCGGTCGTCGGGCGGGCTCGTCGACCCGGCGGCGGTGGCCGAGCTGTTCGAGCCGTTCCGCCGGGCCGGGGTGGCCCGCACGGCCCGGCACGGCGCCGGGCTCGGGCTGTCGATCGTCCGCGCGGCCGTGGCGGCCCACGGCGGAAGCGTGGCGGCAGAACCGATCGTGGGCGGCGGCCTCGGCGTGACGGTCCACCTGCCCGTGCGGTAGAAGTCTGCCGCGGCTGTCCCTCACGACCGGCTGAGTGCGAGGCCGGCGCGGAGGACTCCGGCCGCGTGGAGCATCGCCGCGCGGGCGTCCGGGTCTATGCCGACGCGGTTCGCGAAGCCGTGTAGCTGGCCTTCGTGACAGCGGTGGACCACGGGAACTCCGGCTGCGGCGAGGCGGCGAGCGTAGGCCTCGCCTTCGTCGCGGAGCAGGTCGAAGCCGCACGTTGCCACGTACGTCGGCGGGAGGCCGGCCAGGGCGTCGTCGTAGAGGACCGAGGCTCGGGGGTCTTGGTAGGAACCGGGGTCGCGCAGGTACTGCGAGCGGTACCAAGCCCATTCGTCCCGGTCGAGGCGGAAGCCGGAGCCGAACCGGCGGTGGGACTCCGACGAGCCGAGTGCGTCCGTCGCCGGGGTCAGCAGCAGGCTGAACGCCGGGCGTGGCAGCTCGCCGCGGGCCGCCGCGTGGGCGACCACCGCCGCGAGGTTGCCGCCGCTGCTGTCGCCGCCCACCGCGAGCCGGGCCGGGTCCACGCCGTAGTCCTGAAAATGGGACGACACGTGGGAAAACGCCGCCACGGCGTCCGAAGCCGCCGCTGGGAACGGGTGTTCCGGCGCCAGCCGGTAGCCGATCGACAGCACCCGCACGCCGGCCTCCTCGGCCAGCAGCCGGCACGCGCCTTCGTGCGTGTCGAGACTGCCGAGCACGATCCCGCCGCCGTGGAAGTACACGATCGCCGGACCCGGCGACGGCAGCCCGGCCGGTTCGTACAGCCGCAGCGGCAGCGGCCCGCCCGGCCCGGGCCACGACGAGTCGCGCGTCCGGACGCCCGGGCAGATCCCGGCGCCGGCCAGCGCGCCCGCCAGGTTCAGCTCCGCCCGGGCCCGCGCGAGGCTGCCGTTCTGGTGTGGCGCGTCGAAGGGCGCGAGCCGCGACACCCGCATCAGCACCCGGGCGGACAGCACCGGCGCCCGCCCGTCGACCACCACCGGGGGGCCGGCGACCACGCGCAGCACCGGCTCCGGCAGCCGCAGCAGGAGCCGCAGCCCGGTCATCACGGCCTGGACGAGCAGTCGTCTCACACCGAGTACATCGGACGGTCGACGCCGGGGGTTTCAGCGCACGTCGACGAAAACCGGGTTCGCGTACAGCCAGAGGTCCTCGAACGGGTTCGCCTGCCCGAGGACGTCCGGCGTCGGCTCGCCGGCACCGGACGTGCCGCGGACCCGCGTGTAGAACGGCGCCCGCACGTTCCGGAAGGTGTGCCGGTACACGACCTGCCGTCCGGGCGCCCACCGCGGCTCGAACGACTCGACGACCCGGGTGCCCGGTGCCGTCATCGTGTCGGGGTCGGCCACCGGGCCGGTGACGGGCCCCGCGACGACGTCCAACCGGGCCAGCCGCGGGATCGAGCCGCCGCCGTTCGGCCGGGACGCCAGCCGCGCGGACACCACGAGCGTGACGTCCGAACCGCGCCGCACCCGCAGCCGGCCGCCCAGCGTCGCCGACGAACCCCCGCCGTACACGCCGACCTGCAGGTCCTGCGCCAGACCGCCGTGCGTCAGCCAGATCCGCCCGGCCCGAAGGCCCTCGAGGACGCCTTCGAGGCTTCGCCGCGTGACGCCGACGTACGTGCGGCTGAACTCGCCGGGGTAGAAGTCGGCGTAAGGCGCGAGCAGCTGCGGCGAGCCGGTGTCGACCGGGTCCGGGAACTTCCCGTGCGTGTCGTACCAGTCGCCCGGCACGTCCGGCCGGACCAGCGTGTCGCCGCGGTTGTAGTGCGAGTCGGAGTTCGTGGTGATCCACCACGGCTTGCCCTCGGCGAGCATCGAGTCCCACAGGCCGCCGACCTTGGCCGTGGCCCAGTCCCAGCCGCCGAACGTCCGGTACGCCTCGGCCGGGAAGCCCGGCCACGAGTTCGGGCCCGGGCTGTTGGCGTAGCCGCCGCGGGCGCCGCCGTTGCCGAGCGGCTTCGGGAAGCCGTCGGCCTGCGCGCCGGGCGCGCCTTCCATGCCGATCACGATGTCCGGCGCGGCGTCGCGGTAGGCGCGCAGCTCGTGCGGCGCGACACGGCCGTTGCGCAGCGGGTGGTTGACCAGCACGACCGGCGCGTGGATCCGCCGCGCGCGTTCCTCGTCGGAGAGCCAGCGCAACGCGCGCAGCGCCAGGGCCTCGTTCGCCGGGCTCGACGCCTCGGAGTTCGTCAGCCGCCAGTCGAAGGTCCGCTCGAACTCGCGCAGCTTGGCCGCCTGTGCCGGACCGGCCTGGAAGAACACCGTGGCGTGCTCGGCGCCCGGGACGTTCCACTCCATGCCGTGCCACAGCAGCAGGTCCGGGTACTTGCGCCGCGCGGCGAGGAAGTCCGCCTCGGTCGGCTCGACCGACACCTTCTCGTGCTCGGCGTGGCCGTGGTCGGTGAAGACGATCCAGTCGGCGCCGTGCGCGCGCCCGCCGCGGGCGATCTGGTCGATCCGGTACATCGCGTCGTACGAGTACTGGCTGTGCGTGTGGTGGTCGCCGACCAGCCACTGATAACGGCCGCACAGCCGGTCGAGATCGAGGTTTTCGGAGGCGGGGAGCGGAATGCCCGCGGCGGCGGCCGCGAGCCCGGCGCCCTTGAGGAACCGGCGTCTGTCGGAGGTCACGGCGGGACGCTAAGCCGTGCCGGTGAACGAAGGGTGTCCCGGCGGCCAACGTGTGCTGTGATCTTGGACGTGGACGACAAGCCCCTGGCCCGCGTGCTCGCGCCGGTGATCGCGCTGGCCCTGGCCGCCGGCGTCGGGCTGGCGTTCTTCGTCGCCGCGCTGAAGCGCCCGCCGGACCTGCCGGTCGACACGAACCCGGCGCCCCTGGCGGGCCATTCGCTGTGCGCGGCGGTCGTCCTGGTCTTCCCGACGGACGACGAGATGCGGGCGACGGCGCGCTCCTTCCACGACGACCCGAAGGCGCGGCGGGTCTTCGTGGACCCGCCGTCGGTCTCGCTGCTCGCCGTCCCGGGCACCGACCTGAAGGCCTGGGCGCAGGAGCTGCACGCCCGCTTCCGGACCGCCGAGCGCGTCACGGTCATCGACGCGGACGCGACGGCGGCGCAGCTGAAGCTCAGTGCGCCGCCGCCGAAGTGCCCCCGCGAGGGCGAGTACTAGCTCGCCGGGACCGAAGCCACGCCCGGGGCGAGGAACGGCTTGCCGTTCACCCGCTCGGAGACGCCGGAGCGGTCCAGGTACGGCGTGATGCCGCCGTTCCAGAACGGCCAGCCCGCGCCGAGGATCAGGCACAGGTCGATGTCCTGCGCCTCCGCGACCACGCCCTCGTCGAGCATGATCCGGATCTCCTCGGCGATCGCCGCCAGGGCCCGCTCGCGCACCTGCTCCGAAGTGGACGGTTGGTCGCCCTGCGTCCACAGCTCGACGACCTCGGGGTCGGGGGACTGGTTGCCCTGGTCGTCCCAGACCCAGACGCCCTTCTTGCCCGCCTTGACGAACTTCGCGAGGTTCTCGGACACGGTGAACCGGTCCGGGAACGCCTCGTGCAGCGTCTCGCCGACGTGCAGCGCGATGGCCGGGCCGACGAGCTGCATCAGCGTCAGCGGCGACATCGGCAGGCCGAGCGGCTCGAGCGCGCCGTCGGCGACCTCGAACGGCGTGCCTTCGTCGACGGCCACCAGGACCTCGCCGAGGAAGCGCAGCAGCAGCCGGTTGACGACGAACGCCGACGCGTCCTTCACCAGCACGCTGGACTTCTTCAGCTGCTTGCCGACCGAGAACGCCGTCGCGAGCGACGCGTCGTCGGTCTTCTCACCGCGGACGATCTCCAGCAGCGGCAGCACGGCGACCGGGTTGAAGAAGTGGAAGCCGACGACCCGCTCGGGGTGCTGCAGCTTCGACGCCATCGCCGTGATCGACAGCGACGACGTGTTCGTCGCGAGGATCGCCTCGGGGGAGACGTGCTGCTCCAGCTCGGCGAACACCTGCTGCTTGACGCCCAGCTCCTCGAACACGGCCTCGATGACGAAGTCGGCGTCGGAGAACGCGGCCTTGTCGAGCGAGCCGGTCACCAGCGCCTTGAGCCGGTTCGCGCCGTCCGGCGAAAGCCGCTTCTTGGCCAGCAGCTTGTCGATCTCGGTGTGGACGTACCCGACACCCTTGTCGACGCGCTCCTGGTCGACGTCGGTCAGCACGACCGGCACCTTGAGGCGGCGCACGAACAGCAGCGCGAGCTGGCTGGCCATCAGGCCGGCGCCGACGATGCCGACCTTGTTCACCTTGCGGGCCAACGACTTGTCCGGCGCGCCGGCCGGGCGCTTGGCGCGCTTGTTGACCAGGTTGAACGAGTACAGCCCGGCACGCAGGACGTCGGACATGAGCAGCTCGGCGAGGCCGTCGGTCTCGGCCGCGTAACCGCGGTCGAGGTCGTTCTCGCGGGCCAGCTCCAGCAGTTCGACCGCCTTGGTCGCGCCCGGCGACGCGCCGTGCGTGCGACCGTCCACAAGGGACTTGGCGCGGGCGATGGCGGCGTCCCAGCCGGAGCCGCGGTCGATCTCGCGGCGGGCCGGGGTGATCTCGGCGTTGACCACCTTCGCCAGCCACAGCAGCGACTGCTCGAGGTAGTCGGCCGAGCCGAAGACCGCGTCGACGATGCCGAGCTCGGCCGTCTGCTTGACGTTCAGCATCTTGTTCTGCGCCAGGGCGTTCTCGATGATCACCGTGACGGCGGCGTCCGCGCCGATGAGGTTCGGCAGCAGCTGCGTGCCGCCCCAGCCCGGGAACAGGCCGAGGAAGACCTCGGGGAACGCGATGGCGGCGGTGTTCTCCGAGAGCGTCCGGTAGTGGCAGGACAGCGCCAGCTCCAGGCCGCCGCCCATGACCGCGCCGTTGATGAAGCCGAACGTCGGGATCTCGGTCTCGGTGAGGCGGCGGAAGACGTCGTGCCCGGTCTGGGCGATCTCGCGCGCCAGCTCCGGGTCGCTCACGGACTCGACGCCGGAGAGGTCGGCGCCGACGGCGAAGATGAACGGCTTGCCGGTGACCGCGATCGCGGCGGGCTCGGCCTCGAACGCCTTGTCCAACGCGGAGTTCAACGACACGAGACCCTGGGGGCCGAAGGTGTTCGGCCGGGTGTGGTCGTGGCCGTTGTCGAGCGTGATCAGCGCGACGGGCTTGGTGAGCCCGGGCACCTTCACCAGCCGCGTCACGGCGTGGGTGACGACCTCGTCCGGGAACGCGGCCTTCGCTTCTTCAGCGGTGAAAGTCATTACTTCGCCCCCTCGAACGCCGGGTTCTCCCAGATCACGGTGCCGCCCATGCCGATGCCGATGCACATCGTCGTCATGCCGTACCGCACGTCGGGCCGCTCCGCGAACTGGCGCGCCAGCTGCGTCATGAGCCGGACGCCGGAGGAAGCCAGCGGGTGGCCGCACGCGATGGCGCCACCCCACTGGTTCACGCGCGGGTCTTCGTCGTCGATGCCGAAGTGGTCGAGGAAGGCCAGCACCTGCACGGCGAAGGCCTCGTTGATCTCGAACAGGCCGATGTCGTCGATCGACAGGCCGGTGCGCTTGAACAGCTTCTCGGTGGCGGGCACCGGGCCGATGCCCATGACCTCCGGCTCGACGCCGGCGAAGGAGTAGCCGACCAGCCGCATCGCGACGGGCAGGCCCAGCTCGCGGGCGGTCTCCTCGTCGGCGAGGATCGACGCGGTGGCGCCGTCGTTGAGGCCCGCGGCGTTGCCCGCGGTGATCCGGCCGTGCGGGCGGAACGGCGTCTTCAGCCCGGCGAGCTGCTCGATCGTGGTGCCGGGGCGCGGCGGCTCGTCCTCGGTGGCCAGTCCCCAGCCGAGGTCCTTCGACCGGGTGGCGACGGGGACCAGCTCCGGGCCGATCTTGCCGGTCTTGACGGCTTCGGCGTAGCGCTCCTGGCTGCGCGCGGCGTAGGCGTCGGTGCGCTGCTTGGTGATCGCGGGGAAGCGGTCGTGCAGGTTCTCCGCGGTCTGGCCCATGACGAGCGCGGTCGGGTCGACGAGCTTGTCGGCGATGATCCGCGGGTTCGGGTCGACGCCCTCGCCCATCGGGTGGCGGCCCATGTGCTCGACGCCGCCGGCGATGGCGATGTCGTAGGCGCCGAAGCCGATGCCGGACGCGGCGGTCGTGACGGCGGTCATCGCGCCGGCGCACATGCGGTCGATCGCGAAGCCGGGCACCGACTTGGGCAGCCCGGCCAGCAGCGCGGCCGTGCGGCCGATGGTCAGGCCCTGGTCGCCGATCTGGGTGGTGGCGGCGATGGCCACCTCGTCGACGCGCTCGGGCGGCAGCTCCGGGTGCCGCCGCAGCAGCTCGCGGATGGCGTTGACGACGAGGTCGTCGGCGCGGGTCCCGGCGTAGATGCCCTTGTCGCCGGCCTTGCCGAAGGGGGTCCGTACCCCTTCGACGAAGGCGACGTTGCGCACGCCCCGCGCGTTCGGCGCGAGCGGCGTTGCTGGTGCGGCCACGAATGCTCCATTAGTAGACGTCTGCGTTCGTTCGGGGGTCCGGGTGGCGGAGCCCCCGGCCCGGGGCCAAGCCCCGGTTGTCACTGCCCGCACGATAGCCCTTGTTACCCGTCGGTAACCAGTGGTGTGGCCCGGTCGAGTGGGCTACGGCACACTCTTGGGCGTGAGCGTCCCGCCCTTGACGAGCCACGCGACGCCGAACGCCCACACCGCGGCGCTCTCCAGCCACAGGGCCGGGTGCATCTCGGGCACCAGCTGCAGCCGGCTCGTCACGGCGATGAGCACCAGGGCGGCGAGGATCACGACACCGCAGACGCGGTAGACGACGCCGACGCCGGGCGGCTGCTCGCCGTCGTGGGGGAACAGGCGCAGGCAGAAGTAGGCGAGGGAGAGGAAGAACACCGCGGCGAACACCAGGTGCAGCACGCCCGAAGTGCGGTCCCAGCCCGTCACGGTCCCGCCGGGCGTGGTCGGGAAGAGCGCGAGCCCGATCGCGCCGAGCCCGGCGACGGTGCTCGCGATGTTGTCGACGCGGTCGTGGCCGTAGTACGCGAGCAGGAACACCCCGGCCGCGCACATCGCGCCGACGAAGACGTCCCGCAGATCGCTGTAGTAGTAGCCGCTGAGGGACCCGATGAGGTCGCCGCCCTGCACGAGCTGCTTGCCGAAGATCAGGACGAACGGCAGCGCGAGGCCGATCAGCCCGATCGCCCGGCGCAGGTAGAGGTAGGAGTGGACGAGCGGGGTTTCGGTCGCCGTGGTCATGGCCGCCTCCGGGGAGTTGTTACCGGGTACATCGGCAGGCCCGGCGCGGTCGCTGAAGGCTCGTTACCGCGCCGGGCAGCTGATCGTTACCCGCCGAGGTGCGCCCGCCAACCGCCCTTGGCGGAAATGTCTTCCGCGCCCTCCGTCGCCGCCGGTTCGCACAGGAACCCGGACACCCTCGAGCCGTCCGCCAGTTCCACCTTCCCGATCGCCAGGGGCGCCGGGATCCGCGAGACGAACTCGCCGAACCCGCGGGCCGGCAGCTCCCAGACCTCGGCCGCGATCGGGACGCCGCCGGACGGGACGCGAACCAACCCCGGCTTCGGCGGGACCGTGTCCAGCGCGTACAGCCGGTACGACGCCGAAGTGGACACCTCCGAGACGAACCGGCCGCCCCTCGACGTCAGTTCGTGGTTCAGCGGCTGCCCGCGCAGGTGCGCGCCGACCACGACGATCGGGACCCGCTCGCCGCGCAGGCCCGCCAGCGCCGCCAGTTTCAGGTCGTCGTGCGGGGCGCCGACCAGCATCACGCCGAACGGGCGCCCGGCCACCGGGTCCGCCGGGACGGCGAGGGCGGACAGCCCGAACAGGTTGGTCGAGTTGGTGAACCGGCCCAGCCGCGCGTTGACCGCCACCGGGTCCGCGGCGACCTCGGCGATCGTGGGGTGCTCGGTCGTCGTGGGGACCAGCAGCGCGTCGACGCCGGCCAGCGTCGCCAGTGCTTCGGCGCGCAGTCCGGTCAGCTTCGCCTGGTCCGCGAACAGCCGGTGGGCCGGGATGTCCCGGGCGCCGGTGATGATGCCGTGCACGACCGGGTCGCAGTCGTCCGGGTGCGCGTCCAGGAACTCGCCGACCGCCGTGTACCGCTCGGCGACGAACGCGCCGCCGTACAGCAGTTGCGCGGCCTCGAGAAAAGCCGATATGTCCACAGTGGTCACTTCGGCGCCGGCCGCGGCGTAGTCCTCGACGACGGCCGCGAAGGCCGCCGCCCAGCCGTCCGCGAGGGGGCCGAGGTGGTCGGGCACGCCGAGGCGGAACCGTCCCGTGTGGACCTGCGCGGGTTCGGCCAGGCAGGTCAGGGCGAACGACGCCTCCTCGACCGTCCGCGCGAACAGGGACACGCAGTCGATGCTCGCGCACGCCGGGACGACGCCCTCGGTCGGCAGCAGGCCGGGTGTCGGCTTGAGCCCGACGATCCCGTTGTACGCCGCCGGGATCCGGCCGGACCCCGCGGTGTCCGTGCCCAGCGCCAGGTCCACGATGCCCAGCGCGACGGCCACCGCCGAGCCCGAGCTGGACCCGCCCGACACGTACGCCGGGTCGACGGCGTTGCGCACCGCGCCGTACGGGCTGCGCGTCCCGACCAGCCCGGTCGCGAACTGGTCCAGGTTCGTGGTGCCGAGCACCAGCGCCCCGGCGGCCCGCAGCCGCGCGACGACCGGCGCGTCCGCCTCCGGCTTGTACGCGTACGCCGGGCAGCCCGCCGTCGTCGGCAGGCCCGCGACGTCGATGTTGCCCTTGACCGCGACGAGCTTGCCGTGCAGCGGCAGCCCGCGTTCCCCCAGCGCCGCGGCTTCGGCCAGCACCTCGGCTTCGGGCCGCAGGTCGATCCAGATCTCCGGCCGGTCCACCTGCTCGATCCGGCGGTACGCGGCCCGGACGCGCTCGACGAGGCTCATCCGAGCACCACCAGGGGCGTGCCGGGGGCGACCTGGTCGCCGGGGGACACGAGCACTTCGACCACCTCACCGCCGGCCGGCGCGGGGATCCGCGCCTCCGTCTTCATCGCTTCCAGCGTCACCAGCGACTGGGCGTCTTCGACGCGCTCGCCCGCCGCGACGTCGACCCGCCACACCGTCGCCGCGAACGGCGCCTCGACGACGTGCCCGCCCGGCGGCGCCTCGACGCGCTTCGGCGGCCGCGTCACCGGTTCCGGTTTCGGGTCGAACTCGCCCGCCGCGGCCCACGCCCGCCGTTCGGCTTCGAACGCCGCCGACTGCGTCGCCCGGAATCCGGCGATGCTGCCGGCGTTGTCCGCCAGGAACTTCTGGTAGTCGGCCAGCTTGAACTCACCGTCGCGGGTGTCGAGCGCGAGCTGCCCGGACGAGCTTTGCGCGCGCAGCTCCAGCAGTTCGTCCGCGGACACCGGGTACCAGGAGATCCGGTCGAAGAACCGGAGGTTCCACGGCTGCTCGCCGCCGTGCCAGCTGTTCCACACCTGGACCGTCCGGCCGACGAACTGGTAGCCGCCCGGGCCCTCCATGCCGTAGATGCACAGGTACGCGCCGCCGATGCCGACGGAGTTCTCCGCGGTCCACGTGCGCGCCGGGTTGTACTTCGTCGTCACCAGGCGGTGGCGCGGGTCCAGCGGGGTTGCGACCGGCGCACCGAGGTAGACGTCGCCGAGCCCGAGCACGAGGTACTCCGCGTCGAACACCGTGCGGTAGACGTCGTCCACACTGGACAGTCCGTTGACGCGGCGGATGAACTCGATGTTCCACGGGCACCACGGCGCGTCGTCGCGCACGCCGGTCATGTACCGCTCGATCGCCTCGCGGGTCGCCGGGTCGTCCCACGACAGCGGCAGCCGGACGCTGCGGCTCGGCACCACCAGGTCCGCGGTCGGCGGCAGGTCCCGCTCCAGCTCGCGCACGAGCCCCAGCGCCTTGCCGACCGGCAGCGCGTCCGGGTCGACGTGCACCTGCAGCGACCGGATGCCCGGGGTCAGGTCGACGATCCCCGGCACGCCCTCTCCGGCCAGCCGCTCGGCGAGCGCGTGCACGCGCATCCGCAGGGCGAGGTCGAGCTTCATCTCGCCGTACTCGACGAGGAGGTTGTCGTCGCCGCTGCGGCGGTAGGTGACCGACGGCTCTTCGTCCGAAGAGGACTGCCGCCCGAGGACACCGCCGTCGTGCCGGCCGTCCCTGGTGGACGTCACGGCCGAAGCGGGCCGCCGCCGCAGCGCCGCCGCGTGGTCGGTGTCGATCGGCACGAACCGCACGGTGTCGCCCGGGCGCAGCTGCCCGAGCTTCCACCGCTCGCCGGTGGCGACCGTCGCCGGGCAGACGAACCCGCCCAGGCTGGGCCCGTCCGGGCCGAGCAGGATCGGCAGGTCGCCGGTGTAGTCGACGGCGCCGATCGCGTACGGCGTGTCGTGGATGTTCGACGGGTGCAGGCCCGCCTCGCCGCCGTCCGCGCGCGCCCACTTCGGCCGCGGCCCGACGAGCCGGACGCCGGTGCGCGCCGAGTTGAAGTGCACCTGCCAATCGGTGGCGTAGAACGTGTCGACGTCCTCGGGCGTGAAGAACTCGGGTGCCGCGTGCGGTCCCTCCAGGGCGCCGATCGTCCAGTGGGACGCGAACTCCGGGCGTTCGGCCACCGGGCCGACCACGGGGTCCGCGGGTTCCGGCCCGGGGTGGAGGACGTCGCCCGCGGCCAGCGCGCGGCCGCCGTGCCCGCCGAACCGGCCGAGGGTGAACGTCGCCGTGCTGCCGAGGAACCGCGGCACGTCGACCCCGCCGCGGACCAGGACGTAGCTGCGCAACCCGGCCGTGCACGCCCGGACGTCGAGCGTCGCGCCGGCGGGCACCTCGACCGGTGTCCACAGGGGAATCTCGACGCCGTCGACGAGCACGGTGGTCGGCGCCCCGGTGACGCACACCCGCGTGGCGTGCGAGAACCGCAGTGTCACCCCGTCCACAGTGCACTCGAGGCCGGGCGCGCCCTCGGGGTTGCCCAGCGCGAGGTTGCCCAGCCGCAGCGAAAGATCGTCCATCGGGCCGCTCGGCGGGACGCCGACGTGCCAGAACCCGGTGCGGCCCGGCCAGTCCTGCACGGTCGTCATCGTCCCGCCGCGCACGACGTCGATCCGCGGCTCGGCATCGTCGATGCCGTCCAAAGTGGACGTGTCGTGCGCGGCCGCCCCGAACGCCGCGTCGGCGGCCGCCGCGCGCAGCTGGCCGAGGTTGGTGCGCACGCCGTCGACGCGGGTCGCGGCGAGCGCTTCCCGCAGGTTCTCCAGGGCCCCGGCGCGGTCGGTGCCGGTGCAGATCACCTTGGCCAGCAACGGGTCGTAGTGCGTGGTGACGGTCGTACCCGGCTCGACCCAGGTGTCCACCCGCGCGTCCGCGGGGAACGCGACGTGCGTGACGAGGCCCGCGCTCGGCCGGTGCCCGGCGCTCGGGTCCTCGGCGTACACGCGCGCCTCGACGGCGTGCCCGCGCGCGACCGGCACCGCGCGGAACATCGCGCGGTCGCCCTGCGCGAGCCGCAGCATCCAGGCGACCAGGTCGACGCCGTACACGGCTTCGGTGACCGGGTGCTCGACCTGCAGCCGCGTGTTGACCTCGAGGAACGCCGCCTCGCCGCGTTCGGGGTCGTAGACGTACTCGACCGTGCCCGCCGAGCGGTACCGCACCGACGAGCACAGCGCGACGGCCGAGTCCACCAGCCGGCCGCGGACCGCGTCCGGCAGGTCCGGCGCCGGGCACTCCTCGACGACCTTCTGGTTGCGCCGCTGCAGCGAGCAGTCGCGCGTGCCCAGCGCCAGGACCTCGCCGAAGCCGTCACCGAACACCTGGACCTCGACGTGCCGGGCGTGGCGCACCAGCCGTTCGAGGAACACACCGGAGTTCGCGAAGCTCTTGGCCGCGATGCTCTGCACGGATTCCCAGGCCGCGCGCAGCTCGTCCGGCGTCGCGCAGGCGCGCATGCCGATCCCGCCCCCGCCGCCGGTCGCCTTGAGCATCACCGGGTAGCCGATGGCGTCCGCCCGCGCCAGCGCTTCGTCCACATCGGACAGGAGGCCGGTGCCGGTCAGCAGCGGCACGCCCGCCGCGACGGCCGCCTCGCGCGCGGTGTGCTTGCTGCCGAACACCTCCAGGTGCTCCGGGGCCGGCCCGGCGAACGCGAGCCCGGCGTCCTCGCAGGACCGCGCGAACGCCGCGTCCTCGGACAGGAACCCGTACCCGGGGTGCACGGCGTCGCAGCTGGTTTCGAGCGCGGCGGCCACGATCGCGTCGGCCCGCAGGTAGCTTTCCGCGGCCGGTGCCGGGCCGAGCCGCACGGCCCGGTCGGCGAGCCGGACGTGCGGGGCGAGACGGTCGGCGTCGGAGTGCACGGCGACGGTCTCGAGCCCGAGTTCCCGGGCCGTGCGCAGGATCCGGACGGCGATCTCGCCGCGGTTGGCGACGAGCAGCCTCACTCGCCGCCTCCGGGGGACGTCACGACCATGCGCACCGGCGTCGGGTCGAACCCGTTGCAGGGGTTGTTGATCTGCGGGCAGTTCGACACGAGCACGAGGACGTCGGTCTCGGCGCGCAGCCGGACTTCGAGGCCCGGCGCGGAGATCCCGTCGACGATGCCGAGCGTGCCGTCCGCCTCGACCGGCACGTTCATGTACCAGTTGACGTTGCTGACCAGGTCGCGCTTGCCCAGCCCCCACTTCGCGCCTTCGCTGAGGAAGTTCTCGACGCAGGCGTGCTGGAAGCGGGTGTGCTGGCCGTAGCGGAGGCTGTTGGACTCCTTGCTGCACGCGCCGCCGAGCGTGTCGTGGCGGCCGCAGGTGTCGGCGACGACGGTCAGCAGCGGTGCGCCCTCCTGGGTGCGCAGCACGCTGCCCGTGGTGAGGAAGATGTTCCCCTGCGCGGCGATCGTCGCCGCGGCGCTGTAGCGCTTCGCCGTGTCGTTCGCGTCGTAGCAGAGGAAGTCGACGGCCTGGTTGCCGCCGAGGTCGATGATCGCCAGCTCGCTGCCCTGCTTGAGCAGGGTGGAGAACGGCGCTCGCGCCGGGACGTCGAAGGTCAGCTCCAGCCGGGACTCGTATGCCGTGCTCATGCGATCCCCCGGGCGGTCAGGTAGTCGGCGGTGTTCTCGAACGCGCGCTGCGCCTCGGGCGTGTGCGTCCATTCGGGACTGTCCGGTGTGGACGGTGTGTCGCGCCAGGCGAGTATCTCGAGGTTCGTCGCGGTGTAGCCCGGCCGCGGGTCCACCGGGTGCGGCACGTTCGCGATCAGCACGACCGACGGGATTTCGATCCGCAGGTCGACGGCCTTCCCGGCCCCCGCGGAGCCGGTGAACTCGAGGCCGCCTTCGGGCTGGACCCGCACGCCCTGGAAGAACGACAGGCTGGGCGGGATGTCCCGCGGCCCGAGGCCGTTCTTGGCCGCGGCCAAGGTGAACAGCGGCAGCCCGGCGGGGGCGGGTCCCTGGGGCGCGCCGTCGCCGTAGCGCTCGGTGTTGCCGTCCACAGTGGACGTCCCGCACAGCGCGTCGTGGTGCCCGCTGGAGTCCGCGACGATCGTGGCCAGCACGCGCGCCTGGTCCGACAGCAGCGCCACCTTTTCGCCGAGGTAGGCGTTCCACTGCACCTTCACGGTGTCGGCGACGTTGAGCCGCTCCCACGGCTGGTCCGCGTTGAACAGCAGCACGTGCGCGCAGGCGTCGCCCTCGACGTCGGTCAGCCGCAGCCGTGTGCCGCGGGCCAGGACCTTGTGCGTGTAGCCGCCCCCGGCCACGGTCTCGGCCCAGGTCAGCGCCTCGGCGGCGACGCCGGGCGGCGACGGCCAGCTGCTCGCCGGGATCGACGGCATCGTTTCGACCACGGTGCCGGCCTGGGCCCGGGCGTGGTCGCGGGCGCCGTAGGTGGTGGCGGTGGTGCTCATGGACGTCCTCTCTCAGATCGCGGGTTCGAGGGCGGGAGCGGGGCGCAGCCGCAGCCAGCAGAGCCAGCCGATCACCAGTGCGCCGCCGACGAACTCTATCGGGAACAGGAGCATCCAGGGGGAGCCCGAACCGGACAGGTCGTAGATCTCCGGGCGCGGCCACGCGATGTCGACGATCATCGCGATCCCGTAGAGGACGGCTGCCCCGTTCACTGGAACACCCCACCGCCCCAGGGAGAACCGGCCGGGCTCGGCGGGGAACCGCCCGCGGAGCCGGTTCACGAGCAACGGGCCGGTGACCAGCAGGTACGCCAGGTAGACGACGACCACGGACGTCCCGGTGACGGTGCTGAACAGGGTCGGGTTGCCGACGTTGAGCAGCAGCAGCGCGATCGCGAGCCCGCCGGACAGCAGCGCGGGCGCGACCGGCGTCCCGGTGCGCGGATTCACCGACGAAAGTCGGGTGGACGCGGGGAGCGCGCCGTCGCGGGCCATGGCGTAGACCAGCCGGACGGTGCCGGTCTGGATGGTCAGCGTGCAGACCACGACGGCGATCGCGACGTCGGCGAGGAAGACGCGGCCCAGGGTGTCGCCGAAGACGGCCGTGATCACGTACGGCAGGCCGTGGCCGGCGAGCTGCCCGTCGGTCAGGCTCGGCGCGGCCATCAGCGCGGTGACGACCACGGCGAGCCCGCCGATCCCGGACACCAGCACGGCCCGCAGCACGGCGCGGGGAGCGGTGCGCCGCGGGTTCTTCGTCTCCTCCGCGACCGACGCGGCGGTGTCGAAGCCGTAGAGGACGTAGGCGGCCATGAGCGCCGAGGCGAGTACGCCGCCGACGCCGGCCCCCGTGCCCGGCGCGTCGTGCAGCACCACCTGCGGGCCCCGGACGGCGAACAGCCCGAGCCCGGTGATGAGCACGACGACCCCGAGCAGTTCGGCCGCGACCCCGACGTCGTTGATCCGCGCCATCAGCCGGACCCCGCCGGCGTTGACCGCGGTGGTGAAGAAGAGCAGGAGCGTGCCGAGGAGGACGGCGTTCGCCGCGCCGCTCGGGGTCGTCACCGACGGGTCGCCGCCGACGAGCTGGAAGCCGTCCCACACCGAAGGCAGGACCACCTGCAGCGCGATCGCCGCGGCCGCCAGGGCGACGACGCAGCCGAGCAGCATCATCCAGCCGGCGAGCCAGCCGAGGAAGCCGCGGGTGAGCTGTTTCGCCCACTGGTAGACGGATCCGGCGAGCGGGTAGCGCGCGGCGAGCTCGGCGAAGGTGAGGGCGACGAGCAGCTGGCCGGCGAGGACGGCCGGCCACGTCCAGAAGAAGAGCGGGCCGCCGAAGGTGTAGCCGAAGCCGAAGAGCTGGAAGACGGTCGTGAGGATCGAGACGAACGAGAAGCCGGCGGCGAAGGCGGAGAACCCGCCCAGCGACCGGCGGAGCTCCTGGCGGTAACCGAAGGCGGCGAGATCGTCGGGCATGCGCACTCCTTTTTTCGGTCGCTTGACAGAAATTAGGGCCGCGCCGGGACTGCCCGATCTCCGGCGCGTTAGGAGCTCGTTAACGGCCGGGCCGACCGGACGTCAACGGCGACATGTGGGGGTAACCGCACCGCGGAGTACGTGCCCGGGCCGCCGACCTGGCAAGATCACGGCCGTGGTGAAAGCGGGGGTCGGCAGGCCCAGAGCGAGTGGCGCGGCGGCCAACCGGCCGGACGCGCGCCAGGCCGTCCTCGACGCGGCGGGCGAGCTGTTCACGGGAGCCGGCTACGCGGCGACGACGACCCGCGCGATCGCCGAGCGCGCGGGCCTGCGGCAGGCGTCGCTCTACTACCACTTCCCGGCGAAGGAAGACATCCTCGCGGCGCTGCTGGCCGAGACGGTCCGCCCGTCCCTGGCCCTGGCGGCGCGCCTGGTGGCGGAATCGGCGCCGGTCGCGGTCCGCCTGTGGGCGCTGGCGTACGCGGACATCGGCCTCCTCGGCGGCGCGCGGCACAACCTGGGCGCGCTGTACCTGCTGCCGGAGGTGGCCTCCCCGAACCTGGCCCGCTTCCGCGCCGAGCGCGCCGACCTGAAGGCGGCTTACGGCCGCCTGGTGGCGGCTTCCGGCGTCGAGCCGTCGTCGGTCCCGATCCGCACGGACCTGGTGTTCGGCCTGGTGGAGAGCATCGCGGTGATCCGCCGCGACGACCCGGAGCTGGACGTTGAGGCCCACGTCCGCGAGGGCGCGGACGGCGTGGTCCGGCTGGTCGGGCTGCCGGAGCCGACGGACGGCCTGCGGGCCGAGGCCCACACCCTGCTGGCGACGCTCACCGGGGCATGACGACGCCGGCGCAGCTGCGCGAGGAGGTCAAGCGGCTGCGCGCGAAGCTGGCACGGCAGCGCCGCGGGGACAGCACGGCCGCACTGGACCTGCGGCGCCGGATCGGGGACCGGCTCGCCGCGTTGCGGGACCAGGGCGCGGAGGCGTGGTTGCGCGAGCTCGCCGCCGACCAGGCCCGCGTGCTGGGCCCGCGGCACGGCACGACGCTGGAGTCCTGGTACCTCGTCGCCACCTGCTGCTCGGCGGCCGGCCGGGTGGACGAGGCGCTGGCCCTGTTCGCCGAGGTGCGCGCCGCCCTGGTCTACGTCAGGGGCGCGGACCACGACTCGGTGGCCCGCTGTGATGCGGGCGCGGCGGCCGCCCTGCTGCGCGCGGGCCGCTACGCGGCGGCGATCGAGGTCTACCGCACGCTCGGCGACGGGTTCCGGATCGCGATCGCCCAGCTTCTGGTGCAGCTGGGCCGGTTCGACGAGGCGGAGCAGCTGCTGCGGCAGCTGCCGGACGGGCAGCCGGCCGATTTCGTCCGCAAGACGATCCAGGCGGAGCTGGGTGCGCCCGGCCCGCTGCTCAGAGCCGCGCACGAGCTGGTCGACGCGGCCGGCGACGGCGGTGCCGGATCCGCGGGACAGGCGTGGGTGGCCTACGCGTTCCTGCTCTCCGGCCGGCTGGAGGAAGCGGTGTCGGCGGCGGAAAAGCTGCTGGCCGCCCGCCTGGCGCACCCCGGCCCGGAGGACCCGGCGACGTGGGACGCCCGGCTGCTGCTCGCCCGCGCCCTGGTGGAGACCGACCGGACGGCGGATGCGGACCACTACGCGCGGGCCGCGCTGGCGTCGGCGCCTTGGCCGCCGGGGCATCCGCAGCTGGTGCGCGCCCTGGCCACGGTGGCGCGGGTCCACTTCCGCCGCGGGGAGTGGGCGGATGCGGTGCAGGCCTACGAATACGCGGTCGAGGGGTTCGAAGAGGTGCTGGGAGCGGAGCACCCGGAGACGCGCAAGGCGGTGGCCGGGCTTGGCTCGGCCCGGGAAGCGGCGCGAGGCTGAGCGCCCGGCCGTTCAGGAAGCCGTGCTCTGCAGGGCCTTGCTCAACGCCGTGGCGGTCAGCTCGATCTGCCACGGCCGCGCGCCTCCGGCACGCAGCACCGCGGCCACCGAGTCCTCGTCGGTCTCCGCCGGGGGGCGCCAGCACGTGCGGCGGACCAGGTCCGGCAGCAGCAGGTTCTCCACCGGCAGCCGGCGGTCCTCGGCGATCGCCGCCAGCGCCGCGCGCGCCGCCGAGAGGCGGGCGGCCGCGTCCGGGTCCTTGTCCGCCCAGCGGTTCACCGGGGGCGGGCCGTCCGTCGGCTGGGATGCGGCCGGCAGTTCGGAAGACGGCAGCGCCCGGGCCGCCTGGAGGTGGCGGAGCCAGCTCGCCGTGTACTTGCGCTGGACCCGGCCGCTGAACACCGGGAGCGCCTGGAGCTCCTCGACCGTCTTCGGGTCGGCCGTCACCGCGTTGATGATCGCGCTGTCCGGCAGGATCCGGCTCGGTGCGCGGTCGCGTTTGCGGGCCAGCTCGTCGCGGGCCTGCCACAGCTCGCGGACCGCCGCCAGGCCGCGGGGGCTGCGGATCTTGTGCACACCCGACGTCCGGCGCCACGGCTCGGCCCGCGGGGCGGGCGGCGGCGCCAGCCGGACGTTCTCGAACTCCTGCTGCGCCCACTCCAGCTTGCCCTGGGCGCCCAGCTCCGCTTCCAGCTTTTCGCGCAGCTGGACGAGCAGCTCGACGTCGAGGGCCGCGTAGTTGAGCCAGTCGACCGGCAGCGGCCGCTTCGACCAGTCCGCCGCGGAGTGCCCCTTCTCGAGGGTGTAGCCCAGCAGCAGCTCGACGAGCGTCCCGAGCGCGACGCGTTCGTAGCCCGCCAGCCGGCCGGCCAGCTCGGTGTCGAACAGCGCCGCCGGGTGCAGGCCCAGCTCGGCGAGGCAGGGGAGGTCCTGGGAGGCGGCGTGCAGCACCCACTCCAGGGAGTTGAGGACTTCGCGCAGCGGGGCGAGGTCGTCGGCCAGCGCGATCGGGTCGATCAGCACCGTGCCGGAACCCTCGCGGCGCAGCTGCACGAGGTAGGCCTTGGGCCAGTAGCGGTAGCCGGACGCGCGTTCGGTGTCGACGGCGACCGCGCCGCTGCCGGCGGCCAGCCGCGCACAGGCTTCCGCCAGCGCGACCGGATCGGCGACCACCGGGGGCGTGCCCTCGGCGGGTTCGCGTAGCAGCACAGGGCCGCCCGTGGACTCGATCTCCATCCCGGTGTCCTCGGCCTCTGCACTTCCCATAGCTGACGACCCTACGGGACGGGCGTACCGCGCCTGGTCCGCCCGCCCCGCAGGGAGGTTCGCCTTTGTCAGCGGATCACGCCGGCCCGCATGGCCAGCGCCACCATCTGCGCCCGGTCACCCGTGCCGAGCTTGCGCCCGATCCGGGAGAGGTGGGACTTGACGGTGAGGGCGGAGAGCGAAAGCTCCTCGCCGATCTCCTTGTTGGACTGCCCGTCGGCGACCAGCTGGAGCACCTCCACCTCACGAGCGGACAGCTCGCGCGGGGTGTTGTCGGTGCCCGCGACGCGGGTCCCGGTGGCCAGCACCGGAGCCACGCTCGGGTCGGCGTACACGCCGCCCTCGAGCACGCGCCGCACGCCGTCGGTCACGACGACCGGCGACGCGGACTTCAGCAGGTACGCCTGGGCGCCGGCCTGGAAGGCCGACCGCACCGCGTACGGATCGTCCGAGGACGCGAGGACCACCACGCGCGGCCAGCCGTGGCTACGGAGTTCCGTAACCAGCTCGATGCCGCTGCCGTCGGGCAGCCCGAGATCGAGGATCGCCAGGTCACAAGGCCCGGTGGCCTGTGCTCGCGCCCTCGCCTCGGCCACCGTGGCGGCCTCGTGGACGGTGCCCGCACCCATCTGTGCGAGTCTTGCTGCGATTGCCTCCCTCAACAGCGGGTGGTCGTCGACCACCAATACCGAAAAGAGCTCTTCCCGCGGGTGCGGAACCATGCTCGCCGGCAACGCGCCGGCTGGCGTGGATCGGACGGCCTGAGAAATGCCGACGGTAGCCACGTCACTACCTCCCTGGAGTCGGTCGTGCCCCCCGACCGGCACCGGGACCTTCGGCCGTTCAGCCGCGCCAGCTTTAGACCGAAAGTGGTGTCGTCGAAGGCACTGTAGCCGCCCGGAGCCCTTCGCGGGGGGATCGAATGGGTATCTATCTCAAACGAACAGTCACGCAGGGCTGTCGGAGTAACACGATCGGGCTAGTACACGGCCGGTTGCTAACGGATAGCCCAGCGAACACGATGCAAAGAAGTTACCGGCGCCCAAATGGCCGTGCAGATGAGCCGTGCAGCTTCCGGTGCGCGTAGTGACGAGGGGCCGGATGGGGGTCTCCGCGGGGTGGAATGTGGCTCCGGCCGGGGCATGATCAACTTTGCGGCGGGGTGCTCGCGCGGGCTCCGGACGCGCGGAATCGTGACTGTCCGTGTCGTCCGGCGGTGATCTCCGGAGCCGTCACGGCAAGTTGATCTTGTTGCGGTGTGTGACTGCGCTGCGTCACGAACGGGGCACTCTCGCGGACGTGAAACGGCCTCAGGAACGCCGGAGGCGGCTCGCCGGGGTCGCCCGTCGTCCGGGCGGTCCGGCGGGCGTGGAGCGGCGCTCAGCGACCGACCGGGGGTTCCCGATGGGTTGGACGGCGTTCAGCGGACGTGAGAATTGCTCACATTCCAACAAGGTGCCCCGGTGAGCGACGCGGCCGGTCGGCCGCCGTTGCCGATTCGTTGCCGACGATCGCCCGAACGCCACCGCCCCGA
The DNA here is from genome assembly GCF_054781455.1 of Amycolatopsis stemonae. Taxonomy (NCBI): domain Bacteria; kingdom Bacillati; phylum Actinomycetota; class Actinomycetes; order Pseudonocardiales; family Pseudonocardiaceae; genus Amycolatopsis; species Amycolatopsis stemonae. Next base: position 369,813 of record NZ_BAAGUJ010000003.1, on the reverse strand, counting down.
CCACTCACGACAGCCGGGGAGTCAGGAACTCTGGCGCTGCCCGAAGAGGGTCACGCCGACCGGCGGCAGGCCCACGACGCTGGCCATGACCTGGCAGAACGCCTGCCCGTGCGGCAGCAGGCCGGCGTCCGTCGGGGTCCAGGACGCCCGCAGCTCCAGGTCGTCCGTCCGCGCCGGGCCGGAGATGTCGCCGAAGCGGGCCGAAGACGTCTCGGTGACCGTGCCGCCCAGGGCCGTCCAGCTCGCTCCGGACACTTCGAGGGCGTCGGTGAGCCACGACCAGCCGACCGCCGGCAGGAACGGGTCGGTCGCCAGTTCGCGGTCCAGCTCCGCGCGCACGTACATGACCAGCCGCAGGACGCCGTCCCAGCCTTCCTGGCCGTCCGGGTCGTGCAGCAGGACCAGCCGGCCCGAAGCCAGCACGTCCGCGGGCCCGGAGACCTCGCAGCTGACCGCGTACGACCACGGCGCGAGCCGCTGCGGTGCGCGCATCGGCTCCAGCAGCACCTCCCGGCGGGGCCGGACGGACTGCAGCGCCGAAACTGCTTCGCGGAAGAGTTCGGGCACTGGCGTCATCGCGGTCACGCATCGACTTTAGGGCGGGCACGCCCCGTTGCGGGCGCAGGCGCGCCGAGGGAAGGGCCCTCCCGGGCACGTGGCACGATTGACGGCGATGTCACCGACCACGCCCCTGCCGCAGCAAGCCGCCCCGTCCGGCCGCCGCGAGCTGCCCGAAGCCCCGTTCCTGGCCGCCGCGCGCGGCGAACGCCCGGCCCGCACGCCGGTCTGGTTCATGCGCCAGGCCGGGCGTTCCCTGCCCGAGTACCGCGCGCTGCGCGAGGGCGTGCCGATGCTCGACGCCTGCTTCGACCCCGAGATGCTCGCCGAGATCACGCTGCAGCCCGTCCGCCGCCACGGCGTCGACGCGGCGATCCTGTTCAGCGACATCGTCGTGCCGCTCAAGGCCGCGGGGGTGGACATCGACATCGTCCCCGGCACCGGCCCGGTGGTCGCGACGCCGGTGCGCGACCCGGCCGCCGTGAAGGCGCTGCCCGAGCTGGCCGCCGAGCAGGTCTCGAAGGTCGCCGAGGGCGTCGGGCTCCTGGTCGAGCGGCTCGGCGAGACGCCGCTGATCGGCTTCGCCGGCGCGCCGTTCACCCTGGCCAGCTACCTCATCGAGGGCGGGCCGAGCCGCAACCACGAGCACACCAAGGCCCTGATGCACTCGGAGCCGGCGCTCTGGCACGAGCTGGCCGGGAAGCTCGCGGACACCGCGCTGACCTTCCTGCGTGCCCAGCTCGACGCGGGTGTCGACGCCGTCCAGCTGTTCGACTCCTGGGCCGGCGCGCTGTCCGAGCGGGACTACCGCGAGTTCGTCCTGCCGCACTCGGCGAAGGTCCTGGCGGGTGTCGCGGAGTACGGCGTGCCGCGGATCCACTTCGGCGTCGGCACCGGCGAGCTGCTGGCCGCGATGCGCGACGCGGGCGCGGACGTCGTCGGCGTCGACTGGCGCATCCCCCTCGACGAAGCCGTGCGCCGCCTGGGCGGCCACGCGGTCGTCCAGGGCAACCTCGACCCGGCGCTGCTCCACGCGTCGTGGCCGGTGCTCGAGGCCGAGGTCCGCCGGATCGTCGACGAAGGCAAAGCGGCCGACGGCCACATCTTCAACCTGGGCCACGGCGTGCTGCCGGGCGTCGAACCCGAGGTGCTGACCCGCGTGGTCGGGCTGGTGCACGGGCTGTGACGCGCGTCGCGGTCGTCGGCGGCGGTCTCTCCGGGCTGACCGCGGCGTACCGGCTGCGGCGCCTGCTCGGCCCCGGCGCCGAGATCGTCGTGTTCGAGAAGACCAAGACCCCCGGCGGCAAGCTGCGGACGGCCGAGCTGGCCGGCGTGCCCTACGACGTCGGCGCGGAGGCGTTCCTCGTCCGCCGTCCCGAGATGCTCGGGCTGGTCCGCGAGCTGGGCCTCGACGTCGTGCACCCGACCCAGGCCCGCGCCAAGATCCACGCCGGCGGCGGTGTCACCGGGCTGCCACCGGGCACCGTGATGGGCGTCCCGGCCTCGGCCGAATCGGTGGCCGGGGTGCTGTCGGAGGCGGGACGGCGGGCCGTCGAGGCCGAGCCGTCGCTGCCCGAGCTGCGGCTGCCGGGCGGCGACCTGCCGCTGGGGGCGCTGCTGCGCGAACGCTTCGGCGACGAGCTGGTCGACCGGCTCGTCGACCCGCTGCTCGGCGGCGTCTACGCGGGGGGCGCGGACGGCCTCGGCCTGCGCGCGACCATGCCGGGCCTGGCCGCGGCGGTGGCCGCGGGAGCCGGTTCGCTGACGGCGGCGGCCGCGGCGCAGCTGCCCGCGAACCCGTCGACGGCACCCGTGTTCGGCACCGTTCCGGGCGGCCTGGGCACGGTGATCGACCGGCTCACCGAGCGGTCCGGCGCCGACCTGCGCACCGGGCTGCCGGTCTGCGACGTCGAACGCCTCGGCGCCGGCTGGCGGCTGCGCATCGGCGCGGCGCCGACCGCGCACGCGCCCGCGGACAACACGATCGAGGCCGACGCGGTCGTGCTCGCGGTGCCGGCGCCCTCGGCCCGGCGGCTGCTCGCCGAGCTGGTGCCCGCCGCGTCGGTGGCGTTCGGCGAGGTCGAGCTGGCCTCGATGGCCGTGGTCGCGCTGGCGCTCCCGCCCGGCACGCGGCTGCCGGAGGCGTCCGGGATCCTGATCGGCCACGGCGAACGCGACGCTTCGGGCAAGCCGTACGCGGCGAAGGCGTTCACGTTCTCCTCGCGCAAGTGGGCCCACTTCGGGACGGGCCCGGTGCTCGTCCGCGGCTCGGTCGGGCGCTTCGGCGAGCTGGGCGCGTTGCAGGCCGACGACGTCGAGCTGGTCCGGGTGGTCCGCGACGACCTCGCCCGGCTGACCGGGATCACCGCGGCGCCGATCGAGACGCTGGTGACGCGCTGGGGCGGCGGGCTGCCGCAGTACGGCACCGGGCACCTGGAGCGCGTCGAGCGGATCGAGAAAGCCGTCTCGGAAGTGCCCGGGCTGGCCGTCGCCGGGGCGACTCTGCACGGCGTCGGGCTGCCCGCCTGCGTCGCGACGGCGGAGGCCGCCGCGCACCGGATCGCGGCGCACCTCGCTTCGTGAGTGCTCTCACGTGCCCCGTGGCGGCGACGCCGCGGGCGCGGTGACAGGATGGATGCATGGCGCGGGTCAACCACAAAGAGCTCAACGACACCATCCGCTACACCACCTGGTCGGTCTTCCGGATCGAGCCCGGCCGGCTGGGTGAGGACCGCGGGGCCGCGGGCCGCGAGACGACCGAGTTCTTCGACGGTCTCGAGGCCAAGGGTGTCGTCGTCCGGGGTGTCTACGACGTCTCCGCGCTGCGTGCCGACGCCGACTTCATGATCTGGTGGCACGCCGAGGAGATCGAGCAGGTCCAGGCCGCCTACTCCGCCTTCCGCCGCACCCCGCTCGGCCGCGCGGCGACGCCGGTCTGGAGCCAGACCGCCCTGCACCGGCCCGCCGAGTTCAACAAGAGCCACATCCCGGCGTTCCTCGCCGGGGAAGAGGCCCGCAAGTACGTCTGCGTCTACCCGTTCGTGCGCTCCTACGAGTGGTACCTGCTGCCGGACGACGAGCGCCGCAAGATGCTCGCCGACCACGGCAAGGAAGCCCGCGACTACCCGGACGTGCGCGCGAACACCGTCGCGTCGTTCGCGCTGGGCGACTACGAGTGGATCCTCGCCTTCGAAGCCGACGAGCTGCACCGGATCGTCGACCTGATGCGCCACCTGCGCGGCACCGAAGCGCGCCGGCACGTGCGCGAGGAGATCCCGTTCTACACCGGCACCCGGGTGCCGCCCGCCGAGCTCGTCGCGGCCCTCCCGTAGTGCGCGAGGCAGTCGAGGGCGTCTGGACCGCCCTCACCGGTTCGCACCCGGGGCCGTTCGAGCTGACCGGAACCGAAGACGTCCTGCCCGGGCCGTACCGGGTGGCCGCGGCGGCTTCCGCGTCGATCGCGGTGGCCACCCTGGCCGCCGCGGAAATGCTGAAGCTGCGCGACATCGACCCCGGCGTCGTCACGGCGGACACCCGCCACGCGGCGGCGGCGTTCCACAGCGAGCAGCTGCTGCGGGTGGACGGCGTCGGTGCCGAGTCGATGTGGGCGCCGCTGTCGGGCAACTACCGCGCGGCCGACGGCTGGGTCCGCCTGCACTGCAACTACCCGCGTCACGAAGCGGCGGTCTGCTGGGGCCTCGGCGTGCCGGGGAGCCGGGAAGCGGTCGCGAAGGCCGTCGCCGGACGCAGTGCGCGGGAGGTCGAGCACGCCGTCGTCTCCGCGGGGGGAGCGGCCGCCGAGCTGCGCTCGCCCGAGGACTGGGCCGCCCACCCGCAGGGCGCCGCCGTGGCTTCGCTGCCGCTGGTGGACCTCGCGCCGGTCGGTGCGGCGCCGAAGCGGACGTTGTTCTACTCGGACCGTCCCCTGGGTGGGGTCCGGGTGCTGGAGCTGACACACGTGCTCGCCGGGCCGGTCGCCGGCCGGGTGCTGGCCGCGCACGGCGCCGACGTCCTGCACGTCGGCGCGGCGCACCTGCCGCGCGTCGAGGCGCTGGTGCGCGACACCGGCCAGGGCAAGCGTTCGGCGTTCGTCGCGCTGGACACCGAGGGCGGCCGCGCGCGGCTGAAGAAGCTGATCAGCCGGGCGGACGTGCTGGTGCAGTCGTTCCGGCCGGGCGCTCTCGAGCGGATCGGCTTCGGCGCGGAGGAGCTGGCCGAGCTGCGGCCGGGCTTGGTGATCGCGGACCTGAGCGCGTACGGCTGGGCAGGCCCGTGGGCGCGGCGCCGCGGGTTCGACAGCCTGGTCCAGATGTCCGACGGCATCGCGTTTTCCCCGGACGGACCATCGCCCCTGCCGGTCCAGGCGCTGGACCACGCGACGGGCTGGCTCGCGGCGGCGGCGATCATGACGGCCCTGCGCCACCAGGTCACCGACGGCGGCACCTGGCGCGCCCGGCTGTCCCTGGCGGGCACCGGCCGGTGGCTGGATTCACTGGGGCGCAAGGATCCCACGGCGTCCGAAGTGGACTACAGCGACCTGCTGGAGGAGGCGGACAGCGGCTACGGCCGGCTGACGCGGGTCCGGATGGCCGGCGGGCTGCCGGGCGCCGAGCCGCACTGGGACTTCGGGACCCGGCTGCCGGGTGTCGACAAGCCGACCTGGAACCCCTGACGCAGCCCCCGCCACTCCCAGAGAGGTGCCCCTATGCGGTTGTCCAGCCGCAGCAGGGGCCTTGTCGGTCGCGGGTGCCGTTTCGGAGCACGGCGTCGAGGACGTCGCAGCGGTGGCGGCCCAGGCAGATGAGGGCGGCGTTGTGTTCCTTGCCCTCGGCGCGTGTGCGGTCGTAGTAGGCCCTGCTGATCGGGTCGGGACGGGGCTCGCGGCCCTCGGTGCCACCAGACCCAGTGACAACCACCCCGGATCATGGGTTCGACCGGGGCGGCCGACAGAACGCCTCATCCGAGCCTGGTTGTCCACAAGGCGGCGCAGTTGTGGACTAACGGCGGCGGAGGCGGGAAACCAGGCTCCGCCGCGGCTTCGGCAGGTGCCCGCGCGCGACCAGCCACGTCACGAACTCGTCCGCGTAGGCCCCGGACCGCTCGGTGTCGCGCTTCGGCCGGGCCGCGTTGAACGCCGTGAACAGCGGCCCGAACCGCTCGCCGAGGGCCTCAGCCAGCTCGGGGCGCTGGTAGGCCAGCACCTTCCCGTGCTTGCGGCGCAACACGTTCGCCTCCACGCGCAGCCGCGACGCGTCGAAGCCGGCCGGCGCCGGGCCGTCCGCCAGCAGCGCCTGCAGCAGCTCCGCCTGCCGGCGGGCCAGCTCCTCGCGGCTCACCCCGTCACCGCCGCCCGCAGGGCCGCCAGCTCCGCGGCCAGCTCGTCGTCGGTCGGGTAGTCGTCGTCGCGCTCCAGGAGCACGCCCGGCGGGTCCGTGCGGCGCCGCAGTTCCGCCAGCAGCGCCAGGACTTCCGGCAGCACCGGGTGGGCGTGCGTGTCGTGGTAGACGCCGTCACGCTCGATGCCGCCCGCCATGTGCACGTACGCCAGCCGTTCCCACGGGATGCCGTCGAGGAACGCCACCGGGTCGGTGCCGATGTTGCGGGCGTTGGCGTACAGGTTGGCGACGTCGATGATCAGCCGGCAGTCCGTGCGTTCGGTGAGCTCGGTCAGGAACTGCTCCTCGGTGAGCTCGGCGTCCGGCCAGTCCAGCACCGCGGCGATGTTCTCCAGCGCCAGCGGGACGTCCACGATGGACTGGGCCAGCCGGACGTTCGCCACCAGCACGTCCAGGGCGTCGCGGGTGCGGGGGAGCGGCATCAGGTGCCCGGAGTCGAGCCCGCCCGCGCGGACGAAGCACACGTGGTCGCTGACCAGCGGCGCGTCCAGCGCCCGCGCCACTTCGGCGAGGTGCTGGACGCGCCCGGTGTCGAGGGGTTCGGCCCCGCCGAGCGACAGCGAGACGGCGTGCGGCAGCACCGGCAGGCCGCGCTTCCGCAGCGCCACGAGCGTCTCCGGCAGGTGGTCGGCGTGCAGGTTCTCGGCGACGACCTCGACCCAGTCGACGCCCGGCAGCCGCGCGATGGACAGGTCCAGCTCGTGCCGCCAGCCGATGCCGATGCCGAGCTCACCCACCGCAGCCCCCTCCACCGCAGCCGCCGCCACCGCACGAAGAGCCGCTGCTGCACGACGAGCTGCTGCAGGACGACCCGCCCGACGACCCGCCGCCGCCGAAGGACGTCACCGGCGGCATCAGGGCCGCGCTCAGCTCCTCGTCCGGGTACATCGCCCAGCCGCCCAGGGCGACCGCGGCCGCGGCCCCGCCGAGGAGCACGCCGCCCGCCAGCATCCCGGCCGGCACCGGCCCGCTCGCCGCGGACCTCGCCTGGCCGAGCAGGCGGTGCCCCGCCGCCGACGGCTGCCGGGCCCCGGTCTTCGACCGCCGGACCGCGGCCACGAGCGTCAGCACGGCCGCGACCACCACCAGGAACACCAGGATCCCGACGGGACGGCCCAGCGAGATGCCGTTGGCCAGCCGGACCACGCCGAGAACCAGCACGGCCAGCTGCAGGACGAGCCCGAACGTCCGCGCCTGCCGCTTCGGGGCCGCCGAGGCCAGCAGCCCCCGCTGCTCGAGGCCGTCCTCCAGGGCACGCATGGTCGCGGAGCCGCGAACCTGCGCGCGGATCGCCGAAGTCGTCTTCAGCTGCGCGACGTCGAAGACCGCCTGCTCCAGCGGCTCGGACGGCCGCGTCCCCGCCTGGCTGATCTGCTTGTAGCTGTTGACGCGCAGCTGCCCGCGGTCCACCAGCGCGGCGATCGCCGTGTCGACGGCCCGGTCGGGGCCGCCGGCGAGGAACGCGAGCTGGTAGACGGTCGGCTGCGGGCCGGGCAGCGCGGAGTCCGCGCGGGCCGCACGGCTGGTCGCGACGCCCGAGACGACGACGCGGACCAGCAGCACGGCGATGAGCAATGCGATGTAGAGGACCACGAAATCCGGTCCGGAGATGCCCCACGGGTCGTCCATCGCCCGTCTCCCCTCAGTGAGTTGCCGTTACCGTAGCTGTGAGACGCACGCGCTCGCGTCGGCGTTTCAACCGCCGCACCCCCCGCCGCCACCGCCTCCGCAGCCGCCGCCCCCGCCACCGCAGGAGCTGCCGCCACCGCCGCACGAGCTGCCGCCGTAGTAGCCGACGGCTGCCCCGCCCCCGGCTCCGGCGAAGCGACTGCGCGGACGGTGGGCGTAGGCCCGCGCCGCCTGCTGCGTGGCCCGGTCGACGGCCAGCCGGACGTCCTTCTCGGGGTGCGCTTCGAAGCCGCCCGCCGCGACCGCGCCGGCCGGCCCCGCGACGAGCGTGCCGGCGCGGCGCGCCTCTTCGGCGGCCGCCCGGCCGGCCGCGGTGGCCTTGGCGGGCGGGGAGTTCCGGGCCTTGACGGTCACGGCGACGGCCACCACGACGCCGACCGCGAGCAGGCCGAGCAGGTACCCCACCGGGTGCCCGGTGCTCGCCCCGGCGATCAGCCGGACCACGCCGAAGACCACCAGCAGCCAGTACGCCACCGCGGTGCTCACCCGGGTCGAGCGGACCTTCCGCGCGTCGGCGAGCAACCCCCGGCCGGTCAGCGCGGTCTCCAGCTCCCGCAGCGCCGGGTGGTCGGCGACGGTCGCGCGCACCCGCTCGACCGAGGAGCCGTGCTTGCCGACCTTGAGCACCGCCGCGCGGCCCAGGTCGTCGGAGGCCGAGCCCTTGACGCGGGAAAGCCGGCCGGTGCCGTCGATCCGGACGGTCTGCTGGTCCAGCAGCCGCGCGATGACGACCTCTCCGGCACGCGTGCGGCCGCCGGTCAGCATCGCGAGCTCTTCGGCCGACTGCGGCGAGACGCCCCGGCGGCCGCGCCGCAGGACGAGCGTGCGCAGCGCGGCGTACAGCGCCGGCAGCACCAGCAGGCCCAGGTAGAGGCCCGCGAAAACCGGTCCGGGAATGCCCCAGGTGTCGGTCATGACTCCGCCCTCCCTCGTCCGTGTGCGGAGACTACGTTCGAGGAAGGGCGGTGGTTGTCGGCTTGAGGTGGATTTAGGCTGCTGGTGTTCTTACGCCTCGGGTACCAGTTTCAGCGAGATCGAGTTGATGCAGTAGCGCTGGTCGGTCGGGGTCGCGTACCCCTCGCCCTCGAAGACGTGCCCGAGGTGGCTGTGGCAGGAGCCGCAGAGCACCTCGATCCGCTTCATGCCCATCGTGCGGTCTTCGCGCAGCAGCACGGCGTCGGAGTCGGCCGGGTCGTAGAACGACGGCCAGCCGCAGTGGCTCTCGAACTTCGTGTCGCTGCGGAACAGCTCGGCACCGCACGCACGGCACTCGTAGACGCCGGTGGTCTTGGTGTCGGTGTACTCACCGGTGAACGGCCGTTCGGTCCCCGCCTGGCGGAGGACGGCGTACTCGTCGGGACTCAGCTGCGTCCGCCACTCCTGCTCGGACTTCACGACGCGCGGGGTCGCGCCGACAACGGGTTTCATACCTTTCACCCGATCCACGTTACGCCGCGAGCCACGCGAGGGCGTGCACCACGATGTCCCATGCGGCGACTATCACCCCGAGCACGATGAGCACCACGATCAGGGCCGACACCCAGTAGCGCAGCCCGCCGAGCCGGTTGCTGGAGTCGGCGAAATCGGCCACGCCGTCCAGCGCGGCCTCGATCGTGTAGTTGGGTCCGCAGCGCTCGATCCGGTCCAGGTGCTCGGCGAACGCCCGTGCTTCGGGGTCGTAGGGGTCCAGGCCGACCAGGTCCTCGTGGAAGCGAGGATTCTGGCCCGGCAGCGAAGCTCCGTCTCCGGCCATGCCTCCACGGTAAGCCATCGGTGGCCCCCAGCCCACCAGCGGCGCGTTAAGTCTCAGAGGCCGGTGTCGGGGTTCGCGTCGAGCTTGGTGTTGCTGTCGATCATCAGCTGCCCGTTCATCAGCACGATGTGGTACGCCCGGCGGGTGCCGTTCAGCTCCATCGTCAGGTTGAGCGAGCCGTCGGCGCCGCTGCCCGCCGCCTTGGCCTGTTTCCAGCCGCTGAGCTCGCCCTTGTGGTCGTTCCAGTAAGCCGTGTACTCGGCCTGCGAGCCGTAGACCGCCTGCGCGGCCGGCGTCAGCATGCTCCAGCCCGCGCCCGGGTTCGGGTAGTAGCTGTCGGTGAGCAGGCGGCCGGCCTGGCCGTAGTCGGTGATCTTGCCTTCGGACGGCGTCTGGCCCAGCTTGGCCGACGCCGGTGCGTCGTCCGAACCAGTGGACTTCGGGGGCGTCTGCCCGGCCGTGGACTGGTTCGGCGACTGCGCGTTCGTGGTGCCGCCGGTGCCGCCGCTGCTCGAGTTGAGCACCAGGAACACGATGACCGCGACCACCACGACCGCGGCACCCGCGCCGGCGAAGATCGCGTACTTGCGCTTGTTGTCCGGCTTCGAAGCGTTCGACGAGTACTGCGGGGCCCTGGCCGACGGCGCGGCCGCGGGCATCGGTCTCGGCGGGGTGTTCGGCGGCGCGGCCGGGGACCGCATCGGCATGAACGCCGCGGTCGGGCGCGGCGGGTTCGACGGCGCCTTGCCCGCGGGCACCGGCGTGCCGACCGGCGGTGACGAGGGGGCGGGCTGGTCGGTGCGCTGCCACGGCGGGCGGTCGCCGCCGTCGGCGGGGGGCTCGGCGGGCTTGCGGCCCCCGACACCCCCGGCCAGCAGCGGCGGCGACGCCGAAGCGCCACCGGGCTCGGTGCGGGCCAGCGCGGCCAGCCGCTCGCGGGCCTCGGCCATCGACGGCCGCTCGCCCGGCTCGCTGCGCAGCAGGCTCATCAGCAGCGCGGTGGCGCCGCCCGCCTGCACCGGCGGGTTGATCTGCCCGTTCGCCGCCGCGTAGAGCAGCGCGAGCTGGTTGGTGGTGTTGCCGTACGGCGTGGTGCCCTCGATCGCCTGGTAGAGGGTCGCGCCGAGGGCGAAGACGTCGGAACTGGGCACCGGGTCGGCGCCGCGCGCCAGCTCGGGCGCCAGGTACGCCGGGGTGCCGCCGATCAGGCCGGTGGCCGTCAGCGTCATGTCGCCGGCCGCGCGCGAGATGCCGAAGTCGGTGATCTTCGCGGTGCCGGTCTCGTCGATGAGGATGTTGCCCGGCTTGACGTCGCGGTGCACGATCCCGGCGCGGTGCGCGGCGACCAGCGCGGAGGCGACCTGCTCGCCGATCCGGGCGACGCGCCCGAGGGGGAGCGTGCCCTCCTCGGCCAGGATGGTCGAGAGGCTCGGCCCGTTCAGGTACTCCATGACCAGGCACGGGTCGCCGTTGTGCTCGGCGATGTCGAACACCACGATCGCGTTCGGGTGCTGGAACCGCGCCGCGTTCTTCGCCTCGCGCATCGCGCGCTGGCGCATGTTGTCGCGTTCGGTCTCGGAGACGCCCGGCTGGGGGAGGATCTGCTTGATCGCGACGGTGCGCTCGAGGCGCACGTCGGTGGCGCGCCACACGACTCCCATGGCACCGCTACCAATGTGCTCGACGAGGCGGTAGTGCCCCGCGATCAGCTGACCGGTGTCGATGGCGACTGCTCCTGACGAAATTCCCGGTGATTGGTGGCCCTGCTCAGCGCGTTTCCGCTTCGCGCACCCGATCGAGTGTAGCGGTCGGCCGTGTGCTGTTCGCGTCAGCCAGCCGGTCGGGCGGGCTCCGGTTCGGGGACCGGTGCCGCCGGTGCCCGTTTCTTGAACACCTTGACCAGCCCGATCGCTCCGGCCAGCGCGAACACGCCGTAACAGACGAGCAGCGCGGGCGGCGTGTCGCCGGTGAGCGCGTCGCCGAGGACGACCACGGCGACGGTGCCGGGCACGCTGCCCAGCAGCGTACCGGCCAGGTACGGGCCGAGCCGCACCGAGGACACCCCGCAGAGGTAGCTGAACGGCGCGAACGGCACGACCGGGATCAGCCGCAGCGAGGTGACCGCCAGGACACCGCCGCCGGAGAGGCGGTCGTTGACCGTCTTCACGGCCGAGCGGTGCAGGTGCCGGGTGACCAGGTCGCGGCCGAGCAGGCGCGCCAGGCCGAACGACAGGCCGGCCGCGATGGTGGTGGCGACCAGGCCGATGGCGATCCCGGCCGCGGTGCCGACCAGCAGGCCGGCGGCCAGGTTGAACACCGTGCGCGGGATCGGCGCGACGGTGAGGAGGGAGTACGCGACGAGCAGCACGAGCGGGGTGGCCGGGCCGGTGGCCGCCGCCCACGCGCGCAGGTCGGCCGGACCGGGGATCGGCAGGAGCACCGCGGCCGCCACGAAGAGGGCGAGCACGGCGAGCGCGACGATCAGCTTGGTGCGGCCGGACACCCGCTCCAGCCTACAGACGACGGCACGTCGCCGGACGACGGCGGGCGCGATCGCCGCTAGGTTGGCCGCATGCCCAAGCACGGTGACCCGGTCGAGTACGAGGTGGGCGGGCGCACGGTCCGCGTCTCGAGCCCGGACAAGGTGTACTTCCCCCAGCGCGGCATCACGAAGCGGCAGGTCGTCGAGCACTACATCACCGTCGGCGGACCGCTGCTGCGCGCGATCGGCGAGCGGCCGACGACGCTGAAGCGCTACGTCGACGGCGTCGAAGGGGAGTGGTTCTACGCCAAGCGCGTGCCGAAGGGCGCGCCGGACTGGCTCGAGACCGCCGAGATCACGTTCCCGTCGGGCCGCAAGGCCGCCGAAGTCTGCCCGACCGAGCCCGCCGTGTTCGCGTGGGCGGCGAACCTGGGCACGTTCGACTTCCACCCGTGGCCGGTCCGCCGCGCGGACGTGGACCACCCGGACGAGCTCCGCATCGACGTCGACCCGCCGGACCGCGCCGGGTTCGCCGACGCGGTCGAGGTCGCCCTGGTGGTCCGCGAAGTGCTGGCGGACGCCGGCCTGACGGGCTACCCGAAGACGTCCGGGGGCCGCGGGGTGCACGTGCTGGTGCGGCTCCGGCCGGAGTGGGACTTCGTCGACGTCCGCCACGCGGTGATCGCGCTCGGCCGCGAGGTCGAGCGGCGCGTCCCGGACAAGGCGACGATCGCGTGGTGGAAGGAGGAGCGCGGCGGCCGCGTCTTCCTGGACTACAACCAGGCGGCCCGCGACCGGACGGTGGCCTCGAGCTGGTCGGTCCGCGGCACCCCGCGCGCGACGGTGTCGACGCCGCTGACGTGGGACCTGCTGCCCGAGGTCGACGCGGACGACTTCGACGTGCTGACGATCCCGGAGTTCCTCGCCGAGCACGGCGACCTGCACGCCCCGATGGACGCGGAGGCGTTCGGCCTGGAGAAGGCGCTGGAGTGGTACGACCGCGACCTGCGCGACCACGGGCTCGGGGACATGCCGTACCCGCCGGACTACCCGAAGATGCCGGGCGAGCCCAAGCGGGTCCAGCCGAGCAAGGCCCGCAACGACTGAAACGGACCGCGTCACTCAGCGGCACCGGAATGCCCGTGATCGACACGAGCTGTAATGGACGCCACAGCCGTGCCGAGCGTCACCGGCCGGTCCGAAAACGCCCGAATACGCGCTCGTGCAATGCGCGGCGTAAACCCGGAGTGAGCGATCAAGCGCGTGCTGTCGCCTTTCGGGTCACGAATGCCGCACGGCCGCCGCCGGGATCACGATCTTCGGCTTCGAGCGCGTAACGTGCGGTCCCGAATCGACGACTCCCCGGGGACATGTCCCGGGGGCGAGTCCGAGGGAGGCCGTGCGTGGACGACCTGATCGCATTCCTCGCCGCGCGGGTGGGTGCCCGGCAGGCGATGATCATGCAGGCCGTCAACAAGTCGAAGGCCGGCGACGCGATGAACCGCGGCGAGACGAAGGTCGCCGTGGAACAGAAGATCCGCGGGCTGACCGACCTCGACCTCGACGCGGTCAACCAGATGATCAACGAGATCGAGGCGACGCGGCGGATCCTGCTCGCGCACCGCACCACGGTGTCGGAGAAGGTGCCCGGTTTTCCGCTCTACGGCAGCGAATACTGGTGTGAGACCTGCCACGTGCCCGCCGACGAGGCCGGCTCCAACTGGTGCCTCACGCTGCGCCTGCTGGCCCTGCCCTACACCGACCACCCGGACTACAGCGAGCGCTGGCGCCCCTGACGGGAATCCCGTCCCGCGCCGGGCGTTGCACCCGGGGTGAGGTTCTCCGTGCTCGACCGTTCGCCCGTGCGGCGCGGCGGCGGGACCGCGCAGGCGCTGCGGGACACCGTCGGCTTCGCCGCCGATGTCGAACGGCTGGGCTACCGCCGGTTCTGGGTGTCCGAGCACCACGGCGTGCCCGGCGTCGCCGGGTCCGCGCCGACCGTGCTGGCCGCCGCCGTCGCGAGTGCGACGTCGCGGATCCGCGTCGGCACCGGCGGGGTGATGTTGCCGAACCACCGCCCGCTGGTCGTCGCGGAGCAGTTCGGTGTCCTGGAAGCCCTGTACCCGGGCCGGATCGACGTGGGGCTGGGACGGTCGGTCGGCTTCACCGCGGGCGTCCGCGAAGCACTCGGCCACGGCAAGGAAGCCGCCGACGACTTCGGCGCGCAGATCCGGGAGCTGCTCGGGTTCTTCACCGGCTCGTCCCCGTACCCCGGGGTGCACGCCTACCCGGCCGAAGGGCTGCGCGTGCCGCCGTTCCTGCTGGCCACCGGGTCCGGCGCGGACCTCGCCGCGGAGCTCGGGCTGCCGCTGGTGATCGCGCCGGTGCGCGGCGAACGCGCGCTGGCCGAAGCCGTGACGCGCTACCGCGACGGCTTCCGGCCTTCGGAGTGGGCGAGCGAGCCGTACGTCGTGGTGTCGTCGGCGATCGCCGTGGCGGACTCGGCGGCCGACGCGCGCCGGCTCCTCGTTTCCGAGGCGTGGGCGACGGTCTACTCGCGCTCCCACGGCGTCTTCCCGCCCCTGGACCCGCCCGCGGAAGTCTTGGCGCGGCCGATGACCGACCGCGAGCGCCGCCGGCTCGACGAGACCCTGGCCGGTCAGATCTCCGGCACGCCGTCCGAAGTGGAGGGCCGGCTCGGGACGCTCGTCGAGGCCGCGGGGGCCGACGAAGTCCTCGTGACGACCGCGGCGTACGACCAATCCGCGCGCCTCGATTCTTTCGCGGCGCTCGCCGATCTCGCAGGGCTTCGCGTCCCCATTTCGTGATTCGACACCGAATTGCCGACCTACCCGGTGGGAATATTACGGTGCACATTTCCCCGGCCGCCGGGTACGGTTTCCGGGTGACTGCCGGGTCGGCCTCGAGCCGTGAGCAGACGGGGTACCCGGCCGAGCCGTGACCTCCGGGCGGGCCCGTGGCCCGCCGCCTCCGCACGTACTTCCGTCATCGGGACGTGCGCGGGAAGGAGGTGAATCGCATGTCCGATTTCTCGGAGTTCGTCGCGGCCCACGCCGAGGGCGGGGTGCTCGACGGCGTCGTGGCGCGGGTGCTGCCCTTCGGCGCGTTCGTCGAAGTCGCCCCCGGCGTCCACGGGCTGCTGGTGACCGAAGCCGCCCCGGAGCCGGGAACCCGGCTGAGCGTCCGCATCGACCGCGTCGACGTGGAACGCCGCCGGTTCAGCCTGGTCAGGGCGTGAGGTGAGCCGGGTGAGGCAGGGCGCCCTGCCTCACCCGAGCACCGCCGCGGCGATCTCCGCCGCCACTTCGGCGGCCGGCTTCTCGTGCGTGTCGACCACGGTCGCGGACCGGCGCAGCCACGGCAGGGCCTCGCCGTAGCGCTCGATGTGGTCGAGCCGCCATTGCCGGGCCACGGTGTCTTCGGAGCCGTCGATCCGGCGGCGCAGCTCGTCAGGCGAGGCGTGCAGGACGAAGTGCTTCACGGCGATGCCGCGCGTGGCCAGGCCGTCGAAGATCTCGCTCGCGTACGCCTCGACGAGGACGGTCTGCGGGATCACCAGGGTGCCCGCGTGCTCGTGGATCCGCGCGGTGTTCTCGACGACCAGCTGCCGCCACAGCGGCAGGTGCTGGAAGTCGCCGGCGGGCTCGGGGAACGCCGTGCGCAGCAGGTAGCCGACGAACTCCGTGTCGAACGTGCGGGCGGCCAGCAACGCCGCCAGTGCGCGCGCGGTCGTCGTCTTGCCCGCGCCGAACGTGCCGTTCAGCCAGACGATCACCCGAGCACGAACGGCAGCCGTGCGGCCAGGTCGCCCAAAGCCTCGCGCTCGTCGTCCGTGGGAGCACGACGGCCCGTCGCGACCAGCAGTGCGTCCGTGTCCGAGAACGACTCCGGGAACGCCTGGCCCGCGATCTTCTCCAGCGTCTCCCGGGTCCGCGCGAGTCCCTCCGCGGGCGGACCCGGCACCGACGTCACGTGCGCCACCAGGTCCAGGTGGTGCAGCGTCCACTCCAGCACGTACGCCGCCAGGTAGTCGCCCGCCGTGAGGACCATGTCCTGCGTCGACACCCGCGTGGCCGGGTCGGCCAGGTCCGCCGCCCGGCCCGCCGCCGCGCCGACGTCGTCCAGGTGGAACTTCAGCAGCGCCGGATCCTCGTAGGCCGCCGCGAGCCGGACGATCAGGGCGTCCAGGGGGTCTTCGCCCGAGGGGAGCGTGTCGGCGAGGGCCCAGTACGTCACCGAGTCGTGCGTCACGGCCGAAGAAGCCGGCGTGACCAGCGTGATCAGGACGTCCTGCGCGTCGATCACCAGGTGGCACACCAGATCCCGGACCAGCCAGCCCCGGCAGCCCGACGGCTTGGCGAACTCCGGGGAAGGCAAGGACGCGACCGCGGCGCGCAACGCCGCCCACGTGCGCGAAAAGAGATCCACCACGGCGAAGCTAGCAGGGTCAGAGCCTCAGCTGCAGCTGAGTGAGGATGCGCTGCGCGGGGTCGTCGAAGTCCACACCGGACACTTCGGCGGCCCGCCGGACGCGGTAGCGCACGGTGTTGGGGTGGATGTTCAGCGCGCGGGCCGCCGCCCGGACGTCGCCGAACGCGTCCAGCCAGGCCAGCACCGCCGGCACCAGGATGCCGCCGTGCTCGGCGTCGTGCTCGGTCAGGGCCGTCAGCCGCGGGTCGCGGATGCGCGGCTGCCCGCCCAGGAACGCCAGGACCTCCGAGAGCAGCACCTCCGCGCGGACGTCGGCCAGGGACGCGACGTCGGCGGGCCAGTGCCCGCGGGCCATCGCGGCCAGGACGCGGTCGGCGTCCCCGCGGGAGGCGGCCGCGTCCGACAGCCGGGGCACGACGCCGCCGAGGGCCGCCCGCACCGGGACGTCCAGGTGCCGCCGGGCCGTGCCGGCGATCTCGCGGGCCAGGGCCAGCACCGCCGCGTCCGAATGCTCGGGCAGGTCCGGCAGCAGCGCGTAGACGCGGCCGCCGACCACGCTCACCAGCGCGCTGCGCCGGTAGGCCGCGGTGTGGACGGCGATCAGGTGCACCAGCTCGGCCCGCCGCAGCTGCCGGTTGTCCGGGCGGTCCAGGGAAAACGCCAGCACCTGCGCCGGCCGGGACGGGTCCGCGCCGATGTCGTCGGCGACGCTCTCGGCGTCCAGCCGCCCTTCGAGCAGGCTCGCCAGGAGGTCTTCGCGCAGCCGCAGCTCGGGACTGGGCAGCGTGCGCGCGCGGATCAGCTGGGGTGCCAGGGCTCGGCTCGCGCCCAGCAGGGCCGTCTCGGCGCGTTCGGTGAGCGGCTGGGTGCCCTCCTGGACCCAGATCGTGCCGAGCGGCTGCTTGCCCGCGTGGATGCCCGCCGCGATGCGCCGGCGGATGCCCAGCTCGGGCCGCTCGTCGATGCGCACGATCCCCTCGCCGGCGCGAAGCCGCTGGTAGACGCCCCATTCGCGCAACATCGCGAGGTAGCGTTCCGGGCCTTCGCGGCCGAGGATCGACAGCCGGCGCAGCTCGTCGACCTCGTCGCCCGCGCGCGAGTAGGCCAGCACGCGGTTGGCCGTGTCCTCGATGCTGACCAGGCCGCCGGTGAGCGTCGCGATGGTCTGGGCCAGGGCGAACAGGTCGCCGAGGACCTCGCCGCTGGCGGCCTCGCCGCCCGCGCGGGCCGCCTCGACGACGCCGCGGGCCAACGACTCGACCTGCTCCCAGCGGGCCTCCGCGCCGACGGTCAGCAGCGCGACACCCGCGTCCGCGGCGACGTCCGCGCCCGTCGCGCCCTTGACCGCCACCGCGGCCGCCCCGCCGCGCCCGGCCGCCCGGATCGCGGGCGCCGCCGCCCGGCCGCGGGCGCCGATCACCAGCACCAGGTCGCCGGGAGAGGCTTCGAGGGGGTCTTCGGGGTCGAGGATGACGACGTCGTCGACCGGGACGCCGAGGCCGTGCGGGGCCACGACGACCTCCACCAAGGGCTCGCCGAGCGTCGCCAGCACGTGCCGCAGCGAGGTCATCGTCGAGTTATCCGATCGGCCAAGATCATACGGGCGATTTTAGCCGCTCGAACAAGCCGCTGGGCGGTGTCCGGAGTTACCGTTCGGGCATCCAGCCGGAAAGCAGAGGAGCCGCCGTGGACGCCGTGACCCAGACCCCCGCCCCGAAGAACGAGCCGGTGCTGACGTACGCGCCGGGCAGCGCCGAGCGCGCCGAACTCGAGGGTGCGCTCAAGCGGCTGGGCCAGGCGGAACCGATCGACCTGACCGTCACCGTCGGCGGCGAGCAGCGCCCCGGTGGCGGCGAGAAGATCGACGTCGTCCAGCCGCACAACCACCAGCACGTGCTGGGCACCATCCACAGCGCCACGCAGCAGGACGCCACCGACGCCATCGCGGCGGCCGCGAAGGCCGCGCCGGAGTGGCGCGCGCTGTCCTACGACGACCGCGCCGCCATCCTGCTGCGCGCCGCCGACCTGCTCACCGGCAAGTGGCGCGCCACGCTCAACGCCGCCACCATGCTCGGCCAGTCCAAGACCGCGACCCAGGCCGAGATCGACTCCGCCTGCGAGCTCGCCGACTTCTGGCGCTTCAACGTCGAGTTCGGCCGCCGCGTCCTCACCGAGCAGCCGATCAGCTCGCCCGGCGTGTGGAACCGGATGGAGCACCGCCCGCTGGAGGGCTTCGTCTACGCGATCACGCCGTTCAACTTCACCGCGATCGCCGGCAACCTGCCGACCGCGCCCGCGCTGATGGGCAACACGGTGCTGTGGAAGCCGTCGCCGACGCAGTCGTTCGCCGCGCACCTGACGATGCGGCTGCTGGAAGAGGCGGGCATGCCGCCGGGCGTCATCAACCTGCTGCCGGGTGACGGCAAGGCCGTCTCCGAGGTCGCCCTGACCCACCGCGACCTGGCCGGCATCCACTTCACCGGCTCGACCGCGACGTTCCAGCACCTGTGGAGCACGGTCGGCGCGAACATCGCGGGCTACCGCTCCTACCCGCGGCTGGTCGGCGAGACCGGCGGCAAGGACTTCGTCCTGGCGCACCCGTCGGCCGACCTCGACGTCCTGCGCACCGCGCTCGTCCGCGGCGCTTTCGAGTACCAGGGCCAGAAGTGCTCCGCCGCTTCGCGCGCGTACGTCCCGCGCAGCCTGTGGAACCAGCTTAAGGACGGCCTGGTCGCCGAGACCGAGGCGCTGTCCTACGGCGACGTCACCGACCTGTCGCACTTCGGCGGCGCGGTGATCGACGCGCGTGCGTTCGCCAAGCACACCGCGCTGTTCGAGCGCGTCGCGTCCGACGACTCGGTCGAGGTGCTCACCGGCGGCACGGCCGACGACAGCGTCGGCTACTTCGTCAAGCCGACGATCCTGGTGTCGGACAACCCGAAGCACGAGATCTTCTCGACCGAGTACTTCGGCCCGATCCTCTCGATCCACGTCTACGACGATGCCGACTTCGACGCCGTGCTCAAGCTCGTCGACGAGACGGCCGCGTACGCGCTGACCGGCGCGGTCATCGCCAACGACCGCGCGGCCGTGGCGAAGGCGTCCGAGGCGCTGCGGTTCGCCGCGGGCAACTTCTACGTCAACGACAAGCCGACCGGTGCCGTCGTCGGCCAGCAGCCCTTCGGTGGCGCGCGGGCCTCGGGCACCAACGACAAGGCGGGCTCGATCTTCAACCTGCAGCGCTGGACCAGCCCGCGCTCGGTGAAGGAGACGTTCGTGCCGCCGACCTCCGTGCGCTACCCGCACCAGGGCTGAGAGGGAGACCGTCATGTTGCGTGCCCCGCTGCTCGCCGCCGCCCGGTCGCGGCGCATCCGAGCGCTCGTGGAAGCCGTGCCCGCCACGCGATCCGTGGTGCGCCGGTTCGTCGCCGGGTCCGAGACCGCCGACGCCGTCCGTGTCGCCCGGGAACTGGCCGCGGACGGCCGCCGGATCACCCTCGACCACCTGGGCGAGGACACCACGGACGCCGCGCAGGCCGCGTCGACCGTCGCGGCCTACGAAGCCGTGCTGTCGGCGCTGGCGGCCGAAGGGCTGGCCGAGGGCGCGGACGTCTCGGTGAAGCTGTCGGCGGTCGGGCAGTTCCTGCCGTCGAACGGCGAGGACGTCGCCTTGGAGAACGCGCGGAAGATCTGCGCGGCGGCCGAGGCGGTCGGCGCGACCGTGACGCTCGACATGGAGGACCACACCACCACGGACTCGACGCTCGGCATCCTGCGCGAGCTGCGCGGCGAGTACCCGTGGGCCGGCGCGGTGCTGCAGGCGTACCTGCACCGGACCGAGGCGGACTGCCGCGCGTTGGCGGGCCCGGGCTCCCGGGTCCGGCTGTGCAAGGGCGCGTACGCCGAGCCGGAGTCGGTGGCGTTCCAGGAGAAGTCCGAAGTGGACAAGTCGTACGTCCGCTGCCTGCGCGTCCTGATGGCGGGCCAGGGCTACCCGATGGTGGCTTCGCACGACCCGCGGATGATCGAGATCGCCGGCGCGCTGGCGATCGAGAACGGGCGCAAGGACGACGACCACGAGTTCCAGATGCTCTACGGCATCCGGCCGGAGGAGCAGGCGCGGATCGCGGGTGCGGGCTCGCGCATGCGCGTCTACGTGCCCTACGGCGACGAGTGGTACGGCTACTTCATGCGGCGGCTGGCCGAGCGTCCGGCGAACCTCGCGTTCTTCCTGCGCGGACTCGCGACCCGGTCCTGAACCACGACGAAGGCCGCCCCGGTTGCCCGGGGCGGCCTTCGCTGCTTCGTGGTGGGAAGTCGTCAGGCCTGTTCGGCGGCCTCGGCCTCGGCGGCCTTGCGCTTGACCTCGTCCATGTCGACCTCGCGAGCCTGCTTGATGAGCTCTTCGAGGGCGGGCTCGGGCAGCGCGCCCGGCTGGGCGTAGATCAGCGTCCTGTCGCGGATGATGGCCAGCGTCGGGATGGAGCGGACGTCGAAGGCGGCGGCGAGCTGCTGCTGCGCTTCGGTGTCGACGCTCGCGAACACGAGGTCGTCGTGCTTCTCGGACGCCTTTTCGTACACCGGCGCGAACTGGCGGCACGGCCCGCACCAGCTCGCCCAGAAGTCGATCAGGACGAACTCGTTGTCGTTCACGGTCTGGTCGAAGTTCTCGGCGGTCAGCTCCACGGTGCTCATGCCCAGGTCAACGACGCGGGCGCGGCGGGAATTCCCGGGGCCGGGGTAGCGTCTGCACGAGCACAACCGGCACGAGGAGGAAACGATGGCCGACGGCGAGATCCTGGGCCGCATCGACGAGCTGATCGCGGAGGAGCACGAACTCCGGTCGCGCTCGGTGGGCGTGGGCCTGAACGGCGGCGACAAGGATCGCCTCACCGCGGTCGAGCAGCAGCTCGACCAGTGCTGGGACCTGCTCCGGCAGCGGCGCGCGAAAACGGAGTTCCACGAGAACCCGGACGACGCGGCGGCCCGCCCGGTCTCCGAGGTGGAGTCCTACCGCCAGTAAGGCGTGCGCCAAGAGGCATCACGCGTGTCTGGAGAGGCATCACGCGTGATTGGACGGGCATCGGCGTGATGCCCCTTCAATCACACGTGATGCCTCCTCAAGCACGTGTGATGCCTCTCTGATCACGTGTGATGCCCCCTCAGGCGGGGCAGAGGGTGCCGTCGGCGGGGATTTTGCCGTCGATCAGGAAGGCGCGGGCCGCGTCGGTGACGCAGGGTGACGTGCCGACTGCGCCGTGGCCTGCGCCCTGCCACGTGATCGTGACGGCCGAGGGCATCTGGTCGGCCGCGCGGGTGCTGCCGACCTGCGGGGTCACCGGGTCGGTCGCGGTGGCCGCGACCAGGATCGGCGGGACGCCCTGCGCGCCCGGCGCCGGCAGCGGCTCGGTCCGCACCGGCCACGGCCCGCACCACGCCAGCTGCTGCGCGACGACCGCGCCGAACTGGGGGTACTTCGCCCGCATCCCGGCCGCGACCTGGTCGAGCTGGTCGGCCGAGAGCCGCGTCTGGCTGTCGTTGCAGCGGGTCGCGATGGCGGCGTCGAGCCGTGACGGCTGGGCGCGCGTGTCGTGCAGCACCGGCGCGGCGAACGCGGCCAGCGGCGCGATGTCCCCCGACCGGGCCGCCGCGATCGCGTCCGCCAGCTCCGGCCAGCGCGAACGCTGCGTGAGTCCCGAGTAGACGGCGAACATCGCGACGCCCGGGCCGAACACGACGCCGTCGTCGGTCGTCGGCGGCGTGCTCCGCAGCCGGTCGGCGAGCGCCGCCAGGGCCGCCTTCGGGTCGCCGAGGGCGCAGCCGCGGGCCGCGCAGTCGGAGCCGAAGGCGTCCAACGTGGACTGCGCGCCGGCGGCGACCGCGTCGAGCACCGCCGCGGTGTCGGCGCCCGGGTCGGGGACGCCGTCGAGGACCAGCCGGCCGACCTGGCCGGGGAAGCGGACGGCGTACTCGGAGAGCACCTTCGAGCCGTCGCCGCGGCCGAGCGCGTCGAGCTTCTCCATGCCCAGTGCCTTGCGCAGCTCGTCGAGGTCGCCCGCGGTCCGCCAGCTGTCGAGCGCGGTCTGGGAGTCGTCCAGCTCGATCGCGCACTGCTGACCGGCCTTGCGCGCCGCGTCGAGGACGCCCTGCAGGTCGCCCTGCGCCGGGTCGGCTTCGATCAGGTCCGGCCGGATCTCGGGGGGCACGCACTGGACGGCGCCCGAGAGCCCGGTGCCCCGCCGGTCGAGGCCGATCAGCGAGAACTTCTCCAGGAACGCCGGCGGCAGCGTGGCGGCCAGCCGCGCGGCGTAGACCGTGCCCGGTTCGCCGTCGACGTCGTTGACCACGACCAGCGGCACCGGCCCGGTCCCGACCTTCACCGCCAGCAGCCGCACCACCGACCGGCGGGCCTCGCCGGGCGCGTCGAGCGCCGCGGTGACCCGGGCGCAGGTGAAGTGCAGGGTGTCCGGGACGCCGGGGGTGCCGATGCGCTGCCGGGTGTCGTCGTCGCAGTCGGCCCACTTCAGCGACGGCGACTGCGGTTCGCCCAGCGGCGGCAGCGGCACCGACGGCGTTCCGGTCGGGGTGGCGGCCGTCGACTTGCCGTCGTTCTCGACCAGGGCCGGCCGGACCGACGGCCCCGCGGCGCAGCCCGCGGTGGAGGCCAGGGCGAGCAGCGCGACCAGGAGACGGGTACGGCGGCGGCGCACGGGCGAGGTCCTCACGTCGATCAAGGGCAGCAGCACGGTCGAGCTTCGCACGGCCGGTGTGGGACGCGGGTTAGCGGGTCCGCACCACTTGGCCGCGGAACACGGCGTCGAGGTCGTAGCGGGCCGGCTCGTCGAGCTGGCTGTAGTCGCACGACGCGGGCTCGCGGTCGGGCCGCCAGCGCTTGAACCGCGCGTTGTGCCGGAACCGCGACGGCATCCCGCCTTCGGTGTTCTCGTAGGCCACTTCGACGACGCGCTCGGGCCGCAGCGGCACCCATTCGTGCTCGGTGGCGCGCCAGCGCGTGATGCCGCCCGGGATGCGCTGGCCCTCGCCCTTCGCGAGGCCGCCCCACGGGTGGTCCTCGCCGTCGGTGATGAGCGGCGCCAGCTCTTCGGCGAGCTCGCGGCGGCGCTCCTTCGGGAACGACCCGACGGTCCCGACGTGGTGCAGCACGCCGTCCTCGTCGTGCAGGCCGAGCAGGAACGAGCCGACGAGGTCGCCCGGGCCGCCGTCGACGTGCCAGCGCAGCCCGGCCAGCACGCAGTCGGCCGTGCGGACGTGCTTGTACTTGAGCATCACGCGCTTGCCGGGCGTGTACGGCTCGTCGAGGGGCTTGCCGATGACGCCGTCGAGGCCCGCGCCCTCGAACAGCTCGAACCAGTGCCGCGCGGTGTCCGGTTCGGTGGTGGCCGGGGTCAGCGCGAAGCGGTCGCCGGCCAGTTCGGCGAGCCGCTCGCGGCGCACCGTCGTCGGCAGGTCGAGCACCGACTCGTCGCCGAGGGCCAGCAGGTCGAAGGCGACGAACTCGGCGGGCTGTTCGGCCGCCAGCAGCGTGATGCGGCTTTCGGCGGGGTGGATCCGCTCGGTGAGCGCGTCGAAGTCGAGCCGGCCGCCGCGCGCGACGACGAGCTCGCCGTCCAGCACGACCCGCGGCGGCAGCGTCTCCAGCAGCCGGGAGACGGCCTCGGGGAAGTACCGGTTGAGCGGCTTTTCCGCGCGGGACTGCAGGTACAGCTCGTCGCCGTCGCGGAAGACGATGCAGCGGAAGCCGTCCCACTTCGGCTCGAACAGCAGGCCGCCGGAGTCCGGGATGGCCTTCGCGGGCTTGGCGAGCATCGGCTTCAGCGGCGGCTGCAGCGGTAGGGGCATGCCCGCATTCTGCGGAACCCGGCCGCTCAGCGCACGCGTTTCGGCCGGGTCGTGTCGAGCTCGAGGCGGACGGCGGTGGGCAGGACGTCCAGGCCGAGCGCCTCGCGGGCCCTGGTCAGCACGCGGCCGTCGAGGTCCGCCCAGACGCTCTTGAGGTCGGTGCCCTCGTGCAGCCACAGCGTGATGCGCAAGGCGGGAGACGTCCGCGAGCCGACCGCGCGCACCCGGGCCCGGCTGACGCCGGCGAGCTGCTCCGCGTCGGCCTGGACCGCGCCCGAGATCGCGGCGGCGGTGACGACCAGCTCGGCGCCTTCTTCGCGGTCGAGGTCCAGGTCGGGCCGCGGTTCCGGGCGCAGCGCGCGGACCGTGCCCCGCAGGCCGAGCACGAGCAGCAGGACGCCGAGCACGATCGCGGCGATCCGCGCGGGCGTGGCGTGCGCGCCGAGCCACTCGACGGCCAGCGGGTCGAGCAGCGGACGGCGGCCGCGGAACTCGCCGAGCACGCCGAAGCCGACCACCAGGGCCATGGCCCCGCCGAGCAGGGCGAGCAGCCCGACGAGGAACGTCAGCGTGCGTTCGCCCGCGTACGACCGGGAAAGCGCCTTCGCGGCGACGGTCCTGCTCATCGGCGGTCCTTGGGGGAGTCGACGACGACCGAGACCTTCGGCCGCCGCACCAGCGGGACGTCGTCGAGCAGCGCCGACACGGTTTCGAGCAGCCGCGGCCGCAGCTCGCCCTCGGTCTCGAGGGTGCTCTTGGCGCGGACGCGGATCTTGCGGGCGCTCGCGGTGACCGTAGCGCCGGCGACGTTGTCCTGCGCGCGGACGGTGAGCCCGACCAGCCGGGCCAGCGACCGCGGCGACGTCGAGACGCTCACTTCGGCGGCCGGGTCGGTGAGCCGGATGGCGCGGTTCCCGGCGGTGAGCGCGCACAGCAGCAGCACCAGGCCCGCGGCGGCGAGCACCCCGGCGCCGAGGCGCACCGCGTAGGCGTCCCAGCCCAGTGACGCGAGTTCGGCCTGCCAGCGCGGCCACGGCACCAGCAGCGGCCCCGAGCCCGGGCGCCACCAGTGCCAGCCGACTTCGAGGGCGAGCACCGCCCCGGCGGCCGCGAAAGCCAGGGCCAGCAGGGTGGCCAGGAGGCGGACGAAGAGGCGCACGGCTACCGCACCCTCGGCGGCACGTCCGGCAGCAGCGCGGACACCGTCACGGCCAGGGTGCGCACGTGGTAGCCCGTGAGCTGCTCGACTTCTTCGGTGACCTTCTCCCGCACGACGCCGACGACGGTGCGCACCGGCACGGGGTACTGCAGGGCCAGGTCCAGCGCGAGGTCGACGTCGTTGTCGACGCCGCCGACCTTCGCCTTCGCGCCGTTCTTGGCGGCGTGCGAGGTGCCCGGGACCTGGTCGGCGGCGTGCTGCGCGACCTTGCGCACCACCGCGTGCCCGACGGTGAGCGTGCCGCGCTCGGCCGGTTCGGCGAGCTCGCGCGGCACGTCCAGGACGCGGCTCACTTGTCGCGGCCCTTGCCGAAGAGCTCGCCGAGGTCGAGCTCGCCGTCGAGGACCCGGCCGGCGACCAGGCCGATGATGCCGACGGCCAGGGTCACCAGGAACGCCGTGAACCCCTGGGTCGCGGCCAGGCCGAGGATCAGCCCGGCCAGGAGCCCGGTCTGCGTTGCGTTCACATGTCCTCCTTGGACGGTACGGAAAGGTGCGGTCACCGCACCCGGGGTGCGCGGCGGCGGAAGCGGGCGAAGAAGCGGCGGCGCCGCCGGCGGGCGACGAAGGTGATCGGAGCGTCGAAGCGGGAGTCCACATCGGACCCGGCGCGGAACCGGGCCATGCCTTCGGCGAACACGTCCGGGTCGCCGCCGACGTCCGGGTGGTGCGCGCGCACGAACGCCCGGAAGGCCGCGCGGCCTTCCGGGTCGTCGCGCCCGGTCACTCCACCCGCGTCGATTCCGGTTCCTCCTCGCCCGGCAGGTGGATGTCGTTCACGGCGATGTTGACCTCGATCACCTCGAGGCCGGTGATCTGCTCGACCGCGGTGATCACGTTGCGCCGCACCGCGCGGGCGACGTCGGCGATGCGGGCGCCGTACTCGACGATCACGTCGAGGTCGATCGCGGTCTGCTTCTCGCCGACCTCCACCGCCACGCCGGTGGTGCTGACCGTGCCGGAGCCGGGGATCCGCTCGCGCAGCGCGCCGATCGCGCGGGACACCCCGCCGCCGCCCAGCGCGTGCACGCCGGCGACCTCGCGGGTGGCCAGGCCGGCCACCTTCTGCACGACCAGCGACGAGATCGTGGTGCGGCCGGCGGCGCCTTCCTCGTTGAGCGGGGTCACGGTGCCGGGGCTCTCGGTCCGTTCCGGGTGCATGCGTGCGGGCTCCTCTCGCGGGGGTCTCTCGCCCTTACGATGCCCGGGAGGACGGAACCCTCACGCAACCTCACCCGATCGGGGGAGTGGTCAGCCGGGGTGGACGTCGATGACGTGCACGTTCACCGTCGTCGCGGTCCCGAGCTGACGGGACAGCTCGCCGGTGATCTCCCGCCGCAGCCCCTCGGCGGCCGCGTCGGCGGCGACGCCGAACCGGACCGACACCAGCACCTGCACGGCGTCGTCCTCGAGGGCGACGGCCGAAACCCGCACCCCGTCGGGTGCCCGCTCGGCGGCGATCGCCGACGCGAGCCGCACGACGACGTTTTCGGTCACGCTCAGGCGGCCTTCCCCGCCGGGCACCTCGACCGCCGTCCGGCGGCCGCGCGCGACGGCCCGCAGCACGCGTTCGACCAGGCCGGGCGGCGTCGGCACCCGGCGGCGGGCGGCCGCGCGCACGGCGTCCCAGCGGGGGTCCCGCTCCGGGTCCTGTTCCGGTGCCATCACCGCTCCCTCAACTCGGCGAGCAGGGCCACCCTGGCGCGGTGCAGCCGGGAGCGCAAGGCGCCGACGTTCACGTCGAGCACTTCCGCGACCTCTTCGTAGCTCAAACCCTCCAGTTCGCGCAGCACCAGCGGCACCCGCTGGGACACCTCCAGACGGCCGATCGCGCGCAGCACGGCGTCGACCTCCTCGGCCCGCACGACCCGGCCTTCGGGGCCGGGGACCGCCGCGGCGAGCAGTGCGGTGTCCACAGTGGACCGGTCGGCCGGCTCGTCGAGGGAGACCGTGGGCCGTCGCCGCCGCAGCAGCGCCAGCGCGCTGTTGGTGACCACGCGATAGAGCCAGGTCGACACCGCGGACTCCTGCCGGAACGCGCCGAGCGCGCGCCACGCGGCGAGCCACGAATCCTGGACGACGTCCTCGGCTTCGGCCGCGCTGCCGGTGATCCGCAGCGCGACGCGGTACATCCGCGGGGTGTGCCGGCGCACCAGCGCGCCGAACGCGGCGTCGTCCCCGGCCGCGGCGCGCGTGACCAGTTCGGCGTCCTCGGTCACCCGGCGCCCCGGCGGTAGCGCAGCAGGGTGAAGCCGTCCTCGACCAGGATCGACGCCAGTGCGAGCCGCCGCGGCACGGCGCCGGGCCCCACGGCGACGCGCGACGCCGGCCCGGCCACGAGCAGCGGCGCGACGGTGAGGCACAGCTGGTCGACGAGGTCGGCGGCGATCAGCTGGCCGAACAGCCGCGCCCCGCCTTCGCAGGCGACCCGGCGCAGGCCGCGGGCGGCCAGCAGGTCCAGCGCGCGGCGGACGTCGACCTCGGTGTCCCCGGCCCGCAGGATCTCCGCGCCCGCGGCTTCGAGGTGGCCGGTCGCCGCGGTCTCCGTGGTGACCACGATCGGGGGCACGACGGTTTCGGTGAACAGCCGCGACGCCGGGTCGAGGTCGGCGGTGCGGGTCACGACGGCGATCGGCGGCACGCCGGCGAACCCCAGCCGGCGACGGCGCTCGAGGCGTTTCGGGCCCGCGAGCACCCCGCGGTAGTCCTCGGCGCGAGCGGTCCCGGCACCGACCAGGATGACGTCGGCGAGGTCGCGCCCGAGCAGGAACACCCGGCGGTCGGCGGCGTGGGACAGGCCCGCCGAGGTGGTGTCGACCTCGACGGCGCCGTCGGCGGAAGCGACGAAGTTGACCTGCACCCACGGCCGGTCGAGATCCGCCGGGTAGGCGTAGATCCCTTCGAGGTCTTCCCCGGTCAGCTCGCCCGTCGAAGAGGGCCACACACTCCGCACGCGACAATCCCAGCACGGGCGTGAAGTGCGTCTCGACCGGGGGACATCGCCACCCGACGGGGCGAGCCGCGCCGTTAGGCTCTGCGACCATGCCCGCGCACCTCACCGACCGCCGTCCCGAGCTGTCCGCCGACGAGCTGATCGGCGCGCTGGTGCCGCCGCCGCGCTTCGACGCGGTCCGGTTCGGGACCTACCTCCCGAACCCGGACGAGCCGAGCCAGGCCGCCGCGGTCGAGGCGTGCTCGGCGTTCGCGGCCAAGGTGGGCCCGCGCAAGGAGAAGAAGCGCTTCAAGCTCTTCGGCGGGTCGCCGGAGCCGGCCGGGCCGATGGGCCTCTACCTCGACGGCGGGTTCGGCGTCGGCAAGACCCACCTGCTCGCCTCGACGTGGCACGCGGCGCCCTCGCCCAAGGCGTACGGCACCTTCGTCGAGCTGACCCACCTGGTCGGCGCGCTGGGCTTCGCCGAGGCCGTCCGGCGGCTGTCGGAGCACCGGATCCTCGCCATCGACGAGTTCGAGCTGGACGACCCGGGCGACACGACGCTGGTCACGCGGCTGCTGCAGGAGCTGATGGACGCGGGCGTGTACGTCGCGGCGACGTCGAACACGCTGCCGGAGAAGCTCGGCGAGGGCCGGTTCGCCGCCGAGGACTTCCTGCGCGAGATCCAGTCCCTGTCGGCGCGGTTCGGCGTAGTGCGCGTCGACGGCCCGGACTACCGCCACCGCGGCCTGCCGGACGCGCCGCCGCCGGTCACGCCCGAGGCGCTGGAGGCGTCGGCCGCCGCGCACGAAGGGTCCACTGTGGACGACTTCGACGCGCTGTGCGCGCACCTGGCCGAGCTGCACCCCTCGCGTTACGGGCGGCTGCTCGACGGCGTCACCCGCGTGCACCTGCGCGGCGTCCACCCGGCACCGGACCAGAACGTGGCGCTGCGGCTGGTCGCGTTCGCCGACCGGCTCTACGACCGCGCGATCCCGGTCGTCGTCTCGGGCGAGCCGCTGCCGTCGCTGTTCACCGAGGAGATGGTGAGCGGCGGCTACCGCAAGAAGTACCTGCGCGCGGTCAGCCGGCTGACCGCGCTGGCTCGGGACGCGGCACCGACCACGTGAGCAGCACGACGGCGACCGCGAAGAGCGTCCCGCCGGCGACGTCGGTGAGGTAGTGGTAGCCGAGGCCGACCAGCCCGGTCGTCGCGGCCACCAGGGCCAGTGCGGCGAGCACGACGACGACCACCCGGCGCGTCACGAGCACGAGGACCGTCAGCACGGCGACCAGGCTCACCGTGTGCCCGCTCGGGTAGACGAGCGTGTCGTTCTTCCAGCGGTCGTAGAGCGGCTTCAGCACCCAGCCGGTCAGCGCGATCGCCAGCAGCGGCGCGGCGAGCGCCAGCACGGCGTCGACCCGCCGCCCCGCGCGCAGGCACAGGACGACGGCCAGGAGGGCCAGCGCGGCCACGACGTACGGCTCGGTCGGGAAGACCAGCGCGGTCAGGACACCCGGGCCCAGGTGCGCCGTCCACCCGGCGACGACGGCGTCGAGCGCCCCGGGCGTGCTCCCGCCCGCGAACGGCAGCCCCAGCAGCAGCGCGAGCAGCCCGCAGACCGCGGCCGGCACCCGGATCGTCCTCACCCGCGCGAGGGTAGCCGGGGCGGAGCGAAGCGGCCGTCTGCGACGATGCGAAGGGAGGAGGAACAGATGCGCATCACGGTGGCGGGGGCCGGGATCATCGGCCTGAGCTGCGCGTACCGGCTGGCCGGTGCGGGACACGACGTGACGGTCGTCGCGGAGGCCGGTCCGGGGGAGTCGACGTCGGCGGTGGCGGGCGGGGTGCTGTACCCGCCGGTGCGCCGCCCGGACAAGCGGATCGTCCGCTGGACCGCCGAGACCCTGAAGGTGCTGCGGGAGCAGGAGGCGCCGGGCGTGCGCTTCCGCCGCGGCCGGGTCCTGCTGGCTTCGGGGGAGCCGGAGCCGCAGTGGCTGCCGGCGATGGTCGACCCGGTCCGCGACGGCGGCGACCTGGTGTTCACGACGGCCCTGGTCGACACGCCGGTGTACCTGGAGTGGTTGCTCACGCAGGTGATCGCGCTCGGCGTGCGCGTCGAGTACCGGCCGCTGACGACGTTGTCGGGCCTCGGCGTCGTGGTCAACGCGGCGGGCCTCGGCGCGGGCCGCCTGGCGGGCGACGGCTCGATGGTCCCGATCGGCGGCCAGGTCGTGCACCTGACCGACCCGGGCCTGACGGAGTTCGTGGTCGACGAGACGGGCCCGGGCGTCACGTACGTCATCCCGCACGGCGGCCACGTGGTCTGCGGCGGCACGGAGGAGCCGGGCCGCGCCGACGTCGAGCCGAACCCGGGCGTGACGAAGGACATCGTGCGCCGGTGCCGCGAGCTGGTGCCGGCGTTGGCGGGGGCGGAGGTCCTGCGGTCGGTGGTGGGCCTGCGGCCGTTCCGCCCGATCGTGCGGCTGGAGCGGGTGGGCGACGTCGTGCACTGCTACGGCCACGGGGGTTCGGGGATCACCTTGGCCTGGGGCTGCGCGGCCGACGTCGTCGACCTGCTCACGGCCGGATGAGTTCCGTGATTCCCCGCTGCTTCGGGTAGTTCGCGTCCCCGGCCCGCTGCCTCCTCCGGGCTCGGCCCGGTTCCGGTCCGGTCAGTTCGCCGAGAAGGCGGCGTGGTCGGCTTCCGTCCGGTCGGCGTACCGCACGGCGTACGCGCCCATGGATTCGTCGAGGTCTTCGTCGTCGGCGAAGTAGCCGGCGAGCAGCTTCGGGTGCAGCGACCGCGTGTGGGCGCGGGCGAGCAGCGCGCCCGCGAGCCTGCCGTAGTCGTCGAGGTGGTCCTTCTCCAGCTCCGCCGGGTCGATGTCGCCCTTGAGGTTCCGGAACTGGCGGACGATGAACGGGACGCCGTCGATGGTCGTCCAGCCGAGCAGGATGTCGGTCTCGGCCTGGACGAGCCGGGCGCCGTCGACGATCCGCTGCCCTTCGTGCCCGGCCGGTTCGAGGTCCAGGTACGGCGCGAGGGCGGGCCGCTGGGCCTGTTTCACCTGCAGCACGAGGTCTTCGTCGTCGTTGCCGTGCAGCAGGGCGACGTAGCTGCGCAGCCCGACGCTGCCCGTGCCGACCACCCGGAAGGCGACGTCGGCGAGCCGGTACCGGCCGAGCAGCGTCCGCCGCGACTCCCGCAGGGTGTCCACATAGGACACCAGCCCGGCGGCGACGGCGTCGGCGGTCCGCTCGCCGACGTGCGTCAGCACCGGCGGGTCCTCGACGAACCGGTGCCGCTCCAGGCCGGTCTCGTGGTCGTCGACGCGCTCGGTCCACTTCGCGGCGACCTTCGCGCTGGTGTTCTTGCGGGCCTTCTCGGCGGCGTCGGCGAAGTCGTCGATCAGCTCGTCCGCGCGGGCCTTCGACAGCACCGAGGAGTCCGGCAGGGCGTTCCACGAGCGCAGGAACGGCAGGTCGGCCAGCGCGCGGATGGTCCGCCGGTAGGACTTCACGGCGTCTTCGGCGGCTTCGCGGCACCCGGACTCGCCGATGCCGCCCTCGCGGCCGGCGAGCACGAGGCTGGCGGCGAGCCGCTTGAGGTCCCACTCCCACGGGCCCGGCACGGTCTCGTCGAAGTCGTTGATGTCCATCACGATCTTGCCTTCGGGCGTGCCGTAGAGCCCGAAGTTGGCGGCGTGCGCGTCGCCGCAGAGCTGCGCGGTCAGCCCGGACGACGGAGTACCGGCGAGGTCGGCGCCCATCAGCCCGGCGGCACCGCGGAAGAACGTGAACGGCGACGCGAGCATCCGCTCCCGGCGCAGTGCGACCAGGTCCGGGAGCCGTCCTCGGTTGGAGGCCTCGAAGTACTGCTTCGCGCTCGGCCGGTCTTCGGCGGCGGCCTCGTGGTCGTGCGCGGTGAGCGGCGTCTTCTCCCGCAGCCGCTTCCCCCGCTCGTACAGCTCGGCCGGGGTGACGCTGTCGGTGCCCACGAGCGGGCGCTCCCCTGATCCCATACCGGGCACAACGTCCGAAGGGGACGTTCTGCTCCCGTTGTGCTCCGGATGCCGCCGGGGCGGGAGGCTCACCCGGCGGCATCCGGACGTCTCAGGGGCGGATGACCTCGGCGATCGCGTCGATGCCGCGGTCCAGCTCCTCGCGCGTGATCACCAGCGGCGGCGCGACGCGCAGCGTGCGCTCGTGCGTCTCCTTGCACAGCACGCCCCGTGCGGCCAGCGCCTCCGACGCCTCGCGGCCCGACGGCCCGCCCGGCGCGATGTCGATGCCGGCCCAGAGCCCGCGGCCGCGGACCTCGGACAGGCCGCCGCCGATCAGCGACTCCAGCCGCGTCCGCAGGTGGGCGCCCAGCTCCGTCGAGCGCCGCTGGAACTCGCCGGTGGCCAGCAGGCGGATCACGGCGCGCCCGACCGCGCAGGCCAGCGGGTTGCCGCCGAAGGTCGAGCCGTGCTCACCCGGCTTCAGCACGCCCAGGACGTCGCGGCGGCCGACCACCGCGGACACCGGCAGGATGCCGCCGCCGAGGGCCTTGCCGAGGGTGTAGACGTCGGCGCGGACGCCTTCGTGGTCCAGCGCCAGCACGGTGCCGGTGCGGGCCAGCCCGGACTGGATCTCGTCGGCGATCAGCAGCACGCCGTGGGAGTCGCAGGCCGCGCGGACATCGGCGAAGTAGCCCTCCGGCGGCACGATGACGCCGGCCTCGCCCTGCACCGGCTCCAGCAGCACGGCGGCCGTGCGCGGGGTGATCGCGTCGCGCAGCGCGGCCGCGTCGCCGTACTTGACCGTGACGAAGCCCGGCGTGAACGGGCCGAAGTCGGCGCGCGCGGTCTCGTCGGTCGAGAACGACACGATGGTCGTGGTCCGACCGTGGAAGTTGGAGCCGGCGACGATGATCTCGGCGGTGCCGTCCGGGACGCCCTTGACCTGGTGGGCCCACTTGCGCGCGACCTTGACGGCCGACTCGACGGCCTCGGCGCCCGAGTTCATCGGCAGCACCAGCTCGGTGCCGGTCAGCTCGGCCAGCTCCCGGCAGAACAGGCCCAGCTGGTCGTGGTGGAACGCCCGCGACGTCAGCGTGACGCGGCCGAGCTGCTCGACCGCGGCGGCGACCAGGTCCGGGTGGCGGTGGCCGAAGTTCAGCGCCGAGTAGCCGGACAGGAAGTCCAGGTAGGACCGGCCTTCGACGTCGGTCACGGAAGCGCCGGACGCTTCGGCGATCACAACGGGCAGCGGGTGGTAGTTGTGCGTGCTCCACCGCTCGTCGAGCTCGATGAAGCTCGCGGCGGTCGGGGCGGCGGCCTCCCGGCCGGCGAACGTCGTCATGCGTTCAGGTTAAAGGCAGAAGACGCAGAGTTCAGCCGGGAATCGTTGCTTTCACCCGTCGTTCGTTGCGCAATACCCGGCCGATACCCCCGAAACGATGCACGACGGTTGACGGGCATATTGGTAAGCCGTAACTTACGGTTCGTGGCGACTTACGGAAGCGACCAGCTGGCCGCGCTGGCCGACCCGTCGCGGCGCGCGATCGTCGAAGCGCTCCGCGACGGGCCGCGCGCGGTCGGGGAGCTGGCCGCGCACCTGCCGATCAGCCGCCCGGCCGTCTCCCAGCACCTCAAGGTGCTCAAGGAGGCCGGCCTGGTCGCGGACCGGGCCGAGGGCACGAAGCGGCTCTACCGCCTCGAGCCCGACGGCATCGCCGCGGTGCGCGCCTACCTCGACCGGATGTGGTCGGACGCGCTTCGCTCCTTCGCCGAACTAGCCGAATCCACCGAAGAGGAGCAGCCATGACCCTCGAACCGATCCGCAAGACGATCACCGTCGCGTGCTCGCGCGAGCACGCGTTCAAGACCTACACGGAGGCCTTCGACAGCTGGTGGCCGCGCGAGCACCACCTGGGCGACGCCGACCTCGCCGAAGCCGTCATGGAGCCGAAGCAGGGCGGCCGCTGGTACGAGAAGACCGTCGACGGCGCCGAGTGCCAGTGGGGCGAGGTGCTCGTCTGGGAGCCACCCGCCCGGGTGGTCCTGTCGTGGCGGATCGACGGCGACTGGAAGGTCGACCCGGACCCCGCGCACGCCAGCGAGATCGAGGTCCGGTTCGTCGAAGAGGGCCCGGGAGCGACGCGCGTCGAGCTGGAGCACCGGGCCTTCGAACGGCACGGTGCCACGGCGCGGAAGGTCCGCGACGGCGTCTCCACCGACGGAGGACACGGCGGCCTGCTGAAACTGTTCGCCGAGAAAGCCGCCGCCTGAGTCGTTATCGTCTCCGGATGGCCAAAAAGGAAACGACGGGAAGCCGGGTCCGGACCGCGCTGCGCGTCGGCGCGGAGCTGCCGGACCCGGGGTCGGCCCCGATCGGCCCCGGCAAGAAGCCCAAGGCCCTCGCCAAGCTGGACGACGCCGGCGCGCGGCTGTCCCGGCTGCAGGAGGCGCTCTACGCCGAGGGCGTCGGCGGCGGCTCCCGCAGCCTGCTGCTGGTGCTGCAGGGCATGGACACCTCCGGCAAGGGCGGCACGGTCTCGCACGTGCTCGGCCTGGTCAACCCGATGGGTGTCCGCTACGCGGGGTTCAAGGCGCCGACGCCCGCCGAGCGCCGGCACCACTACCTCTGGCGCATCCGCAAGCAGCTGCCCGGCCCGGGCCAGATCGGCGTGTTCGACCGCTCGCACTACGAGGACATCCTGGTCCCGCGCGTGACCGGGCTGCTCACGGCGACCGAGCGCCGCCGCCGCTACGCCGAGATCAACGCCTTCGAGAAGGAGCTGGCCGACGCGGGCACGACCGTCGTCAAGGTGTTCCTGCACATCTCGCCGGAGGAGCAGCTCAAGCGGCTGAAGGCCCGGCTGGAGACGCCCGAGAAGCACTGGAAGTACAACCCGGGCGACCTCGAGGCGCGCGCGCACTGGCCGGCGTACCAGGAGGCCTACGCCGACATCTTCAAGAAGACCTCGACCGGCCACGCGCCGTGGCACGTCGTGCCCGCCGACCACAAGTGGTACCGGAACTGGGCCGTCGCCGAACTGCTCATCGAGACCCTCACCGAGCTCAAGCCGGAGTTCCCCGAGCCGGGCTTCGACGTCGCCGAGGAGCTGGCGAAGCTGAAGGGTGTTGGCGTCCCCGCGTGATCGTCTGAAAGAGTGCGGGCGTGACCGATGTCGACGACCTCCCGTTCCTCCGCAAGCAGGCCCGCACCCAGCGCTTCACCCTCGGCGCGCCGAAGGAGTTCCGGGTCTCCCCGGACGCCTCGCGCGTGCTGTTCCTGCGCGCGGAGTCGGGCACCGATCCCCGGCACAGCCTCTGGTCGGCCGACCTGGCGACCGGCGCCGAGACCAAGCTCGTCGACGCCGTCGAGCTGCTGCCGGGCGAGGAAGAGCTGCCGGCCGAGGAGCGGGCGCGCCGGGAGCGTGCCCGCGAGACCGGTGGCGGGGTCGTGCACTACAGCGTCGACGCGGGCTTCACCGTCGCCGCGTTCTCGCTCTCGGGCAAGCTCTACACCCTGGACCTCGCCTCGGGCGAGGTGACGCTGCGCGTCGACGGTTCGGTGATCGACCCGCGGCCGAACCCGGCCGGCACGCATGTCGCGTACGTGCAGAACCGGCGGCTGCACGTGATGGACCTGGCCACCGGCGACGACCGCGTGCTCGTCGAGGAGGACGGCGAGGACATCGCCTGGGGCCTCGCCGAGTTCATCGCGGCCGAGGAGATGGACCGCACCCGCGGCTACTGGTGGTCGCCGGACGGCCGGAGCGTCCTGGCCGAGCGGTCGGACCGCGGCCCGGTGCCGCGCTGGACCATCGCCGACCCGGCCAACCCGCAGAACGCGGCCGACGTCGTCGCCTACCCGGCGGCGGGCACCACGAACGCGCTGGTGTCGTTGTCGGTGCTGGGGCTGGACGGCTCCCGCGTCGACGTCGAGCCGGGGGAGTGGGAGTACCTGGCGTCGGTGCACTGGTCGGCCGGGGGCGCGCCGCTGCTCGCCGTGGAGCCCCGCGACCAGAAGCGGATGGACGTCCTCGCCGTCGACGTCTCCGACGGCTCGACGTCGGTGGTGCACACGGCGTCCGACCAGCACTGGATCGACATCGTCGGCGGCGTCCCGGCCTGGACGCCGGACGGGCGGCTGGTGGTCGAGGGCATGGTCGACGGCGACCACCGGCTGTTCGTCGGCGGCGAGGCCGTCACGCCGGCCGGGCTGCAGCTGCGCGCGGTGCTCGACGTCGGCGACGAAATCCTCTTCAGCGCCTCCGAAGACGACCCGACGCAGATCCACGTCTTCCGGACGGAAGGCTCGTCGGTGCGTCGTCTGTCCACTGTGGACGGCGTGCACCACGGGGCCGGATCCGCGGCGGTCACCGTGCTTTCGTCGTGGAGCCTGGAGCACAGCGGCCCGCGCGTCTCGGTGCTGCGCGACGGTGCGCCGGTGGCGTCGATCGAGGCGTCCACCGTGGACCCGGACATCGTGCCCAACCTGACCTGGCTGACGCTGGGGGAGCGCGGCCTGCGCGCGGCGCTGCTCCTGCCGCGCGGTTACGAGCCGGGCGAAGGCAAGCTGCCGGTGCTGCTGGACCCGTACGGCGGCCCGCACGCCCAGCGCGTCCTGCAGAGCCGCAACGCGTTCCTGACCTCGCAGTGGCTGGCGGACCAGGGTTTCGCGGTGCTCGTCGCGGACGGCCGCGGCACGCCGGGCCGCGGCGCGGCCTGGGAGCGCGAGATCCACGGGCGCCTCGCCGACGTCACGCTGCAGGACCAGGTCGACGCGCTGCAAGCGGCGGCGGCGTCCTTTCCCGAGCTGGATCTCGAGCGGGTCGCGATCCGCGGCTGGTCGTACGGCGGGTACCTGTCGGCGCTGGCGGTGCTGCGCCGGCCGGACGTCTTCCACGCGGCGGTCGCGGGCGCGCCGGTCACCGACTGGTCGCTGTACGACACGCACTACACCGAGCGGTACCTGGGCAGGCCCCAGGACGAGCCGGAAAGCTACGCGCACAACTCGCTGATCGAGAGCGCCGCCGAGCTGAGCCGCGCGCTGCTGATCGTGCACGGGCTGGCCGACGACAACGTGTTCGTCGCGCACTCGCTGCGGCTTTCGTCGGCCCTGCTGGCGAAGGGACGCCCGCACGTCTTCCTGCCGCTGGCGGGCGCCACCCACATGACGCCGCAGGCCGAAGAGGTCGCGGAGAACCTGATGCGCACGCAGGTCGACTGGCTGCTGCGTGCACTGTCGGCCGTGGACAAGGAGAACGCATGAGCCGCTGGGGCCTCACGATTCCGTTGACGGGGGTGCCCCTGACGGCGCACCGCGAGCTGGTCGAACAGCTGCCGGACCTGGGCTACACCGACGCGTGGACGGCCGAAACCGCGGGCACCGACGCGTTCACGCCGCTGGTGCTGGCGTCGCAGTGGGCCCCGCAGCTGCGGCTGGGCACGGCGATCGTCCCGGTGTACACGCGCGGCCCCGGCCTGCTGGCGATGCAGGCGGCGACGGTCGCGGAGCTGGCGCCCGGCCGGTTCGTGCTCGGCATCGGCGCGTCGTCGCCGGTGATCGTCTCGAACTGGAACGCGGCGCCGTTCGAGGAGCCCTTCGCGCGGTCCCGGGACACGCTGCGGTTCCTGCGGTCGGCGCTGGCGGGGGAGAAGGTCAGCGAGAAGTACGACACGTTCGCGGTGTCGAAGTTCCGCCTGGAGCGCCCGGCCGACCCGCCGCCGTCGATCATGCTGGCGGCCCTGCGCCCGGGCATGCTCCGCCTGGCGGCCCGCGAGGCGGATGGCGCGATCACGAACTGGCTGGCGGCCTCGGACGTGCCGCGCGTGCGTGCCGAGATCGGCCCGGACGTCGAGCTGGCGGCCCGCATCTTCGTCTGCCCGACGGAGGACGCCGAGGCGGCGCGCGGTTTGGGCCGCATGCTGATCTCGAGCTACCTGACGGTCCCGGTGTACGCGGCCTTCCACGACTGGCTCGGCCGCGGCGAGGCGCTGGCGCCCATGCACGAAGCCTGGGCCGCGGGCGACCGGCAGAAGGCCAACCAGGTGATCCCGGACGCGGTGGTCGACGAGCTGGTGATCCACGGCAGCGTAGAGTCGTGCCGCGAGCAGGTGCAGTCCTATGTGGACAACGGCCTGACGACGCCGATCATCGCCTTGCTGCCCACGGGCGGCGATCCGTTCGAGCAGGTCCGGGGCCTCGCTCCGCGCTGACGGTGATTCGCGCACCACGCGCGGCGGTAACGACAACCCCTGCCCAGGCGACTTCCGCGGCACACACGCCACCGGGAGTCACGTTGCCGAAAGAAGGGCCCTACACCAAGATCAGTGCCGTCGCCGCGGTGCTGGCCCTGGTGCTCGGCTACCTGGGCGCCGCCGCGTCCGTGCACTGGTGGCCGTTCGCGGAGGCGCACCCGGCCGGCGGTGGCACCTCCGCGGCCTTCGCGTCGCCGGTCACGAATCACGCCACGCCGTCGGAAACCGAAGATCTCGCCGGGTTCGTCACCGGCTACTACCACCTCCTGCCCGACACGAACGCCGGCTGGGCGCTGGTCGGCCCGGACCTGCGGCAGCGCGGGCGGGCCGGCTACGACCGGTTCTGGGGCGGCTACACCGGCGTGGACGTGCTGGAGCCGCCGTGGGTGCGGGACCGGCAGGTGACCGTGCGCCTTGCGCTGCACCCCCGGGCCGGGACCGGGACGCAGGTCGAACGGCACGTGCTCACCGTCATCCGCTACGACGGCGGCCTCCGCATCGACGCCGACGAATACCTCGGCCGGGGCTGACGACCCCCCTCCGGCCGTCAGCCCCGGGAGCTCACGCGGGGCGGATGTTCTGGTTGACGTGGAAGACGTTCTCCGGGTCGTACCGGCGTTTGACGGCCGCCAGCCGGGCGTAGTTCCCGCCGTAGGACGCCTGCACCCGCTCCTGCCCCTCCTCCATCATGAAGTTGACGTACGCGCCGCCCGCCGACGTCGGGTGCAGCTCTTCCCAGTAGTCCCGCGTCCACCCGGCGATCGCCGACGCCTGGTCCGGCGACGGGTCCACCCCGACGATCACGCCCGACCAGCCGCCGGAGCGGTGCGGGAACGCCGTCGCGTCCGGGGCCACCCGGCTCGCCGCGCCGTCGATCGGGTACAGGTGCATCGACGAGTGCATCGTCGGCAGCCCTTCGCCGTGCTTGAGGTGGATGTCGATCGCCGCGTCCGAGATCTCGTGGAACACGTCCGCGCGCCAGTACCACTGCAGGCCCGCCGGGTACAGCGCGTCGAACGCGCCCTGCAGCGCCGTGTACGGCATCTGCTGCAAGCCGGCCAGCAGCGGCGAGCCGAACGAGCGGACCGGCGCCAGCACCTCGTCCGCCTTGTCGTGCGCACCCGTGTAGCACCAGACGATCCCGCATGCCTTGCGGCCCCACAGCTCCTCCGGGAACGGCGGCGCGGGCGGGATGGTCAGCAGGCCGAACCAGCCGTTGAGCTCCTCCGGCAGCGACGGCAGCAGTTCGCGGTACCAGCGCAGCACGTCCGGGGTGTCGGCCAGGTCGTACAGCACCGGGCCGCCGATCACCGTGCCGTGCTCGCCGATGTCGTGGCAGCGGAAGGTGAACGACGTGACGACGCCGAAGTTGCCGCCCCCGCCGCGCAGCGCCCAGAACAGGTCGGGGTGCGAAGACTCCGAAGCGTGCACGAACGAGCCGTCCGCGAGCACGACGTCCGCGCTCAGCAGGTTGTCGACCGTCAGGCCGAACCGCCGCGCCAGGTAGCCGATGCCGCCGCCGAGCGTCAGGCCCGCGACGCCGGTGGACCCGACGATGCCCGACGGCGTCGCCATGCCGAACGCGACCGTCGCGTGGTCGACGTCGCCCCACGTGCAGCCGGCGTCGGCGCGGACCGTGTGGTTCACCGGGTCGACGGTCGTGCTGCGCAGCCCGGACAGGTCGATGACCAGGGCGTCGTCGGCGACGCCCAGGCCGCCCGCGTTGTGGCCGCCGCCGCGCACGGCGATGTCGAGGCCCTGGGCGCGCCCGTAGCGGACGCAGGTGACGACGTCGGCGGCGTCGCGGCAGTAGGCGATCGCGGCGGGCCGCTTGTCGATCATGGCGTTGTACACGGCGCGGGCGTCGTCGTAGCCGGCATCGGCCGGGGTGACCAGGTCGCCGCGCAGCGCGGCGGCCAGTTCTTCGTGTGGCAAAGCGGTGGTGGTCATGCGTGCCCCTCTCGGACTTCCGGTTCCCGACGAGAACGTAGGCACGCGGCGTTCGCGCAGCGTTCGGTCCGTTCAGCGCCCGCCGGCGGCGGGCCGAACGCCGAGGTCCGCCTCCGCCCGCCACAGCAGGGCGACGCTGCCCTGGGCACGCGCCAGGCCGGCGGCGGCCCGCAGCCGCCGCACCCGGTCGGCGTCGAACGCGGCGCGCAGCCGCAGGACCTCGGGCAGCCACCAGCGGTCGTCCCGGGCTTCGGCGGCGGCGAGCGCGGCGTCCAGCGTCGCGCGGGCGGCCTCGGGCGCGGACAGGTCGGCGACGAGCGTCAGCCAGTACGGCATCCGGGCGAACGACCCCGCGGCCTTCAGGTTCGCGACGCCCTCCTGGGCCGCGGCCAGCCCGGCCGCACCCCCGCGGGACCAGCCGCCGAGCACCAGCGCCCACTCCCGGTAGTAGGCGAAACCGAAGCGGTCGCACAGCGCGTGCAGTTCGGAAACGGCCGCCCACAGCGCCCGCCGGTCCCGGCGCATCTGGTGGGTGATCCCCGCGTACGCCAGCGCGATCGTCAGGCTGTACGGGTGGTCGATCCGGCGGGCGAGCGCGATGGCCCGGTCGCTGCTCGCGACGGCTTCGTCGTCGTGGCCGAGGAGCCAGTGCGCGTGCGCCGCCCAGGCCGGCCCGTGGATGTCCGGCCGGGTGCCGATCGGCCAGGTCGACGCGCCGCGGGTGCGTTCGGCGCCCAGCTCGAAGTGCCGCAGCGCCTCGCCCGGGTGCCCGAGGCTCAACGACGAGCCCGCGACGATGAAGTGCGCCGAGCCGCTCTGCTCCGCGCTCGTCCCGGGCGCGATCAGGGTGAGCGACCGTTCGGCCGCTTCGTGCGCCTGCACCGTCTTGCCTTGCACGAATCGGGACGACCACAACTCCAGCAGCGCCGTGAGCGCGGACTCCTTGCTGCCCAAGGACTCCGCGAGCGCGAGCGAACGCTCCAGGACGCGCTGCAGCTCGGGGGACGAGTAGCCCTGGTGGGCGTTGAGCGGCCCGGCGAGCGCTTCGAGGACAGCGAGCTCGTCGCGGTCGCGGTTGCCGCTCGCCGGGCGCGCGCGGACGAGCGCCAACGCCTCGTTCAGCAGCCGGATCGCCTCGGCGTGGGCGAAGGTGCGCGCGGCGACCGAAGCGGCCCGGCGGTAGTGCGAGACGGCGCGGTCGGGACGGCCGCCGCGCGCGTACTGCTCGGCCAATTGCGCCGCCACGGCGTCGGTGTCCTCGGCGTGCAGCAGCTCCAGGCCCTGGGCCAGCCGCCGGTGCAGCAGCCACCGCCGCGGCGGGCTGACCTGCTGGTAGGCGGCCTCGCGCAGCAGGTCGTGCGTGAAGTCGTAGCTGCCGCCGAACTCACGCACGATCCGGCGCCGCCACAGCTCGTCGACGGCGTCGACGACGGTGTCCGCGTCGAGGTCGCTGGCCTCGGTGAGCAGCTCGAGGGTGAAGTCCCGGCCGGCCGCGGCGGCGAGCCCGGCGACCTCGCGGGCGGCCGCGCCCGGCTGCTCGAGCCGGGCCCGCAGCACGCCGGCCAGCCGCCCGGACGGCGGGGAAGCGCTGGTGCGCAACGCTTCCACGACGTACAGCGGGAACCCGCCGGTGGCCGCGTACAGCACCGTCCGGTCCGACTCCGACAGCGGCCGCCCGGCGACCGCCTCGCCGAGGTGCGCGGTGCCGTCGGCGTCGAACGGGCGCAGCGGCAGCTCGGCGAGCCTGCCGTCGTCGCGCAGCTGGGCGGTCCAGGACTCGACGCGGGCGTCGAGGTCGCCGTCGCGCAGCGTCCCCGCGACCAGCAGGGGCGCCTTCGGCAGCAGGCCGAGGCAGAAGGTGACGAACGCG
The DNA here is from genome assembly GCF_054781455.1 of Amycolatopsis stemonae. Classification (NCBI taxonomy): domain Bacteria; kingdom Bacillati; phylum Actinomycetota; class Actinomycetes; order Pseudonocardiales; family Pseudonocardiaceae; genus Amycolatopsis; species Amycolatopsis stemonae. The sequence goes on along the minus strand of NZ_BAAGUJ010000003.1, from coordinate 327,393 downwards.
CTCGTCTCCTCGTCGCACCACTGCGCGTTGTCGAGGACCAGCAGCACCGGCCGGCCGCCGGCGGTGAGCGCCCGGGCCAGCCCTTCGAAGAACCGCAGGCGCTGCCACGCGTCGACGGTCGGGTGCCCGCCCGCGACCGGCGGCGTGGCCGGCAGCAGCCGGTCGACTTCGGCACGCCACACCGGGTCCAGGGACGCCGCCGCGCGCTGCACCGCGGGCGGGCGCAGCCGGTCGGCCACCGGCGCCGGCGCGAGCCGCCCCGGCGTCCCGAAGCAGCGTCCGGCGGCGACGACCGCGCCTTCCGCACGGGCCAGCGCGGCGAGCTCGCCGACGAGCCGGGTCTTGCCGACGCCGGCGTCGCCGCGCACGAGGACCATCCCGCTGCGGCCCGCCGCGGCCGCGCGCCACAGGCCGACGAGCCGCGCCAGCACGGCCGCCCGGACCACGAGGCCGAGCACCGCCGCCCGCCGGGGTTCGGGCTCCGGCCGCGCGAGCAGCCGCCGCAGCGCCGCCCGGGTCGGCTCGGACGGGACCACGCCGAGCTCGCGTTCGAGGACCGACGCGCACTGGTGGTACGTGCTCACCGCGCCCGCGCGGTCGCCGGCGTCGGCCTGCAGTCCCATCAACGTCCGGTAGCCGGTCTCTTCGAGGGGCCGCAGCCGGATCCGGCGGCGGGCGGCGGCGAGCGCGGCGGCCGGGTCACCCGAAGGCGTGGCGCAGATCAGGTCGCACAGCTCGACGCACTGGCGGTCGAGCTCGGCGCGGGCGGCCAGGACCCAGTCGTCGGCCAGGCCCGGCAGCAGCTCCCCGCGGTAGAGCGCGAGCGCCGCCCGCGCGTGGCCGAGCACCTCGCCCGCGTCCTCGGCGGCCAGCGCGGCGCGGCGGGCGGCGTCGAACTCGCGGACGTCGACCCGGCTCGACGGGGTGTCGCGCCAGCACAGGTCGCGCCCGGTCACGTCCAGGGACGGCGGGTCGCCCAGCACGCGGCGCAGCTGGTGCAGCTCGCGGCGCAGGTTGGTCAGCGCCTGCGCGTCGGTGGAGTCCGGCCAGAACAGCCCGGCGATCCGGCGCCGGGGCTGCGCCAGGCCGGCGTGCACGACGAGGTGGGCCACGAGCGCGACCGAGCGCGGCGACCGCGTCAGCACGGTGCCGGTCTCCTCGTCCGCGATCACCTGCTCGCCCAGCAGCGAAACGCGCAGCACCCGGTCACGCTAGCCCCGAAACCGCGCTCGCGGGCGGATCTTCACCGGTGAGGGGTTGCGCCGGGGCCCGCGGGTGCGCACGCTCGACACGTGAGCGAGCACGAGTACGACCTCATCGTCATCGGTTCGGGTCCCGGGGGCCAGAAGGCCGCGATCGCCGCGGCGAAGCTGGGCAAGCGGGTGGCGGTCGTCGACCGGCACGACATGGTCGGCGGGGTGTGCGTCAACACCGGCACGATCCCGTCCAAGACGTTGCGCGAAGCGGTGCTCTACCTGACCGGCATGAACCAGCGCGAACTGTACGGCGCGAGCTACCGCGTCAAGCAGGACATCACGATCGCCGACCTGCTGGCGCGCACCCAGCACGTCGTCGGGCGCGAGGTCCAGGTGGTGCGCGCGCAGCTGCTGCGCAACCACGTCGACCTGGTGGTCGGCACCGGCTCGTTCGCCGACCCGCACACCGTGGTCGTCGAAGGCCGCCACCCCGGCGACCGCCGGATGCTGAGCGCCGACTACGTCGTGATCGCCACCGGCACCCGCCCGGCGCGGCCCGCGAACGTCGACTTCGACGCCGCGCGCGTCCTCGACTCCGACGAGATCCTGCGGCTCGAGCGGATCCCGTCGTCGCTGGTCGTGGTCGGCGCCGGCGTGATCGGCATCGAGTACGCGTCGATGTTCGCCGCGCTCGGCTCGCGGGTGACGGTCGTCGAGCAGCGCGACCAGATGCTCGACTTCTGCGACCCGGAGATCGTGGAGTCGCTGAAGTTCCAGCTGCGCGACCTCGGCGTCACGTTCCGCTTCGGCGAGAAGGTGGCGAACGTGGCGGTGTCCGACGACGCCACGGTGACCACGCTGGTCAGCGGCAAGCGCATCCCGGCCGACGGGGTCATGTACAGCGCGGGCCGCCAGGGCATGACGGGCGCGCTGGAACTGGCCGCGGCCGGCCTCGAAGCGGACGAACGCGGCCGGCTCGTGGTCGACGAGAACTACCGCACCGAGGTCCCGCACATCTACGCGGTCGGCGACGTGATCGGCTTCCCGGCGCTGGCGGCGACGTCGATGGACCAGGGCCGGCTCGCGGCGTACCACGCCTTCGGCGAACCGGCCAACGGCCTGGGCGCGCTGCAGCCGATCGGCATCTACACGATCCCGGAGATTTCGTACGTCGGCTCGACCGAGGCCCAGCTGACGTCGTCCTCGGTGCCTTACGAGGTCGGCATTTCGCGGTACCGCGAGCTGGCGCGCGGCCAGATCACCGGCGACAGCTACGGGATGCTGAAGCTCCTGGTGTCCACGACGGACCGGAAGCTGCTGGGCGTCCACGTGTTCGGCACGGGCGCGACCGACCTGGTCCACATCGGACAGGCGGTGATGGGCTGCGGCGGCACGGTCGACTACCTCGTCGACGCGGTCTTCAACTACCCGACGCTCTCGGAGGCGTACAAGGTGGCCGCGCTGGACGCGACCAACAAGATCCGGGCGCTGGACCGCTTCACGTCCTGAGCGAACCCGTTTGACACTCGACTAGAACATATGTTCGACTGGCGCTGTGCGATGGGATCGGCAGCGAGCAGGGGAGGGTGAGCCGGCACTGCCCGGGCTGGAGGGCCTGGTGCGTTCCGTGCGGTCACCGGAATTCGAGGGCGTCACCTTTCACGAGGTGCACGCGCGCTCGGTGCTGAACAAGGTGCCCGGCGGCTCCGGCGTGCCGTTCGACTGGACCGTCAACCCGTACCGCGGCTGCTCGCACGCCTGCACCTACTGCCTCGAGGGCGGCACGCAGATCCTCATGGCGGACGGGCGCACGCGGGCGTTGTCCGAACTGGCCGTCGGCGACGAGATCTACGGCACCCGCGGCCACGGCGCGTCCCGGCGGCTCGTGCCCACGCGGGTCGAGGCGCACTGGACGACCCTGCGCGCCGCCTACCGGGTGACCCTCGAAGACGGCACCCGGCTCGTCGCGGGCGGCGACCACCGGTTCCTGACGAGCAAGGGCTGGAAGCACGTCACCGGCAGCAAGTTCGGGGTCGCGCAGCGGCCGCACCTCGCGCCCGGCACCGAGCTGATCGGCGTCGGCCGATTCGCGGCGACGCCCGACGAGACGCTGGGGTACCGCGCCGGCTACCTCTGCGGGATGCTGCGCTCGGGCGGGTTCGCCGCGGAGCCGGACGCGGCCTCGCGCGCCCTCGGCTACCTGCCGGACTTCGGGGCGTCCGTCGGGTTCCTCCAGGTTCCCCCGGACCCGGACGCGCACTGGCAGCGCGGCTTCCTCGCCGGCGTCTTCGACCTCGCGGGCGACTACGGCCGCGGCGTCCTGGCCGTCGCGCACGACGAGCCCGAGATCGCCGAGGCCTTCGCCGCCGCGCTCACCCGCTTCGGCTTCGCCCACCAGCTCGACGAGGTGCCGAAGTTCCCGGCCCGGCAGGAGGTCCGGCTGCTCGGCGGGACCGCCGAGGTGCTGCGCTTCCTGCACGTGAGCAACCCCGCGGTGGCGTGGAAGCGGTCGCTGGACGGCGCGGTGATCGGCGCGAGCCGCCGCCGCGTCGAGGCGATCGAGGCGCTGGGCTTGCAGCTGCCGCTGTTCGACATCACCACCGGCACCGGCGACTTCATCGCCGACGGCATGGTGTCCCACAACTGCTTCGCCCGGAACACCCACACGTACCTGGACTTCGACGCCGGTCACGACTTCGACACCCAGGTGGTCGTGAAGGTCAACGCGCCCGAAGTGCTGGCGGCGCAGCTGAAACGGCCGTCGTGGCGGCGCGAGCACGTGGCGATGGGCACCAACACCGACCCGTACCAGCGCGCGGAGGGCCGTTACCGGCTGATGCCGGGGATCATCACGGCACTGGCCCGCTCCGGCACGCCGCTGTCGGTGCTGACGAAGGGCACCGTGCTGGCGCGCGACCTGCCGCTGCTGCAGGACGTCGCGAAGGACGTGCCGGTGTCGCTCGCGGTCTCGCTCGCCCTGCTGGACGGCGAGCTGCAGCACCGCCTCGAACCGGGCACGCCGAGCCCGCGGGCCCGGCTGGAGCTGATCCGCAAGGCCCGCGACGCCGGGCTGCCGTGCTCGGTGCTGGTGGCGCCGGTGCTGCCGTGGCTGACCGACTCCGCCGAGGCCCTGGACGCGCTGTTCGGCCGGCTGGCCGAGGCGGGCGCGTCGAGCGTCACGGTGATCCCGCTGCACCTGCGCCCGGGCGCCCGCGAGTGGTTCGGCCGCTGGCTGGCGGGCTCGTACCCGGCGCTCGTGCCGCGGTACCGGGAGCTGTACGCGCGGGGCAGCTACGTGCAGAAGGCCTACCGCGAGCGGCTGGGGGAGCGGGTGGCGCCGCTGCTGCGCCGGCACGGCCTGGCCCCGAAGACGGGGTACGACGCGCGCAGCCCGGAGCCGGTCCCCGAGCCCCGTGTGGCGGAGCCGGCCGCGGAACAGCTGCGCCTGCTCTGACGGCCCGGCAGGTCAGCCACGCCGCCCGGCATGCGTCCACTGTGGACAGACGTTGGGCTGTCCGTGAATCATCCGCCGCCCGGGCGGCCGGGTGAACGCGTCACCGCCGGGCGCCGCCGGGTGGTACCGGGCTGGGCCGTTCGCCGTAGCGGCCGTTGCCTTCCGGCCGCGTGTCCGGGGCTTGCGGAAAAATGTCCGATCGTGTCGTTGTCGGCCTGCCTCGCCGACGCCTAACGTCGAAGGGATCGATGCGGAAGGGAGTGCGGCGATGACGACCTCGCAGACCGACCGGGTCGCGGCCGCGCGGCTCGCCTGGGCCGCCCTGAAGCTGACCCGGGCCGGCCGGCACCCGGTGAGCGTCGACCGGCTCGCCGCGACCGTCGGCGTCACCTCCGCCGAAGCACGCCGGCTCGTCGAGCTGATCGGGTTCACCCTGCACCGCGACCTCGTCTCCACCGGGCCCGCCCCGCGCGGCGCCCACCACCGCCTCCAGCCGGCCGAAGGCACCCTCGGCGCGGGCCCCGACGGCACCGTCGACATGTTCCTGCTGGCCATCGCCACCGGCGAGCACGTGCACGCGGCCGCGACCTGCCCGGTCACCGGCACGCACATCCGCATCGACCTGACCCCGGACGCGATCCTGCAGGCCGACCCGCCCGCGGCCGTCGTCGCCGCGGTCGACCTGGGGTTCGGGCTCGAGCACGCCGACGCGATGGCGTGCGCGGGCCAGCCGTTCTTCGCCTCGGCCTCGGCGGCCGCGAACTGGGTCGTCACGCACCCCGGCGGGCGCATCTACCGGGTCGCCGCCTACCTGGCCCAGGCCCACCGGCTGGTGGCGGCCCTGGAGACGCGGCCCCGGTTCGTGCTCTGACCCCGCGCCGGGCGAGCCTGCCGACGTCGTAGGCTGGGTTGTTCGTTAGCCTCTTCACGGCGAAACCCGCCGTAGACGCCCATCTCGAAGGAGAGCAGTCGCAGTGCTCCGCACTCACCGAGCCGGCACCCTGCGTGCCGAGCAGGCCGGACAGACCGTCACCCTCACCGGATGGGTGGCCCGGCGGCGAGATCACGGCGGCGTCATCTTCATCGACCTCCGCGACGCCAGCGGGGTCGCCCAGGTCGTCTTCCGCGAGGGCGAGATGGCCGAGCGCGCGCACGCGCTCCGCTCCGAGTTCTGCGTCAAGATCGTCGGCGAGGTTTCGAAGCGCCCCGAGGGCAACGCGAACACCGAGATCCCGACCGGCGAGATCGAGGTCCTCGCGACCGGGCTCGAGGTGCTGTCGGAGTCCGCGCCGCTGCCGTTCCCGATCGACGACCGCGTCGACGTCGGCGAAGAGGTCCGCCTCAAGCACCGCTACCTCGACCTGCGCCGCAGCGGCCCGGCCGCGGCCATGCGGCTGCGCAGCGAGGTCAGCCGCGCCGCGCGCGAGGTGCTGCACGCCCAGGACTTCGTCGAGATCGAGACGCCGACGATGACCCGCTCCACCCCGGAAGGCGCCCGCGACTTCCTGGTGCCGGCCCGGCTCAAGCCCGGCTCCTGGTACGCGCTGCCGCAGTCGCCGCAGCTGTTCAAGCAGCTGCTCATGGTCGGCGGCATGGAGCGGTACTACCAGATCGCGCGCTGCTACCGGGACGAGGACTTCCGCGCCGACCGCCAGCCGGAGTTCACCCAGCTCGACATCGAGATGAGCTTCGTCGAGCAGGACGACGTCATCGACATCGGCGAGCAGATCGTCTCCGCGCTGTGGAAGCTGGTCGGGCACGAGATCCCGCGGCCCATCCCGCGCATCACCTACCACGAGGCGATGGCCAAGTACGGCTCGGACAAGCCGGACCTGCGCTTCGACCTCGAGATCACCGACATGACGGAGTTCTTCGCCGACACGCCGTTCCGCGTGTTCCAGGCGCCCTACGTCGGCGCGGTCGTGATGGCCGGCGGCGCCGACCAGCCGCGCCGCCAGCTCGACGCGTGGCAGGAGTGGGCGAAGCAGCGCGGCGCGCGCGGCCTCGCCTACATCCTGGTGAACGAGGACGGCACGCTCGGCGGCCCGGTCGCGAAGAACCTGTCCGAGACCGAGCGCGAAAACGTCGTCGCCGCGGCGGGCGCGAAGCCGGGCGACTGCATCTTCTTCTCCGCCGGCAAGGCGTCGAGCACGCAGCCGCTGCTCGGTGCCGCGCGCGACGAGATCGGCAAGCGGCTCGGCCTGATCGACGAGGACGCCTGGTCGTTCGTGTGGGTCGTCGACGCGCCGCTGTTCGCGCCGGTCGAGGACATCGGCGACGACGTCGCGGTCGGCTCCGGCAAGTGGACGGCCGTGCACCACGCGTTCACCTCGCCGACCCCGGAGTGGATCGACAAGTTCGAGCAGGACCCGGGCAACGCGCTGGCCTACGCCTACGACATCGTCTGCAACGGCAACGAGATCGGCGGCGGGTCGATCCGTATCCACCGCGGCGACGTCCAGAAGCGCGTGTTCAGCCTGATGGGCCTGGGTGAGGAAGAGGCGCAGGAGAAGTTCGGCTTCCTGCTCGACGCCTTCCAGTTCGGCCCGCCGCCGCACGGCGGCATCGCGTTCGGCTGGGACCGCATCGTCATGCTGCTGGCCAAGGCCGACTCGCTGCGGGACGTGATCGCGTTCCCGAAGACCGGCGGCGGCTACGACCCGCTGACGGCGGCGCCCGCGCCGATCACCGCCCAGCAGCGCAAGGAAGCCGGCATCGACGCGAAGCCGGCCGCCCCGCCGCAGAGCTGACGCCTCGCGCCGAGGCTGCTCGCCCGCCCGGGTGAGCGGCCTCGGCGCGTCGTGCGTTTTCGTGCCCGGTGGTCGCGGGCCGCTGCCGATACCGCCGTTCGAACCTCTCGGAATCGTTGCAGCAGCGGCCATTGTGTTGATCGTGGCCCGGAATGGGCAACGTTCCCCGATGGGGGTGCGTCGCTTTCTCAGGGGGCGGCCCCCGCCGGGCGTGGCTTCTTGTTGTCCGGATGTCAGTAGTCAGGGTTGCTCAGTCACGAGTAGGGTCGGTGACAATGACAGTCGACACCTCCTCCGCCGGCGACGCTGGGGTCGGGGCAGGAGCCGAGCACCTCGCCGTCGCCGCGGCGGTCGCGGCGGGCGAGTCCGTTCTTTCACGCCGCTTCGGCAGCGCGATCACCCTGGTCGCCCCCGAGGACCTCGCGGGGAGCGGGCCGGCCACGGTCGTCCGGGCCAGGGTGGTGTCGTCGTCCTTCGCGCTGCCGCGCACCTTGGTGATCAAGCACTACCCGGATCGCCCGGAGGCCGGCTACGCCGACCCGTTCGCACAGGAGGCGGTCAGCTACCAGCTGTTCACCGCGCTGGCGCCGGACGAGCGGATGTGCCCCGAGCTGCTCGCCCACGACGGCCGCGACCGCGTGCTCGTGCTGGAGGACCTCGGCCGCACGCCGACCCTGGAGGACAAGCTCTACGCCCGCGACTCGCGCGCGGCGGAACGCGCGCTGCTGTCGTGGGCCCGGTCGCTGGGCCGGCTGCACGCGAACACCGCAGGGCGCGAAGCCGACTTCAACGCGCTGCTGCGCCGCCTCGGCGGGCCGGCGAAGAACGACTCCGGCGACGTCGGCGAGGCGTGCGCGCGGGTGCCCGCGGTGATCCAGGAGCGCCTGGGCATCCCGGTGCCGGACGCGGTGCGCACGCAGGTCGAGACGGCCTTGGAGCAGTCGCGTTCGGCGGGCTTCCGGGCGTTCAGCCCGGTCGAGCTGAGCCCGGACAACAACCTCGTGACGGGCGAGGGCGTGCGCTTCCTGGACTTCGAGTACGGCTGCGTCCGCTCGGCCCTGGTCGACGCGGCCCACCTGCGGCTGCCGTTCGCGAGCTGGCCGGACGCGCTGGCCCTGCCGGCGGGCATGAGCGAGGCGATGATCGCGGCGTGGCGCGCGGAGGTCGTGGGCGTCTGGCCGGCCTTCGCCGACGACGAAGCCCTGGCGGCCCACCTGACGACCAGCGAGCTGCTGCGGGTCTGGCTGATCACGGGGGAGGAGCTGGGCTCGCTGGACCTCTCCCGCCACGCGGCCCCGGTCAGCCGCGAGGCGGCGCTGGTGACCTGGTGGCGCGACCTGGCCCGGCACGCCGGGTACGTCCGGATGACGGCGGTGTCGGAGTTCGCGGCCCGGGTGGCGGCGGCGCTGGCGGCCCGCCTGGGCCCGCACGCCGACTTGGCGTTCTACCCCGCCTTCCGCTGACCCAGCCCCGCGAACAGGACATTTCCGGCGTCTGTGTGGTGAGCGTCAAGAATTAGGCGCGCTGTCGCGGGCGTGTTACCTCGTCCTCACCGGGGGTGAGTTTGCGTGGCCGATGGTCATGGGCGTGACCGTGATCAGCGTCGAAGTCACCCCCTTCCCCGAACCGTCGCAACCCTCGCGGCCCTCGCCGGCGCCGCGGCCCGCGCTCGCGGCCGTGCCGTCGCCCAGGCAGGCGCGGAGCCTCGTCGTGCTCGGTGACTCCACCGCCGTCGGGCTCGGTGATCCGCTGCCCCGGCGTGGTGGGTGGCGAGGTGTCGGCCCGCTCGTCGCGGCCGCGCTCGGGGTCGGGGCCGGTGGCTACCTCAACCCGTCCTTCACCGGCGCGCGGATGCGCTGCGTGCTCACCGACCAGGTGCCCGCGGCCGTCGCGCACCGGCCCGACGTGGCGCTGCTGGTGGCCGGCATGAACGACACCCTGCGCCCCGACTTCGACGCGGCCCGCATCGCCGCCGACCTCACCGAAGTCGTCCACCGGCTGCGCGAAACCGGCACCACGGTGATCCCGGTCCGGTTCCACGACCACAGCAAGGTGTTCCGGCTGCCGCCGTCGCTGAAGCGTGCCCTCAGCGCCCGCGTCGCCGAGCTGAACGCGGCCATCGACGAGGTCGTCGCCCGCGAAGGCGTGCCCTGCCTCGACCTCGACACCCTCCCCGGCGCCTACGACCTGACGTCGTGGAGCGTCGACCGGCTGCACCCTTCGGAGCTCGGGCACCGCATGCTCGCGGAGGGCTTCACGGCCCTGCTCGCCGAAGCCGGCTTCGACGTGCCGGAGCCGGTGAGCCTCACCTGCAGCGGCGGGGTCGAGCCGAGCGCCGCCGGCCACGTGGGGTGGCTGGTGCTCAAGGGCATCCCGTGGCTGTGGCGCCGCGGCCGCGAGTTCCTGCCCTACGCCGCGGTCATCATGTGGAACTCGTTCCGCGCCCGCTGAACACGCGCAGCGCCTCCGCGTCCGACGCCGGGGCGCGGACGAAGAAGTCCACCCACTCCTCGATACCGGGATAGCCCGACCGCGCGGTCAGCTCCCGGCACGCGGCTTCGACGTCGTAGGCCGTCCGCCGCAGCTCGACGCCGTCGCCGAGCAACGCCCAGTGCGCACCCCGGGCGCCGTAAGGCATCCCGACGCTGCCGGGGTTGACGACCAGCCGGCGGTCGGCGAGGCGGGTGAACGGCATGTGCGTGTGCCCGCACGCGACCACCGGCTCGGTGACGCCGTCGAGGACTTCCGCCCAGCGCTCGAGCGGGCTGTCGACGAGCACGATTTCCGTGTCGTCGCGCGGGGTCGCGTGGCAGTACAGCACGCCGTCGAGCGACACCGTCAGCGGCAGCGCGTCCAGGACCGGCAGGTCCGCGGGACGTAGCTGCCGCGCCGCCCACGGGAAGATCGGGTCCGGCACGAACTTCCCGGTCCCGCGCGCCGACGCCGCCAGCTCGCGGTCGGCGTTGCCGCGCACCCAGACCGCCCGGGAGCCCAGCGAAAGGAGCCGATCCAGGGTCTGCACCGGCATCGGGCCGGCCAGCATGTCGCCGAGCAGCACGATCTTCTCCGCGGCGACGACGTCCGGCTCGGCCAGCACCGCCTCCAGCGCCGGGAGCACGCCGTGGATGTCCGCCAGCACTGCCACCTTCATCGCCCCACCTTGGGACACGGCAACGCCCCGGGCGAGGGATTTCGCCCAGGGCGCACCCGGTTCACGCCGTGGTGAGCGGCAGCTCCCGCACGCCCGTCATGTTCGGGTTCACCTGGAACTTCGGCGGCTCACCCGGGATCGTGCGCAGCGCCGGGTAGCGGTCGAACAGGGTGTTCAGCGCCACCCGGCCTTCGAGCCGCGCGAGCGGCGCCCCGATGCAGAAGTGGATCCCGCGGCCGAACGCGAGGTGCGGGTTGGGGTCGCGCCGCGGGTCGAACGCGTCCGGCTCGGCGAACACCCGCTCGTCGCGGTTGGCGGCCGCGACCCAGACCATCAGCATCCGGTCCGGGGGCACGGTCGTGCCGCCGAGCTCGACCTCGCGCGTGGTCGCGCGGGCGACCGCCGCGAACGGCGACAGGTATCGCAGCGACTCCTCGATCGCCGGCGGCACGAGCGAGCGGTCGGCGCGCACGCGCTCGTCCCACTCCGGGTGGGTGTCCAGGCACAGCACCGCGTTGCCCAGCAGCATCGTGGTGGTGATGTGCCCGGCCAGGAGCAGGACGTTCGCGAAGTTGACGACCTCGTACTTCGTCAGCTTCTCGCCGTCGACCTCGGCTTCGACGAGCTTGGTCAGCAGGTCCTCGCGGGGCCGCCCCCGCCGCTCCTCGACGTGCACGGCGAGGTAGTCGGTGAGCGCTTTCTGGCCCTCGAGGGACTTCTTCACGTTTTCCTGCTGCTTCTCGCTCTGCTCCTTCAGCGAGAACTGCTCGGCCGAGTCGAACATCTTGTCCACCCAGCCCTTGAACAGGTGCCGGTCGCTCGCGGGGACCCCCAGGAGCTCCGCGATCACGATCACCGGCAGCGGGTAGGCCAGGTCGGCGACCAGCTCCAGCCGGCCGTCGCCGCCCGCCGCGTCGAGCAGCTCGTTCGTCACCGCGGCGATGCGCGGCTCGAGGTCCGCGACGACCTTCGGCGTGAACGCGCGGCTGACGAGCTTGCGCATCTTGTGGTGCAGCGGCGGGTCCAGCTGCAGCAGGTTGCCCGCCGACATCTCTTCGAGGTCGGCCTCCGGCATCATCTCCTTCGGCACCAGCCGGGTGGTGTCCGAGGAGAACGTCGCCGGGTCGCGGAGGACCTCTTCGGCCTCCGGGTGGCCGTAGACGTTCCAGAAGCCGAGCTCGGGCGCGTGCGAGACCCGCTCCGCCGGCTGCTTCCCCCGCAGCCAGAACTGGGATTCGTGCAGTCCCCAGGCGTCCGCTTGTGTGGTGGTCATTTCCGCCCCTTCTTTCCCCTGTGCGGCCCCGGGATCAGCCGGGGCCCTTGGCGGGATCGTGTGCGTAGATCCCTTTCCGGTAGCCCGAAACGAGCTCCTCGAGCGCCGATCCGAGCTCCGCCGCCACCTCCGCGACCGCCGCGGGGTCGGGCTCACCGGGCGGCTCGAACGCGGTGCGGATCAGGTGGGCGAGCACGGCCGCCTTCTCGTCGACGGGAATGCCCTCGAACTCGTCGGAAAGCGTGTCGCCCAGGTAGAAGCCGAGGGTCGCGGCGTTGAGCGCGTAGGTGAGGTTCGGCACGTCCGACCGGATCAGCCCGTGCCGCAGCATCGCTTCCTCGAACTGCGTGCGCAGCTCGTCCTGCTGCTTGCGCAGGGCGAGGTCGCCGAGCGAGCCGAACATGTCGGCGTTGCCGCGCAGCATCGCCATCACCAGCGGCCGCCGGTGGGTGACGAGGAACGACGCCGAGATCATCCGGTGCGGCAGGATCTCCGCCGGGTCGGCCTTGATCCCGGCCAGGACCTCGTCGGTGAGGTCCGCCGACTCGCGCATCATCAGCGCCTGGAACAGCAGCTCCTTGGTGCGCCAGTGCAGGTAGACGGTGCCCTTGCCGATACCGACCGCGCGCGCGACGTCGTCGACCGCCACCTTCCGGTAGCCCATGCGCAGCAGCAGCTCGCCCGCCGCGTCCAGGATGCGGTCCGCGCGCTCGCGGTTCGGATGACTCATGCGTTTCCACCTGCGGTTCCGGTAAGGTTTGACGTGTTGACCGGATTTGCGCTTTCGGTCAACCAGTCACCGCGACGGTAGCGCCGTTCGCGGGACCGGGGCAAGGGGTTCTGTCGGTGCCTTCCGTTAACGTCATGGTCGTGGCACAGGACGAGCTCTTCACCGTGAACGTCGACGTGGCGCCCCCGCCGGAGCCCACCACGTCGAACGCGAGCGAAACCCAGGCGGACCCGGCCAGCTCCCCGCTGGCCGTGCGGATGCGGCCGCGCGCGCTCGACGAGGTCGTCGGCCAGCAGCACCTGCTGCGCGAAGGCGCCCCGCTGCGGCGGCTGGTCGAAGGCGCCGCGCCGGCGTCGGTGCTGCTCTACGGCCCGCCCGGCACGGGCAAGACGACGCTGGCCAACCTGGTCTCGATCGCCACCGGCCGCCGGTTCGTCGCGATGTCGGCGCTCTCCGCGGGCGTCAAGGAGGTGCGCGGCGTCATCGAGGAAGCGCGGCGCCGGCGGCAGTACAACGCCGAGAACACCGTGCTGTTCATCGACGAGGTGCACCGGTTCTCCAAGACCCAGCAGGACGCCCTGCTCGGCGCGGTCGAGGACCGCACGGTGCTGCTGGTCGCGGCGACCACCGAGAACCCGTCGTTCTCGGTGGTCTCCCCGCTGCTGTCGCGGTCGCTGGTGCTGCAGCTGCGCCCGCTGACCGACGAAGACATCACCGAGCTGATCGAGCGCGCGCTGGCCGACGAGCGCGGTCTCGGCGGCGAGCTGACGCTCACCGAGGACGCGCGCGCCCACCTGGTCCGGCTCGCGGGTGGCGACGCGCGCCGCGCGCTCACGGCGCTGGAGGCGGCGGCGGACGCGGCGTCGGCCACCGAGGCGAAGACGATCGACCTGGCCATCGTCGAGTCCACTGTGGACAAGGCGGCGGTGCGCTACGACCGCGACGGCGACCAGCACTACGACGTCATCAGCGCGTTCATCAAGTCGATCCGCGGGTCCGATGTGGACGCCGCGCTGCACTACCTGGCGCGGATGATCGAAGCGGGGGAGGACCCGCGGTTCCTGGCGCGCCGGCTGGTCGTGCACGCCAGCGAGGACGTCGGGCTCGCGGACCCGACGGCCCTGCAGGCGGCGGTCGCGGCCGCGCACGCGGTGCAGTTCATCGGCATGCCGGAAGGCCGGCTGGCGCTCGCCCAGGCGACGATCCACCTGGCCACCGCGCCGAAGTCGAACGCGGTGGTCACGAGCATCGACGCGGCGCTGGCCGACGTCCGCGCCGGGCTGGCGGGCGCGGTGCCGCCGCCGCTGCGCGACGGGCACTACGCGGGGGCGAAGAAGCTCGGCAACGCGCAGGGCTACCGGTACCCGCACAACGTCCCGGAAGGCGTGCTGGCCCAGCAGTACCCGCCGGACGAGCTCGTCGGCCGCGACTACTACGAGCCCACGCAACGCGGCGCCGAGCGCACGCTCGCCGAGCGCGTCCCGAAGCTGCGCCGCACGATCCGCGGGCAGTGACAAGATCGGGGCGCGCCCGCCAAGATCATCGGGTTTCGTAAACTTCTCGCTCCCAGGGAGCCGGTGATGGTTCCCGGTGACGGCAGGAGGCGTATCCGTGCCCGCGACGCTGCAGTGCATCGTCCTGGACTGTCCGGAACCGGCGGTGCTCGCCCGCTTCTACCAGGCCCTGCTCGGCGGCGAGGTGGACCGGCCCGACCCGCGCTGGCGCGTCGACTGGGACTGGTCCACGCTGCACGTGAACGGGCTGGTCCTCGGGTTCCAGCGGGCCCCGGACCACCGGCCGCCGCACTGGCCGGACCCGGCGTTCCCGCAGCAGTTCCACCTCGACTTCGAGGTCGACGACTTCCGCGAGTCGCACCAGGTCGTCCTGCAGAACGGCGGCCGGCTGCTCGACCCCGACCTCGGCGGGCGCGGCTGGCGCGTCTACGCCGACCCGGCCGGTCACCCGTTCTGCTTGCTCGGCGATTACTGACCGCGGTTTGCGGGCACGCTGGGACCATGAGCATCGCGTTTCTCGGAACCGGAATCATGGGCGCCCCGATGGCGGCCAACATCGCGAAGGCGGGCCTGGACGTCCGGGTCTGGAACCGGACCCGCGCCAAAGCCGAGCCCCTGGCGGACGTCGCGACGGTCGCGGACTCGGCCGCGGAAGCGGCCGACGGCGCGGACGTCCTGGTGACGATGCTCGCGGACGGCCCTGCCGTGGCGGAAGCGTTCGAAGCCGCTTCGCCCGCTTCGGGCACGTTGTGGCTGCAGATGAGCACGGTCGGCCTCGACTGGACCGACCGCCTCGCCGCGGCCGCCGAGAAGGCGGGCGCGGTGTTCGTCGACGCACCCGTGCTCGGCACCCGCCAGCCCGCCGAACAGGCGCAGCTCCAGGTGCTCGCGTCCGGCCCGGAGGAAGCCCGCCCGAAGGCCACGCCGGTGTTCGACGCGGTCGCCGTCAAGACGCAGTGGCTCGGCCCGGCCGGGCAGGGCAGCCGCTTGAAGCTCGTGCTGAACGCGTGGGTGCTGGCGCTGACCAACGGCACGGCGGAAAGCCTCGGCCTCGCCCGCGCGCTGGGCATCGACCCCGCGTTGTTCCTGGAGACGATCAAGGGCGGCGGCCTCGACGTCGGCTACGCGCACGTCAAGGGCGGCGCGATGCTGTCCGGCGAGTTCCCGGCGGCGTTCCCGGCCGGCCTGGCGGCGAAGGACGCGCGCCTGGTGGTGGCGGCCGCGGGCGACGACGTCGACGTGGCGGGCGCCCGTGCGGCGCTGGCCCACCTGGAGGCGGCGGTCGAAGCGGGCCACGGCGACGAGGACATGGCGGTGCTCTACCGCGCGGTGCTGAAGGAGCGTTAGACGAGCGGCCCGCCCGGCGCGGCGAACCGGTCTTCGCGGGACCGGCGCGGGACGCCCGGCCCGGCCCGCCCGGTCCGGAAAGGACCCGCCGGCCGGGTCCGTCGTCGTGTCCCACCGCCCGGGTGCACCGCCCCGGCGTGGCCGGGAGCGAGCTGTTTCCCACCCCGCGCGGGGTGACACGGTCGGGGACCCGGCCAGGCGGTAACCTCACCAGCACCCAAGACCGCTTATCCGAGGAGGGCCCGTGTCGGCAGGGCAGATCGCCGCGCTGATCGCCGCAGGAGCATTCGTCGTGCTGGTCGTGCTGCTGGCGGTCGTGCTGCGCAAGCTCGGCAAGACGCTGGACGCGGCCACCGAGGCGATCGAGCGCACGAACAACAACACCGACCCGCTGCTGATCGGCGCGAACGAGACGATCACCCACGTCAACACCCAGCTGGAGCGGGTCGACGGGATCACCTCGAACGCCCAGGCCGTCACCGGGAACGTCTCCGCGCTGACGTCGGTGTTCACCGCGACGCTGGGCGGCCCGCTGGTCAAGACCGCGGCCCTGTCCTACGGGATCAGCAAGGCGATCCGCGCGCGCAAGAAGAAGAGCGCCGCGAAGGCGGCGAAGAAGGCGGGCAAATGAAGCGGCTGTTCTGGCTCGGCGTCGGGGTCGTCGCCGGGGTCGCGCTGTCCCGCAAGGCCGCCGAAACGGCTCGTCAGGCCACCCCGGCCGGGTTAGCATCGAACCTGGGGGACGCCGTGCGCGAGCTGGCGGGTGCCGTGGGTTCGTTCGGCGCCGAGGTGCGCGCGGGCATGAACGAGCGGGAGCAGGAGTTGCACGACATGGTCGAGGAGCGGACGGGCGTGACCGCGCCCCGCGCCGAGGGGCGGCACGCGGCTGCCGCGCGGCGCCCGGTCCGGCGAGCTCGCCGGGCGGAGGGCTGATCCGGGCCTGCCCGGAACCCCTTCCGCCGTCGACGCCGACCTGTTCCGAACCACCCCGCTACGAGGACTGACCCGTGGACACACACGAAATCACCGACCGTTTCCTGCGCCATTTCGAGGGCAAGGGCCACACGCGCGTGCCCAGCGCGCCGCTGATCCTCGACGACCCGAACCTGCTGTTCGTCAACGCCGGCATGGTGCAGTTCAAGCCGTACTTCCTCGGTGAGGCGCCGCCGCCGTACCCGCGCGCGACCTCCGTGCAGAAGTGCGTGCGCACCCCGGACATCGACGAGGTCGGCAAGACCACCCGGCACAACACGTTCTTCCAGATGGCCGGCAACTTCTCCTTCGGCGACTACTTCAAGGAAGGCGCCATCGAGTACGCCTGGGAGCTGATCACCAAGCCCCAGAGCGAAGGCGGCTACGGCCTCGACCCGGACCGCCTGTGGGCGACCGTCTACGAGGACGACGCCGAGGCGGCCGGGCTGTGGCGCAAGCTCACCGGCCTGCCCGGCGAGCGCATCCAGGCCCGCGACATGGTCGACAACTTCTGGTCGATGGGCATCCCCGGCCCGTGCGGCCCGTGCTCGGAGATCTACTACGACCGCGGCCCGGAGTACGGCCGCGAGGGCGGTCCGGTCGTCGACGAGGACCGCTACATCGAGATCTGGAACCTGGTGTTCATGCAGAACATCCGGGGCGAGGGCAGCGGCAAGAAGGACTTCCCGATCCTCGGTGAGCTGCCCGCGAAGAACATCGACACCGGCATGGGCGTCGAGCGCGTCGCGACGATCCTGCAGGGCGTCGAGAACGTCTACGAGACGGACCTCGTCCGCCCGGTCATCGGCCGCGCCGAGGAGTTCTCGGGCCGCCGCTACGGCAGCAACCACGCCGACGACGTCCGTTTCCGCGTCATCGCCGACCACGCGCGCACCGGCGTGCTGCTGATCGGCGACGGCGTGACCCCGGGCAACGACGGCCGCGGCTACGTGCTGCGCCGGCTGCTGCGCCGCATCGTCCGCTCCACGCGCCTGCTGGGCGTGCACGAGCCGGTGCTGCAGGAGTTCGCGAAGGTCGTCCGCGACACCATGGGCCCGACCTACCCGGAGCTGGTCGACGGCTTCGACCGGATCAGCGAGGTCGTCCGGATCGAGGAGGAGGCCTTCCTCTCGACGCTGACCAGCGGTTCGCGCATCTTCGACCTCGCGGCCGAGGAGACCAAGCGCGGCGGCGGCGACGTGCTGGCCGGCGACAAGGCGTTCCAGCTGCACGACACCTACGGCTTCCCGATCGACCTGACCCTGGAGATGGCGGCCGAGCAGGGCCTGTCCGTCGACGAAGAGGGCTTCCGCACGCTCATGAACGAGCAGCGGACCCGCGCGAAGGCGGACGCGGCGGCCCGCAAGACCGGCCACGGCGACCTCTCGGAGTACCGGAAGGTCCTGGAGCAGCACGGCGAGACCGAGTTCCTCGGCTACACCGACCTGCAGGCCGAGGCGAAGGTCGTCGCGCTGCTCGAAGACGGGCAGCCGGTGCGCAGCGTCTCTGCGGGCAAGAAGGCGGAGCTGGTGCTCGACCGGACGCCGTTCTACGCCGAGAGCGGTGGCCAGGTCGCCGACACCGGCGTGCTGCTCGGCGACGGCGTCGAGCTGAAGGTCCTGGACGTCCAGAAGATCGTCCCGGGGCTGTACGTGCACCGCGTCGAGGTCACCGAGGGCGAGGTCGGCCTCGACTCGAAGCTCACCGGCTCGGTCGACGCGCACCGCCGGCTGTCCATCGAGCGCTCGCACTCCGCGACGCACCTGGTGCACGCGGCCGTCCGCGGCGCGTACGGCAAGCGCGCGGCGCAGGCGGGTTCGCTCAACTCGCCGGGTCGCATGCGGTTCGACTTCACCACGCCCGGCTCGGTGTCGGCGGACGTGCTGACCGAGGTCGAGCAGGAGGTCAACGACTACCTGCAGACCGACGTCGAGGTGCAGAGCTACACCACGACCAAGGACAAGGCCCTCGAGCTGGGCGCGGTCGCGCTGTTCGGCGAGAAGTACGGCAACGACGTCCGCGTGGTCGACATGGGCGAGTACTCCCGCGAGCTGTGCGGTGGTACGCACGTCGAGCGGATCGGTCAGCTCGGCCTGGTCAAGCTGGTCTCCGACGCGTCGATCGGCTCGGGCGTGCACCGCGTCGAGGCGCTCGTCGGCGGCGACGCGCTGAAGTACGTCCGCAAGGAGCAGTTGCTGGTCTCGCAGCTGGCGAACACCTTCAAGGTGCCGTCGGACCAGCTGCCCGGCCGCATCGAGGACGTCCTGACCCGGTTGAAGAACGCCGAGAAGGAGATCGAGCAGCTGAAGACCCAGCAGGTGCTGGGCTCGGCGGGCGCGCTGGTCGACAAGGCCCAGGACGTCGGCGGCGTCACGGTCGTCGCCGAGGTGGTCCCGGACGTCGACGGCAACGGCCTGCGCGCGCTGGCGTCGGACATCCGCGGCCGCCTCGGCTCGCGGCCCGGCGTCGTGGCGCTGTTCTCGCCGGCCGGCGAGAAGCTGAGCTTCGTCGTCGCGACGACGAAGGCGGCGCAGGACAAGGGCATCGCCGCGGGCAAGCTCGTCCCGTCGTTCGCCGGGAAGATCGGCGGGCGGGGCGGCGGCAAGCCGGACATGGCCCAGGGCGGCGGCACGAACCCGGCCGGCGCGGCGGAGGCGGTCACCGCCCTGCGGTCGGCGATTGCCGGCATTGGTTAACCGCGGAAACCGCGGTCCGGATCGTCCCGGTGCGGGCGATCCCGGCCGCGGCCGGCGGCTCGGCGTCGATGTCGGATCCGTCCGGGTCGGGGTGGCGCTGAGCGATCCGGCCCCCCTGCTCGCTTCGCCATTGGTTACCCTCTCCCGCGATGCGAACGACGACAGCGATCTGGACCGGCTCGCGGCCCTCGTCACCGAACACGAGGTGGTCGAGGTGATCGTGGGCTTGCCGAGGACCCTCGCCAACCGCCAGGGACCGGCGGCCG
Organism: Amycolatopsis stemonae; assembly: GCF_054781455.1. Taxonomy (NCBI): domain Bacteria; kingdom Bacillati; phylum Actinomycetota; class Actinomycetes; order Pseudonocardiales; family Pseudonocardiaceae; genus Amycolatopsis; species Amycolatopsis stemonae. Next base: position 308,044 of record NZ_BAAGUJ010000003.1, on the reverse strand, counting down.
AGGTTGCCATCGCGTACGCTGAGAACCTGGCCGGGCGCGTCGCGCCCGTGCCGGTCCGGCTGGGCGACGAGCGGCTGACCACGGTCACCGCATCCCGCATCCTCTCCCAGCGCGGGGTCAAGGGCCGCAAGCAACGCGCGGTGGTCGACCAGGCCGCCGCCGTCGAGATCCTGCAGGCCTGGATCGACGCCGCCGCAGCGCACCGCGCCCGGGAGGGAGACCGATGAACGAGCAGCCACCTGAGCCCCAGCGCGGGCGCAGGCGACTCCGCGAACCGGGGCCGGCCACACCGCCGTCCCGGCCCGCACCCCGTCGCGCGGACCCGCGCGACCCCCACGCCAGCGGGTACCAGGAGCTTCCGCAGCCGTCGCGCCGGGCCCGGCCCGCCGAGCCGGGCTACGACCCGCGCCGTGACGCGCCGCCGTCCGGCCGCCGTCGCCGGCTCGAGCCGCCGGGCACGCTGCCGCCGGCCGAGGACGACTTCGACCCGCGGGAAGCCGAACGCTCGGCCCCGGCCCGCGCCCGCCACGGCCTCGACGCCGGCGCCGACGACCCCGCCCCGCGCCGTCGTGCGCCGGACGAGGCCCCGGAGCCCCGGCGGCGTCGCCGCGCCGCCCCGCCGGACGAGGCACCGCGCCGCCCGGGTCCCGAGGCGATGGCGGAACCCCGCCGTCGCCGCCCGACCCCCGAAGAGCGGGCCGAGGCCGACGCGGCCCGCCGCCACCAGGCGATGCTCGACCTGGAGGAGGCGGCCGAAGCCCAGGCCGCCCGCCTCCGCGGCGCTCCGGACGACTCGGCCCGCTTGCGCGCGGTCCCCGACGAGCCCGTCGAGCCGCCGTCCGGCCGCCGTCGCGCACCGGATCCCGACGAGGAGGCGGCGCGCCGCCGCCGGGCCGCCCTCGACCCCGACGAGCCCCCGCGCCGCCGCGCCGCCCCGGAACCGCCCGCCCGGCGGTCCGTCCAGCCGGGTGACCGGTCTGTCGGCGTGCCCGAACCCGGTCAGGAGCCGCCGCGGCGCCGCCGTCCGCCGCCCCCGCCGGCGCGCCAGGACCCGCCCACGGACATCATTCCCGCCCAGGCCCCGCCGGAGCCCGAGCACGAAGAGCCGGAAGGCTTCTTCGCCGAGCAGGACGAGTACGCCGAGTACGAGGACTACGACGAGTACGAAGGCGAATACGAGGACTACGACGACGCCGAGTACGAGGACGAGCCCGAGCCACCGCGCAAGAAGAAGAAGGGCAAGCGCGCCCTCGGCTGGGTCGCCGCGCTCGTGGTGATCGTGCTGCTCGCCGGCGGCGCCTACTACGGCTTCAACAAGATCTTCGGCTACGACGACTTCGAGGGCTCCGGCGACGGGGACGTGCTGGTCCAGGTCGACCAGGGCGACTCGACGTCGGCGATCGGCGCGAAGCTCGCCACGGCGGGCGTCGTCGCGAGCGGCAAGGCGTTCGTCAAGGCCGGTGAGGACAACACGAAGCTGGCCAAGATCCAGGGCGGCTTCTACGTGATGAAGACGCACATGTCCGGGGCCAGCGCGGTCGACCGGATCACCTCGCCCGCCGCGCGCGTCGGGCAGCTGGAGATCCGGCCGTACACGCAGCTCGACGACATCACCCAGCCCGACGGCAAGGTCACGCCCGGCGTGTACAGCCTGATGGCGAAGGCGTCGTGCGCCCAGCTCGACGGCAAGAGCACCTGCGTCACGGCGGACGACCTGCGCAAGGCCGTCGACGCCGCGGACCTGAAGACGCTCGGCGTGCCGGACTGGGCCGTCGACGCCGCGAACAAGGCCGACCGCAAGGACCGCCGGCTGGAAGGCCTGATCGCGCCCGGGCTCTACGACGTCAAGCCGGGTTCGACCGCGCCGGAGATCATCGCGCAGCTGGTGCACTCCTCGACCGAGGCGATCCAGAACGCCGGGCTGAGCCCGCAGTCCACCGGGCCGGGGATGACGCCGTACCAGACGCTGATCATCGCGTCGATCATCGAGCGCGAAGCCGTGAAGGCCGACTTCGGCAAGCTCTCGCGGGTCATCTACAACCGGCTGGCGATCAACATGCGGCTGCAGATGGACTCGACGGTCAACTACGTGCTCGACCGGCCGACCCTGGCGACCAATGACGCCGACCGCAACCGGGCGGGCGCGTACAACACCTACAAGATCCCCGGGCTGACGCCGACGCCGATCTCCGTGCCGAGTCCCGAGGCCATCCAGGCGGCGGTCCACCCGGCGGCGGGGGACTGGGTCTACTTCGTCAAGTGCGAGAAGAACGGCTTGTCCTGCTTCGCGGTCTCGTTCGACGACCACCGGAAGAACGTCGACCTGGCCAAGGCACGCGGTGTCTTCTGAGCCGCGCAAGGCGGCCGTGCTGGGCAAACCGGTCGCGCACTCGCTGTCGCCGGTCCTGCACGGCGCCGCGTTCGCCGCGCTCGGCCTGACCGGCTGGACGTACGACCGGATCGAGACGGGCGCCGAGGAGCTGCCCGGCCTGGTGCGCGGCCTCGGCCCGGAGTGGGCCGGGCTCTCGGTCACCATGCCGGGCAAGCGCGCGGCACTGGACCACGCGGACGAGGTGACGCCGCGGGCGGCCGCGGTCGGCGCGGCCAACACCCTCGTCCGCACGGCCAAGGGCTGGCTGGCGGACTGCACCGACGTCGACGGCGTCACCGGAGCGCTGCGGGCGGCGGGCGGCTACGAGCCGTCGCCGGCCGACACGGCGGTCGTGCTCGGCGCGGGCGGCACCGCGGCGGCGGCCGTCGTCGGGCTCGCGGCACTGGGGGTGCGTCAGGTGCGCTTGGTCGTGCGGGAGCCCGCGAGGGCGGGCGAAACGCTCGACGCGGCGAAGCGCGCTTCGCTCGACGTAGACGTCCTTCGCTGGGCCGAGACGGACTTCGCGGCACTGGCCTCGGCGGCGGTGCTGGTGAACACGGTGCCGCCGGACGCGGTCGCCCCGCATGCCGCCGACCTGGCGGGTGTCGCGCACGTCCTCGACGTCATCTACCACCCGTGGCCGACGCCGCTGGCCGAAGCGGTCGCGGCCCGCGGCGGCCGGCTCGCGACCGGGCTGGACATGCTGCTGCACCAGGCGTTCGGCCAGGCCGAGCACTTCACCGGGCAGCCGGCGCCGCGCGCGGCGATGCGGGACGCGTTGCGCGAAGCGACCGGGAACCTGCTGCCGTTGCCGATTTTTTGAACCCGCTTGCGCCGCGTTGATATTCTGGCCGACTGCCTTGACGAAGGGGGTCGACCGGAATGACCAGCCAAGAAGCGTTGAGCGACGACGAGATCGAGTCGGGCTGGGTGGGCGGCGACGCGCCACAGCTCAACTCGACGGTCCTGCTCGTCGACTACGACCCGGAGTGGCCGGCGCTCTACGAGCGTGAGGCCGAACGGATCCGGGGCGTCCTGGGGGAGCGGGTGCTCGTCCTCGAGCACGTCGGCTCGACGTCGGTGCCGGGGCTGTGTGCCAAGCCCTGCGTCGACGTCCTGCTCGAGGTGCCCGACTCCGACGACGAAGCCGCCTACCTCCCGGCGCTGGAGGCGGCGGGCTACCGGCTCGTGATCCGCGAGCCGGACTGGGAGAAGCACCGCTGCTTCAAGGGCCCGGACACCAACATCAACCTGCACGTCTACTCGCCCGGCAACGGCCAGACGCCGCGCTACCGGCTCTTCCGCGACCGCCTGCGTTCGCACCCGGAAGAGCGCGACCTCTACGCGGCGAAGAAGCGCGAGCTGGCCGCGAAGGAGTGGAAGTACGTCCAGCAGTACGCCGACGCCAAGTCGGCGGTGGTGGAGGAGATCATCGGCCGGGCGCGGGCCGAGCAGTACGACGGCCACAGCGAGGTCTACGCCGAGCACGCCGAAAAGAACGTCACCAACGCCCTCTACGACCGGCCGGCGATCCTCGAGCTGGCCGGCGACGTCTCGGGCCGGCGCGTGCTGGACGTCGGCTGCGCGGCCGGGCACCTGAGCGCGTTGCTGGCCGAGCGGGGCGCGGACGTCCTCGGCGTCGACGCCAGCGCGGGCATGGTGGCGGTGGCCCGCCGGAAGTTCGGCGACGTCGCCCGCTTCGAGCAGGCGGACGTCTCCCGGCCGCTCGACCTGCCGGACGGCTCGATCGACGTCATCACCGCGTCCCTGGTGCTGCACTACGTGAAGGACTGGGCACCGATGCTGGCCGAGTTCCGCCGGGTCCTGGAGCCCGGCGGGGCCCTGGTCTTTTCGGTGCACCACCCGGGCGAGGACTGGCGCTGGTTCGAGAAGGAGAACTACTTCGAGCTGGAGCTGCTGGAGGACGAGTTCCCGCCCGGGCAGCGGGTCCGGTTCTACCGGCGCCCGCTGAGCTGGATGTTCCAGGCGGTGCGTGACGCGGGCTTCGCGGTCGACAGCCTGGTGGAGCCGATGCCCGTGCCCGAAGCGGACGAAGCCGACCCGAAGTGGGCGCGGAACCTGCGGACGAAGCCGCGGTTCCTCTACTTCCGGGCGGTCAGTCCCGCCTAGCGAGGTCCTGGATGAGGTCGACGATCTCCCGGCTGACCGGGCGGAACACCCGGAGCCGGGAGAGCGCGGCCAGCCGGGCGAGCAGCGGGACGCTGCGCTCCACCAGCATCCGGCTGCGCTTCGTGCCGGCCGAGCGGTCGTGGACCCAGAACAGCACCACGCCCATCTGGTAGAGCCACAGCAGTTCGGGCAGCTGCTCGCGCAGCTCCGGGTCGAGCTTGACGTCGGACCCTTCGACGACCTCGCGCATGAGGCCGATCGACGCGTCCCGGGCGGCCGAGGAGTCGTCGCTGAACGGGCTCAGCGGCGACTCCGGGTCGGCCGCGTTGACGAAGAACTGCGTGCCGAAGCGGTGGTAGGGCTCGGCGATGTCGAGCCAGCACAGCAGCACGGTCTTCAGGCGCCCGGCGAAGTCCGGCTCGCCGTCGATCAGGGCGCGCGCCGCGTCGAGGTGCTGCCGGGCGATCTCGTCGTAGAAGCCCTGGATCAGCTGTTCCTTCGACGAGAAGTAGTAGTACGCGTTCCCGACGGACACCCCCGCTTCGGCGGCGATCGCGCGCATCGTCGTGCGGTCGTAGCCGTTCTCGGTGAACAGCCGCATCGCGGTCGTGACGATCAGGGACCGCGTTTCCTCGCTCTTGGCCACGCGCAGCACGTTAGCGCCGGGCACGTCAGGGCGCGGGGAAGGGCGGGGCCTGCGGCATGCCGGGGTAGGGCAGGGGCACCGGCCGCGGCTCGGGCCGCGGGGCCAGGTGCCGGCGCCGGATGCCGTTGAAGACCAGCACGTTGGTCAGGTGCATCGCGCCGAGGATCAGTGCGACGACGCCGATCTTCACCGACAGCAGCTCGAACACCGCCCGCGCGGTGGTCACCTCGGCGTGGCTGGTCAGGAAGAGCGTCACGAAGCCCAGGCTGACCAGGTAGAAGCCGACGACCAGGAGCTGGTTGACGGCGTTGGCGAGGCCGGGGCTGTCGGCGAAGACTTCGGCCAGGAAGGTGCGGCCGTGCTTGCTGAGCGTCCGGGCCACGAGCACCGTCAACGGGATGCTGATCAGCAGGTAGAGGGCGTACGCCACGACTACGCGGTCCATGGTTCCTCCTCGTTTTGAACGTGTTCAAGACGTACCGTAGCCCTCATTTTGAACATGTTCAAGACCGGGTGGTCCGGGTGGCCGCTACGGTGAGGGCATGCGGATCGCGATTCTCGACGACTACCAGGACGTCGCCCTGACCTTCGGCGACTGGGACTCGCTGAAGGCCGACATCACCGTCTTCACCGAGCCCCTCACCGACGTCGTCAAGCAGCTCCAGGGCTTCGACACCGTCGTCGCGATGCGCGAGCGCACCCGGTTCCCGGCCGAGGTGCTCGACCGGCTGCCGGACCTGAAGCTGCTGGTCAGCACCGGCCCGCGCAACGCCGCCATCGACGTCCCGGCCGCGAAGCGCAACGGCGTCGTCGTGTCCAGGACCGGGTACCTCGGCGAGCCGACCGCCGAGCACACCTGGGCGCTCATCCTCGCCGCGTCGCGGAACCTGCCGCAGGAGTTCCGCAACATGCGCGAAGGCCGCTGGCAGACGACCGTCGGGACGATGCTGCACGGCAAGACGCTCGGCCTGCTGGGCCTCGGCCGCCTCGGGGCCGGCGCGGCGAAGATCGGGCAGGCCTTCGGCATGGAGACCATCGCCTGGAGCCAGAACCTGACGCCGGACAAGGCCGAGCCGCACGGCGTCACCGCGGTGTCCAAAGAGGACCTGTTCGCCCGCTCCGACGTGCTCTCGATCCACCTGGTGCTCAGCGGGCGCACGCGCGGCCTGGTCGGCGCGGCCGAGCTGGCGGCGATGAAGCCGACCTCGCTGCTGGTGAACACTTCGCGCGGCCCGGTCGTCGACGAGGCCGCGCTGGTGGACGCGTTGCGGCGCAAGGAGATCGGCGCGGCGGCGCTGGACGTGTACGACGTCGAGCCGTTCCCGGCCGACCATCCACTGAGGACGCTGGACAACGCGGTCCTGACACCCCACCTCGGGTTCGTCGCGCGCGAGACCTACGAGATCTTCTACGGCGACGCCGTCGAGGACATCGCCGCGTTCCAGGCGGGGGAGCCGATCCGGCTCATGGAGTAGCGGGGCGTGCGGCCCGCCGGGGCCCGAGGTCCCCGCACCGGCCCGGCGGCGGGCCCGCACGAGAACCATGACACCACCCGCGGAGCACGCCGGGCAGGGTCCAAAGACCCTGCCGCGGGCGTCCGTTCGGCTGAACGACGGGCCCGCCCGGGTCGTGAGTGAGAAACAGCGTCAGAACACTGTTTCCCACTCACGAGAATGGGACCGCGTCCGGCTTGCAGGTGGTGCCTTCGGCGGGCGCGTCCAGGTCCGCCAGGTACCGCACCACGGCCGCCGACGCGCACGCGCTCGGCGCGTCGAGCGACGTGTGGCCGTAGCCGTCGACGACGAGGACCCGGCCGTCGCCCAGCTCGGCCGCCGTCGCCTGCGCGTTGTGCAGCGGGGTCGCCGGGTCGAACCGGTTGTTGAGCACCAGGACCGGGTTCTTCCGCGGCCGGTTCCACGGGCCGGTGTACCGGTCGGCGTCGCGCGCGGGCCAGCCGACGCACTGGGCCATCGAGAACACCGCGCCCAGGCCGAAATACGGCTGCCGCGCGGCTTCCCGGGGCGCCAGAGCCGCATAGTCGGCGGGCGACGCCGGGTTGTCGCTGTCGACGCACTGGACGGCCAGGAACGCGGGGGAGTGCGTCGGCACGTACGGGTCCAGCACGGGCGCCGCCGCGCCGGAGTCCGAGGGCATCGCGGCCAGGGTCTGGGCGAGCCGCTTCCACCGCCCGGACTGGTACAGCGCGCTGTCGACGGTCCGCATCAGCGAGCCCACGCCGGTGGTGCGTGACGCCCGCGCGAAGACCCCGGCGAACTTCGCCCGGGGGTCGCCGCCGGAGAACGCGCACTTCGGCCCGGCCGCGGCGCACCCGGCGAAGAACTGGTCCAGCTCCTGCTGCTGCGCCCCGGCGACGCTGGCGCGCACGTCGACCGGCTCCTTCTCCTGGCCGGGCCGCCCGGTGGCGTTCGCGACGAGGTCGAGGGTGCCGTCGAGGACCATCGACCGGACCTTGTCCGGGAACAGGTTCGCGTACGTGCCGCCGAGGTAGGTGCCGTAGGAGTAGCCGTAGAAGTTCAGCGTGGCGTCGCCGACGGCCTGGCGCAGCAGGTCCAGGTCCCGCGCCACGTTCGCCGTCGAGAGGTGGCTCAGGAGGGCGCCGGAGCCCGCGCACGCCTTGCCCACCGCCGCGCTGGCCGCGAAGTAGGCGTCCGGCTGCCGCAGCGGCGAGCCGGGCGACGGCGCGTGGTCGGCGCCGGGGCAGCTGACCGGCGCGGACCCGCCGATCCCGCGCGGGTCGAAGCTCACCAGGTCGAACCGGGCCTTGAGCTCGTCGGGGTAGCGGTCGGCGAAGCGCGTCAGTTCGCCGACGCCGTCGGTGCCCGGGCCGCCGAAGTTGAAGAACAGCGAGCCGAGCCGCCGTCCCGGGTCGCCGGCCGGCCGGCGGATCACCGAGAGCGTGATCGACGGGCCCGCCGGCTCGCGGTAGCTCAGCGGCACGGGCGCGGCCGCGCACTGGAACTCGCCGTGGCACGCCGTCCAGCGCAGGGCCGGCACGGCGGCGCCGTTCGTGCCGAGCGCCGGGGGAGCCTCGGCCACGGAGGGCGTCTCGGGCGCGGTCGCGGCCTCGGGCGCGCTGCAGGCGGCGAGCAGGAGCAGCAGCGCGGCGAGAAGGGCTTTCACGCGCTCAATTCCGCCAGCACGGCGTCGGTGTAGCGCGGCCAGACGTCGGCGGCCCACGGGCCGAACGCGCGGTCGGTGAGCGCGACGCAGGCCGCGCCGGCGTCCGGGTCGACCCAGAGGAACGTGCCGGACTGGCCGAAGTGGCCGAACGTCCGCGGCGAGCTGTGCGCGCCCGTCCAGTGCGGGCTCTTGTGGTCGCGGATCTCGAAGCCGAGGCCCCAGTCGTTGGGTTTCTGGTGGCCGAACCCGGGCAGCACGCCGGAAAGGCCGGGGAACACGACGTTGGTAGCCTCGGCGACGGTCGCCGGGTCCAGCAGCTTCGGGGCCTGCAGCTCGGCGGCGAACGCGGCCAGGTCGTCCACAGTGGACACGATGTCGGCCGCGGGCGAGCCCTCGAGGGTCGTGGCCGTCATGCCCAGCGGCGAAAACAGCGCCTCGGCCTGGTACTGCGCGAACGGGATGCCGGAGTGCCCGGCCAGCGCGCCGGCCAGCTCTTCGAACCCGGCGTTGGAGTAGAGCCGCCGGGTGCCCGGCGTGGCCATGGCCTTGTGCGCGTCGAACGCGAGGCCGGAGGTGTGGGCGAGCAGGTGCCGCACGGTCGAGCCGTCGGGACCGGCCGGGGTGTCGAGCTCGACGACGCCCTCTTCGACGGCGATGAGCGCGGAGTACGCCGTGAGCAGCTTGCTGACCGAGGCCAGCCGGAACTTCCGCGCGGTGTCGCCGTGGCTGCCCACGACATTCCCGCCGGCGGCCACGACCGCGGTCGCGGCGTTGTCCACCGGCCAGTCTTCGACCAAGCGCACGCTCTCCATGCGCTCCACCTTACGAGCGCGTTCGTCTCAGCGGCGCGACCGGGGGTGCCCGGGCATGATCACTCGATCGGTGGCTTCAAGGCGGTTCCCCGGCGTCATAAGCTGAAAAATCTCAGGGGAGGGCCTTAGTTCGTGAATTTGTACCATACGTCGGCGCGTCCACGCGTCGTGCGTGTCTTGGCTCATGAGCCAGGTCGTTCTCGTGGGATTCCTGATTCATCGGGTGGACGAGGGGATTTGTCATGGATGACCGCGTGGAGTTTCTCGATCGGATCGAAGCCGCTCTCTCGGAGGATTCGCGGAGCGGCCGCGGCAAAAAGGTGATGGGACGGGTGGGAACGGGAGCGGCCACCGTGCTGGCCGGTGCCTCGCTGCTGACGGCGTTCGCGTCGACCGCCGACGCGAGCACGCCGACGCGGCCGGCGGGCGCCGAATCCGTCGACAGCTGTTTCGAGCCCGACCACGTTCCGCACGACCACGCCAAGGGCTGCGGGATCGCCCAGGTGGTCTACGACTACCAGTACACCTATTCGCCCAACCAGGCGTTGCAGTGCTACGTCTTCGAAGCCACGTACTTCGGCTGCGGCGGGGCGAGCAACCTCGGTCGCAAGGAGTCCTGCGCCTGACGACGCGAATCGGTGCGGTGGGCGCTTCTTCGCGCCCACCGCACTTCGCGGGCGGGCGAGGGCGGGCGGGGGAGTGCTGATGCACGGTGGTCCGACGACGGTCGCGATCTTGGCGCGCGACGAAGAGCGCTGCATCGGGCGTTGCCTGGACAGCGTCTCCGGCCGGGGGTTCGACCGGATTCTCGTGCTGGACACGGGTTCGGGGGACCGGACCCGGGAAATCGTGGACACGTACGCGGCGCGCGGGGTCGAACGGATCGACGTGCCGTGGCGCGGCTCGTTCGCTCGAGCCCGGAACGCGGCGATCGACGTCGCGGGCGAGGGATGGGTTGTTTTCGTCGACGCCGACGAATGGCTCGCCGAAACACGCGAAGCGTCCCTGACCGCCCGACTCGGGGTAGCCGTGTCGGACCGCGACCCAGGCCGTATCGTGTTCGCGCCGCGGATCCGGGACGAAGAACGCGGCGAACATTCCGAGCCGATTCCCCGTATTCTGCGCGCCGGCGGTGCCGTCCGGTTCCGGGGGGCCGTCCACGAATATCCCTACCTCGCCGGGGAGACACCGGAATCGGTGGAAGTCGTGCCGTTCGACGTCGAGTTCCGGCACGACGGGTATCGGCGGTCCGTGGCCGCGGCGAAGGACAAACGGAACCGGAACCTGGCCCTGCTGCGGCAGGCGACCACGGCCGAACCGGACAACCCGCGGTGGCTCTTCTTCACGCTCCGGGACGGCCTGCCGGTGCTGGGCCGGGCCCGGATCGCGGAGCTGCTCGGCGAGCTGCGCCGCCTGGTCGGCGCCCCGCTGCGGCACGGCGACCGGCGGACGGCCGCGGACTACTACCGGAGTGCCCTGTGCTGCTGGGGTCAAGCGCTCGTCGCGCTCGGAGACCGGCCCGCGGTCCTCGGCTGCTGTGCCGAGCTGGACCGGATCGGCGGCGGCGAGAGCCCGGACGCGCATTACTTCCGCTCGATGTTCGAGGTGATCGGCGGTGCGGTGACCCGCCGGTCCCTGCTCCGGACGGTCGCGCTGCGCAAGGACGCCGAAGCGGTCGGCGGCAGCGGCCTCGACCCGGCAGGGCGGCACCTGGACGCGCTCATCGCCCTGCAGCTGAGGCACGCGGTCGGCGACGAGACGGCCGAGGAGTACCTCGAGCTGTCCGAGCATTGGAACGACGTGTTCTTCGCGGCGTCGCGGCTGCGCGCCGAATACGTGGCCTGAACGCCGTGAAGGCCTTCGCACCGGTGTCGGGGACCGGTGCGAAGGCCTTCGCGGGTTTGTCAGGCGTCGAGGTCGGTGGCGACGAGCTGGGCGACCGCTTCCACGGCCTCCTCGGCACCCTCGCCCTCGGCGCTGATGACGACCTCGTCGCCGTACCCGGCGGCGAGCGTCATCAGGTTGAGCACGCTGCCGGCGGCCACCGGGCTCCCGCCGGCCTTGGCGATCTGCACCGCGACGGGCTGCGCCGCGGCCGCCTTCGCCACCAGCGCGGCCGGCCTGGCGTGCAGACCCACCTTGCTCGCCACGGCGACGCGTTTCTCCGGCATGTTCGTCCTCTCTAACGGGGTTACGTCGGTGCTGATGTTACTTCGCGGAGGTCCGCTCGAGGTCCGCCTCGATCGAGTCGTCCTCGCGGCCCGGGGTGCGCAGGTTCCACTTCGTGATCACGATCCGGAACACGAAGTAGTAGATCACCGCCAGGACGAGGCCGATCGGGATGAGCAGCCACGCCTTGTGCGCCGTGTCCAGGCTCGAGTTGAGCGCGAAGTCGATCGCGCCCCCGGAGAACGAGAAGCCGAGCTTGATGCCCAGGGCGTTCACCAGCGCGAGCGTGAGGCCGGTCATGACCGCGTGGAAGATGTACAGCGGCCACGCCACGAACATGAACGAGAACTCGATCGGCTCGGTGACACCGGTGATGAACGAGGTCAGCGCGGCCGCGATCATCACACCGCCGACGACCTTCTTCTGCGCCGGGCGGGCGGTCTGCCAGATCGCGAGCGCGGCGGCGGGCAGGGCGAACATGAAGATCGGGAAGAACCCGGTCATGAACGTGCCCGAGCCCTGCACGTGGTTGAAGAAGTTGGTCAGGTCGCCGCCGTTGAAGATGAACCACATCGGGACGTTCAGCAGCTGGTGCAGACCGACCGGGATGAGCAGGCGGTTCAGGAAACCGTAGATGCCGCCACCGACCACCGGGGAACCGACGACGACCTCGCCGATGTTGTGGATGCCCGCGTCGACCCACTTGAACACGATGCCGAAGACGACACCCAGGATGATCATCGAGAAGGCGGTGATGATCGGCACGAACCGGCGGCCACCGAAGAAGGCCAGCCACGCGGGCAGCTTGATCCGGTAGAACCGCTGCCACAGCAGCGCCGCGACGATGCCGGAGACGATGCCGGTCAGGACGCTGTACGGCCAGTGGATCGGGGCCAGGTCCCAGCCGGGCTTGTAGCCTTCCTGGCTCTTGATCGGCGCGATGGCCTGGATGACCTTGTTGAACACGACCCAGCCGACGGCCGCGGCGACCGCCGTGGAGCCGTCACCCTTGCGGGCGAAGCCGACCGCGATACCGATCGCGAACAGCAGCGGGAGCCAGTCGAACAGGCCGCCGCCTGCCGCGCCGACGACGTCGGCGACCTTGTCCCAGCCCAGGCCGTCCGAACCGAGGACGTCCGGCTGGCCCAGCCGGCTGAGCAGGCCGGCGGCCGGGAGGGTGGCGATCGGCAGCATGAGGCTGCGGCCGAAGCGCTGAAGACCGGCGAGGCCGCCGCCGCCCTTCTTCGCCCCCTCCGCGGTGGTGGTGCTCATCTGGAACCTCCATAGTGGGGTGGTTGACCGGGTTCCGGGGTGTTCCGGTCCAACTGCATGGTCACCTGGTAGTGATCTCCCCGGTACCAGGACGTGATGTCTTCGATCGGGTCGCCGCCTGCGCTGGAGACCCGGCGGAACACGAGCAGGGGACTGCCGGCGCGCATGCCGAGCAGCCGGGCCGTCTCGCGGTCCGCTCCTTCGGCCCAGACCGTCTGCCACGCCCGGTCGGGACGCACACCGTACGTCTCGGCCAGCTGCGCGTAGATGGACTGGGTCAGGTCGAGCTCGAGCAGGCCGGGAGCCCGGCCCGCGTGGTACCAGCCGCGCTCGACGGCCAGGGGTACGCCGTCGGCGTGGCGCAACCGCACGAGGTGGTGTGCGGAAGCGCCCTCGGACAGGCCGAGGGCGTGCGCCGAAGCGGTCGGCGGGACCTCGGTGGCCGCGGAGACCACCTCGGTCGTCGGGGTCAGCCCCCGCCGCCGCATGTCGTCGGTGAACGACATCAGGTAGAGCTGCAGCTCCATCCGCCGGGCGGCGGTGAAGGTGCCCTTGCCGCGCACCCGGGCGAGCAGGCCCTCCTCGACCAGCTTGCCGATCGCCGATCTGACCGTGAGCCGCGACACGCCGTAGCGCTGGGCGAGCTCGCGTTCCGACGGGATCGGCGCGCCGGGCGGGAGCTCCCGTTCCACCGTGCGGCGGAGGATCTCCCGCAGCTGGGCGTGCTTGGGCGTGGGCCCGTTGACGACCCGGTCGGGTGGCGGGACGTGCGCGGCCGCGCTCATCGGCGTCACCCTCCTCGTTGTCTCGCACCGGGGGACCGGTGCTCGCGTCCGGCCCGGAACATTGGTACGTTCCGGTCTAGACCAATGATCTGATGGGGCAGGATGCTCCGCCGTGCGGACGGGTGTCAACCACCGTTATCCGTTCGTGGCCCGCGGCGGGGTGCATGCCGACGAACGGCGTAGTACAGGTGGACACGCGGTTCCCGTCAGGTTGGGAACAAACAGCGATCAAGGAGACCGCGATGGCGGATGACAGGCCGGAAAAGATCCTCGCGGCACTCGGCGGCGCGGGCAATCTGACCGAGGTCGAGGGGTGCATCACGCGGCTGCGCTGCGAGGTCGAGGACATGAGCCTCGTCGACGAAGCGGCGCTGAAGAAGGCCGGCGCCATGGGCGTCGTCAAGATGGGGTCGACGGCCCTGCAGGTCATCGTCGGCCCGGAGGCGGACACGATCGCCAGCGACATCGAGGACCTGCTGTGAGCCTGGAGATCCTCAGCCCGGTCGCCGGGCGCGTGGTGCCGATCACCGAGGTCCCGGACCCGGTGTTCGCGGAGGCCATGGTGGGTCCGGGCGTCGCGGTGCAGCCGGCGGGCGGCCGCTCCGACGCGGTGGCGCCGGTCGACGGCACCGTCGCGACGCTGCACCCGCACGCCTACGTCGTCGCGACCGAGGACGGCAAGGCCGTCCTGGTGCACCTCGGGATCGACACGGTCAAGGAGAAGGGCGAGGGCTTCACGCTGCACGTCGTCAAGGGCGAGCAGGTCCGCGCCGGCCAGCCGATCGTCAGCTGGGACCCGGAAGCGGTGACGGCGGCGGGGTACTCGGCGATCGTCCCGGTCGTCGCGCTGGACGCGTCGGCGGACGTGCTGTCCGGTTTGGACACCGAACGCGACGTCGCCGCGGGCGACCGGCTGTTCGGCTGGGACGCCTGAGTTCTTCCTGTCACGCGATGGGCCCTTGCGGACGACCGTCCACAAGGGCCCATCGCGTCGCCCGGCTCGTCAGCCGGTGACGACCTTCCCGTTCTCGACCTTGACCGGCACGCTCGGCAGCGGCTTGTTCGCCGGGCCCTGCTTGACCTCGCCGGTGAGCGCGTTGAACACCGAGCCGTGGCACGGGCAGACCAGGTCGGCGCCCTTCGGGGCGACGGTGCAGCCCTGGTGCGTGCAGATCGCGCTGAACGCGGCGCAGGCCGACTCCGACGGCCGGGACACGATGACGTCGGAACCGTCCGGGGCCTTGGCGGCCTTGGCCTGGCCCACCGGGACGTCGGCGAGGGCGACCAGCGGCGTTCCGGCGGCGATCGGCGCCTGCGCGGTGCCCGGCCCCGAGCCGGACGAAGAGCAGGCGGAGAGCGCGACGGCGCCGACGGCGGCACCGGCGACGGCGGCACCCGTGGTCAGGACGGTGCGGCGGGAGTGCAGTTCGGCAGTCATGCCCTTATCAACGAGATCGACACCGCATCGGTTCAATCCGCGGTGAACCCGACCGGCCTCTGTTCCGTGTATGTACCCGAGTGGGTGTGGATGGAGGAACGATCATGGTGGGATGGGTTCTGCGCATCGTCGTGGCGGCCGCGTTGCTGGGCTCGGCGGGGGTGCACTACTTGCTGTGGACCGAGGACTACCCGGGCATCGTCGGGCCGTTGTTCCTGCTCGACGCGATCGGCGGCCTCGTCCTCGCGATCGCGGTCCTGGCCTGGCGGCACTGGCTGCCGGCGCTGGGCGCGGTCGGTTTCGGCGTGCTGACGCTCGGCGCGTACGTGCTCGCCGCGACCGTCGGGTTCGCCGGGAACCACGACCAGTTCAACAGCCAGCCGGAGTACTGGGGCGTGATCACCGAGTCGGTGTGCATCCTCGGCGGTCTCGCGCTGATGTTCGTGAAGGACCGGCGCCGCGTCGCGGCCTGAGTCCGTGGGAGAAGTCGCCGAAGACGCGCTGATGCGCGCGCTCCACGAGGAGCACGCCGCGGCCCTGTGGTCGTACGCGCTCCACCTGACCTCGGGCGACCGGATCCGGGCCGAGGACGTGGTCCAGGAGACGCTGCTGCGTGCCTGGCGGTCGACGGCGGTGCTGGACCAGTCGACGGGCTCGGCGCGGGCGTGGCTGTTCACGGTGGCGCGGCGCATCGCGATCGACGGCTGGCGCTCGGCGTCGGCCCGCTCGGAGGTGGTGACCGACCAGCCGCCGGAGCGCGCGGTCGCGGACGGCACGGACCGCGCGGTCCAGGGCTGGCTGGTCGCCGAGGCGCTGGCGGAACTTTCGGAACGGCACCGCGAGGTGCTCGTGCTGTGTTACTTCCAGGGCTATTCCGTAGCGGACGCGGCACAGCGGCTGGGCGTGGCCGAAGGAACGGTCAAGTCGCGCACGCACTACGCGTTGCGCGCGCTCCGCCTGGTGCTCGAGGAGAGGGGGGTGACCCAGTGAGCGAGGACCCGTTCGCGACGTTCGACGCGGCGTACGTGCTCGGGGCGCTGTCCCCCGAAGACCGCCAGCGGTTCGAGGCGCACCTGAGGACGTGCGACCGGTGCGCGGCTTCGGTGCGCGACATGGCGGGGCTGCCGGGGCTGCTGGCTCGGGTGGACGCCCCGCCCGCGCTCCCCGACGCCGGCCCGCCCCCGCCGGACCTGCTCCCGGCGGTGCTCAGGCGCGTCCGCCGCGGCCGCCGGGTGCGCACCACGGTGACGTCCGTCTCGGCGGCCCTGGCCGTCTCGGCGTGCGTGGCGCTGGCTGTGGTGGCTTCGGCACCTTCGCCGGCTCCGCCTCCCGGGCCGCCTTACACGGCGATGACGGCGCTGGGCGAGTTCCCGGTCCGCGCGGACGCCAGCCTGGCGGCCTTCGACTGGGGCACGCAGGTGGACATGTCGTGCAGCTACACGGGCGACCGCAGCAGCGGCGAGTATGTCCTGGTGGCGATCTCGCACTCGGGCACCGAGACCCAGCTGGCGACGTGGAAGGCGGTCCCGGACAACACGGCCCGCATCGTGATCGGCACGGCGTTGAAGCGCACGGACCTGGCAGCACTGGAGGTCCGCGGCGGAACCACCGGAAGAGCCTTGCTGCGGCTGACGTTGTGAGGAGAGGTGGCTCGTCCGGGCCGCAGGGGGCCCCGGACGAGCCACCCCTCGCCCCGGTTCACTCCGTGTCGACCCCCCAATCACGCGTGTCGACTCCTCGAGCACCTGAGCCGGTGGCCGTCCGCGCCCTTCGCCGATCCATTCGCGGCTGGATCTGTCCGGGCGGCGTCGCCCACAGGAGTGAAAACAGGCCCGGAACGCAGCGAACGGTCCGTTCGCGACGCTGGGCGTTTGCCCTGCTCAGCCCATCCGCAGCACGCTGGATTCATGACCGCCCCGACGCTCATCGCGACCACGGCAGCCGCCACCGCACCCCTCGCGGCGGCGCTGCTGAAACGCGCCGACGCCCCGATCCCGGTGCCGCTGACAGCCGTCCTGACGGCCCTCGGCGCAGCGGCTGTCGCCGTGACCGGCGCCTGGCCCAGCTGGTGGCTGCCGGTACCGCTGGCCCTGACGGTCGTGGCGGTCCCATTGACCCTCGCCGACCTCCGGCATTTCCGGCTGCCGGACGTCCTCACGCTGCCCGCCTACCCCCTGTTCGGCGCGGCGATCGGAGCGGCGGCACTGGGCGGCGGCGGCCCGTCACTCGCCGTGCGAGCAGCCGTGGGTGCACTGCTGTTCGGCGCCGCCCACGCCCTGGTCCACCGCATGGCGCCGGGCAGCCTCGGCGCGGGAGACGTGAAGCTCTCCGGCAGCCTCGGCGCGGTGCTGGGTGCGGCCGGCTGGCCCACGCTCGTCCTGGCCCCCCTCCTGGCGGCCCTGTTCACCCTGGCCTTGGCGATGGCACACCTCGCCAGGTCGAGATGGGCCCGGCGCCGCGCACCCCAAGCCTGCCCCGGACCGGCCGCGCGAGCACTGCCCGCCCCGTACGAACCGGCGGTCGCCCAGCCAGCGTCGGCCCCGTGCGAAGCGGCTGCCGGGCGGCCAGCGTCGGCCTCGTGCGAACCGGCGGTCGCGCAGCCAGCGTCGGCCCCGTGCGAAGCGGCTGCCGGGCGGCCAGCGTCGACCCCGCGCGAACCGGCCGTCGCGCAGCCAGCATCGGCCCCGCGCGAACCGGTGGTCGGGCGGTCAGCGTCGGCCCCGTGCGAACCGGCCGTCGCCCAGCCAACATCACCCCCGCACGAGCCCGTCCCACGCGAAGCACCCGCCACAGACCCACCACCCGCCCCACGTCGACCCGCCACCCGGCCCACCGCCCACCCACCGGCCGGTCCGCTCGGCGGCCACCGCGTGCCCCACGGCCCGGCCCTCCTGGCCGCCACCTGGCTGTGCGCCCTCTTCGCGGCTGCGCCATGACCGGAACACTCTTCGGGCCCGCCCGGCCCCCGTGACAGGATTGAGCCCATGTTGCGCTGGATCACCGCAGGTGAATCGCACGGACCCGCGCTGGCCGCCGTGCTGGAAGGCATGCCCGCCGGGGTGGAGGTCACCACCGCCGACGTCACCGCCCAGCTCGCCCGGCGCCGCCTCGGCTTCGGGCGCAGCCCGCGGATGGGCTTCGAGACCGACCACATCGACTTCCTCGGCGGCGTCCGCCACGGCCTCACCCAGGGCGGTCCGGTCGCGATCCAGATCGAGAACGCCGAGTGGCCCAAGTGGGAGCAGGTCATGGCGGCCGACCCGGTCGACCCGCAGGTCCTCGAAGGCCTCGCGCGCAACGAACCGCTCACCCGCCCCCGTCCCGGCCACGCCGACCTGCCCGGCATGCAGAAGTACGGCTTCGAGGAGGCCCGCCCGGTCCTCGAGCGGGCCAGCGCCCGCGAGACGGCGTCGCGGACCGCGCTCGGCACCGTCGCGCGGAACTTCCTCAAGCAGCTGCTGGGCGTCGAGATCCTCAGCCACGTCGTCTCGATCGGCGCGGCCGACGCCCCCGAAGGTCCCCTGCCCAAGCCGGAAGACCTCGCCGCCATCGACGAGAGCCCGGTGCGCGCCTTCAGCCAGGAGGGCACCGACGCGATGGTCGCCGAGGTCGACGCCGTGCGGAAGGCGGGCGACACCGTCGGCGGCGTCATCGAGGTCCTCGCCTACGGCCTGCCGCCGGGCCTCGGCTCCCACGTCCACTGGGACCGCCGGCTCGACGCCCGGCTCGCCGGCGCGCTCATGGGCGTCCAGGCCATGAAGGGCGTCGAGGTCGGTGACGGCTTCACCACCGCCCGCCGCTGGGGCAGCCAGGCGCACGACGAGATCGACCGCGGCACCGGCCCGGTCGGCGTCACCCGCCGGTCCAACCGCGCGGGCGGTCTCGAAGGCGGCATCACCAACGGCGAGCCGCTGCGGGTGCGCGTCGCGATGAAGCCGATCTCGACCGTCCCCAAAGCACTGTCCACTGTGGACGTCAAGACCGGCGAACCCGCCGTTGCCATCCACCAGCGTTCGGACGTCTGCGCGGTACCGCGTGCCGGGGTCGTGCTGGAGTCGGTCGTGGCGCTCGTCCTCGCCGACGCCGCGCTCGAGAAGTTCGGCGGCGACTCGCTGGCCGAGAGCAAGCGCAACGCCGAGGCGTACCTCAAGGCCCTCGAGGAGCGGTGGTGAGTCCCCGGGCGGTGATCGTCGGCCCGCCCGGCTCCGGCAAGAGCACGGTCGGGCCGCTGCTCGCGAAGGCGCTCGGCGTCGATTTCCGCGACAGCGACGACGACATCGTCGCACGCGCCGGGCGCAGCATCTCCGACATCTTCGCCGAGGACGGCGAACCGGCATTCCGTGCCCTGGAAGAAGAAGCGGTCGCCACGGCGCTGGCCGAGCACGAGGGCGTGCTCTCCCTCGGCGGCGGCGCGCCGCTCACCCGGGGCACCCGGGCGCGGCTGGCCGGGCACACCGTCGTGTTCCTCAACGTCGGCCTCGCGGCCGGCGTGCAGCGCACCGGCCTGTCCGGTGCGCGGCCCCTGCTGGCCGGGGTGAACCCCCGCGCCACGTTCAAGAAACTGCTCGACGACCGGGTGCCCGTCTACCGCGAGGTCGCCACCGTCGAGGTCGTCACCGACGAGCGGTCGCCCGCCGAGATCGTCGCGGACCTCGCGGCGCGGCTCGCGCCCGCCGAAGCCAAGGAGTGAACCAGCAGATGTCCGACCCGGTGCGCATCCCGGTCGCCACCGCCCACCCGTACGACGTCGTGATCGGCCGCGGCCTGCTCGGCGACCTCACCGCCCAGCTCGCGGACGCGTCGAAGATCGCGCTGATCCACCCGCCGACGCTGACCACCACGGCCGAGGCGATCCGCGAGGAGCTCATCGCGGCGGGTCTCGACGCGCACCGCGTCGAAATCCCCGACGCCGAGGACGGCAAGGCGCTCACCGTCGCCAGCTTCTGCTGGGAGGTGCTGGGCCGGATCGGCCTGGACCGCCGCGGTGTCGTGGTCGGGCTCGGCGGCGGCGCCGTCACCGACCTCGCCGGGTTCGTCGCCGGCACGTGGATGCGCGGGGTCCGGCTGGTCAACGTGCCGACGACGCTGCTCGGCATGGTCGACGCCGCGGTCGGCGGCAAGACCGGCATCAACACCGACGCGGGCAAGAACCTCGTCGGGGTGTTCCACGAGCCGAGCGCGGTGTTCGTCGACCTCGCCACGCTGGAGACGCTGCCGCCGAACGAGCTCGTCGCCGGCATGGCCGAGGTCGTCAAGACGGGCTTCATCGCCGACCCGCGGATCCTCGAGCTGATCGAGGCCGACCCGGCGGCGGCGGTGGACACGACCGGCGACGTCCTGGCCGAGCTGGTCCGCCGCTCGATCCAGGTCAAGGCCGACGTCGTGGCCGCGGACCTGCGCGAATCGGACCTGCGGGAGATCCTCAACTACGGTCACACCCTCGGTCACGCCATCGAGCGCCGCGAGCGCTACCGGTGGCGCCACGGCGCCGCGGTGAGCGTCGGGCTGGTGTTCGCCGCCGAGCTGGCGCGGCTGGCCGGGCGGCTCGACGACGCCACCGCCGAGCGTCACGCCGCCGTGCTGAAGCTGCTCGGCCTGCCGACGACGTACGACGCCGACGCGCTGCCCCAACTGCTGGAAACCATGAAGGGCGACAAGAAGACGCGCTCGGGGGTGCTGCGGTTCGTCGTCCTCGACGGCCTCGGCAAGCCCGGCCGGCTGGAGGGCCCGGACCCGTCGCTGCTGGCGGCCGCGTACTCGGCCATCGCCGCGGACGCCCCGAAGACCGGCGGGAGCGTGCTGCTGTGAAGGCGTTCGTGTTCAACGGCCCCAATCTCGGGCGGCTCGGCAAGCGCGAGCCGTCGGTCTACGGCTCGACCACCCACGACGACCTCGCGGCGCTGTGCGTCAAGACGGGGGCGGAGCTGGGGATCGAGGTCGAGGTCCGGCAGACCGACCACGAGGGCGAGATGGTCGGCTGGCTGCACGAAGCCGCGGACGGCGGCCACCCGGTTGTCCTGAACGCGGGCGCGTGGACGCACTATTCGATCGCGGTGCGCGACGCCGCGGCGCAGCTGTCCGCGCCGCTGATCGAGCTGCACATCTCGAACGTGCACAAGCGGGAGGCGTTCCGGCACCACAGCGTGCTGTCGGACATCGCGACGGCGGTGGTCGCGGGCCTCGGCGTCGACGGCTACCCGCTCGCCCTGCGGTGGCTCGCCGCACACCCGGGATGAGCCTGCCGACGCTGACCACGGCGCGGCTGACACTGCGGCAGCTGGTCGAGGCCGACCGCGAAGCGGTCGTGAAGGTGTTCTCCGACCCGGAGATGAGCCGGTACTTCGCCGCGGACTTCTCCGACGCGGCCGCGGCGAGCGCGATGGTCGACCGGCGCCTGGCCTACCGCGGCCCGGCCGGCCAGGGCCACTGGGCGATCGAGCGCGACGGTGAGGTGATCGGCGTCGCGCACCTGCGCCCGTCGGCGGAACTGCCGGGCGGGGTGGCCGAGCTGGGCTACTACGTCGCGAGCGCGCACGCGGGCTCCGGTTTGGCGACCGAGGCGGCCCGGGCGGTGCTCGACCACGGCCTCGACGCGCTCGGGCTCCCGGCGATCTGGGCCCTGGTGCACGAGAACAACGCGGCGAGCCGCAAAGTGGCCGGGCGCTTGGGTTTCCTCGACGTGGGCAGCGGCGTCCACTACGGCGACCTGCACCGCGTGCTGGTGTCCCTCGCGCCGGTGCACGGGCGGGCGCACCACATCGAGCTGTGGGCGCCGGACCTCGCCGGGGCCGAGCGGAGCTGGGGCTGGCTGCTCGGCGAGCTCGGCTGGACGGAGTTCCAGCGCTGGTCCGCGGGCGTCAGCTGGCGGCTCGGCGGGACGTACCTCGTGGTGGAAGCCTCGCCCGCGCTGAGCGCGCCGGACCACGAGCGCACGCGCCCGGGACTGAACCACCTGGCGCTGCACGTGAAAACCCGCGCCGAGGTCGACGACTTGGCGACGCGGTCGGCCGACCACGGCTGGCGCCCGCTGTTCGCCGACCGCTACCCGCACGCGGGCGGCGAGGCGCACTACGCGGCTTACCTGGAGAACGACGCCGGTTTCGAGGTCGAACTGGTCGCCCTGGAAGGCCCGCCGCCCGCGCCCTGACGGCGGCCGCGCTGACGGCGGCCGCGCTGACGGCGGCCGCGCTTTGACGGCGGCTCAGCTTTGGCGGCGGCGAGGTGCCTGCCCGCAGCCAGGCGAAGGGCCGCCGTAGCAGGCTCGGGTGGGGGACCGTCGACCAGGCGTGGCATCACCCGGACAGGTTAGGTCTCGCTACACTCCGGTGTCGTGCACCCGTTTCGTCGTGGGGGTCGGCGACCCGCTCGTGCCTTGCTCGCCAGTGTCCTGGCGGGGCTCCTGGTCGCGGGGTGCACCGAGGGTTACGCCCAGCCTCAGGCCGCGGGGGACAAGCCGGCGATCGCGGGCGGGCAGAGCGCCGCGCCACCACGGCCGAACAACGTCAAGCTCGCTTCGGGTGACCCCCGGCAGAGTGGCGGCGTGATCGCCGCCGGCGGGGCGGACGCCGTCTACAACTACGGCCCCACGGTGATGCTCGACCGCGGGCAGACCCGGATGTGGTGGTGCAGCCAGTACGGCGGCGCCGGCCCGGCGGGCGACGACATCCTGTACGCGCAGGCCCAGTCGATCGACGGCCCGTTCACCGGACCGGGTGGCGGGATTCCGGCGGCGGTGTTCTCCGGCGCGCCCGGGCAGTTCGACGGCATGCACACCTGCGACCCGTCGGTGCTGCGCGTCGGCACCACCTACTACCTCTACTACACCGGCGCGGCGGGCGACCACGCGCTCGGCAACGCCGTCGGGCTCGCGACCAGCACCGACGGCGTGCACTGGACCCGCGCGGCGGGCGGCAAGCCGATCCTCGGGCCGTCGCACGACGTGCACCGCGACAACGTCTACGGCGCCGGCCAGCCCTCGGCCGTGTACCTCGACGGCTGGTTCTACCTGATGTTCACCGACACCACCGGGCGCGCCGCGGCCTGGAACGGTGCCGGGCAGTTCGTGCTGCGGTCGCACGACCCGAGCTTCGCGACCGGCGTGCAGGCCCTGGACGTCGGCGGGTTCGTGCCGGTGGCGTCGACCGCGACGCCGCGCAGCCGGTCGGTGGTCGAGGGGTTCAGCGCGGACCTGATGTGGGTGGGCGCGCTCGACGCGTTCGTCATCGCGCACGAGACCGACACCGGGACCACGCTGACGTTCTGGACCGCGGACTTCACCGAGAACCCGTACCAGCCGGTCGTCATCCCGGGCCCGTGGAAGGAAGGGCCGGGGCTGGTGCGCCGCGCGGACGGGCACGCGCCGCTGTCGTCGGCCGCGCCGTGCGACCGGGTGCCGGTCGACGTCGTGCGCGCCACCACGATCGGCGGCGCCGGCGCGCCGACGGGCCTGCGCCAGTTCGGGCTGGACCTGCTGGGCAGCCAGGCGTGCGCCAACCCGGACCGGCTGGCGAAGACGTTCGACGGCGTGACGATGCCGTCGCCGGAGCGCACGATGGACCTGGTCCGCGCGGGCCAGCGCATCCGGGTCGACCGGCGCGCGGTGGCGACGACCCTGGCCGGCGAGCTGCTGGAGAAGGCCCCACCGGAGGTGGCGAAGCTGCCACTGACGGCGCACCTGCCCTCGGCGGCCGAGGCGGTCCAGGCCCCGGGCCGCGGACTGGCCCTGGTGCTGGACGACCGCCGCCTGTGGGCGGTCCCGGACCCGGTGGTCCTGGCGGCCAACGCCTCGACGGCCCGCCCGGTACCGCTCGCCCAGTGGGACGCGTATGGGCGAGGTTCTTCACTGGTGGGCTGAGGGCGGGTCGGGGCGCGCGCGAACGGGGCGCAGTGGCCGCGCGGGTCCTCGCCGGTCGGCTGAGCCTGGCGGCGCAGGGACCCGGTCGCGATCGAGGCGCGAGTTTTGCTGAGCCTGGCGGCGCAGGGACCCGCTCGCGATCGAGGCGCGAGTTTTGCTGAGCCTGGCGGCGCAGGGACCCGCTCGCGATCGAGGCGCGAGTTTCGCTGAGCCTGGCGGCGCAGCAACCCGCTCGCGATCTAGGCGCGAGTTTCCTTGCTCCGCTGCCGAAGCCCGCGACGCGGCCGAGGCGAAGGCTCCTCGGCGGCCGGCGCAACCCGGCGTGGCCGCGGCGAAGGAGTAGTCCGTGGCCGGGGCGAAGGCGGCGCCTCCGGCGACTCCTCATCCTCCGGCTCGGAAGACCGCCCGATCCGGCCGCCGACGAACAACCCGAGCCCTGCCGGGATCAGCACCAGCAGCGCCGAGAACGCCGCCCCGCCCGTCAAGGCGCCGCCCAGTTCCGACACGCCCGTCTGGTCGACGAACGCCGCCCGGCCGATCACGTACAGGATTCCGGACACCACGCCCGTCACCAGGGCCGCGATGAACCACGCGCGGCCGCGGTCCGGGAGACCCCGCCAGCCGTCCAGGGCGCTCCACAGCGCCGCCGCGCCCACCAGGACCGCCAGGGCCAGCGACGTCACCAGCGTCTGGTCCGTGGGGTGGTACACCGCGTACTTGGCCAGCAGCGTCAGCGCCACGCCGTGCAGCACCGCCATGGCCAGTCCGCGGATCACCCAAGCGCTCATCCTGCGGAGTGTAGGCCAGGTTACTGACGAGTTGCTTGACCAGCGCCCACTAGGCTGTGCCGGTGCCTGAAACCCATGGACGACGCCGGGCGGCGCTGCGCGGGCTGCTGACCGAAGCCGGTGTCGACGCGCTGCTGGTCACCGATCTGCTGAACATCCGCTACCTGACCGGGTTCACCGGCTCGAACGCCGCCGTGCTGCTGCACGTCGAAGGCGACGGGAAGACGCTCTTCTGCACCGACGGCCGCTACACCACGCAGTCCGCCGCCGAGGTGCCCGACCTCGACAAGGTCGTCGACCGGGCCAGCGCTGCCGCCCTCGTCGCCAAGGCCGCGAAGGACGCCAAGACCTACGGCCGCGTCGGTTTCGAGAGCCAGCACGTCAGCGTCGAGGAGTACGAAGCCCTCAAAAAGGAAGTCGCCCTCGAACGCACGCCCGGCCTGATCGAGCGGCTGCGCGAGGTCAAGGACGAGGCGGAGATCGACGCGCTGCGCCAGGCGTGCGCGGCCGCCGACCGGGCGCTCGACGACCTGCTCGCCGCCGGCGGGCTGCGGCCCGGGCGGACCGAGCTGGAAATCGCCCGTGACCTGGAGAACCGGATGCTGGAGCACGGCTCGCAGGAGCCCAGCTTCGCCTCCATCATCGCCGCCGGCGCGCACTCGGCGATCCCGCACCACCAGCCCACGCACGCCGAGCTGAAGCGCGGCGACTTCGTCAAGCTGGACTTCGGCGCGACCGTCGACGGCTACCACTCCGACATGACCCGCACCTTCGTCCTCGGCGAGCCCGCGGACTGGCAGCGGGAGGTGTACGACCTCGTGCACGCCGCCCAGGCGGCCGGGGTCGACGCCGTCGTCCCGGGCGCCGAGGTGTCCGATGTGGACGCCGCGGCGCGGAAGGTGATCGCGGACGCGGGCCACGGCGAGCACTTCGCCCACGGCCTCGGGCACGGCGTCGGCCTGCAGATTCACGAGGCACCCAGCTTCGCCGCGACGGGCGTCGGTACACTGGCCGCCGGTATGGCGGTCACCGTCGAGCCCGGCGTCTACCTCGCGGGGCGCGGTGGCGTGCGCATCGAGGACACGCTCGTCGTGCGGGCTGGGGAGCCCGAACTCCTCACCCTGAGCACCAAGAACCTCGTGGTCGTCTGACAGCGGCCGCGAACCGTAGATCGACACAGGAGACTGCAAGCTCGTGGCCACCACCAACGACCTGAAGAACGGGCTCGTCCTCAACCTCGAGGGCCAGCTGTGGACCGTCACCGCGTTCCAGCACGTCAAGCCCGGCAAGGGCGGTGCCTTCGTGCGCACGACGCTCAAGCACGTGCTCACCGGCAAGGTGGTCGACAAGACGTTCAACGCGGGCACGAAGGTCGAGACGGCCACGGTCGACCGCCGGAACATGACCTACCTGTACAAGGACGGCGCCGACTTCGTCTTCATGGACGGTGACACCTACGACCAGATCACGGTCCCGGCCGAGGTCGTCGGCGACAACGCCAACTACATGCTCGAGAACACCGAGGTCCAGGTCGCGGTGCACGAGAACGAGCCCCTGTACGTCGAGCTCCCGACCTCGGTCGAGATCGTCATCCAGCACACCGACCCGGGCCTGCAGGGCGACCGCTCGACCGGGGGCACCAAGCCGGCGACGCTGGAGACGGGCGCGGAGATCCAGGTCCCGCTGTTCCTGTCCACCGGCGAGAAGATCAAGGTCGACACCCGCGACGGCCGTTACCTGGGCCGCGTCTCCAGCTGATGCCGACTTCCAAACCCCACCCGAACCGCGGCGGCGCGATCAGCCGCAGGCAGGCGCGCCGCCGGGCGGTGGAAATGCTGTACGAGGCCGCGCAGCGCGACACCGACGCGGTGACGCTGCTGGCCGACCGCGTGGGCGCGACGGACGTCGACCCCATCGCGGACTACACGATCAGCCTGGTCGAGGGCGTGACCGGGCGGAAGACGCAGATCGACGAGCTGCTGGCCGAGCACGCGCAGGGCTGGACCCTGGAGCGGATGCCGAAGGTCGACCTCGCGGTGCTGCGGGTCGGGGTCTACGAGCTGCTCTGGGCCGAGGACGTGCCGGACCCGGTCGCGATCGACGAGGCCGTCGGCCTGGCGAAGGAACTGTCCACGGACGACTCGCCGCGGTTCGTCAACGGCGTGCTCGGCCGGATCGGCACGATCGCCGACCGCCTGCGCGCGGTGCTCTGAAAATCGTCTGCTGCGAGCCCCCCGACGAACTCAGTGAGCGTCTCCGGTGCCCCACCGGGAACGCTCACTTCGTCGGCGCAGCACACACGCGGATCAGTCTTCCTTGGACGGCCGTGCCTCCGGCGGGAGCACACCCCAGTCGATGAGCTGCTCGGTGAGCTCGCCCGGGGTCATGTCGTAGATGATCGCCAGGGACCGCAGGTCCTCGGTGCGGATCGAGAGCACCTTGCCGTTGTAGTCGCCGCGCTGGCTCTGGATCGTCGCCGCGTAGCGGGCCAGCGGGCCCACCTTTTCGGCCGGCAGCTGCTGCAGGCGCTCGAGGTTGATCACGATCTTGGTGGCGGGCTCCGCACCGGAGGGGACCCGGCCCTCGGGCAGCAGCTCGACCACCGGCACGCCGTAGAAGTCGGCCAGCTCGGCCAGCTTCTGCACGGTGACGGCACGGTCGCCACGCTCGTAAGAGCCGACGACGACGGCCTTCCAGCGCCCACCGGACTTCTGCTCGACCCCGTGCAGGGACAGGCCCTGCTGCTGGCGGATCCCGCGGAGCTTGGCCCCGAGCGCCTTGGCGTAATCGCCCATCTGGTCGTTCTCCGTTCTCCACCCCCTTCCCGGTCGGGGTGACCGGTCCAGGGGACTCTTCGAGTCGAATACTCAGAGTAATGGTTACGCATTGTTGTCACCAGGTCAAGCAGAAGCTTGCCGCGAATCACGCCACACCACCCGTAAGACTGAGCAAAGTGCCTGCTACTGTCGGTGCGAAAGCCCCGACCAGCAGGGGAACAGACGTCCTTTAAGGACCCGTCCGGCGAGGCGGGGAAGGAGTCCGGTTTGTCGTCACGTCCGCGTGGCGCGGCTGGTTCGGCCGGGGAGCGCGAGCTCCTGACGGCCGGCGATGTCGCGCGCACGATCGCCCGAATGGCCCATCAGGTCATCGAAAAGACCGCGAACGGTGCGGAGAGCACTACCCCGCCCGTGTTGCTCGGGATCCCCAGCCGCGGCACGCCGCTGGCCGCCCGGCTGGCCGACAAGATCGGCGAGTTCTCCGGGGTCCGGCCGCCGACCGGCGCCCTCGACGTCACCCTGTACCGGGACGACCTCCGCCGCCGCCCGCCGCGCGCGCTCGAACAGACGCAGCTGCCCGCCGACGGCATCGACGACCGGGTGGTGATCCTGGTCGACGACGTGCTCTTCTCCGGCCGCACGATCCGGGCCGCGCTCGATGCCCTCCGTGATCACGGCCGCCCGCGCGCCGTGCAGCTGGCGGTCCTGGTCGACCGGGGTCACCGTGAGCTGCCGATCCGCGCCGACTACGTGGGCAAGAACGTCCCGACCGCCCGCTCGGAGGGCGTGTCCGTCCTGCTTGCCGAGATCGACGGCCGCGACGCGGTCCTGCTGCGCCCCTCGGAAAACGGCACGGCCGAAGCCCCTGGAGAAGACTCGTGAAGCACCTGCTCGCCACCGACGGGCTCGACCCGGCGCTGGCCACCGCCGTGCTCGACACCGCCGACGAGCTCAAGCACACGCTGCTCGGCCGCGAGGTCAAGAAGCTGCCGACGCTGCGCGGCCGCACGGTGATCACCCTGTTCTACGAGAACTCGACGCGCACGCGGGTGTCGTTCGAGATCGCCGGGAAGTGGATGAGCGCGGACGTGATCAACGTCTCGGCGTCCAGCTCCTCGGTCAACAAGGGCGAATCCCTGCGGGACACCGCCTTGACGCTGGCCGCCGCGGGCGCCGACTGCGTGATCGTCCGGCACCCCGCCAGCGGCGCCGCCCAGCGGCTCTCGGAGTGGCTGGCCGAGCCCGGCACCTCGGTGGTCAACGCCGGCGACGGCACCCACGAGCACCCGACGCAGGCGCTGCTCGACGCGGCCACGCTGCGGGAACGCCTGGGCTCGCTCAAGGACCGCCGGATCGCGATCGTCGGGGACGTCCTGCACAGCCGGGTGGCCCGCTCGAACATCCACCTGCTCGCCGCCCTCGGCGCCGAAGTGGTCCTGGTCGCGCCGCCGACGCTGCTGCCCTATGGCGTCGAGAGCCTGCCGGTCACCGTCTCGCACGACCTCGACGCCGAACTGCCCGCGGTCGACGCGGTGATGATGCTGCGTGTGCAGGCCGAGCGGATGCACGGAGGTTTCTTCCCTTCCGCGCGGGAGTACTCGATCGCCTACGGACTCTCGGAAAAGCGGCAGAAGCTGCTGCCGGAGCACGCGGTCGTCCTGCACCCCGGCCCGATGCTGCGCGGGATGGAGATCGCGAGCGCGGTCGCCGACTCCCCGGCCTCGGCCATCACCGAACAGGTCCGCAACGGCGTCCACGTGCGCATGGCGGTCCTCTACCACCTCCTGGCCAGTGAAGGAGCCGCCGCGTGAGCGAGCTTGCGAGCGAACCATTCAACACAGCGCTTTGTGCTCAGCAGGCGCCGAGCGTCAGCGAGGTGCGCGCTTGAGCACCGTGATCAAGGGGGCACGCCCGTACGGCGAGGGCGACCCGGTCGACGTCCTGATCGAGGACGGCGTGATCACCGCGATCGGCGCCGTCCAGGTCCCCGAAGATGCCGAAGTCCTCGAAGCGAACGGCCAGGTCCTGCTGCCCGGCTTCGTCGACCTGCACACCCACCTGCGCGAACCGGGCCGCGAAGACACCGAGACGATCGACACCGGCTCGGCCGCGGCGGCGCTCGGCGGCTACACCGCCGTGTTCGCCATGGCCAACACCGACCCGGTCGCCGACAACGCCGTGGTCGTCGACCACGTGTGGCGGCGCGGGCAGGAGGCCGGCCTGGTCGACGTCCACCCGGTCGGCGCGGTCACCGTCGGGCTCAAGGGCGAAAAGCTCGCCGAACTGGGCACGATGGCCAAGGCGCAGGCCCGGGTCACGGTCTTCTCCGACGACGGCCTCTGCGTCGCCGACCCGCTGCTGATGCGCCGCGCGCTGGAGTACTCGACCGCGCTGGACGTCGTCATCGCGCAGCACGCCGAGGAGCCGCGGCTGACCGTCGGCGCCCAGGCCCACGAGGGCGAGCGCGCGGCTCGCCTCGGCTACACCGGCTGGCCCGCGGCCGCGGAAGAGTCGATCGTGGCGCGCGACTGCCTGCTGGCGCTGCACGCGAACGCGCGGCTGCACGTCTGCCACGTCTCGACCTCGGGCACGGCCGATGTGCTCGCCTGGGCGAAGGACCGCGGCACGAAGGTGTCGGCCGAGGTCACCCCGCACCACTTGCTGCTCACCGACGAGCGCCTCGCCACCTACGACCCGGTCAACAAGGTGAACCCGCCCCTGCGCACCGAGTCCGACGCCGAGAAGCTGCGGAGCGCGCTCGCCGAGGGTGTCATCGACTGCGTCGCCACGGACCACGCGCCGCACGCGGTGCAGGACAAGGACACCGAGTGGAGCGCGGCCCGGCCGGGCATGCTCGGGCTCCAGACGGCGCTGTCCATCGTCACCGAGACCATGGTCCGCACCGGCCTGCTCGACTGGCGCGGCGTCGCCCGCGTCATGAGCGAGCGCCCGGCGGAGATCGGCAACCTCACGAGCCACGGCCGGCCGATCGCGGTCGGCGAGCCGGCGAACCTCACGCTCGTCGACCCGGACGCCGAATGGACCGTCCGGGGCGCCGAACTGGCCAGCATCGCGGCCAACACCCCGTACGAGGGAATGCGGCTCCCCGGTGTGGTGACCGCGACCCTGCTGCGCGGGCGGGTCACCGCCCGGGACGGGAAGGTCGGCTGATGGAACGCCTCTGGCTGGTGCTGGCGATCGCCGCCTTCTTCCTGCTCTGCCTGTGGGGCATGTACGTGGGCTGGCGGCGCAAGGCGCGCTCGCAGAGCGTGCAGGTCCCGCCGTTCCCCGGGATCCCCGCGGAACCGGGTGCCGTCCTCCTGGAGTCCACCGGCGTGTACGTCGCCACGACGTTCGCGGGGGAGTGGCAGAACCGGGTCGTCACCCGCGGCGCGGGGCTGCGCACCGGCGCGGTTTGGCGCCTGCACGGCGCGGGTATCGCCGTCGAACGCGGGGGAGCGCCCGACTTCTGGATCCCCCGCGAAGCGATCACCGGCGTCCGCCGCGACTCGAAGATCGCCGGGAAGGTGATGGGCACCGACGCCCTGCTCGTCGTCACCTGGCGGGCCGGCGAAACCGAGGTCGACACCGGCTTCCGCGGCGACGACCTCGATGACTATCCACAGTGGATCGAACAGCTCAAGATCAAGGGAGGTGCCCAGTGAACGCGCGCGCTCAGGCCGCACTGGTGCTCGAAGACGGCCGGGTGTTCCGCGGCGCTGCCTACGGCGCGCAGGGGCGAACCCTCGGCGAGGCGGTGTTCTGCACCGGCATGACCGGCTACCAGGAGACGCTGACCGACCCGTCCTACCACGGCCAGATCGTGGTGCAGACCGCGCCGCAGATCGGCAACACCGGCTGGAACGACGAAGACGACGAGTCCTCGAAGATCTGGGTCAACGGCTACGTGGTGCGCGACCCCGCGCGCACGCCGTCCAACTGGCGCTCGAAGCGCACGCTGGACGAGGAGCTGGTGAACCAGGGCGTCGTCGGCATCGCCGAGGTCGACACCCGGTCGCTGACCCGCCACCTGCGCGAGCTCGGCGCCATGCGCGCCGGGGTCTTCTCCGGCGACGCGCTGGGCACGGTCGACGAGATGGTCGCCGACGTCCTGGCGAGCCCGAAGATGGAGGGCGCCGACCTGGCCGGCCAGGTCAGCACGCCCCAGCCGTACGTCGTCCCGGCCGAAGGCGAGACGCGCTTCCGGGTCGTCGCGCTGGACCTGGGCATCAAGTCCAACACCCCGCGCCAGATGGTCAAGCGCGGCATCGAGGTGCACGTGCTGCCCTCGACCTCGACGCTGGACGACCTCCTGGCCGTCGAGCCGCACGGCGTGTTCCTCTCCAACGGCCCGGGCGACCCGGCCACCACGACGCACGCCACCGAGCTGACCAAGCAGGTCCTGGGCCGCGAGATCCCGCTGTTCGGCATCTGCTTCGGCAACCAGGTCCTCGGCCGCGCGCTCGGCCTCGGGACGTACAAGATGCGCTACGGCCACCGCGGCATCAACATCCCGGTGATCGACGTCGCCACGAAGTCGGTGGCGATCACCGCGCAGAACCACGGCTTCGCCCTCGAAGGCGAGCCCGGGCAGCGCTTCGAGTCGCCGTTCGGCGCGGCTCAGGTCAGCCACTACTGCGCCAACGACGGCGCGGTCGAGGGCCTGCGGGCGTTCGACGTCCCGGCGTTCTCGGTCCAGTACCACCCCGAAGCCGCGGCCGGCCCGCACGACGCGGCCCCCCTGTTCGACGATTTCGTTTCGCTCATGGAGAAGAAGGCCTGATGCCGAAGAGGACGGACATCCAGCACGTGCTGGTGATCGGCTCCGGGCCGATCGTGATCGGGCAGGCCGCGGAGTTCGACTACTCCGGTACCCAGGCCTGCCGGGTGCTGCGCAGCGAAGGCCTGCGCGTCTCCCTGGTGAACTCCAACCCGGCCACCATCATGACCGACCCCGAGTTCGCCGACGCCACCTACATCGAGCCGGTGACGCCGGACTTCGTCGAGAAGGTCATCGCCGAAGAGCGCCCGGACGCGATCCTGGCGACCCTCGGCGGGCAGACCGCGCTCAACTGCGCCGTCGCGCTGCACGAGCGTGGCGTGCTCGACAAGTACGGCGTCGAGCTGATCGGCGCCGACATCGACGCCATCCAGCGCGGTGAGGACCGGCAGAAGTTCAAGGACATCGTGCGCACCATCGGCGCCGAGGTCCCGCGCTCGCGCGTCTGCCACGACATGGCGGAGGTCCGCGACACCGTCAAGGAACTGGGGCTGCCGGTCGTCATCCGGCCGTCGTTCACCATGGGCGGGCTCGGCTCCGGCATGGCGCACACGCCGGAGGACCTCGAGCGGCTCGCGTCCACCGGGCTCACCGAGTCCCCGGTCACCGAGGTGCTCATCGAGGAGAGCGTGCTCGGCTGGAAGGAGTACGAGCTCGAGCTGATGCGCGACAAGCACGACAACGTCGTGGTCGTCTGCTCGATCGAGAACGTCGACGCGATGGGCGTGCACACCGGCGACTCCGTCACCGTCGCGCCGACGATGACCCTCACCGACCGCGAGTACCAGGTGATGCGCGACGTCGGCATCGCCGTGCTGCGCGAGGTCGGCGTCGACACCGGCGGCTGCAACATCCAGTTCGCGATCAACCCGGCCGACGGCCGGATGGTCGTCATCGAGATGAACCCGCGGGTGTCGCGGTCTTCCGCGCTCGCTTCCAAGGCGACCGGCTTCCCGATCGCCAAGATCGCCGCGAAGCTCGCGATCGGCTACACCCTCGACGAGATCCGGAACGACATCACCGGCGAGACGCCGGCGTCGTTCGAGCCCGCGCTGGACTACGTCGTCGTGAAGATGCCGCGGTTCGCCTTCGAGAAGTTCCCGGGGGCGGACCCGACGCTCACCACGACGATGAAGAGCGTCGGCGAGGCGATGTCGTTCGGCCGCAGCTTCCCCGAGGCGCTCGGCAAGGTGATGCGGTCGATCGAGACCAAGGCGACCGGGTTCTGGACGCTGCCCGACCCCGAGGGCGCGACCGTCGAGTCCACTTTGGACTCGCTGCGCACGCCGCACGAGGGCCGGCTGTACGAAGTGGAGCGTGCCCTGCGGCTCGGCGCCACCGTCGAGCAGGTCCACGAGGCGAGCGGCATCGACCCGTGGTTCATCGACCAGATCGCCCTCATCGGCGAGGTCGGTGCCGAAGTCCGCGACGCGCCGGTGCTGAACGAAGACCTCCTGCGCCGCGCCAAGCGCACCGGCCTCTCGGACCGCCAGATCGCCGCGCTGCGGCCGGAACTGGCGGGCGAGGACGGCGTCCGCGCGCTGCGCCACCGCCTCGGCGTGCGGCCGGTGTTCAAGACCGTCGACACCTGCGCGGCCGAGTTCGCGGCCAAGACGCCGTACCACTACTCGGCCTACGAGTCCGACCCCGACGCGCAGTCCGAAGTGGCCGTCCAGTCGGACAAGCCGAAGGTGCTCATCCTCGGCTCCGGCCCGAACCGGATCGGCCAGGGCATCGAGTTCGACTACTCCTGCGTGCACGCGGCGATCGCGTTGCGGGAGGCCGGGTTCGAGGCCGTCATGGTCAACTGCAACCCGGAAACCGTGTCCACCGACTACGACACGTCCGACCGGCTGTACTTCGAGCCGCTGTCCTTCGAGGACGTCCTCGAGGTCGTCCACGCCGAGCAGGCGTCCGGCACGGTCGCCGGCGTGATCGTCCAGCTCGGCGGCCAGACCCCGCTGGGCCTGGCCAAGCGGCTGGCCGACGCCGGGGTCCCGGTCGTCGGCACGCCGCCGGAGGCCATCCACCTGGCCGAGGACCGCGGCGCGTTCGGCGAGGTCCTCACCGAAGCCGGGCTGCCCGCGCCGCGCTACGGCACGGCGACGTCGTTCGAGGGCGCCAAGCGGATCGCCGACGAGATCGGCTACCCGGTGCTCGTCCGGCCGTCCTACGTCCTCGGCGGGCGCGGCATGGAGATCGTCTACGACGAGGAGACCCTGGCCGGCTACATCCGCCGCGCGACCGAGGTCACGCCGGAGCACCCGGTGCTGGTGGACCGCTTCCTCGACGACGCCATCGAGATCGACGTCGACGCGCTGTTCGACGGCGAGGAGCTCTACCTCGGCGGTGTCATGGAACACATCGAAGAGGCCGGGATCCACTCCGGCGACTCGTCGTGCGCGCTGCCGCCGATCACGCTCGGGCACACCGACCTCGACGCGGTCCGCCGCTCCACCGAGGCGATCGCCCGCGGCGTGGGCGTGCGCGGGCTCCTGAACGTCCAGTACGCGCTCAAGGACGACGTCCTGTACGTCCTGGAGGCCAACCCGCGCGCGTCGCGCACGGTGCCGTTCGTGTCCAAGGCCACGGCGGTGCCGCTGGCCAAGGCCGCCGCGCTGATCATGACCGGCTCGACGATCAAGGACCTGCGCACCTCCGGGGTGCTCCCCGCGGAGGGCGACGGCGGCAAGATGCCGGCCGACTCGCCGGTCGCGGTCAAGGAAGCCGTGCTGCCCTTCCACCGCTTCCGCACCCCGGAAGGCCACGGCGTGGATTCGCTGCTGGGCCCGGAGATGAAGTCCACCGGCGAGGTGATGGGCGTCGACGTCTCCTTCGGCAAGGCGTTCGCGAAGTCCCAGAGCGGCGCGTACGGCTCGCTGCCGACGTCCGGGCGCGTGTTCGTCTCGGTGGCCAACCGCGACAAGCGCTCGCTGGTGTTCCCGGTGAAGCGGCTGGCGGACCTCGGGTTCGAGATCCTCGCCACGTCCGGCACCGCGGAAGTGCTGCGGCGCAACGGGGTCGCGTGCACGGTGGTGCGCAAGCACTACGAAGGCTCCACCGAAGCCGAGCCGAACATCGTGGACGTGATCCTCGCCGGCGACGTCGACATGGTGATCAACACCCCCTACGGCAACAGCGGTCCGCGCATCGACGGCTACGAAATCCGCACCGCCGCGGTGTCGCGCGACATCCCGTGCGTGACGACTGTGCAGGGCGCCGCGGCGGCCGTGCACGGCATCGAAGCGCTGATCCGGGGCGACATCGGCGTCCGGTCGCTGCAGGAGCTCCAGGCGGCGCTGAAGGCGCAGTCGTGACCGGGGAGCGGTTCGGGGCGCGGCTGGCGAAGGCCGTCGCGTCCCGCGGCCCCCTGTGCGCCGGGATCGACCCCCACCCGGGCCTCATCGAGGCCTGGGGGCTCCCGGTGGACGCCTCGGGCCTGGAACGGTTCGCGCTGTCCGCCACGGAGGTCCTGGCGGCGCGCGCGGCGATCGTGAAGCCGCAGTCGGCGTTCTTCGAAAGTTTCGGAGCGGCCGGTGTCCGCGTGCTCGAACGGGTCGTCGAAACGGCGCGCGAAGCGGGCTCGCTGGTGCTGCTGGACGTCAAGCGCGGCGACATCGGCTCCACGATGGCCGCGTACACGGCCGCCTACGTGGCCGACGGTGCGGCGATCGCCGCCGACGCGATCACCGTTTCGCCCTATCTCGGGTTCGGCTCGGTGGAGCAGTGCGCCGCCACGGCCGTCTCGGCGGGGCGCGGCATCTTCGTGCTCGCGCGGACTTCCAACCCCGAAGCGGCCGCCGTGCAGAACGCGAAACTGCCCGACGGGCGGACGGTCGCCCAGGCGATCGTCGACTCCGCGGCGGCGCTCAACGCTCATGTGGGGCCGCTCGGCGATGTGGGGGTCGTGGTCGGGGCCACCATTGCGCCGGGGGAGCTCGACCTCGCGCGGCTGAACGGTCCGGTGCTGGCCCCGGGTTTCGGCGCCCAGGGAGCCACTGCGGCCGATTTGCGGGCCCTGTTCGGCGATGGGCTGCCCGGAGTGCTTCCGGCGTCCTCCCGCGACATCCTGAAGCACGGTCCGGAGCAAGCGGCTTTGCGCCAAGCGGTCGAACGAGTCGCCGAAGTGCTGGCCGACCCGCAGGAAAACGACCAATAGCAGGGCCCGGAACGGGGTCCCACCAGGCACCCCCGCATTGTGGCCGGTGCTCACGGGTGGGTACCGTCGCGTCACCCACCCAGATTTGAGAACTACCGGAGGAAAACGTGGCACTTCCCCAGCTGACAGAGGAACAGCGCGCTGCGGCGCTGGAGAAGGCCGCCGCCGCTCGCCGCATCCGTGCTGAGCTGAAGGAGCGGCTGAAGCGGGGCGGTACCACTCTGGTCGACGTGCTGAAGCAGGCCGAGGAGAACGAAGTCCTCGGCAAGATGAAGGTTTCGGCTCTGCTCGAGGCCCTCCCGGGCGTCGGCAAGGTCCGCGCGCAGCAGACCATGGAACGACTGGAGATCGCCCCCAGCCGTCGCCTTCGCGGCCTCGGCGACCGGCAGCGCAAGGCGCTGCTGGCCGAGTTCAGCGGCGAGTGAACGGCGCCGGTCGTGACTACCCGGTGAACCGGGGCGCCGACCGCGGCAGTGAGCCGGTGGCGGGGGACACCTCCCGGCACCGGCTCACCGTCGTATCAGGGCCCTCGGGAGTCGGGAAGTCGAGCGTGGTGGGCGAGCTGCGGAAGCTGGAGCCCGACGTCTGGTTCAGCGTTTCGGTCACCACGCGCGCCCCGCGGCCCGGTGAGGTCGACGGCGCGCACTACCACTTCGTCGACCGCGCCGAGTTCGACGCGATGATCGCCGAGGGCAGGCTGCTGGAGTGGGCCGAGTTCGCCGGCAACCGCTACGGCACCCCCCGCGAGCCGGTCGAGAAGGCCCTCGCCGACGGGCGCCCGGCCGTCCTGGAGATCGAGCTCCAGGGCGCGCGCCAGGTCCGCGCGGCCATGCCCGAGGCCCGGCTGGTGATGCTCATGCCGCCGTCGTGGGACGAGCTGGTCGGCCGGCTCACCGGCCGCGGCACCGAAAGCGAGGCCGCGGTCCAGGCCCGGCTGGCCGAGGCGGAGCGCGAGCTGGCGGCGGCGGGGGAGTTCGACCACCGCCTCGTCAACGCCGACGTGCGAGAGGCCGCTGAGCACTTGCTAAACTTGATTACTGATCAGTCTGCCGAAGATTCGGAGCACCACGAGTGACCACCCAGGTTTCGTCCCTGCACGAAGAGCTCGAGGGCATCACCAACCCGCCGATCGACGACCTGCTCGAGAAGGTCAGCTCGAAGTACGCGCTGGTGATCTACTCGGCGAAGCGTGCGCGCCAGATCAACGACTACTACGCCCAGCTGGGCGAGGGCCTGCTCGAGTACGTCGGCCCGCTCGTCGAGCCGGGCCCGCGCGAGAAGCCGCTCTCGATCGCGCTGCGCGAGATCCACGGCGGCCTGCTCGAGCACACCGAGGGTGAGTAAGCCCAAGGTCGTCCTGGGCGTGGGCGGCGGCATCGCCGCCTACAAGGCCTGTGAGGTCCTGCGCGGACTGACCGAGTCCGGTCACGACGTGCGCGTGGTCCCCACCGAAGCCGCGCTGAACTTCGTCGGCGCGGCGACCTTCGAAGCCCTCTCCGGGCACCCGGTGCACACGGGCGTGTTCACCGAGGTGCCGGAAGTCCAGCACGTCCGCGTCGGCAAGGAAGCCGACCTGGTCCTGGTCGTCCCGGCGACCGCGAACCTCCTCGCCAAGGCCGCCCACGGCCTCGCGGACGACCTGCTGACGAACACCCTGCTCACCGCCCGGTGCCCGGTCGCCTTCTTCCCGGCGATGCACACGGAGATGTGGGAGCACCCCGCGACCCGCGACAACGTGGCCCTGCTGCGGTCGCGCGGCGCGATCGTCACCGAGCCCGATGCCGGCAGGTTGACCGGTGCCGACACCGGCAAGGGCCGCCTCGCGAACCCCGCCGAGATCGTCGACCTGGCCCGGCTCCTGCTGGCCCGGCCGGACGCCCTCCCGCGCGACCTCGAAGGCGTCCGCGTGGTCGTGTCCGCGGGCGGCACCCGCGAGCCCCTCGACCCGGTCCGCTACCTGGGCAACCGCTCGTCCGGCAAGCAGGGCTACGCGCTCGCCCGCGTCGCCGCCCAGCGCGGCGCCGAGGTCACCCTGGTCACCGCGCACACCGTCGCGCTGCCGGACCCGGCGGGTGCCGTCGTGGAGCACGTCTCGACGGCGGAGGAGCTGCGTCAGGCCGTGCACGCCGCGTCCCAGTCGGCGGACGTCGTCGTGATGGCCGCGGCCGTCGCCGACTTCCGGCCGGCGAACCGGGCCGACCACAAGATCAAGAAATCCGACGACCAGCCCGACCCGGTCATCACGCTCGACCGCAATGCCGACATCCTCGCGGAATTGGTGCGAAACCGGCGTCCCGGTCAGGTCGTCGTCGGATTCGCGGCGGAAACCGGGGACGAGCACGGCGACGTCCTCGACCACGCCCGCGTGAAGCTCAAGCGCAAAGGCGCGGACCTGCTGGTGGTCAACGCCGTCGGCGACGGGAAGGCGTTCGGCACGGAAGACAATTCGGGCTGGCTGCTCGGCTCGGACGGCACGGAAATCCCCATACCTCTCGGCGCGAAGGCTGAACTGGCGTCCACCCTGTGGGACGCTGTTGTGAGCTTCATGAAGCGTTGACCGTCCCCCGAGCGATAGTCAGTACGCTTGCACAGGTAAGGGGTGCCTAACTTTCGGGGCATCCGACGACAAGGTGAGGAAGTGACGGCCACCGTGACCGCGTCTAGCAGCAGATTGTTCACCTCGGAGTCGGTGACCGAAGGGCACCCCGACAAGATTTGCGACGCCATCAGCGACTCGATCCTCGACGGCCTGCTGTCGAAGGACCCGCGCAGCCGCGTCGCCGTCGAAACGCTGATCACCACCGGCCAGGTGCACGTGGCCGGCGAGGTGACCACCGAGGCGTACGCCGACATCCCGACCATCGTCCGCGACGTCATCCTGAAGATCGGGTACGACTCTTCGGCCAAGGGCTTCGACGGCAACTCGTGCGGCGTCAACGTCGCGATCGGGTCGCAGTCGCCCGACATCGCGCAGGGCGTCGACACCGCGTACGAGTCGCGCGTCGAGTCCGACGAAGACGAGATCAACCGCCAGGGCGCCGGCGACCAGGGCCTGATGTTCGGCTACGCCTGCTCGGACACCCCCGAGCTGATGCCGCTGCCGATCGCGCTGGCCCACCGGCTGTCGAAGCGGCTGACCGCGGTCCGCAAGGACGGCGTACTGCCGTACCTGCGCCCGGACGGCAAGACCCAGGTCACCATCGAGTACGCCGGCGACCAGCCGGTCCGCCTCGACACCGTGGTCGTCTCCTCGCAGCACGCCGACGGCATCGACCTGGACCGGATGCTCAGCGTCGACGTCAAGGAGCACGTCGTCGGCCCGGAGATCGAGGCACTGGGCATCGACACCTCCACCGCGCGGCTGCTGGTCAACCCGACCGGCCGCTTCGTCATCGGCGGCCCGATGGGCGACGCCGGCCTGACCGGCCGCAAGATCATCGTCGACACCTACGGCGGCATGGCCCGCCACGGTGGCGGCGCGTTCTCCGGCAAGGACCCGTCCAAGGTCGACCGCTCCGCCGCGTACGCCATGCGCTGGGTCGCCAAGAACGTCGTCGCCGCGGGCCTGGCCCAGCGGACCGAGGTGCAGGTCGCGTACGCGATCGGCAAGGCGGCCCCGGTCGGCCTGTTCGTCGAGACGTTCGGGACCGAGACGGTCGACCCGTCGAAGATCCAGCAGGCCATCACCGAGGTCTTCGACCTGCGGCCCGCCGCGATCATCCGCGACCTCGACCTGCTGCGCCCGATCTACGCCCCGACCGCGGCGTACGGCCACTTCGGCCGGCCCGAGCTGGACCTCCCCTGGGAGAGCACGGCCCGCGCCGAGGCCCTGAAGGCCGCGGCCGGCGCCTGACGCACGATCCGGTGAAGGCCACCCCGCGGACGCCGCGGGGTGGCCTTCCTCGTGTCCGGGGTGTCGGTGGGGTCTGGTAGAGATCACGGCGTGAGTAGTCCCGAGCCCGCCGCTCTCTGGGAGCTTCCGGAGAAGCCGCCTTCGCCGAAGGCGGCGCCGTCGCGTGCCCGGAAGAAGCCTTCGCGCAGCGCCAAAGGGGCGCAGCAGCCCGCGCCCGAACGGCCGGTCGCGCGGATCGTCGTCGACATCCCCCTGGCCCACCTGGACCGCACGTTCGACTACCTCGTGCCGGAAAAGCTGCACGAGACCGCCGTGCCGGGCTGCCGCGTCCGCGTCCGGTTCGCCGGGCAGCTCGTCGACGGCTACCTGATCGAGCGCGGCGAAACCAGCGACTACGACCGGAAGCTGGCGTTCCTGGACCGCGTGACCTCGGCCGAGCCGGTGCTGCCGCCGTCGTTGCACGCGGTCTGCCGGGCGGTCGCCGACCGCTACGGCGGCACGCTGTCCGACGTCCTGCGCCTCGCGATCCCGCCCCGGCACGCGAAAGCCGAGGGCGAGCCCGCCTCGGCGCCGGCCGCGCTCCCGGACGCGCCCGACACCGCGGCGTGGGCGCGCTACCAGCGTGGCCCGGCGTTCCTGGAGGCCCTCGCCGAGGGGAAGCCCGCGAACGCCGTCTGGCAGGCCCTCCCGGGCGAGGACTGGCCGCGCCGGCTCGCCGAAGCCGCCGGTTCCGCGGCCGCCGCGGGCCGCGGCGCGGTGCTGGTGGTGCCCGACCACCGCGACCTGACGCGGGTGCACGAGGCGTGCGCGGCGGTGGTGGGGGAGGACGCCGTCGTGGCGCTGATCGCGGGGCTCGGCCCGGCCGAGCGCTACCGGCGCTGGCTGGCGGTGCTGCGCGGCGCGGTGCGGGTGGTGGTCGGCACGCGGGCGGCGATGTTCGCGCCGGTGCACGAACCGGGCCTGTTCGTCGTCTGGGACGACGGCGACGACCTGCACCTCGACCAGCACGCGCCGTACCCGCACGTCCGGGACGTGCTGATGGACCGCGCGCACGCGGCGAAGGCGTCCCTGCTGGTCGGCGGCTTCGCGCGGACGGCCGAGGCCCAGCTGCTGGTCGAGTCCGGCTGGGCGGCACCGGTCCTGGCCGACCGCGCGACCCTGCGTTCCTCGGCACCCCGCGTGACCCCGGTCGGCGAGGACTTCGACGTCGCCCGCGACGAAGCCGCCCGTGTCGCCCGGCTGCCGGCGGTGGCGTTCGAAGCGGCCCGCCAAGCGTTCGCGGCGGGCTTCCCCGCCCTGATCCAGGTGCCCCGCCGCGGCTACGTCCCGGGCCTGGCGTGCGGGAACTGCCGCACGCCCGCGCACTGCCGCCGCTGCGCGGGACCCCTGTCGCTGCCGGGCGGCTCGGTGGACGGCCGCCCGAAGCCGCCGGCGTGCCGCTGGTGCGGCGTCCCGGAGACGGCGTTCCGCTGCACGGCGTGCGGCTCGGTCCGCCTGCGCGCGGTGATCGTCGGCGCGAAGCGGACGGCGGAGGAGCTGGGCCGCGCGTTCCCGGGCATCCCGGTCCGCACGTCGGGAGCGGCGGAGGTCCTGGCGTCGGTCCCCGGAAAGCCGGCGCTGGTGGTCTGCACGCCGGGAGCCGAGCCGGTGGCCGAAGGCGGCTACGGTGCGGCGCTCCTGCTGGACGGCTGGGCATTGCTGGGCCGCCAGGACCTGCGCGCGGCGGAGGAGACGTTGCGCCGCTGGATGGCGGCGGCCGCGTTGGTGCGCCCGTCGTCGTCGGGTGGGCGGGTCATCGTCGGGGCGGAGGCGGGCCTGGCGGTGGTCCAGGCGCTGGTCCGCTGGGACCCGGCGTGGCACGCGGGCCAGGAGCTGGGGGAACGCCGCGAGCTGGGTTTCCCCCCGGCGATGCGGATGGCCAGCGTGGAGGGCACCCCGGACGCGGTGGCGGGCTTCCTCGCGGACCTGCCGTTACCGCCGTCGGGCGAAGTCCTGGGCCCGGTGCCCCTCGGCGAGATCGACGACGAGGGCAATGCGGACCGCGAGCGGGCGCTGGTCCGCGTTTCCCGCGGCGAGGGCAAGGCCCTGGCCGCCGAAATCCACGCGGCGGCGGCACGTCGGGACGCGAAGAAGGCCACGGAACCGATCCGCGTCCAGCTGGATCCGCTGGACCTCATCTAGCGTCCTCGCCCGCGCGCGGAAACCAGCTGGCGCGCGGGCGATTCCACCCGAATCAGCCGCCCAACACCGTGCCGGGCAAGGATTCCAGCGCCGCACGCGGCGATTCCGGTGCCCGCGGCGCGATTCCGGCTGCCGGTCCCCCGGCCGCGGCGGTCGTCAGGTCGATCACCTGGGCCGCGATCGCCTGGCGGCGCCCCTCGAACGCCGCGTCCGTCAACGCCGCCGGGTCGGCGGGCTGGCCCAGTACCGGCGTGTGCAGGTGCCCGCCCGCGACCGACGTCAGCCCGAGCCCGAGGCGGACGCGATTGCTGCGGTACATCGATTCGTTCGACAGGTAGTTCCCGCCACCGCCGGATTGCGCGCTCTCGCCCGGCGACGGCGCGTCGGACCGGCACACCGGCGTCCCCGCGCCCGGTTCGCCGGGCCACACGCAGAACGCCTGGTTGAAGGTGACCGGGTACGCGCCGGGCACCTCGAGCATCCGCTGGTACGGCAACGTCGTCTCGATGAACTGGACGTCCGGCTGCGGCCAGCCCGCCGCCGGCGGGACACCGCCCGTCACCGACGCGTTGTTGTTGTCCGGGAAGCCGCCGCGCCACGCTCCCGCCCAGCGCTCGACGTCGAACCGGCCCGGGCGGCCCTGGCTGATCGTCATGATCACGTCCGGCCGCCGCGCGCGGTCGCGCAACGCCGTGCCGTAGGCCGCTTCGACGATTCCTTCGTCGAAGTAGCCCCACACGACCGGGAAGCTCACCGCCTGCACCACGGCCCGCCCGGACGGCGTGTCCAGGACGCGCCCGTCCAGTTGCAGGGCCGACGCCCCCGCCGGGTTCGAGATGGTCAGGCCGCGGCCGTCGAGCTGGAACGGGTCGAACCCGCTGACCATGATCCGCCGCACCGGCCCGAGCGGGAACCGGACGTCGTCGAGGCCGCGCGAGCCGCGGTCGAACGCCGTCAGCAGCGCGTCCCGCTGCGAAGGGAACGACGCCAGCCGGCGGATGGCACTGCTGAGCTGCAACCGCGCCCAGTACAGCGGCCGGTCGTCGAACCGGTCCCAGGCACCGAGATCGGGACGGCGGCCCTGCGCGCGGTCGACGGCCGTCCGCCACAACCGGTCACCGGCCTGCGTGACGACGCGCTCGGCACGTCGTGGCGTCCGCGCCGCGCAGAGGTCGCGTTTCACCTCGGCGACGAGCGGGTCGAACCCGGCCAGCCGGACCAGCTCGGGTCCGACGGCGGGACCACCCGACGGCAGGGAAGCCGAAAGGCGCTGCTCCTCGACGGTCAGCGGCACGGTGGGGTCGAAGCAGGCGGGCGCGGCCGCGGCGACGGCGGGGAAGGCGAAGAGCGGAACGGCGGCGAGCAGGGGGAGCAGAGCGGCGGTCAGGCGCACGGATTTCCCTCCACGACGTGGGTGACGCGGCCGAGTCTTCCGCCGACCGCGCCACCCGCGTAACCCGCGGAAGTCGGGGATCAGCCCGTGGCGAGCACCTTCAGGCGCGTGATGTCCGCGCTGAACGAGTCCTGGTCGATCGGCGAGGAGCTGTACTGCCAGAACGTGTAGAAGCCCCAGTTGTACGGCAGCGTCCCCGCCGACGACGCGTAGCGCGCCACCCAGAGCGGGTTCGTCGAGCTGAAGTCACCCGTGTTGCCGGTGCACTGGCTCCACCAGCTCGTCGCCGTGTAGATGACCGGCCAGCGGGTCGTCTTCGCGTGGTACTCGTCGCTGAACGCCTTGATCCACGCCACCATCTGGGCCGGCGTCTTGCCGTAGCAGGCGTTGTTCGGGCCCCACTCGATGTCGAGCGTGCCCGGGAGCGTCTTGCCGTCCTTCGACCAGCCGCCGCCATGGGCGACGAAGTAGTCGGCCTGGGCCGCGCCGCCCGAGGTGTCCGGGCGGCCGTAGTGGTAGGCCCCGCGGATCATGCCGACGTTGTACGAGCCGGTGTACTGCTGGCTGAAGTAGGCGTTCTGGTAGCCGGTGCCTTCGGTCGCCTTGACGTAGGCGAACTTCTTGCCCGCGCTCCAGTACGAAGCCCAGTTCACGTTGCCCTGGTAGGAGCTGACGTCGATGCCGGGGACGCTCGAGTCCACCGACGCCGGCGCGAGCCCCGCCGGGGCCACGCCGTCGTGGGCGCGGATCGCCGCGCCCATTTCGTGGTTGTTCGACGCGTCCTGGTCCGGCAGGCCCGGCGCCGCT
This sequence comes from Amycolatopsis stemonae, assembly GCF_054781455.1. Lineage (NCBI taxonomy): Bacteria > Bacillati > Actinomycetota > Actinomycetes > Pseudonocardiales > Pseudonocardiaceae > Amycolatopsis > Amycolatopsis stemonae. The sequence continues at coordinate 263,688 of NZ_BAAGUJ010000003.1, read as the reverse complement.
TCGGCGCCGGCGGCGGTCACGACCAGCAGGGAGGTCGAGACGGCCACAGCGGCGCCGAGCAGGCGGCGCCACCTCCGTGGTGCGGTCATCTTCAGTTGTCCTTTCGGTTGCCCTCGCTGTGCGCGGCTGTGCAGGGCCGCGCCGGACGATTCTGTGGCGTTGGCGTGGGCAGTGTCACTCCTCCAGGTGAGGCAATTTCGAAGTCTGGGGAAACTCGTAAAATCTTGACGAACGGGGTGCGTCGCCCGTTGGCGGGTTGAAGGCGCTTGATCCGAGGGGCAGACTCGCCCGCATGCCCGCGCACAGATGCCGCAGAGTCCTCGTCATCGCCGCCACCGCCGCGCTCGCCACCACCGTCGCGGCCGGACCCGCCTCCGCCGCCACGCCGACCCCGAAGTCCCCGGTCGCGGTCGGGTACGGGGGCGCCGTGGCCAGCATCGACGCCGACGCGACCGCGATCGGCACCCAGGTCCTGCGCGACGGCGGGAACGCCGTCGACGCGGCCGTCGCGGTCGCCGCCGCGCTCGGTGTCACGGACCCGTTCTCCGCCGGCGTCGGCGGTGGCGGGTTCTTCGTCTACTACGACGCGAAGACCCACCAGGTCCACACGCTCGACGGCCGCGAGACGGCGCCGAAGACCGCCGACGCGAACCTGTTCGTCGAAAACGGCCAGCCGCTGCCGTTCGCCGACGCCGTCACGAGCGGGCTCAGCGTCGGCGTGCCCGGCACGCCCGCGACGTGGTCCGAGGCGCTTCGCAAGTGGGGGACGCGCTCGCTCGAGAAGTCCCTGAAGCCCGCGGAGAACCTGGCGCGCAAGGGGTTCGTCGTCGACTCGACGTTCCAGACGCAGGTCGCGAACAACGCCGCGCGGTTCGCCGCGTTCCCCTCGACGCGGTCGCTGTACCTGCCGGACGGCGCGCCGCCCGCGCCCGGGACCGTCTTCAAGAACCCCGACCTCGCCGACACGTACGCGCAGCTCGAGCGGCGCGGCGTCGACGCGCTGTACCAGGGCCCGATCGGCGCGGACATCGCGAAGACCGTCCAGCAGCCGCCGAAGGACCCGGCGTCGACGTTGAACGTCCGGCCCGGCAAGCTCAGCACGGCGGACCTCGCCGCCTACCGCGCCATCGAGCGCGACCCGACCCACGCGCGCTACGAAGGTCTCGACGTCTACGGCATGCCGGCGCCGTCCTCGGGCGGGCTGACGGTCGGCGAGGCGCTCAACATCCTCGAGAACTTCGACCTGAAGCACGCGAGCAAGGCCGACTACCTGCAGTACTTCCTGGAGTCGACGCGGTTCGCCTTCGCCGACCGCAACCGCTGGATCGGCGACCCGGCCGTGAACGACGTCCCTTCGCGTGAGCTGCTCTCGCAGCGATTCGCCGACACGCGGGCCTGCCTGATCTCGAAGGACAAGGCCGCGACGAGCCCGGTCGCGCCGGCCGACCCGCGCCACCCGACACCGTGCGCGGCGGGTACGACGGGCGCCCCGACGCCGTACGAGGGGGAGAACACGACGCACCTGACGGTCGCCGACAAGTGGGGCAACGTCGTCGCCTACACGCTGACGATCGAGCAGGAGGGCGGCAGCGGCATCGTCGTGCCGGGCCGCGGGTTCCTGCTCAACAACGAGCTGACCGACTTCTCGTTCACGCCGGTGACGCCGGGCGTGCCGGACCCGAACCTGCCCGGCCCGGGCAAGCGGCCGCGCTCGTCGATGGCGCCGACGATCGTGCTGGACCACGGCCGCCCGTTCTTCGCGACGGGCTCCCCGGGCGGTGCGTCGATCATCACGACGGTGCTGCAGGTGCTCCTCGGCCGCCTGGACCGCGGACTGTCCCTGGAGGACGCGATCGCGGCCCCGCGGGCCTCGCAGCGCAACGCGGCGCAGGCCCAGGTGGAGCAGGCATTCCTGGACCAGCCGGAGACGGCGGACCTGAAGGCCCGCGGCCAGGGCTTCTCGACGGCCCCGGCCGAGATCGGCGCGGCGACCGGCGTGGAGCGGCTTCGGGACGGGCGTTGGCTGGCCGCGGCCGAGCCGGTGCGACGTGGCCAGGGTGCGGCGCAGGTGGTGTGGCCCGCGCGCTGGTAAGGCTCTGGCGACCCCACGGTGGCCTTCGGTGCGTGTGATGCGCCGGAGGCCACCTTGGGTATCCGGGCAGCGAGAGTCGACGCTCGTTCCGGTAGCCGATGCCGGCTCGACGAGCGGGCCGGCTGAGCCGGGCATGCGTGTGGCGCCCGGCCTCAGCCGAGGCCTGGTCGTCCACATCACGGCCAGGGTGTGGACTACCAGGCCAGAGCTGAGCGCGCCCTGCTTGAGCGGGCCTTCTAGACTCGGCTCCGATGTTCCAGCCACGTGAACCCTCCCCGCTCCCGCCGGGGGTGGGCCGATGAAGCTCGTCTTCGCCGGCACCCCCGAGCCGGCCGTTCCCGCTCTGCGTGCCCTGCTCGACTCCGGGCGGCACGAGGTCGTCGCCGTCGTCACGCGGCCCGATGCCCAGGCCGGGCGCGGGCGGCGGGTCGTGCGGTCGCCCGTCGGCGCGCTCGCCGACGAGCACGGCATCGAGGTCCTGACGCCCGCCCGCGCGAGCGACCCCGCCTTCCTCGCGCGGCTCACCGAGCTCGCGCCGGACGCCTGCCCGGTCGTCGCCTACGGGGCGTTGCTGCCGCAGGCCGCGCTCGACATTCCGCGCCTCGGGTGGGTGAACCTGCACTTCTCGCTGCTGCCCGCGTGGCGGGGCGCGGCGCCGGTGCAGGCCGCGATCCGCGCCGGCGACGAGATCACCGGCGCCTCCACCTTCCGGATCGTCAAGGAGCTCGACGCGGGCCCGGTCTTCGGTGTCGTCACCGAGGCGATCGGGGCCACCGACACCGCCGGGGCCCTGCTCGGGCGGCTCGCGGAGTCCGGGGCGAAGCTGCTCGTGTCCACCATGGACGGTCTCGCCGACGGCAGCCTCGTCGCCCGCGACCAGCCCGCCGAAGGCCTGAGCTACGCGCCGAAGGTGACGGTCGAGGACGCGCGCGTGTCCTTCGCCGACCCGGCGTCGGCCGTCGACCGGCAGATCCGCTCGGTCACCCCCGACCCGGGCGCGTGGGCGGAGTTCCGCGGGGAACGCTTCAAGCTCGGCCCGGTCACGGTGCTCGACGAACCCGGCCCGCCGCCGGGCGAGATCGTGGTCGAACGCAAGCGGGTGCTGGTCGGGACGGCGACGAAGCCACTGCGGCTCGGCGACGTCCAGGCACCCGGCAAGAAACGGATGGCGGCCACCGACTGGGCGCGCGGTACACGGATCGACCAGGGAGAGCGCCTCCGGTGAACGACCACAGGGAACGACGACCGTCCCGGCCGCAGCGGGGTCGGCCGGCCCCGCGCAAGGAAGGCCCGCGCCGCCCGCCGGAGGTGGACGCCGCCCGGCAGGCCGCGTTCGACGTCCTCGCGGCCGTGCGGACCAAGGACGCCTACGCCAACCTCGTCCTGCCGGACCTGCTGCGCGAGCGGCGGATCACCGGTCGCGACGCCGCGCTGGCCACAGAACTCGCATACGGCGCTTCGCGCGCGCAGGGCCTGCTCGACGCCGTCATCGACGCCTGCGCCGAGCGCCCGCTTTCGCAGACGGACCCGGCGGTCCTCGACGCGCTGCGCCTCGGCGTCTACCAGCTGCTGCGCACCCGCATCCCCGAGCACGCCGCCGTGACGTCCACTGTGGACCTCGTCCGCTCGGAAGCCGGTTCGTGGGCCACGGGTTTCGCGAACGCCATCATGCGCAAGGTGTCCGAAAAGGACGAAGCCGCCTGGCTGGACGAGCTGGCCCCGGACGACGCCGCCGACCCGATCGGCGCCTACGCGCTGCGCACCGCGCACCCGCGCTGGATCGCCCGGTCGTTCGCCGAAGCGCTGGGAGACAAGGGCGAAGGCCTCAAGGCGGCACTCGAAGCCGACGACGCGCGGCCCGAGGTGCACCTCGTCGCGCGCCCCGGCGAGATCAGCGCCGACGAGCTCGCCGCGATCACCGGTGGCGACCCGGCCCCGTACTCGCCCTACGGCGTCCGCCTGCCCGCCGGCGCCGGAGACCCGGCCGACGCCGAGCCGGTCCGCGAGCGCCTCGCCGCGGTGCAGGACGAGGGCAGCCAGCTCTGCGCGATCGCCGCGACGAAGGTGCCGCTCGAGGGCTCCGACGAGCGTTGGCTCGACCTCTGCGCCGGCCCCGGTGGCAAGGCCGCGCTGCTCGGCGCGCTGGCCGCGTTGAGCGGGGCGACCGTCGACGCCGTCGAGAAAGCGCCGCACCGCGCGAAGCTCGTCGAAAAGGCCACCAGCGGCCTGCCGGTGAAGGTCCACGTCGCCGACGGCCGCGAAAGCGGGCTCGAGCCGGGCTACGACCGGATCCTCGTCGACGCGCCGTGCAGCGGGCTCGGCGCGCTGCGGCGGCGGCCGGAGGCGCGCTGGCGGCGTCAGCCGTCCGACGTCGCGGACCTGACGAAGCTGCAGGGCGAACTGCTCGCCGCGGCCTACGCCCTGCTGCGGCCGGGCGGCGCGCTCACCTACGTCGTGTGCTCGCCGCACCTGGCCGAGACCGAAGGCGTCTTCGGTGAGACGGCGCGGCGGCTGAAGGCCGAGGTGCTGGACGCACGCGAGCTGTTCCCGGGCGTGCCGGAGCTGGGCGACGGGCCGTACGTGCAGCTGTGGCCGCACCGCCACGGCACCGACGCGATGTTCTGCGCCGTCCTGCGCAAACCGTGAAGGATCTCGGGCTGATCGCCAGCTCGTGCGGCGGGCTGGACGTCCGGTTCGCCGCAGAGCTGGCGAAACCCGCCGCGGCGCGCGGCTGGCGGCCGGCGATCACGCTGACGCCGACCGCGATGCGCTGGCTGGAGGCCACCGGCGGGCTCGACGACGTCGCCGCGTGCACCGACCTGCCGGTGCGCAGCGTCTCGCGCCTGCCGGGCGAGCCGCGGCCGCACCCGGACCCGGAGGTGTTCCTCTTCGCGCCGGCGTCGGCGAACTCGGTGGCCAAGCTGGCGCTGGGCATCGCGGACAACCAGGCACTGACGGTACTCGGCGACGTCCTCGGCGCGCCCGGGATCACGATCGTGGTGGCCTACCAGATCCAGGACACGCGGGCGCACCACCCGGCGTGGCAGCGCCACCTCGACACCCTCACGCGCGCCGGGGTGACGCTGCACCGGCTGGACATCCGCCGCCCCTGGACGGAAGCCCTCGACCTGCTGCCTTGAGCGGCCCGCGGGGGCGCCCCCCGTCTTTCACGCTACCCGGGAGCACCGACGATTCCGGGCCGCGAGCGGCGCACCCAGGCTCGGAGCACCGCCCGCGAACGGTGACTTACCGCCTCGAGCGGCACCCAGGCCCGGGGGCGCCGCCCGCGAACGGTGACTTACCGCCCCGAGCACACCGCCGCGTCGGTGGCGGCCAGCAGGTGCTGGTTCGCCGCGGCCGGTGTGGGGTTCTCGTTCAGCACGACCGTCACGCGACGGCCCTCGGGGCCGACGCCCGCCAGGTTCGTGAAGCCGACGATCCCGCCTTCGTGGCCCGAGAACTCCCCGCACGACAGCGGGATGCTGCCCAGGCCCAGGCCGTAGCGCGCGCCCGGGATGCCGAGGTCCGCCGGGACCGTGCGCTTCATCTCGGCCAGTTCGGCCGGGCGAAGCAGGCGGCCGTCCAGCAGTGCGCCGTAGAACCGGTCGAGGTCCGCCGGGGTCGAGACGATGCCGCCCGCCGCTCCCGCGATCGTCGCGTCGAAGTCGCTGAAGTCGACGAGCTTGCCGCCGATCGGTGCGTAGCCGACCGCGTGCGGGCCGGGCAGCTTTTCGTCGCCGCGGCGCGGCAAGTACGTGTCGTGCAGGCCCAGCGGGCGGGTGATCCGGTGGGCGATCTCCGTGTCGAGCGGATGCCCGGTGACGCGCGAAACGATCATCCCGGCGACGATGTAGTTGGTGTTGGAGTACGACCAGCTCGTGCCCGGCGGGAACAACGCCGGGTGCTTCAGCGCCATCGCCACCAGCTCGGCCGGCTCGGCGCCGCGGTGGCGCAGCGCTTCCGGATCGTTCAGGGGCAGGTCGTCGGTGTAGTTGTACAGCCCGCTCGTGTGCTGCAGCAGCTGCCGCACGGTGATCCGGTGGTCCGGCAGCAACCCCGGCAGGTAGCGCTCGACCGGCGCGTCCAGCTGCACCCGGCCCTCGCCGACGAGCTGCAGCACCACCGTGGCGACGAACGTCTTGGTGACGCTGCCCGCGCGGAAGGACCCGTTGCGCGGGAACGGCTTCCCGGTGGCGACGTCGCCGCGGCCGCTGCGCACGACGCGCGTCCGGCCGTGGTCCTGGAGCACGGCTTCGGCGCCGGGGACGCCGTCCTGGGCGGTCAGGACGTCCAGGACGTCCTGGACCGGGCCGGCCGCGGCGAGCGCCGGTGCGGCGGTGGTGGCGGCGAGCAGGGCGACGAGTGAGCCGACGGCGACGATCCGCTTGCCCCGCAATGACTTCCGCATGAAAGAACCCCCTGGTGTCTCGGTGCTCCCCACGCTAGGGAGCCGGGACGCCAGGGGGCATGGGGCAGGCCGCCCGAACGCTGCGGGGGCCAGCCCTACTCACGACCGGGTCAGCGCAGGCGAAGCGCGCGCTTCAGGGTGCCGAACAGGTCGGTCTGGTTGGTCAGGCCGACGATGTTGGCCGCCTGCGGGCCCATGGCCGCGATGCGGACCTGGGTGCCGGTGTGCGACTGCGAGCCGCCCGTTTCCGCGGTGCCGTAGGCGAGGGTCATGTTCGCGCCCTCGTTGGTGACGAGCGTCGCGGTCAGGCCCGGGGTCGCGGTGGGCTCGACGATCTGGCTGCTGTGGCCGTGGTCGGCCGTCACCAGCACCAGCGTGTCCGGGTGGCTGCGGGCGAACGCCGTGCCCGCCGCGATCGCCGCGTCGAAGTCGACCGTCTCGCCGATCTGGCCGCACGGGTCGGCCGCGTGGTCCTGCTTGTCGATGCTCGCGCCCTCGACCTGCAGGAAGAAGCCCTTGTCGCTGCGGCGGTCGTCGAGCAGCTCGAGCGCCTTGCGGGTCTGGTCGGCCAGCTTCGGCTGGGCCGCCGGCAGCTTCGGGTTCGGCGTGCAGCGAGCCGGCGCGGTGCCACCGTGGACGGCCGCCGGGCCGGTCCAGTTGACCGGCATGTTGCCGTCGGCGAACAGGCCGAGGACCGGCTTGCCCCGCTGCGCCTTCGCCAGGTCCGCCGCGGTGTTGACCACGGTGTAGCCGGCCGCCTTGGCCTGGTCGAGGACGGGCTTGCCCGTGAACTTGCCGGCCGTCGCCGGCTGGTTGAAGTACTTCGCGCCGCCGCCCAGCAGGACGTCGGGGCGGGTCTGCACCAGCTGCTCGGAGATCGAGCCGAGGCCGCCGTTCTCCTTGGCGTTCTTCGCGCACTTCGCGGTCGTCTCGACCGGGCCCTTGCAGTCGCGGTTGACGACGTGCGAGCCGAGGACGGCCGGGGTGGCGTCCTGGACCTCGGCGGTGGTGACGTCGCCGGTGCGCAGGCCGTTGCGCTTGGCGATCTCGAGGATCGTCGGGACGTCGTTGCCGTACGCGTCGACCGAGATGGCGCCGTTGTAGGTCTTGGTGCCGGTGGCCCAGCCGGTGCCGGACGCGGCCGAGTCGGTCACGTAGTTCGGCTTGCCGGGGTTGTTCTGCTCCACGGCGTAGGTCGTGTAGTCGCCGGTCAGCGGCAGTTCGTCCATGGCGAGCCGGCCCGCGGCACCACGCTCGTAGTTGCGGGCCGCGGTGATCTCCGACTGGCCCATGCCGTCGCCGATGAACAGGATGACGTTGCGGGCGTGGCCGCCCTGGATCGCGGCGCGGACGTCGGCGGTGCGGTCACCGGTGCCGGCCGACGAGCGCGCGTCGGCGTTGCCGGAGCCGTTGGTGGCGAGGGCGACCGGAGCGGCGGCGACCAGCGCGGCGCCCAGAGCGCCCGCGACCAGCCACCGGCGGCGGCCGGCGAACAGCGAAGCCATGTTTCTCCTCATTGGGGGACTTCGGGAGGTAAGTGCCCGGATTTCGGACACGTGCCATTAGTCCTTCTGCATGTGTGGTGCGAAGAGACGGAAGGTGACCGGCGGCTGGCCGCTGGCCGAACTCATGACTTCCCGCGGGTGACCGGGAGCACGTCGGTTATTGACCGGCGAGATGCCCCGGGCGCACCACCCCGGCCTCGTACGCGATCACCACGGCCTGGCTGCGGTTGGCCGCGCCGAGCTTCCCGAAGACGTTCCCGACGTGTGTCTTCACCGTTTCGAGGCTGATCACCAGCGCGGCCGCGATGTCGGCGTTGGACAGCCCGGTGGCGATCAGCCGCAGCACCTCGGCCTCGCGCCGGGTCAGCGTCTTCGCCGCCCGGGTGTGCTTCCCGCCGGGCACGCGGCCGCTCACCAGCCGCCGGATCGCCTCCGGGAACAGCAGCGACTCCCCGGCGGCGACCGTCCGCACGGCGTGCGCGATCTCCTCCTTGCGCGCCCGCTTCAGCAGGAACCCGCTGGCCCCGGCCAGCAGCGCTTCGTGCACGTGGTCGTCGTTGTCGAAGGTCGTGACGACGAGGACCTTCGGCGGCGCGGCCAGCTCCGCGAGCAGGCCGCGGGTGGCCTCGATGCCGTCCACCCCGGGCATCCGGACGTCCATCAGCACGACGTCCGGCGCGGTCCGGCGCACCGCGGGCAGCACCTCCGCGCCGTCGGCCGCCTCGCCGGCCACGGTCAGGCCCTGCTGCTCGGGCAACGCCCGCAACCCCATCCGGACCAGCGGCTCGTCGTCGGCGAGCAGCACCGAGGGCGTCACGCGCCCGCCCGCAGCGGGATCGTCGCGCTCAGCCGCCACCGCTCGCCGTCCGGACCCGCTTCGAGCTCGCCGCGCAGGGCTTCGACGCGCTCGGCGAGCCCGGCCAGCCCGCGCCGCCCCGGCCGCGGCCCGGCACCGGGCAGGGGGTTGACGACGGCGATCGCCAGGCGGTCCGGCCCGGCTTCGACGCGGACGTCGACGGCGCCCGGGCCGGCGCAGCGCGTTGGTCAGGCCTTCCTGGACGATCCGGTACCCCTCGCGCGACACCGCGGCGGGGACCGCGCCGACCGGCCCGGTGACGGTCAGCCGGACGTCGAGCCCGGCTTCGCGGGCGCGCACGGCGAGGACGTCGACCTCGGCCAGCGTGCGTGTCGGCTCCTTGGCCGCGGGCTCCTCGCGAAGCAGGCCGAGGACGTGGTCGAGGTCCTCGAGCGCGGAACGCGACGCCTCTTCGATCGTGGCGAGCGCGCGCCGCACCTGGGCCGGGTCGGCCTCGACCAGGTCGGCCGCGGCCGCCGCCTGGATGGTCGACGTCGTCAGCGTGTGCCCGATCGAGTCGTGCAGCTCGCGGGCCAGCCGGTTGCGCTGGGCGAGGACCGCGGAGCGGCGTTCGGCGAGCGCGGCGCGCTCGGCGGCCGACGGGCCCAGCAGCTTGGTCGCCCCGGCGCGGAACGCGCGGGTCGCGGCGGCGGTGAGCAGCAGTGCCGTCCCCAGCATGACCAGGGCGGCCGGCAGGGTCCACGGCCCGGCGATCGTGTGCGCGCCGAAGAACGAGAACTCGTCCTGGTCGCCGCGCAGCCACATCACGACGGAGAAGACGCCGAGCAGGAGGAGGCCGTTGACGGCGAGCAGCAGCCCGCCGAACCCGCCGTGCAGCACCAGCCAGGCGCCGGACCGCAGCCGGTCCGGCCACTCCGGACGCGCCCGGCCCGGCGCCGGCAGGTCCGTGCCCAGCAGGCCGTTCGCGGCGGCGACGCCGAACCGGCGCACCGGCCCCAGCAAGCCCAGCAGCCCCAGTAGCACCGCCAGGCCGAGCAGGGCGAGCAGCACCCGCGGCCGCCCGGCCGGGCTCAGCAGGGTCCACGGCATGGCGAACGGCGCCACCGGGACGGTCAAGGCCGCGCCCAGCACGGCGTACGGGAGGCCGCGGTAGCCGCCGGGCCGCCGCAGCGAGGTCAGGAAACCGGACATGCGGCGAGATCAGGGCGTGGCGGCGACCGTGACCTCCCTCTCCGGAGCCAGATCCTGGTCACAACCGGTTAGTGAGCGTTAGCACGCTCCTCCTACACTCAGGTCGTGGCAGACCGACCCTTGATCGCCCCCAGCATCCTGTCCGCGGACTTCGCCCGGCTCGGCGAAGAGATCGCCGCCGTCGCCGGAGAGGGGGAGGCGCGCGCCGACTGGGTGCACGTCGACGTCATGGACGCGCACTTCGTGCCCAACCTGACCCTGGGCCTGCCCGTCGTCAAGGCGCTGCTCAAGAGCACCGACGTGCCGATCGACTGCCACCTGATGATCGACGACCCGGACCGCTGGGCGATCGGCTACGCCGAGGCCGGCGCCTACAACGTCACCGTGCACGCCGAAGCCGCGAAGGACCCCGTCGCGCTGGCCAAGAACCTGCGCGCCGCGGGCGCGAAGGCCGGCCTGTCGATCAAGCCGGGCACCGCGCTCGAGCCGTGGCTCGACGCGCTCAAGCACTACGACACGCTGCTGGTCATGTCGGTCGAGCCGGGCTTCGGCGGGCAGTCGTTCATCGCGGACGTCCTCGAGAAGGTCCGCACCGCGCGGCGGCTGGTCGACACCGGGCACCTGAAGCTGGTCGTCGAGATCGACGGCGGGATCAACACCGAGACCATCGAGCAGGCCGCCGAGGCCGGCGTCGACTGCTTCGTCGCCGGGTCCGCCGTCTACGGCGCCGGCGACCCGGGCAAGGCGGTCGCCGCGCTGCGCGAGCAGGCGGCGCGGGGCCGGGCGGGCTGACGCCCCCGGCGGCACCGGAGAAGCCACCGGGCCGCGGCGGGTGTTGGATGGAGGGACCGGCTCACTAGGGAGGCAGCGGACGTGTTCACCGGCATAGTCGAGGAGATCGGCGAGGTCACCGCGGTCGAGCAGCTGACCAACGCGGCACGGCTGCGCGTGCGCGGCCCGCTGGTCACCAGCGACGCCGGCCACGGCGACTCGATCGCGGTCAGCGGCGTGTGCCTGACGGTCGTCGAGGTCGCCGGCGGCGAGTTCACCGTCGACGTCGTGAACGAGACGCTGGAACGCTCGAGCCTGGCGAAGGTCGCGGTCGGCGACCGCGTCAACCTGGAACGCGCGACGCCCGCGGGCGGCCGGCTCGGCGGGCACATCATGCAGGGCCACGTCGACGGGACCGGCGTCTTCCTCTCCCGCGACGAGAACGGCGTCACGACGTTCGCGCTGCCCGGGCACCTGGCCCGGTACGTCGTCGAAAAGGGCTCGATCGCGGTCGACGGGATCTCCCTGACGGTCGCGGCGGTCACCGGCGACCAGTTCAAGGTGGCGCTCATCCCGACCACCCTCGAGGTCACCACGCTCGGCGGCCGGGAGGCCGGCGACCTGGTCAACCTCGAGGTCGACGTGGTCGCGAAGTACGTGGAAAAGCTGGCCGAGGCACACATCCACGACCAGGTGCACAATCGGGACGGCGGCACGGAGGAGCAGCGGTCATGAGTGAGACGAGTCCGGCAGAGCCCGAAGCGGGCTGGACGCCGTGCGGCACCGGGGCGGTGTTCGACGCCGACGCCATCGAGCGCGCGATCGCGGACGTCGCGGCGGGCCGCCCGGTCGTCGTGGTCGACGACGAAGACCGCGAGAACGAAGGCGACCTCATCTTCGCGGCGGAGAAGGCGACGCCGGAGCTGCTGGCGTTCATGGTCCGCTACACCTCGGGGTACGTCTGCGTGGCGCTGACCGAAGCCGAGGCCGACCGGCTCGACCTGCCGCCGATGTACCACACGAACCAGGACGCGCGCGGCACCGCGTACAGCGTCACGGTCGACGCCGCGGAGGGCATCAGCACCGGCATCTCCGCCGCCGACCGCGCGCACACGATCCGGCTGCTGGCCGACCCGAAGTCGACGGCGAAGGACTTCCGCCGTCCCGGGCACGTCGTCCCGTTGCGCGCCAAGGAAGGCGGCGTGCTGCGCCGCCCCGGGCACACCGAAGCGTCGGTCGACCTGGCCCGGATGGCCGGGCTCGCGCCGGCCGGCGTGCTGTGCGAAATCGTGTCCCAGAAGGACGAAGGCGACATGGCGCGCCGCGACGAGCTCGAGGTGTTCGCCGCCGACCACGACCTGGCGATCATCACGATCGCCGACCTGATCGCCTACCGCCGTCGCACCGAGAAGCAGGTCGAGCGCGTCGCCGAGGCCCGCATCCCGCTGGCCGCGGGCACGTTCCGCGCGGTCGGCTACGACTCGCTGCTGGACGGCATCGAGCACGTCGCGTTCGTCTACGGCGAAATCGGCGACGGCCAGGACATCCTGGTGCGCGTCCACTCCGAGTGCCTGACCGGCGACGTCTTCGGCTCGCTGCGCTGCGACTGCGGCCCGCAGCTGGAGGCGGCCCTGGAAGCGGTGGCCGCCGAGGGCCGCGGCGTCGTGCTCTACATCCGCGGCCACGAAGGCCGTGGCATCGGCCTGCTGCACAAGCTGCAGGCCTACCAGCTGCAGGACGACGGCGCCGACACGGTGGACGCCAACCTGGCGCTGGGCGTCCCGGCCGACGCCCGAGACTACGGGACCGGCGCGCAGATCCTGTGCGACCTCGGCGTCCGCACCATGCGGCTGCTGTCGAACAACCCGGCCAAGCGGATCGGCCTGGAGGGCTACGGCCTGCGCGTCACCGGGCGGGTGCCGCTGCCGATCTCGCCGAACCCGGAGAACCTGCGCTACCTGCGGACCAAGCGCGACCGGATGGGCCACGACCTGGCCCAGCTGGAGCACTACGACCAGGTCGGCGCCGGTCCGGAGCACCCCGACGGAGGAGCGCTGTGAGCGGTGAAGGCCGGCCGGAGACCGGGCTGGACCTGTCCGGCTGCAAGTCGCTGAAGCTCGGCATCGTCGCGACCAAGTGGAACGCGGACATCACCGACGTCCTGCTGGAGCGCGCCCTGGTCGCGGCCCGCGAGGCCGAGCTGGAGGACGAGCCGACGGTGGTCCACGTCGCGGGCGCGATCGAGCTGCCGGTGGTGGCGCAGGCGCTGGCCCGCAACCACGACGCGGTGGTGGCGCTCGGCGTGGTGATCCGCGGCGGCACCCCGCACTTCGAGTACGTGTGCGACGCGGTGACGGCGGGCCTGACCCGGGTGGCCTTGGACGAGAGCACCCCGGTCGGCAACGGCGTGCTGACGTGTGACACGCACGAGCAGGCGGTCGATCGCTCGGGCCGGCCGGGCTCGAAGGAGGACAAGGGCTACGAAGCCACGGTGGCGGCCCTCGACACGGCCCACGTGCTGAAGAGCCTGCGCCAGCCGTGGACCGAGCGGGGATTCGTGTGAGCGTGAAGACTCTCCTGGTGATCCGCCCCCGGCGCGCGCTGGTCGTGTGCAGCGTGCTGGCGGTGGCCCTGCTGGCGGTGTTCGTGGTGGTGGCGGTGCTGCTGCGCAACGGCAACACGGGCGTCCACTTCCAGCGCTCCGACCAGGCGGCGATGATCGGCATCGGCATCCTGCTGGCGTGCGGCGTGATGCTGTTCGCGATCGCCCGGGTCCGCGCGGACGACGAGGGCATCGAGGTCCGGAACGTGCTGATGACCCGCCGGTTCGCGTGGAGCGAAGTGCTTTCGGTGAGCTTCCCGGACGGCGCGTCGTGGGCCCGGCTGGAACTCCCGGACGACGAGTACCACGCGGTGATGGCCGTGCAGGCGGTGGATCGGGACCGGGCGGTGGAAGCGGTGCGCGCGCTGCGGAAGCTGCACCGCGCCGCCACGGGCGGTTAGCGACCGGCTGTCCGGTCGGCCAGCTGAGGTTCACGACCCACTGCCCGTGCCGCTGGTCGAAACTCGGGATCGAGCAAGTAGGCCGTGATCGGCGTGTCGTGTCAGGGGATCGGCCCGGACGCGTCCCAGCTCTGCGGTCCGCCGGGGAGCGGCCCACCGGTTCCGGCTTCGCCGACCCGGGACGCGTTGGCCACCACCTTGCGGAACTCCAGCGACGAAGTCCCGCCCGCTCGCGCGAGAGCCGACGGCGTCCCGGGCGCGGAGTGCGCCTGTCCGCCGACAGCCGTCCGGCACCCGGCCGACAACGTCGGCAGGGCCACCGCCGAAAGGAACACCGCGAAGCGCATGCGCCCCCAGCCGGCGCGGCCGCTCGCGCTGTTACGCGGGCGTCAGAGGTCCAGGTCCACCACGATCGGCGCGTGGTCCGACGGGCCATTGCCCTTCCGCATGTTCCGGTCCACATAGGAATCCGTCACCGCGCCGGCGAAAGCCTCGTTCCCGTACACCAGGTCGATCCGCATGCCCTTGTTGTTGGGGAAGTTCCCCGCCCGGTAGTCCCAGTACGTGAAGGGGTGGTCGTACTTCAACGGCCGCGGGAAGACGTCCGTCAGGCCGAGGTCCCGCAGGCGGGCCAACGCGTCCCGCTCCGGCTTCGTCACGTGCGTCGACTCGGCGAACAGCGCGATGTCCCAGACGTCCGCGTCCGTCGGTGCCACGTTGAAGTCACCGAGCACCGCGAAGGGCCCGGAAGAAAGCTCCGAAGCCACCAGAGACCGCAGAGCTTCCAGCCACTCCAGCTTGTACGCGTAGTGCGGGTTGTCCGGCTCACGCCCGTTGGGCACGTAGACCGACCACACGCGCACCCCGCCGCAGGTCGCGCCCACCGCGCGCGCCTCCGCAGCGCCTTCGAACGACGGCTCGCCCGGCAGCCCGCGCACCACGTCGGACAGCCCGACGCGGGACACGATCCCCACGCCGTTCCAGCGCCCGAGCCCGAACGCCGCGGCCTCGTACCCCAGCGCTTCGATCTCGGCCGCCGGGAACGCTTCCGTCGTGTTCTTCAGCTCCTGCAGGCACAGCACGTCCGGCGCAGTCTGCTCCAGGAACTCCAGCACCCGCGGCAGGCGGGGGAGGATGGAGTTCACGTTCCAGGTGGCGATCCGCATGCCGCGAGCATCCCACACCCCACCGACGAAAAAGGGGCGGTGCCGCGGCACCGCCCCTTTCGAAGAAACTCAGACGCCCGCGGTCGTCCGGATCCAGGACCGGCTCGCCGCCACGCTCGCGTAGTTGTTCGTGCCGCGCGTGTTCGTCCCGCTCTGGTTCTGGACCGTCGAGGCGACGCCGACCTGGACGCCGTTCGCCACCTCGGGGCCGCCCGAGTCGCCCTTCCACGCCGAGCCGTTGATGCCGACGCTCTGGATCGCGCGGCCGCCGTACGCGTCCGAGGACCGGCCCGTCACCTGGACGTTCGCCGTCTTCAGCGCCGACGCCGGCGGGCCCGTCGGGGTGGTGCGGCCCCAGCCGTAGAGCTGGTTGGTGCTGCCCGTCGACGGGTCCGCGCTGCCCAGCGAGATCGGGCCCGCGCTCGTCGCCGACGCCAGGTGCAGCAGCGCGATGTCGCCGTTCGGGGACTGGTACTCGCCGTCGACCGCGATGTCGGTGCCCGAGAACAGCGTGTTGCTGCCGACCTTGACGTGCATGCCCGACCCGTCCTGGTCGAGGCAGTGCACCGCGGTCATCACCCAGCGCGCGGCGATCACCGTGCCCGAGCAGTTGAAGCCCTGGAAGTCGCGGCCCGGCGTGTTCACGTACACCTGGGCGCCCCAGGAGACGGCGGGGGCGGTCGTGCCGCCGACGATGTTCGGCTGGACGCCGGCGGAAGCCGCGGCGCCACCCGCGAGGGTCAGCGCGACGGCGGCCGCGGACGCGGCGCCGAGGATGCGAAGAGTGCTCACGGTGGTGATCCTTTCGGACGGGGGCCGATCCGGCCGGTCGGAAAGTAACCACCGTGTCACCCAGGGGGACACCCACCAAAGTCGGAACCGGACGAACACCCTACTTCCGGCCGGGCGACGAGCCGCGGCGGACCGGGGGGCGGCGGGGACTGTCGGTGGTGGCCCATAAGCTGGGGGAGTGGCTGACCCGACCACCTACCGACCCGCTCCGGGAAGCATCCCGGAGCTCCCCGGCGTGTACAAGTTCCGCGACGCCGCCAAGCGGGTCATCTACGTCGGCAAGGCGAAAAGCCTGCGCAGCAGGCTGAACTCCTACTTCGCCGACCTCTCCGGCCTGCACCCGCGCACGCGCCAGATGGTCACCACGGCCGCGAGCGTCGAGTGGACCGTCGTCACCACCGAGGTCGAGGCGCTCCAGCTCGAGTACAACTGGATCAAGGAGTTCGACCCGCGGTTCAACGTCCGCTACCGCGACGACAAGAGCTACCCGGTCCTGGCGGTGACGCTGAACGAAGAGTTCCCGCGCCTGCACGTGTACCGCGGCGCGCGCAAGAAGGGCGTCCGCTACTTCGGGCCGTACTCGCACGCGTGGGCCATCCGCGAGACGCTCGACCTGCTGCTGCGCGTCTTCCCGGCCCGCACCTGCTCGGCCGGGGTGTTCCGGCGCCACGGCCAGATCGGCCGCCCCTGCCTGCTCGGCTACATCGACAAGTGCTCGGCGCCGTGCGTCGGCCGCGTCTCGGCCGAGGAGCACCGCGACATCGTCGAGGACTTCTGCGACTTCCTCGCGGGCAAGACCGACGTCATGATCAAGCGCCTCGAAGCCGAGATGGCGGCGGCGTCCGAAGAGCTCGAGTTCGAGCGCGCCGCCCGGCTGCGCGACGACCTCGGCGCGCTCCGGCGGGCGATGGAGAAGCAGGCCGTGGTATTCGGCGACGGCACGGACGCCGACGTCGTGGCGTTCGCGCACGACGACCTCGAAGCCGCGGTCCAGGTCTTCCACGTGCGCGGCGGCCGGGTCCGCGGCCAGCGCGGCTGGGTGATCGACAAGGCCGAGGAGATGGACGTCCCCGCCCTGGTCGACCACTTCATCACCCAGTTCTACGGCGAGCAGGCCGAGCTGGCGGCCCGCGACGACGTCGACTCGGGCCCGGTGGTCCCGCGCGAGGTCCTCGTGCCGGAGCTGCCCGCCGACGCGGACGCGCTCGCCGAGTGGCTGACCGGGCTGCGCGGGTCGAAGGTGCAGCTGCGGGTGCCGCAGCGCGGTGACAAGCGGACGCTGGCCGAGACCGTCGAGCGCAACGCGGGCGAGGCGTTCACCCAGCACAAGCTGCGCCGGGCCGGCGACCTCACGGCGCGCTCGGCCGCCCTGACCGAGCTGCAGGACTTCCTGGGCCTCGACACCGCACCGCTGCGCATCGAGTGCATCGACATCAGCCACATCCAGGGCAGCGACGTCGTGGCGTCGCTCGTCGTGTTCGAGGACGGGCTCGCGCGCAAGTCCGAGTACCGCCGCTTCGCGCTGCGTGAAGCGGCCGAAGAGGGCGACGTCGCGTCGATCGCCGAGGTCGTGCGCCGCCGCTTCACCCGCTACCTCAAGGAAACCTCGGAGGAGTCGAGCAAACCGGGCCTCGACCCGGAGACCGGGCGGCCGAAGAAGTTCGCCTACCCGCCGAACCTGCTGGTCGTCGACGGCGCGGGCCCGCAGGCCACGGCGGCCGCGGACGTGCTCGCGGAGCTGGGCATCACCGACATCGCCGTCGTGGGGCTCGCGAAGCGCCTCGAAGAGGTCTGGCTGCCGGCCGACCCCGATCCGGTGATCCTGCCGCGGACGTCGGAGGGGCTGTACCTGCTGCAGCGCCTGCGCGACGAGGCCCACCGGTTCGCCATCGCCTACCACCGCGAGAAGCGCTCCAAGCGGCTGCAGACGTCCGAATTGGACAGTGTGCCCGGGCTGGGGCAGGCTCGCCGCACCGCGCTGATCAAGCACTTCGGCTCGGTGAAGAAGCTCAAGCAGGCCAGGATCGAAGAGATCGAGGCGGTGCCCGGCTTCGGCAGACGCACTGCGGAAGCGGTCGTCGCCGCGCTGGCCGGGGAGACCGGCGCCGGTCCGAAACCAGGGGAGTAAGGGAAAGACAGTGAGTGCGCAAGAGGAGATCCGCGGCTCCGGCATGGAGGTCGCGGTCGTGTCCGGTCTCTCCGGGGCGGGCCGCAGCACGGCGGCCAAGTGCCTGGAGGACCTGGGCTGGTTCGTCGTCGACAACCTGCCCCCGGAGCTGATCGCCACCATGGTCGAGCTGGGCGCGCAGGCGCGCGGCGCGATCACCAAGGTCGCAGTCGTCATGGACGTGCGCTCGCGCGCGTTCACCGACGACCTCGCCTCGGTGATCAAGGACCTGGACGCGCGGGGCTACAAGCCGCGCGTGCTGTTCCTGGAGGCGACCGACGCGGTGCTGGTGCGGCGGTTCGAGGCCGTCCGCCGCGGCCACCCGATGCAGGGCGACGGCCGGCTCGCCGACGGCATCACGGCCGAGCGGACGCTGCTCGAGCCGCTGCGCGAAGAGGCCGACCTGGTGCTCGACACGTCGTCGCTGTCGGTGCACGACCTGCGCGCCAAGATCGAGGACGCGTTCGGGTCCGAGGCGAGCACCCAGACCCGCGTCACCGTGCTGTCCTTCGGCTACAAGTACGGCCTGCCGATGGACGCCGACCTGGTGATGGACGTCCGGTTCCTGCCGAACCCGTTCTGGATCCCGGAACTGCGCGAGCACACGGGCCTCGACGGCGAGGTCCGCAACTACGTCCTCTCGCAGGAGGGCGCCGAGGAGTTCCTCGACCGCTACCACCAGCTGCTGCGGCTGATCGGCGCGGGCTACAAGCGCGAGGGCAAGCGGTACCTGACGCTCGCCGTCGGCTGCACCGGCGGCAAGCACCGCAGCGTGGCGCTGTCCGAGGAGCTCGCCCAGCGTCTGTCCAATGAGGACGGTATGGCCGTGAAGGTGGTGCACCGCGACCTTGGTCGTGAATAACGTGCGCGCGGTCGCCCTCGGGGGCGGCCACGGACTGCACGCCACGTTGTCCGCGGTGCGGCGGGTGACCCCCGACGTCACGGCGATCGTGACCGTGGCCGACGACGGCGGATCGTCCGGCCGGCTGCGGCGCGAGCTCGGGTTGCTGCCGCCGGGCGACCTCCGGCAGGCGTTCGCGGCCTTCGCGGCCGAGGACGGCGGCACGTTGTGGGCGGAAGTCTTCCAGCACCGCTTCGGCGGTGACGGCGCACTGGCCGGGCACGCGGTGGGCAACCTGCTGCTGGCCGGGCTGTTCGAGGTGCTCGGCGACCCGGTCGCCGCGCTCGACGAGGCCTGCCGCCTGATGGGCGTCTCGGGGCGCGTGCTGCCGATGTCGCCGGAGCCGCTGGAAATCGAGGGGCAGGTCAGCGGCCTCGACAGCGAGGACCCGGCGGCGCTGCGCACGATCCGCGGCCAGGTCGCGGTGGCGTCGACGCCGGGGCAGGTGCAGCGCGTGAGCCTGCACTCGCCGGACCGGTCGGGGCGGCCGCCGCAGGCGTGCGCGGAGGCCGTCGACGCCGTGCTGGCCGCCGACGTCGTCTTCCTCGGACCGGGCTCGTGGTTCACCAGCGTTTTACCTCATCTGCTGGTGCCGGGGCTGCGGGACGCGCTCGTGCGCACGACCGCGACGAAGGCACTAGTGCTGAACCTTGTCCCCCAGCCGGGGGAAACCGCGGGATTCTCTCCCGAGCGGCACCTGGACGTACTCTTCGACCACGCGCCCGATCTGCGGGTCGACGCCGTGATCGCGGACCGGGATTCCGTGCCCGACCCGGCGAATCTCCGGCGGGCGGCGCAGCGGCTCGGCGGGCGGGCGCACCTGGGGGCGGTGGCCGACCCGGAAGTGGCGGGACGGCATGATCCTGATGCGCTCGCGCGGACGATGCGGGAGGCTCTCGGTCTCGGCAGGGACGGGGAGCACGGGGGAGGAGCGAAAGGCAGGGAGGGGCAGGAATGGCGATGACCGCCGCGGTGAAGGACGAACTGAGCCGGCTGGAGATCACGAAGATCGGGCCGCGCCGGGCGGAGGTCGCGTCGCTGCTTCGCTTCGCCGGCGGGCTGCACATCGTGGCCGGCCGGGTGGTCGTGGAGGCGGAGCTGGACACGGGCTCGGTCGCGCGACGGCTGCGCAAGGAGATCCACGAGCTGTACGGCCACCACTCGGACGTCCACGTGATCACCGCCAGCGGCGGGCTGCGCAAGGGCACCCGGTACGTGGTGCGCGTGGTCAAGGACGGGGAAGGGCTGGCCCGGCAGACCGGGCTGATCGACCAGCGCGGCCGCCCGGTGCGCGGGCTGCCCGCGGCCGTGGTGTCCGGTGGCGTGGCGGACGCGGAAGCGGCGTGGCGGGGCGCGTTCCTCGCGCACGGGTCGCTGACCGAACCGGGCCGCTCGTCGTCGCTGGAGGTGACGTGCCCGGGTCCGGAGGCGGCGCTGGCGCTGGTGGGCGCGGCGCGCCGGATGGGCATCCAGGCGAAGTCCCGCGAGGTCCGCGGCGCCGACCGCGTGGTGGTCCGCGACGGCGACGCGATCGGCGCCCTGCTGACCCGTCTGGGCGCGCACACGAGCGTCCTGCAGTGGGAAGAGCGCCGGATGCGCCGCGAAGTCCGCGCGACGGCGAACCGCCTGGCCAACTTCGACGACGCGAACCTCCGCCGGTCGGCCCGCGCGGCGGTCGCGGCGGCGGCCCGGGTGGAGCGAGCCCTGGAAATCCTGGGGGAGACGGCGCCGGACCACCTGCTGGCGGCGGGCAAGCTCCGCCTGTCCAACCGGCAGGCGTCGCTGGAGGAGCTGGGCCAGCTGTCGGACCCCCAGATGACGAAGGACGCGGTGGCCGGCCGCATCCGCCGCCTGCTGGCGATGGCGGACAAGCGGGCCAAGGACCTGAACATCCCGGACACCGAATCCGCGGTGACGCCGGAGATGCTCGAGGAAGAAGACGCCTGAGCGGCTACGCGGACATCGCCCTTCCGGCCTGCCGCGTTAACGGGACCAGCCCTTTCGTAACACCGCGGTAGCACCGCGGAGCGTTCGTCGAAACGCGGGACCTCGAACCTCGGAACCGGGTAGGCCGAACGAGGGAAGGGGAAAGCATGCGCACGAGCCACGCGCGGCTGCAGGTGTCGCCGGAGGTCGGCACCTGGCTCGCCCGGCGCAGCAGCAAGGCGGGGGACCGGACCATCGAGGAGCTCGTCGCGGCCAAGCGCGGCACCACGGTCTCCGTCGTCATCCCGGCGCGGGACGAGGAAGCGACCGTCGGCGCGATCGTCACCGCCATCCGCGAGGAGCTCCACGGCCTGCTGGTCGACGAGATCCTGGTCGTCGACAGCCACTCCACCGACGCCACCGCCGAGGTGGCCACCGCGGCCGGGGCGCGGGTCGTCGCGCAGGACGCCGTCTTCCCGGCGCTCGAAGGCCTTGCGGGCAAGGGCGAAGCGCTGTGGAAGGGCGTCGCGGCGACGACCGGCGACCTCGTCGTCTTCGTCGACGGCGACCTCCACGACTTCACCACGGACTACGTCACCGGGCTGCTCGGCCCACTGCTGGCGGACCCGTCGGTCGCCTACGTCAAGGGCTTCTACCACCGCCCGCTGGGCACCCAGGCGGACGGCGGCGGCCGCGTCACGGAGCTCGTCGCCCGGCCGCTGCTCAACATGTTCTGGCCGGAGCTGGCCGGGTTCGTCCAGCCCCTGGCGGGCGAATACGCGGGCCGCCGCGAGGTGCTCGAGAGCATCCCGTTCGTCGTCAACTACGGCGTCGAGATCGGGCACCTCATCGACCTGCTGGAACTGCGCGGCCTCGACGCGCTCGCCCAGGTCGACCTCGGCCACCGCGCGCACCGCCACCAGAGCACGCAGGCACTGGGCCGGATGTCGGGCCAGATCATGCAGACGCTCTTCGACCGCCTGCAGCGCTACGACCGCCTGGTCACGGCGGTCCCGCCGGCGACCCTGCTGGCCCAGTTCCAGCGCGGCACCTCGGGCGACGGCGTCGAGCGCGAGCTGGTCCTGACCGACCTGACGTCCCCGCAGCGCCCACCGCTGGCCGGGCTGCCGGCGTCGATCCGCCCGGAGAACGCCCTGCAGGACACGGCTTAGCCGAGGAGCACGTGTTCGGGCTGCCAGCCGGGCGGCCCGAACACGTACCCCGCGCGCTCGCGCCACGTGCGGGCCGCGCGGAGGTCGCGCAGGATCGAGCCGTACTCGTGGAAGCCCACCTTCAGCAGGTTGTACGTGCCGATGTTCTTCGTCAGCCCGTACGTCGGGCGCTTGCCCTCCGGGACGAAGCTGCCGAACAGGCGGTCCCAGATGATGAGGATGCCGCCGTAGTTGGCGTCCAGGTACTCCGCGTCGCTGCCGTGGTGGACGCGGTGGTGGGACGGGGTGTTGAAGACGTACTCGAACCAGCGGGGCAGCTTGCCGACCTTCTCGGTGTGCACGAAGAACTGGTAGACCAGGTCGATCGAGAGGCCGGTCAGGATCATCCACGGCGGGATGCCGCACAGGGCCAGCACCGACCAGAACGGCAGCTGGAAGTAGGGGGTCCACTTCTGGCGCAGCGCCGTCGAGAAGTTGTAGTGCTCGCTCGAGTGGTGCACCTGGTGGCCGGCCCACAGCAGCCGCACGCGGTGGCTGGCGCGGTGGTAGGCGTAGAACACCAGCTCCTGGCCGAGCAGCATCAGCACCCACGTCCACCAGTCGCGCGGGTCGAACTTCACCGGCGCCAGCTCGAACAACGCCGCGAACACGACCAGCATCACCAGCCGGAACAGCGCGTTGACGCCGACGGCGACCGTGCCCATCAGCATGCTCGTCCGGGTGTCGGCGGGGCTGTAGCCGAGGACGTTGTCGTCGTGGCCGAGGACGTGCACCGCGACGATTTCGATCGTCACGAACAGCAGGAACACCGGCACCGCGAACAGCACGGGGTCGCGCAGGTGCGCCAGGAACTCGGCCACGTCGCCTCCTCTGATCTGACCCTAGGGTAACTTACCCTGAAGTCACTTTACGCACGGTAGGCTCTCCGGCGTGACGGAGTCAAGGGCGGTCGGGACCAAGGGAATGCCGCGCGAGGAGCGCGAGGCCCAGCTCGTCGTGGCCGGCACCGAGGAGTTCGGCCGGGTGGGCTACGCGGGCGCGTCGATGGTCGAGATCGCGCGCCGGGTCGGCGTCACGAAGCCGCTGCTCTACCAGTACTTCGGCTCCAAGGACGGCCTCTACCTGGCCTGCCTGCACCGCGCGGGCGACCGGCTCACCGAGGGCGTCGCGACGACCATGGCGGGCGGCGGCGAGCCCGACCAGATGCCGTTGAAGGTGCTCTCCGCGATCTTCACGACGTTCGACCACGACCGGTACGCGTGGCGTCTCCTGCGCGACGAGACCGTCCCCGCGACCGGCGACATCGCCGCCTCCGCGGCGGACTACCGGCGCCGCCTGGACGCGTTCGCGCTGCTGGGCGCGACGCAGCTGATGACCTCCCGGGGGCTGGCCGACCCGGTCGACATCGAGGCGATCGCGCAGGTCTGGACGGGTGTCGTCGACTCGCTGATCAGCTGGTGGATCGACCGCCCGGACGAGGACGCGGACGCGATGACGGAGCGCTGCGCGCGGATCATGGCGGGCCTGTTCGGCTGGACGTGAATCCGTCCACAATGGACACCAGAGCGGCCGCCGTTGCACAGTGTTCAAGACACGCAGAGTGTCACTCGGCGATTCGCTTCCCGAATGGCGTAGCGAAACCGGCCCCGTTCGCGATTAATCTGGGAAGCCGTTCCGTCGAGAGGTGTCCCATGCCCGAACCAGCCGCCGCCGATCCCCGTCTCGCCGCGCGGTTCACCGAGGACCTGCTCGACGGTTGCCGGGTCCTGGCCAAGGACTACGGCTACCGGCCCGCCCAGTTCGAGCGCATGGTGCGCGAGCACGGCGGCGTCGAAGCGGCCCGCCTGCTCCTGCGCGGGGCCGGGACCGCCGGCGGGTTCACCGTCCTCTGGGAGAAGAACCAGCTCGGCCGCAGCTCCGAGGCGACGATGCTGCGCGAGGAGTACGCCGAGCTGTTCACCCCCGACGAGCTGCTGCTGGCGAGGCGGCGGCTGGAGGAGCACGGCTTCGACGTCGACGCGCACCTGCGCCGCATCAAGGAGCCGAGCTAGGGCGGCGGGGGTGACCGGCGCCGCTCCGGTCACCCCCGCCGCGGCTACTGGGCCGCCGCGCTGGACTTGCCGCGCAGCACTACGCCGGCCGTCGAGGCGCCCTTGATCGCGGTTTCGACCTGGGCCATCGTCGAAGACGAGCTCAGGCCGGGGACCGTCGCGGTGTTCAGGGCGTAGAGCGTGAACGTGTACGGGTGGCTCGAGCCGCCCGGGCAGGGGCCGAAGAACTTCTGCGCGTTCGCGCCGCTGCCCATCGCTTTCTGCTTCGCGCCGCCCTGGTTCGGCACCGTGTAGCCCGCGCCGAGCCCCTCCGGCAGCGCGCGGGCCGACGCCGGGACGTCCCAGATCGCCCAGTGCAGCTTGTTCCCGCTGTTGGCGACGTCGGCGAACACGACGGCGTAGCCCTTCGCCCCGGTCGAGGCGCTCCACGCGAGCGGCGGCGACGGGTCCTGGCCCGCCGTGCCGTCGCCGGCGCAGGTGTACTTGTCCGGGATGGTGGCGTTGTCCGCGAAGGCGGAGCTCGTCAGCTTGAACTCACCCGGGGTGGCACCGCCGGGGAACTTCAGGCGCACGATGACGTTGTCGAGCACCGACGGCGTGCCGCCGTTCTTGTCGTTGTTCGTCGAGGTCAGCCACAGCCCGCCGTCCGGGGTCTTGGTGACCGACCGCAGCCGGCCCCAACGGCCCGAGAACAGGGCCGACACCGTGCCGACGCCGGTGCCCGCGGAGTTGATCTGCGTGGCGAACAGCTGCTCGCCGGTGACGCCGGCGACGTAGATCCAGTCGTTGACGATCTCGATCCCGGACGGCCCGGCCTGCGACGTCGGCCAGGTCTTCTTCGGGGCGATGAAGCCGCTGCAGCTACCGATCGTGCCTTCGCAGCTGGGCCAGCCGTAGTTGCCCCCCTTCTGGATCAGGTTGAGCTCGTCCTGGCTGCTCTCGCCGAACTCCGCCGCCCACAGCTGGCCGCGGGAGTCCCAGGCCAGGCCCTGCGGGTTGCGGTGGCCGTAGCTCCAGACGTACCGGGCGTTGCCGCCGGTGGCGTAGAACGGGTTGTCCGACGGCGCCGAGCCGTCGGGGTTCAGCCGCAGGATCTTGCCGTTGAGCGAGCTCTTGTTCTGCGCGTTGTCGCTGTTCTTCGCGTCGCCCACGGTGGCGTACAGCTTGCCGTCCGGGCCGAACTTGAGCCGCCCGCCGTTGTGGTAGCGGTTCTTCGCGATCCCGGTGAGCACCGGCGTCGACGTCGAGGACAGCGTGGTGCCGTCGTAGGTCATCTTCACGATCCGGTTGTCCCCGGATGCCGTGTGGTACAGGTAGATCGCGTGGTCGGCCGACCAGTTCGGCGAGATCGCCAGGCCGAGCAGGCCGCCCTCGCCGTTGGTGCCGACCGCGCCCGGCACCTTGCCCAGCGTGGTCTTCTGGCCGGACGGCGTCACCAGCAGGACCTCGAACCGGTCCCGCTCGGTCACCAGCGCGTTGCCGTTCGGCAGGAAGTCCACCGCCCAGCCGAGGTCGACCTTCGCGATGTCCTTGTCGTACTCCGGGATGCCCCCTGCGCCGCCCGGAGCGCTGGTCTTCGCCGTGACGGCGTTGCTCGCGGTGGAGCTGTTGCCGTCGGGGTCGCGTGCCTTGACCGTGAAGGTGTACGAGGTGTTCGGGTTCAGGTCGGTGACCGTCGTGCTCAGCGACGTCGTGGTCGCGACCTTGGTGGCGCCCTGGTAGACGTCGTAGCCGGCGATCGTGCCGCCGTTGTCCGTGGAGGCGTTCCACGCCAGGGAAACGCTGTTCGCCGTGACCCCGGTGCTGCGCAGGTTGCCCGGCACGGTGGGCGGGGTGGTGTCGTTGCTCGGCGGCGTGGTGAAGGTGACCACGTTGCTCTGCTGCGACGGGTTGCCCGCGGCGTCGAACGCGCCGACCGAGATGTCGTAGGCGGTGTTCGGCGTCAGGTTGTCGACCGTCGCGCTGGTGGTGTTCCCGTCGACGGTCTTGAGGACGTTGCCGCCGCGGTTGATCTCGTAGCGCACGACGCCGACGTTGTCGGTCGCGGCGGTCCAGGAGAACGTCGCGGCGGTCGGGAGGATGCTGCTCGCCTTGAGGTTCGACGGCGGCGACGGCGGTTCGCCGTCGGTCGGCGCGGTGAAGGTGTCGGTGAGCTTGTCGGCGTTCGGGCCGCCGTTCGCGGTGGTCGCGGTGGTGCGGATCTTGTTGACGCCGGCGGTCAGCTGCACGCTGGCGGTGACGGTCTTCCACGTCGTCCAGGCGCCGGTGCCGGGGAAGTCGACGGTGCCCTTGTCCCCGCCGTCGACGATGAGCTTCACCGGCCGGTTGTCGGCGGTTCCGTTGGCGTAGCGGAAGGTCAGGGTGTGCGTGCCCGCCTGCGCGGCGTTCACGGAGTATTCGACGTAGCTGCCGGCGACGTTGTCGAAGTTGACGAACCCGGTGCCGGAGTAGCCGGCGTGGTTGGATTCCACCACGCCTTGGGAGATCACGGCGTTCTCGGACTCGTAGTCGGTGTCCGCGGCGAAAGCGCTTACCGGGCTGAGCGCGGTGAGGCCGAGCGCCGCGACGGCGGTGCCGGCCAGTACCACGCGCCACGGTGGACGGGGTGCCACTGGGAGCCTCCTGCGTGGGTCGGGGGACAGGGGGTGACCGGGGCGGACTGGTCGGCGGACCACCGGAATCGGGTCTAATAGTTAGGAAAGTTTCCTATCTATGGGACAGATCTCACACCAGCCGAGCGGGTCGTGTCAATACTCGACACGGGCGCTCACCCTGGGTGAAGAAGGGTTTCCCGCTCACCGGGGCGCCCCGCGCCTCAGCCGACCACCCGGGCGTCCGGCACCGCGGTCTCGCCCGCCCAGTCGCGCGGCACGAGGAACGAAGCCAGCTCGGCCTCGGGGCTCCCCGGCTCCGGCGTGTACTCGAACTCCCACCGCGCCAAGGGCGGCAACGCCATCAGGACGGCCTCGACGTATCCCCCGGTCTGCAGCCCGAACCGCGTCCCGCGGTCGTGCACGAGGTTGAACTCGACGTACCGGCCGCGCCGGTACAGCTGCCACTGCCGCTCGCGTTCGCCGTGGGGAAGGACCTGGCGCCGCCGCACGATCGGCAGGTACGCGGGCGCGATCGTCGCGATGCCCGACGCCGCGAAGGCCGCCGCGCGGCGCCAGCCGTCCGGGCCCGGCGGGCACAGGTGGTCGAAGAAGATGCCGCCGATGCCGCGCGTCTCGTCGCGGTGGGGAAGGCGGAAGTAGTCGTCGCACGCGCGTTTCGCCTGCGCGTGGAACGCCGGGTCGAAGCCGTCGCAGTAGTCCCGCAGCGTCCGGTGGAAGTGCGTCGCGTCCTCGGCGAAGCCGTAGCACGGCGTCAGGTCCGCGCCGCCGCCGAACCACCACGTGCCGCCGGATTCGAAGTAGCGGTAGTTCGCGTGGAACGCCGGCACGTAGGGGTTGCGCGGGTGGATCACGACCGACAGCCCGGTCGCGAAGAACCCGCTGTCCGGGTCGAGACCGTGCTGCGCGGCGACGGCCGCCGGGACGCGCTCGCCCTGCACGGCCGAGTAGTTGACGCCGGCGCGCTCGAAGACGTCGCCGTTCTCCAGCAGCCGCGCCTGCCCGCCACCACCTTCGGGCCGCTGCCAAGCCGACCGCCCGAAGCGAGCCCCGCCGTCCAGCCGTTCCAGCTCCGCGACCAGCTCCCGCTGGCCCGAGCTCATGATCGCCTTGACGGCGTCGCGTCTGCCATCCTCACCCGAAAGCATGACCCCACCCCCGCGGGCGAGGGTACCAGCGAAAGCAGGTCAGCCGGCGATTTCGGCCCGCGCGACGACCTTCGTGATCTTCGCCCGGACGAGGGACTCCTCAGGCACGGCGTTGCGCTTTCCGTACTCCTCGGCGCGCTCGGCGCCCATGTACCGGGCGCCGAGGCGGGTCGCCCAGGTGAGCATGTCGTCGAAGTCGTGCGTCAGCCGCGCTTCGGCGGTGATCTGGACGTACGAATACGGCGGCTTCTGGTCGTCGACGGCCAGGGAGATGCGGCCGTCGCGGGCGATGGCCTTGCCCTTGAGCGTCTCGGTGCCGGTCGTGAAGATCAGCTCGTCGCCGTCGGGTCCCTCGTTCAGCAGGAACCAGATGGGGGTCACGATCGGCGAGCCGTCCTTCCGGACCAGGCCCAGCATGCCCGTCCGGGTCCCCTCGGACGCGAACTGCCACCACTCTTCACGGGTCATCTCACGCATGAGGGGGACGTTAATGCAAAGACCGCGTCGCGTCAGCGTCACCGTTGAGGGTGGTGGTGGGGGCATGGATGGAGTCACCCGCGCGTGCGCAGAGGGTGGCCGACTAGCCTGGCCTGCTGTGCGAGACGACGAGACCGGGGGAGCGGGCCTGGCCGACGAGGGGCTGACGCGCCGCCTCAAGGCGCTGGCCTGCACCGCGCCGCTGCACGACCTGGACGCGCGGAAGGCGAAGCTCGACTGGGCCGACGCGACGATCTACCAGATGGCCGAGATCGCGCTGCACACGATCGACCAGGTCACCATCGCGATGGACTTCGACACCGGCGCCGGCCACGACGAGGTCATCGACCGGCTGCTGCCGTTCATCTCGCAGCAGGCGCCCTCGCGCATGCCCGAAGAGCACGTCCGCGTGACCAAGTGGGTGCTGGACAACCTGATCAACGTCGGCACCACCGACCGCGGCTTCCGGCGCGTCTACGGCTCGATCGGGCCGGGCGGCTACCAGCGGCGCCAGTTCGACTTCAAGCTGCTCGTCGAACTCGCCGCGCCCGACGGCGAGGTCTACCTCCGGGCCACCGACGAGGCCATCAACGTCCTGGTCGGCGCCCTCGACACCGACGTCGAGTCGGCGCAGATCGCGGCCGAGGTCAAGCTCGAGAACCTCATCAACCGCGGCCGCCTCGCCGACGCGAAGCTGGCCGCCGAGCAGGCCCGCTACCGGACCGTCCAGTACGGCGAGACGCTGCGC
Source organism: Amycolatopsis stemonae (assembly GCF_054781455.1). Lineage (NCBI taxonomy): Bacteria > Bacillati > Actinomycetota > Actinomycetes > Pseudonocardiales > Pseudonocardiaceae > Amycolatopsis > Amycolatopsis stemonae. Next base: position 234,741 of record NZ_BAAGUJ010000003.1, on the reverse strand, counting down.
GCGAAGCTGGACGCGACCCGCCGCGACGTCCGGTCGGTCGACTGGGAGCGCGAGGTCCCGGAGCTGCTCGACAGCGCGCTGAGCCACATCGAGGCCCGCTTCCGCGCCGAGAACGCCATCCTCAAGAACATCACCACCGCCCGCGACGAGACCGAAGACCTCGACCGCAAGCGCCGCGCCGCCGAACTCGTCGACATCGTCGGCGACTGCATCCGCCGGCACACCCGCCTGCAGTCCCGGCTCGCCGACGCGGGCGCGGTGTTCCGCGCCGAGCAGGACCGCCAGCAGTTCTCCGGCCCGCCCCAGCGCGCGACCCTGGATCTCTTCGGCCAGCTCCTGGTGCCGACGCTCGGGCTCCCGCTCGCCGACGCCGTCGCCCCGGCCGAGCACTTCTTCCACGCCGTCGCGGGCATCACCGCGCCGGTCGTGCCGTCGCTGTCGTCCCTGGTCTCGCTGCTGCTGCGACCCGCACCGGAGCGCGACCAGCTGGTCGGCGAGATCCCCGAACCCGAGCTGATGCCCGCCGAGATCACCGACAAGTTCGGCGACGACGTCTGGCGGCGCGCCGACGAACTCCTCGACCTGCCGGAGGTGCCGCGACGGCTGTCCGGCCTGCTCGAGGAAGCCCGCCGCAGCCGCCAGCCCGGGCTCGCCGCCCTGGTCGCGCTGCGCGCGGTGCACGCCTACAGTCCCGGGGTCGGCGCGGCCCGCCGCCAAGGTGACCGGCAGGTGCTGCTCGCCGTCGACGACGGCACGCTCCTGGACGACCCGGAGTTCGGCGGCGCCGACCTGCTCCTGTCCACCGCCGCCGTCGAGCGGGCCGACGAAGAAGAGGAAGTCGCGTAATGGCGCTGTCCCACAGCAGCGTGGACGCCGAGGCCGCGGCCCGGCTGGTCGCCTTCGGCATGCGGCCGAAGCAGCTGCCCGCGCGTGACGTCGTCTACGGCGACCTCGTGCGCCGCTACGGCGAGGACAACGCGTTCAAGGCGCTCACCCACGCCGTCGCCGCAGGGCTCGGGCTGATGGTGCTGGAGGTCAACCAGCAGGCCGGCGCGGTCCTCGCGGCCACCGACGAGTCCGTCTTCGAGATCAAGATGGACTCCTACGCCCGGCAGGCCAAGATCCGCGAGCGCCGCGAGACGGAGAAGGTCCTGCACGGCCTGATCCACCTCGCCACCGCCGCGCTCGGCTACCCGCGTCCGGACGACCTCGCCAACGACACCTACATCGGCCGCGTGAGCGTCGAGCAGGTCGACGCGATGGTCCGCGAAGCCGCTCGCATGCTCGACGAGCGCGCCGCGGCCGCCGAAGCCAACAACGACCCCTTGGCCGACGCGCCCGAGCTCGAACAGGCCTGGCGCGCCTACGCCCGCCGTCCCGCGGCCGCGGCCACGAAGGACGGCCGCCTGGCCGCCGACACCACCCGCGGCATGGTCTCCCGCGCGCTGCGCTTCCTCGCCGACCAGGGCTTCCTGGTCCCGGTGAGCGACGAGCAGGGCGGCACCTACCGGACCACACCGCGCTACCAGATCCAGGTCCGCGAGCTCGCGGCCGACGCCGCCTTCGACGACCTGCTCGCGCTCGACGTCGTGGCCGTCGCGAACGCCGGGGGCACGCTGCGCGCGACCTCGTCGGACACGCTGTAAAAGGGGAGTAGATGTACGAGCTTTCGCGGGTCCGCCTGCATTCGGTGGGCCCGGCGGGTGCCCGCTACCAGGACGTCGTGCTCGACTTCAGCGGCGTCGGCGCCAAGATCACCGCGCCCCAGCAGGACGCGCTGTTCAGCGCGGGCATCCACGCGACCGGCCCGGCCGAGTTGCGCCGCCCCTCACCGGCCAGCGTGCTGTTCCTCGAGAACGGCGGCGGCAAGTCGGTGCTCATCAAGCTGATCTTCTCGGTCATGCTGCCCGGACGGCGTCAGGTCGTCGGCACCACCAGCACCAAGGTGCTCGAGAAGTTCGTGGCGGCCAAGGACGTCTCGCACGTCGTGCTGGAGTGGCTGCACGTCGAGAGCGGGCACCGGATCATCACCGGCAAGGCGTCCGAATGGCGCGGGCACGTCGTGTCCGCCGACTCCGAGAACCTCGTCGACTCCTGGTACTGCTTCCGCCCGACCGCCGCCCTGGGCCTGGATTCGCTGCCGATGACGCAGGACGGCCGGCTGCTCACCATGTCCGGCTTCCACGACAAGCTCGCCGCGGCCCAGCTGGCCGAGCCCGAGCTGGAGCTGTCCTGGACCCGCCGCCACCACGAGTGGACCGGCCGGCTCGACACGCTCGGCCTCGACACCGAGCTGTTCCGCTACCAGCGCGCGATGAACGCCGGCGAAGGGGAAGCGGCGGACGCGTTCGCGTTCGGCACCGACGACGCGTTCGTCGAGTTCCTGCTGCGCGCGGTGATTTCCGAGGACGAGCCGAAGGACCTCGCCGAGGTCGTCGCGACCTACGCGCACAACCTGGCGCAGCGCGGGGATCTGTTGTCCGAGCGCGATTTCGTGGCCGGTGCGCTGGATCTGCTGGGTCCGCTCGCCGCCGAAGAAGGCGTCGCGGCGGAGTCGCGGAAGATCGCTTCGTCGGCCAAGGCCGACATGGCCGAGCTGGCCGGGCGCGTCGTCGCGCGCAACGAGCTGGAGAACGCGCGGCTGTCCGGGCTCGAGGACCACGTCACCGAGGTCAAGTCCGCCGAGAAGCTCGCCGAGGGCGACCACCGGCGGCTCGCCGCGGCCGTGACCGAGCTGCGTCGCCTGGTCGCCGTGTTGCGCCTGGACGAGGCCCAGGAGGCCCGCAAGCGCGTCGACGCCGAACTGGCCGAGGCGAAGACGGCCGCCGAGGCCTGGCGCGAGACGGCGACCGTGCTCAACCAGCTGAACGCCGCCCGCAAGGCGAAGGACCTGCGCGAACTCGTCGGCAGCCGTGAGGAGAAGGCGCGGCCGGCGCTGCAGGCGCGCAACGACGCGGCGGCGGCCCTGGCCCGCGGGCTGCACTCGCTGGCGCAGGACGCCCAGCGTCAGGCCGACAAGGCCGAGGCGCACGCGGGCGCGTTGCGCGCGGAAGCCGAGAAGGCGCAGACCGAACGCGACGAAGCCGCCAACCTCGCGGCCGCCCGGCGGGCCGAAGCGCGCGGCCTCACAGCGCGCATCACGGAGCTGCGCGAAGAAGTCCAGAACGCCGTGCGGGCGGGGTTGCTGCCTTCGGGCGCCGACGTCGCGGAGGCCGCACGCGCGTCGCGCGCCGCGGCCGAGTCCGCGACCGCCGAGCTGAAGCGGCGCGAGCAGGAACTCGACCGGGTCGGGACGGATCTTCAAGCGGCACAACGGGCCGTGAACGAGGCCCACCAGCTGGCCGGGACGACCCAGGACCGGTTCGAGCGCGCCACCGAGGACCTCGACCGCGCCCACCGCCGCACCGACGCGCTCGCCGCCGAGGGCCGCCTGGTCGAGCTGCTCGGCGCGGACGACGTCGCGCTCGAAAGCGACCTTCCGGTGCTGCTGGAACGGCTGCGCGAAGCGAGTGCGTCCGTCGAGAAGGAGCAGACGGCGCTGCGGATGGAGGAGTCCGCCGACGAACGCGCGCTCTCGGCGCTCGGCTCCGGCGGGCTGCTGCCGCCTCCCGAGGACGTCCAGGCCGCGCTCGATGCCCTGGAGGAAGCCGGGATCACCGCGTGGTCCGGCTGGCGGTATCTGTCCAAACTGGACTCTTCCCGGCGTGCCGAGGTGCTGGAAAGCCTGCCGCAGCTGGTGTCCGGGGTGCTGTTGAACGACGCCGCGCACGCCGACCGCGCTCGCGAGGTCCTGACGAAGCGGCGGCTGCTGCCGAGCGCGATCATCGCCGTCGGGACCACCGAGTCGCTGCAGTCCGAGGTGCCCGCCGCGCCCGGCGTCGAGTTCCTGGTGCCGCCGAACCCCGCGATGTACGACGAAGAAGCCGCCGACGCCGAACGCGAAGCCGTGGCCCAGCGGCACACCGAACGGCAGCGGCGGCTGGAAGCGTTGTCCGCCAAGCTGTCCGCCGACGGCGCCCTGACCTGGAAGCTCACCACCTGGCGTGAGGACTACCCGCCCGGCGCGATCGCGACGCTGGCCGAGCAGGCCCAGGCGGCCCGTTCCGCACGCGAAACCGCCCGCACCGCGCTCGAGCAGGCCGAGGCGGAATTCGCCCGGTTGAGCGAAAAGAGCACGTCGCTGCGCGAGCGTGTCCCGGAACTGCGGGCGGCCGCGGCCGAAGCCGAGGAGAAGGCGCGACGGCTGGGCGAGCTGGGCACGCGCAACGCCCGGATCGCGGAGTGGACCGAAGAAGTCGAGCGTGCGACGGAGGTCGCCGAGCGCGCCGACCTGCAGGCCGCCGACGCGGCGGGCAAGGCCGCACGGCTGCGCGAGCAGGCGGGGGAGGAGCAGCGCACCGCGGACGGCCACCGCCGGACGGCGACCACCGCGCGTGCCGAGCTGGCCGAGGTCCCGGGCGCGGCCGACGCCGCCGAGGGCCCGGTGCCGTCCGAACCGGTCGACGCGCTGCGCCGGACCTACCTGTCGGCGTCCGAGTCGTACGCCAAGGTGGAGGTCGGCAGCGACCTGCGCAGCGAGCTGGAACAGGCCGAATCCGCCGAAGCGGCCGCGGGTTCGGCCGTCGAGTCCCTCGACGAAGCCGTGCGCACGCGGGCAGCCGAACTGCTGGAGACGCCGGACGGCTCCGACGCCTCGGCCCGTGCGGCCGCGCTGGCACGCGCCCGCCGCGTCGTCGACGGCCTGGAGGACGAGCGCACCGAAGCGATCGGGCTCGTCTCGACGCGGCGTGCCGAACTGGACGCGCTGCCGCTGCAGAACGGCGTCAACGGCGAGAAGCCCCGCGACATCGAGCACGGCCTGGAGCTGATCGACGCGGCCGGGCTGGAGGCGTCGGCGGCCGCGCGGAAGTGGGAAGAGCTGCAGGAACGCCGGGCCGCGGCCGAGGCGACGCTGGAGTCCGCGAAGAACTCCGCGTCGGGCTTCTCGCTGCTCGCGGAGTCGATGGCCCACCTGGTGACCGACCAGGACGCCGTGGCCTACGACGGTGACGTCGAGACGGCGCGCGCCCAGCACGCCCGCCTGAACGCCACCCTGAGCGAGGCGCAGGAAGCCGCCGACGCGGGGGACCGGCGCGTGCGCGCGGCCGCGGACCAGCTCGCGCAGTACGCGACGGAGAAGCGGTTCGAGAAGCTGAGCACGCCGGTCCGGCAGCAGGTCATCTCGGTCAAGCGCGACCAGCTCCCGGCGCACGCGGCCGAGTGGGCCGAGGCGCTGCGGCCGCGGCTGCGGTCGCTCACCGACGACCTCGCCCAGATCGACCGGCACCGCGGCGGCATCATCACGCGCCTGCAGGGCATGGTCGACGGCGCGCTGCGGACGTTGCGCTCGGCCCAGCGCGTCTCGCGGCTGCCGGACGGCCTCGGCGACTGGTCCGGCCAGGAGTTCCTCCGCATCCGCTTCACCGAGCTGGAGGACAACGCGCTCACCGAGAAGCTCGGCGAAGTCGTCGACGAGGCGGCCGTCGGCAAGACCGCGGACGGCCGCGACGTCAAGCGCGACGGGCTTTCCCTGGTGCTGCGCGGGGTCCGGGCCGCGGCGCCCAAGGGTTTCCGCGTCGACATGCTCAAGCCGGACTCGGTGCTGCGGACCGAACGCCAGCGCGTCTCGGAGATCCGCGACGTCTTCTCCGGCGGCCAGCAGCTGACCGCGGCGATCATCCTCTACTGCACGCTGGCGGCGTTGCGCGCGAACAACCGCGGCAAGGTCCGCAACCGGCACTCCGGCGTGCTGTTCCTGGACAACCCGATCGGCCGCGCGTCCGCCGGGTACCTCCTGGAACTGCAGCGCGCGGTCGCCGAGGCGCTGGGCGTGCAGCTGATCTACACGACGGGCCTGTTCGACGCGGGCGCGCTGTCGGAGTTCCCGCTGATCGTGCGGCTGCGCAACGACGCCGACCTGCGCGCCGGCCGCAAGTACCTGTCCGTGGACTCGACGATCCGCAACTCCCTGGAGGACCTGGGCGAACCCGACGGCGTCGCCCGGCTCTCGGCGACGCGCATGTTCTCGCGGCCCGCGGAGCAGGATTCCGCCGAGGACGAACAACCGGCCTGACGCGGAACACGGCGGCGGCCCCGGCGGTTGACGCGCGCATGACGAAGCTGGGGCCGCTGGGGGCCACCCACACCGCACTGGACACCGAAGCCGCCGTGGCGACCGCGGCCGAGCTGGAGGAGCTGGGCTACGCCACGTTGTGGCTGCCCGGCGGCCAGGGCAACAACCTGCCGCGCATCGCCGAGGTCGTCCGCGGGACTTCGCGGATCCAGGTCGCGAGCGGGATCCTGTCGGTCGACCGGGTGCCGTCGGCGGAGGTCGCCTCGACGTACGCGGACCTGCCCGCCGGCCGGTTCGTCGTCGGTCTCGGCGGTGCGCACGGCGCGCGTCCGCTGGCGACGATGAACGACTACCTCGACGAGCTCGAGGAGACGGTCCCCGCGTCGGCGCGGGTCCTGTCGGCGCTGGGACCGCGGATGCTGGGCCTGGCCCGCGACCGCGCGTCCGGCGCGTACCCGTACTTGGTGACGACGGACTACGTCGCGTCCGCGCGGGAGATCCTGGGCACGGGACCGCAGCTTTCGGTGCTGCTGAACGTGGTGGCGGAGCCGGATCCGGCGCGCGTGCGCGAGGTCGTCCGGGGCGGCTCGCTGAAGTTCCTGGCCGGCGTGCCGGGCTACGCGGCCAACTTCCGCCGGATGGGCTTCACCGACGCGGACGTGGCGGAGTTGTCCGACCGGCTCGTCGACGGCCTGACGGTGTGGGGCGACTTCGACGCCGTCGTGGCGCGGCTGCGGGAGTTCCGGGCTGCGGGGGCCGACCAGGTGGTCGTCCCGCTGTCGGACCTGCCGCGCGAGTGGTGGCCGGGCCTGGTCGAGGCCCTCGCCTAGCGGATCGCGGCCTGGTAGGCGGCGAGGGCTTCGGCGTCGTCGATGCTGCCGTGGTGGTGGACCTGCACCCAGCGGCCCGCTTCGTAGGCGAAGCACCGCGTCGTCCGGATGCTCAGCGGGACGGGTTCGGTCACGCGGTACTCGCCGGTCTCGCGGCCGGCGAAGACCGCGTGGCCGTCACCGGAGTACTCGACGATGTCGCCGAAGGTGACCGTGACGCGCGCCGGGCCGGTGAAGACGCGCTCGTACAACGCGGTGATGGCGTCACCGCCGCGGAGGATGCCGCCGAGCGGGTTGTTCAGCTGGGCCAGGGGATCGGTCGTCCAGACGCGGCGGAACGCGTCGAGATCGCGCTGGTTGAAGGCGTAGTAGAACGACTCGAGGGCGGCCAGCGCGCCTTCGCGGCCGGGGGCGGTGGCGGCGTCCAGGCGGTTGCGGGCTTGACGGCCGAAGCTGACGTCGAGATGCAGGGGCACGACGGCTCCTCGGTAAAGTGTTCGATGGAGGTCGACCAGATGAGTGTACGACAATCATCGAACACTGCGCGGGCCCGCGGGCTCACGCACGTGCTGCCCGGGGAGGTGCCGCTCCAGGACGCCCTCGCCGCGGTCGCCGACCCGGTGCGCCGCAGCATCCTGCGCGAGCTGGCGGCCGTCCCGGAGTGGACGAAGGCGTGCGGCACGTTCGACCTGCCGGTGACGAAGGCGACCCGCAGCCACCACTTCGCGGTGCTGCGCGCGGCGGGCCTGATCGAGCAGCGCGACGAAGGCCCCCGGCGCCTGAACCGCCTGCGCCGCCCCGAATTCGACGCGGCTTTCCCCGGGTTGCTGGACCTGGTGCTCAGTCACCCCGGCCGGTGAAGGCCAGCCCGGTGCCGAGGCCGATCATCACCAGGCCGCCGGTGCCGCCCACCATCTCCAGTCGGCGCGGCGAGCGGGCGAACCACGCGCGTGCCGTGCCCGCGACCAGGGCCCAGGCGCTGTCGGTGGCCAGCGCGATCGCGGGCAGGCACAGGCCGAGCAGCAGCATCTGCGCCGGCACCGACCCGGCCGCCGGGTCGACGAACTGGGGCAGCAGCGCGGCGAGGAACACGATCGACTTCGGGTTCGCGAAGCCGACGACGAAGCCGTCACGCAGGACGGTCACGACGCGGCCCGGCGTCGCGCGCACCCGGGCGGCCATGGCTTCGGTGAGCTTCCGCCGGTGCCGGAACGCCTGGATCCCCAGGTACACCAGGTAGAGCGCGCCGGCGATCTTGATCGCGGTGAACACCGCGGCCGACGTCGTGACGAGCGCGCCGAGGCCGAACGCGACCGCGACGACCTGCGTGTACACGCCCGCGGAGTTGCCGACGACGGTGAGCAGCGCGTCGCGCCGGCCGACCGTGAGCGCGCGGCTGATCGTGAACAGCACGCTCGGCCCGGGGACGACGACCATGAGGAACGTCAGGGCGGCGAAGGCCGCGAAGTGCGCACCGGAGACCATGCCGCGAGCGTAAAGCCGCCCCGGGCAGGCGACCAGCGGTTTTTGTCGGTGCCGGATGGTATCAACGGCGGGTGCCTCCTCCGACGATCAGCATCGAGCAGCGCCGGGCCCGCCTCGGCGTCCGCCACCACCTGGCCGCCCCCGCGGCGACGGTGGCCGACGCGGTCGCGGGTGTCGTCGCGCTGCACGCGACCGACCCGGCGACCGTCCACCTCTCGGCGTGCGCGCGGCTCGCGTCGCCCGCGGTGACGGCCCTCGAAGGCGCGTTGTACGACGACCGCACCCTGCTGCGGCTGCTGGGCATGCGCCGCACGGTGTTCGTCACCGGCCTGGACACCGCGGCCGTCGTCCAGGCCGGGTGTTCCGCGGACATCGCCGTCAAGCAGCGGAAGCTCCTGGAGCAGCACCTCGGGAAGCAAGGGCACCCGGAGAACGTGCCGGAGCCGGGGAAGTGGCTGGCGGACGTCGAAGAGGCGGTCGAGGCGGCCCTGCGCAAGCGCGGCTCGGCGACCGCGCAGCAGCTGAGCGAAGACGAACCCCGGTTGCGCCAGCAGTTGCGGATGGCGCCCGGAAAGCCGTACGAGGCGATCGGGAACGTCACGAGCCGGGTGCTGTTCCTCCTCGCGGCCGACGGCCGGATCGTGCGCGGGCGGCCGCGGGGGAGCTGGATCAGCAGCCAGTACGTCTGGCACCCCCTGGACGAGTGGGCGCCGGGGTTGCCTTCGTGGGACGCGGAGGAGGCGCGGGCGGAGCTGGCCCGGCGCTGGCTGCGCGCGTACGGCCCGGCGCCGGTGGCCGACCTGCGCTGGTGGACGGGCTGGACGGCGGGCCAGACGAAGAAGGCGCTGGCGGCGTTGCCGGTTGCCGAGGTAGACCTCGGCGGCGTCCCGGGTGTGGTGTCGGCGGACGACCTCGAGCCGGTGGCGGCACCCCCGCCGTGGGTGGCGTTTCTGCCCGCCCTCGACCCGACCCCGATGGGCTGGCAGGACCGCGACTGGTTCCTGGGCCCGCACCGCCCGGCCCTGTTCGACCGCAGCGGCAACATCGGCCCGACGGTCTGGCTGAACGGCCGCATCGTGGGCGGCTGGGCCCAGCGTCCGTCGGGCGAGATCGCGTTCCGCCTGCTGGAGGACGTGGGCGCGGAGGCCGAGCAGAGGGTGGCGGCGGAGGCGGACCGGTGCGCGGCCTGGTTCGGTGAGGTCCGGGTGACGCCGCGGTTCCGCACTCCGTTGGAGCGTGAGCTGGCAGGGTGAGGTGCCGGGGCCTGGTTCGGTGAGGTCCGGGTGACGCCGCGGTTCCGCTGGAGCGTGAGCTGGCAGGGTAAGTGCCGCGGCCGGCCGGGGAAGCGCGGCTGGCGCAACCGGCTCGTTCCCGTAACCGGCCCGGGCCCCCGGTTCGGCGGTCGCTGGATCGGTCGAGTCATGGACCTCACGCCCGCGCCGGAGCGCGCCCGGCGCGGCCCGCGAATGCTGTCGAAGCCCTCCAAAACCGGACCGTGGCTGAATCGTTCCAGTCGCCAAATCCGGTCCCGCATCGCCGCCGCGGGCACCCGGCGTGGCCAGCCGGAATGGGGAGACCGAAGAGCCGGCTGGTCCACCGTGGTCCACCCGCGAAGACCCCGGCGGACCCACCCGGCTTCTTAATCGATTCTTGACCCGTTCGCCAAGTGGTGGAAGTCTCGTCAGGGCAGTCAGGGACGCGCATGCCCGCACGCTAGGGTGACCGCGAGCCCGCAAGTCACGGCCGGGTCGCCCGGCCGATCCTCAGAGGAGTGGCAGCAGTGACCGTTCGCGTAGGTGTCAACGGCTTCGGCCGCATCGGCCGCAACTTCTTCCGCGCCGTGCAGGCCAGCGGCCACGACATCGAGGTGGTCGCGTTCAACGACCTCGGCGACGTCGCGACCATGGCCCACCTGCTGAAGTACGACTCCATCCTGGGCCGGTTCCCGGGTGAGGTCAGCGTCAGCGACGAGGGCATCGTCGTCGACGGCAAGACCATCAAGGCCCTCGCCGAGCGCGACCCGGCCAACCTGCCCTGGGGCGACCTGGGCGTGGACGTCGTCGTCGAGTCGACCGGCTTCTTCACCAACGCCGACGCCGCCAAGGCGCACATCGCCGGCGGGGCCAAGAAGGTCATCATCTCCGCGCCCGCCAAGGGCGAGGACCTCACCATCGTGCTCGGCGTCAACGACGACAAGTACGACGGCTCGCAGGTCATCATCTCCAACGCCTCCTGCACCACCAACTGCCTCGGCCCGCTGGCCAAGGTGCTGCACGACGCGTTCGGCATCGAGCAGGGCCTGATGACCACCGTGCACGCCTACACGCAGGACCAGAACCTGCAGGACGCGCCGCACAAGGACCTCCGCCGCGCCCGCGCCGCCGCGCTGAGCGTCGTCCCGACCTCGACCGGTGCCGCCAAGGCCATCGGCCTGGTCCTGCCGGAGCTGCAGGGCAAGCTGGACGGCTACGCGCTGCGCGTCCCGGTGCCGACCGGCTCGGCCACCGACCTCACCGTCACCCTGACCAAGGCCGCCACGGTCGAGGAGATCAACGCCGCCTACAAGGCCGCCGCCGAGGGCCCGCTGGCCGGCATCCTCCGCTACAACGAGGACCCGATCGTCTCGGCCGACATCGTCACCGACCCGGCGTCCTGCATCTACGACGCGCCGCTGACCAAGGTCATCGGCAACCAGGTCAAGGTCGTCGGCTGGTACGACAACGAGTGGGGCTACTCCAACCGCCTCGCCGACCTGGTCAAGCTCGTCGGTACGAAGATCTCCTGAACCCGATGAGCGTCAAGAACCTCGACGACCTGCTGGGCGAGGGCGTTCAGGGCCGGTACGTACTCGTGCGGTCCGACCTGAACGTCCCGCTCGACGGGGACCGCATCACCGACGACGGCCGGGTCCGCGCCGCGCTGCCGACGATCAAGAAGCTCGCCGGCGCGGGCGCGAAGGTCGTCGTCACCGCGCACCTCGGCCGCCCGAAGGGCGAGCCGGACCCGAAGTACACCCTCGCGCCCGTCGCCAAGCGGCTCTCCGAGCTGCTCGGCGCCGAGGTCCCGCTGGCCGGTGACCTGGTCGGCGAGTCCGCGAAGGCGCTGACCGGCGGCCTGGCCGACGGCGGTGTCGTCCTGCTGGAGAACGTGCGCTTCGACGCGCGCGAGACCAGCAAGGACGCCGTGGACCGCTCCGAGCTGGCCGCCGAGCTGGGCGCGCTCGTCCCCGGCGGCGCGTTCGTCTCCGACGGCTTCGGCGTCGTCCACCGCAAGCAGGCTTCGGTCTACGAGGTCGCGTCGGTGCTCCCGGCGTACGCCGGTGGCCTGGTGCTGGCCGAGCTGGACGTGCTGAAGAAGCTGACCGACGACGTCAAGCGGCCCTACGTGGTCGTGCTCGGCGGCGCGAAGGTGTCCGACAAGCTCGGCGTCATCGCGAACCTGCTGACCAAGGTCGACCGGCTGCTCATCGGCGGCGGCATGGCGTACACCTTCCTCAAGGCCCAGGGCCACGAGGTCGGCCAGTCGCTGCTGCAGGCCGACCAGCTCGACCAGGTGAAGGGCTTCCTCGCCGAGGCCGAGAAGCGCGGCGTCGAGCTGGTCCTGCCGGTCGACGTGCTCGCCGCGACCGAGTTCTCGGCCGACGCCGAGCACGAGGTCGTCGACGCCACCGCGATCCCGGCCGACCGCCAGGGCCTCGACATCGGCCCGCGCTCGCGTGAGCTGTTCGCGAGCAAGCTGGCCGACGCCAAGACCGTGTTCTGGAACGGTCCGATGGGCGTGTTCGAGTTCGAGGCCTTCTCCGGCGGCACCCGCGCCGTCGCGGAAGCGCTCGTGAAGAGCGACGCGTTCACGGTGGTCGGCGGCGGCGACTCGGCCGCCGCGGTGCGGCAGCTGGGCCTGCCCGAGGACGGCTTCTCGCACATCTCCACCGGTGGCGGCGCCTCGCTGGAGTACCTCGAGGGCAAGGAACTGCCGGGCGTGACCGCCCTGGAGGAGAAGAACTAGTGGCACGCAAGCCGTTCATCGCCGGCAACTGGAAGATGAACCTGAACCACCTCGAGGCCATCGCGCTGGTCCAGAAGATCGCCTTCGCGCTGCCGGAGAAGTACTACGCGAAGGTCGACGTGGCGGTGCTGCCGCCGTTCACCGACATCCGCAGCGTGCAGACCCTGGTCGACGGCGACAAGCTGTCGCTCACCTACGGCGCCCAGGACCTCGCGCCGCAGGACTCCGGCGCCTACACCGGTGACATCTCGGGCCTGATGCTGGCGAAGCTGGGCTGCAAGTACGTCGCGGTCGGGCACTCGGAGCGGCGCGAATACCACGCCGAGACCGACGAGCTGGTCAACAAGAAGGTCAAGGCCGCGCTCAAGCACGGCATCACGCCGATCCTCTGCATCGGGGAGAAGCTCGAGGTCCGCGAGGCCGGCGAGCACATCCACCACACCACGACGCAGCTGATCGAGGGCCTGAAGGGCCTCAAGGCCGAGCAGGTCTCCGGCGTGGTGATCGCGTACGAGCCGGTCTGGGCGATCGGCACCGGCAAGGTCGCGTCGTCGGCCGACGCCGAAGAGGTCTGCAAGGCCATCCGCGCCACCCTCCAGGAGAAGTACGGCGACGACGTCGCTTCGTCCGTCCGGGTGCTCTACGGGGGATCGGTCAAATCGGGCAACATCAGCGAACTGGTGGGCTGCGAGAACATCGACGGTGCCCTGGTCGGCGGAGCGAGCCTCGACGGCGAGGAGTTCACGAAACTCTGCGCACTCGCCGCGGGCGGGCCGCTGCCCTGATCGAGGCCACGACCGGGTAGCCTGTGTATCCGGTCCGTCACACAGCAGTGGACGAGTCCAGGGGTACGGTGGTGGTCGGAAACGACCATGCCGTGCCCCTGCATTCTCCTAGAGCCCAGAGGATGACATGAAGCTGTTCCTGCAAATCCTGTTGATCATCTCCAGCGTCCTGCTGGTGGTCGCCGTGCTGCTGCACCGTGGCCGGGGCGGTGGCCTGTCGTCGCTGTTCGGCGGCGGGATGCAGTCGAGCCTGGCCGGGTCGAGCGTGGCCGAGAAGAACCTCGACCGGATCACCCTGCTGCTGGGCGCGGTCTGGCTGATCAGCATCGTGGGCCTGGGTCTGCTGCTCAAGGTGTGAGGCGTCCGGCGCCCCGCCGTCGATCGCGACCGGGTCACGACGGCAGGGCGCAGCGATTCGGCGTGCCTATTGGGGGGCGCGCCGCCGATTCCTAGGTGTGAGGATTCATGGTTGGCGGTAACGCGATTCGAGGCACCCGGGTGGGTGCCGGTCCTACGGGCGAATCGGAACGGGGTGAGTCGGCGCCGCGGCGCCGCGTGGCCTACTGGTGTGCCAACGGGCACGAAGCCCGGCCGTCGTTCGCGCTCGACGCGGAGATCCCGGACGAGTGGGACTGCCCCCGCTGCGGTCTCCCCGGCGGGCAGGACGAGAAGAACCCGCCGGCCGCGCCGCGGACCGAGCCCTACAAGACGCACCTGGCGTACGTGAAGGAGCGTCGCAGCGACGCCGACGGCGAGGCCATCCTGGCCGAAGCCCTCGAGCGCCTGCGTCAGCGCCGGGAGATCATCTAAGCGTCCCCAGCCCGAAAGCCACCCCGGGACACCTCGGGGTGGCTTTTCGTGCGCTCGAACGGGCATCACCCGTGATCAGAGGGGCATCACCTGTGATTGGCGAGGCATCACCCGTGATCAGAGGGGCATCACCGTGATGCCCGCTCAATCACGCGTGATGCCCGTCCAATCACACGTGATGCCCCGTCAGTCACACGTGATGCCCCGAGGTCAGCGGTCCAGCGGGTAGCGGGCTCGCACGCGGAACCCGCCGTCCTTCATGCCGGACGTCTCGAAGCTTCCGCCCAGCAGGCGCGCGCGCTCCGCCAGGCCCGTCAGGCCGTGGCCACCCGAGGGCAGGGCCTCCGCCGGCCGGCTGGCCCGCTCGTTGCGGACCTCGATCTTGAGCGCTCCGTGCTCACCCTGGATGCGGATCGTCGCCGTCGCACCCGGGGCGTGCTTGTGGACGTTCGTCAGGCACTCCTGCACCGTCCGGTAGGCCGCCGCCGACACCTGGTTCGGCAGGGCCTCCGGCAGGTGCTCCACGGACAGGTGCACCGGCACCTCGGACGTGCGGATCAGCCGGTCGAGGTCGTTGATGCCCGGGCGCGGGCCGTCGTCGTCCGCGCCCGCGCGCAGCACGCTCAGCAGCGAACGCAGCTCCTCGAGCGTTCGCTTCGACAGCGTCCGGATGACCTGCGCGGTCTCCTGCGCGCGGTCGTCGGCCGTCTGGGCCTGCAGGGCGCCGGCCTGCATCGCGATCAGCGTGATCTGGTGCGAGACGACGTCGTGCATCTCGCGGGCCAGCCGGGCGCGCTCCTCGGCGCGGACGGCGTCGGCGTGGAAGCGGCGCTCGCGGTCGCGGCTCGTGGCCAGCTCGGCGAGCTTGTTCGACACCTCGGCCCGGGCCCCGATGAGCAGGCCGATCGCGATCGGCATGCCGGCGACGAGGACGCCGTAGATGCCGTCGAGGATGTGTTCGCGCCAGCTGAGCTGGGCGAAGTCCTCCAGTGGCCACTGGACGAACCGGCAGATCCAGACCAGCGCCGCGCCGACCCAGACCTGCCAGTGCAGCTGGCGGCGGGTGGCGAGCATGCCGAGCGTGATCATCGACGCGAGCTGGGCCCAGCCGGCCAGGAAGCCGGGGACCGCGACGAGCACGGCGAGGAACGGGAACTTCCGGCGGAACACCACCGCGAGGCAGGCGGCGCCGGAGAGCCAGATCGAATACGGCTGGGCCTTCTCGGGGATCACCAGCCAGACGTCGAGCACGGCCAGGATGACCGCGGCCGCCTCGATGGCGAACTTGACCACAGCCGGGCGGGGGACCGAGCCGAAGATGCTCAGACCGCGCCTTCGCACCCGCTCGGCGGCCGATGGCCCCGAGCCGGCGATCGAGATGCCTGGAATCGAGAGTCCCTCTGTACTCATCGCTGGCGACCCCATTCGTCTTGTGGACTTGGTGGTGAGATGCGCTCAGGGCCCGATCGGGACGCGCAGCGCCAGACAAATGTGCGGATGCTAACGAGGTCGCGTACGAAGACGGTAAGTTTCACCCGTTGTCGGAGTTCGGGCGTCCGAATTCCGCAGTCTTCTGCTCCGTCCGGGGGATACCCACGGAGTGGCGCTACTGAGAGTGGGAGGGCTGCTCCTCAGGGTGCACCCGGACGACCACATCGTGGGAATCATGTTACCCACGTGTGGCCGTCCGGCGGTAGATCGTCAGGCGGCCATCGACCGGAGATCGTCGCTGAGCAGGTCGTGCAGGCCCGAGGCGCACGCCTTCGCGGTCTCGATCGACCGCGGCAGCATCCCGGCTTCGTAAGCCCGGACGGCCTCCTCGACGCTCGAGGACGTCGCCAATGCCGTGGCGAGCTCGGTGCCGTCCAGCATCGCGAGGTTCGCGCCGACGCCCAGCGGCGGCATCAGGTGCGCCGCGTCGCCGAGCAGCGTGAGCCCGGGCGTGTGGGTCCAGGCGTGCGGCACCGGCAGGACGTACAGGGGCCGGTGCGTGAACCCGCCGTCCTGTTCGTCGACGAAGCCGAGCACCCGTGGGTGCCAGCCCGCGTAGCGCTCCAGCAGGTGCGCGCGGACGGCGGCGGGGTCGGCGAAGTCGAGGCCCGCGGCCCAGTCTTCGGCGGCGTAGAAGATGGCGTAGCAGCGGATGTGGCCACCGCTGGTGCGCTGCGCGACGATCGCCTTGCCGTCGATCTTCGTCATCAGCGTCCCCTGGCCGGTCAGTGCGGCCAGTTCCGGGTGACGGCGGTCGGCGTCGTCGAGCCCGAACTCGACGAACGTGACGCCGCTGTACTCGGGCCGGACGCCGGTGAGGGCGCGGCGGACCCGCGACCACGCGCCGTCCGCGCCGACGACCAGGTCGAAGTCCTGGGTGGCGCCGTCGGCGAAGGTCAGCTGCCCGCTCGTGGTGACGTCGGTGATCGACCGGCCCCACCGGACGGTGCCGGGGGCAAGGGAGCCGAGCAGGATCCCGCGGAGCTGGCCGCGGTCGATCTCGGGCCGGAAGTCGTCGCCCTCGGCGGGCATCTCTTCGAAGACGGCTTCCGCGGTGCGCGGGTCGAGCGCGCGCATCTGCTGGCCTTCCGGCCGGGCGAGCGCGCGGAACTCGTCGAGCAGGCCGGCCGTGCGGAGGGCGACCTGGCCGGTGTCGCCGTGCATGTCGAGCGTGCCGCCTTGGGGGCGGGCATCGGCCGAAGCCTCCTGCTCGAAGACGGTGACGTCGATGTCGTGGAGCTGCAGGACGCGGGCGCAGGCGAGTCCGCCGAGGCCGGCGCCGACGATGGCGATGGAGTTCATGGCTTCCCCCGGGAAGTTCGGGGCCGCCGGCTCTTCCGGCGGCCTGAACCCAGAAAAACACAGTGACTCAAAAAGTGCAATGACTAAACTTTTGAAGTGAGTCCACCATCACGTAGGCTGGGTCCATGACCGAAGTGATGGGACGCCGTGAGCGCAAGAAGGCGCAGACCCGCCAGGCCCTGGCCGACGCGGCGCTCGCGCTGTTCCTCGAACGCGGCTACGACGCGGTGGGGGTGAAGGACGTCGCCGATGCCGCGGACGTCTCGGTGACGACGTTGTTCAAGTACTTCCCGAGCAAGGAAGCCCTGTTGTTCGACCAGGACGACGACATCGAGGCGGCCCTGGTCGAGGCGGTGCGCGGCCGGCCGCCGGGGCACACGATCGTGGACGCCCTGCGCGAGCACACCCTGCGGGACATCTCCGACGGCGGCCCGGACGAGGAGTTCCTGCGCCTCATCGAGAGCACCCCGGCGCTGCGCGAGTACGGCCGCCGGATGTGGCTGCGCCACGAGACGGCCTTGGCCCGGGCGATCGCCGAAGAGACGGGCGCTGCGGCCGACGACGTCTCGTGCGCGGCACTGGCCCGCTTCGCGCTGTCCTCGCGGGACTTGATCCTGGCTCAGGAGAACCGCCTGAAGGCGGCGGAGGAGATCTTCGGCCGCCTCGGCCGCGGTTGGCAGCCGGAAAAGCAGTGAAGGCCCCCTGCCGGAGCAGAGGGCCTTCACCGGACCGGCTCAAGCCGTCGGGGGCTGGTACACCTTCGTCAGCTTGCCCGCCGCGGTGCGGTCGAGCAGCCACAGCGTGCGGCGGTGGCCCCGGGCCCCGGCGACCGGGAGCTGGACTTCGCCCGCTCCCGCCAGGGCCAGCGTCACCGCGTCCGCCTTCGCTTCGCCCGCCGTCATCAGCCAGATGTCGCGGGCCTGGCGGATCGCCGGCAGGGTCAGGGAAATCCGGGTCGGCGGCGGCTTGGGGCAGTTGCGCACCGCCACCACCGACCGGTCGGTTTCGTACACCGCCGGCGACTCCGGGAACACCGACGCCGTGTGTCCTTCACCGCCCAGCCCCAGCAGCATGATGTCGAACGACGGGACGTCGCCGTGGTCCTCCGGCCCCGCGTTCGACGCCAGCACCTCGGCGTAGGCCGCGGCCGCCGCGTCGACGTCGTCGCCGAACTCGCCGTCCGACGCCGCCATCGCGTGGACCCGCTTCGGGTCGAGCGGGACGTGGTCGAGCAGGGCCTCGCGGGCCTGCTTCTCGTTCCGCTCGTCCGAATCGGCCGGGACGAACCGCTCGTCACCCCAGTAGATGTCCAGGCGCGACCAGTCGATCGCGTCCCGGGCCGACGACGCCTGGAGCTCGGCCAGCACCGCGATGCCCGTGCCGCCGCCGGTGAGCACCAGCGACGCCGAGCCCTTGGCGGCCTGGACGTCCACCAGCCGCGTGACCAGCCGGGCGGCCGCGGCGGCCGCCAGCAGGTCCTGGTTCGCGTAGACGACGACCTCGGTCTTGCTCATTTCTTGGCCTTGGCGGAAACGGGAGCCGGCTTCTTGGCCGCCTCGTCCGCGGCCGGGGTGGTGACGTCGGGCTTGGCCGGCGCGCCGGTCTTCCCGTTCGTCCCGGACGTGAACTTGCCGAGGCCGTGCAGCGCCGCTTCGTACACCTCGTCGGGGTCGAGCCGGCGCAGCTCCTCGATCAGGCAGTCCTGCGTGGTCCGCCGCTGCAGGGCGATCCGCCGGGTCGGCTGGCCCGGCTGGGTCAGCGTGCCGACGCGGCCGTCCGGCCGGTGCAGCTCCACCGGGCCCGAGCGCCGGTCCAGCGTCACCGAGATGATGCCCGCCGCGCCCGAGCTCTTGACCCGCTTGACCGGCACCTTCAGGTACTCGGCCAGCCAGGCGGCCAGCAGCTCGGTGGACGGCGAGTCGGCCTCGCCGGTCACGGTCGCGCCGGTGACCTTCTCGAACGGCGGCAGGTCCAGCGCCGACACCAGCTGCGCCCGCCAGCGGGTCAGCCGGGTCCACGCCAGGTCGGTGTCGCCCGCGGCGTACACCTTCGCCCGCGTGGTCAGCGCCTTGACCGGGTTCTTCTCCGCGGCCGAGTCGGTGATCCGGCGCTGGGCCAGCTCGCCGAGCGGGTCCTTCTCCGGGTCCTTCGGGCCGGTGCCCGGCCACCAGGCGACGATCGGCGCGTCCGGCAGCAGCAGCGGCACCACCGCGCTCTGGCCCTGGGCGGCCAGCGGGCCGTAGAGCCGCAGCACGATGACCTCGCTCGCGCCGGCGTCGCCGCCGACCCGGATCTGGCCGTCGATCCGTGGCGCCGCGGTGCGCGCGCCCTTGGCCACCACGATCACCCGCGAAGGGTGCTCCCGGCTCGCGCCGTTGGCGGCTTCTATGGCGTCTTCGAGGTTGGCGTCGTCGTCGGCGACGATCACCAGCGTCAGGACCCGCCCGAGCGCGACTTGCCCGCCCTGTTCGCGGATCTCCACCAGCTTCTTGTTGAGCGCCGAAGTCGTGGTGGACGGCAGGTCGATGATCACGGGCGCCTCCATTTCCGGCCGGTGCGCTCCAGCATTTCGTCGGCGGACGGCGGGCCCCACGTGCCCGGCGGGTACTGCTCCGGAGAGCCTCCCTTGGCCCAGTGCTCCAGCACCGGGTCCAGGATCTTCCAGGACAGCTCGACTTCTTCGTTGACCGGGAACAGCGACGGCTCGCCGAGCAGGACGTCGAGGATCAGGCGCTCATAGGCCTCGGGGGAGGACTCGGTGAACGCGTGCCCGTAGCCGAAGTCCATCGTGACGTCGCGGACCTCCATCGTGGTCCCCGGCACCTTCGAGCCGAACCGCAGCGTGATGCCCTCGTCCGGCTGCACCCGGATGACCAGGGCGTTCTGCCCCAGCTCCTCGGTGGACGTCGAGTCGAACGGCAGGTGCGGCGCCCGCTTGAACACGATGGCGATCTCGGTGACGCGGCGGCCGAGCCGCTTGCCGGTGCGCAGGTAGAACGGCACCCCGGCCCAGCGGCGGCTCTGCACCTCGAGGGTCACCGCGGCGTAGGTCTCGGTCTTCGAGTCCTTCGCGAAGCCCTCTTCCTGCAGCAGGCCGGGCACCTTCGTGCCGCCCTGCCAGCCGCCCGTGTACTGGCCGCGCGCGGTCGTCTTGTCCAGCGGCTCCACCGGCTTGGTGCCCGAGAGCACCTTGATCTTCTCCGCGCGCAGGGCCCGCGGCTCGAACGACAGCGGCTCCTCCATCGCGGTGAAGGCCAGCAGCTGCAGCAGGTGGTTCTGGATGACGTCGCGCGCGGCGCCGATGCCGTCGTAGTACCCCGCGCGGCCGCCGAGGCCGATGTCCTCGGCCATGGTGATCTGCACGTGGTCGACGTAGTTGGCGTTCCAGATCGGCTCGAACAGCTGGTTCGCGAAGCGCAGCGCCAGGATGTTCTGCACCGTCTCCTTTCCGAGGTAGTGGTCGATGCGGAACACCGACTCCTCGGGGAAGACGTCGTTGACGATCGCGTTCAGCTCTTCGGCGCTCTTCAGGTCGTGCCCGAAGGGCTTCTCGATGACCACGCGCCGCCAGGTGTTCTCGTCGGCGTGGGCCAGGCCCGAGCGGGCCAGCTGCTTGGTCACCACCGGGAACGCGCCCGGCGGGATCGACAGGTAGAACGCCGTGTTGCCGCCGGTGCCGCGTTCCTTGTCGAGGTCCTTGACCGTCTGCGCGAGCCGGTCGAAGGCGTCGTCGTCGTCGAAGGTGCCCTGGACGAACCGGATGCCTTCGGCGAGCCGGTTCCACACCGACTCCTTGAACGGCGTCCGCGCGTGCTCCTTGACCGAGTCGTGCACGAGCTCGCCGAAGTCCTGGTGCTCCCAGTCGCGCCGGGCGAACCCGACGAGCGAGAAGCCGGCGGGCAGCAGCCCGCGGTTGGCCAGGTCGTAGATGGCGGGCATCAGCTTCTTGCGGGCCAGGTCGCCGGTGACCCCGAAGATCACCAGGCTGGACGGCCCGGCGATCCGCGGGAGCCGCTTGTCCCGCGGGTCGCGAAGGGGGTTGGTCCACGTCATGCGGTGACCTCCTGTACCGCGCGGACGACCGCCGCGAGGCCCGCGGCCCGGTCGGTCAGGTGCAGGCGCAGCACCGGGCGGCCGTGCTCGGCGAGCACCTGCCCGTCGCCCAAGGCCTGCGCGTGCTGCAGCTGGCCCAGCGTGTAGGGCCGCTCCGGCACTTCGAGGTCCTGCTCGACGGCGCCGGTGAGCTGCAGGAAGACGCCGTTCTGGTGCCCGCCCTTGTGGTACTGGCCGGTCGAGTGCAGGAACCGCGGGCCCCAGCCGAACGTCGTCTGCAGGCCGGTGCGCTTGGCGATTTCGCCGCGCAGCAGGGCCGTCGACGCGTCGTCGAGGCGGTCGAGGTAGGCCTGCACCGCGATGTAGCCCGCTTCCGGCGCCGAAGCGAAGAACGCGCGCAGCACGTCGGTCAGGCTGCCCTCGGTGGAAACCCCGGCGGAGCCGAAGATCTCGACCGGACCGTCCACGTTGGACGGTTCCTCGCCGCCCTTCAGCTTCTCCGGGTCGTCCAGCAGCGCGCGGGCCGCCTTCTTGGCCGCCTCGACGTCCGGCTGGTCGAACGGGTTGATCCCGAGCAGCCGCCCGGCCAGCGCCGTGGCGAACTCCCAGAGCAGGAACTGCGCGCCGAGCGAGCCGGTGACGGCGATCTTCGCCGCGCCCTGCGGGCTGCCGACCGCGGTGGGCGTGGCGTCGGACTTGGCGTCGGCGAAGCCGGGCGCCTCCGGGCCTTCGACCGCGACCGGCAGCAGGCCGGTGCCCTGTTTGCCGGTGGACTCCGCGATCAGCTGCTCGGCCCAGTCCGGGAAGCCCTTGATGCCGGAGCCGGTGTCGGCCAGCACGACCTTCTCGGCGCCCGTCTCGTGCGCGGCGGCCCACGCGGCGGCCAACTTGACCGCCGGGTTGTCGGCCGAGTCCGCGGCGAGCTCGTCGGCCACCGAGGCGGCCTGGTCGAGCAGCCGGGCGACGTCCGCGCCGGCGAGACCGGCCGGGACGAGCCCGAACGCGGTCAGCGCCGAGTAGCGGCCGCCGACGTGCGGGTCGGCGAGGAAGGTCTTGCGGTAACCCTCCTTTTCGGACAGTTCCTGGAACGGCGAGCCCGGGTCCGTGACGACCACGATCCGCCGGGCCGCGTCGATCCCCGCGTCGGTGAACGCCTTCGCGAAGATCCGCCGGTGGCTGTCGGTCTCGACGGTGCCGCCCGACTTCGACGACACCACGATCACGGTGCGCTCGAGGTCACCCGCCAACGCGTCGGCGACCTGGCCGGGGTCGGTCGTGTCGAGCACGGTCAGCGCGACGTCGTCGGTGCCGGTGATGACCTCCGGCGCCAGCGACGAGCCGCCCATGCCGGCCAGCACGACCCGGTCGACGCCCTCGGACCGCAGCTCGGTCCGCAGCGCCTCGATCTCGCCGATCAGCGGCCGCGACGACTTGTGCAACGTCGTCCAGGACAGCCGGATCGACGCCTCGGGCTCGGCGTCCGGCCCCCAGAGCGTCGCGTCCTGCGCCGCCAGCTTCGACGCGACCTGGTCGGTGACCAGCTGCTCGACCAGCGGCGCGGCGCGCTCCGCCAGTGCGGCGTCCACGATCTCGACGCCGGTCTTCTCACCTGTCGTCATGTCGTGCTTCAGCCCTTCGCCTTCTCGAGCTGCCCCTGCACGGTCTCCAGAAGCTCGGTCCACGACTTCTCGAACTTCTCGACGCCCTCGTTCTCCAGCACCAGGAACACGTCGCGGATGTCGATGCCGACGGCCTCGAGCTTGTCGAAGACCTCCTGCGCCTCGGCGGCGCGGCCGCTGACCTGGTCGCCGGTGATCTCGGCGTGCTCCGCGACCGCGTCCAGGGTCTTCTCCGGCATCGTGTTGACGGTGTCCTTCACCACGAGCTGGTCGACGTAGAGCGTGGGGGAGTAGTCCGGGTTCTTGACGCCGGTCGACGCCCACAGCGGGCGCTGCGCGTTCGCGCCTTCGGCCGCGAGGGCCTTCCAGCGGTCCGTGGCGGACAGCTCCTCGAAGGCCGCGTACGCGAGCCGGGCGTTGGCGACTGCCGCCTTGCCGCGCAGGGCCTTGGCCTCGTCGGTGCCGATCTCGTCGAGGCGCCTGTCGATCTCGGTGTCCACGCGGGAGACGAAGAACGACGCGACGGAGTGAATGCCACGCAGGTCGTGGCCGTTGGCCTTCGCCTGCTCCAAGCCGGCGAAGTAGGCCTCGATGACCTTCTTGTACCGCTCGACGGAGAAGATCAGCGTGACGTTGACGCTGATGCCCTCGGCCAGGGTCCTGGTGATGGCCGGCAGGCCCTCTTCGGTGGCCGGGATCTTGATCAGCACGTTCGGCCGGTCCACGGTCTTCCACAGGTCCTGCGCCTCGACGACCGTCTTGTCGGTGTCCTTGGCCAGGCGCGGGTCGACCTCGATGGAGACGCGGCCGTCGACGCCGTTCGTGGCGGTGTAGACGTCGCGGAACAGGTCCGCGGCATTGCGCACGTCGGTCGTGGTCAGGTCGCGGATCGTGGCCTCGACGTCGGCGCCCTGGGCGGCTAGTTCGCGGGTCCGCTCGTCGTAGGCGTCGCCCTTCGACATCGCGTTGGCGAAGATCGTCGGGTTGGTCGTGACGCCGACGACGTGCTTGTCGCGGATCAGCGCGGCGAGGTTGCCGGTGTTCAGGCGTTCCCGCGAGAGGTCGTCCAGCCAGATCGATACGCCCGCTTCGGACAGCTGCGCGAGCTTGTCGGTGCTCATTACTGTCATCCCCTTCAGTTCTTGGTGTTGGCGATCGAGCGGCGCGCGGCCTCGACGACTGCTTCCGCGGTGAACCCGAACTCACGGAACAGTGTGGCGGCATCGGCGGAGGCGCCGAAGTGCTCGATCGAAACGTTCACCCCGGCGTCACCGGTGAAGCGGTGCCACGACTGGGCGATGCCCGCCTCGACGGACACGCGGGCCTTCACACCGGCCGGGATGACGGATTCGCGGTAGGCCGCGTCCTGTGCGTCGAACCACTCGACGCACGGCATGGACACGACGCGCGCCTTGACGCCGTCGGCGTCCAGGGTCTTCTTGGCCTCGACCGCCAGCTGGACCTCGGAGCCGGTGGCGATGAGGACCACGTCCGGGGTGCCGTCGCTGTCAGCCAGGACGTACCCGCCCTTGGCGACGCCTTCGGCGCTGGTGCCCTCGAGCACCGGCACGTTCTGGCGGGTCAGCGCCAGGCCCGACGGGTGGTGGACGTCCTCCAGGACGGCCTTCCACGCGTACGCGGTCTCGTTGGCGTCCGCCGGGCGGACGACGTTGAGGCCCGGGATCGCGCGCAGCGCGGAGAGCTGCTCGATCGGCTGGTGCGTCGGGCCGTCCTCGCCGAGGCCGATCGAGTCGTGCGTCCACACGTAGGTGACCGGCGCCTTCATCAGCGCGGCCAGCCGGACCGGCGGGCGCATGTAGTCGGAGAAGATGAGGAACGTCGCGCCGTACGGGCGGGTGCCGCCGTGCAGCGCGATCCCGTTGAGGATCGAGCCCATGGCGTGCTCGCGGACGCCGAAGTGCAGCGTCCGGCCGTACGGGTTGGCCTGCCACATGTCGGTGGCGGCCTTCTCGGGACCGAACGAGTCGGCGCCCTTCATCGTGGTGTTGTTGCTCTCGGCCAGGTCGGCCGAGCCGCCCCACAGCTCCGGCAGCGGGTCGGCGAGCGCGTTCAGCACCTCACCGGAAGCCTTGCGGGTCGCGATGCCCTTGGCGTCCGGCTCCCACTTCGGCAGGTTGTCGGCGAAGCCCTCCGGCAGCGAGCGGGTGGCCATGCGGTCCGCCAGCTTCTTGCGCTCCGGGTTGGCCGCGCCCCACGCTTCGAACTTCTTGGTCCACTCGGCGTGCTCGGCCTTGCCGCGCTCGAGCGCCTGGCGCGTGTGCTTGATGACGTCGTCCTCGACCTGGAACGACTGCTCCGGGTCGAAGCCGAGGATCTTCTTCACCGCGGCGACCTCTTCGGCGCCCAGCGCGGCGCCGTGCGCCTTGCCCGTGCCCATCTTCTTCGGGGCCGGGTAGCCGATGACGGTCCGCAGCGCGATGAACGACGGCCGCTGCGTCTCGGCCTTGGCGGCCTTGATGGCCTCCTCGATCGCGACGACGTCCTCGCCGCCCTCGACGACCTGGGTGTGCCAGCCGTAGGCCTCGTAGCGCTTGACCGTGTCCTCGGACAGCGCGATGTTCGTGTCGTCCTCGATCGAGATCTTGTTGTCGTCGTAGAAGACGATCAGGTTCCCCAGCTCCTGGCGGCCCGCGATCGACGAGGCCTCGGAGGTGACGCCCTCTTCGATGTCGCCGTCGGAGGCGATCACGAAGATGTGGTGGTCGAAGATGCTCTCGCCGGGCGCCGCGTCCGGGTCGAGCAGGCCGCGCTCGCGGCGGGCGGCCATCGCCATGCCCACGGCGTTGGCCAGGCCCTGCCCGAGCGGGCCGGTGGTGGTCTCGACGCCGTCGGTGTGCCGGTACTCCGGGTGGCCCGGCGTCTTGGAGCCCCACTTGCGCAGCTGCTTGAGGTCCTCGAGCTCGAGGCCGTAGCCGGCGAGGTACAGCTGGATGTAGAGGGTCAGGCTCGAGTGCCCGGCCGACAGCACGAAGCGGTCGCGGCCCGGCCAGTTCTGGTCGTTCGGGTCGTGACGCAGCGTGCGCTGGAAGAGCGTGTAGGCCAGCGGCGCCAGGCTCATCGCGGTGCCGGGGTGGCCACTGCCACAGTTTTCGACGGCGTCGGCCGCGAGCACCCGGACGGTGTCCACGGCGCGGGTGTCGGTCTCGGTCCAGTCGGCGGGCACGTTGCGCCGGAGGAGTGGGTTGTTCTCGCTGGTAGGGGCGGTTTCGGACACTGAACTCCAACTCCCGGTCATTCTGGTTGCGGCTGGTCTTCCTCGTTCCGGTTACCCGTACGCGCGGCTACCTATCTCAATCGATCCCGAAGGGACGATATTCCTGCTCGCGGCCATGCGCAGGGGCAATCGCGGCCCGTCGCGGCCAGCCTAGTGCTTGGACGCGTCGAGGACCCGCGATCACCCACGGGATTCACCACGTCTAACATCGTTCGAGGGTTCAGACCGGCGCTCCACCACGGCCTTCCGGCACGGACCCGCCCGAACCTGACGCAGGGAGTGAAATGTCGTTGGTGAACGCTGCGCACGGACGCAGTGAAGACACCAGCGCCGTGCACCCGACCGGTGAACGACCGCACGGTGACCGGCGAAGCATCCGCCGGGTCGTGGGCGCCTACGCCGCCCTCGCGAAGCCCCGGGTGATCGAGCTCCTCCTGGTGACCACCATCCCGGCGATGTTCCTCGCCGGCCGTCAGATCCCCTCGCCGTGGCTGGTCCTGGCCACGCTGGTCGGCGGGACGATGGCCGCGGGCAGCGCGAACGCGCTCAACTGCGTGATCGACGCGGACATCGACAAGGTGATGAACCGCACGAAGCGGCGTCCCCTGGTGAAGGACTCGGTGCCCCGCCGCGGCGCGCTGATCTTCGGCCTGGTCATGGGCGTCGCCTCGGCCGCCGTGCTGTACCTCACGGTGAACCTGCTTTCGGCGATCCTGGCCGTGGCCACGATCCTCTTCTACATCTTCGTCTACACGCTCGGCCTCAAGCGGCGCACGTCGCAGAACGTGGTCTGGGGCGGCGCGGCCGGCTGCATGCCGGTGGTCATCGGCTGGGCCGCGGTCACCGGCACCGTGCAGTGGCCGGCGTTCGTGATGTTCGGCGTCATCTTCTTCTGGACCCCGCCGCACACCTGGGCCCTGGGCATGAAGTACCGCGACGACTACGAGCGCGCGGGCGTCCCGATGCTCCCGGTGGTCGCCACGGCCCAGCACGTCGCGCGCCAGATCGTCATCTACTCGTGGGTGATGGTGGCCTGGACGCTGCTGCTGCTCCCGGTGACGTCGTGGCTGTACGGCACGTTCGCCATCCTGGCCGGCGGCTGGTTCCTCTTCTACGCGCACAGCCTGCAGGCAGCGGTGCGGCGCGGCGAGGAGACCAAGCCGATGGCGCTGTTCCACCGCTCGAACACGTACCTGATGATCGTGTTCGTGGCCCTGGCGGTGGACTCGGCGATCGGCCTGCCCACCCTCGGCCTGCCGTTCTGAGCCCGGCTGGTCACCCGAGCGGGTGGCCGAGGTGCTCCGGAACCCCTTGAGATGATCAGGAAAATCGCGCTCGGCGCGGTCGTGGTCGTCACCCTCGGCCTGCTGGTGCTCCTGGGCCGCGGCCGGGTCGAGCTGGACCAGAACCGGCTGCTCGGCACCGGCTGCGCCATCCCGTCCCGGATCACCGCGATCCCGTCCGCACCGGAGGCGGCCCCGGGCGGCGGCGGGCTGCGGGTCGCCGAGGCGGGCGCGGGCACGGTGCTGGAGAACACGAGCACCCAGTTCGCCTACCGGATCCCGGTGACCGCCGGCTCGGCCCGCGTCGAGGTGCCGGTGCTGGGCCCGGGGGAGCGCACCGGAGTCGACGCCGCCGGCCCGGTGACCCTCGGCCCGGTGGTCTGGCTGACCCCGGAGAGCATGGGCGGCCTCACGCCGGTCACGGCGACCCCGGTGCCGGGCGGCGTCCGCTACACGTCGGCGAACTGCCGGGCCCTGACCAGCCGCGGCGGCGCGGTGCTCTACCGCACGGAAACCGGCCAGCTGACGGGCAGCGACCGGCTGCCCCCGGCGAGCGTGTCGTGCGCACCGGGGGAGCGGGAGCTGCCGGTCCCCCTCCGGCGTGGCTTGCGGGCCGAGGTCTACCCCTACTGCGCCCTCGGGCCGGAATGATCGCGGGGCCGGGGTCGTTAGACTTGACCGGCTCTTTTCCCTTGAGGTGAAAGCAGGATCCTTGTCTTCGGACGGCTTCTCCGCCGAGCTCGCCCGCGAGCAGGCGTACGTGACCACCCTCTACACGAAGCTCGACGCCGAGCGCCTCGACGCCCAGCGCCGTCTCGACGAGACCTTGCGGCAGACCGGCGGCACCCCGCAGGCCCGCACCGAGCGCGACGTCGCCACCACGCTCTACACCGACCGGCTCGCCCAGCTGGGCTCCGTCGAGCAGGGGCTCGCCTTCGGCCGGCTCGACTTCGTCCCCGAGAGCGCCGAGGAGACCACCTACATCGGGCGGCTCGGGCTGTTCGACGAGGACGACGACTACAAGCCGCTGCTCGTCGACTGGCGGGCGCCCGTCGCGCGGCCGTTCTACCTCGCCACCGCCGCGTCGCCCGAGGGCGTGCGACGGCGGCGGCACCTGCGGTCGCTGACCCGCAAGGTCACCGGGTTCGACGACGAGATCCTCGACCTCACCGCCGCCGACCAGGGCCAGGACCTCGGCCTGGCCGGCGAGGCCGCGCTGCTCGCCGCGCTGGAGCAGCGCCGCACCGGTGAGATGAGCGACATCGTCGCGACCATCCAGGCCGAGCAGGACCGCATCATCCGCGCTCCGCTCGGGGGCGTCATGGTCGTGCAGGGCGGGCCGGGCACCGGCAAGACCGCCGTCGCGCTGCACCGCGCCGCCTACCTGCTCTACACGCACCGCCAGCAGCTCACCACGCGCGGCGTGCTCGTCGTCGGGCCCAACAGCACCTTCCTGCGCTACATCGGCCAGGTCCTGCCCTCGCTCGGCGAGACCGGCGTGCTGCTCGCCACGATCGGGCAGCTCTACCCGGGCCTGGACGCCGACGGCGCCGAGTCGCGCGAAGCGACCGAGATCAAGGGCCGGCTGGTGATGGCCGAGGTGCTCGCCAACGCCGTCCGGGACCGCCAGCGCGTGCCCGAACCGGTCATGGAGATCGACTACGAGCACGACGTGCTGCGCCTGGACCGCAAGACGTGCACGGACGCCCGCACCCGGGCCCGCCGCTCGCGGCGCCCGCACAACCCGGCGCGGCGGCTGTTCGTCTCCGACGTCCTCGACGCGCTGACCCGCCAGGCCGCCCGGAAGCTGGGGGAGGACCTCCTCGACGGGCAGGACGTCGCCGACATCCGTGCCGAGCTGGCCGCCGACGAGCACGTCGCCGCCGCCCTGAACGAGCTGTGGCCCGTGCTGACGCCCGAGAGCGTGCTCGACGACCTGTTCGCCGACCGCGAACGCCTCGCCAAGGCGGCCGGGAAGCTGCTGTCCGCCGAGGACCGGGCCCGGCTCGAGAGCGGGCGCGACGCGAAGTGGACGCCGGCGGACGTGCCCCTGCTCGACGAGCTGGCCGAGCTGATCGGCGTCGACGACACCGAGGCCCGCGTCGAGCGCAAACGCCGTGAGCGTGAGGACCGCGCGTACGCCGAGGGCGTGCTCGACATCCTCGAGCAGGACGAAGAGATCATCGACGAGGAGCTGCTGCGCGTCTCCGACGTCCTCGACGCCGAGCTGTTCGCCGAGCGCCAGGTCGCGCGCAGCGAGCTGACCGCGGCCCAGCGCGCGGCGCAGGACCGGACGTGGACGTTCGGGCACGTGATCGTCGACGAGGCCCAGGAGCTTTCGGCGATGGACTGGCGGCTGCTGATGCGCCGGTCGCCGAACCGGTCGATGACGCTGGTCGGCGACGTCGCCCAGACCGGGGCGGCCGGCGGTGCGCGGTCGTGGGGCGAAGTCCTCTCGTCGTACGTCGAAGACCGGTGGCGCCTGGAAGAGCTGACCGTGAACTACCGCACGCCCGCGGAGATCATGGCCGTCGCGGCCCGGGTTCTCGCCGAGGTCGATCCGGCGTTGTCGGCGCCGTCCTCGGTGCGGGAGACGGGCGTTCCGCCGTGGTCCGTGCGCGCCACCACGGCGGAGCTGCCCGGGCTGGCCTCCGCCGAACTGTCCGCTGTGGACGGTGGGACGGTCGCGGTCCTGGTGCCCGCCGGCCGGCTCGACGAGGTGTCCGGGCTGCTGGCGTCGTTCGACGAACGGCTGAGCGTGCTGACCGTCGAGCGTGCGAAGGGCCTGGAGTTCGACTCGGTGGTGCTGGTCGCGCCGGACGAGATCGTGGCGGGCTCGCCGCGCGGGCTCAACGACCTGTACGTCGCCCTGACGCGGGCGACCCGGCGGCTCGGCGTGGTCCGGACCGGTGACGAGGTTCCGGCACTCTCCGTGCTTGGCTAGTCTGCGCGGCATGCAGAAAATCGGGAAGATCGTGGTCGTCGCCGCGGCGGCGCTGTCGCTGGCCGCGTGCGGCCAGGACGCCAAGACCGAGACGGCCGCCCCGGCGGGGCCGCCGGTCCCGTCGTCGGCCGCCGCCCAGGCGACCCAGAGCAAGGGCCGCGAGTGCACGGCGGACGACATCAAGACCACGGGGAAGTTCGGCGAGAAGCCCGAAATCACCATTCCCGACAGCTGCGACCCGCCGAAGAAGCTGATCACCAAGGACCTGTCCGAGGGCACCGGCAACGGCGCGAAGGCCGGCCAGAAGCTGAAGATGAACTACCTGCTGGTGACGTGGTCGGACAAGAAGGTCCTGGACAACTCCTACGACCGCGGCGAGACGTTCGACCTGAACCTCGGCGCGGGCGAGGTCATCCCGGGCTGGGACCAGGGCCTGGCCGGCATCAAGCAGGGCGGCCGCCGGCTGCTGATCATCCCGCCGGACCTCGCCTACGGCCAGGGCGGCCGCGGCATCCAGCCGAACGAGACGCTGGTCTTCGTCACCGACGCCGTCTCGGTCCCGACCGACAAGGGCTGAGCCCCGGTCCGTGAAGGCCGCTGTCGAGGGACGTCCTCGACAGCGGCCTTCACGGCGTTCAGGGGATGAGCAGGAGCTTGCCGGTGGTGCGGCGGCCCTGCAGGTCCTCGTGGGCCCTGCGGGCGTCGGCGAGCGGGTACTTGCCACCGATCCGGACGGTCAGCCGGCCCGCCAGGATGGCGTCGAACAGCTCCTTCGAGCGCCAGTCGATCTCTTCGCGGGTGCGCGTGTAGTGCGCCGACGTCGGGCGCGTCAGGTACAGCGAGCCGCCCGAGTTGAGGCGCTGCGGGTCGATCGGCGGCACCGGGCCGCTGGACGCGCCGAACAGGGCGAGCAGGCCGCGGATCTTGAGGCTGGCGAGGCTGCCGTCGACGGTGTCCTTGCCGACGCCGTCGTAGACCACGTCGACGCCCTCGCCGCCGGTCAGCTCGCGGGTGATCTTGGCGAAGTCTTCGCGGTCGTAGCGGATGACCTCGTCGGCGCCGGCCTCGCGGGCGAGCTTCTCCTTCTCCTCGGTCGAGACGGTGCCGATCACGCGGGCGCCGCGCGCCTTCGCCAGCTGCACCAGCAGCAGGCCGACCCCGCCCGCGGCGGCGTGCACCAGGACGTCCTGGCCGGGCTTGACCTCGAACGTCGACGCGACGAGGTAGTGCGCGGTCATGCCCTGCAGCATGATCGCGGCGGCCGTCTCGAGGGAGACGCCTTCGGGCACCTTCACGGCCATCGACGCGGGGAGGATCTTGCGTGCCGCGTAGCTGCCGAGCGACCCCTGCCAGGCGACGCGGTCGCCGGGCGCGAAGCCCGAGCCGGGGCCGGCCTCCAGGACCGTGCCCGCGCCCTCGAGGCCGAGCACGACCGGCAGCTCCATCGGGTAGATGCCCTGGCGCTGGTAGGTGTCGATGTAGTTGACGCCGGCCGCGGCGACCTCGACCAGCAGCTCGCCGGCCTGCGGGGCCTGGACGTCCACTTCGGCCGGTTCGAGCACTTCCGGGCCGCCGGTCTTCGTCACCTGCACTGCGGTGGGCATGCGTCCTCCTCGGGTCGGGTTCTCCCTCGCACAACTATGGCCGACGCCACGCTGTTCCGCGTTCCGGCCGGTCTTCCGTTAACGTTCCGGACGTGTCTGATTCCGAAGAGACTGTTTCGCCGACCAGCGCCCAGCTGGGCGCGGCGCGCAAGTTCGTGAAGGCGCACGGCAAGCCGTCCCGCGCGGTGGTGGAGAACATCGGCCGGGCGGGCGCCCGCGTGGTGCTGGTCGGCGCCGACGGCGCGCTCGGCGACGTCGTGGTGCCCTCGGTCGCGACGGGCGAAGCCCTGGTCGAGCAGGTCGAGGACCTCGAAGCGGCGTCGTGGGACGCGGAGACGGTGAAGGCGACGAAGATCGGCGCGGAGCACCGCCGCAAGATGGCGGGCCGGTGACCCGCAGCGCGATCCTGGTCAGCTGCGCGGAGCTCCCTTCCGGCGACGGCGACGACGACGCCGTCGTTCCTGCCCTGGAATCGCTGGGCTTTGCGGTGTCGTGGGCACCCTGGGACTCTTCGGCCGACTTCGCCGCGGCGGACGCGGTGATCCTGCGCGCGACCTGGGACTACGCGTCCCGCCGTGCGGAGTTCCTTTCGTGGTGTGAGTCGGTCCCGGCGCTGTTCAATTCGGCGGCGGTGGTCCGGTGGAACACGGACAAGTCGTACCTGACCGAGCTGCTCGACGCGGGTCTCGCGGTGGTCCCGACGTCGCTGGTCGCGCCGGGTGACACCGCCCGGTTCCCGGCCACCGACTTCGTGGTCAAGCCCTCGGTGGGCGCGGGCTCCCGAGGGGCGGCCCGCTTCGCCGCGGGTGCGGACGCGTCCGAGCACCTCGCCGCTCTGCACGCCGAAGGCCACACGGCGCTGGTCCAGCCGTACCAGTCCAGTGTGGACACCTCGGGCGAGCTGGCCTTGGTGTACCTGGGCGGAACTTACTCGCACGCGTTCTCGAAGGGCGCGATGCTCGGGTCCACAATGGATTCATCGGGCCTGTACCTGTCGGAGAAGCTGGCCGCGGCCTCCCCGCCGGCGGACGCGGTGGCGCTGGCGGAGGACGTCCTGGACGCGTCGACGGCGCTGCTGGGGATCCTGCGCGCCGAACTGCTGTACGCCCGGGTGGACCTGGTCCGCGGCGCGGACGGCAAGCCGTTGCTGCTGGAGCTGGAGCTGACAGAGCCCTCACTGGGCTTCCGCCAGACAGACCCAGGAGCGGCGACGAGGTTCGCCTCGGCGGTGCGGCAGCAGCTGGCGTAGTCAACGCACGGCCCGCTCTGTGACGGCCAGCGCGAGGGCGACCGCCGCGCCGATCAGGGTCACGGTGATCGAGCCGGTGAGCACGTAGAGCCCGCCGACGCCGGTCATGGCGACTTTGACCAGCTGCCGTGTGCCCGTTCTGCCGCCGGTCTCCTTGGGCATTGCTGCGCTCCTCTGCTTCGTGTGTACTAGTACACCTCGGGGTCAATGGTGACCTCGGTGTCCGTTGCCGGGAACGATCTTTTGTTTCCGGCAATGGTTTCTCGATGCCGAGGGGTTGTTTCCGCTCACCGCGCCGTTGTCCCGGCTTGTTCGATCGTTGCCGGACGCCACAGCGGAGTGGAGGACCGTCTTGACGATGCAGTGGGATCGTGCATTTGTTGCCGACGACGAAGCGAATTCCGCAGTCGAGTCCGCATTGCGCTGGCTGGCCAGGCGCAAGGACGGCGAGCCGCTTCGGTTTCTGCGGTATGCGATCGAAGACTCGACGAGCGGCTCCGCGACCGCGCTCGGCTGCTTGGCCGCACCGACCGCGTCCCTGGTCCCGGGTACGTCGGAAACCCGCGCGCTGGCGATCTGGGGACTCATCGTCCAGGAGGTCGGCAAGATCGGTTCCGGCGACGACTCCCGGCGGCGTAACACCCTGAAGGCGGCTTTCCGAATGACACCGGTTCCCACTCCGGACGCGGTGTGGAAGGGCACCCTCGAGGACCGTTTCCGGCAGTTGATGACTCTTCCGGGAGTCTTCGGTGATCGGCCGCCCACGACGACGGCCCCGATGCACAAGGCTTGGAAGCGGGCGATCGCCCGCCTGGCGTTCTCGATGGAGCAGCGGTTGGTGCTGCTCGAAAACGACGGCGAAGGGTGGCAAGAGCGGGTAAAGATCGGCAAAGCGGTGAACAACGACGGTTCGCGGGTCCGGTCAGGTGGCTGGACGAACCGGATCCCCTGTCACCGGGCGCCGTCCCGGGGCGCGCAACCGGTCTTCATGGAACGGATGATCGTGCGGGTCGTGATGACGCGGAGAACCGCGACGAGCCGGATCACCGAGCGCACGGTCACCGCCCGGGAAGACGGCGTCGACGGCTATGACGTGCAAGCGTTGACGGGTTGGGCGAACGACCTCGCCGATATCCCGGTGAAAGCGATCTGGAACTGCCGACTCGTGACGGTGCCCGGCGACCATCCCGGAGATCCGGTTCTCGCGAGGCTGCGGTTTCGGGAGAAGCTGCGCCTGGACCAGCGGTACACGTTTCTTTCCGAAGCGACGGACGACCGGCTCGACCAGGAACGGAACTGGATCAACGTCGACGTCGACCACTACGGCATCGCGCCCGGCGAAGTCGATCGAGACGGCGAGCCCGTCGCCGGGCTGACCATTCAGATCAGCTTCGACAAGAGCTGCCTGCCCGAATCCTGTTGGTGGTACGCGGAGCAGACCGATCACGAGCGGTTGCGGCGCCCGCCTGCCGGCGATCTGCGGTTGCTGGCCGTGCAAGACGGTTTCGTGCAGCACACCTTCACGGCGCCCTGTCATCCGCGAGAAGAATACGGGATCGTTTTTCGGTGGCCGCGATCCTGACTGGAGGCGGAGCCGCACAGCTATGCGGCTCGCTCCCTGCGTTGCGAACGAGGACGAGCTAGTTGCCGGTGTTACCGCCACCGTTGCCGCTGCCGTTTCCTCCGCCACCGTTGAGCTTCACGCTGAACTTCCCATCCTTTCACCTGAGGTGACGGGAAGTTACCGTGAGTTGTCGGACACCGAAGAGCAGCCTTGGCTACCCAGAGTCATCAGACCCGCTTCGCGGCCAGCCGGTCGGCCCGCGGCCACCGCACGTCCGTCGCCCAGCCCAGTTGCTCGAACGTCCGGATCACCCGCGCCGAGACGTCCACCTGCCCCCGCAGTACTCCGTGCCGGGCGCACGTCGGGTCCGCGTGGTGGGAGTTGTGCCACGACTCGCCCATCGACAGCACCGCCAGGGGCCAGAAGTTCGCCGCCTTGTCTCGGGAGGCGAAGGGCCTCTCGCCGATCAAGTGGCAGATCGAGTTCACCGACCACGACACGTGGTGCAGGAACGCGATGCGGACCAGGCCGGCCCAGAAGAACGCCGTCACGACGCCCCACCACGACCACGACAGCAGGCCGCCCAGAGCCGCCGGCAGGGCCAGGCTCAGGGTGATCCACAGCCAGAAGAAACGGTTCACCACGCGCAGGTCGCCGTCCGCGACGAGGTCCGGGGCGAAGCGGTCCGCGTTCGTCACCTCGCGGGAGAACATCCAGCCCATGTGCGCGTGCCAGAAGCCGCGCAGCAGGGCCGCCGGGGAGGTGCCGTACAGCCACGGCGAGTGCGGGTCGCCCTCGCGGTCGGCGAACGCGTGGTGACGGCGGTGGCTGGCCACCCAGAAGATCACCGAGCCCTGCACCGCCATGCTGCCCGCGATCGCCAGCGCCACCCGCAGGGGACGCGACGCCTTGAACGCGCCGTGGGTGAAGTAGCGGTGGTAGCCGACCGTCACCCCGAGCGTCGCGAGGACGTAGAACACCGCCGCCAGCACCAGGTCGACCCACGTCATGCCCCAGCCCCACACCAGCGGGACCGCGATGAGGAGCGCCGCGAACGGCACCAGCAGGAACGTCTTCAGCACGACCATCTCGCCGGTACCGCGGCGGTGGGAGATGAGCGGCTTGGGCGCGGAGCGCGTCGTCATGACCCGAAGGTAGGCGCGCTGAGCGACCGAAACGCCGACAGTGAGTTACGGCCGTGTGGCCGTGCGGCGACGTCCTCAGGCCGCGGCGAGCTCCTTCGGCGCGGGCGTCAGCGAAGTGGCCGGGCCGCGGTCGCGGCTGCCGGTCCACAGCGTCGCCGTCGCGATGATCACGGCCATCGCGCCGAGCACGTGGAACGACACCATCGCCTCGGGCACGCCCAGCGCGTACTGCAGCGAACCGAGCCCACCCTGCGCGACCGCGACGACCCAGACCGCGACGTAGCGCTGCCACAGGCTCTTCGGCGCGCCGACGCGCATCAGCTGCAGGCCGAACACCGCGAGCAGCAGCAGGTAGAGCACGAGCAGTCCGCCGTGGACCTGGGCGAGCGTCTCCACCGGGACGGCGAGGCGGTGGGTGTTGATGTCGCCGCTGTGCGGGCCGGCGCCGGTGACCGTCGTGCCCGCCGCGAGCACCAGCCACATGACGACGGTCAGCGCGACCAGGACCGAGCGGCCGGGCACCAGCGGCCGCGCGGGCTCGTCGCCTTCGCGGAACGCGCGCAGCAGCAGGACGGCGAGCCAGACGAGGGGAGTGGTGGCGAGGAAGTGGATCGCGACGGTCCACCACTCGAGCTTGGCGAGCACGGTCATCCCGCCGACGACGGCCTGCAGCACGACGCCACCGGGCATCGTCCAGGCCAGCTTGACCAGCCGGGTGCGGCTCGGGTGGTCGATCTGCACGCGCCACGCCGTGATGACGGCGATCGCGGCGACGGCGATGACGACGCCGGTGAGCATCCGGTTGGAGAACTCGATCCACTGGTTGACCGCGTCGATCCCGGAGTCGTGCTTGGGCACCAGGCTGCCGGAGACGCACTGCGGCCAGGTCGGGCAGCCGAGGCCGGACCCGGTGACGCGCACGACGGACCCGGTGACGCCGATCAGCGCCTGCGCGACGACGGCGGCGATCCCGACGGCCCGTTGCACGGCGGCGGACGGGAACGGCAGACGGGCGACAAGGCTGGTGAACGGCACGCCACCGATGGTAGAGCGCGCGGAAATCGGGCTTTCGGCAGGTCCCGGCGCCCAGAGCGACGCCGCGGGCGCAAGGGACCTAGGTCACGCGCCGGGCCTCAGGTGAGCTTCGTCGTGCGGGAAGCCAGGGCGCCCGCGAGAACCGCCCAGACGGCCAGGACCGCGAGCGGCCCGGGCGCGAAGGAACCGTCCACCAGGGCCGCCCGCATCCCCTCGGCCAGCGCGCCGGAAGGCAGCAGCTCCACCACCACCGCGAGCCCGGAGGGCAGCGAAGACGGCGCCAGGAGGATCCCGCCCGCCAGCAGCAGCACGAACCACACGATGTTCGCCAGCGCCAGCACCGCCTCGGCCCGCAGCGCGCCACCCAGCAGCACGCCCAAAGCGCCGAAAGCCAAGGTTCCCAGCACCAGCAGCAGAATCGCCGACGCGAGCCCCGACAGGGACGGCGACCAGCCGAGGAACGCCGCCACGACCCCGATGATCACCGACTGCAGGGCGACCACGACCAGCGCGGCGATGAGGCGCCCGGCCACCAGCAGCCACCGGGGCAGCGCCGTCGCCGAGAGGCGCTTCAGCACGCCGTAGCGCCGGTCGAAGCCGAGCGCGATCGCCTGGCCGGTGAACGCCGACGACATCACCGCCAGCGCCAGGATGCGCGGGGTGATCCAGTCCACTTTGGACGTCGAGCCCAGCGACGACGCGGGCAGGATGTCCAGCAGCGACAGGCCGATCAGCAGCGCCAGCGGGATGAGCAGGGTCAGCAGCACCTGCTCGCCGTGGCGCAGGGTGAGGCTGGCCTCGACGCGCGCGTGCGTCCGCAGCATCCGGCCGAGCGACCCGCGGCCGGGCGCGGGGGTGAACACACCGGGCTCGAAAACGGTCATGCCCGCAGCTCCCGTCCGGTCAGCTCCAGGAAGACCTCTTCGAGCGTCCGCTTGCCGACCTGCAGTTCCTCCGGCAGCACGCCCTGCTGCGCGCACCACGCCGTGACCGTCGACACGACCTGCGGGTCGACCAGGCCCATCACCACGTACGTCCCCGGCGCCGACTCGCGCACCGCGTAGCCCTCCGGCAGCGCCGCGGTCAGCAACGCCGTGTCGAGCCGCGTGCGGGCTTTGAAGCGCAGCCCCGCCGTGCCACTGTCGTCCACGGTCAGGGACTGGGGCGCACCCGAGACGACGACCTTGCCGTGGTCCACGATCACCACCGTGTCGGCCAGCGCCTCGGCCTCTTCCATCAGGTGCGTGGTCAGCAGCACCGAGACGCCGTCGCGGCGCAACGCGGACAGCAGGTCCCACACCAGTCGCCGGGCCTGCGGATCCATACCGGCCGTCGGTTCGTCGAGGAACACCAGCTCGGGGCGGCCGATCAGGGCGCAGGCCAGGGACAGCCGTTGCTGCTGCCCGCCGGAGAGGCGCTTGAACGGCGTCCGGCGCACCGGCGACAACCCGAGGACGTCCAGCAGCCAGGCCTGGTCCAGCGGGGCCGCCGCGCAGGAGGCCACCAGCCCGAGCATTTCGTCGGCGCGGACGCCGGGGTAGGCGCCGCCGCCCTGGGGCATGATCCCGACGCGGGGGCGCAGCGCGGCCGACTCGCGCACCGGGTCCAGGCCGAGCACGCGCACGGTGCCCGCGTCAGGCTTGAGAAAGCCTTCGCAGACCTCGACGGTGGTGGTCTTGCCGGCCCCGTTCGGGCCGAGCAGGGCGAGCAGGCTGCCGCGCTCCATCCGCAGGTCGAGACCGTCGACCGCGCGGGTGGAGCCGTAGCTTTTGACCAGCCCGGTGATCTCGACGGCGGGGGCACTCACATCGGGTCACGATACGGGCTCGGCCCGCGCGGGCAGCCGCGGGGACGGCCTGGACAGCAACACCGGAGCCAGCCGCCGCACGACCAGCACCCCGCCACCGCAGACGACGATCGCCGCGACGTAGGCGAACGGCAGCACGTACGGGCGGCCGTCGAAGGTGCTTCCGGTGGGCGGGAGCAGGAACGGCAGGGCGGCCGACAGCACCGCCGCGGCCACCCGGAAGCGCGACGTCCCGGCCGCGGCGGCGAGCGGGATCACCGCCCACAGCACGTACCAGGGCTGCAGGTTGATCTGCAGGATCATCACCGCGCCGAGGGAGACGCCGAGGCCGATGATCGGCCGGTAGCGCCACTTGAAGCTGTCCCAGAGGAACTTCGCGGTGATGGCGACCGCGATCAGGTAGCCGAGCGCGCCGAGGATCGGCACCAGTCCGTTGGTGTGGTTGCCCAGGCCCAGCGCGATGCCGAGGACGCCGGAGAGGTTGGCCAGCTCGGCGGTCGGGGAGATCCAGGAGCGGACGAGGCCGGGGGTGTTGAACGTCGCCCCGACCCAGCCGAAGCCGAGACCGGTGCCGAAGCACACCGCCACCAGCACCACGCCGAACCACGCCGCCATCGGCGCGCCGGCGTAGAAGAGGTCCTTGAGCCGGCCGTGCCAGCGTCGCGCCACCATCACGGCGAAGAACGGCAGCGCGAACACCGCGGGGAGCTTCACCGCGACGCCCAGGGTGATGATCGCGACACCCAGGCCGATGTACAGCAGTTCGCCGCGCGCCAGGGGCGGGGGAGTGTCGCCCTTCACGCGGATCGGCAGCCTCCGGATGCCGACCTCCAGCCCGGCGAGCATGAGGCCGATGGCGAGCGCGTCGTTGTGGGCGCCGGCGACGAAGTGGAAGATCAGCAACGGGTTCAGCGCGCCGAGCCACAGGGCCGTCGCGGGCTGGACGCCGAAACGCCGGGCCAGCCGCGGCAGCGCCCAGACGATCAGCACCACGCCGACCAGGGCCAGCACGCGCTGCAGCAGCACGCCCATCGCGATGCTGTTGCCCGAGATCGGCGCGAGCCAGCCGCCGAGGCGCAGCACCAGCGGCCCGTACGGCGCCGGCGTCTCGCGCCACATGTTCGACACGCCCGCGGTGAACGGGTCGGCGACGCCGAGCGCCTGCGCCGGGCCCAGCACGTACGGGTCCATGCCGCGGTGCACGATCTCGCTCTGGGCGAGGTAGCTGTAGACGTCGCGGGAGAACAGCGGCGGGATGACCAGCAGCGGCAGCACCCACAGCGCGATCGTGCGCGCCAGCTGGCCCTGCGACGCGAGCCGCGTGCGGCTCGGCTGGGCGAACCGGCCCAGCATCAGCCAGCTCAGCACCAGGATCCCCATCCCGGAGATCGCGATGGCGAGCGACACCGTCGGGATGCGGGTGAACAGCCGCAGCACCGGGATCTCCTGCACCGGGTTGATCACCGGGGCGGCGCCGGCGCCGAGGGAGCCGAGCGCGAGGAAGAGGGACCCGACCGTGCCGAAGCGGCGGACGACGTTCAGCCCCCGCAGCTCGTCGGCCTCGAGGGGCAGCGGTTCGCGGGGGTGGACGGGCGAAAGCGTGACAGCGTGCGCACTTTCGGTCGCGACGGCCGCCGCCTGCTGGTCCTGTTCACCCACTGCCACGGGAGCAGGGTATC
This sequence comes from Amycolatopsis stemonae, assembly GCF_054781455.1. Classification (NCBI taxonomy): domain Bacteria; kingdom Bacillati; phylum Actinomycetota; class Actinomycetes; order Pseudonocardiales; family Pseudonocardiaceae; genus Amycolatopsis; species Amycolatopsis stemonae. The sequence goes on along the minus strand of NZ_BAAGUJ010000003.1, from coordinate 194,704 downwards.
GGTCCGCCCCGGAGTGAGTCGGGTCACTGCCGGACACCCCGCCTTTGCGGGTCATCCGGAAATAAGACACACTTGTGTTGTGAAAAAGACGGAGGCGGGTGACCAGGCGGGCGGCGACATGCCCCGCGCCCCGCACCCGCACGTCCCGTCGCAGGTCAGCGCCGAGGGCAAGACCCGGCAGGAAGTTGCCCGGCTGTTGCTGGAACAGGGTCCCATGACCGCGGTCGTGGTCGCCGAGCAGCTCGGGATCAGCCCGACGGCCGTCCGCCGGCACCTGGACGCGCTCCTCGCGGACGGCGAGGCCGAGACGAGGGACGCGCCGCGCCGCGGACCCCGGGGCCGGGGCCGTCCGGCGAAGCTCTTCCTGCTCACCGAGCCCGGTCGCGCCCGCTTCGGGCACGCCTACGACGACTTGGCCGTCTCCGCCATCCGCTTCCTCGCCGAGCACGCCGGTGAAGACGCCGTGCGCGCCTTCGCCGAGCAGCGCGTCGAGAAGCTCGTCGGCCCGCACCGCCCTGCGATCACCGGATCGAGTGATCCCGCGGCGCGCGCCGAGGCCCTCGCGACCGCGCTGAGCAGGGAAGGCTACGCTGCGTCGACCCGTCAGGTCGGTGCTCCGGCGCCCGGTCAGACCGTCGGGGCGCAGCTCTGTCAGCACCACTGTCCGGTCGCCCACGTGGCCGCGGAGTTCCCGCAGCTGTGCGAGGCCGAGACGGAGGCGTTCGCGAGGCTGCTGGGCACCCACGTCCAGCGCTTGGCGACGATCGCACGCGGGGACTCCGCGTGCACCACCCACGTTCCCGTCACGACGGGGAACAACCCGGCCCATCCCGAGCCGGGAAGCACGGTGCCCTCTGGGCGCACAGCACGGATCCCGAATGGAGGGAAACCCGCATGACTGCCGCTGCCGAGCAGCGCACTCCCACCACCGCGCCACTGAGCCAGGAAGAGACCATCGAGTCCCTTGGCAAGTACGCGTTCGGCTGGGCGGACTCCGACGAGGCGGGCGCCAGCGCCCGTCGCGGGCTGAACGAGGACGTCGTCACCGACATCTCCTCGAAGAAGTCCGAGCCGGAGTGGATGCGCGAAGCGCGACTGAAGGCGCTCAAGCTCTTCGAGAAGAAGCCCATGCCCAACTGGGGGGCCGACCTCTCCGGGATCGACTTCGACAACATCAAGTACTTCGTGCGGTCCACGGAGAAGCAGGCCACCTCCTGGGAGGACCTGCCCGAGGACATCAAGAACACCTACGACAAGCTCGGCATCCCCGAGGCGGAGAAGCAGCGCCTCGTCGCCGGTGTCGCCGCGCAGTACGAGTCCGAGGTCGTCTACCACCAGATCCGCGAGGACCTGGAGGAGCAGGGCGTCCTGTTCCTGGACACCGACTCCGCGCTCAAGGAGCACCCGGAGCTGTTCCAGGAGTACTTCGGCTCGGTCATCCCGGCCGGCGACAACAAGTTCTCCGCGCTGAACACGGCGGTGTGGTCCGGCGGCTCGTTCATCTACGTGCCGAAGGGCGTGCACGTCGAGATCCCGCTGCAGGCCTACTTCCGGATCAACACCGAGAACATGGGCCAGTTCGAGCGCACCCTGATCATCGTCGACGAAGACGCCTACGTGCACTACGTCGAGGGCTGCACGGCGCCGATCTACCAGTCCGACTCGCTGCACTCGGCGGTCGTGGAGATCATCGTCAAGAAGGGCGCCCGCTGCCGCTACACGACCATCCAGAACTGGTCGAACAACGTCTACAACCTGGTCACCAAGCGCGCCAAGTGCGAAGAGGGCGCGACCATGGAATGGATCGACGGCAACATCGGTTCCAAGGTGACGATGAAGTACCCGTCGGTGTTCCTCATGGGCGAGCACGCCAAGGGCGAGGTCCTGTCGGTCGCGTTCGCGGGCGAGGGCCAGCACCAGGACGCGGGCGCCAAGATGGAGCACCTCGCGCCGCACACGTCCTCGACCATCGTGTCGAAGTCGGTGGCGCGCGGCGGCGGCCGCACTTCGTACCGCGGCCTGGTCCGCGTGGCGAAGCGCGCCCACCACTCGCGCTCCAGCGTGGTCTGCGACGCGCTGCTGGTGGACACGATCTCGCGTTCGGACACGTACCCGTACGTGGACATCCGCAACGACGAGGTGTCCATGGGCCACGAGGCGACTGTGTCCAAGGTCAGCGAGGACCAGCTGTTCTACCTGATGTCGCGCGGGCTCGACGAGGCCGAGGCGATGGCGATGATCGTGCGCGGCTTCGTGGAGCCGATCGCCCGTGAGCTGCCGATGGAGTACGCGCTCGAGCTGAACCGCCTGATCGAGCTCCAGATGGAAGGGTCCGTCGGCTAGTCATGTCGGTTACCGAGAACAACGTTTCCGAAGCTCTTCGCGAGGGGGCCGTCATTCCGGCGGCCTCCCGCGCGGAGCGCTTCACCTCCTACGACGTCGAGGCCTTCGAGGTTCCGGGCGGTCGTGAGGAGAACTGGCGCTTCACGCCGATGAAGCGCCTTCGCGGCCTGCACGACGGCAGCGCCGTCGCCACCGGCGAGATCACCCTCGAGACCGAGGCCGCCCCCGAGCTGAAGATCGAGTCGGTCGGCCGGGACGACGAGCGGCTGGGCGCCGCGGGCGTCCCGAGCGACCGGATCGCCGCGCAGGCGTACTCGTCGTTCCAGAAGGCCACCGTCGTGACGGTGCCGAAGGAGACGAAGGCGTCGAAGCCGTCCGTGCTGCGGATCCACGGCCCGGGCGAGGGCCAGGTCGCCTACGGGCACCTGCAGGTCCGCGCCGAGGCGTTCGCCGAGGCCGTGATCGTGCTCGACCACGTCGGCTCCGGCACGTACGCCGACAACGTCGAGTTCGTCATCGGCGACGGCGCCAAGGTCACCGTGGTCAGCGTCCAGGACTGGGCCGACGACGCGGTGCACGTCTCCGAGCAGCACCTGAAGCTGGGCCGCGACGCCGCGCTGCGGCACACGGTCATCACCCTCGGCGGCGACCTCGTGCGCGTCTCGCCGACGGCGACCTTCGCGGACAAGGGCGGCGACGTCGAGATGCTCGGCGTCTACTTCGCCGACCAGGGCCAGCACCAGGAGCACCGCCTCTTCGTCGACCACGCGGTCCCGAACTGCAAGTCGCGCGTGATGTACAAGGGCGCGCTGCAGGGCGACGACGCGCACGCGGTCTGGATCGGCGACGTCCTGATCCGCGCCGCGGCCGAGGCCACCGACACCTACGAGCTCAACCGCAACCTGGTGCTGACGCCCGGGGCGCGCGCGGACTCGGTGCCGAACCTCGAGATCGAGACCGGCGAGATCGAAGGCGCCGGCCACGCGAGCGCGACGGGAAGGTTCGACGACGAGCAGTTGTTCTACCTGCAGTCGCGCGGGATCGCCGAGGAAGCCGCGCGCCGCTTGGTCGTGCGCGGGTTCTTCCACGAGATCCTGGTGAAGATCGACGTCCCCGAGGTGCGCGAGCGCCTCGAAGCCGCGATCGAGGCCGAACTCGAAGCCGTTGGCGCCTGACCGCTCTCTGACTTAGGAAACGAAGAAATGGCTACCCTGGAAATCAAGGACCTGCACGCCTCGGTCACCACCGACGAAGGCGCCAAGGAGATCCTCAAGGGCGTCAACCTGACCATCAAGTCGGGCGAGACGCACGCGATCATGGGCCCCAACGGCTCCGGCAAGTCCACCCTGTCCTACGCGATCGCCGGTCACCCCAAGTACGAGGTCACCTCGGGCGAGGTCCTGCTCGACGGCGAGAACGTGCTCGAGATGAGCGTCGACGAGCGCGCCCGCGCCGGCCTCTTCCTGGCCATGCAGTACCCGGTCGAGGTGCCCGGCGTGTCCATGTCCAACTTCCTCCGCACCGCGGCCACCGCGGTCCGTGGCGAGGCCCCCAAGCTGCGCCACTGGGTCAAGGAGGTCAAGGAGGAGATGGGCAAGCTCGAGATCTCGCAGGAGTTCGCCGAGCGCTCGGTCAACGAAGGCTTCTCCGGCGGCGAGAAGAAGCGCCACGAGATCCTGCAGCTGGCGCTGCTCAAGCCGAAGTTCGCCATCCTCGACGAGACCGACTCCGGCCTGGACGTCGACGCCCTGCGCGTCGTCTCCGAGGGCGTCAACGCGTACAAGGACAGCAGCGAGGTCGGCGTCATGCTGATCACGCACTACACGCGGATCCTGCGGCACATCACGCCGGACTTCGTGCACGTCTTCGCCGGCGGCAAGATCGTCGAGTCGGGCGGCAAGGAGCTGGCGGACGAGCTGGAGGAGAACGGCTACGTCAAGTACGTGGGCAAGCCCGAGCCCGCCGCGCTCTGACTTTCGCCAGTACACACCGAGAATGAGAGGAGTCGGCCCGATGACCACCACCTCGGCCAGCTCTTTGCCACTGGACGTGGCGGCCCTGAGGGCCGACTTCCCCATCCTGTCGCGCACCGTCCGCGACGGGAAACCCTTGGTGTACCTGGACTCCGGGGCGACCTCGCAACGCCCGACCGCGGTGCTCGACGCCGAACGGCACTACGTCGTGACGTCGAACGCGGCGGTCCACCGAGGTGCCCACCAGCTGTCCGAAGAGGCCACCGACGCCTACGAGTCCGCCCGGGCGAAGATCGCCGAGTTCGTCGGCGCCGACCCCGAGGAGCTGGTGTTCACCAAGAACGCCACCGAGGGCATCAACCTGGTCGCCTACTCGTTCGGCAACGCCGCCACCGCGGGCCCCGAAGCCGCGCGCTTCGTCGTGGGCCCGGGTGACGAGATCGTCGTCACCGAGATGGAGCACCACGCGAACCTCGTGCCGTGGCAGCAACTGTGCCAGCGCACCGGGGCGACGCTGAAGTGGTTCAAGGTCACCGGAGACGGCCGGCTCGATCTGTCCAATGTGGACGAACTGATCACGCCGCGCACGAAGGTGGTCGCGTTCGCGCACCAGTCCAACGTGCTCGGCACGGTCAACCCGGTTTCGCTGCTGGTCGAAAAGGCCAAGGCCGTCGGCGCGTTCACCGTGCTCGACGCCTGTCAGTCGGTGCCGCACTTCCCAGTCGACTTCCACGCGCTGGGTGTGGACTTCGCCGCGTTCTCGGGGCACAAGATGCTCGGCCCGTCCGGCATCGGTGTCCTGTACGGACGCACCGAGCTGCTCGAAGCGATGCCGCCGTTCCTCACCGGCGGGTCGATGATCGAGATGGTCCGCATGGAGGGCTCGACCTTCGCGCCGCCGCCGCAGCGGTTCGAGGCGGGCGTCCCGATGACGTCGCAGGCCATCGGCCTCGGCGCGGCCGTGGACTACCTCTCGGCGATCGGCATGGACCGGATCGCGGCGCACGAGCACCAGCTCGCCGCGGCGGCCCTCGAAGGCATCGGCGCGATCCCGGGCGTCCGGATCGTCGGGCCGACGGACCTGAAGGACCGCGGCGCGACCGTGTCGTTCGTGATCGACGGCGTGCACCCGCACGACGCCGGCCAGGTGCTCGACAGCCTCGGCATCGCCGTCCGCGTCGGCCACCACTGCGCGTGGCCGCTGCACCGGGCCTGCAACGCGCAGGCGACCGTGCGCGCGTCGTTCTACCTGTACAACGACCTGTCCGAAGTGGACGCGCTCGTGGCCGGGGTGCGCGAGGCGCAGAAGTTCTTCGGGGTGGCCCAGTGAACCTCGAAAGCATGTACCAGGAGATCATCCTGGACCACTACAAGCACCCGCACGGGCGCGGCCTGCGCGACCCGTTCGACGCCGAGTCGTTCCAGGTCAACCCGACCTGCGGCGACGAGGTGACGTTGCGGGTCAAGATCGACGACGGGAAGGTCGCCGACGTCTCCTACGACGGCCAGGGCTGCTCGATCAGCCAGGCGTCGACGTCGGTCTTGACGGATCTCGTCGTGGGCCACACGCTTGAGGAGGCGTTCACCACCATGGACGCCTTCGTGGAACTGATGCAGGGCAAGGGAAAGATCGAGCCGGACGAGGACGTGCTGGAAGACGGGGTGGCCTTCGCGGGTGTCGCGAAGTACCCGGCCCGCGTCAAGTGCGCCCTCCTCGGCTGGATGGCTTTCAAGGACGCCGTCGCCCGGACCACCAGTGGAGATGGGAAAGCATGACCGAAGAGACCGCCACTCGCGAGGGGCGCACCGCCGCCGACCTCGACGCCGAGACGACTGCAAAGCAGGACCTCGACCTCGCGAAGATCGAGGACGTCGAGGAGGCGATGCGCGACGTCGTCGACCCGGAGCTCGGCATCAACGTGGTCGACCTCGGCCTGGTCTACGACATCCGCGTGGAGCCGGACAACACGGCGACCCTCGACATGACCCTGACGTCGGCGGCCTGCCCGCTGACGGACGTGATCGAGGACCAGACTTCGGCCGCGCTCACCAGCGGCGGTCTCGTCAAGGACTTCCGCATCAACTGGGTCTGGATGCCGCCGTGGGGCCCGGAGAAGATCACCGAGGACGGCCGCGAGCAGCTGCGCGCCCTCGGCTTCACCGTCTGACGCTCTTCGCAGGAAGGCCGCTCTTCGGAGCGGCCTTCTTTGCGTATAACGACCTATACCGCGCGTGCCAGGCCAGCGCGTAGAGCCCGAGGGCCGCGGCGAACCCGCTGCCGGCGCCGGTGACCAGGAGATACGTCGCGTTGCCGACCACGCCCGCGTCGGTCATCGGGTCGTGGTGGGCCAGGAACGGCAGCACTTCGGCGGCCACGCCGGTCAGCGCGCCGAGCCCCAGGAAGATGAGCACCGGCTTGCGGTGCCGGGTGCCTGGTGGCGCCGGCGTGCGGGGTGTCCTGCGGTACCAGCTTCGCAGCCACCCGGCCAGGATCGCGGCGCCGGCGATCGTGCTGACCAGCTGGACCAGCCGTCCGACGTCGACGCCGGTGACCAGCGGGATCCGCAGGAACGCGAACCCGCCGCTCTCGTGGGTGAAGGCGTCCCATCCGACGTGCGTGGCGGCGCCGATGACCAGCGAGAGCGCGATCCAGCCCGGCTTCCGCCAGCTGAAGCCGTTGTGGGGGAGCCGTTCGGCCAGGGGCTGGGGTGCCAGAGCGAGCAGCGGCCGCCTGAGCAGGACGTGGAACACCGCGAGCAGGACCAGGGCGATGAGCGGGTCGAGCCAGAGGACCGAGGCGAACTCGTGGGTCTTGGTGAGGCCGATGCCGGGCAGCCGCGGCACGAACCAGAAGACGTCCGGCGCGACCGATCCGGCGACGAGCGCGGAGGGCACGAGCGGACGTCTCGCCAGCGGCAGCACGGCGGCCGGATGACTCAGCGTGAACGGCACCTGGTTAGTATCCCGAGGTGGTCCTGCGCTCGATCCTCCTGTTCCTCGCCGCGGCGGTCTGCGAGATCGGCGGCGCGTGGCTGATCTGGCAAGGCATCCGCGAAAACCGGGGCTGGCTCTGGATCGGCGGCGGTCTCCTGGCGTTGGGCGCCTACGGTTTCGTGGCGACATTGCAGCCGGACGCCCACTTCGGCCGCATCCTCGCCGCATACGGCGGCGTGTTCGTGGCGGGTTCACTGGCCTGGGGAATGGTGGCGGACGGTTACCGCCCGGACCGCTACGACGTCCTCGGCGCGCTGCTGTGCCTGGCGGGTGTCGCGGTGATCATGTACGCACCCCGGTCAGCGGGCTGACCGCGGCCGCCGTCCGGAGCGGCGGAAGACGACGAAGAGCAGGCGCAGTCCCACCAGCGCGCTGATCACCAGCAGGTTGTAGCCGAACACCTGGTGCAGCGTCAGGTCCGCGGCCACGCGCGGGCCGCCCGCGCCGGTCAGCAAGAACACCGCCATCAGGCCCGTTGCCGCGCCGACGAACGCCAGCAGGACCTCGTGCACCAGGTCCGTGACCACCGACCGGTCGCGCTCGTCGGAGAACAGGCGGACGTTCACCGACAGGCGGCCCTCCTCGAGCGCCGCGCCGATGCGGTCGATGCGGCGGGGGAGGCGGCGCAGGACCGGGAGCAGCGCCATGACCTCGTTGACTGCCGTGTGGCGCAGCGAGTCCGGTCGCAGGCGGGCGCCGACCTGTTCGACGGCGAACGCGCGGGATTCGGCCATGACGTCGAAGCCGGGGTCGAGGGCCGCCAGCGGGCCTTCGACCGTCGCCAGGGCCCGGAACACCGCGGCCACCGGTGACGGCACGCTCAGCCGGAAGTCGGCGACCACCCGGAACAGGCCGGTGAACAGGTCGAGCCCGGGGCTGCGGCCGGGGCCGAAGTGCCGGGCGACCAACGCGCCGAGTGCGCGTTCGAGACGCTGCTCGTCGATGTCGCCGGTGCGGTCGACGATCTCCAGGAGCCCGTCGCGCAGGCCCGCCGGGTCGCCGCGGTCCAGGGCCAGCACCAGGTTCTGCAGCCCGCCGCGGAGCCCGGCGTCGAGCCGGCCGACCGAGCCGAAGTCGAGCAGGCCGAGGCGGCCGTCGGCCAGGAACATCAGGTTGCCCGGGTGCGGGTCGGCGTGGAAGACGCCGCCGATCATCACCTGCTCGAGCAGGCACCGCAGCAGTGACCGCGCCAGCCGGCTGCGCTCGGCGGCCGGTGCCGTCTCCAGAGGCCTACCGTCCAACCGCGACATCACCAGTACGCGCTCGGTGGACAGTGCTTTGTGGACTGCCGGGAGCGCGACGTCCGGGCACGAAGTCGCGGCCACCGCGGCGATGTTGCGGGCCTCGACGGTGAAGTCGAGCTCCTCGGCCAGTGCCTGGGCGAACCCGCCGGCGAGCTCGGTGACGCCGAGCGAGTGCGCCCAGCCCGCGCGGTCCTCCAGCGCCGCGGCGACGCGCCGAACGATGTCGATGTCGCGTTCGGCCTGCTCCCGCACACCGGGGCGCTGGACCTTGACCACGACGTCCTCGCCGGTGCGCAGCTTCGCCCGGTGGACCTGCGCGACCGACGCCGCGGCCAGGGGCTCGGGGTCGAACTCGGCGAAGACGTCGTCGGGCGAGCTGCCGAGCTCTTCGGTCAGCAGCGCCCACACGGCCTCGGCACGCGCGGGTGCCACCTGGTCCTGGAGCTTGCCGAGCTCGTCGACGAACACCGGCGGCAGCAGGTCCGCGCGGGTCGAGAGCAGCTGGCCGAGCTTCACGAACGTCACGCCGCCTTCCTCGAGCGCGCGGCGCAGCGACCGGGCGAGCTTGGCGTGGCGCCCCGGGGCGAGGCCGGGTTCGCGGCGGCCGGCGAGGTAGCGGCCGAGGCCGTGCTTGACCGCGATCCGGCTGATCTGCGAGTACCGGCGGGCGCGCGCCAGGCGCGCCCGCACCGACCGGAGCCTGCCGAGCAGGCCGAACCCGCTCGGCAGCGCCATCTCGGCGACGAACACGAAGCTGAGCGTCGCGAGGAAAGCGCTGCCCGCCAACGGAATCAGCAGGCCGAGAGCCGCGCCGCCGTGGTGCAGCAGCGAAACCGGGAACGCCTGCCCGATGGCGCTCGCGACGAGCCAGCCGAACGCGGCGCCGCACAGCGCGCGGACGGTGCCGATCCGGACCCCGAGCACGCGCCGCGACGCGACCACGAGCGGCCACAGCAGCAGCGCGTACAGCGGGAGGGTCAGCAGGCCCAGCAGGATGTCCATGCCGCGGAGCAGACCACGGCCACTCGGCCGGACGGCTCACGCGGCGGCGGGACCGGCCTCCCTCCGGCGAGGGAGCTACTTTCGGCCGTGGCCCGCAGGTCGGTGGACTTCTAACGTGATCGCTCGTACCACGGTGAAGTGTTCTCTGAACCGGACGAAGGAGACACGATGGACGCACGCGTGATCGGCCGGATCGCGGCCCTGGCCCTGGCGGCCCCGCTGGGCCTGGGGATCGCGGTCGCCCCCGCTTCGGCGGCAGCGGTCACGACGCTCTACTACAGCTCGTCGGGCGCGCCGGACTACCTCGCCCAGATCGACCAGGGCGCGGCCAACTGGAACGCCGCCGTCACCGACGTGAAGCTGGTCAAGCGGACCACGAGCGCGACGATCAAGTTCCACGAAATCCACAGCGGCGGTTCGTACACGAACACGGACGGCCACGGCCACGGCGACATCTACCTCGACACGAGCCAGGTCGCGGAGGGCTTCGACCCGACCCGCATCGCCGCGCACGAGCTGGGCCACAACCTCGGCCTGCCGGACCACTACAGCGGCCCGTGCACCGAGCTGATGTCCGGCCACGGCCCGGGCACGTCCTGCAAGAACGCCAAGCCGAGCGCGGCGGAGGCGGCGAAGGTGCAATCCCTGTGGGTGAACGGCTTCACGGCGGCCCGCACGGAGACGCGCGCCGTGGCCTACTAGCCCGGTCGTGAGTGTTCGGGGCGGTTCCAACCGTCCTGAACACTCACGACGGCCTTCCACCGCGAGAGGGAGGCGACTGACCCCCGCCGCCTGCGAAGATCGGTATGTGCGCGTATTCCGGCCCCTGACGAGCAAGGCGACCTACCGCCGCTGGGTCTACCTCGTGCTCGGTGGCGCCATCAGCGTGCCCTACCTGCTGTTCTCCGTCGTCGCCGTGCCGTCGCTGCTGCCGTTCGTCACCACCGTCGGGCGGGCCACCGTCTTCGGTGGGCTGCTCACCCTGCTCGTCATGGCCGGGACCGCCTTCCTGCCCGCGGTGCACGTGCTCGAATCCACCGCGGTCCGGGAGCTGCTCGACGATCCGGTGCCCGGCGCGCCGCCGAAGCCGCGCACCCGCCAGGGCCGTCTGCGCGCCGCGGCGATGTTCCTGCTGCACGTCGTCGCCGGGTTCGTCGTCAGCCTCTTCAGCCTGCTCGCGCCCGTCGCGATCGGGGTGTCGATCAGCGCCGTGTTCACCGGGCAGCTCGTCCAGACCGGCGAGGGCGACGAGGTCCGCGTGCCGACCGGCTGGGCGTCGGCGTGGCTGCCGGTCGTCTTCGTGGCCGGGACCGTCCTGCTCGGGTACGCCGTCTGGGCGGTCGGCGGGCTGTTGCGCCGGGCCGCCGCCGGGCTGCTCGGGATGTCCGCCGCCGACCGGATCGCCGAGCTGGAACGGCGGACCGGGCAGCTCGCCGAGCGCAACCGCCTCGCGCGCGAGCTGCACGACTCGGTCGGCCACGCGCTGAGCGTCGTCACCGTCCAGGCGGGCGCGGCCCAGCGCACCCTGCGCACCGACCCGGACTTCACCGAGCGCGCCCTGGGCGCCATCGAGGAGTCCGCGCGCACCGCGCTCGACGACCTGGACCACGTGCTCGGCCTGCTGCGCGAAGAAGCCGCCGGCCGCACGCCACAGCCGGCGCTCACCGAACTGCCGACCCTCCTGGAAACGACCCGCCTGGCCGGCACCGACGTCACCGCCGACATCGGCGGCGACCTGGCCGTGGTACCCGCGGTGGTGTCGCGCGAGGTGTACCGGATCCTGCAGGAATGCCTGACCAACGCGGTGCGCCACGCCGGTAGGGTCCCGGTGACGCTGGCCGTCGACGTCGCCGCGCACGGCCTGGTCGCCCGGGTCGCCAACCCGCTGGGGACCGGCTCGGCCCGGTCCGGCGGCGGCCGTGGCCTGCGCGGGATGACCGAGCGGGTGACGGTCCTGGGCGGCGAGCTGTCGGCGGGGCGGGTGGACGAGCGGTGGGAGGTCGTGGTGCGGGTGCCGTGGGGGAGCGGGCGATGAGCGTCGGGGTGCTGCTGGTCGACGACGAGCCGCTGATCCGCGCGGGCCTGCGCGCGATCATCGACAGCGAGGACGGCCTGGGCGTGCTCGGCGAGGCCGCCGACGGCGCCGAGGTGCCCGGCCTGGTGGCCCGGCTGCGCCCGGACGTCGTGCTGATGGACGTGCGGATGCCCGCGGTGGACGGGATCCGCGCGACGGCGCACCTGATGTCCACTGTGGATGATCCACCGAAGGTGATCGTCGTGACCACGTTCGAGAACGACGACTACGTCTACGACGCGCTGGTCGCGGGCGCCAGCGGCTTCCTGCTCAAGCGCGCCCGGCCCGAGGAGATCGTCGCGGCGATCCGGACCGTCGTGACGGGCGAGTCCCTGCTGTTCCCGGCGGCGATCCGCCGGCTCGCCGCGCACCACGCGCCCGCCGGCGACGGCCTGGCGAGCGCGAACCTGACCGAGCGCGAACGCGAAGTCCTCCGCCTGATGGCGGGCGGACTGTCCAATGTGGAGATCGCGGGCGAGCTGTACCTCGGCATCCAGACGGTGAAGACGCACGTCGGCAACGTGCTCGCCAAGCTCGGCGCGCGCGACCGGACCCAGGCCGTGATCCGGGCCTACGACTCGGGGTTCGTGACGCCCGCCGGTTAGGCGCCGCTGCGCACGGGCTGTGTCTCAGAGCCGGTCGGCCAGCAGCTTCGCGAGGGTGGGGTAGCTGTCCGCGCGGCCCTCGGAACCCAGGAACAGGGTCGCGGTCCGCAGCCGGCCGTGGCTGTGCTTGGCGACGGCGAGTTCCTCACCGGCGTCCTTCGTCCTGTAGTGCATCGCTCCGGTAATCCAACCGTTGATCACCCGCGTGCGGTCTCGATCTTGCAACGCGGCGGTATCGTCACAGCAGGTCGTCGAGCAGCTCCTCGATCGCCGCCGCCATGGTCGCCGGGTCGCCGTCGGCCGGGCGTAGCACCAGGTCCGGCGAAGACGGCCGTTCGTACGGCGCGTCGATTCCGGTGAACCCCTTGATCTCGCCCGCCCGGGCCTTCGCGTACATCCCCTTCGGATCGCGTGCCTCGCACACCTCCAGCGGCGTGTCCACGAACACCTCCACGAACGGCAGATCCCCCGAAACGGCCCGCGCCGAAGCGCGGTCCGTGGCGTACGGGCTGATCAACGACGCGATCGCCACCACGCCCGCGTCCGCGAACAGCCGGGCCACCTCCGCCACCCGCCGCACGTTCTCGGCGCGGTCCTCCGGGCTGAACCCCAGCCCGGCATTCAGCCCGTGGCGCAGGTTGTCGCCGTCCAGGAGGTACGCCGGACGTCCCGCCGCCACCAGCCGGCGCTCCAGCTCCACCGCCACCGACGACTTGCCGGACGCCGACAACCCCGTCAGCCACACCGTCGCGCCGCGGGACGGGCGGTCTTCGCGGCGGACCGCCGCCGTGTGCCAGACCACCGGGGACGGCGGAGCGCCCGTGATCATGCCCGCCGCGACCGTGTCGCCCGTGTGCTCGTCCACCAGCAGGAAGCCGCCCGTCGCGCGGTTGCGGTGGTACGGGTCGAACAGCAACGGCGCCCGCGTGCGCAGGCGGATGCGGCCGATGTCGTTCAACGCCAGCGAATCCGCCTCGGACCGGTGCAGCGTCGTCACGTCGAGGCGGTACTCCAGCCGCTCGACCGTGCCGCGCGTCTCGGTGGTCGTGTGCCGGACCGCGTAAGAAGCGCCGGGCGTCAGCGAAGAGCGTGACGAGAACCAGCACACCATCGCGTCGACCTCGCGGGCGGACTCCGCGCGGTTGCCCGGCCGGCACAGCATCGCGCCGCGGCCCAGGTCGAGGTCGTCGGCCAGCTCGACCGCGACCGCCTGCCCGGTGAACGCCTCGGAAAGCGGTTTCCCGCCCGGGCCCCACACCGCGCGCACCCGGGACGTGAACCCCGACGGCAGCGCCACGACCTCGTCGCCCGGCTTGAAGACCCCGCCGGCGATGGTGCCCGCATAACCGCGGAAGTCGGAGCGGCGGATCACGTACTGCACCGGGAACCGCGCGTCGATCAGGTTGCGGTCGGACGCGACGTGCACCTCTTCCAGCTGGTGCAGCAGCGAAGTGCCTTCGTACCAGGGCATGCTGGCGCTGCGGTGGACGACGTTGTCGCCGTGCAGCGCCGAGACCGGCACGAACGTCAGGTCCGGGACGTCCAGTTTCATCGCGAACCGGCGGAAGTCCTCGCGGATCTCGTCGAACCGCTCCTGCGACCAGCCCACCAGGTCCATCTTGTTCACGCACACCACGAGGTGCCCGATCCCGAGCAGCGAAGCGAGGAACGCGTGCCGCCGCGACTGTTCGAGAACTCCCTTGCGCGCGTCGACGAGGATCAGCGCCAGGTCCGCCGTGGACGCGCCGGTCACCATGTTCCGCGTGTACTGCAGGTGCCCCGGCGTGTCCGCGATGATGAACTTCCGCTTGGGCGTGGCGAAGTAGCGGTGGGCGACGTCGATGGTGATGCCCTGCTCGCGTTCGGCGCGCAGGCCGTCGGTGAGCAGCGCGAGGTCGGGGTAGTCCTCGCCGCGGTCGCGGCTGGCGCGTTCGACGGCGGCGAGCTGGTCGGTGAAGATCGCCTTCGAATCGAACAGCAGGCGGCCGATCAACGTGGACTTGCCGTCGTCCACGCTGCCCGCCGTGGCGATCCTCAGCAGCTGCATCAGAAGTAGCCCTCCCGCTTGCGATCTTCCATGCCCGCTTCGGAAATCCGGTCGTCGGCCCGGGTCGCGCCGCGTTCGGTGACGCGGGTCGCGGCGACCTCGGTGACCACTTCGGACGGTGTCGCCGCCGAAGACTCGACACAGCCGGTGCACGTCGCGTCGCCGACGGTCCGGAACCGCACGGTCGCTTCATACGGTTTCTCCCCGTCCACAAGGGACAGGAACCGGGTCGCCGCGAGCAGCATGCCGTCGCGCTGGACCACCGGGCGCCGGTGCGCGTAGTACAGCGGCGGCAACGCGATCCGCTCGTCGCGGATGTACTGCCAGATGTCCAGCTCGGTCCAGTTCGACAGCGGGAAGACGCGGATGTGCTCGCCGCGCCGGTGCCGGCCGTTGTAGAGGTTCCACAGCTCCGGGCGCTGCGCGCGCGGGTCCCACTGACCGTGCTCGTCGCGGAAGCTGAACACGCGCTCCTTCGCACGGGCCTTCTCCTCGTCGCGGCGGGCGCCGCCGAACACGGCGTCGAACCCGCCCTCGCGGATCGCGCGCAGCAGCGTGACGGTCTGCAGCCGGTTGCGGCTGGCTCCCGGCCCGGTCTCCTCGGTGACGCGGCCGGCGTCGATGTCGTCCTGCACGCTCGCCACTTCGAGGCGCAGGTTCAGCGCGGCGACGGTCTCGTCGCGGAAGCGCAGCACCTCGTCGAAGTTGTGGCCGGTGTCGACGTGCAGCACGGGGAAGGGCAGCGGCGCCGGCCAGAACGCCTTCGCGGCGGCGTGCAGCATCACCACCGAGTCCTTGCCGCCGGAGAAGAGCAGCACCGGACGGTCGAAGGTCGCCGCGACTTCGCGGAAGACGTGCACGGCCTCCGCTTCGAGCGCGGCCAGGTGCGACAGCTCATAAGCCACGGACACCGGAAAAAAGTAGAACATGTTCTTGTCATCGGTCAAGCGGTGCGAGACCCTAGGACGATGGACCTGGTCGTACTCGAAGAGATCCGCCGGCTGAAGTACCGCTACCTCCGCGCGGTCGACCTGAAGCAGTGGGACGAAGTCGCCGACACGTTCACCGCCGACGCCACGGCCGACTACGGGACCCGCGCGACCGGTGAGGAGGGCAAGCACTTCGAAGGGCGTGACGCCATCGTCGCGTTCCTCACCGAGAGCCTCGGCAACGGCATCATCACCGTGCACCACGCAGGTCAGCCCGAGATCGAGGTCGACGGCGACACCGCGACCGGGCGCTGGGCGTTCACCGACAAGGTCATCGTGCCCGAGCACAAGGTGATCATCGAGGGTGCCGCGTTCTACGAGGACACCTACCGCCGCGAGGCTGACGGCGCCTGGCGGACGACGCACATCGGGTACGTCCGGACCTACGAGTCGATGCAGTCGTGGGCGACGGACCCCGGCTTCCGGCTGCTCGCCAACCGCTGGGCCGTGCCCGCATGATCGAGAACGAGTTCTCGTTGACGCGGCCGTTCGCCGACGCGATCGCCGAGGCCGAGAAGCTGATCGCCGCGGCCCCTCCCGCGCAGACCGAGCTGGGCCTCCTGGAGGGCTACGACTACCTCGCCGGCAGCATCCGTGCGTCGCTGCAGATGGCCTGGGCCTACCAGCGCGACTTCCCGTACTTCACCGCGTCCACCGGGCCGTACACGAAGATGGGCCTGGACAACCCGGACACGCTCTACTTCAACGCGAACATCCGCGCCGACCGCGAGTACGTCGTGACCGGCGTCCGCGGGACCACCGCCGACCTGAGCTTCCAGATCCTCAACGGCGACTACTCGCCGGTGGTGGTGCCCGACAGCCTCGCCGCGTTCGACGACCGCGCCCTCGAAATCGGTCCCGACGGGCGCTTCGAACTGCGCTTCGGCCCGGCTCGCGAGAACCCGGGACCGAATTACTTCGTCCTCGGCGAGGGCTCGTCGATGCTCGTGGTCCGCGAGGTCCACAGTGACTGGGCGACCGAGAAGCGCGGCGAGATCCGCATCCGGTGCGTCGACACGGCGGGCCAGGCGCCGCCGGTGCCGGACCGGTCGGCCATGGCCAAGCGCTACGGCGTCACCGGCAAGATCCTCCTGAGCCGGCTCAAGACGTTCCTCGCCTTCCCGAAGTGGTTCTACGACAACCTGCCGGTGAACACGATGACCGAGCCGCGCTCGACGCCGGGCGGGCTGACCACGCAGTTCTCCTCGGCCGGGCACTACGAGCTCGGCGAGGAAGAGGCGATGGTCGTCACCGTGCCGCGCTGCGCGGACGCGCCCTACCAGGGCATCCAGCTCGGCAGCCTCTGGTACGTCTCGCTCGACTACATCAACCACCAGACGAGTCTCACCGCCGACCAGGCGCGCGTCGACCCGGACGGCAGGATCCGGTTCGTCATCAGCGAGCGCGACCCCGGCGTGGCGAACTGGCTGGAGCGCACCGGCCACGACCGCGGCTACGTCCAGATCCGCTGGCAGCGCCTCGCCCGCGACCTCGGTCCGGCCGACGGGCCGGTCGTCGAGGTGGTCAAAGTGGACGAACTGCCGGACCGGTTGCCGTACTACGACGACGCACGCGTGACGCCGGCCGAGTGGGCGGCGCGGATCGCGGCGCGGCAGGACGCCGTCGCCGCCCGGATGCTGGGGTGAGCGTGGAGAACCTGCTGCGGGACAAGGTCGTCGTCGTTTCCGGCATCGGCCCGGGACTCGGCCGGTCGATCGCGGTGCGGAGCGCGATGGCCGGCGCGGACGTCGTGGTCGCCGCGCGCACCGAGTCGCGGCTGACCGAGGTCGCGAAGGAGATCACGGATCTCGGCCGCCGGGCCGTCGCGGTCCGGACCGACATCGACGACGAGGACTCCGCGGCGAACCTCGTGAGTGCGGCGGTCGAGGCGTTCGGCCGCGTGGACGCAGTGGTGCACAACGCCTTCGCGGTGCCGCCGCTGACCGATCTGGCCACTGTGGACCTCGACGCCGTCCGGGCCGGGTTCGAGACGGCCGGGATCTCGGTGTTGCGGCTGACCCGGCTGTTCCTGCCCGCGCTCAAGGAAAGCAAGGGCTCGCTGGTGATGATCAACTCCGCGGTGCTGCGGCATTCACGGCGGACGTTCGGCGCCTACAAGATGGCCAAGTCGGCGTTGCTGTCGCTTTCGCAGAGCCTCGCGAGTGAACTCGGGCCGGACGGCGTGCGCGTCAACACCGTCGCGCCCGGCTACATCTGGGCGCCGAACCTGAAGTGGTACTTCACCTACCTGGCCAAGGAACGCGGCATCACGCCGGAAGAGGTGTACGCCGAAACGGCATCCACAATAGACCTGCGGAAGCTGCCGGAACCCGACGAGATCGCCGACGCCGTGGTGTTCCTCGCCTCGCCGATGGCGCGCGCGATCACCGGGCAGTGCCTCGACGTCAACGGCGGCGAGTACCACCACTAGGAGGATCCATGCTCCCCGGCCGGGAAGACGTCGGCACCGTCGAGGACCTGCACGCGTCGGCCACGAAGCTCACCGGGCTCGACGACTTCGGCGGCGACGAGTACGTCGAAGGCTTGCGCGTGCTGCTGGAGTCCTACGACGCCGACGAGGAGCTGACGCTGTTCGGCAACAAGGTGCACCGCGCGATGCTGCGCGGCGCGCTCGTGGCGCGGCTGCTCAGCGAGGCGGGCTGGAAGCAGCACCCGGAGTCCGAGTCGGTGCCCATCGAACGGCCGGTCTTCGTGACCGGCCTGCCCCGCACCGGCACGACGGCGTTGCACCGGCTGCTCGCCGAGGACCCCGGGCACCAGGGCCTGGAGGTGTGGCTCGCGGAGGTCCCGCAGCCGCGGCCGCCGCGCGAGACGTGGGCGGAGAACCCGGTGTTCCAGGGGATCCAGGCCGGGTACGAACGCCACCACGTCGAGCACCCGGAGTTCATGGGCGTGCACCACATGTCCGCCGACCAGGTGGAGGAGTGCTGGCAGCTGCTGCGCCAGTCGATGCGGTCGCTGTCGTTCGAGTGCCTCGCGCACGTGCCCCGCTACTCGCGGTGGCTCGCGAAGCAGGACTGGACGGACGCGTACGCCCGGCACCGGCGGAACCTGCAGCTC
Source organism: Amycolatopsis stemonae (assembly GCF_054781455.1). Taxonomy (NCBI): domain Bacteria; kingdom Bacillati; phylum Actinomycetota; class Actinomycetes; order Pseudonocardiales; family Pseudonocardiaceae; genus Amycolatopsis; species Amycolatopsis stemonae. The sequence continues at coordinate 176,352 of NZ_BAAGUJ010000003.1, read as the reverse complement.
ATCGGGCTGCCGGACGCGGGCAAGCGCTGGGTGCTGAAGAACCCCAGCCACCTCTTCGCGTTGGACGCGCTGATGGCGGCCTACCCGGACGCGCTGGTGATCCAGACGCACCGCGCACCGCGGACGATCATGGGCTCGATGTGCAGCCTCGCCGAAAAGGCCGCGGACGGCTGGTCGACGAAGTTCCGCGGCGAGGTGATCGGCCGAAGCCAGCTGGAGCTGTGGGGCCGTGGCGCCGACGAGTTCCGCGAAGCCCGCACTCGCTACGACGCGGCCCAGTTCTGCGATGTGGCGTACGAGGATTTCGTGGCGGACCCGATCGGGACGGTGTCCACTGTGTACGACCACTTCGGACTGACCCTCACCCCGGAGGCCCGCGCGGCGATGACCGCGTTGCACGGCGAAAGCCGTTCGGGCGAGCGGAAACCGGCCCACCGGTACACCCTCGAAGAGTTCGGCCTGACCGCGGCGGAGGTCGACGAGCGTTTCGCGGGCTACCTGCGCGAGTACTTCTAGCCCGCCGCGGCCTGCAGGCCCCTCGTCCCGATACCGCGCAGCACTTCGACGCGGTTCGAGCCCGGGCGGCCGAGCACCCAGCTCGATCCCGGCACCGCCTTCGCGCGCTTCTTCAGCGGGGCCAGCAGCCGGGACGCCTCCTGGTACGAGCGGATCGAGCCGCTCGCGCAGACCAGGGTCGCCAGGGAGACCGTCACCGGCATGCCGTCCGCCGACCAGCGGCGGTCCAGCAGGGCGCCCGCCACCGTCGCGATCTCGTCGACGTCGCAGACCACCAGGAAGTCGTCGCCGCCGACGTGGCTCACCCGCAGCCGCCGCAGCCGGCCGGTCAGCTCCGTGAGCGCGCCGCCCAGTTCGCGGATCAGGTCGTCGCCCGCGGCGAAGCCGGCCGTGTCGTTGACCGCCTTGAAGGAGTCGATGTCCAGCCACCCGGCGACGAACGGCTCACCGATCGTGATCCGGCGGGCGACGTCGCGCGCGACCGTGTCGCTGCCCGGCAACCGCGTGAGCGGGTTCAGCGACGCCGCGGCTTCGACCTTCGCTTCGGCCACGCCGCGCACCACTTCGGTCACCAGCACCACGCCGAGGCAGCGGCCGACGTCGTCGACCACGACGACGTCGTCGCCAGTGCGGCCCCAGTCGGCGTCGGTGACCAGCTCGAGGAACTCCATCGCGCCCGCGCGGGCCTCGATCGTGTGCGGGGTGTCGGCGAGCCGCGCCGCCGGGCGCTTCGCGTGCAGCGCGTGCCCGTACGGCCCCGTGACGGCGACCAGGAACCGCGTCCGGTCGACCGACCAGCGCGGCCGGTTCAGCTCGTCGACCCCGACGACGCCCGAGGGCGCGTCGGCCGAGGCGAGCTTCTCGCGGACGTCGTCGCAGGTGGCCGTCTCCGGCAGCGTCGTGGCGGGGCGCAGGAAGTCGCCGACGCACTGCGCCGGACCCGGCGCGCGCGTGGTGGTGTGGGTCCGCGTGAGCAGCGCCGGCGCGGGGCCGGCCGCGGTCGGCGGGGCGAGCAGGTTGCCCTGGGCGATCCGGATGCCGAGGCCGCGGACGGCGTCGAGCTGGGCGTCGGTCTCGACGCCGGTTGCGACCAGCCGGGTGCCGGTGCGGTTGGTGTAGTGCAGCAGGGCCTCGACGAGCGCGGCCGACGCCGGGTCGTCCGGCAGCCCGCGCAGCACCGTGCGGTCGAGCTTGACCAGGTCGATCGGCGCCTCGACGAGCAGGCCCAGAGGCAGGTCGCCGCGGCCGAGGCCGTCGAGCGCGAGCCGGAAGCCGTGCTCGGTGAGCGCCCGCATCCCGGCGAGCGCGCGGTCGGCGGGCACCGCGGCGAACGGCGGGCCGATCTCGAGGACGACGTCGCGGGTGCGGCGACCGGCGTCGCCGAGCTCTTCCAGCAGGTCTTCGTACATGGCCTGTGGTGCGGCGAGCGTGCGGGCGGAGAGGTTGAGGTGCAGGGGGAGCGGCGACTCGGCCTGCCGGACGGCGGCGATCGCGAGCCCGAGGTCGACGTCGGCGAGCCGGCCGTCGCGGCGCGCCTGCGCCAGCAGTTCGGGGACGGTGCCCTGGCCCGGCCTGGCCAGCGCTTCGTGAGCCACGACGCCTCCCGTGTGGAGGCTGTACAGCGGCTGGTAGGCGAAGCGGACCGCGCGTGGCGACTTCACGCCCCGATCGTCGCGGGTCGCCCGGCGAAACGAAACGGATGTCGACTGATGTTCACCGCCATTACCCACATCGGGCTAACACGCGGTGACGTCGGCCACTTGTTCAGTGTTGACTTATATAAGTAGCGGCTTGTAGCTTGACGAGGTGCACGCGTTCGACGTCCTCGGCGACCCGGTCCGCCGCCGGATCCTCGAGCTGCTGGCCGACGGCGAGCGGGCCGCCGGCGCGGTGACCGAGGTGATCCGGGCCGAGTTCGGCATCTCGCAGCCCGCGGTGTCCCAGCACCTGAAGGTGCTGCGCGAAAACGGCTTCGCGGTCGTCCGGCAGGACGGGACGCGGCGGCTGTACGCGGTCGGGCACGTCCCCCTGCGGGACGTCGACGACTGGCTGGGCCGGTTCCGCCGGTACTGGACCCCGCCGTTGGACGCCCTGGCCACCGAAATCGCCCGCGGCAAGCGCGAACGGCGACTGAACGAAGGAGACTCCCCGTGATCGACGTCAGCCACCAGATCAGCGCCGTCCGGCGGACGCTCGGCGACCGCGTGCTGGAGGGCAAGGAGGCGCGCGTCCTGACGATCAGCCAGGTCTACGACACCGACCTCGACGACCTGTGGGACGCCTGCACGAACCCCGAGCGCATCCCGCGCTGGTTCCTGCCGGTCTCCGGCGACCTGAAACCGGGCGGGAAGTACCAGTTCGAGGGCAACGCGGGCGGCACGGTCGAACGCTGCGACCCGCCGAAGAGCTTCGCCGCGACCTGGGAGTTCGGCGGCAACGTCAGCTGGATCGAGGTCCGCCTCACGCCCGAGGGCGAGGGCACCCGGTTCGAGCTGGAGCACGTCGCGCACGTCGACGACCGCTGGGACGAGTTCGGCCCGGGCGCGGTCGGCATCGGCTGGGACGGCGCGCTGGTCGGCCTGGTCCTGCACCTGTCCTCGGGCTCGGCGGTCGACCCGGAAGCCGCGATGGCCTGGATGACGTCCCCGGAGGGCATCGAGTTCATGACGGCATCGGGCGAAGCCTGGTACGCGGCCGACGTCGCGGCGGGCACGGACCCGTCCCAGGCCCGCGCGGCCGCCGACCGGACCCTCAAGGCCTACACGACCCCGCCACAGACCTGACGCCGTGTCGTCCCCCTGATCACGCGTGATGCCCCTCCGATCACGCGAGATGCCCCCGCAGTCACGCGAGATGCCTCTCCGATCACGGTTGTGACCCGTCCGTGCACGGACGCCGAGCGGCCTGACGCGTGGTGGGGCAGGCTTCACGTGTGATCAGACGGGCATCACTCGTGATGGGGCGGGCATCTCGCGTGATTGGAGGGGCATCATGCGTGATGGGAGGGTCGACACGGTCTCGGCGGCTGGTCGCGGCACCTCCGGATAGGGTCGGGCGCATGGATCAGGGCAGCGAGCAGACCGACCCGCGGGCCGCGCGGCGGGATCCCGTGGCGAACGTCGGTGGGTTCACCGACCTGGCGACCAGCCCGTTCCGGATCGACCGCGACCGGATCGCCGCGTCGCCGTTCTTCGCCCGGCTCGGCGGGGTGACGCAGGTGGTCAGCGCCGGCGGTGCCGGGCTGCTGCACAACCGGCTGACCCACAGCCTGAAGGTCGCGCAGGTCGCGCGGGCCATCGCCGAGCGGATCACCGCCGGGACCGACGCCGGTCTCGCCGACAAGCTGGGTGGCTGTGACCCCGACGTCGCCGAGGCCGCGGCGCTCGCCCACGACCTCGGGCACCCGCCGTTCGGGCATCTCGGGGAGCAGACGCTCGACCGCATCGCCCGGCACCGCTTCGGCCTCGCCGACGGCTTCGAGGGCAACGCGCAGACCTTCCGCATCCTCACCACGACCGACGTGCGCGGGCCGTCGGCGATCGGGCTCGACCTGACCGCTGCGGTACGTGCGGCCGTGCTGAAGTACCCGTGGCTGCGGCTGCACCACCCGGCGCCGCACCCGTCCGCGATGGCCGTGCCGCCCCGCGGCGCCGGCGAGCCGGACGGGGCGCCCGGCACCGGCGCGGCCAAGTTTTCCGCCTACGCCACCGAACTCGACGACTTCGAGCAGGCGCGCGCGGCCTTCGCGGGCCGCCTCGAAGGCTGGCAGCAGACCGTCGAAGCGTCCGTGATGGACACCGCCGACGACATCGCCTACGCCATCCACGACCTCCAGGACTTCCACCGCATCGGCGTCCTGCAGCACGCGCCCGTCGCGGCCGAGCTGGGGCAGTGGCTCGAGCACGCGGGCGAACTGGCCGCGCTCGACGACGAAACCCTGCACGCCGGGCTGCGCCGGCCCGGCCGGTCGCTGGAACGCCTCCGCCGCCGCATGCACGTGAAGGACGCGTGGATCGTCGACGACGACGCGTTCGCCGCCGCGGTCGCGCGGGTGCGCGCGGAGCTGGTGGACGGCCTGCTCGCGGCCGAGTTCGACGGCTCGATCGAGGCCGAGCAGGCGACGGCGGCGTTCTCCGCGAACTGGACGTCCCGGCTCGTCGACGGTGTGTTCGTGCTGGCGTCGCCGTCCACGCGCACCGGGCACGTGTCGCTGCGGCCCGCGCAGTGGCACGAGGTCCAGGTGCTGAAGTTCGTGCACCGCCGGTTCGTGCTGCTGCGGCCGGACCTGGCGCTGCACCAGCGCGGCCAGGCCGGGGTGGTGTCGAGCCTGGTCGACGCGCTCGACGCGTGGCTGCTCGACCGCGACGAGGTTTCCCGGCTGCCGCGGCGGCTGCACGACCTCGTGGAGCTGGCGCACGCCGAGTACACGGAGCTGGCGCGGACGGCGCCGGAACTCCTGATCGGCGCGACGGGGGAGCCGGTGACCGGCGCGGACGCGGTGCGCGGCCTCGCGCGGGGCCGCGCGGTGGTGGACTTCGTGGCTTCGTTGACGGACAAGCAGGCCGTGACCCTTTTGGACGCGCTGTCGGGCCGGGCCGCGCAGCCGTGGTCGGACTCGTTTGTCCTGTAGCTGTCCGGTGGGAAATTCACCGTTGCGCTGAACGGCCTACGACCTCCGGCCGGTTGGGGAAATTATCCGTCCTTTGTCACTCCAACGGCCGCTTTTTACGGAGAACTCACCGTACTTAGCTTGATCCAGCCGGTGATCACCGGCGTCGGTCAGCGTGAGTCGGGGCACGCGCCTGGAGAATCGGAGGCGCACGTGCGTCGTACCCGTTCCACGAGATCGAGAACCACCGTGCTCACCGCCGGGGCCGCGGCACTGCTCGCCGCCCTCGGCCTGGTGTCGCCGCCCGCCGCGGGCGCCGCCACCGCGTCCACACCGGACACCTTCAGCGAAACCGCGCAACAGCAGATCGCCGCCCTGCAGGCGGTCAAGGCGGGCCGCACCGCCACCGAGTCCAAAGTGGACAGCAAGCTGCTGGTCGCCGAAAAGGGCCTGGGAAAGCAGCTGAACGCGCTCCAGTCGGGCGTCTCGTCCGCCGGGACCGCCCTCGTCGACATCCGCGCGAGCAAGGTCTCGCCGGACCTCGTCTCCTCGCTCACCAAGGCCGGGGCGGGCATCCGCGCCGTGTCCGACCGGTACGCCAGCATCCGCGCCGAGGTCCCGGTGGCCAAGGTCAGCGAGATCGCCGCCCGCGGTGACGTCCAGCGCATCGAACAGGCCGACGGGGCGATGACCGCCCACGAGCTGGCCACCCCCTCGACCACGCCCGCGAAGACCGAAACCAAGCAGCAGAAGGCCGACCGCATCGCGGGCGAGCTGCAGAAGGCGGTTTCCGCCAAGTCGCAGCGCAGCAGTGCCGCCGCCGCGACCGTCACCAGCGAAGGCGACCGCGCCCACAACGCCGACATCGCCCGTCAGCAGTTCGGCGTCACCGGCGTCGGCGTCAAGGCGTGCGCCCTGTCCGACGGCGTCGACTCCCTGGCCTCCTCGGTCGCCAAGGGCGAGCTCCCGCCGGACGTCGACGTCATCGCCGGCCAGGAGGGCGACGGCGACGAGGGCACCGCGATGCTCGAGATCATCCACGACCTCGCGCCCAACGCGAAGCTCGGCTTCGCCTCGGCGTTCAACTCCGACGCCAGCTTCGCCGACAACATCCGCAAGCTGCGCTTCGAATCGCACTGCGACGTCATCGTCGACGACGTCATCTACTTCAAGGAATCCCCGTTCCAGGACTGGATCATCGCCCAGGCCGTGAACGACGTGACCGCGAACGGCGCGCTGTACTTCTCCTCGGCGGGCAACGAGGGCAACGTCGCCGACGGCACGGCCGCCCACTGGGAAGGCGACTTCGTCGACTCGGGCAAGTCGGTCGGCAAGTTCGCCGGTGCCGCGCACAACTTCGCCGGCGCCGCGGGCAACCAGATCTACGAGCCCATCTCCGACGCGTCCTCGGCCGGCGTCCCGGTGACGCTGCACTGGTCCGACCCGCTCGGCCACTCGGCCAACGACTACGACCTCTACCTGCTCAACTCCGCGGGGGCCGTGGTCAGCTTCAGCCAGAACGTCCAGGACGGCACCCAGGACCCGTACGAGATCCTGCAGACGCCGGCCTTCGGCGGCACCGGGCTGCGCCTGGCCGTCGTGAAGTTCTCGGGGCAGAACCGCTACCTGTCGCTGTCCGCGCTGCGCGGCCGGTTCAAGGACTCGGCGGACGGCCTCAAGGCCTACAACACCCCGGGCGTGACGGTCGGCCACTCGGCCGCGCGGGACGCCTTCAGCGTCGCGGCCACGCCCGCGGCGGCGGCGTTCGGCCGTCCCCTCGAGCCGGGTGACCCGGCCAACCCGGCCGGCCCGTACCCCGGTTCGTTCAGCGGCGCGTCGAAGGCCGAGCGGTTCACCTCGGACGGCCCGCGGCGCATGTTCTACGAAGCCGACGGCACCCCGATCACCCCGGGCAACGTCTCCTCGACCGGCGGCGAGGTCCGGAACAAGCCGGAGATCACCGCGGCCGACGGCGTGAAGACCAGCGTCACCGGCTTCAGCCCGTTCTTCGGCACCTCGGCCGCCGCCCCGCACGCCGGCGCCATCGCGGCGCTGGTCCTCTCGGGCAACCCCGGCCTGCCGCCGTCGGAGGTCCGTGAAGCACTGCTCAACACCGCGGTCGACATCGAGGCCCCGGGCCGCGACAACTTCACCGGCGCCGGCGTCATCCTCGCGGACAAGGCGCTCGCCTACACCGGCGCCAGCCCGCAGCCGCTCGCGGTGGCCAAGCAGCCGACCGTCACCCCGGCCGACGGCGGCTCGTCGCTCGACCCGGGCGACACGGCCAAGGTGACGCTGCCGGTGACCAACGACGGTGACGGCACCGCGGTGTCCACCAGCGTCGTGCTCACCAGCCCGACCCCGGGGGTCACGGTGGCGCCGCGGTCCAAGTCCTACGGCACCATCAGCCCGGGGCAGACCGGCGTCAACGACTTCACCATCACCGTGCCGGCGACGCAGCAGCTCGGCGTGCCGGTGGTGCTGAACGCCCGCGTCACCTTCGCCGGCGCGCACTCGCCGACGACGTCGACGTTCTCGCTGCCGGTCGGCACCCCGTCGCCGGTCTCGCAGACCTTCGCCTACACCGGGGCGCCGGTGGCGATCCCGGACAACAGCCCGGTCGGCGCGTCGGTGACGATCCCGGTCACCGGGGTCGGCCGCGCGTCCAAGGTGACGTTCTCCGTCGACGGCACCACCTGCAGCACCGATCCGACCTCGACGACGGTGGGGCTCAACCACTCCTACGTCGGTGACCTGGTCGGCACGCTGACCGCGCCCTCGGGTGCCAAGGCGACGGTGTTCCAGCGCAACGGCGGCTCCGGCAAGAACCTCTGCCAGGTCGTCTTCGCCGACACCGCCGCGGCCGCGTTCAGCACGGTGACTTCGGCCAACGCGCCGTTCACCGGCACCTGGCGCCCGACGCAGTCGCTGACCGGCAACCTGACCGGCGCGGCCGTCGACGGCACCTGGACGTTCTTCGTGGTGGACGCGGCCGGCGGCGACGTCGGCTCGATCCGCTCGGTCGCCCTGCACATCAACGGGTTCGTGCAGCCCCCGGCGCCCGGCGCGCCGTCGAACGTGCGGGGTTACACGAACAACGGCCCGGTGCACCCGCTGTAACGCTCCTCGCTGAACCGAACAACCCGAACGGGGCCGTCGCGGTGACGCGGCGGCCCCGTACCGTTTTTTCCATGGCGAAGCCACGGCAGGTCGCGGGCGGCGGTCGCGCGGTCGAAGTGCCGCCGGACCGCCTCGCCGGCTGGTTCGACCGCTTCTCCGCGCGGCACGACGGTGTCGTGACGACCGAGGTCGCCGCGTACGCGGTCCGCGCGGCGGCGGCCGACGGCGCCTCGGCGACCGCGACCGTCCCCTTCGGACCGCTGGAAGCGCCGCCGGGCACCTACGACGGCCTGGTCGTCGACGCGCTCGTCGCGCACGCACTGGTGCCCCGCCGGATCGCGCTCGTGCTCCTCCGGCGGGGCGCGCACAGCGTCGGCGTCGCGTGGAACGGCCGGATCGAGCTCTCCCGCACCGACCGCCGGCTCGTGCAGGGCCGCTCCGCCGCGGGCGGCTGGTCGCAGCAGCGCTTCGCACGCCGTCGCGGCGGACAGGCCCGGCAGGCGGTGCAGGCGGCCGCCCAGGACGTCTTCGAAGTGCTCGTGCCGCTGCTGTCCGAAGTGGACGCCGTGGTGCTCGGCGGTGACCGGCGGGCCCTCGACGAGCTGCGCGCGGACCGTCGGCTGGCTCCGCTGTTCGACCGCGCCGAACCCCGCGTGCTGGAGATCGGGGAGCCCAGTCGCGCGGTCCTCGACGAGGCCGCCAGACGGGCCATCGCCGTGCGGATCACCCTGCGCGACGGGTGAGACCGCACACGTCCGGAAAATCCTGTCGACAGCGCCCCGTACACTGGGTTCCGTGGATATCCAGCTGGAGTGACGCCGCTGCCGGACGAACGAGCCGAGTAGCCGCCTGCCTTGGTCGACTGGTAGGCACTGTCCCTCTGTACGCCCCCTTTCCACGGGAGTTTCCCTTGATCACGGCCACTGGCCTTGAGCTGCGCGCCGGTTCGCGCATCCTGCTCGACGGCGCCACCCTCCGCATCCAGCCCGGCGACCGCATCGGCCTCGTCGGCCGCAACGGCGCGGGCAAGACCACCTCGCTGAAGGTCCTCGCCGGCGAAGGCGAGCCGCACGCCGGCGAGGTCCGCCGCACCGGCGAGCTCGGCTACCTGCCGCAGGACCCGCGCGAAGGTGATCTTTCGGTCACCGCGAAGGACCGCGTGCTCTCCGCGCGCGGCCTCGACAAACTGATGCGCGACATGGAGAAGGCCCAGGCCTCGATGGCCGAGCTGGTCGACGACGCCGCGCGCGACAAGGCCATCAACCGCTACGCCCGGCTCGAAGAGCGCTTCGCGTCCCTCGGCGGGTACGCCGCGGAGAGCGAAGCCGCGCGGATCTGCTCGAACCTCGGCCTCGCCGACCGGATCCTCGCGCAGACGCTGCAGACGCTTTCCGGCGGCCAGCGCCGCCGCGTCGAGCTGGCGCGGATCCTGTTCGCCGCGGCCGAAGCCGGGGCCGGCGGCAAGTCCGAGACGATCCTGCTGCTCGACGAGCCGACCAACCACCTCGACGCCGACTCCATCAACTGGCTGCGCGGGTTCCTCAAGCAGCACGACGGCGGCCTGGTCGTGATCAGCCACGACGTCGAGCTGCTGGCCGACGTCGTCAACAAGGTGTGGTTCCTCGACGCCACGCGCGGCGAGCTCGACCTGTACAACATGGGCTGGCAGCGCTACCTCGACGCGCGCGCGACCGACGAGAAGCGCCGCCGCCGCGAGCGGGCCAACGCCGAGAAGAAGGCGTCGGCTCTGCAGGCGCAGGCCGCGAAGCTGGGCGCGAAGGCGACGAAGGCCGTGGCGGCCAAGAACATGGCCCGCCGCGCCGAGCAGATGCTGAGCTCGCTCGAGGACACCCGGCAGGCCGACAAGGTCGCCCGGATCAAGTTCCCCGAGCCCGCGCCCTGCGGCCGGACCCCGCTCACCGCCGAGGGGCTCTCGAAGTCGTACGGCTCACTGGAAATCTTCACCGGCGTCGATCTCGCGGTCGACCGCGGGTCGAAGGTGGTCGTGCTCGGGTTGAACGGCGCGGGAAAGACCACTTTGCTCCGGCTGCTCGGCGGAATGGAAACTCCGGACACCGGTTCCGTCGTTCCGGGTCACGGAATGCGTTTGGGCTATTACGCACAGGAACACGAAACTCTTGATCATGATGCGTCGGTGTGGGAAAACATCCGACACCTCGCGCCGGACACCGGTGCTCAGGAGTTGCGGAACCTGCTCGGCTCGTTCCTCTTCACCGGCGAACAGCTCGACCAGCCGGCCGGCACGCTTTCCGGCGGCGAGAAGACCCGGCTCGCGCTCGCGGGCCTGGTCTCCAGCGCTGCCAACGTGTTGCTGCTCGACGAGCCGACGAACAACCTGGACCCGGCCAGCCGTGCCCAGGTCCTGGACGCTTTGCGCAGCTTCGCGGGCGCCGTCGTACTGGTCACGCACGACCCCGGCGCGGTCGAGGCCCTGGAGCCGGAGCGGGTCATCCTGCTGCCCGACGGCACCGAGGACCACTGGTCGGCGGACTATCTGGAACTTGTCCAGCTTGCGTGATCGATGCGTCCATTCGGGTGCAAGATCACTACCGCCCGGCACTGGAATGGCCCAATGTGATCGCAATTTCGGTCGTTTTACGTCTGTCGTCTGGCAATCCGGCGCTCAGTGTTCGATCATTGCCCCGGCAGGGGCCGATATGTGGCCCAGAACACTCTCGGCGGGAAGGCGATCGACGTGGCTGATCTCAAGAAAGGCGCGCGGATCACCGGCAACACGCGCGACAAGCTGGCCGCTGACCTGAAGAAGAAATACGAGAAGGGCTCGAGCATCCGGGCCCTCGCGGAGTCGACGGGCCGGTCCTACGGGTTCGTGCACCGGGTGCTGTCGGAGTCCGGAGTCCAGCTGCGGGGGCGCGGCGGGGCCACCAGGGTCAAGAAGAAGTAATCGCGGACTGCTGCGCGGGGGGCGCAGCGGGATCTTCGGCCGCCAGGAACGCCAGGTACGCCCCGAGCAGGACCAGGGGATACACCAGGTAGCCGTAGCGGGTGGCCGGGGTGAGCAGGATCAACGCGCCGAGTCCGACGGCGATGCGCAGGACTGCGCCGGAGCCGTTCGCGGGGGGCCGGCGCACCAGCCAGACCAGCACGGCCACGGCCGCGGCGCCGAGGAGCACGAACGCCGCCACCTGGCCGAACTTCCCGGTCTCGGCGATCAGGTGGCCCGGCAGCGGGCTCGCCGCGGGCGACCGCACGACGCCCATCCCCAGCGGGAAGCGGAAGACGTGCTCGACGAACGCCGCCGGATCCACCAGGTAGACGGGCAGGTGCAGCGCGGCCGTCGTCGCCACCAGCGCGGACGCGAACCGTCCCAGCGCGGGCCAGTCGAGCCCGTTCCCCCGCCGTACCAGCACGAACACCGCCAGCACCGCGGCCGCGGGCGCGACGATGAGCTTCGCGCTGATCACGAGCGCCAGCACCAGCCCCGACCAGGCGATCCGCCCGGTGGCGGCCAGCGCGCAGGAAAGCACGAGCAGCCCGACGATCGCGAGGTCGGGGCCGGCGACGGCCCAGGTCAGCGCGGTGAGCGGGCAGGCGAGTGCGAGCTGCGCGGCGCCCACCGGGACCTTCGGCCACTTCAGCAGCTTCAGCGTGCCCAGCACGCACGCGCAGGCGGCGAGGGCGAACATCCAGCGGGCGTCGGTGAGCGCGTTCGTCAGCGGCGTGCCGCCGAACAGCGCGCGCGGCAGGCCGAAGACGGTCATCACCGGCCCGTAGGGGGTGTAGTCGTTGACCACCGGCGCCCGCCCGAGCGCGGTGACGTCGACGTACGGGGTTCCGTGGTGCAGCAGCAGATCCGCCGAGCGCTCGATCACCCAGACCTCGGGCTGCGCGGCCCACGAGACCGGCGTGACCAGCCAGTCCACTCCGGTCAGTCGGCGAATCACCAGAACTGCCAACGGAAGGATCATTGCCAACAGGGCGACGGCGGCGATCCCGCACCAGCGTGAGCCGAGCACCCCGTGCGGCGTACGGCCTTTCCGCGCCGACCACAGGAGCCACCCGCTGTGCAGCACGCCGAAGCCGTACGCGACGGTCGCGAAGTTCCCCCAGACGCGATAGCCGTAGAACTCCGAGACGAGCGCGGTCGGCAGCGCGAAGGCCAGGCAGGCGAGGTAAAAACCCAGGTCCCAGCGCAGGGGTGCGCGTTCGAGGGTGCTCGCGGGTGCCGTGAAGAGCCGTGCCGCGCGCCGCCATGCGGGCGCCCGGCCCACCTCCGTTCCCACCCGGCCAGGCTACCGAGCACGCCGGAATCGTCGCCGACCGCCCGGTTCAGTCAGGCTCTCACCGGGCAAGACGGCGTTGCTTTGCCGTGGGCTGGTGGCCAGGTTCGGCCGGGGCACGCCGCTTGCGCCGGTGGGACGGCGGCCGAGTTCAGCCGGGCTTTCACCGGGCAAGACGGCGTCGCTATGTCGTGGGCTGGTGGCCGAGTTCAGCCGGGCTCATCGGTGGTGGTGCGCCCGCCCGGGCGAGCAACGCCCACGTCAGCCCGTCGACCCCGGCACCGTCCGCAGCTCCCTCAACCCAGCTCCCGCAGGCGGGGGAGCAGTTCCGCGGCCGCCTCGGCCGCCTTCACCGGGTCGTCGTGGCCGGTCGCCATCAGGACCAGCTCCGTGAACCCCGCCTCCAGGTGGCTCCGGGCGAGCCGCAGCGCGGTGTCCGGATCGGACGGCAGGCGGAACTGCGTGGCACGGCGGATCGTCGCCGGGTCGCGGCCCACCGCCGCGCAGTGCTCGTCGAGGACGCGGGAAAGCCGCTGCAGTTCGGCGATTTCGGTGCCCGGCAGGGCCGCGTTGAGCCAGACGTCGGCGTGCGACGCGACCACCCGCAGGCCGAGCTTCTCGCCGCTGCTGCCCAGCCACAACGGCGGCTTCGCCTGCCGCGGCTTCGGATCGCTGACCGCGCCGGTCAGGGTGTAGTGGCGGCCGCGGTAATCGGTTTCTCCGCGCGTCCACAACAGACCGAGGATTTCACAGGTCTCGGCGAGTCTTTCGACGCGTTCGACGGCCGGCGGCGTCGGGGTGCCCATCATCGCGTCGGTGAGCGCGTCGCCGCCCGCGCCGAGGCCGACGTCGAGCCGGCCGCCGGACAGGTGGTCGACGGTCGCGGCGATCTTCGCGAGCGTGCCCGGGTGGCGGTTGGTGGTGCCCGACACCAGGCAGCCGATCCGGACGCGCTTCGTCGCCTCGGCCATCGCCGCGAGGAGGCTCCAGCCGTCGAAGACGTCGCCGGTGCGGTCGCGGCCCATCGGGGCGAGGTGGTCGAACACCCAGCAGCCGTCGAAACCGGCGTCGTCGGCGATGGCCCAGATCTCGCGGAGCGCGCCGACGCCGACGTGCTGCTGGGGTGGCTTGAGCCCGATCGTGGTCATAGGTACTCCTGATTATCAGTGTGACAAATCATCAGTAAGACTGACGATCAGCGTAAGTGTAGAGTTCTCGCGTGTCCAGTGACCTCGGAGCCGTCACCCGCCGGCTCGGCTACCTGCTCAAGCACGCGCAGCTGCGGCTGGCCGAGCTGGCCGAGCCGCTGTACGCGCCGCTCGGGATCACCGGGCGCCAGCTCGCGCTGCTCACGCTGTTCGGCGAGGGGCCGGCCCTGTCCCAGCAGGACGGCGCGGCCCGCCTCGGCATCGACCGGACGACGATGGTCGCGCTCGTCGACGAGCTGGAGGCCAAGGGGCTGGTCCGGCGCGAGGTCGCGCCGGGCGACCGTCGGAAGCGGCTGGTGACGCTGACCGCCGAAGGGGAGCGGGTCCGCGAAGCGGGCGAAGAGGTCACGAGGCAGGCCGAGGCGCTCCTGCTGGCGCCGCTGGCCGATGATGACGCGCAACGGCTGCGCGCCGCCCTGCACCGGGTTGTTCGCGGGGAGTGAACGGCGGCGGGAAGCAATCGGACGACGAGGGCGTTGTCCAGGTCATATCAGGAGAAAACCTCAGCTATAGTAGAGGTTTTGACACTGGGGGTTTCCCATGGACAACACCTGGGCGCTGCTGAGCTCGGCGATGCGCGCCAACGACGTGCCGAAGGGGCTCACCCGCGGCACGCTCAAACGCGTCGCGCGGTTCGCCCGGCCGCACTGGCGACGGCTGCTGGCCTTTCTCGTGCTGACCGTCGTCTCGGCGGTCCTCGCGGTGACGACGCCCGTGCTGGCGGGCAAGGTCGTCGACGCGATCGTCGCCGGGCGTGACCTGCCGCTCGTCGTCTGGCTCGCGGTCGTCATCGCGCTGCTCGCCGTCGCCGACGCCGGCTTCGGGCTCATCGAACGGTGGCAGTCCGCCCGCATCGGCGAGGGCATCATCTACGACCTGCGCCGCGCGGTGTTCGAGCACGTGCAGCGGATGCCGATCGCGTTCTTCACCCGCACACGCACCGGCGCGCTGGTCTCGCGGCTGAACAACGACGTCATCGGCGCGCAGCGGACGTTCACCGCGACGCTGTCGGGCCTGGTCACCAACACCATCCAGCTGGTGCTTTCGCTGGCCGTCATGCTCACGCTGTCGTGGCAGGTCACGCTCATCGCGCTGGTGCTGCTGCCGATCTTCGTGGTGCCCGCGCGCCGGCTCGGCCGCCGGATGGCCGGGCTGCAGCGCGAGGCCGCGAACCTGAACGCCGGCATGACCACGCAGATGACCGAGCGGTTCTCCGCGCCGGGCGCGACGCTGGTGAAGCTCTTCGGCCGGCCGGTCCAGGAAGCCGACGACTTCGGCCTGCGCGCGGGGCGCGTCCGCGACATCGGCGTGCGCACCGCGATGCTGACCCGCTGGTTCATGACCAGCCTGACCCTCGTTTCGGCGCTGGCGCAGGCGCTCGTCTACGGCCTGGGCGGGTACCTCGCGCTGACCGGCGTGCTCGCACCGGGCACCGTCGTCGCGCTGGCACTGCTGCTGACCCGGCTCTACGCGCCGCTGACCGCGCTGGCCAACGTGCGCGTCGACGTCATGACCGCGCTGGTGTCGTTCGAGCGGGTCTTCGAGGTGCTGGACCTGAAGCCGATGATCGAGGAGAAGCCGGCCGCGCGGGCGCTCGAGTCCGGGCCGGTCTCGGTGGAGTTCTCCGACGTCCGGTTCGGGTACCCGGCGGCGGACCGGTACTCGCTGGCGTCGCTCGAAGACGTCGCGACGCTCGACCACCGCGGCGGGGAAGAGGTGCTGCACGGCATCTCCTTCCGCGCCGAGCCGGGCCAGATGGTCGCGCTGGTCGGGTCTTCGGGGGCGGGGAAGTCGACGATCGCGTCGCTGCTGCCGCGGCTCTACGACGTCGACTCCGGCTCGGTGCGGCTGTCCGATGTGGACGTCCGGGACCTGACTTTCGCTTCGCTGCGGGAAACCGTCGGTGTCGTGACGCAGGACGGGCACCTCTTCCACGACACGATCCGCGCGAACCTGGCCTACGCGCGTCCCGGCGTCACCGACGACGAGATCTGGGAAGCGCTGGAGCGGGCCCGGCTCGGTGAGCTGGTGCGGTCCCTGCCCGACGGTCTCGACACGACGGTGGGCGAGCGCGGCTACCGGCTGTCGGGCGGCGAGCGTCAGCGGCTGACCATCGCGCGGCTGCTGCTGGCCCAGCCCAAGGTCGTCATCCTCGACGAGGCGACCGCGCACCTGGACTCCGAGTCCGAGGCGGCGGTCGGCGAGGCGCTGACGCACGCGTTGGCCGGCCGCACGGCGTTGGTGATCGCGCACCGGCTGTCGACGGTCCGCGCGGCCGACCAGATCCTGGTCCTGGAGCACGGCGAGATCGTCGAGCGCGGCACGCACGAGGAACTCCTGGCCGCGAACGGCCGCTACGCAACCCTCCACGCCACCCAGTTCGCGGAGGAAGAACCCGCGGTGGCGTGATCAGAGAGGCATCACGCGTGATTGAGCAGGCATCACACGTGATTGAAGAGGCATCACACGTGATTGGCGGGGCATCACGGTGATGCCCCGCCAATCACGGGTGTGTCCCCTCGAATCACGCGTGATGCCCCTCGACGCACGTGTAGAGGGCGGTGACCAGGGCCATTTTGCGGGGGTCGTCGCGGATCAGGGGGCCCAGCTGGTTGAGGGTGTAGCCGAACGAGAGGCCGTTTTCCGGGTCGGCGCCGCCCGTTGAGCCGCCCAGGCCGTCGTGGCCGAAGGCCGCCGGGTTCGGGCCGAAGCCGCGGGCGTCGCTGCCGAGGTAGAAGCCCAGGCCCCACTCGTTCGGCAGGCCCAGCACCGCGTCGATCTCCTTGCCCTGGCTTTCGCGGGCGCGGGCCAGTGTCGGCGCGGACAGGAGGTCGCCGGTGGCCAGCCCGCCGTAGATCGTCGCGATCGCGCGGGCCGTGCCGTGGCCGTTCAGCGCCGGCAGCACAGCGCGGCGGAACGCCGGGTCGTTCGCGTGGTGGCCTTCGAGACGCGGGTTCGTCAACGCGGCCTGCGCGACCGGGCCAGCGGCGGCGAACGCCGAGGCCAGCGCGTTCGCCATCTCCTCCGTCATCACCGGGTCGACCAGGGTGGCGCACCGGGCCAGGTCCGCGTCCGAGGACAGCCCGATCGAGAAGTCGGCGCCGAGCGGCCGCGCGACCTGCTCGGCGAAGAACTCCCGGACGCCCTGCCCGGCCACCCGCCGGACGACCTCGCCGACGAGCCATCCGTACGCCAGGGCGTGGTACCCGCCCGCGGAACCGGGCTCGTACAACGGTTCCTGGGCCGCCAGCAGCGACGTCATGAGGTCCCAGTCGTACAGCTCCTCGACCCGCACCGGCCGGTCGAGGCCGATGCCGGGCACGCCGGAGCGGTGGGTGAGCAGCCACCGCACCGGGACCTCGGCCTTGCCCGCCGCGGCGAACTCGGGCCAGTACTTCGCGACCGGCACGTCGACGTCCAGCTCGCCGGCGTCGACGAGCTTGTGCGCGCAGATCGCGGTCATGCCCTTGGTCGTCGACCACACGTTGGCGAGGGTGCCGGGCTGCCACGGCGTCGTGCGGTCCGGCCCGGTCCAGCCGCCCCACAGGTCGGCGACGACCTCGCCGTCGCGGATGGCCGTGAACGCGGCGCCCAGTTCGCCCCGCTCGCGGAAGTTCGCTTCGAAAGCCTCGCGCACCGGCTCGAACCCGGGTGCGCACTCGCCCTGCACTGTCGCGGTGGAACCGGTCATGGGACCTCCTCCGAGCGCCTCGACCGATCCACACCGACCAGTCGGTATGCAGACGCTAAAGCGGCCGGGCACGCCCGTCAAGGCGTGCCCGGCCGGTGCTTTTTCACGAACCGGCTAGCGCAGCCGGGGCACGATCGCGGAGTACTTCTCGAGCAGCGCCGCGTTCGCCTCGTCGCCGCCCTCCACATTGGAGCTGCGCCACAGCGGGACGTCGAGGCCCTCGGCCGCGCCGCGGTCGTAGACCTGCGCGAGGACCAGGTTCCACAGGAACGCGTTGACCACAGTGGACAGCGGCGCGGTGCGCGGCGCGTCCGGCGGGTAGCTCGCGTCGCCGGGGATCACCAGTGAGTCCAGCACCACCGTGCCCTGCTCGACCAGGGTGCTGGACGACCGCTTCGGCGCCGCCGCCACGCACGCCCGCGACGTCACCGCGATGACCGCCGCACCCCGCTTCCGGGCCTCGACGCACAGCTCGACCGGGTACGGGTTCGAACCGGACGTCGAGAACACGACCAGCACGTCGTCCGGGCCCGGCGCGCGCTCGGCAAGGACCTCCGCGGCGAGCCCGCTGCGCCGCTCGGTCTTCGTGCTGGACACCGCGCCGTGCAGCGGCAGCAGGTCCGGGTGGTACAGCGGGTAGACGCACGCCAGGCCGCCCGCCCGGTAGAACGTCTCCGCGACGGCCGCCAGCGAGTGCCCGGCGCCCGCGGTATAGACCAGTGCGTCGGCCCGGATCACCCCCAGCACCAGGTCCGCCGCCGCCCGTACCGCTTCGGCGTTGGCCTGCTCGACGTCCGCCAGCTGCTTGGCGACACTGCCCGAGATGTCCGTGGCGCTCACCACACCCACCCTTCCGTCGGGGATCGGGCGCCGAATCTACCGCGAGAATGGGGAGACGCGGTGGAATAGCCCGGTGGGCGGGCGGGGTTGGTCCTGATGCGGGCGAGGAGGAACCAGGGGTGAGCGGAGAACCGGCGGTGTCCGTGTGGCCGGCACGCGGGCGGACCGAAGCGGTGGTGCTCGTGCTGCACGGCGGTGCCGAGCACGGCACGGGCCGGGTGCCGCCCTGGAAGCTCGCGTTCCTGCGCATGGTCCCGATCGCGCGCGCCCTGCACCGCGCGGGACGGCGCGACGGCGTCGAGGTGCGGCTGCTGCGCAACCGCCGCTACGGCTGGAACGCGCCCGTGCTGGACCCCGTCGAAGACGCCCGCTGGGCCCTCGAGCGCATCCGCGCCGACCACCCGGGCCTGCCCGTCGTGCTGGTCGGGCACTCCATGGGCGGGCGCGTCGCGCTGCGCGTCGCCGACGACCCGGCCGTGCGCGGGGTCTGCGCGCTGGCGCCGTGGACGCCGCGGGGCGAGCCGGTCGAGGCCGTCGCCGGGCGGTCCGTGCTCATCGTGCACGGCACCCGCGACCGGATGACCAGCCCGGCCGAGTCCCACGCCTTCGCCGAACGCGCCGAGGGCGTCGCCGCCCGCGTGGCGCGGTTCGAGATCGCCAACGAGGGCCACGCGATGCTGCGCCGGTCTTCGGTGTGGACCCGGCTGACGACGGCTTTCACACTGGAAGTGTTCGCCGGGGACATCGGTGACGAACTCCGTGGCGCCTGGGCCGAGCCCGGGCCGCAGCGGCTGCGAATACCGGTGTGAAAGGCTTCCGAACAGGGCATTCGACGAAGCGCGCCGCGGGGGTGCGGCGACTAAAATCGATCACCGGCGCACCTGGCCGGCGGAGGGAGAATCGTGACCACCTCGAGTGTTGACCGGGCGTCGGCCCAGGACGTGCCCGACGAGTCCCGGTGGCCGGGTCTGGCCACCCCGCCGCATTCGGCGCTGCGCGCGCGGATCGCCGTCACGCTGTTCCGTCGCGCGGTCCGCCCGCTCGACCTCCGCGTGACGTTCCCGGACGGCACCGTCCTCGGCGCCGGCGGGCCCGAATCGCCCGAAATGCGCATTCTGCGTCCCGAAGCGTTCTTCCACCGCCTCGGTGTCGACGCCAAGATCGGCTTCGGCGAGTCCTACATGGCCGGCGACTGGACCGCGTCCGACCTGGCCGAGGTGCTGACCCCGTTCGCCGAGCGGATGGCCACGCTCGTGCCGCCGGTGCTGCAGAAGTTCCGCCGGATCGCCGAGCGCACGCAGCCGCCGTCGGAGGAGAACACGCTCGAAGGCGCGCGGGCCAACATCCACCGGCACTACGACCTGTCCAACGACCTGTTCGGCGCCTTCCTCGACGAGTCGATGATGTACTCCTCGGCGCTGTTCGGCCCGGCCGACGACCTCACCGCCGCCCAGCACCGCAAGATCGACAGCGTGCTCGACTACGCCGGCGTCCGCGACGGCAGCGAGGTCCTCGAAATCGGCACCGGCTGGGGCGAGCTCGCCATCCGCGCCGCGGCCCGCGGCGCGCACGTGACGTCGCTGACCATTTCGGAGGAACAGCGCGCGCTGGCCACCGAGCGCATCGCCAAGGCCGGGTTCTCCGACCGCGTCGACGTGAAGCTGTGCGACTACCGCGAGTCGAGCGGCCAGTACGACGCCGTCGTCAGCGTCGAGATGATCGAGGCCGTCGGCGCGTCCTACTGGCCGACGTTCTACGCCACGATCGGGCAGCGGCTGCGCCCGGGCGGGCGGTTCGGCCTGCAGGCCATCACGATGGACCACGATCGGATGATGGCGGCCTCGCGCGCCTACACCTGGATCCACAAGTACATCTTCCCGGGCGGCATCATCCCGTCCGTGCGCTCGATCGAAGAGGGCGTCGTGGCGAACACCCGGCTCAAGCTGGCCGGGATGCGCGAGTTCGGCCAGGACTACGCGCGCACGCTACGGTTGTGGCGTGAACGGTTCCTGCACCGCTGGGCCGACGTCGCCGGATTCGGGTTCGACGACGTCTTCCGGCGGATGTGGGAGTTCTACCTGGCGTACTCGGAAGCCGGGTTCCGCTCCGGGTACCTCAAGGTCCACCAGTTCGGCTACGAGGTCCCGAACCGGTAGCGAGCTGCGTCACACCTGTTCGCGTTGCCGCGGTCGAACAACCGTGTCAGGGTGCCGCACGTCTTCTTCTTGAGCGCGTGCGATCGGCCTGGGACGCCCGCACCGCATGACCGGATTGGGTGATGTGATGACGTACCGAGGCGACGACGGTGGCCGCCGCATGCCGCCCCGGCCCGCCGGCCGCCCCCGGGACCACCAGCGCGCGCAGATGATGCCGCTGCCCGGGCGGGGCCGCAGCCCGTACGACGAGCGCACCCGCCCGATGGGGGAGCCGGAGCCGCAGTACGCGCCGCCCCCGCCGCCCCGGCGTGACCCTCCGCGCCCGGACGACGACTACCCGCCGTCCCGCCCGCCCCGGCGCCGCCGTCGCTGGGGCTTCGGCCGGATCCTGATGACCCTGCTGCTGGTGTTCGTCGTGTTCCTCGCCGGCATCTGGGTCTACCTGGAGTTCTCGATCAAGCGCGTCGACGCGCTCGCCGACTACTCCGGCCGCCCGGTCGCGGCGGCCGGCACCAACTGGCTGATCGTCGGCTCGGACAGCCGCGAAGGCCTCACGGCCGACGACGAGGAACGCCTCGCCACCGGCGACGTCGCCGCGGCCGGCGGCGGGCAGCGCACCGACACGATCATGGTCGCGCACCTCCCGGACAACTCCACCAAGCCGACGCTGCTCTCGCTGCCGCGCGACTCGCAGGTGTCGATCCCCGGCCACGGCAAGAACAAGATCAACGCGGCGTTCTCGCTGGGCGGGCCGAAGCTGCTCGCGCAGACCGTCGAAGGCGCCACGGGCCTGCACATCGACCACTACGCGGAAATCGGCTTCGGCGGCTTCGCGAAGATCGTCGACGCGATCGGCGGCGTCGACATGTGCATCGACAAGGACATGAACGACACGGTCACCGGCATCAGCATCAAGGCGGGCTGCCAGTCGCTCGACGGCCGTTCGGCGCTGGGCTTCGTGCGCATGCGCCACAGCGACGCGACGCCGCGCTCGGACCTCGACCGCGTCGTCAACCAGCGCAAGTTCATCGGCGCCCTGGTCAGCCAGATCGCGAGCCCGGGCACGCTGCTCAACCCGTTCCACTTCTTCCCGCTGCTGGGCTCCGGGCCGGACGCGCTGACGATGGACTCCGGCGACCACGTGCACAACCTCGTCGGGCTGGCGTGGGCGATGCGCGGCATCTCCTCGGGCGGCGTCGTGACGACGACGGTCCCGGTGACGAGCGCGTCGGCCGAGAACTGGGACAAGACGAAGTCGAAGCAGCTGTTCGACGCGCTGAAGAACGACACGGAGATCCCGGACAGCGTCATCGTCAATTAATGGCTCGCGGGACGGGTCCCGGCCGGGGCACCATGAAGCGCATGGAGATCCCGGCCGAGACCCTGACCCGCGAAGAGTTTTCGCTGACCCGCTGGACGTCCGCCGACGCCGGCGCGGTCCAGGCCGCGGTTTCCGGGTCCGGCGCGCACCTGGCCGACTGGGTGCCCTGGGCCGCCGGCGGCTACACCGGCGAGGACGCGGCGGCGTTTCTCCGCCTGACGCACGAGAACTGGGAAGCCGGCCGGGCGTACGAGTGGGCGATCCGCGTGGACGGCTCGCTCGCCGGGGCCGTCGGCGTGATGGCGCGCGAGGGCGGCGTCGAGATCGGCTACTGGCTGGCTCGTGACTTCACCGGACGCGGTTTGGTGACGCGCGCGGTTTCGCTGCTGGTTTCGGACGCCTTCCGGCGCGGCGCGGGGTACGCCGAAATCCGGCACGACGAGGCGAACGTCCGAAGTGGAGCGGTGCCGGCGCGGCTGGGGTTTTCGCCGGTGCGCAAGGAACCCGCCGAAGACGGCGTCCGGCCGCCGGCGTGCGTGGGCGTCAAACAGGTGTGGCGGAAGGAGAAGCCGTGAACGAGACGTATGCCGGGGACGGCTTCACGCTGGCCCGCTGGCAGCCCGAGGACGCGGCCGCGCTGCTCGCGGCGGTCACGGGCTCGCTCGAGCACCTGGGTGCCTGGCTGATCTGGGCGACGGGCGGCTATTCGGCCGACGACAGCGCCGAGTTCCTCCGGCTGACCGCGAAGCGCTGGGAGAGCGGGGAAGCGTACGAGTACGCGATCCGCGTCGACGGCTCGCCGGTCGGCGGCGTCGGCGTGATGGCGCGCGAGGGCGGCGTCGAGATCGGCTACTGGCTCGCCCGCGAAGCCACCGGCCGCGGCCTGATGACCCGCGCGGTTTCGCTCTTGACGACGGAGGCGTTCCGGCTGGGCGCGGGGTACGTCGAGATCAAGCACGACGAGGCGAACGTCCGGAGTGGAGCCGTGCCGGCTCGGCTGGGCTTCGAGAAGGTGCGCGAAGAGCCGGCGGAGAAACCGCTCGCCCCGGCGTGCACGGGGACCGATCACGTGTGGCGTAGGGAGCCGCGATGACCATCACCTGGGGGACCGAGCTCAGTCACCGGTGGCTGTGCGAGCGACGCGAATCCGGGAACCGGGCCCAGAAGCGCGGGAACCGGGCGGAAGCGCACGAGTACGCGGTCCGGCGGCGCCGGCGGGACCGCCCGCGCGGCTGGCCGGCGGCCGGAGTGCGCCGGCCGCCGGGGTGGCCTCCGCGCGGGTGGCGCCGGTGACGCTCAGGACACCTTGTCGTGCTCCCGCAGCACCTTGAGCGCCTGGTCGGCGTGGACCGTGAAGTTCAGCTCGCTCTTGATCTTCTCGAGCACCTTCCGGTCCTCGCCGATCACGAACGTGACGCGCTTGGCGTGCAGCGGCACCAGTTTCCGCCAGACGCCGAACTGCTTGGCGACCACACCCTCCACATCGGACAGCAGCGGGTAGTCGAAGTCGTTGGCCTCGGAGAACTGGCGCTGCTTGGTGACGCCGTCCGGGCTGATGCCGATCCGGTGCGCGCCGACCTCGGCGAACTCCGCGGCGAGGTCGCGGAAGTGGCAGCTTTCGGCGGTGCAGCCGCCCGTCATCGCGGCGGGGTAGAAGAACAGCACGACCGGGCCGGTGGCCAGGAAGTCCGACAGCGTGCGGTCGCGGCCCTGGTCGTCGGGCAGCGTGAAGTCGGGGGCGAGGTCTCCGGCGTCCATGGAGGTCCCTTCTCGTCGGCGGCAGAACCCATCTTGCCGGGGGTTCGGAGCCGCCGCCGCATCGGCTTGGTCACCCCGGGGTCAGCTGCCGGGGTGGCGGGCGATCAGTTCGTCGACCTCGTCGCCGGTGGCCGAGTCGAGGACGAAGGGCCCGCGCGCCGCCAGGACGCCCAGCTGACGCAGCCGCGCCGCCTGCTCGTGCGTGCGCACCCCCTCCGCACCCACCTTCAGCTTCAGCTCGCGGGCCCGCGTGACCAGCTGGGTCACCAGGCGGATGGCGGAGTCGGGCGGGTCGTCGGTGTCCAGGGCGTCGACCACCGCGCCCGAGAGGATCACGTGGCGCACCGGGAGGTGGTGGCGGGGGATCAGCTCCAGGTCCGCCGAGCCCGTGATCGTCAGCACCAGCTGCGTCCCCAGGTCGGACAGCACGGCGAACGAGTCCAGGACCTCGCCGCGCGGGTCGAGGATCGAGTCGCGGTCCGTGCACAGCCGCAGCACGTTCGCCGGCAGCTCCTGCTTGTCCAGCTGCTCCTTCACCAGCAGCACCAGGTCCGGGTCGATCGCCAGCCGCGGGGGGAGCTTGACGCAGACGTCCGGGGTCGCGTCGCCGAAGCGGGCGCGCCAGCGGGACGTCGCCGCCAGGGACTCCGCCAGGAGCCAGCGGCCGAGCGGGACCGTCATGCCCGTCGTCTGGGCCAGCGGGTAGAACTCGTCCGAGTCCAGCTCGCCCTTCTCCGGGTGGTTCCAGCGCAGCCCGGCGTTGACCGCGGCGAGCCGCTCGGGGTCGGCGAGCCGGACCGTCGGCTGGTAGACGAGCGAGAACTCGCCGTTCTCCAACGCCCCCGCGATCACCGCGCCGAGCTGGTAACGGCCGCGGTCGCGCGCGTCCAGCTCGGGGTCGAACAGCATCCACTGCGCCTTGCCGGCCTCCTTGGCCCGGTGCAGCGCGATCTCCGCCGCCCGCAGCAGCTCCGCCGCACCGCCCTCGACGGCCGCGCGCACCACGATGCCCGCGCTCGCACTGACGCCGATGCCGTGCCCGCCCAGGTAGATCGGCTCGTTGAGGTCCTCCAGCGCCCGTTCGACGAGCTCGACTACCTCGGCGGCGGACAGCTCGCCGCGCAGCAGCACCGCGAAGCCGTCGCCGGACAGCCGCGCGACGAACCCGTCGTGGTGGCCGGTGAACACCGCCGACAGCTTGCCCGCGACCCCGCGCAGCACCTGGTCGCCGACGCCGGCGCCGAGGCCGTCGTTGACCACCTTGAAGCCGTCGACGTCGAGGTAGATCAGCGCGATGTCGTCGCGCGCGCCGGCGCCGAGCGCGGCCTCGAGCTTGGTGGTGAAGGATGACGCGTTCGGCAGCCCGGTCAGCGGGTCGTGCACGTTCTGGTGCAGCAGCCGCTCCTGCAGCAGGTGCAGCTCGTTGGCGTCGGACACCATCAGCACCGGGTAGACCGAGCCCGGCCGGTCGCCGGGCAGCCGGGCGAGGGTGACGTCGGTCCAGAGCTGCCCGTCTTCGGTGTGGTCGAGCAGCATCCGCTCCTGGTAGCGCTCGCGCCCGTTGCGGACCTGCTCGAGCCCGGCCTTGAGCCGCGAGACGTCGTGGTCGGTCGAGCCGAGCTCGGTGATGTGGCGGCCCCGGAACCGGTCCGGCGAGCTGCCGAGCAGCTGGCCGAGCGCGATGTTGGCCTCCACGATCTCGCCGTCCGGGTCGGCCAGCGCGATCCCCATCGGTGACGCGGCGTAGAGCGCGGTGAACCGCAGCAGCGCGCCGTCGCGCCCCGAGCCGGCGTGGCCGACCGCGTCGTGCGCGATCTCCAGCAGCAGGGGTTCGAGCTCCTCCGGGGGAAGTGTTACTCCTTTGGTGTCGGCCAACGTCGCCGCCCACCGGCGAGCCACGTCCAGCAACCCTGGCGCGGCACCGGGCTCAGGCACACTCCACCTCTTCACGCACAGGTCAGGCCAGCTCAGACGCGGTGTCGGGGATCATGACGCCACACTAGGTACCCCTCGGCCGCGATCGATGCCACGCCATCATGCGCGTCACGGGGTGTCTACCGGCTGAACGAGTGAACGAATCTCCACATGCGGTGACATTTTGTCACGGCGTGTGCGTGTGCGCGGACGGGTGATCGTCAGCGGCGGGCCAGGCGCACCGGAAGACCGTCGGCGGGGACCGGCAGGGACACGTAATCCCACTTCGCGGTGTAACTCTCCGGAACCGACCAGCGGTAGGCCCGCAGCATTTCGTGCATCAGCAACTTCACCTCGAGGCTGCCGAAGTGGAGCCCGATGCACTTGTGCGCGCCGCCGCCGAAGGGCATCCACGCCATCCGGTGCGACTTGTCCTCGCGGCGCGGTTCGGCGAACCGCTCGGGGTCGAACGCGAACGGGTCCGTCCAGCACTCGGGGGCGAAGTGGTTCACCGTCGGCGAGACGCCGCAGAGGGTGCCGGCGGGGATGTAGTGCCCGAGGACCTCGGTGTCCTTGACCGTCTGGCGCGTCAGCGTCGGCACCGGCGCGACCAGCCGCAGGGCCTCCTTCATGACGAGGTCGAGGGTTTCCAGCTCGTCGACCGCGTCGATGTCGAGGACGTCGTCGCCGAGGGCGAGGGACTCCTCGCGGGCGCGCTCCTGCCACTCCGGGTGCTTGGCCAGGTAGTACGCCATGGCGCTGCTGGTGATGGTCGTCGTGTCGTGCGCGGCCATCATCAGGAAGATCATGTGGTTGACGACGTCGGTGTCGGTGAACCGGTCGCCGTCTTCGGTCCTGGCGTGGCAGAGGGCGCTGAACAGGTCGTCGCCGTCGGAAGCCCGCTTCGCCGGGAGGTTCTCGCCGAAGTAGCGCTCGAGGACCTTCCGCCCGTGCAGCCCCGCCGACCAGCGGCCGCCGGGCACCGGGAAGCGCATGAACGCGGTGCCGGCGCGCACGGAGCTGACGAACGCGCGGTTGATCCGGTGCGCGTCGGCGCCGCTGCGCATGCCCATGAACACGCGCGTCGCGACGTCGAGGGTCAGCTGCTTGAGCGCCCAGTACAGCCGCGGCCGCTCGCTCTCGCCCCAGCTCCCGACGCCTTCGCGCAGCGCCGGGCCCATCTCGTTGACGTAGCCGGTGAGCCGCGGACGGGTGAACGCCTCCTGCATGATCCGGCGGTGCAGGTGGTGCTCGCCGAAGTCCATCAGCATCAGGCCGCGCTCGAAGAACTTCTCGATGAAGAACTTCCAGCCCTCCTGCGAGAAGGCCTTGTCCTTGTTGACGAGCGCGATCTGCGTGGCTTCGGGCCCGGACAGCGCGACGATCCGCCGCCCGAAGCCGGCGGTCCACGAGACGGGGCCGTAGAGCTCGTAGCGGCGCAGGCCGAAGGCGGGGCCGAAGCGCATCATCTCGAGCATGTGCCCGACGACGGGCGGGCCTTCGTCGCCGAGCACGGGCTTGAGGCCGCTGCCCGCGGGCGGCGTCGCGAGCTCCTTGACGGGCCAGCGCGAGGCCAGCCAGCGTTCGTCGAGCTTGTGGGGGAGCGGCAGCGCGGTCAGGGGCGGAACGCGTTCGCGCAGCGCTTCGGCGGCTCGGCTGACAGTGCTCGGCAAAGTGACCATCTCCCCGCTGAGATCGGCGACCCCTTCACGATGCACCCTTGTTGACGACCTGACAACAGCTGGGCTGTCCTCTTTTCGGGTGGCTTCCCGGAACGCAGCTCGGCCACGCCCCCGGGGGAACCGGGGGCGTGGCCGAGCTCAGCGGTGCGGGTCAGTCCCAGTCGAGCGCGCCACCCGACTGGTACTCGATGACGCGGGTCTCGAAGAAGTTCTTCTCCTTCTTCAGGTCCATCGCCTCGGACATCCACGGGAACGGGTTCTCGGTCTCGCCGAAGATCGGCTGGAGGCCGATCTGCTGCGCGCGCCGGTCGGTGATGAAGTGCATGTACTGCTCGCACAGCTGCGCCGACAGGCCGAGCATGCCGCGCGGCATCGTGTCGCGCGCGTAGTTGACCTCGAGCTCGCACGCTTCCTTCAGCATGCCGCGCACCTCGGCCTGGAACTCTTCGGTCCACAGGTGCGGGTTCTCGATCTTGATCTGGTTGATGCAGTCGATGCCGAAGTTCAGGTGGATCGACTCGTCGCGCAGGATGTACTGGTACTGCTCGGCGATGCCGACCATCTTGTTCCGGCGGCCCAGCGACAGGATCTGCGCGAAGCCGGTGTAGAACCACATGCCCTCGAAGATCACGTAGAACGCGACGAGGTCACGCAGGAACGCCTGGTCGGCCTCCGGCGTGCCGGTCTCGAACTCCGGGTTCTCCAGGTTCTGCGTGTACTTCAGCGCCCACGCGTCCTTCTCCGAGATGGAGGGGACTTCGCGGTACATGTTGAACAGCTCGCCCTCGACCAGGCCGAGGCTTTCGCAGATGTACTGGAAGGTGTGCGTGTGCACGGCCTCCTCGAACGCCTGGCGCAGCAGGTACTGGCGGCACTCGGGGTTCGTGATCTGGCGGTACACCGCGAGGACGATGTTGTTGGCCACCAGGGACTCCGCGGTCGCGAAGAAGCCCAGGTTGCGCTTGAGCATCTGCCGCTCGTCCTCGGTGAGGCCGTCCTTCGACTTCCACAGCGCGATGTCGGCCTGCATGGCGACCTCGGTCGGCATCCAGTGGTTGTTGCAGCCGGCCAGGTACTTCTCCCAGGCCCAGGTGTACTTCATCGGCAGCAGCTGGTTGACGTCGGCGCGCGCGTTGATCATGCGCTTGTCGTCGACGTTGATCCGGGCGGCGCCGACCTCGATCTCCCCGAGGCCGGTCGCGTCCGTCGTCTCCACGTTGGTCATGTCTGCAGGGATTCCTTTACTGGCAGGCTTCGCAGTCGGGGTCGTCGATGCGGCAGGCGGCGCCTTCGGTGGCCACGAAGTCGACGTCCGGCGCCGGCTTCGGCTCGGGGGCCGGCGAAGGCGACGGCGCCGCGGCCGGGACCGCGGCCGGAGCCGGGGTGGCCGAGACGGCGTTCAGCTTGCCGTCGGTGCCGCGCAGGGTGCTCTTCTCCACGTGCGTCGCGGACTGCGCCCGCAGGTAGTACGTGGTCTTGAGGCCCTTGTGCCACGCGTAGCGGTACAGCTCGTCGAGCTTGCGGCCGCTCGGCGCCGCGATGTACAGGTTCAGCGACTGCGCCTGGTCGATCCACTTCTGGCGCACCGAACCGGCGTCGACGATCCACTTCGACTCGATCTCGAACGCCGTCGCGTACAGCGCCTTCAGGTCGTCCGGCACGCGGTCGATCTGGCCGAGCGAACCGTCGAAGTACTTGAGGTCGCTCACCATGACCTCGTCCCAGAGCCCGCGCTCCTTGAGGCTCTTGACCAGGTGCGGGTTCACCACGGTGAAGTCGCCGGACATGTTCGACTTGACGAACAGGTTCTGGAACAGCGGCTCGATCGACTGGCCGACGCCCGAGATGTTGGAGATCGTCGCGGTCGGCGCGATCGCCATCACGTTCGAGTTGCGCATGCCGACGGTCTTGACGCGCTCGCGCAGCGGCGCCCAGTCGAGCGTCGTGGAGGTGTCGATGTCGAGGCCGTCACCCTGGCGGGCGTCGATGAGCAGCTGCAGCGAGTCGATCGGCAGGATGCCCTTGCTCCACAGCGATCCCTCGAACGACTGGTACTGCCCGCGCTCCTCGGCGAGGTCGGTCGAGGCCGAGATCGCGTAGTAGGAGAGGTGCTCCATGGAGACGTCGGCGAACTTGACGGCCTCTTCGGAGGCGAACGGGACGCCGATCTCGAACAGCGCGTCCTGGAAGCCCATGATGCCCAGGCCCACCGGGCGGTGACGCAGGTTGGAGCGGCGCGCCTCCGGGATCGTGTAGAAGTTGATGTCGATCACGTTGTCCAGCATGCGGACGGCCGTGCGCACGGTCTTCTCGAGGCGCTCGGTGTCCAAACCGGACGGAGTGACGTGCTTGAGCAGGTTCACCGAGCCGAGGTTGCAGACCGCGACCTCGTCGGTGGTGGTGTTCAGCGTGATCTCGGTGCACAGGTTGGACGAGTGCACGACGCCGACGTGCTGCTGCGGCGAGCGCAGGTTGCACGGGTCCTTGAACGTGATCCACGGGTGGCCGGTCTCGAACAGCATGGTCAGCATGCGGCGCCACAGGTCCACCGCGCGCAGGCGGCGGAAGACCTTGATCTCGCCGCGGTCGGCCATCGCCTCGTACTCGCGGTAGCGGGCGGCGAACTCGTTGCCGTAGAGGTCGTGCAGGTCCGGCGTCTCGTTCGGCGAGAACAGCGTCCACTCGCCGTTCGCCTCGACGCGGCGGAGGAACTCGTCCGGCACCCAGTTCGCGGTGTTCATGTCGTGGGTGCGGCGGCGGTCGTCACCGGTGTTCTTGCGCAGGTCGAGGAACTCCTCGATGTCCACGTGCCAGGTCTCGAGGTACGCGCACGCCGCGCCCTTGCGCTTGCCGCCCTGGTTGACCGCGACGGCGGTGTCGTTGGCGATCTTGAGGAACGGCACGACGCCCTGCGACTGGCCGTTGGTGCCCTTGATGTGCGCGCCGAGGCCGCGGACCGGCGTCCAGTCGTTGCCGAGGCCGCCCGAGTACTTCGCCAGCAGCGCGTTGTTCTTGTACGCCTGGAAGATCGAGTCCAGGTCGTCGTCCACCGTGGTCAGGAAGCACGACGACAGCTGCGCGCGAGTGGTGCCCGAGTTGAACAGCGTCGGGGTGGACGCCATGAAGTGGAACGTCGAGAGCAGCTCGTAGAACTCGATCGCGCGGGCTTCGCGGTCGTCCTCGCGGATCGCGAGACCCATGGCGACGCGCATGAAGAACGCCTGCGGCAGCTCGAACCGGGTGCCGTTGTGGTGCTGGAAGTACCGGTCGTACAGGGTCTGCAGGCCGAGGAAGCCGAAGTCGAGGTCGCGCTCGGCGTGGATGGCCGCGGTGATCTTGTCCAGGTCGAAGCGCAGCAGCTCGCCGTCGACCAGCTCCAGCTCGACCGCGCGGCGCAGGTAGGCGCGGAAGTACGCCGGGTACTCGGCGGCCATCTCGTCCTGGCTGGCCTGGCGCGGCTTCTTCGCGAGGTAGCTCAGGGCCTCGCCGCGCAGCTTGTCCAGCAGCAGCCGGGCGGAGACGTAGGAGTAGTTCGGCTCCTGCTCGACCAGCACGCGGGCGGCCAGGACCTGGGCCAGGGCGAGCTCGTCGGCGCTGATGCCGTCGTAGAGGTTGCGCCTGGCTTCGGCCAGCACCGGCTCCGCGGAGACGTCCTCGAGCCCGGCGACGGCCTCGCCCACCACGTGGGAAACGCGGGCCCAGTCGAGCGGGCGCAGGACGCCGTCGGCGCCCTTGACGTTCAGGGCGGACTCGGTCGCGACCGGCTTGGCGGCCTCGCGGGCCTTGCTGCGCTCCTCGCGGTAGAGGACGTAGGCGCGGGCGACCTTGTGGTGCTCGCCGCGCATGAGGGCGAGCTCGACGATGTCCTGGATCTGCTCGATGTGCAGGGCGGTCTCGGGGCCGGCGTGGCGCAGCAGGGTGGTCTCGACCTGCTGGGTCAGCTCCGCGACGACGTGGTGCACGCGGGAGGACGCGGCGGCGTCGCCACCCTCGACCGCGAGGAACGCCTTGGTCAGCGCGACCGAGATCTTCCCGGCGTCGAACGGCGACACGCTGCCGTCCCGCCGGATGACCCGGATCGCGGTGGGTGCGTCGGCGGCGGACGGCCGCTGACCGGTATCGACTGACATGCGTGTCTCCAAGTTTTGGGCGCGTTGGATCGCCGCACGGCCTCACGAGGCCGTGCGCTGCAGGTTCTTCAAAGCTGCCCGGCAGTACTCTGCAGCGGTCTCCCCGTCGCTGGGCCCTCCCGGTCACCAGAGACTACATGTAGGGGTCGACGCTCGCACGGGCCCCAAGGGGTGGCGTGTCGCGCCCTCACCCTGGCGGGTTACGTGATCACCCAGAGGTGCAGTTCAAGAGGTGGGCGCGGGTTTTCGGGGGTACGTTCCAGGGCTGTTTTCCGACGGCAACGGACCGCGGCGGCCGGGTGGTCCGCTGCGGGCGCCGGGAGCCGGAGCGCACCGTCGAAGAAGGCCCGGCGGAGCCGCGGCAGGGACCGCCGGTGCCGGGCGCGAGCGTCGAGCGCCGGAGCACACTCGAAAGAGGGTGCCCGGCGGGCGCGCGTCAGGCGCCGAAGCGCAATCTCGAAGAAGGCAGCTCCAGGCTCGCGACGGGACGTCGCCCGGCGAGGTAGCCCAGCGGGCCGTCCGGGTTGAAGCTCCAGTCCGCCGATGCCGGGCGAGGGCGGATCTTCGCGGCCACCGGGGTGCGCAGGAGGCCGTCGCGTTCCTGGACCACCTCGAACGTCGTCGGCAGCCGCAGGGGCACCGCGGCGCGGCGGGTGAAGGCCGCCGTCGCGATCCAGTCGTCGGCCGTGGCCGCCGTGGCCTGGAACGTGCGGCCGCCCGCGAAGGTCAGCGTGGCCAGGTCCTTCGGGATCGCCCACAGCTCGCGGCCGCCCGCCAGGGACGCCTCGCTGTCCACCCAGATCTCCGTGATGGAACAGGAAACCCGGCGTGCCTTGACCGGCACCGCGGCCAGCAGTTCGTGGTAGGACAGCTCGCCCGGCGGGGTGTAGTCGATCCACGCCGTGAACACCGACGCGTGCCCGGCGATCACCAGCGGCTCGGCGGGAACCGCGGGCAGGTCCGGCACGGGCACGCGCCAGACCGACACCCGGGCGTCGGCGGTCAGGTTCCAGGGCTGCGGTGGGTAGCTGCTCATTTCTCCAACCAGGGCAGGTAACCGGGCAGGTCCTTGTCGACGCGCATGCCGAACGACGGCGGCCGCTTCTGCAGGAACGACAGGACGCCTTCGACGGCGTCCGGGTTCGCGCCCAGGCCGCCGATCAGCTTCGAATCCAGTTCGTGCACCGGGAACGGCGAGCCGGCGCTCGCCATCCGGTAGAGCAGCTGGCGGGTGACCGCGACCGACACCGGCGCGGTGTTCGTGATGATCTCCCGGGCCAGCCTGTACGCCTCGTCGAGCACGGTCCCGGTCGGGAAAACCTGGTGCACCAAGCCCTTTTCCAGGGCTTCGGCCGCAGGGAACACCCGCCCGCTGATCATCCAGTCGAGCGCGGTGCCCATCCCGACGAGCCGGGGGAGGAACCACGCCGACGCGCCCTCGGGGTAGATGCCGCGGCGGGTGAACACGAAGCCGAACCGCGAGTCCTCGGCGGCGAGCCGGTAGTCGCAGGGGAGTGTGATCGTGCTGCCGGCGCCGACCGCCGCGCCGTGCAGGGCCGCGATCACCGGCTTGTTCATCGTGAAGATCCGCTTCGAGCAGCGGCCGGCGGGCTCCTGCCACGCCGCGTCCGGGCCGGTCGCCGGGTCGAAGTCGAAACCACCCTGCGACAGGTCTGCGCCGACGCAGAAGTCCTTGCCCGCGCCGGTCAGCACGACCACCCGGACGTCCTCGTCGCGGTCGGCGCGGTCCATGGCCGCGCCGAGCTCGTCGGCCATCCGGATCGTGTAGCCGTTGCGCGCCTCGGGGCGGTTCAGCGTCACCGTGGCGATCCGGTCCGCGACGGCGTAGGTGGTCTCGGCCATGGCGATGAAACTAAGGCAGTCCGCCACTACTGGCAAGATGTCAATAGTGGGTCCGCAGCGTCCGGGGCGAAACAATCAGGCGTGCTTGATTTTTCCGGCGGCCGGTGCGACGCTGGGCGCCAGGACGCAAGGAGGCGGCGGATGGCGGACCTCGGCGTGATCCTCGGGGATCTCGACGCGGAAACACGGACGATCGACGACGTGGTGGCGAACCTGCCCGCGTCGGACTGGGCGCGGGCGACACCGGCCGCGGGGTGGACGATCGCGCACCAGATCGCGCACCTGGCCTGGACCGACCGGAAGGCCCTGATCGCGGCCGCGCACCCGGAGGACTGGCAGGCCGAGGTCGAGGAGCTGCTCAAGACGGGGGAGACCTACGTCGACGACGGCGCCGCGGCCGGGGCCCAGCGACCACCGCGCGAGATCCTCGAAGACTGGCGTGCCGGGCGAGCCGCCCTCGCCGAAGCCCTCGGCGCGGTGCCGGACGGGCAGAAGCTGCCCTGGTACGGCCCGCCGATGAGCGCGGCTTCGATGGCGACCGCGCGGTTGATGGAGACCTGGGCCCACGGGCAGGACGTCTTCGACACCCTCGGCCTGCGCCGCGAGCCCACCGCCCGCATCTGGCACATCGCCCGCTTCGGCACCCGCACCCGCGACTTCGCCTACAAGGTCAACTCGCTGGCGCCACCGGTCGACGAGTTCCGCGTCGAGCTGGCCGCGCCGGACGGCACCACCTGGGCGTTCGGCCCGGAAGACGCCGAACAGAAGCTCACCGGCAGCGCGCTCGACTTCTGCCTCGTGGTCACGCAGCGACGGCACCCGGACGACACCGACCTGGTCGCGCAGGGCGCCGACGTCGAGGAGTGGTTGACGATCGCGCAGGCCTTCGCCGGACCTCCTGGGGAAGGCCGGAAGCCGGGGCAGTTCGCATGACCTACCGCATCGGCAACGCGTCCGGTTTCTACGGCGACCGGTTCTCCGCCGTACGCGAGATGCTCACCGGCGGCCCCCTCGACGTCCTGACCGGCGATTACCTGGCCGAGCTGACGATGCTCATCCTCGGCCGCGACCGGATGAAGGACGCCAACCGCGGCTACGCCAGGACCTTCCTGCGCCAGATGGAGGAAAACCTCGGGCTGGCGAAGGAAAAGGGCGTCAAGATCGTCGCGAACGCGGGCGGGCTCAACCCGGCCGGGCTCGCGGACGCCCTGCGCGAACTGGCCGCGAAGCTCGGGCTCGACGTCAAGATCGCGCACGTCGAAGGCGACGACCTCGTGGCGCGCGCGGACGAGCTGAGCCTCGGGAAACCGTTGACCGCCAACGCCTACCTCGGTGCGTGGGGGATCGCCGAGTGCCTCAACGCGGGGGCCGACGTCGTCGTGACCGGGCGCGTCACGGACGCCTCGGTGATCGTCGGCCCGGCCGCCGCGCACTACGGCTGGGCCCGCGACGACTACGACGCCCTGGCCGGCGCGGTCGCGGCCGGGCACGTCATCGAATGCGGCGCCCAGGCCACCGGCGGCAACTACGCCTTCTTCACCGAGCACTCCCTGGGCGTGCCCGGCTTCCCGATCGCCGAGATCGAGGCCGACGGCTCCAGTGTCATCACCAAGCACCCGGGCACCGGCGGTGTCGTGAACACGGGCACGGTCACCGCCCAGCTCCTGTACGAGATCACCGGCGCCCGGTACGCCGGACCCGACGTCACCACCCGGTTCGACACGCTCTCGCTGACCGAGGACGGGCCCGACCGCGTCCGCATCTCCGGCGTCCGCGGGGAGGCGCCGCCGCCGACGCTGAAGGTCGCGCTGAACACCCTGGGCGGGTTCCGCAACGAAACGATGTTCGTCCTCACCGGACTCGACATCGAGGCGAAAGCCGCTCTGGTCAGGGACCAGCTCGAACTGTCCTTGAAGGACCGGCCGCCCGCCGAGGTCAAGTGGACACTGGCGCGCACCGACCACGCCGACGCCGACACCGAGCAGACCGCGAGCGCGCTGCTGCACGTCGCCGTCAAGGACGCCGACCCCAAGGTGGCGGGCCGCGCCTTCACCGGCGCCGCGGTCGAACTGGCGCTGGCCAGCTACCCCGGCTTCCACGTCACCGCGCCGCCGTCGGACGCGTCGCCGTTCGGCGTCTACACCGCGGCTTTTGTGGCCGCGGAGGAGGTTCCGCACGTCGCGGTCCTGCCGGACGGCATGCGTGTCGACATAGCGCCACCGGTGTCCACTCGGGACCTGTCCGATGTGGACGAGCCCGCCCTGCCCGAGCCGCTCGACCACGGCCCGGTCCGCCGCGCGCCCTTGGGCACGATCGCCGGGGCGCGCAGCGGGGACAAGGGCGGCAACGCCAACCTCGGCGTCTGGGTGCGGTCCGAAGCGGCCTGGCGGTGGCTGGTGCACCGGCTGACCGTCGCCGAGTTCAAGCTGCTGCTGCCCGAGACCGCCGACCTGCCGGTGACGCGCTACCTGCTGCCGAACCTGCGGGCGATGAACTTCGTCGTCGAGGGCATCCTCGGCGAGGGCGTCGCGTCGCAGGCGCGGTTCGACCCGCAGGCCAAGGCCCTCGGCGAGTGGCTGCGGTCCCGTGAGATCGACATCCCCGAGGTGCTCCTGTGACCGACCCCTTCCGGACGCCCGAACGGGCCGAACTGCGCAAGACCGTGCGGAAGTTCGTCGAGCAGGAGGTCCTGCCGCACCTCGACGACTGGGAGCGCGCCGGCGAGCTGCCGCGCGAGCTGCATCGCACGGCCGGGGACCTCGGCCTGCTCGGCGTCGGCTTCCCCGAAGAGGTCGGCGGCGGCGACGGCAACTACCTGGACGCCCTGGTCATCGCCGAGGAGATGCACTACGCGGGCGGGTCCGGCGGGCTGTTCGCCTCGCTGTTCACCTGCGGCATCGCCGTCCCGCACATCGCCGAGGCCGGCGACCCGGTGCAGGTCGAACGCTGGGTCCGCCCGACGCTCGCCGGGACCAAGATCGGCTCCCTTGCGGTCACCGAGCCGGACGGCGGCTCGGACGTCGCCGGGATCCGCACCACCGCCGTCCGCGAGGGCGACGAGTACGTCATCAACGGCGCCAAGACCTACATCACTTCCGGCTGCCGCGCCGACTTCGTCACGACCGTGGTGCGCACGGGCGGCGACGGCGCGCACGGCATCTCGCTGATCGTCGTCGAGCGCGGGACGCCCGGGTTCACCGTGTCGCGCAAGCTCGAGAAGATGGGCTGGCTCTGCTCCGACACCGCCGAACTGTCCTACGTGGACGTCCGCGTGCCGGTCGAGAACCTCGTCGGCACCGAGAACAGCGGGTTCGCGCAGGTGGCCACCCAGTTCGTCACGGAACGGCTTTCGCTGGCCGTGCAGGCGTATGCGCACGCCCAGCGCGCGCTCGACCTGACGCTGGACTGGTGCCGGCTGCGCGAGACGTTCGGCCGCCCGCTCATCTCGCGGCAGGTCGTGCAGCACAAGCTCACCGAGATGGCGCGTCGCGTGGACGTGGCCCGGACCTACACCCGGCAGGCCGCGATCCGGCACGTCTCGGGCGAAGAAGTCATCGCCGAAGCCTGTTTCGCCAAGAACACCGCCGTTGAAGCCGCCGAATGGGTGGTGAACGAGGCCGTCCAGCTGCACGGCGGGCTCGGCTACATGCGCGAGGCCGAGGTGGAGCGGCACTACCGCGACGTCCGGATCCTCGGCATCGGCGGCGGCACGAACGAGATCCTCACCGGCCTGGCCGCGAAGCGATTGGGATACACCTCGTGACAACCCTGAGGTCCACAGTGGACACGCGGGCCGCCGAGTTCGGCGCCAACCGCGAAGCGATGCTGGAGAAGCTCGCCGAGATCGACGCCGAGCAGGCCAAGGCGGTCGCGGGCGGCGGCGAGAAGTACGTCGAGCGGCACCGCAAGCGCGGCAAGCTCCTCGCCCGCGAGCGGATCGAGCTGCTGCTCGACCAGGACTCGCCGTTCCTCGAGCTGTCGCCGCTGGCCGCGTGGGGCACCGACTACCGCGTCGGCGCGAGCCTGGTCACCGGCATCGGGGTCGTCGAAGGCGTCGAGTGCCTGGTCTCGGCCAGCGACCCGACGGTCAAGGGCGGCGCCAGCAACCCGTGGACGACGAAGAAGTCCTTCCGGGCCGCGGACATCGCCGCGCAGAACCGGCTGCCGTCGATCAACCTCGTCGAGTCCGGCGGCGCGGACCTGCCCACGCAGAAGGAGATCTTCATCCCCGGCGGCCGGATCTTCCGCGACATCACGCGCGCCTCGGCCGCGGGCTGCCCGACGGTCGCACTGGTCTTCGGCAACTCCACCGCCGGTGGGGCCTACCTGCCGGGCATGTCGGACTACGTCGTGATGGTCAAGGAACGCGCGAAGGTGTTCCTCGGCGGGCCGCCGCTGGTCAAGATGGCCACCGGCGAGGAGTCCGACGACGAGTCGCTCGGTGGCGCCGAGATGCACGCGCGGACGTCCGGCCTGGCCGACTACCTGGCCGTCGACGAACAGGACGCGATCCGCCTGGGCCGCAACATCATCAAGCGGCTCAACTGGACCAAGCAGGGGCCGACGCCGAAGCCGGACTACGAAGAGCCGCTGTACGACGCCGAGGACCTGCTCGGCATCGTGCCGCCCGACCTCAAGGTGCCGTTCGACCCGCGCGAGGTGATCGCCCGCGTCGTCGACGGCTCCGACTTCGACGAATTCAAGCCGCTCTACGGCTCGTCGCTCGTCACGGGCTGGGCGAGCATCCACGGCTACCCGGTCGGCATCCTGGCCAACGCCCAGGGCGTGCTGTTCGGCGAGGAGTCGCAGAAGGCCGCGCAGTTCATCCAGCTGGCCAACCAGATCGACACCCCGCTGGTGTTCCTGCACAACACCACCGGCTACATGGTCGGCAAGGAGTACGAGCAGAGCGGCATCATCAAGCACGGCGCGATGATGATCAACGCCGTCTCGAACTCGAAGGTGCCGCACCTGTCCGTCCTCATGGGAGCGTCCTACGGCGCCGGGCACTACGGCATGTGCGGCCGCGCCTACGATCCCCGCTTCCTGTTCGCCTGGCCGAGCGCGAAGTCCGCGGTGATGGGCCCGGCGCAGCTGGCCGGCGTGCTGTCCATCGTGGCCCGCGCGGCCACCGAGGCGCGCGGCCAGGAGTACAACGAGGACAACGACAAGGCCATGCGCGCCATGGTGGAAGGCCAGATCGAGGCCGAGTCGATGCCGATGTTCCTCTCCGGCATGCTCTACGACGACGGCATCATCGACCCGCGCGACACCCGCACGGTGCTGGGGCTGAGCCTGTCCGCGATCCACAATGGACCAGTGAAGGGCGCCGAGGGCTTCGGCGTCTTCCGGATGTGAGTGAGCGATGATCCAGAACCTGCTGGTCGCCAACCGCGGTGAGATCGCCCGCCGCGTCTTCCGCACCTGCCGCGACGCCGGGATCGGCACGGTCGCGGTGTTCTCCGACGCCGATGCCGCCGCGCCGCACGCCCTCGAAGCCGACGCCGCCGTGCGGCTGCCCGGCAACGCGCCGAGCGAGACGTACCTGCGGGCGGAGCTGCTGGTGAAGGCCGCGGCCGACACCGGTGCCGACGCCGTCCACCCCGGCTACGGCTTCCTGTCCGAGAACGCCGCGTTCGCGCGGGCCGTCCTCGATGCCGGGCTCACCTGGGTCGGGCCGCCGCCGGAGGCCATCGAGACCATGGGCTCCAAAGTGGAGTCCAAGCGGCTGATGGCCGCCGCGGGTGTCCCGGTGCTGTCCGAACTGGACCCCGGGAAGGTCACCGCGGAGGACCTGCCGTTGCTGGTCAAGGCGTCCGCCGGTGGTGGCGGACGCGGGATGCGCGTGGTCCGCTCGCTCGACGAGCTGGCCGAGGCGGTGGAAGGCGCGAGCGCCGAGGCCGGGTCCGCGTTCGGCGATCCGACGGTTTTCTGCGAGCGGTACCTGGAAACCGGGCGGCACATCGAGGTCCAGGTGCTCGCCGACCGGCACGGCACGGTGTGGGCGGTGGGGGAGCGGGAGTGCTCGATCCAGCGCCGGCACCAGAAGGTCGTCGAGGAGGCGCCGTCGCCGTTCGTCGACGACGCCATGCGCGAGGAACTGTTCGACGCCGCGCGCAAGGCCGCCCAGGCGATCGACTACGTCGGCGCGGGCACGGTCGAGTTCCTCGCCGGGCCGGACGGCCGGTTCTACTTCCTCGAGATGAACACCCGCCTGCAGGTCGAGCACCCGGTCACCGAGAACGTCACCGGCCTCGACCTGGTCGCCCTGCAGCTGCGGGTCGCCGAGGGTGAGCGGCTGCCCGCCGGCCCGCCGCCGACCGGGGGGCACTCCATCGAGGTCCGGCTCTACGCCGAAGACCCGGCCGCGGGCTGGCAGCCGCAGAGCGGCACGCTGCACACGTTCGAAGTGCCCGGCGTGGACCGTGCGTTCACCCACGGGCCGGGGCTGCGGCTGGACTCCGGGTTCGAGACCGGCTCGGTGGTGGGTGTCCACTACGACCCGATGCTCGCCAAGGTGATCACCTGGGCGCCGACCCGCGCCGAGGCCGCCCGCCGGCTCGCGAAGGCCCTCGCGGCCACGAAGATCCACGGCGTCGTCACCAACCGCGACCTGCTGGTGAACATCCTCCGTCACGAAGCCTTCCTGGCGGGCGAGACCGACACGGCGTTCTTCGACCGCCACGGCCTCGGCACCCTGGCCGCGCCGCTGGCCACAGTGGACACCGAGCGGCTGTCCGCGCTCGCCGCCGCGTTGGCCGACGCGGCGGGAAACCGGGCCTCGGCGACCACGCAGCGCAGGCTGCCCAGCGGCTGGCGCAACGTCCGCTCGGCCGGGCAGCGCAAGGTCTTCACGGCGGGTGACCGCGAGTACGAAGTCAGCTACTCCCTCACCCGGGACGGGCTGAAGGCCGACGGTTACGAAGCCGAGCTGGTCAAGGCCGAACCGGGGCGGGTCGTGCTGGACGTCGCCGGGGTGCGGCGCGTCTTCGACGTCGCCCGCCACGACGGGGTGTCCTACGTGGACTCACCGCTCGGGTCGGTGGCACTCAGGGCCGAGCCGCGGTTCGCCGACCCGGACGCGGCCCTGGCCGCGGGGTCGCTGGTCGCGCCGATGCCGGGCACGGTCGTCCGGCTCGCGGTGCAGGCCGGGGACCCCGTGAAGGCGGGCGACCCGTTGCTGTGGCTCGAAGCGATGAAGATGGAACACCGGATCGCCGCGCCCGCCGACGGCGTGGTCGCGGAACTGCCGGTGACAGTGGGACAGCAGGTCGAAGTGGGCACGATCCTCGCGGTGGTGGGAGAAGCAGAATGAACGCGATGAACTTCATCGAGCCGGAGGAGCGGATCGCGCTTCGCAAGGCCGTCGCCGAGCTCGGCGCCAAGTACGGGCACGAGTACTACGCGAAGAAGGCCCGTGCGGACGAGAAGACGCACGAGCTGTGGGACGAGGCCGGGCGCCTCGGCTACCTCGGCGTCAACATCCCCGAGGAGTACGGCGGCGGGGGCGCGGGCATCGCCGACCTCGCCGCGGTGCTCGAAGAACTGGCCGCCGCGGGCTCGCCGCTGCTGCTCATGGTCGTCTCGCCGGCCATCTGCGGCACCGTGATCTCCCGCTTCGGCACCGACGAGCAGAAGAAGCAGTGGCTGCCCGGCATCGCCAACGGCACCAAGCGGATGGTCTTCGCGATCACCGAGCCGGACGCCGGGTCCAACTCGCACAAGATCACCACCACCGCCAAGCGCGACGGCGACGGGTGGGTCCTCAGTGGACGCAAGGTGTACATCTCCGGCGTCGACGAGGCCGACGCCGTGCTCATCGTCGGCCGCATGGAGGACTCGAAGACCGGCAAGCTCAAGCCGGCGCTGTTCATCCTGCCGACGAACACCGAGGGCTTCGAGTACACGAAGATCCCGATGGACATCGTCGCGCCGGAGAACCAGTTCTCGCTGTTCCTCGACGACGTCAAGCTCCCGGCCGAGGCGCTGGTCGGCGAGGAGGACGCGGCGATCGCGCAGCTGTTCGCGGGCCTCAACCCCGAACGCATCATGGGCGCGTCGTTCTCCCTCGGCATCGCCCGCTACGCGCTGGCCAAGGCCGTCTCCTACGCCAACCAGCGCCAGGTCTGGGGCACGCCGATCGGCGCCCACCAGGGTCTCGCGCACCCGCTGGCCGA
Source organism: Amycolatopsis stemonae (assembly GCF_054781455.1). Taxonomy (NCBI): domain Bacteria; kingdom Bacillati; phylum Actinomycetota; class Actinomycetes; order Pseudonocardiales; family Pseudonocardiaceae; genus Amycolatopsis; species Amycolatopsis stemonae. Next base: position 135,105 of record NZ_BAAGUJ010000003.1, on the reverse strand, counting down.
GATCAAGGTCGAGCTGGAACTGGCGAAGCTGATGACGCAGAAGGCCGCGTCGCTCTACGACTCCGGCGACGACTTCGGCGCGGGGGAGTCGGCCAACATGGCCAAGTACGCCGCCGCCGAGGTCGCCATCCGCGCGACCGACCAGGCCGTGCAGACCCACGGCGGCAACGGCCTCGCCACCGAGTACGGCCTCGGCACGCTGGTCACGGCGGTGCGGCTCGGCCGGATCGCCCCGGTCAGCCGCGAGATGGTGCTCAACTTCGTCGGCCAGCACAGCCTCGGCCTCCCCAAGTCCTACTAGGAGGGTCGATATGTCCACACTGGACGGCAAGACGATCATCATGTCCGGCGGCAGCCGGGGCATCGGCGAGGCGATCGCACTCCGGGCCGCCGCCGACGGGGCGAACGTCGCCCTGCTGGCCAAGACGGCCGAACCGCACCCGAAGCTGCCCGGCACGATCTACACGGCGGCCGAGGCGATCGAGAAGGCCGGGGGGCACGCGCTGCCCATCCTCGGCGACGTCCGCGACGACGACGGGGTCGCCGCGGCCGTGGCCAAGACGGTCGAACAGTTCGGCGGCATCGACATCGTCGTCAACAACGCCAGCGCGATCGACCTGACGCCGACCGAGCACGTCAGCATGAAGCGCTACGACCTCATGCAGGACATCAACGCGCGCGGCACGTTCCTGCTGTCCAAGCTGGCCATCCCGCACCTGAAGAAGGCGGCGAACGCGCACATCCTGACGCTCTCGCCGCCGATCAGCCTCGACGAGAAGTGGTTCACCGCCGGGCACCTCGCGTACAGCATCGCGAAGTACTCGATGAGCCTGGTGACCGTCGGGCTCGCGGCCGAGCTGAAGAAGGACGGCGTCGCGGTCAACTCGCTCTGGCCGCGCACGACGATCGACACGGCGGCGATCCGCAACGTCGTCGGGGCCGAGCTGGCCGACCGCAGCCGGACGCCGGAGATCATGGCCGACGCCGCGTACGCGATCCTCACCAAGCCGAGCCGCGAGGTCACCGGGAACTTCTTCCTCGACGACGAGGTGCTGCGCGCCGAGGGGGTCACCGACTTCGCGAAGTACCGGATCGGCGGCTCGGAGGAAGACCTCCAGCTCGACTTCTGGGTCGACCCGGCTTGACCGGCGTCCGCGAACCCCAGCAGGAACGCAGCCGCACCACGCGGCGGCGGCTGATCGAGGCCGCGCTCGACAGCTTCGGCGAGCGCGGCTGGCACGGCGTCACGGTGGCCGGCATCGCCGAGCGCGCGGGCGTCTCCCGCGGCGCGGCCCAGCACCACTTCCCGACGCGGGAGGACCTCGTGGTGGCGGCGGTCGACCTGCTCGGCCAGTCCCAGATCGACGAGCTGCGGGCGCAGGCCGCGGACCTGCCGAGCGGCGCGTCCCGCATCGAGCGCGTCGTCGAGATGGTGCTGAACCTCTACACGGGCCCGCTGTTCCGCGCGGCCCTGCAGCTCTGGTCGGTCGCGGCGACCGACGACGCCCTGCGCGCCGTACTGGTGCCGCTGGAGGCCCGGGTCGGCCGGGAAGCGCACCGGGTGGCGGTGGAGCTGCTGGGCGTCGACGAGTCCCGCCCGGGCGTCCGCGAACTGGTCCAGGCCACCCTCGACCTGGGCCGCGGCCTGGGCCTGGCGAACCTGCTGACCGACGACACGCGGCGGCGGCGCCAGATCGTCCGGGAGTGGGCCCGCACCCTCGAGCTGCGGCTGAACTGAGGGGCGCGCTCCGCCGTTCGCGACGCCCGTGCCGCCTGTCGGCGCAGCTCGCACACCGTTCGGCGCGTCTTCGGCGTGCCGCGGAACCTCACCCGTGGTCAAAGCGTCATAGTGCTGTAAGTAACACAATCGGCCCAATGGGCGAATGACTATTAGTAGCGGATCTCAGAGGAAGGCAGTCCGGTGTCCGGTTCAGGAGTCGAGCTCACCCACCGCGCGATGGCGATGCTGAAGGCGGTGGCAGCAGGCCGCGCGCAGATGTCGTGCAGCTGCGAGCCCGACCTCTTCATCGACGGATTCGCCTGTTGCGATCAGATCACGGCCCACGCGCTGGCCCACGGCGGCTACCTGCGGCCCGCGGTCGAAGGCGCCACCGGCCGCGTCCCGGCCGAGCTGACCGAGGCCGGCCGTGCCGCGCTGGAGATCACCGCCGCCGCCTGACCGGCCGCATCCGATGTCACGCACTGTCGTGACGTCGAACAGGTGTTCGAATTCCCATGGCTCGCCCGACCTGGCAGGCTTGAGCCATGGCGGAACCCCCACCACCAGTGGACAACGAGGCGACGGTCTTCCTCCCGAAGGAACTGCGCGGCCCGCACTGGCCGACCCGTGACCTGGACCTTTCCCGGCGGCCCTACGACGAGTTCGCCACCCAGATCGTCGCCCGGCCGCCCGCCTCGCCCGTCACCGCCGGCCGCGGGGAAGGCGCCGGCTCGTCGCTGGCCCGTTCGAGCGGCCGGATGGCCGTCGCCTCGACCGTCAGCCGGATCACCGGGTTCGTCGCGAAGCTGCTGCTGGCCGCGGTGGTCGGGACCAGGGTCGTCAACGACTCCTTCACCGTCGCGAACACGCTGCCCAACATCGTCTTCGAACTGCTCTTCGGCGGCGTGCTCGCCAGCGTCGTCGTGCCGCTGCTCGTCCGCTCCCAGGACGACCCGGACGGCGGGCGTGCCTACACGCAGCGCCTGATCACCATGGGGCTCGTGCTGCTCACGGTCGGGACGGCCGTCGCGGTCGCGATCGCGCCGCTGTTCACCGCGCTCTACGTCGACAAGTCCTCTCCGACCGCCAACCCCGCCCTCACCACCGCGCTGGCCTACCTGCTGCTGCCGCAGATCCTGTTCTACGGCCTCTTCGCGCTGCTCTCGGCGATCCTCAACGCCCAGAACGTCTTCGGCCCGCCGGCCTGGGCGCCGGTGCTGAACAACGTCGTCGTCACCGCCACGCTCGTCGTGTTCGCGCTGATGCCGGGGGAGCTGACGCTCGACCCGGTCCGGATGAGCGACCCGAAGCTGCTCGTGCTCGGCCTCGGCACCACGCTCGGCATCGTCGTGCAGGCGGTCGTGCTGATCCCGGCGTTGCTGCGCACCGGGTTCCGCTTCCGCTGGCGCTGGGGCTTCGACCCGCGCATCAAGGAGTTCGGCGGGCTCGCCGCGTGGATCCTCGGCTACGTCGTGGTGAGCCACGTCGGGTTCGTCGTGACGACCCGGGTGCTGACCGGCGGGACCAGCGGTGGCGTGACCGCCTACAGCTACGCGTCGCTGCTTTTCCAGCTGCCGTACGGCATCCTCGGCGTCTCCCTGCTGACGGCGCTCATGCCGCGGATGAGCCGCGCGGCCGCGGACGGCGACACCGTCGCGCTCGTCGGCGACCTCTCCCTGGCCTCCCGCATCTCGACGGTGCTCTTCGTGCCGATTTCGGCGGTGCTGGCCGTCGTCGGCACGCCGGTCGGCATCGCGATCTTCACCTGGGGCCGCGGCACCCTCGACGACGCCGAGCGGCTCGGCCAGACCCTCGCGGTCTCCGCCGTCGGCCTGCTGCCCTTCGCGCTCGTCATGTTGCAGCTGCGCGTGTTCTACGCGATGAAGGACGCGCGCACGCCCACCCTGATCATGCTCGTGATGACCGCCGTGAAGATCCCGCTGCTGTTCCTGTGCCGCGGCCTGCTCGACGGCGAGCACATCGTCTACGGCGTGATGCTCGTGAACGGCGCCGGGTTCGTCGTCGGCGCCGTGCTCGGGCAGGTCTGGCTGTGGGTCCGGCTGGGGCACCTGCGGAGCAAGCGGTCCCTGCGGGTCGGGCTGATCACGCTCTCCGCGAGCGCGCTCGGCGTCGGGGCCGCGGTGCTCGCCGGCTACGCCGTGCCCGGCTCGCTCGGTGCGATCCCCGCCGCCTGGGTGAAACTGCCGGTCCAGACCTTGCTCGGGATGGCCGTCCCGTTCGGGGTGCTGGCCCTGGCGAAGCTCCCGGAGTTCACCCCGGTGACCCGCCGCGTGGGCGGTCTCCTGCGGCGGTTCGCCGCTCGTTGACGACTACGGCCGGGAGGCCGATCCGGTTGTCTCGAAACGGTAACGAGACCGCTGCGATCAGCGCGTTTACAATTCCGGCGCCGCTTCCTAATATCCACCCGGTCAGCGAAGGGGTGGTTCATGACGCGCAGCGCGCGCAGGCGCCGGGACCGGGTCGCGGTCGACGAACTGCTGCGGCAGGCCGGCCTGCGGCCGCGGCGGCCCGGCTCGCGGTCGGCCGAGGCGGCGGCCCGGCGAGGTCCGGAAGCCGAGGCGCGCGGCGGTGCCGCGGGCCGGATCGCGTTGGCCTCGGCGGTTCTCGTGGTGCTCGGCGGGCTCGTACTCGCCTTGGCGACCCGGCAGGACCCCGTCCCGGGCACGACGCAGTTCCCGCAGCTGCAGCCGGCGACCGGCGTGCCGACGTCCACCGCGATCGCCGCGCCGACCCGGACGACGACGCCGTCCCCGGTGGTCATGCACGCGCGTGAGACCCCGACGGCGACGCCCACGCCGACGGTGACGGTGAACCTGCCGCCGTCCCCGACGATCACGATCACGCTCCCGACGTCCCCGTACCGCTGCTACCCCTCCGGCTGCCGTCGCGACGGCACACCGGTGCGCTGACGCAGCAGCAGGTAGATCCCGGCCGCGAGGACGAACCCGGCGGCGAACGTCAGGTCGCCGGTGGCGGGCACGGCCTTCGGGAACGGCGCGGTGTAGAGCGCCTGGTTCGCGAACAGCCCGACCGACGCCACGAGCGCGACGGCGAACGCGGTGAACCCGGCGACGTTGCGGTGCCGCCGGTCGGCCAGCAGCTCGCCGAACTCCGTGCCGCGGCGCAGGTGGTGGTCGGCCAGCAGGACACCCAGCCACGGGCCGATCCAGTACGCGATGACCAGCAGGAAGTTCTCGTAGGCGTGGCCGGCGTCGGCCAGCCCGAGCCAGGCGAGCACGAACCCGACCGCGCCGAACGCCAGCGCGACGACGGCGCGGCGCCAGGCCAGCGGCAGCCGGACGCCGAGCGCGAGGAAGGCGAGCGCGCCGGAGTAGACGTTGAGGACGTTCGCGGCGACCGCGCCCAGCGCGATGGCCAGCAGCGTCGCGGCGGCGAGGTACCCGGGCAGGTGGCCGGTGAACGCCGTCGCGGGGTTGTCGTCGGCCGGGCCGCCGAGGGTCGTCGAGGCGGCGCCGGCGAGCATCAGGACGGTCGTCGAAAGGAACAGGCCACTGCCCGCGTAGAGGCCGATCGCGCGTCTTGACGCGGTTTTCGGGAGGTAGCGCGTGTAGTCGGCGGCGTACGGGTTCCAGCCCGCGGTGTAGCCGAACGCGGTGCCGACGGCGAGCAGGAACCCGCCGGTGCTGCCGGTGTTGGCCGTCGGCCCGGCCTTCGCGAAGACGACGACGCTCGCGGCGCCGAACACGACGGCCAGGACGGCGAAGACGTACTTTTCGTAGGCCTGCACGAGGTTGTGCCCGAAGAAGGCGATGACGATCTGCAGCGCGACGACGAGCACGAGGCAGGCGACGGTCGGCAGCCCGGTGAGGCTGGCGAGCGCGAAGGCGCCGCTGACGCTGTTGACGGCGAACCAGCCGACCCCGGCCATCACCGACATCAGCGCGGCGGGCAGCAGGTTCCCCCGGTAGCCGAAGGCGGCCCGCCCGAGCACCATCTGCGGCACGCCGTAGCGCGGGCCGCGGGCGGAGAGGACGCCGTGCGCGAGCGCGCCGAGCCCGTTCCCGATGACGGCGGCGAGCGCGGCTTGCCAGAACGAGAGCCCGAAGGCGGTGACGGCGAGGACGCCGACGAAGACCGTGGCGAACTCGAGGTTGGGGGAGGCCCAGGTCCAGGCCAGCTGCCGCGGGGTGCCGTGCCGGTCGGCGTCGGCGACGGGTTCGACCCCGCCCGGCTCGACCGCGACCACCTTGCCGCCGTAGGTGGGGTTCGCCATGGGAAGACAGTAGGCGACGGAGATTGCGCCGGTGTGACGTCCGGGTTCCCGCTCACCGGCACGGGTTCCGGTCGCCGGTACCCGCGAAGGCCCCCTCACCGGCCCCGATGCCGGTGAGAGGGCCTCCGACAGCCCCACTACGGGTCTGGTGTCAGCCGGTGTACCCGGCGACGATCTTGGTGAACGCGTACTTGTCCTGCGAGATCCCGCTGCACTCGCCGCCGCCGCTGCAGTCGCGGTTGGTGGCCCAGAACGTGAAGCGGGCCAGGTGGTGGCTCGTCGCGTAGCCGCGGATGGAGGTGAAGTTCGCGACCGTGACGGTCTCGCCCGCGTTGTCGGTCTTGCCGTTCATCGAGGAGAGGCCGCTGTGCCGGTAGGCGGTGTCGTCGCTCCAGCCGAACGTGGTCTTGAGCTGGTTCTTCAGCCCGTCGACCGCGGACTTCGTCATGGCGGCCATGTCGCCGCCGCTGGAGAAGTCGAACGGCATGACCGACCAGACGTCGACCGGCGCGCCGATCGCCTTGGCCTGGTTGATCAGCCGCTTGCCCCACGAGTCGGGGCCGGTCGTCGTGGTGCCGATGGTGATGACGACCTTCAGGTTCGGGTTCTTCTGCTTGGTCAGCTTGACCGCGTTGAGGATGCGGTCCTGCACGGTGTTGTTCTGGAACTCGTCGGTGTTCTCGATGTCGAGGTCGATCGCCTTGAGGCCGTAGGCGTCGATCACCTTCTGGTACGCGCCCGCCAGCGCCGAGGCCGAGGTGCACTTCGAGCCCAGCTTCGTGCCGGACCAGCCGCCGAACGACGGGATGACGTCCCCGCCCGCGTTCCGGATGTTCTGGATCATCGTCTTGTCCGAGCCGGTCAGCGACCGGCTGCCGTCCCACTTCGGGTTGCAGGTGCCGTCGGACAGGACGAACGCGAGGGTAAACGCTTTCACGCCGGTCGCGGACATCGCCGCGGTCGGACTGGTCTGCCCGGCCCACTGGTACAGGTACGGGGAAGCGAGCACGGGGTCGACCGCGGCCATGGCCTGCGGGGCGAAGCCGACCGCCGTCGCCATCGCGGCTCCGGCCGCGAGGGCGAGGGTGACCAGCCGGCGCACGGGGGTCGCCGATCCGGCCGGAAGCAGGCCACCCCGCGAGCGGCGGGCGACCTTCCCGCCGAGGTCGTTCGGCCGTGACTGCGGTCGGATCGGCGGCAAGCGGTGCAGCATGGGGTCCTCCAAGGAGCAGGTTGGAGCACCTCCGGTTTGAGGCGGCGGGATCATCCCGGGAGGAGCGCTGTGTGCCACCACACAGTGGACTAGACCAATGTGGTGTGTCAACCCTTCTTCGGTCGGAAAAATGACTTACCGTGCGCGCACGGCTCCGGTGCGTCGGCGGTGTGAGATTCCCCTGAAGGCGGAGTGACACCGCCCCGCATTCCGGCTACTTTGCCGAAATGGTGGGGGATTCCACGGTCGCCGCCGGCGGGGGACGCCGCCCGGGCCGGTTCCTGCCCGCCGTCGTCCTGCAGCGGTGGGCCCTGTGGCGGTTGCCGCGCCGGGCCCAGGTCTGCTACCTCGTCGCGGTCGACGTCCTCGCCGTGGCCGCCACCGCGCTGGCCGCCGTCCGGTACCCGCCGTTCGCCGCGATGCTGACGCCGTTCGCGCTGCTGCTCGGCGGGATGCTGGTGTCGGCCGAGCTCACCCGCGGCGTGGAGCGGCACCGCGAGGACACGCTCCTCGGCCCCGGCGTCGACACGCCGTGGATCTTCGCCGGGGTGCTCGTGCTCCGGCCGGGCCTCGCCGTCGCACTGGTCGTGCTCTCCGCGCTGCACCAGTGGTTCCGGGTCCGCAGAAGACCCGTGTACCGGCAGGTGTTCGGCGCCGCGGCCACGGCGCTGGCCGGGCTCGCCGCCGGGGCGTTCCTCACCGCGACCGGTGTCCGGCCGCTCGGCGAGGTCCTCGACGCCCGCACCGTCGTCCTGCTGGCCGTCGCCGGCGTGGTCTTCCTGGCCGTGAACGCCGCGCTCGTGACCGCCGCCGACGGTCCCCGCCGCCTCCGCGAAGCCCTGCCGGGCCACGCCTTCGACGCCGCGATGACGACGTCCGCCCTGCCGCTCGCCTGGGCCGTCGGAGCCGCGCCGCTGCTCGTCCCGCTGCTGGCCGGCGCCACTGTCGTGCTGCACCGCGGCGGGCAGGGCCACGGCCGCCGCGACCACGTGACCCTCGACCCCGGCACCGGGGTGCTGACCGCCGCGTCGTGGCGGGGAGCCGCCGAAGCCGAGCTGACCCGGCTCGGCCGCCACGGCCCCGGCCAGGCCGTGCTGCTGCTCGATCTCGACCACTTCCGCCAGCTCAACGACCGCTACGGCGCCCGCATCGGCGACGCCGTCCTGCGCGCGGTCGCCGACACCCTGCGCGACGAGGTCCGGGCCGCCGACCTCGTGGGCCGCTCCGGCGGCGAGGAGTTCGCGGTGCTGCTGGCCGGCACGGGCCCCTTCGACGCGATGGCGATCGCGGAGCGCATCCGGCTGCGGGTCGCGGCGACGCTGGTGGCGCTCAAGGCGTCGGGCGACGGGCCGCACTTCGTCGGCGTCACGGTGTCGATCGGCGTGGCGGGCTGCCCGGACGGCCTCCTCGCGGACGCCCTGCTGGCGGCGGAAGCGGCCCTGCTGCGCGCGAAGGCGGCGGGCCGCAACCGGACGATCTGCGCCGAGCCGAGGCCGTGATCCTTCCGTTAGGCACGGCGTGCAACCGGGAATACCGCCGGGCGTCTTGAACGGCAGGAAGGCGGCGAGGGGCCGCCCGGGGGAATTCAGGGGGAACAATGCGGGTATTCCGTCGTGCCGTCGGGGCCGGTGCCATTGTGGTGGCGGGCGTGATTCTGTCGGCGTGCACCGCCCAGCCGGATTCGCCGGTCGCCACGCCGGCGCCGACGACCGCGACCACCACACCGGCCACCGCTACCACCACGCCGACCACCGTTCCCGTGGAGGTCACCCCGTCCGCGCAGGCGGCGAAGCCCGCGCCGGCCAAGGTGAGCGCGTGTGCCTCGGCGACCAAGGCCACGCTGGAGGCCGCGGTCAAGGCGAACAAAGGTATGGCCGACGCGCTGCTCATCGACGGCAAGGGGCTGCAGGGCATCAACTGCGCCGAATCGTGGGCGTACGCGCATTTCACCAACGAAATCGACGGCGGTCACATTCTCTTCGCCTACCGGAACGGAAAGTGGGTCGCGGCCCGCGGGGGCACCGCGGAAGTGTGCGACGAAATTCCGGCCGCGATCGCGAAAAAGATCTGTCAGTGAGTGACCGTGATCGCGGTCAATTTCTCGCGGAGGTAGTCCGAAGCGATCACTTCCGGGTACGTCGTCCTGCCCAGGGGCGGGGCCAGTGACGTGATCCGCGCGTCGTGGTCGGTTTCGTAGAAGAAGATCAGCGACACCAGGTCCTCGTCCGGGGCGGTGGCCGCGGGCGGGAGGACGCGGTGGCGCGTCAACCGCCAGCGGTCACCCGTCCAGCGGGCCATCAGGTCGCCGATGTTCACCGTGAACGCGTCCGGGTGGAACGGCGCGTCCTCCCACTCGCCGTCGGCCGTGTGGATCTGCAGCCCGCCGACGCCGGCCTGGCGGTCGAGCACGGTCACCGTGCCGAAGTCGGTGTGCGGGCCGATCCGGAACTGCTCCGGCTCCGGCGTCCCGACGTGGGACATCGGCGGGTACCAGTTGATGTTGAACGTGTACGTCGGGTGCGCGGTGTGCCGCGTGAAGTGGCTCTCCGCCAGGCCGAGCGCGGCGGCGAAGATCTCCAGCAGGTGGTCCGAGAGCGCGCGCATCCGGCGCATGTACTCCGTGGCCGTCTCGGCGAGGCCCGGCACTTCGTCCGGCCAGACGTTGGGCTGGAACCAGAACCCGTCGATTTCGGCGACGCCCACGCCGGAATCCGCGCCCGCGGAGTACGACTCCTTGAGGTCCGGCGGGGTCTCGGTGCCTTCGGCGTAGCCGTTGGCCTCGACGCCCGGCGGCAGCCAGCCGCGGCCGCCGACGGTGACGGCGTAGCGCTGCTTGACGTCCTCGGGCAGCGCGAAGAACTCCCGCGCCAGCTCGCGGGTCCCGCGGCGCAGCTCGTCCGGGACGCCGTGCCCGGTGACGAGCAGGAACCCGGACTCCCGCAGCGCGCGGTCGATCCGCGCGGCCACGTCGGCCCGGCCCTCGGAGGTGCCCGCGAACCACGGCGAAAGGTCCACGAGCGGAACGGTTGACGGCATACCGGCTCCTCGTCAGGGACTGTCGGGACAATACTGTCGGGACAGCACTGTCGGGACAACACTGTCCTATTCGGACTTCTCGACCCCGATGTCCTCGAACCACAGGTCCGGGCGCGCGGCGATGAACTCCGTCATCAGCGCGGTGCAGGCGGGGTCGTCGAGCAGGGTGATCTCCACGCCGAGCCCGGCGAGCCAGTCGTGCCCGCCGTGGAACGTCTCCGCTTCGCCGATGATTACGTGCCCGATCCCGAACTGACGGACGAGACCGGAGCAGTACCAGCACGGTGAAAGCGTCGTGACCATGATCGTGTCGCGGTAGTGCGGGCGGCGCCCGGCAGCGCGGAAGGCCGAGGTCTCCGCGTGCATCGAGGGGTCGTCGTCCTGCACCCGCCGGTTGTGCCCGCGGCCCAGCAGGGTGCCCGCGGTGTCGAACAGGGCGGCCCCGATCGGCACGCCGCCCTCGGCCTTGCCCAGTTCGGCTTCTTCGCGGGCGACGGCGAGCAGGGTGTCCGGGTCGATCGGCATGCGCCACTCTTTCCGCCGGACGTGGTCCGTGGCAAGTGGCCGGCCACCTCCCAGGTGGATCGAGGACCGGAACTGTCCGCGATGTCTGGCACACTGCGTGCCATGTACGGGACATCGGAACGCCTGCTCAGGCTGCTTTCGCTGCTGCAGGCCCGGCGCGACTGGCCGGGCGCCGACCTGGCGGCGCGGCTCGAGGTCGACGTCCGCACGATCCGCCGCGACGTCGAACGGCTGCGCTCCCTGGGCTACCCGGTGCACGCGACGCCCGGCGTGGCCGGCGGGTACCGGCTCGGCGCGGGCGCCGCGCTCCCGCCGTTGCTGCTGGACGACGACGAGGCCGTCGCCGTCGCGGTCGGCCTGCGCACGGCGGCGAGCGGCACGGTCAGCGGCATCGAGGAGACGTCGGTGCGCGCGCTGGCGAAGCTCGAGCAGGTGCTGCCGGCCCGGCTGCGGCCGCGGGTCGGCGCGCTGCACGCGGCCACGATGTCGCTCCCGGGCGGCGGCCCGACGGTCGACGCGTCGGTGCTGACCGTGATCGCGGCGGCCTGCCGCGACCACGAGCGCCTGCGCTTCGGCTACGGCGACCGCTCCGGCGCGGAGACCGAGCGCTCGGTCGAGCCGCTGCGGCTGGTCCACACCGGACGGCGCTGGTACCTCGTCGCCTACGACCTCGACCGCGCCGGCTGGCGCACGTTCCGCGTCGACCGGATCACCGGCGTCCCGGCGCCGAGCTTCCGGTTCACCCCGCGCGAACCGCCGGCCGAGGACCTGGCGGCGTACGTCTCCCGCCAGATCTCGACGGCGCCCTACCCCCACCGGTTCGTGCTGCGCGTGGCGGCGCCGGCCGAGGTGCTCGCCCGGCGCATCCCGCCGACTTCCGGGGCCGTCGAGGCGATCGACGAGCACAGCTGCCGCGTGCGGACCGGAGCGAACACCCTGGACACGGTGCCGTACTACCTCGCGCAGTGGGGGTTCGACTTCGTGGTGGAGGAGGCACCGCCGGGCCTGGTCGAGCGGCTGCGGACGGTGGCCGAGCGCTTCGCCCGGGCTGTCGGCTAGCCCGGCTCGACGCGGACGCGCTCGCTTTCGCCGTCGGAGAGGAACGCCGCCAGCTCGCCTCCTTCCGCGGTCACCGCGGCGCGTTCGGGCCGGGTCAGGCGCCGCAACGGCCGCACGGTCACCGTGCCGTCGTCGGACGTCCAGGTCGCCGAGACGCGGCCGTCGACCAGGACCACGCGCTCCCCGGCCACCGACAGCCCGCGGTGGGCGTCGTCGATGATCCGGCCGCGGTCGTCGTAGCCGAGGATCGCGTTGTCGAACGCGGGCAGGAACCGCACCGGGGCCGGCGTGCCCGCGTCGGGGCGCGGGGCGTCCGGCAGGTCGAGGAGCTCGCGGCCGCGCTCGTCGCGGAAGACCACCAGCTCGTCGCGGACGGCCTTCACCGCCGCCGGGAGCCCGGCCAGGCCGCTCCACATCCGCAGGTCGGCGGTCGCCGCCGGGCCAAACGCGGCCAGGTAGCGCTTCACCAGCGCCTGCCCGACCCCGTCGGCCGCGTCCGGCGGGGCGACGTCGCGGCCCAGCCACGACGCGAGCGGCAGGTTCCGGACCCCGCCCTTGGCGCGCCACAGCCCGCGCGGCGGCAGCTGCGCGACCAGGATCAGCGCGGCGACCAGCATCTCGCCGAGCGGTCGCGGCCCGGCGGCCGGCCACCGGTCCGCGACCGCGCGCGCGAGGTCGCCCATCGACCGCGGCTCGCCGTCGGCCAGCACCGCCCGGCCCGCCGCCGCGAGCTCGTCGAGGTCCACGCCGTCGAGTTCGCGGCGGTAGGTGCCGAGGACGCGCTGGCGCAGCATGCCGTCGAAGCGCGCCCGCCACGCCAGGACGTCCTCGGCGGTGAGCAGGTGGACGGTCCGGCGCATCAGGTGCGTCCGCACCACCCGCCGCCCGGTGAGCAGGCCGGACAGCTCCGCCGGGTCGAACGCGCGCAGCCGCGACCACAGCCCCGTGAACGGCTCCTGCGGCTCCTGCGCCTGCAGCCCGCCCAGGTGCGCGACGGCGTCGTGCACGGGCAGCTCGGCGCGGTCGAGCAGCAGCTGCCGGGCGAGCGTGGCGCGGTTGAGCGCTCGCGTGCCGAGAACCGTCACGTCGCCTTCCGGCCGTCGAGCGTCTCGCGCAGGAGGTCCGCGTGGCCGGCGTGCTGGGCGGTCTCGGCGATGACGTGGATGATGGCGCGCCGCGCGGTCCAGACCGTGCCGGGGCGGTTCCACGGCGCGTCCGGCAGCGGGTGCGCCGCGGACAGGTCGGGCAGGGTGCGGACGACGTCCTCGCTGCGCTTCGCGACGTCTTCGTAGCGCGCGAGCACGCTCGCGAGGGTCTCACCGGGCTGCATGGCGAACTCGTTCTGGTGGTCGACGGCCCACTGCGGGTACTCGCGGGCGGTCCCGGCCGCCATGTCCGCCCAGGTCACACCGTCGGGCAGGTCGTACTGCATGGCCGACGGGCCTTCGACGGCGAAGCGTAGCCAGTTCTCCTCCATGGATGCGACGTGCTTGACGAGCCCGCCGAGGCACAGCGCGCTCACGGTCGGCCGCGCGCCGGCCTGCTCGTCGGTGAGGCCGTTGGTGGTGCCGACGAGGGCGGCGCGGGCCGCCGCGAGCTCGGCGATGAGGTCGTCGCGTTCGGTTTCGTGGGTCATGCGACCAGCATGGCAGCAGTAGCGGACAGGGAGTGTCCGCTACTTCGGGCAAGATCGGGGGATGCCGAAAACTTCCGCGCGCCTGCTGGCCCTGCTCTCGCTCCTCCAGGCGCGGCGCGACTGGCCGGGGCCGCTGCTGGCCGAGCGCCTCGAGGTCAGCGCGCGCACGGTCCGCCGCGACGTCGACCGCCTGCGGGAACTCGGCTACCCGATCGCGACGACCAAGGGTCCCGACGGTGGCTACCGGCTCGGCGCGGGCACCGAGCTGCCGCCGCTGCTGTTCGACGACGAGCAGGCGGTCGCGCTGGCGGTGGCCCTGCGGACGGCGACCGGCGCGGGCATCGAGGAAGCCGCCGCGCGGGCGTTGACCACGGTCCGGCAGGTGATGCCGGCCCGGCTGCGCCACCGCGTGGACGCACTGCACGTCACGACCGTTTCGCCCGCGGGGCCGCCGGTGGACCCGTCGGTGCTGGCGACGCTCAGCGCTGCGGTCCAAGCCCGCGAAGTCCTGCGGTTCGGCTACGCCCCGGCCGGCGTCCCGCGCCGGGCCGAGCCCCACCACCTGGTGACCCGCGGCGGCCGCTGGTACCTGGTGGCGTGGGACCTAGACCGCGCGGACTGGCGCACGTTCCGCGTGGACCGGATGACCCCGCGCATCCCGACCGGCCCGCGGTTCGCGCCCCGGGAGCTGCCGGGCGGCGACGTGGCGGCGTTCGTGGCGGACCGCTTTTCGGGCAAGGACGAGTGCCGCGGCGAGGTGATCCTGGACCTCCCGGCGGGCGTGGTGTCGACGTACGCCCGCGACGGCGTGGTGGAGGAGCTGGGCCCGGACCGCTGCCGCCTGGTGCTGGGCGCGTGGTCGTGGGTCGGCCTGGCGGCGTCGATCGGGCGCTTCGACGCGGACGTCGAGGTCGTGGGGCCACCGGAGTTGAAGGACGCCTTCGCGCGCCTGTCACGGCGTTATGCCGCGGCCGCTCAGTGAGAGCCGGGTCCGGGCCACCAGGTGGTCTCGTCGGCGAGGGCACCCGCCAAGTCGGCGTCCTCGAGCACGGTTTCCTCCAGGTCGGCGCCGCGAAGGTCGGCGCCACGGAGGTTGGCCTGGGCGAGGTTGCTGCCGTGGAGCCGGACCCGCCACAGCCGGGCGTTCTCGAGGTTGCCCAGCCGCAGGTCGGCGTGGCTCAGGTCGGCGGTGGGCCAGGACGCGCCGGCGTCTTCGCCCGGGCCCCACCGGCCCAGGACGGTGAGCGCGGCCTGGACGTCCATGGCCCGGACCCGCAAGGGTGGTGTCGCGTCGATCGGCTGGTCGGCAGGGTGGCCGGAGCCGTCCGGGGGTGGCCACGGCGACCGCACCCGCACGTAGGCGGCGAGGACGTGGACGATGGCCTCGCGATCGCGCGCCGATTCCGAGGCGATCCGGTCGAGCGCGTGGATGCCGCCCAGCCGGGCCGACGAGTTCTCGTTCCCGAGGAGCTCGACCGAACGCCCGAACCGCTCGGTGAGCTGGCCCTGCCGCTCGATCTCCCGCTGCTCGCGGCTGTCTTCGACGGTGTGCCGCAGCTGGCGCCACGTGCCGTAGGCGCCCAGGAGCAGCACCGCGCCGGCGATGCCCTGCAGCAGCGCCAGCCGCGCGTCGTTGACGGCCTTCACGTAGTCAGCCGGCGAAAGCGCCGCGAGCTGAGCGCCGGTGAGCTCGGTCCGCACGATCACCACGGGGAAGACCGTCGTGCAGGCGGTCAGGAAGGCGAGGCCCAGCACCGCCACGAGGACGATCGGTCCCCGCCGCCGTCGTCGATTGCCGGGCGTCGGCAAAACGACCGCTTAGTCTGTGACCGGCGTCTCAGGCCGGGCGCCGAGCATCCGCAGCACGAGTTCGCCGTACTCCTTGCCGAGCGCGGTCGGCGTCTGGCGCGCGCGTTCGGAGTACCAGCGGGCGACGTCGACGCCCAGCGAAAGCACCGCGCGGGCCGAAACGTGCGGGTCGGAGACGGTGAACACGCCGTCCTCGACGCCGTCCGCGATGACCTTGCGGACGATCCGCTCGATGCGCCGCCGCAGCTCGGCGACCACCTCGAACTCCTGCTCCGGCAGGGCCTGCAGCTCGTACTGGACGACCCGCGCCACGGTGTGCCGCCGCGCGTGCCAGGCCACGAAGTCCTCGACGATGAGCCGGATCCGCTCGACGGGGTCGGACTCCTTGGCGACGACGTTCTCGACGAGGGCGAGGGTCTGCTCGTGGCCGTACCGGCTGATCGCGAACAGCAGCGCGGCCTTCGAGGGGAAGTGCACGTAGAGCGCGGCGGGACTCATCCCGGCGGCCCCGGCGATGTCCCGCGTGGTGGTGGCGTGGTACCCCCGCTTGGCGAAGGCCTCGACACCGGCGAGCATCAGCCGCCGAGCGGTCTCCGGCTGAACGTCCGGCCACAGTTCGGCCGACAGCGACATCGTCATCCGGTGATCCTCCCAGATAGCACCGCCCGCGGTGGCCGGCTCCGACCGTGCCCATTGTAAGCGGGCGCTAAGTCAGCGAATCTGGGGATACATCCCCAAAATGGGGATGTCATGCCAGCAGGCCAGCGCCACTGGTGTCGTTCACGCCGTGCCGCCCTTCGGCGCACCGGACACCGGTAGTCCGGCCTGGCGGCACGGCGCGCACGTACCGGGAGCGCCGTGCAGCGCGCGCAACGGCAGCTGCCCATCGATTCGCCCGCGCGCCGCGCGGCCGGGCGGCACGCCCTGAGCTGAGACCGGCAGCTGCCTCGGGAGCGGCTGACACGGATCGCGGCCCCGCGGGCGACAACGTCACGCTCGCCTTGCGCCTTCTGAAAGGGGCCGGCCCAGTAACTCGCCGCCTGCCCGCAGGCCGCCGAGGTATTGGCCAAGTTATGCGAGCCGTGCAGTTATCTGCGCAACGGAGCCAATGACACGTTCGAGGTCTCCGACGACGCAGTGCACCACGTAGTCTTCGCCCATCTCAAGAAGGCCGGCTCCGGGAATTCATCACGCGGCGACGGCAGTCCGAGAGCTACCGAGCCGCGCAGCGCGGCTGAGCCACAGCACCGAGGACAAGCAGGGGAAAGCCGACAACGCAGAACGTGACCATGCCAGCGTCAGGAAGCCAGTGGATGCGGCTCACCCGTGAGAGCCGCGACCACAACCGCCATTTCGTCGACGGTTGCGCCCACGTAGGTCATCGTCGTGCTCGTCTGGTAGCCCAGCGAGACGTGACCCGCGAACGACGCCGCCATGGCGTAGCCTCGACGCCGGTGCCCTACCCGGCCTCACACGGCTGTCGAACCTCGTGCGAAGCGTCCGGACACCGGATTCCACGGCGTCACGTTCCACGAGGTTCACGCCAAGAGCGCGCTCAACCACGTCCCGGTGACCGCGCGGATGCTGCCGGATAGTGGGCGATCGACCCCTACCGCGGTTGCACCCACGCCTGCCGGTACTGCATCGCCCGCAATACCCTCGGCGGCTCGCGGCCGCACTTCCGCGAACTCGTCGCGACCAGCCGCGGTCACGGTGCTGCAACGCAGGTAAGCGAGCTGCGGCTGTACACCGTGGGACGCGACGGGACCGAGCACTGCCAGGTTTTCGACGATCCGCGGATGGGCGAGGTGCACTGGTCGTGGTCGAGTTGCCGGGTGACCATCGAGCACTGGCGGCGGCCACTTCGTGACGAAGCCGTTCAGCATCGAGGAGCTCGTGCTGCGTGCCCGGCACTCCGGCGCGCGACCCATCTCGCCGGTGCCGGCCGGTCGCCCGTCGTAAGATCCCCGGGTCCGGAGTGGTGCACTCGACGAAGGCGGAGGTGGTCCCGGCCATGGCGGTGGAAAGCGGCAAGCTCGCGCCGCCGGGCGACAGCCCGGACACCACCCGGGCCTCGCGTGCCTACGCCGACCTCCGCGCGCAGATCCTGGCGGGCGAGTACGAGCCGAACTCCCGGCTCACCGAGTCCGACCTCTCGGCGCGGTTGGAGATCTCCCGGGGCACCCTCCGCTCGGTCCTGGCGCGCCTCGCGCAGGAAGGGTACGTCACCGCGGAGGCGAACCGCAGCGCGCGGACCAGGTCGTTCTCCGAGGAGGAGGCGCTCGAGATCCTCGAGACCCGCGAGGTGCTCGAGGCGGCGCTGGCGGCCAAGGCGGCCGAGCGGGCGACCGACGAAGACATCGCCGCGCTGACCGAGACCTGCGACCGCATGCGGGCCGGCCGGGAAACCGACGGGCGGGACGAGTCCTCGGCCCACAACCGCCGGTTCCACGAGCTCGTCCGGAGCATGGCGCGGCAGGCGACGCTCATCCGGTTCGTCGACAGCCTGCTGTACCCGATGGTGTTGCGGCAGTACCGGGACATGGAACGCCCGCGCTCGCGAGACACCATCCTGCACGAGCACGAGGCGATCCTCGCCGCCATCGTCACCCACAACCCGGACGCCGCCGCGGCCGCGATGCGGCATCACCTGTCCGCGGTGCGGCGCGCACTCCAGCTGGGCCCGGCCTAGCTAAGACCACAACGCGATCGTCCACCGTGGATCCAGCACGACCCCGACCTCGTCGCCGGGCCGGACGTCCAGGTGCGCGTCGGCGTGGGCGCGGAGCACGACATCGTCCGCGGTGACGACGACTTCGCGCCGGTCGCCGAGGTATTCGGTGGCCGTCACGCGCGCGGTGAGCCGGTTCGGCTCAGTGGCGTCGGGCGGGCCGGGGACGACGCGGACGTGCTCGGGCCGGACGCACACCTGCAGCTCCCCGCCCGGGGCCGGCGGCTCGGGCGGCTCGGTGAACCGTTCGCACCGCAGTACGCCGATCGACGTCTTGGCCTCGACGAGGTCGCCGGTGCGGCGGTCGAGCACGGCGGGGATGAGGTTGGCGCTGCCGACGAAGTCGGCGACGAACCGGGACGCGGGCGAGTCGTAGATCTCGCCGGGGGTGCCGATCTGCTCGACGCGGCCGCGGTTCATCACGACGATCGTGTCGGACATGGCCAGCGCCTCGCCTTGGTCGTGCGTCACGTAGATCGTCGTGACGCCGAACTTCTGCTGGAAGGACCGCAGTTCCGCGCGCAGCTGGGCGCGGAGCTTGGCGTCCAGGTTGGACAGTGGTTCGTCCAAGAGGAGGACCTCCGGCTCGCACAGCAGGGCCCGGGCCAGCGCGAGCCGTTGCTGCTGCCCGCCGCTGAGCTGCGTGGACCACCGGTCCGCGTAGCCGTCGAGCCCCACCTGCTCCAGCATCGCGGTGACGCGGGTCCGCACATCGCCGCGGGAGCAGCTCTTCCGGCCGTACCTGAGCGGGAACGCGGCGTTGTCGAACACCTTCATGTGCGGCCAGATCCCGTAGGACTGCGGCACCATCGCGATCGGCCGGTCCTCGGGCGCGACGTCGCGGCGGTCCTGGCTGGAGAAGACGGCGTGGCCGTTCATGGAGATCTCACCGCGGTCGGCGCTCTCCAGCCCGGCGAGGCAGCGCAGGGTGGTCGTCTTGCCACACCCGCTCGGGCCCAGCAGCGTGAAGAAGTCGCCGCGCGGGACGGTGAAGCCGACGTTGTCGACCGCGAGGCTGTGGTCGTCGGTGCCACGCCGGGTGAAACGCTTCTGCAGGCCGGAAATCGTCACGGCGGAGTCGGGGTTCTGCGGGGACATGGGCACCTCAAATGTGTTGTTGGAAGCCACGGCGGTTCACCCACCAGACGGAGCCGGCCGACAGCGCGAGCAGCAGGACCGCCAGCGCGCTGGCCTCGGGGTAGTTGGCGCTCTCGCCGATCATGTCCCACAGCAGCACCACGATGGTGCGGTTGTCGGAGCTGGAGAGCAGGAGCGCGATGGGCAGCTCGCCGAGCGCGTTCGCGAAGACCCACAGCCAGGTGCGGGTGACGGCGGGTGCGGCGAGCGGGAGCACGATGCGGCGCAGCACGGTGCCCCGGCGTGCGCCCGAGACGCGGCCGACCTCTTCGAGTCCGCCGTCGAGCTGCAGCAGCGCGGTCTGGATCATGCGGGACGCGCGGGGGATGTAGCGGGTCGTCAGCGCGATGACGATGATCCAGATCGTGCCGTAGACCGGGATGGGCAGGAACAGGTACAGGAACAGCACCGCCACGCCCAGCACGACGCTGGGGACGGCGAACACCAGGAACGACAGGTCGAACAGCGCCTGGCCCGCGCGGCCGCCGCGGGTGGCGGCCAGCGCGAGCCACAGGCCGAAGCCCGCAGTCAGCGTCGCCGTCACCAGGCTGATCACCAGGGTGTTGACGACCGCGTGGGTCAGGCTGGGGTTGGTGAAGATCGCGCCGTAGTTGCCGAACCCGAGGTCGCCCAGGTTCTTCAGGCTGATGGGCTGCAGGAACGGCGTGAGGCTCGTCCAGATGAGACTGAGGATCGGGATGACGATCGCGATGAGCACGTACAGCCCGACGAGGCCGGCCACCGGGAGCCGCCAGCGGC
Source organism: Amycolatopsis stemonae (assembly GCF_054781455.1). NCBI lineage: Bacteria > Bacillati > Actinomycetota > Actinomycetes > Pseudonocardiales > Pseudonocardiaceae > Amycolatopsis > Amycolatopsis stemonae. The sequence goes on along the minus strand of NZ_BAAGUJ010000003.1, from coordinate 115,225 downwards.
CGAGCTTGACCCGGGTCGTGCGGTAGCCCTTGCCGCTGACCACGCGGAAGCGGTGCGACTCGCGGGTCTGGCGGCGGTAGACGGCGATCATCACCAGCGACAGCAGCACCAGCAGGACGCCGTAGGCGCTGGCCCGCCCGTAGTCGGACTGGCCGGACGGGGGCTGCAGGGCGGCCTGGACGAGGCTGCTGAACACGAAGATCTGGTCGGGCGTGCCGAGGATGGACGGGATCGCGAACTCCTCGAGCGCGATCACCGCCAGCAGCATCGCCGCCGCGCTCATCGCGGGCAGCGTGAGCGGGAGGACGACCTTGCGGGTCCGGGTGAACCAGCCGGCGCCGGACGTGGCGGCGGCTTCTTCGAATTCGACGTTCAGCCGGGCGAACGCCGGTGCGAGCATGAGGTACATGCCGGGAACGCCGAAGATACCGGCCACCAGGATCATGCCGGGCAGCGAATAGATGTCCACCGACAGCCCGAAGACGCGCCTGACGAGGATCGCGATCGGGCCGTTGGCCGGGTTGGCGGCCAGCACCCACGCCACCGCCATCACCGTCGCCGGCACGGCCATCGGCGCCAGGGTGCTCGGCGCGAGGAACCGGCGGCCGGGGATGTCGGTCCGTTCGAAGAGGTAGGCCAGGCTGACGCTCACGACGAGCGCGAACGCCACCGTGCCGACCACGAAGATCGCGGAGTTCACCGCGACCTGAAGCACTCGCGGCGAGGAGAAGATCTTTTCGAAGTTCGCGAGCGTGAACCCCGGGATCTGGAACGGGAGTTTCAGCTCGCTGTCCTTGAGGCTGCTGTAGACCAGCATGCCCAGCGGGAACAGCACGAGGTAGGCCAGCAGCACGCCGATGGCGATGTTGACGGCGGTGAGCACGCGGTCCCGGCGGTGCGGGCGGGGTACTTCTTCGGGAGGGGGAGGCGCTGGGGGAGCGACCCGGGTGGCGGACTGCATCGTCGGAGTCTCCAAAGAGGGCGTCAGTTGACGTCGGTGCCCAGCGCCTGCTCGACCTGGGGGAAGAAGTCGGAGAACTGCTGGTACTGCTGGATGTTCGTTTCGCTGAACCACTGGACGCCGGCCTGGCAGAGCGCCGCGACGACCTTGTTCGCGCCGGGTTTCGCGCAGTCCGTGTTCTCCGGGATGATCGAGTTGTAGCTGCCGACCAACGCGGCCTGGCCTTCCTTCGACGCGAGGAACGCCGTGAGCAGGCGGCCGGCCGCCGGGTGCGGGGAGCCGGTGGGCACGAAGAGGTATGCCTTGTTCGCGTTCGTCGGGCCGACCGGGGCCACGGCGATCGGGGCGCCCTTGGCGCGGTCGGCGAGCACGAGGTTGATCAGGTCGGTGCCGGCCGGGGTCTGCCCGGAGATGATGTTGGTGTGCGCCTGCGTGGTGTTGTCGGTGTAGTGCGGGCTCAGCTGCCGCAGCCGGGAGGCGTAGTCCAGCCCGGCTTGGGTGCCCAGCTTGGGGTCCTGGGCCCACACCGTCATGAACGAGCCCCGCGACTCGACGGTCAGCTTGCCGCCGTTCCACCGCGGCGAAAGCAGGTCGTCCCAGCTCTTCGGCGCGGAACCGGCGGGGACGGCGTCGGTGTTGTACGCCCAGACCTTCGGCACCGCCCAGACGTAGACGAAGTTGCCGTTGAAGATCTGGTCGCCGGGCACCTTGAAGGACGCCCAGTCGACCGGCGCGGCCATGTCGAGGGACGGCAGCACGGTGAGGCCGCCGGCGTTGGAGACGTCGAAGCTGACGCGGCGCGCGGCCTGCTCGACGTTGAGCTGCGTGACGAGGTCCGGGGCCTTCTTGTTGGTGTACTGGACGGTGATTCCGGGGTACTTCTTCTCGAACGCCTTGATGGCCGGCCGCATCTGCGCCTCGGGTTTCGGGGCGAACCAGATGACCTGGCCTTCGGCCTTGGCGGCCTGGTACAGCTCGTCGAGGTTCTTGGTGTCGGGCACCGGCGGTGCGGAGCTGCAAGCCGCGCCGAGGAGGGCGACCACAGCGGCTAGCGCGGCCAGGCGGAGCTTCCGGGTCGTGGTCATGGGCATCACTGTCCCTCCGCGACGGTGACGCCGTAAAGCCGAGCGGCGTTCCCGCCCTTGACCAGGGGCAGGTCCGCGTCGCCCAGTTCGGGCAGCTGCGCCTGGACGAGCTCGGCCAGCTCGGCCAGCGTGCCCGCCGACGCGGGGAAGTTGGACCCCCAGAGCACGTGATCGGCACCGAAGGCCCGGACCAGCTTGGCGAACAGCGGCGCCGCTTCCTGCCCAGCTCGCAGTACAGCCGGCGGGGTGAGCTTGACGAACACACGGCCGGTCCCGCTGAGTCGGGACAGCTCCGGGTACGGCTCGACATCGCCGAGCTGCGGCCGGGCGGCGTGGTCGAGGATCACGGTGAGCCCGGGGTAGCGCTCCAGCAGGCCGGCCAGGATCGGGGCGTGCTTCGCGTGCATCTGGACGCACACCGGGACTCGGCGCTGGGAAAGGAACTCCCAGACCGGCGTCATGCGCTCGTCGTCGAGTCCGCGGCCGGGCGTCGGGACGGCGGTCGTGCCGTCCGCGGCGCGGATGCGCACGCCGCGGAAGCCGCGTTCGTCGATCCAGTGGCCCAGGTCGTCGACGGCTTTCGGGGAGAGGAAGTCCACCGAGCAGACGCCGCTGAGCCGGTCAGGGTACTGGGCGAGCTGGTCGGCGACGTAGCTGTTGTCGAACCCGTAGACGGTCGACGCCTGGACGAGGATCAGGTGGTCCACCCCGGCGGCATCGGCTTCGCGCAGCAGCGCGTCGATGTCGGCCGGGCGCTCGCGCGACCACTCCGAGCGGTGGCCGCCCAGCGGCGCGGCGGGGTACGCGGTGGTGTCCGGGGAGATGATGTGGGTGTGCGTGTCGACGCTGAACATGGCACCTCGGGTCTGGGAAAAATGAGCGGGAATCAGGCGAAGTCGCCGAGCAGCTCGGCCACGGTCACCGGGGTCCGGATCACGTTCTGCTGCAGCGCGTAGTCGATCGCGACCTGCAGCCCGGCGACCAGCTCGTCGGTGACCCCGAACCGCAGGGCACGCACGCGCGGGCCGTCCCCGGCCGCCTTGCGCTCCTCGATGCGGGCGCCGAACGCCCGGTAGAGGTCGCTGACCACCTGCGGCTCGCGCTCGAGGAGGTCCTGCCGGACGGTGAGCATGTGGTTGATCGGCACGGTCCCGTGCCGGACGCCCCACGCCTCTTCGGCGGCGCGCCAGTCGGGGATGATCGGGACCAGCGGGCCCTCGGCGTTGTCGAGCGCGGGCGGACCCAGTACAGCGGCCGAGACGTCGCCGCGGCGCAGCACGTCGAGGAGCTTGCCGGTCGTGCGCTCGACGTTCGGCGGCTCGACGTACTCGGCGACGTGCGGCTCCTCGGTGGTCACCCAGGTGACGTCCTTGGCGTCGAGGCCGTACTCCTCCTGCAGGATCCCGCGGACCCACAGGCCGGTGGTCTGGCTGTAGGCGCGGACGCCGATCCGGCGGTCGGCCAGGTCGCCCGGTGCGATCTCCGGCGAGCCGGGCCAGCGGGTCAGCGAGTGGTGGTGGAAGTCGCCGCTGAGCACCACCGGGAGCAGGGCGATCGGCGCCCCGGCCTCGTGGGCCTGCAGGAACGTGGCGATCGCCAGCTCGCTGACGTCGTAGCGCAGCTCGCGCACCATCGGGGCGAACGCGCGGTAGATGGGGTCGGCCGCGTCGACGGACACGGGGCGGCCGCCGGCGGTGAAGGCGGGATCGGTCAGGAACGCCGTGTGCGGGTAGGACTTCACCGCGATGGACAGGGGCCCGGCCATGGACAACTCCTCCGGAATGTTCAACAGTGTTGGCGAACGTACGCGGCGTCTCCTGGGGTTTCAAGGGCTCCGACGGCCAGATCGTAGAACAATCTGGGCGAATCTGCCCTGCTCGCCTGGTCGCTCGCTCGAGGACGCCCAGGTCGCGGGCGGTTTCCGGGTCGACGCGAAGATCGGCAAAAATTGTTTAACAAGTTGGTTGCGGGCGCCGGTGACCGAAGTCGTTCACCTGCACGTCTTGTCGATTCGTCGGAGACGCTGCTACGTTGCCGGAGAAAGTTGTTAAACAATCAGACCCACCGCCAAGCGAGGTCGCTGCTGTGATCGAAATCGACGAGAAGATCCCCGTCCCCGCGTCGCCGGGACGGGTGTGGGAGGTCGTGTCCGACCCCGCCGAAGTGGTGTCCTGCATCAGCGGCGCCGAACTCGGCGAGTCCCACGAAGACGGGTCCTTCGACGGCACGCTCGTCGTCAAGTTCGGCGCCGTGCGCGTGCGCTTCGGTGCCCGCGTGTCGCTCGACCTGGACGAGCCCGCGCGGGAAGGGCGCCTGTCGGCGAAGGGCCGGGACGGCCAGGGCGCCACGCGCTTCTCCGCGCACGCCACCTTCCACGTGACCGAGGACGCCGGCGGCTGCTGGGTCCGCGTCACCGGCGAGGTGGCCCTGGCGGGCAAGCTCGCGTCGCTGATCGAAGCCGGTGCCGGGGCCGTGGTTTCCCGGATGACCAAGGAGTTCGCGGCCGAACTGGTGCGCCGGTGTGCCGGTGACGTCGTCGTGGCCGAGCCGCGCCGCTCGGTGTGGGCCCGGGTGAAGGCCTGGCTGACGACCGTCCTCAAGCGACAGAAGAGCGAGGTGCGCAGTGGCCAGGCTCAATAGCGTCATCGGCGCGCTGGAATCGGGGCAGCACGCCTTCGCGGCGTTCGCCGCCCCCGAACCCGCCGCGGCCCTCGACTTCGCGGGTTCGGACTACGACGGCCTGGTCTTCGAGGCCGAGCACAAGCCGTGGGACGCCGCGAACCTGCGTGACAGCCTCCAGTACCTGCTCGACCGCCGCCGCATCTTCGAAGGCGACACGCTCGCGCCGTCACCCACGCCGTTCGTCCGGGTGCCGGTCAACGGCGCCGAACACGGGCAGTGGCACGCGAAACAGGCCCTCGACCTCGGCGCGTACGGCATCGTCTGGCCGCACATCTCCCGCGTCGAAGAGGCCCGCAACGCCGTCGCGGCCTGCCGATACCCGCGGCTGCCGGAGGCCGGCCGCTTCGAGCCCGCGGGCCTGCGCGGCGACGCTCCCGCCGCGGCCGCGCGGTACTGGGGTCTGTCCACACAGGACTACTACGCCAAGGCCGACGTCTGGCCGCTCGCCACGGACGGCGAAATCCTGGTCGTGATCCAGATCGAAGACCAGCTCGGCATCGAGAACCTGCCCGCGATCCTCGACGAGGTGCCCGGCATCGGCCTGATCCTCATCGGCGAAGGCGACCTGAGCCAGGAGCTCGGCGTGCCGCGGCAGCTCGAGCACCCGCTGATGGTCGAGGCGCGGGCCCGGATCGTGAAGACGTGCCTCGAGCACGACGTCGTCGTCGGGCACCCGCACGTCACGGCCCGCAACGCGCAGCAGGTCGTTGACGAGGGCTACCGCTTCCTCATGACCGCGCCGGTCCGCAGCTTCCCCGGCCTCGAACGGGGCCGGGTACTCACCGGGAGGACCTCTTCATGATCATCGACTGTCACGGTCACTTCACGACCGCGCCGCCCGCGCTCGGGCAGTGGCGCGAACGCCAGATCAAGGCGTTCGAGGACTCGGGCGCGCGCGTCTCGCCCGACGAGCTGCGCATCGGCGACGACGAGATCCGCGCCGCGATCGAGAACGGCCAGCTCAAGCTGCAGCGCGAACGCGGCACCGACCTCACCCTGTTCTCGCCCGGCGCCGGGAAGATGGCGCACCACTACGGCGACGCCGAGACCAGCGTCGTGTGGTCCCGGGTGAGCAACGATCTCATCGCGCGCGTCTGCGGCCTGTTCCCGGACAACTTCGCTCCGGTCTGCCAGCTTCCGCAGTCGCCCGGCGCGGCGTTGACCGCGTCGGCCGCCGAACTGGAGCGCTGCGTCACCGAACTCGGGTTCGTCGGCTGCCTGCTCAACCCGGACCCGTCCGACGGCTACTGGCAGGCGCCGCCGCTGACCGACCGCATCTACTACCCGCTCTACGAAAAGCTGGTGGAGCTGGACGTCCCCGCGATGGTGCACGTCGCGATGTCGCGCAACGACGCCGTCCAGGGCACGTGCGCGCACTACCTCAACGGCGACACGACGGCGTTCATGCAGCTGTGCCAGTCGGACCTCTTCCGCGACTTCCCCACGCTGCGGCTGATCCTGCCGCACGGCGGCGGCGCGGTGCCCTACCACTGGGGCCGCTACCGCGGCTTCCTGCTCGACCGGGGCCGGCCGCCGCTCGAAGAGTCGTTGCTGGGCAACGTCTTCTTCGACACCTGCGTCTACCACAAGCGCGGCCTTGAGCTGCTCACCGACGTCGTCCCGGCCGCGAACATCCTGTTCGCCTCGGAGATGATCGGCGCCGTCCGCGCGGTCGATCCCGAGACGGGCCACCGGTTCGACGACACCAAGGCCCTGCTGGACGCCATCCCGTCGATCGCCCCGGACGACCGGCGCGCCATTTACGGCGGCAACGCGCTGCGCGTCTTCCCGCGGCTCGCGGCCCGCATCCAGGACAAGGAAAAGGAGGCCGTGCGATGAAGGTCTACGAAGCACTGGCCGCGGCGTTCGCCGCCGAGGGTACGACGGATGTGTTCGGCATGATGGGCGACGCCAACATGCACTGGATGAACGCCCTCGCCCAGCATGGCACCCGCCTCTACGAGGTGCGCCACGAAGGCGCGGGGCTCAGCATGGCGCACGGGTTCGCCCGCGCGTCGGGCCGGCCCGCGGTCGTGACGACCACGAGCGGACCGGGCGTCGCGCAGCTGGCGACGTCGATGATCGTGGCGGCCCGCGCGCGCATCCCGCTCGTCGCGTTCTGCGGCGAAACCCCGCTGGGCGACGAGTCGGCCGTGCAGTACCTCGACCAGCGCCGGTTCGCCGCCGCGATCGAGTGCGAGTTCCTCCGCGTCACCAAGGCGGACGCCGCCGAGGAGGTCGTGCGCCGCGCGTTCCACCTGGCCCGCACCGAATCCCGGCCGGTCATGATCAGCGCGCCGATCGACGTCCAGCTGCAGGAGTTCGAGGACGTCATGCCGTACTCGCCCTCGACCGAGCTGCTGCGCACGTCGGCGATCCTGCCGCACCCGGACCGGATCCGGCAGGCCCGCGAGCTGATCGCGGCGAGCAAGCGCCCGGTGATCATCGCCGGCCGCGGCGCACGCCAAGCCGGGGCCGGCGACGAGGTCCTCGCCCTCCAGCAGCGGACCGGCGCCCTGCTCGCGACGACGTTGCAGGCCAAGAACTGGCTCTACGGCCGGACGGACTACCACGTCGGCATCGCCGGGCTGTTCGGCAGCAAGGTCGCGATGGAGCTGTTGCAGGAAGCCGACTGCGTGATCGCGGTGGGCGCGAGCCTCAACCACTACACCATCGAGAGCGGCTACCTGTTCCCCGACGCGACGTTCGTGCAGATCGACACCGCGCCGCACGTCGTGATGGGCAACGGCCGCGTCGCCGACTGCTACCTCCAGGCCGACGCGATCACCGGGCTCACCGCGTTGACCGACGCTCTCGACGGCGCAGCCGCAGAAGGTTTCCACACCCCTGACGTGCGCAGCCGGCTCACCGCGCCCCTGGTAGACCCCGCGGACTACCGCCGCGAGCCCGGCCTGATCGACCCGCGCGAGGCGATCGCGGTCATCGACGCCGAGTTGCCGGGCGAGATCGGCCTGGTGCTCGGCAGCGGGCACCAGACCGACTTCGGCACCATGCTGTTCCAGCGGTCCCGCGAGGTCACCTCGAACTACGGCATGTTCGGCGCGATCGGCCAGGCCCCGCTGCTGACCATCGGTGCGGCGGTCGCCACCGGTGAGCCGACGTTCGTCGTCGAGGGCGACGCGAGCTTCCTCATGCACCTGCCGGAATTCGAGACGGCCTGCCGCTACGGACTGCCCGTGCTGGTGGTGGTCATGAACGACGAAGGCCTCGGCGCGGAGTACCACAAGGCCGCCGCCAAGGGCCTCGACCCGGCCCTCGCGGTGATCCCGACGCCCGAGCTGGGCTCGGTGGCCCGGGCGCTGGGCGGCGGGGGAGCGACCGTCCGCACGGTCGAGGAACTGCGGGCCGCGCTGGGCGAGTACGTCCGGGCGCCGCGGCCGACCGTCATCGACGTCCGGATCACCCGTGACGTGCTCAGCGTGCCCTATCGGCGGATCCAGTACGGCGAGGACGTGTGACATGAAGATCATCCTGGGAAACGACACCCTCGCGGCGGCCGCCGGCGGCGAACGCCTGGACATCCGGCCGGTGCACAAGGCGTCGCGCCCGTTCCTCGACGACGGCATCGCCGACGTCTGCGAGCTGGCCATCGTCACGCTGCTGCAGGCGGTCGCCTACGAGAAGCCGGTGGCGCTGCTGCCGATCGCCGCGCTCGAACGGCACCAGCACCAGACCCTCGTCACGTTGGGCAGCGCCGGTGTCGAAGGCGTGCGCGGGCACACCGTCGGCGTGCGCTCGTGGAGCCAGACCACCGGGGTGTGGGTGCGCGGGTTCCTCGCCGAGCAGTACGGCGTCGATCTGTCCGAAGTGGACTGGATCACTTACGAAGACGGGCACCTTCCCGAGTACACCGATCCCGGGTGGGTGCGACGGGCGCCGGAGGGCGTGAAGCTGCCCGCCGAGTTCTTGGCCGGGAACGTCGACTTCGGGATCCTCGGCAACGAACTGCCCGCCGACGACCGGATCCGCACGGCCATCCCGGACGCGCTCGACGTCGCGGAGAAGTGGGCCGCACGCAAGGGCTTCACGCCGGTCAACCACGTCGTCGCTCTTTCGCCGGAGGCCGACGCCAAGGAGGTGCTCGCGGTCTACGACGCGCTGGCGACGAAGGTCCTCGCCGGGTTCGAGGCGCTGCGCGGGCCCGTCACCGAGGTCGCGCGCTACGCGTGGGAACAGCAGGTGCTGCCGCGCGAGGTCTCGTTCGGCGAACTGGTGGACCGCACTTGCTCAGTCCTCGGTGTCAGCGCTTCCCGCCTCAGCTGAAAGGTAAGACATGGAAAAGCTTTCGATGGTCCTAGGGGACTACGCGCACGGGCGTGCCCTACTGAGCGGCGACGTCGAAATCCCCGGCTACGCGGTGGAACCGGTGGAGGTCAGCCCGGTGATCGGCGCGTACCGCCGGATGATCCGCGACCTCGAGTTCGACGTCTGCGAGCTCGCGCCGACGTCCTACTTGATGGCGCTGCAGGCCGGGGTGCCGCTGACCGCGATCCCGGTGTTCCTCAACCGCCGGTTCCACCACGCCGACGTCCAGTGCGCGGATGGTTCCGGGATCCGGTTCCCGCGCGATCTCGCGGGCAAGCGGATCGGCGTGCGCGCCTACACCGTCACGACCGGGGTGTGGGTGCGCGGCATCCTGCACGACGAGTACGGCCTCGATCTCGGCTCGGTGACGTGGGTCGTGGACGACGAGGACCACATAGGGGGCCGGGCGCCGTCGAACGTCGAGCGCGTCCCCGACGGACGCTCGCTCGGCGCTCTGCTGCGTGCGGGCGAGATCGACGCCGCGTTGAGCGGCAACGCCGGCACCGGACGGGCGGGCGCGCCCCGGGCCGGGTGGACGGCCGAGCAGCTCGACGACGGCCCGTACCCGCTGTTCCCCGACCACGAGGTGCTCGCCACCGACTGGTACCTGCGCACTGGGATCTACCCGCTGCACTCGGTCATTGCCGTGCGCCGCGGACTCGTCGAGAAGGACCCCGGACTACCGAGCGCGCTGTACGCCGCGTTCGCCGAGGGCAAGCGACGTCAGGTCGAAGCCGATCCCGAGTGGACGGCGTTGCCGCGGCTGGGCAAGCAGGCCCGGCAGCTCGGCGGCGATCCGATCCCGTACGGCCTGGCGGCCAACGAGCGGAGCCTGCGGGCACTGGTGGCGTTCTCGCGGCAGCAGGGCCTGCTCGACGCCGAGCCACCGCAGCTGTTCGCCGCCGGCGACTACCCCGACGCCTGAGAGGAACCCCATGGACATCGTCGACACCCACTGCCACATCGTCTCCGACGACCTCACCCGCTACCCGCGTTCACCGTTGGGCGGCAAGCAGTCCGGCTGGGCCACCACCCGGCCTGTCACCGCCGACGGCATGGCCGAGCGGATGGACGCGGCGGGTATCGCCCAGGCCGTCCTGGTGCAGGCCACCACGGCGTACGGCTACGACAACTCCTACGTCCTCGACAGCCGTGCGAAGCGGCCTGACCGGTTCCTCGCCGTGGGGACCGTGGACCCGCTCCGGCCGGACGCGCCCGAGCACCTCGCGGATGTCACCGGCGGCGGCCTGTCGGGGGTGCGGTTGTTCACCAGCGGCAGCACGGTCCCGACGCAGGGGGAGTGGTTCGCGGCGCCGGAGTCGTTCCCGTTCTGGGAAAAGGCCGCCGAGCTGGGCGTGACGGTGTGCCTGCAGATGCGGCTCGGCCCCGCGACCGCGCAGCTCGTCGCGCTGCTGGAGCGGTTCCCGACGGTCCGGGTGCTGCTGGACCACCTGGGCTACCCGGCCGTCGCGGAGTCCCCGGCCGACGCCGGCGCCGACGTCGCGAAGCTCGCCGTCCACCCGGGACTGCACCTCAAGCTGACGCACCGCACCCTCGAACCGCTCCACGCCGCGGGCAAGGAGGCCACCGCGTTCCTCGACCAGGTGCTGGCGTCCTTCGGCGCCCAGCGGATCGCGTGGGGCTCCAACCTGCCCGCGGCCGAGCAGTCACTGCCCGAGCTGGTGGCGCTCGCCCGGGAGGTCCTGACCGAGGTCCCGGAGGCCGAGCAACGCGAGATCTTCGCGGGCACAGCGCGCCGGCTGTACCCGGGGCTGCCGGGGTGACCACGCGCTACAGCCAGGTCTACGAGGACCTGCGGACGCTACTGCTGTCCGGGTCCTACGAGCCGAACACCCGGCTGACGGAGTCGGACCTGACCAGCAGGTTCGCCGTGTCGCGCGGGACGATCCGGTCGGTGCTGGTGCGCCTGGCGCAGGAGGGGTACGTCACCAGCGAAGCCAACCGCGGCGTCCGCACCAGGAGCTTCAGCCTGGCGGAGGCCGCGGACATCCTGGAGGCCCGCGAGACCCTGGAAGCCGCGCTGGCGGGCAAGGCCGCGGAGCGCGCGAACGACGAAGAGATCCTCGGCCTGCGCCGCACGCTGGAGGAGATGGAACAGGCGCAGGAACGCGGCGACCAGGCCGCGTACTCGAAGGGCAACCGGGCGTTCCACCAGCAGGTCAAGGCGGCGGCTCACCAGGCGACACTGGCGCGCACCTATGACACGCTGCTCTATCCGCTGGTGATGCGCCAGTACCGCAACATCTCGGCCCGCCACCCCCGCGCGGGTTCACTGGCCGAGCACCGGGCGATCCTGCTGGCGATCGTCACGCGCAACCCGGAGGCCGCGTCGGCGGCGATGCGCCACCACGTCGGATCGGCCCGGCGGGCACTGCTGCTCGAACAGCCCGGAGGTGACCGAGTCGTAGTCCCGGCCGGCGACGGCTCGGAGTGATCGGGCGGTTCGAAGGGCACGGATGGCGGTACCAGGAGTCATCCGCGACGGCGCGCACGATTCGATCAAGATGCCGCCACGGCGTCCGGATGACCGGCCGGGATGACGCTGGAGTGTGGCGCTGTCCAGCAGGACGGGCAGCAGTACTGCCGAAACACCACCGGAGCGTCCACGCGGTCGGCGGCGCGGCCTCCACTTCGGCGCCGCGATCACCGAAGGCGACTCCACTGGCAATGAACTCGCAGCCGCGAGGATTGCCGACTGGCTCGGCAAACGCTTCCCGCTCGCCTGACGCATCGGCCGCGGGTGGCCGAGCCGGGTGGCCGGCCTGCTGGTCCCGCTGCGCCGGTTGACCGCCGTGAGGCTTGGTCGGCCGGCTCACTGCAGGTTCGTGTGCCGGGCTCGCATCAGGGCGTAGGCGCCGGGGTCGTCGTCGGTGAGGTCCAGGACGACGGCATCGAGCAGCAGCAGGGCGCTCTGCTCGAACAGGGAACCGCCGAACTGGCCCGTCCCGGCCGCGGGGACTTCGATCACGGCGTCCGCGAGGTGGGCCAGGGTGCTGTCGGCTCGCGTCGTCACCGCCAGCACGACGGCGCCGAATTCCCGGGCCAGCCGCGCGAAGTGGAGCGTCACGGGAGTTTCGCCGGAGCCGGAGAGCATCACCAGGCCATCGCCGGTGGAGATCGACGGGGCGGTCGCTTCGCCGACGGCGTGCGCGTCGAAGCCGACGTGCATCAGGCGCATCGCCGCCATCTGCGCGACGAGGCCGGAGCGGCCCTGACCCGAGCAGAACCAGCGGCGGCCGCGGTCGGTGAACAGCTTCGCCGCGCGGGCCATCTGGTCGCCCGAGACCGCCGACAGGACGCCGGCGACCTCGTCGCGGACCGCGAGCCAGGGCGTGCTCATGGCCGGATCAGCACCTTGCACTCCTCGGGGTCGGTCGTGGCGCGAAACGCCGCGGCCGCCGTGTCCAGGCCGTCGAAGACGGAGGTGACGATGTCCTCGGCGCGCACAGCGCCCTCGGTCAGCAGCCGCAGTGACCTCGTGAAGTCCTCGGCCACGAACATCAGCGAACCGCGGACGACGATTTCGCGGTCCTGCACGAGATCGAGCCGGACCGCGGTCTCGCCCGGGGACCCGACGCCGACGACGACGATCTCGCCGCCCTTCACCACGAGGCTCACGGCCTGGGCCAGCGAGGCACGCCGGGCCACGCAGTCGAAGACGACGTCGGCGGAGCCGGCGAGGTGGGCGAGGGAGCCGGCGCCGTCGGCCACGACGTCCGCGCCGAGTTCCGCCGCCCGGTCCCGCTTGCTCGCCCGCAGGTCGGTGACGGCGATGCGGGCCGCGCCGGCCGCGCGGGCGGCGGCCAGCACGAGCAGGCCGATCGGCCCCGCGCCGAGCACGGCGATCGACTTGCCGGTGAGGTCGCCCGCCGACCGGACGGCACGCACCGGCGTCGCCAGCGGCTCGGCCAACACGGCGTCCACGTCGGACAGTGAGTCCGGCACGGGGTGCAGCCGGCCGGCGTCGATCACGAACCGGTCGGCGAGTCCGCCGGGCGTCTGGCACCCGAAGACCTTCAGCTCCGCGCAGATGTTGTAACGCCCGGCCCGGCACTGCACACAGCGGCCGCAGGCGAGGTTCGGCTCGACGACCACCCGGTCGCCGGGCGTGAACCCGCCGACGTGCTCGCCGACGAGGTCGACGACGCCGACCACTTCGTGGCCGGGCCGGTACGGCAGGTCGATGAAGGGGTGCGAACCGAGGCAGGCGTGGGTGTCCGAGCCGCACACGCCGACGACGGTCGGCCGCACCCGGACCTCGCCCGGGCCGGGCCGGGGCACCGGCTCGGCGACGACCTCGATGTCGTCGAGGCCGCGCACCACCACCCGGCGGTTGTGCTGGTTCATCGCTGAGTCCTTCAGTAGACGGTGTAGCCGCCGTCGATGACGACGACCGAGCCGGTGACGAAAGCGGCGGCGGGGGAGCAGAGGTAGACCACGGTCGGCGCGATCTCCTCGGGCATCGCGTACCGCCGTTGCGGGGCGTCGTCGATCCACATCCGCCGCAGCTCCGGCCGGTCGACCGGCGCCATCTCGGTCTTGACGTAGCCGGGCGCGACCGCGTTGACGCGGATGCCGTCCGGCGCCCACTCCGCGGCCAGCGACTTCGTCAGCTGGTGCACGGCCGCCTTGGACGCGTTGTAGGGCGCCTGGGACTGGGGACGGTTGACGATCAGCCCGGAGATCGAGCCGATGTTGACGATCGCGCCGCCGCCGGCGTTCTTCAGGTGCGCCCCGGCGGCGAGGCTGACCTTCCAGACGGCCCGGACGTTGAGGTCGAAGACCTGCTGCCACTGCTCGTCGGTCGCGGTCCACGCGGGGTTGTGGAAGCAGGTGCCGGCGTTGTTCACCACGATGTCGAGCCCGCCGAGGACGTCGGCGGCTTCGTCGACGCCGCGCCGGACGTCGTCGTCGCGGGCCAGGTCGGCGCTGATGCCGTGGGCTTGGATTCCCTTGTCCGCCAGGCGTTTCACCGCCGCGTCGTTGGCATCGGCATCGCGGCTGAGGAACGCGACCGAAGCGCCGCAATCGGCGAGCGCCTGGGTGAAGGCGAATCCCAGGCCCCGGTTCCCGCCGGTGACGAGCGCCTTCCGGTCGTCCAGGGAGAACGCGGCCAGGCCGCGGGGCACGGCGGTCACAGCCGCACCACCGACTTCAGCGAACCGGGCGTGCGGTCGGCGTTGAGGGCGTCCTCGGCGTGGTCGAGGTCGAACACACCGGTGACCAGCGAAGCGAGGTCGACCTGCCCGGTCGCGGCCAGGTGGGCGGCGACGGGCCAGGTGCCGGTGTAGCGGAAGACGCCGGTGATCTTCAGCTCCCGGTTCTGGATCACCGGGATCGGCAGCGCGATCTCGTCGGCGCCCATGCCGACGAGCACGACCGTGCCCGCGCCGCGGACCGCGGTGATCCCCGACCTGACCGCGGGGGTGGCGCCGGAGCAGTCGATGAACGCGTCGACGCCGAGGTCGGCGAGGGAGTCGCGCAGCGGGTCGAGGGTGGTGGTCGCGCCGAAGCGCTCGGCCATCCCACGGCGTTCGGCGACGGGGTCGCTGACGATGATTTCGGCCGCGCCGAAGGCTTTCGCGGCCTGGGCGGCGATCACGCCGATCGGGCCCGCGCCGGCGATCAGCACCCGCGAGCCGGGCACGACCTGGGCCTTGCGGCTCGCCCAGATGCCGACCGAGAGCGGTTCGAGCAGCGCGGCGACGTCGTCGGAAACGCTGTCGGGCACCGGATGCGCGAACGGTGCCTGGATGGTCACGTATTCCTGGAAGGCGCCGTCGACCGGCGGGGTCGCGTAGAACTCCATGTGCGGGCAGAGGTTGTAGCGGCCCGCGGTGCACTGCGCGCAGACGCGGCAGGGTCGTTGCGGTTCGATCGCGACGCGCTCGCCGATCCGGGTCCCCGGGACGTCGTCGCCGGCGGCGACGATCCGGCCGGACACCTCGTGGCCGAGCACAAGCGGTTTGTCAACGACGAAGTCGCCGATCCGGCCTTCTCGGTAGTAGTGCACGTCGGAGCCGCAGACGCCGACCGAGGCGACCTTGATCAGGACCTCGTCGTGCGCGGGAACGGGGACCGGGCGTTCGTCGAGCCTGATCTCGGCCTTGGCGGCCAGGACCGAGGCACGCATGGTGCGGGGGATGTCCGTGTTCATCGGCGTTCCTCCTTCGTGGGTGGGGGCGTGGCGAGCAGCCGCCGCCCGATGACTACGTACGTGGCGCCTGCGGCGAGGACGGCGTCGAGGTTGTCCTCGCCGACACCGCCGTCCACGCCGACCGGCAGGGTGGCGCTCGCCCGGCGAACCTTCTCCAGCTGCGCGGGATCCGCCTCGCCGCGGGTGCCCGGTTCGAGCAGCATCACGAGCAGGCCGTCCACCTGGGACATCGCCGCCGTACAGGCGGCCAGGCCGGTGCCGGGCGAGATCGCCAGCCAGGGGGAGGCGCCCGCGGCCCGGATCCGGGTCGCGACGCCTGCCGGGTCGGCGACGTCCTCGAACGGGAACGTCACCCGCGCGACCCCGGGGAGGCAGGCGGCGTCCAGCGCGGGCACGGCCCCGGCGGTGAGCAGGTGGACGTCGAGCAGGGCGCCGCGGTCGGCGAGCCTGGCGATCAGGCCCGGGTCGACTCCGGCGTCCGGGTCGGCGAAGAGGTCGGCGTGGACGCGGATCTTCTGTTCGGTCAGCAGGTCCGCGAGCGCGGGCCGGTCGCCGGGTGGGGCGGCGTAGAGGCTTGCGGCGAGTTCGGCACCGCTGTGCTGGATCCGGTGGACCAGCTCGGTGTTCAGCGCGATCATCGGCGGGCCCGCCCGTCGAATCCGGTCCAGTCCGCGACGGTGGCGTAACGGTCGAGCAGCCTTTCGCGCAGGCCGTCCGTTCCGGGCCGCGGCGTGGCGACGACCTCGGTGCGGGGCGCCCACGCCCGGCGGACGTCTTCGACCCCGGTGCCGGTGAGCACGGCCGCGGCCTGGACCGCGGCGCCGCGGGCGGTGGCCTCGTCGGCGTCGGCGACGCGGACCTCCCGGCCGGTGAGGTCGGCGAGCAGCTGCCGGTAGGCCGCGGAGCGGGCACCGCCGCCGGTGATCAGCACCCGCCCGCCGGTCGCGACTCCGGCGGCGTTCATGTGGGCTTCGCCGCGCAGCAGGCCGAGCAGGACACCGTCGTGGGCGGCGCGGGCGAGTTCTTCACGAGTCGTGGACGACGTGATCCCGGCGAGCAGGCCGCTCGCGCCGGGGCGGTCGGGCTTGCGTTCGCCGTCGAGGAACGCGGCGAGCACGGGGGAGCGCAGCGGGTCCGCGGCCAGCGCGAGCCGGGCCAGCTCGTCGTGGCCGACGCCGAGGATGCCCGCGGCCCAGTCGGTGACGCGAGCGGCGTTGAGGGTGGACACCAGCGGCAGGTAGCCGCCGGCGCAGTCGGCGACGCCGTCGACGATGCCGGTGAGGTCGAAGACCGGCTCGGGTGCGGTGGTGAAGACGACGCCGGAGGTCGCGATCGTGTAGACGACGTCGCCGGGTTCGACGGCGAGGCCGAGCGCGGCCGCGTGCTGGTCGCCGCCACCCGGTCCGACCACCGCGTCCGCGCGCAGGCCCAGGTCCCGGGCGGTCAGCGGGCCGGCGGGCTCGTCCGGGCCGAGCACCTCGGGCAGCAGCGGCGCCCAGTCGCGGTCCGGGTCGACGAGCGACAGGTACTCGGGCAGGTAGCGGTGTTCGGCCGCACTCCAGTAGCCGGTGCCCGACGCTTCCGAGCGGTCGGTGACGTGCCGTCCGGACAGCCGCAGCGTCAGCCAGTCGTGCGGCAGGCAGATCCGGGCGAGCCGGGCGAACGCGGCCGGCTCCCGCTCGGCGAACCAGGCGAGCTTGCCGAGGGTGAAGGCGGCCGTCGGCAGCGAGCCGACCGTCTTGATCCAGGCTTCGGCACCGATCCGCTCCCGCAGCCGGTCCAGCTGCGGGGCGCTGGTGGTGTCGTTCCAAAGCTTGGCCGCGCGCAGGACGGCGTCGCCGGCGTCGAGGGCGACGAGGCCGTGGCACTGCGCGGCGACGGAGATCGCCGCCACGTCGGTGCGGGCGATCCCGGCGGCCGCGATCGCCTCGTCGAGGGCGTGCTCGAAGGCGTTCCACCAGTCCGCCGGGTGCTGTTCGCTGCACGGGGCGAACGCGGGCGGGTGCGGTGCGGAGCCGGTGCCCAGCAGCCGGCCCTCTTCCGCGTCCCGCAGCTCGACCTTGCACGACTGGGTCGAGCTGTCGACGCCGGCGACGACAGGCACGGCGGACCTCCTTCGTTGTGTGGGGGCGGGGCGGTCAGGGGGCCGCCCCGCCCGGGTGTCAGCAGGACTTGTAGATGTAGGGCTCGGCTTCCGGAGACCCCACATTGTCCTTCGTGATGGCCAGCAGGCCGGTGATCTTCTTCGCCGGCACCTGCTCGCCCTTGCCGAGCGCGACCGCGTAGTCGACACCTTGCACGCCCATGTCGTACGGGTTCTGCGAGATGATCGCGTCGATGTCGCCGGCCTTGAGCCCGTCGACCTGGCTCGGCTGGGCGTCGAACGCGACGATCTTCACCTTCGAACGGGCGTTGGCGTTGCGGACGCCGATCGGCGCGCCGTCGCCGGTGAAGTTGTCGACCGCGAAGACGCCGGTGAGGTCCGGGTTGGCTGCCAGGATCGCCGACACCTTGGACGCCGTCTCCTGTGCGGAGTGGTCGGCGAACTGGGTGGGCAGGACCTGGATGTCCGGGTACTTCTGCTTCATCCGGTCGACGAAGCCATGGACGCGCTGGTCGTCGGTGCTGCTGCCCGGCGGCTCGCTGAGCACGACGACCTTGCCCTTGCCGCCGATGAGCTTCGCCATCGTGTCCGCGCCGAGCGCGCCGCCGGCGACGTTGTCGCTGTTGACCTGGCTCGAGAGGTCGGCGGTGTCGTCGAGCTGGGTGTCGACGGTAATGAGGTTGATCCCGGCGGCCTTGGCCTGGTGCATCGGCGCGGCCATCGCGGTCCGGTCGGTCGGGGCGATCAGGATCGCTTGCGGCTGCTGCGCGATGACCGAAGTGAGCACCGGCTGCTGCGCGGCGGCGTCGAAGGTCGGCGGGGCCGCGTAGCTGTAGTCGATGCCGAGCTTCTTCGCCTGGGTCTTGGCGCCGCAGTCGATCGCCGAATAGAAGGGGCTGTTGAGAACGCCGCCGATAAGAGCGACGCGGCTGACCGGCTTGGCGTTGGTACCGCCGGACGCGACGTCGGCGCTGTTGCTGCAGGCGGTGAGTCCGAGGGCGAGGACGGCCGCCGCAGCGAGCGTACCGGTGCGCGAGGTGGTGGGGGACATGGGTTCTCCTTGTTCTAGCGCCGGTTCTGGGCGCCGCGGCGCAGCTGGTCGAGGAAGACGGCGGCGACGAGCACCGCGCCGACCGCGAAGGTCTGCCAGAACGGCTGGACACCGACGATGACGAAGCCGGCCGAGAGGGTGACCGGGACGAGGATGCCGATCACGGTGCCGAACATCGTCGCGATGCCGCCGAAGAGGCTGGTGCCGCCGAGGACGGCACCGGCGATCGTGGTCAGGTTGTCGGCGGTGTGCCCGCCGATCGTCGTCGTGGAGAACTCGGCGAGGCTCATGATCCCGGCGACGCCGGCCAGTGCGCCGCTGATCGTGTAGACGATCACGAGGTGGCGGCGGACGTTCAGCCCGGAGCGCAGCGCGCCTTCGGGGTTGGAGCCGATGGCCTTGGTGTGCACGCCGAACCCGGTCTGCCACATGACCAGCCCGGAGATCGCGGCGACGACCAGCGCGATGATCACCAGCACCGGCACTCCGGCGAAGTTCTCCGAGCCGATGTCGTGGCTGAGCACCTGGGGGACCGAGCGGATGTCGAGGCCGTTGCTGACGATCTGGGCCGCGCCCAGCGCCATCCCGAGCGAGCCGAGCGTGGCGATCAGCGGCGGCACCCGCAGCACCGCCACGATGAGGCCGTTGACCAGGCCCCAGAACGCGGTGGCCGCGACGCAGACGACGGTGCCGGCGAGCACGGTGCCCCAGCCGCCGGTCTGGCCGCCCAGCCCGGCCATCACCTTGGCCGAGATCACCGTGCCGAAGACGAGCACCGAACCCACCGAGAGGTCGATGCCTCCGGTGGCGAGCACGAAGGTCTGGCCGATGGCCATCACGCCGACGACCGCCGCGGCGAGGGCGATGCTGCGGAAGTTGTAGGCGCCGAGGAAGGCGTCGGGCCGCATGAAGGAGAAGATCGCGACCAGCACGAGCAGGATCACGACCATGCCCATGCTCGGGCGGCGCAGCAGCCGCTTGACCAGCGATGGGGCGCGCGTGGCGCCGGCGTCCCCGGTCACCCGGGAGATGGTGGCGCCGACGGAAGTGGTGTTCTGGACGGTCATGACGCCTTCGCCTCCGCGGGGGTTCCGCTGGTCATCGCCTGGACGAGGTCGGGGACTTCGGCTTCCCCGCGGGTGAACGTGGCGACCCGCTGCCCCAGGCGCAGCACCTGGATGGAGTCGGCCACCGAGAGCACGTCGGGCATGTTGTGGCTGATCAGGATCACGGCGATGCCCTGGTCGGCGACGCGGCGGATGAGCTGGAGCACGCTGCGCGTCTGGGCGACGCCGAGCGCGGCGGTCGGCTCGTCCATCATCACCAGGTGCTTCGCCCACATGGCGGCCCGGGCGATCGCGACGCTCTGTTGCTGGCCGCCGGAGAGGGACGCGACCGGCGAGCCGAGGTCCTTGATCTTGACGTCGAGGCTCCGGAAGGTCTCTTCCGCTTTGGTGCGCATCGCACCGCGGTCCACCAGGCGCAGTGGGGCCAGCGCACCGCGGCGGAAGATCTCGCGGCCCATGAACACGTTCTCGTAGGGCGTGAGGTCGGTCGCGAGCGCGAGGTCTTGGTAGACGGTCTCGATGCCGTGTTCGCGCAGGTCGGCCGGGGAGGTGAGCCGGACCGGCCGCTCGTCGATCAGCAGTTCGCCGTCGTCGGGGATGTAGACGCCGGACAGCACCTTGACCAGTGAGCTCTTGCCGGCCCCGTTGTCCCCGATCAGCGCGGTGACTTCGCCGGCCTTGGCCTCGAAGTCCACGCCGCGCAGGGCCTCGACGTGGCCGAACGCCTTGCGGATGCCCCTGGCCTGCACGACGTACTTGTCAGCGGTTTCCACTCCTCCTCCTTCGTTGGGGGATCTCGTGCCCATGTGCCAAATTGGCCGCCCATGTGGGCACTGTGTTGTGGTGGGAAACATGACAGCTCGTGCCTGCCCATCTGTCAAAGGGGGTGCCCATATGGGCGCCAGGTGGCTAGGGTGAGGGCACGCGAAGGCAGAGGGGGCCGAATGGGGCCGGCAGAGCTCATCCAGGCGACGACGATCGCCCGGCAGTACTACCTGGACAACATGCCCAAGACGGAGATCGCCGACTACCACGGCATTTCCCGGTACAAGGTGGCCCGGATCCTCGACGCCTGCGTGGCCGAGGGCATCGTCCGCATCGAGATCAACGGCGGCGCCGCGGTGGACACCGACCTGTCCGACCGGCTACGCCGCCACTACCGGCTGCACAACGCCTTGGTGGTGTCCGGTCCGTTCGCCGACACCCCGGCGCTGCGGGACGCGCTCGGCCGCGCGGCCGCCGACCTGCTCGCCGAGATCCTCACCGAGGACGACGTGCTCGGCGTGGCCTGGGGTCGGACCCTGGACGCGATGGCGCGGCAGGTCAAGGGGCTCCCGCCGTGCCCGATCGTGCAGATGACGGGCATCGCGGGCGCCGTCCAGGCCAGTTCGGTCGACCTGATCCGCCAGCTGACCTCGGTGACGCGCGGGCCGCACCACCCGATCTACGCGCCGCTGGTGCTCTCCGACCGCCAGTCGCTGGTCGCGCTGCGCCGCCAGCCGGGCATCCAGGCGGCGGTGACGCGCTGGCCGGCGATCACGGTGGCGGCGGTGGCGGTCGGCAGCTGGACCCCCGGCGGTTCGCAGGTGTACGACATCCTGACCGATCAGGACCGCGCCGAGCTGGACGGGCTGGAGATCGTCAGCGAAAGCTGCTCGATTCCCTTTGACGCGCAAGGCAATCCGGTGGCCACGGCGTTCACGCAGCGGACGATGGCGATTCCGTACGCGGAGCTCGAGCGCATCCCGGAGGTGATCGCGGTGGCGGGCGGCGAGGCGAAGACCGAAGCGCTGCGATCGGTGCTGCGCGGCCGCGCGGTGACGTCGGTGGTCACCGACTCGGCAGTGGCGGCGGCTCTGCTGGCCGACGAGCCACCAACAGCCCATGCCCGCCGACGATCGTGAACCCGGTCGCCCGGGAACGTTGGAACCTGCTTCCCGCAAAGGTCTGCGAGGTGGTTATCGCGCGGTGGTGTCGGGTTGTCGGTGGACGAACGACGGTCTGGCAGGTGGGTAAGGGATGCGTGAGCGGAAGGCCCGCGCGACGACGCCGTCGGGCAGCGGCGCGGTCCACCGGTACCGGGGCGCCCCTGCGTGGGCCGCGGCGACGAGGGTACGGCCATAGCCGAGCCGCCGGTACCCGGCGACGACGTGGACGTAGTCGAGGCTCGCGGTCCGGCATGCCGGACAACAGCTGACGGTCGCGGTAGAGACGACGGTGCCGTCGAGCTGCAGCTCAATCCGCTCCGGCCTCGCTCCGGCTGCGGCAGGATGGGCGATGAGTACGAGTCTCTACTGCGGCGCGGTGGTCGGAGCGTGCTGGACCCAGCGTTCCCTGGAGTACCTGGCTGCTGCCTACCTGGTCGAGCAAGGAATCAAGATTGGCCAGGTTCCGATGCTGCTCGGTGTGCACGCCAACGGCCTGTCGCCGACCGAAACGCTCGGCTGGTCGCGCCCCCGGACGCTGCACCAGCTGGGCAATGTCAGGGTTCGCTCGGGAACGCGATCGGACCTTCATTTCTAGAGGTCTGCTCTTTTACCTGCCTGGAAATCTACACTGGATCATTTTTGTCGATCGCGTAGGATCGCGGCGCTAACCGAGGTGGCGGCCGGTGGTTATGACGCCGGCCGCCACTTATGGATGTTCAACGAGGATTACCGATGTGCCAGCTTGGCAGCCATCCGGAGTCCGATTGCTACAAGCCTGGCAGTCTTTGCCGTCAGGCTGTTGCCGTCGTCGAGATAGTCGGCCGAGGCTGCCATCTCTAAGAGTAGCGCGAGACTCTCAAGGAGTCCCGCCAATTGAACCCAGAAACACTTACGGCCCTCGTTCGCATTCATGCCAGTCATGACTTTCCCCTTACTCGGCGCAGGTGGCCTTGTGATACAAGGTCGACGACCCTGCGCCGGATCCGGATGCGCGGGGGCGGCTCCGAGCAATTGTGAAACGATCATTACGGCTTGATGCTTGATGCTGCCTGAAGAATACACGTCTCAACGCTCATTGAGTATTGCTCAATAAGCGGAGAAAAAAAAGGGCACAGTTATCGCCAAGTCTGATTCTTTTCTTTTGGAAGGCCTGCACTTAAGGCGATTCCCTGGCCATGGTAAGTAGTCTATTGCGGCAAAGTCAAGATTTCAACGAGCAATCCCCCGGTTGCGCAGTGATTGTTATGAATACGAAGTGATCCTTTCTGCTTCGTGGAAGATATTTCTCGATTTCGGCAAGAAGAGAACCCGGATGGAGTATCGAGAACGCTTGTCTGCCACAAGGCTCAGCGTCACTAGTGGCAAGAGGTGTCCGTCGCTGCGAAACGCGCTGTGCATCTTCGGCTCGGCGCGCGACATGGAGGGATCAGGTGGTCGGAGCGAACCGCGTTCAGGTCGTCGACGAGGCCGATTGCGGACACCCTCAAGGCGTATGTCCTGCGCCGGTTGAGCACATGGCACACCGCGTTGGTCGAGACGGTCCAGTTGCGGGACACCGCCACGGTGCAGGCGCTCGGGTTGCGAAGCTGCCTCCCGGCCACCGCCTGGGAGCCGTCCCGTGTCACAGTCATGGGCGACGCCATCCACGTCATGAGTCCTGCGCTGGGGATTGGGGCGAATACTGCGCTTCGCGAAGCTCGCACGCTCGGCGAGCGGCTGGTTGCGGCCTGGCGCGGTGAGGAAGCCGTCGTCGAGGCCATCGGGATGTACGAGCAAGACATGCGGGACTACGGCTATCACGCCGTGCGGACTTCGGCTGCGGTCGGCGAGAAGATCATTGGGCACGAACCACTGCCCGAGTAGGTAACTGATTCCCGGTGGTGTCGGGCACGCCGATGTGCCCGACACCCACGCAAATCCGACTTCGCCAAGGCATCCCTGCTTGGGATCGCGACCCGCGAGCCGTCCCGGTTCCCTGATCGGCTGCGGTCGTCGTCCCGGGGATGTCCCGGGGACGACGGGATCGCGCCACCGGGGCCGGTTTTCCCGCCAGACTCGGTTGCGTTTCGCAGTTCGTTCGAGGGAGGAATCATGGAACGCAAACGCTTGCTCGCCGCGATCGCTCTCGGTCTCGCGGCTGTCTTCGTCCCGGCCACGGCGACCGCGGCCACGGTGCCGTCCGGGGAACCGGGCCTGCAGCACGAGATCGACCGGATGCTCCACGGTCGGCCCGGTGGCCGGCAGATCAGTCCGAACCAGGTGTCCTGGGACGACGGGGCCGCCGTCGTCACCGTGTCGTCGCCGGGCAGCACCGCCGACTACATGCCGTGCAGCTACGGGCACCTGTGTGCCTGGGACGAAACCTACGGCTACGGGCACCGTGCGGACTTCTTGCGTTGCGTGTTCTGGGACGTCCGGACCATCGGCCTGTCGCGCATCGCTTCCTACAACAACAACCAGTACACCGGCACACAGGCCGAGTTCGACGGTCAGTACCTCAACCCGGAGACCCACCGGTACGGGTGGTACGTCCAGTTCACATCGACGGCATGGAAGCTCGGTGAGGTGAACCCGTATTCGAACACCTACGGCGTCCAGGTCTGCAGGGAGTCCTAGGCGTCGGCCGGGCGGCGGGCGGAGAAGGCCCGTCGCCCGGACGGGTGCCGGGACTGCCCGGATGGCGGATGCACCGGTCCGGGCGGATGGTGCGAGAGTGGACCCTCGTTCTGGCGAGGGTGGGAAATGGATCCGCGGAACTCGACGACGTCGGCGCGTGAACAACTGGGCGAACGACTCCGGGCATTGCAGGTGCGATCGGGCAAAAGCCTCAAACAACTCGAAGTGACCGTGCACGCCAGCGATTCTTCGTTGTCGCGCTATCTCGCCGGTACGACGGTGCCGCCGTGGCCGGTCGTGGAATCGCTCTGCGAAGAAGTCGGCGAAGATCCTCAGGCATTGGAAAGTCTCTGGGAGCGTGCGGGCGCCCGTGGCAAGGAAGCCCCGTCCGAGCTGCCGGGTGACCGGCCGGGCTCGTGGCGGTCGAGGCACCCGCGCTGGGCGATGGCAGGGGTCGTGGTCGTGACGGCGGTGCTCGCCGGTGGCGCGGGCGTCCTGGCCGGGGCTCGCTGGTTCCCGACGGTGATCGTCGCGAAACCGACGACCCAGGACCAGGCGTGCGCGAGCTGGCCGTGGCCGGCCGACGCGGGGCAGGCGGTGGAGAAACCCGCGCTGCCCGCCGCGACCGACCACGCGCCGGCCGTCGCGCTGGAACAGGGGACGGCGAACGGCACCGAGCTCGTCTGGGCCCACTTGACCGGAGCCAATTACGGCGACCGCGTCTGGCTCGACTTCAGCGACAACGACGGCCGCACCTGGACGCAGTGCGGCCCGTTCCTCGCCACCGGTGCTTCGGCGGTCACTCGCGCGCACCCGCTGGACCCGAGCCTGCGGTTCCGGGCCTGTGCCGACGTCCTGCACTACCGCGCCGGGTTCGCGCGCAACGCGTGCACCGACTTCTGGTGAGCGCATCCCGGGTTCGGCCGCGTCCCGGCTGGTCAGCGCCCTGGGATGGGCCGGGATGCCCGGTGCGCCCTTGGCCGGCGAGCCGGCTGCGGCCAAGCTGATCACGACGCGGACCGAGGGGGATCGGGAATGGGGTACTGGCATGTCGCGGCGAAGGCCGCACTGGCGACGGCTGTCCTGGCCGGGGCGACCATGGCGGCGCCGGCCGTCGCGCCCGCGGTGACCGCCGCAGCGGTGACGGCGGCGCCGAGCAGGATCTACGAGCACGCCCACGCACACAACGACTACCTCAACAACCCGCCGCTGGCCGGTGCGCTGAGCCACGGGTTCACCAGCGTGGAAGCAGACGTCTTCCTCGAGGGCGAGCACCTGGTGCTCTGCCACGAGCTCTCCGGCGGAACGTGCTACGACGACAGTTCGCCGAAACGGGAGATCACTAAGCGAGAGCTGGCGGCCACCTATCTCGGGCCGCTCGCTCAGCAGGTCGCCGACAACGGCGGCCACGTCTATCCGGGCTACGACGGGCGGTTCTTCCTGTTCGTCGAGATCAAGGACAGCGCGGCCGGGCGACCGTACACCGCCTACCAGGCGATCGAAGCTCTCCTGCAGCGCTACCAGCAGGACTACCGCGGTGCCGGACGGCTTTTCACCCAGCGGGTGGACGGCGTGCGCGCGCCGGGCGCGGTCACCGTCGTGCTGACGGGTGGGCACAACAACGACTTTCCCGACGGCACGCAGCCCTCCGGCTGCGGGAGCGCGGCCGGCTCGGTCGACTACGCCGTCCGGTACGGGCCCGGCCTGCGCATCGCCACCCTGGACGGCCACTCCTGCGACGTGGCCGCCACGCCCGGCCGCGCCTGGGGGCCGGAGGTCACGCCGGTGATCAGCTACGGCTGGACCGACACCGATCCCGGCGACGGAAGCACGTGCTGGTACGACCCGGCCGGGATCGACGGCGCGAAGACGTCCATGGAGAGCGCACACCGGGGCGGGTTCCTGACACGCGTCTACGGCGAGCCCGACTGCCCCCACCGGCACCCGGGTTCCCGGGACCCGACGGACCAGCCGCACCCGGGTGATCCGTCGACGCCCACCGCGTCTTCGGAGCGCATCGCCGCCTGGGACCACCTGTACGGCATGGCGGACGCGGCGAAACGGTGCGACGTCGACTACATCGCCAGCGACCACCTGCAGTGGCTGCCGGAGTGGGAGGACGCCCGCGACTGGCACGGCGACACCTGCGACACCGGCGGAGGCGGTGCTGGCGACCCGGTGCCGTCCGCGCCGTCGATCACCTATACCGGGCCGGTCACAGCCGCCTACCACGACGCGTTCTCCGCGTCCGCGACGCTGACGTCGGACACGAGCGCGGTCACCGGCGTCCCAATGCGCTTCACGCTCGGCGACGGCCCGAGCTGCATCGCTACAACCGGCGACGACGGGGCCGGGTCCTGCGTCCTCACGCCGAACCAGGTTCCCGGCGCCACCGACCTGGTGATCGAGTTCGCCGGCGACGCCTGGCACACCCCGGCCCGGCTCGTCGTGCCGTTCACCGTCACGCGCGAGCCGACCGTGCTCGCCTACACCGGCCCCGCCCACGTCGCCAACGGCGAACCCACCCGGCTGAGCGGCTCACTGAAGGCCGACGACGGAACCGCGGTCGCCGGCCGGACGGTCACCCTGGCCCTCGGCAGCGGCACGACCCGGCAAAGCTGCTCCGGCACCACGGCCGCCGACGGGATCGCCACGTGCACCGTCACGGTCACCGGGCAGCCGCTGACGACGTCCGCCACCGTGCCGGTCGAGGCCGCTTTCGCCGGCGACGCCTACTATCTGCCTTCCCAGGCGACTGCGAGCGTGCGCCTGCAGTACTACACCGGCAGAGCTTTCGGGCTCGCCGCCGACGTGCCGCTGCCCCTGGTCCCGATCCGCTACGGCCCGGCGCCCGACACCGGATCGGTCCGCACCGCCACGGCGACCGAGAACGCCCCGCCGTGCATCGCGGAAGCCGTGGTGCTCGCACTCATCCGGGCCGACGCCCTGTGCGCCCGTTTCGCGACGACCCTCGCACCCGGAACAGCGACCGCAAGCGCGACCGCGGCGGACGTCACGCTCGGCCTGCCCGGCCTGCCCACCCTCGGCTTCACCGGGATCACCGCCACGGCGATCGCCACGTGTGCCGCGGCCGGCGGCTCGGCCACGGTCGCCGTGACCGTCGGCGGCACACCGATTCGCGTTCCGCCGGTTCCCGGTTTCACGGTCGACCTCGGTGTCGCCCGGCTCGTCGTCGACGAGCAGGTCCCTGATCCGACGGCCGACCGGGGCATCACCGTTCGCGCGATACACCTGACGGCGGTCACCGGTCTCGACGTCGTACTGGGCTCGGCGACAGCCGGCACGCACAACTGCTCGTGACCGGCAGGCCTGATCCCGGCGGTTCCGCCGGGCGGAAGGAGACAAGTGGGCCAGGCGCCATCGACCTGGGTACAGGTCCTGCTGGTCGTGCTGTTCGTGCTGCCCGGGGTGACATACCAGTTCCTCCGGGAACGGTGGCGCGGCCCGGTGCCGGGAGAACGCGACCTGGGCGAGCGGGTCCTGCGGGCCCTGACCGCTTCGGTGGCCTTGGACGCGGTGTACCTCGTGGTGGCCGGGCCCGAGCTGGTCCGCCTCGGCGCCGACGGCGCGTTCCTCCGTTCGCCGCGGACAGCGGGAGTCACGGGCCTGCTGCTGTTCGTCGTGGTCCCCGCGGCCGCGGCGGCCGCCGTCTCGGTGGTGCGGCGCCGCCGGGCCCGGACCCGGTTCCGGCGCACACCGACCGCGTGGGACCACGCCTTCCGCGACCGGGGGCCGTGTTTCGTGCGCGTGCGGTTCAAGGACGGCACGTGGGCCGGGGGCTGGTACGGCGTCCACTCGTACGCGACGTCCTTTCCGCAACCGGGCGAGCTGTTCCTGCAAGCCGCGTGGCGGATGAACCGGGACGGCAGCTTCGCCGGCCGGGTGGACGGAACAGCCGGGCTTCTTCTGCGGGCCCAGGACATCGACGTGCTCGAACTGCTGGAACCACCGACCGGAGAGGCGACCGATGACCGAACCGAACCCACTGACCCCCTTCGAGCGTGACTTCCTCGCCGGCCGTTCGGCAGAGCGCGGATTCACGCCTCGCGGCGACGACGAAGAACCGAAGGAACCGCCGACCGGGCCCGGAGCCGCGTCCCCGCCGGCCGGCGAGACCGGCGAAGACTGAGGAGGTACGGCATGCGCGTGTTTCGCCGCCGTTCCCCGGCGGATCCCGAGCGTGTCGACGCCCTCGTCCGGCGCGCCTTCGATGCCTTGTCGGTGGCGCGCATGGCTGTCACGGCCGGTGCGGTCGAGGAAGCCGTGACCGCTCACCGGGCGGCCATCGAGGTCCTTCCCGCTCACGATCCTGACCGGATCAGCCTGCTGATGAACTTGGGCGGTCTGCTGCGCACGCGGTTCGAGCAGACCGGTTCGGTGACACCACTCGACGAAGCGATCGCGGCCGTCAAGGAGGCACTCAAGGGCCGGGAGACCGAAGCCGGTGACCGCTCGCGCCTTCTCGGCAACCTCGGCATTCTGTGGGCCACCCGCGCCGAACACGGCGACGCCCCTCGCGCCCTGGACCGGGCGATCGAAGCAGGGCGAGCGGCGGTGGCGGCCGCGACCGACCCGGTGGAGCGCGGCGAGCACCGATTCAACCTGGGCATCAGCCTCGGCAACCGGTTCAGCCGTGACGGGGACGTCCGAGCGCTCGAAGACGCGTTCGCCCACGAACAGGCCGCGACCACGGAGCTGCCGCGGGATCACCGGATGTACGCCGCTGTCTGCAGCGACCTTTCCGTTCACGGCAAGGACCTCCTGGTCGTCACCGGCGATTTGGAGGCGGGGGTCGCGGCGGTCAGGGCCGGCCGGGCCGCGGTCAGCCAAACCGTCCGGGGCCACCCCGCCCTCGTCCGACGGCTGGCGAACCTGGCCGAAGCCCTGAAGACGGTGTTCGAGCGCACGGGCGAGCTCGAGCCGCTCGACGAGCTGATCGACACCTACCGAGCCGCCGCCGCGGCGGTTCCCCGCAGCGATCCGGCGCACCACAGCTACCTGGCCGACGCACGGGCCGCGGCGCGCACGCGGACCCGCGTCTTCGGTCTACCGCCCTCACAGACGGAGGACGAGAAACCCGCCGGACCCGATGCGGCGTCCCTGGCCGCCGACCGGTGTGGCAGGTTGCTCGACCGATACACCCACGGGGGAGACCGGGCCGATCTGGACGAGGGGATCCGCTACGGCCGGTCAGCGCTCGCGGCCACCTCACCAAGGCATCCCGAGCGTCCCGTCCGGCTGTCCAACCTGGGGGGCAGCCTGGCCGAACTGTTCGCTCTCACTGGCCGGTCCGAGGTGATCGACGAGGCGGTTTCGCTGTTGCGGGAAGCCGTTGCCGGGAACCATCCCAAGCGGGCGATGCACCTGGCCAACCTCAGCACCGCGCTGCTTTCCCGGTACCGGGTCCTCAACGACATCGCCGCGCTGGAGGAGGCGGTCTCGGTGGCGCGGACCACGGTCGCCGTCACCGGGGACGGCGCGGCCGACCGGTCGCTCGGCTTGTTCGCCCTCGCCGTCGCCCTGGACGCGTGGGCGGTGCGCACCGGAGAACTCGACGCTTTCGCGGAGGCGGTGCGTACTCAGCGCGCCGCGATGGCGACGCTGGCCGCCGGATCGCCCCGTCTCGGGACCGGCCTCGCGAATCTGGGCGCGCTCCTAGTGGGCTGGGCCAGCCGGCTCGGCAGCCCCGACGCCGATGTCGTATTGAGCGAGGCCATCGAGACCCATCGAGCCGCGGTCGCGGCGACTCCGCAGGCCCACCCCGAACTGGCGACGCGGCAGAGCAACCTGGCCGGGGCGTTGATGGCGCGCTATGACCGTACCGGTGAGCTGGACCTGCTCGGCGAGGCGATGAACCGCGCTCGTGCCGCGGTCGCCGCCACCCCGGACGGTCACGCCGACCGGCGGCGATGGCTGGCGAAACTCAGCGACATCCTTCAATCGGCCTACGAACGCAGCCACGATCGAGCGCAGCTGGACGAAGCTCTCGCGCTGGCCCGCACGGCGATCGCGGCGGGCGGATCACCCGGGGCACGAATGATGATGACGTTGGGCAACGCACTGAGGCTGGCGTATCTGGCCGGCGACGTGGATGTCCTGGACGAAGCGCTGAACGTTTATGACAACGCGGGGGTGGTGCCCGGTTCGAGCTTTTACCAGCGGATCGCGGCCGCCGACTCGCTCGCCGGACTTGCGGCGCGAGTCGGCCGGACTCAGCAGGCTGCGCGCGGCTACGCCGATGCCGTCCGGCTGCTGCCGCTGCTGGCCGGCCGGGCGCTGGCGCGCGAGGACGCCGAACACTGGCTCCGGCGGACGAGCGGCCTCGCAGCCGACGCGGCAGCCTGGGCCATCTCCGCCGGTCACCCCGACGACGCCGTCGCTCTGCTGGAATTGGGGCGAGGCGTACTGCTGACCCAAGCGTTCGACGCGCGCAGCGACCTGACCGAACTGCGCGAACGCGATCCGGAGCTGGCCGCCCGGTTCACCACCTTGACGACCACTCTCGGCACCGATGACGAAGACAGCGAACGCCGCCGGCGCGCCGCCGCCGAGCTCGACGAGGTGCTCGACCGCATCCGAGAGTTGCCGGGCCTGCAGCGGTTCCTGCGACCGCCATCGCTCGACGCGCTGTGCGCGGAAGCCGCAGCCGGTCCGATCGTGCTGCTGAACGTCAGCGACCACCGGTCTGATGCGCTGATCCTGACCGCGGACGGCGTCGTGGTGCAGCCGCTGCCGACCTGTTCACGCGCGGCGGTGGCCGAGCAGGCACGGGCGCTGGCCGCGGCTCAGCGACCCGGAGCCGATCGCCGGGAAGCGAACCGGGCCGTGGTGCCGATCCTGGTCTGGTTGTGGGAGAACGTGACCGAGCCGGTGTTGCGGGCGCTCGGCCTCGACGTTCCGGCCGTCGGTGAACCTCCCCGGATCTGGTGGGTCCCCGGTGGGCTCCTTGGCCTGCTACCGCTGCACGCGGCGGGACACCACGACGGCAGCGGACGAGCGGTGCTCGACCGGGCGACTTCGTCGTACACACCGACGGCCCGTGCACTGGCGCACGCCCGTGCCCGCGTGCGGCCCCGGACCGGACGTCCGGATCCGCGCCTGCTGGTGGTGGCCGTCGGCCGGACCGCGAACGCCGACACGGAGGCTTTGGCCGGGGCGCGACGGGAAGGGGAGGCTCTGGCCGCGAAGATCCCGAATCACCGGCTGCTCGCCGACGGCGACGCCACCCGGGACCGGGTGCTGGCCGAGTTGCCGGCCGCGACCTGGGTGCACTTCGCCTGCCACGGCCGGACGGACGCGGCTTCACCGTCCCGCAACGAGCTGGTGTTGTACGACCGCGCGCTGCCGGTACGGGACATCATGGAACTCCGCATCGAGAACGCCGAACTGGCGGTCCTGGCCGCGTGCGACACCGCGCGAACCAGCGGCGAACTTGCTGACGAAGCGATTCACCTGGCCAGTGCCTGCCAGCTGGCCGGCTACACCCACGTGATTGGCACGTTGTGGCAGGTCTACGACACCGTCATGAGCGACCTGACGGCGACGGTGTACGAGACCCTCCTGACCGCCGAGGGCACACCCGCGGCCGCGGTGCACGGCGCTACGCTCGCCACCCGGCGGATGGCTCCGAACCTGCCGTTGGTGTGGGCCGGGCTGGTTCACTCGGGAAACTGAGGAGACCAACCGGCGGACGCGAAGGCCAGCCGACTGGGGAACGCATCGTCACCGATCCGGTTCCCCCGAGCGCGTCGTCCAGACGACCGGACTTGGATCCAGCTCGGCAGATCAGGCCGGATTGGGTCGTCGCGGACAGGCTTTGGTGAGCACGTACGCGTCGGCGCCGGTGACTGGTCCGGTCTACGAGGGCTTGATCGACGTGAATACCGATGTGTCCTCCGTCGTGCCTTGGACCAGCGCCGTGCCGTCGAGGCGACGGATCGATGGTGGACACGCTACGGGCAGGCCAGGGCCGCGATCCACCATCACGTCCTGCCCAAGTTCACCCCGGCCGAAGTCGAGCACGCCCGCGGCCGCGCCGGCCCAGCCACCTGGCTGGACCTGGTCGAAGACCCGTGGGAGCACCCGTGACCTCGACCGCCCGCGTCGTCGGCTCCCCGGCGGATGACCTGTTCGTGCTTGCCGGCCGCGCGTTGCGCCCCGGGGTCTCCGTCGAGACGACATCGCGGTTCACGGACCGGATCTGGGATCTCGGACCGGCGATCCTGCAGCACCACGTCGGACGGGTCCGCCTCGACTTCACCCGTGTCCCACCGTCCTATTGCGACATCGCCAAGCAGCTCTGCCACGCCCTGCTGTCCGGACAGCTGCCGCCGGACGAGCGCCGTCCCGCAACCAGCACGGTGAGGCGCACCTTCGATTACCTCACGCGGTTTCTGGCTTGGCTCGACACACAGCCGCCGGACGGTGGCACTCAGGCGCCGGTCCGGCTCGCCGCGTGACCGGAGGGCAGGCAGAGGCACTGGCACTCGGTCACGTCGAATCCTCGGCAGCTCGGGGGTGGGCATCGTGGAGCACGCGCTTTTCGATGAGGTCGTCGACTTGCCTGATCGTCAGGCCGAGCACCTCGGTGCAGATTTCCGCGGTGTGTTCTCCGCTCATCGGAGCAGGCCGAACTGCCGGTGACGTCAGCCTGCTGAACGGCGCCGCCACGTTCTCCGCGGGCAGTTCGTCTTCGAGGAGGGGGTGCCGCATGGTCGTGAACGTCTGCCGTGCGTGCAGCTGCGGATCGTCGAGCAGTTCGGGGAGCCGGACCATCGGGGCGGCCGGGATGCCCTGGGCCTGCAGGGATTCGGTGACTTCGGCGGGAGAGAGCCCGGCCGCCCACTTGGCAAGGTGATCGCCGTCGTCCTCGGGGGTGTCGATCACGCACCACTCGTCGTCGCCCGCGCAGGCGAACACTGTGTCCGCGTTGCCCGCGGCTGCGGCTCCCCGGCGTAGTCCCTCCAAGGCCGCGAGGGCGGCGAACTGGTGCAGGACGACGTCCGACTGCGCGATCTCCAGGTGCGCGCCGCGGCCGGTGCGGTCGCGGGCCAGCAGCGCGGCGGCGACGGTCAGCGCGCCGAGCTTGGCCGCGACGTGGTCGGGGTAGACCGTGACGCCGTCCCACGATTCGACGTCGTCGGGTGCGTACTTCCACAGGCTGGTGACTCCACATGCCGCGCGGACGAGCGGGCCGTAACCCAGGCGGTTCGCCCATGGGCCCTTCGCGCTGAACGCCGCGCTCTCCAGGACGATGATGCCGGGGTTGAGCGCCGCGAGGTGGTCGTAGCCGATGCCCAGGGAATCCAGGGTGCCCGGCTTGAAGTTCGCCAGGACGACGTCGCTGTGCCGGACCAGGTCCTCGAACAGTGCCTGGCCTTCGTTGCTGCGCAGGTCCAGGCCGAGGCTGCGCTTGCCGCGGTTGCCCCAGGCGAACGATGCGTTCATCGGCTCACCCCGGCGGGTCTGGCGCAGGCCGTCCGGGAACTTCGTGCTCTCGATCTTGATGACGTCCGCGCCGAAGTCGGCGAACGCCCGGCCCGCCTCGGCGCCGAACACGATCACGCCCAGGTCCAGCACCCGGAGTTCGCTGAACGGCGTGGGAGTGACCGGGGCGCCGCGGGGGCGCCACTCGAGGTCGTCGGTAACCGGGACGGCCGGGCTTGGCGTGCGGATGCCGAGGCGATGGCCGTCGACGTCGGCGAACCCGACCGGGAGCCTGGTCACGACGCCGGGAGCGATCTCCCGGGACGCCACGGTGCCGGCAGCGGTGAAATGATCGCTCGCCAGCGCCTCGCCGAGCGTGAGCACCTGCGCCAGCGGCACGCCCCGGCGAGCTGCCTCGTCGACCAGTTCGGCGGCCTGACGCGCGGCGAACAGTGCGGTGATGAGCGGTTCGAGACGGTCCGCGGCCGCCACACGGGCGGCGATCGATTCGTAGGCCGGGTCGGCGAACTCCGCCGGTTCGCCGAGCCACGAGAACATCCCGCGCCACTGCCGGCCGCTCAGCAGGCAGAGCCGGACGAACCCGTCGGTGCAGCGGTACACCGGGTAGACGTCGGCGGGCGGACGGCCGCGCCGGAGCTTGCCCGACCGGCCGGCTGCGGCCGAACCCTGGGCGCCGAACGCCGGATCCAGTCCTGTCACGAGGGCTTCCTGGTGGGACAGGTCGATCACCTGACCCCCGCCGGTGCGGTAGGCGACCAGCGCGGTCCACGCCGCGTGCGCGGCAGCCGTCGCCTCCACGATGCCTTCGGGCGGGAGCAGGGGAGCGCTGCCCGGACGTCCCGAGCGGGACAAGGAACCGTTGAGCGCCAGCAGAGTTCGCGGAGTGGCCTGCCAGTCGCTCCGCGGGCCGGTGCGGCCGAACGGTGAGCAGAGCACGACGACCAAATGATCGAGCGGGGCGAACTCCTCGAAGGCTTGCGGTGTCAGGAAAGCGATGTCGGCGTCGGCCAGCAGCTGCGGGACGCACAGGCTGTCCCGGGACACCGAGCGCTTGTTCGCGTTGCGGACGGCGAAGGGAAGGGACACGCCGTCGACCACGGGTTCCTGGTGCCGCAGGGGAGATCCGCCGGGCGGCTCGATCTTCACCGTGTCCGCGCCCAGGTCGGCCAGCAGACGCGCGGCCGCTTCGCCCACGGCATCGCCGAGGTCGACCACGCGCACGTCGTCCAGCAGCATCCGGATCCTCCTCGATCGGCTACTGTTAATCTAATGCCATTCGGTTTATTTGCCAATCCCTGGAGGCAGGATGTCCCCCGTGGTCACCTATGACGTCGCCCACCGCGTAGCGACGGTCACCCTCGATCGCCCGGGCCGCGGCAATGCCATGACCCTGGAACTGTGCGAAGAACTCGTCGACGCGATCGACCGCGCGGAAGCCGACGACGAGGTGGCCGTCGTCGTGCTCACCGGCGCCGGGCGCAACTTCTGTGTCGGCGCCGACCTCGACGAAGGCTTCCACCACGGCGGCCGCGAGCCGAGTCCGCGGTTCACGGCGTTCGTTGAGCGCTTCGGCGAGATCGACGGCGTGCCGCGGGACGCGGGCGGTGTCGTCACGCTCCGGCTCGCCGCGATGCTCAAGCCCTTGATCGTCGCGGTGAAGGGCGCCGCCGTCGGTGGTGGCGCGTCGATGATCCTGCCCGCCGACATCCGGGTTGTCGGCGAGTCTTCGCGAATCGGGTTCGTGTTCGCGCGCCGCGGGATGCTCACCGAGTCCGCGTCGAGCTGGTTCCTGCCGCGCCTGGTCGGGATGGCGCACGCCACCGAATGGGTCCTGACCGGACGGCTGCTCGACGCCGCCGAGCTGGTCGGCTCCGGGCTGGCGAGCCGGGCCGTGCCGGACGACCAGGTGCTCGACACCGCGCTCGGCATCGCACGCGAGATCGTCGCGAATACGTCGAGCGTGGCCGTGTCCCTGTCACGGCAGCTGTTGTGGAGCATGCTCGGCGCCGCCTCGCCGTGGAACGCGCACGCCGTCGAATCCCAGGGTGTCTACGACCTGCCGACGCGGGCCGATGTGGGGGAGGGGGTGCGGGCGTTCCTGGAGAAGCGCGCGCCGGACTTCCCGCTGCGCGTGCCGCGCGACTACCCGAACTACGGCCCGCGCTGGCCCGGTGTCAGTACGCGGTGAGCCCGCCGTCCACGGTGAGCGTCGTGCCGGTGACGTACGACGACGCCGGGCTGAGGAGGAACAGCAGCGCCGGGTCGAGCTCGGACTGTTCGCCGAACCGGCCCAGCATGCTCTGCCGCGCCACCATTTCCCGCAGGACTTCGCTGCCGTCCGCGGTCATCTCGGAGTCGAAGTAGCCCGGGCACAGGGCGTTGACCCGGATGCCGCGGCGGCCGGACCACTCGGCCGCGAGGTCGCGGGTCAGCCCGAGGACGCCCGCTTTGCTCGCCGCGTAGGCCGCCTGCGGGAATCGCGGCGCGATCAGACCGAGGACGCTCGACACGTTCACGATGGCCGAGCCGCGCGGCATCAGTGGCGCGCACGCCGCCGCCATCCAGAAAACACCGTTCAAGTTGACGTCGATCAGCTTCCGGAACCCCTCGGGCGTCTCCTTGAGCGCGGACACGGCCGAGCCGAGGCCCGCGTTGTTGACGAGCCCGTCGAGGCGGCCGAACGCGTCCATCGCCGCCTGTGCCGCCCGTGCGCAGTCGTCGGGATCGCTGACGTCGGCGACCACGACGGTCGCGTTCCCGAGCTCCTTGGCCAGTAGCCGCAGCGGTTCTTCGCGGCGGGCCACCAGGACGACGTCGGCGCCGGCCTGGCTCAGAGCGCGGGCGAATCCCGCGCCGAGGCCGCTGCTCGCGCCCGTGACGAGGACGGTGCGGCCGTCGAGGCGGAACAGGTCGAGCGGGTTCATGTCGGGACCTCCGGGGTGGGACGAGGGGGTTCACAAAACTAACATGATTAGTTAAAGTCCGGTGAGTACCGACGGGCGACGACGCTGGAGGTGGGCCGATGGAGCGTGAGACGACGCTGCGGATGATGGTCGTCGACCGCCGTCCGCTTGCCGACGGGGTCGTCGGGCTCGCCTTGGCGTCACTCGATCGAGTGACGTCGTTGCCCGGGTGGCGGCCCGGCGCGCACATCGACCTCGAACCCGACGGCGGCCCGGTGCGCCAGTACAGCCTGTGCGGCGATCCCGCGAGCGCCGACCGCTGGCACGTCGCCGTCTTGCGCGTCGAAGACGGGCGCGGCGGCTCGGCCTGGATCCACGACAAGCTGGAAACCGGGCACGAGCTGCGGGTGCGCGGCCCGCGCAACCACTTCGGGCTCGAACCGGCCGAGTCCTACCAGTTCATCGCCGGCGGCATCGGTATCACGCCGATCCTGCCGATGATCCGCGCGGCCGAGGCCAGCGGCGCCGACTGGCGGCTCGCCTACGGTGGCCGGAACCGCGCGACCATGGCGTTCCTCCCGGAACTCGCCGAGTACGGCGACCGCGTGACGGTCCTTCCGCAGGATGAGACCGGCCTGCTCGACCTCGGCGAGATCCTGGGCGAGCCGTCGGACGGCCGCCGTGTCTACTGCTGCGGCCCGGAAGGCCTGCTGTCGGCCGTGGAGCAGGTGATGGCCGACCGTCCCGGCGAGACGCTGCACCTCGAACGCTTCGCGCCGAAAGAACTCGTCGGCACGAGTGGCGAAGCTTTCGAAGTCGAGATCGCGTCGAGTGGGCAGCGAGTGACCGTCCACGAAGGACAGAGCATCCTCGAAGCCCTCGACGAAGCCGGTGTCCAAGTCGACTTCTCGTGTCGCGAAGGAACCTGCGGCACCTGCGAAACCGGGGTCCTCGAAGGAATTCCCGAACACCGCGACTCCGTGCTCACGGCCGAAGAACAGGCCGGAAACGACTGCATGATGATCTGCGTCGGCCGCTGCGTCCGCGGCCCGCTGGTCCTGGACCTGTGAGGAGAAGCCATGAGCGCCACCGTCGGTGCCGCCCTCGCCTGGTGGGCGAGAAACCGGCCAACGGCCGCCGCCTTCGTCTTCGACGACGAGACGCTCGACTACGCCACCGTCGAGTCGTGGTCGAGCCGGATCGCGGAGCACCTGCGCTCCGAGGGCGTGCGTGCAGGCGACCGCGTCGGCCTGTTCGCGCCGAACAGCGTCCCGTGGCCGGTCGCGGCGCTCGGCGTGATCAAGGCCGGGGCCGTGCTGGTGCCGCTGAACAGCCGCTTCAAGCCCGCTGAGCTGCGCAAGGTGCTGGACGACTCCGGCGCGGAAGTGGTCATCGCCGGCGACGCGCTGAAAGGCGTCGCCGAAGAAGCCGGTGTCACGACTGTCGTGCCGTTCAGCGCGGTGGACGTCCTTCGGTCCGGCCCGGCGACGGCGTTCCGCATCGACCGCGCGGAGGACGAGCCCATCGCGGTCATCTTCACCAGCGGCTCGACCGGGCGCTCCAAAGGCGTCGTGCTCACCAACCGGACCCTGCTCAACATCGTCTTCGAGGCGAGCCTGGTCGAAGAAGGCTTTCACCGCGGCTCCAGCACGTTGCTGGTGCTGCCGCTCGCGTTCACCCCGGGCCTGGTCTGGGGCATGCTCATGACGACCGTGCTCGGCGGCAAGCTCGTGATCGAGAAGGAACTGGCCCCCGGCCGGGCGGTCCGGCTGATCGAGGAACACCGCATCGAAGCCATCTTCGGCGTGCCGCTCGTGTACCAGGCGCTGGCGTCCGCGCCGGAGTTCGCCGACGCCGACCTCTCCTCCCTGCGCAGCGCCGTCGTGGGTGGGGCCGCGGTCCCGCTGCCGCTGCTGCGGGCCTGGGCGGCCAAGGATGTCGCGCTGCGCCAGATCTACGGGATGACCGAAGCGGGCGGGATCGCCACGTCGACGCCGGTGCACGAGTTCCGCGAGCACCCCGACAAGTGCGGGAGCGGCCACGTCTTCACTGAGGTTCGGGTGGTCCGGGACGACGGCACGCCGTCCCCGGCGGGGGAGCCCGGCGAACTGGTCATCCGCGGCCCGGGCGTCACCCCGGGCTACTGGGACTCACCCGAGGTCAACGCCGAGGTCTTCCGCGACGGCTGGCTGCACAGCGGCGACCTCGGGGTCGTCGACGAGGAGGGGCGGATCCGGTTCGTCGACCGCCTCAAGGACCTCATCATCACCGGCGGCATCAACGTCTCGCCCGTTGAGCTGGAGCAGGTCGTCGACGCGATCGACGGAGTCGCCGAGTCCGTGGTCATCGCCGTGCCCGACCCGAAGTTCGGCGAGACGCCCGCCGTCATCGCGCACGCGACGCCCAGCCTCACCGAAGCCGACGTCGTCGCCGCGTGCGCGAAGGTACTCGCCGACTTCAAGGTGCCCCGGTACGTCGTCCTGCGCGAGGAGCCGTTGCCGCGGATGCCCAGCGGGAAGATCAGCCGCACCGAGGTCCGCGCGCAGTACGCGGATCTGACCGAGCGCTACGCCAAAGTCCGCTGATGACCGCACAGGGAGCCGAAGACATGCCGGAAACGGTCACGCTGGAACGGCACGGCCACGTCGGGGTGGTGACCCTCCGCCGTCCCGAAGCCATGAACGCGGTGAACGCCGACCTCGCGGGCGGCCTCGGGAACGCCCTCGCCGAGGCCGACGCCGACGACGCCGTCCGCGTAGTCGTGGTCACCGGCACCGGCCGTGCGTTCTGCGCCGGCGCGGACCTCAAGGCTCTTTCCCGCGGCGAGGACATCTCGGCGCCCGGCCACCCGGAGTGGGGATTCGCCGGGTATGTACGGCACTTCGTGTCAGTACCGACCATCGCCGCGGTCAACGGCTTCGCGCTCGGCGGTGGCACGGAGATCGTCTTGGCCTCCGACCTGGCCGTCCTCGACGAAGGTGCGGCGCTCGGCTTGCCGGAGGTGAAACGCGGCCTGCTCGCCGCGGCCGGTGGCGTGATCCGCACGCAACGGCAGATCCCGCTCAAGCTCGCGCTGGAGATCGCGCTGACCGGGGACTCCGTCAACGCCGAGACGGCCGTCCACTGGGGACTCGCCAACCGCGTCGCTCCGGCGGGCAAGGCCCTGGAAGTCGCGCTCGATCTCGCCGAGCGGATCGCGGTGAACGCGCCGTTGTCCGTCCGTGAAACGAAGAAAACGATCCACCGGACCGCCGCGCTCGGTTCCGAATGGGACGACGCGCCGTGGGAGGTCAACGACCGCGCGATGGGCCGCATCCTGCGCTCCGCCGACTTCGCCGAGGGCACCCGCGCGTTCGCCGAGAAGCGCGCGCCGCAGTGGACGGGCCGCTGACGTGGCCGGCATCGACCGCCTGGTCATCGTCGGAGCGTCGCTCGGCGCGGCGCGCGTCGTCGAAGAGGCGCGCCGGATCGGGTTCACCGGCTCCATCGTCGTCATCGGCCGTGAGGACCACGCACCCTACGACCGGCCACCCCTCACGAAGAACTTCCTGACTTCCAAAGCGGAACCGGAGCTGGTCGAGCACCTGCCCAATCCGGAGTCCCTCGGCGTCACGCTGATGACCGGGACCACCGCGCTGTCCCTCGACACGCGCAACCGGGTGGTCCGCACCGAGCGCGGTGAAGTCGGTTACGACGCCTTGGTGATCGCCACCGGCGGGCAGCCGCGACCGCTCACCGTCCCCGGCGGCGACCTGCCGGGCGTGACGACGTTGCGGTCGGTGGAGCAGGCCCGGATGGTCCGCGCGGCGCTCGAACCCGGCGCCCGGGTCGTGGTCGTCGGAGCCGGGTTCATCGGCTGCGAGATCGCCTCCAGCGCGCGAGCGCGCGGCGCGGACGTCACGGTCGTGGAAGCGCTTCCGCTGCCGCTGGTCAACGCCGTCGGGCCGCTGGTGGCCGAGCGTCTCGCTTACCTGCACCGGCAGTACGGTGTCGAGCTGAAGACGCGCACCAAGGTCCGGGAGATCACCGGGAACGGCGCGGTGGAAAAGGTCCGGCTCAACGACGGCAGTGTCATCCCGGCCGACCTCGTCGTCGTCGGAATCGGCGTGGACCCGATGACCGGCTGGTTGCGGGGTTCCGGTGTCGCGGTGAGCGACGGTGTGGCGTGTTCGCCCTACCTGGAAAGCACTGTGCCGGGCGTCTATGCCGTGGGCGATGTCGCGCGCTGGGTGAACCAGTGGAATGGCCGGTCGAGCCGGCTGGAGCACTGGACGTCCACTGGGGAACAGGCCGTCGCCGTGGTGCGCAACGCCCTCACGCCCGACCGGAGCCCGTGCGGGATCGTGCCGTACTTCTGGTCCGAGTGGTACGGGCACAAGCTGCAGCTGCTCGGCGAACCGGCCGACGAGGTCGAACTCCTCGGCGACGCCGGGGAAGCCACGGAACCGTTCCTGGCCCAGTACCGCTACGACGGCGACCTGGTGGGCGCGTTCGCGTTCGACCGCACCGGGCCGCTGATGAAACTCCGTGCCGCCGTGCAGAAACGGACGTCTTGGCAGGCGATGCTCGGGAAACCGGCCCCAGCCTGATCGAAACCCCGCGAGCTGTTGCGCACAGCCATGTCGACGTTTATCTTATGGCTTTAGATTTAGTGAGGTGATGGTGGTGGACGAGACGGGCACCGACCGCGAAGCGCGGATCAGGAGGGCGCTCGAGCACCTGAAGAACGACACGACCGACCAGTTCGAGAAGGTGGAGTCGTTCGAGGCGGCCGAATTCACCGACCCGGAACTGGCGGCCCGCGAGCGTGACCTCGTGTTCGGCCGGGTGCCGACGATCGTCGCGCACGGCTCGGAGATCCCGAAGGCCTTCGACTTCAAGACCGTGCGGATGCCGCGCAACAACGTGATCATCGCTCGTCAGCGCGACGGCGGTGTCAAGGCGCTGGTGAACCTGTGCCGCCACCGCGGTGCGCTGCTGGAGTGCGAGGCGAGCGGACGGCGCCGGCTGTTCTCGTGCCCGTACCACCGCTGGTCCTACGACATCGACGGCAAACTGCGCACGGTCACCCGCGACAACACCTTCGGCGACCTCGACCGCGGTGAAGCCGGCCTGATCGAGCTGCCGTGCGAGGAACGCCACGGGTTCGTCTGGGTGGTCGACCGGGCCGGCGCTGACATCGACGTCGCCGGCTGGCTCGGCCCGGAGATGGACACGATCCTCGCGGGGTACGACCTCGACCGGCTCACCTGCGTCCGCGAGGAAGGTTTTGAGGAGCCCACCAACTGGAAGATCATGCAGGACGCCTTCCTCGACGGCTACCACGTGCAGTACGCCCACCCGAACACCGCCGCGAAGTACATCCACACCAACGTGATGGTGTTCGAGGACTTCGAGCGGCATTGCCGGTTCGTCGCGCCGCGCAAGAGCATCGACCGCTGGCTCGAAGAGGACCCCGGCGACCACAGCCTCGTCGAGGACGTCACCGAGACGCACTTCCTCGGCCCGAACAGCACGCTCCTCAAGCAGCCGGACCACTTCCAGTTGCTGACCTTTCGGCCGCACCCGGAGTCGCCCACGCATTCGGTGATGGAGATGCGGCTCATCGTGCCGTCGCCAGAGGAGGCGGGCCTGACGCCGGAGCGTTGGGAACACCTTTGGGAGAAGAACTGGCAGATTCTGCTGTCGGTGCTGCACGCCGAGGACTTCCCGGTGCTGCGCGACTCCCAGGCCGGGATGGCCAGCCGCGACGCCGGCCCGATGCTGCTCGGCCGCAACGAGGTCGCCAACCAGGTGTTCCGGCGGCTGCTCAAGCGCCTGCTGGCGGACGCATGATCGGCTACCGGTGGCGGGAGTCGCTGGACGACGAGGAAGCCCGTCAGGTCGAAGAACTCCTCGACGCGGCCATCGACTTCGACGCCGAGGCGGGCTTCTCGACGGCGCTGCCGGTCGCCCGCAGCACCGGAGCCACCCGGCACGTCGTCGTCACCATCGCGCCGCGGGGCGAGCGTGGCAGTGCCGAACTCGACAAGCTGCCCGACGTCGCGATCGTCGCCTACCTGCGGCTGGAACTGTCCGGTGAGGACGGTGAAATCCAGTTCGTGGTACGGCCGGAGTTCCGCTCGCACGGCGTCGCGACCCTGCTCGCCGAGCTCCTTGACGAGCGGCCGGATGGCTGGGCGGCGGTGCCGGGCCTGCGCCGAGTGCACGCCTGGGCGCACGGCAACCACCCGGCCGCCGAGCGGCTGGCCCGCCGGCTCGGGGCGACCGCCGAGCACGGCGTGTTCAAGACGCTGCGCCTGGTCGGCGGCTCGCGGCCGTACCGCGGTCCGTCGCTCGAGGTGCGGCGGGCCCCGGCGCCTGAACGGCCACCGGAGGTCGTCCCCGGGCACCGAGCGGCCATGGCGCCGGACGAGCGGGCCCTGCTCGGGCACTCCCTGAACCGGCTGTCCGAGGGCGCCGGCAGCGTTCTCGTCGGCGTCGACGAGAAGGAGCCCGCCTGCGTGATCGTGGAAACCCCGGACATCGACCGGGAGCAGCTGAGAGGCCTGCTGAGCCAGGCGTTGCTCGACGTGCAGGACGCAGGCGCGCGCCAGGCCGTGCTCTACGTCGACGCACTGCGCGAGGACTTCGTCAACGTCTCGCGTGAGCTGGCCTTCGAACACGACCACTCGGACCTGCGGTACGGCCTGGCCCTGACCCACTGACCAAACGGAGGACTGCGACGATGCGTTCTTTCCGCAATTTCATCGGCGGCCGCTGGGCCGACGCCGAGGGCGTCCTGCCGGTGGACGACCCGTCGACCGGCGAAGTGTTCGCGCGAGTGCCGGACTCGCCCGCGTCGGCGATCGACGAAGCCGTGCAGGCGGCGCGCAAAGCGTTCGACGGCCCGTGGGCCCGGATGTCGCCCGGCGACCGCGCCGACGCCCTGCGGCGGCTGGCTTCCGCACTGGAGAGCCGGTTCGACGTACTGGTCGACGAGCTCATCGCCGACACCGGCGCCACCGCGCGCTTCTGCCCGATGCTGCAGGTCGGCGCCCCGATGGCCCACCTGCGCGACTTCGCCGACATGGCCCCGTTGCTCGCCGAGCCGGCGAGCTTCCCGCTGCAGGCGAGCCCCGCGCTCGGCCAGTGGGAACTGCACCGCGAGCCGGTCGGGGTCGTCGGCGCGTTCACGCCGTACAACTTCCCGCTGTTCATGTGCGTCTGGAAGATCGGTCCCGCGCTGCTGGCGGGCAACACCGTCGTGCTCAAGCCGTCGCCGCTGACCCCGGTCGGCCCGGACGCCCTCGCCGCCGCCGCGATCGAGGCCGGGCTGCCGCCGGGCGTGCTCAACATCGTGCACGGCGATCGGGT
This sequence comes from Amycolatopsis stemonae, assembly GCF_054781455.1. Lineage (NCBI taxonomy): Bacteria > Bacillati > Actinomycetota > Actinomycetes > Pseudonocardiales > Pseudonocardiaceae > Amycolatopsis > Amycolatopsis stemonae. The sequence continues at coordinate 71,500 of NZ_BAAGUJ010000003.1, read as the reverse complement.
CGCCGGGGAGGCGCTGGTCGCGCACCCGGACGTCGACCTGATCAGCTTCACCGGCAGCACCGCGGTCGGCACCCGCGTGATGGCGTCGGCCGCCGCGACGGCCAAGGAGATCATCCTCGAACTGGGCGGCAAGTCGCCCGCCCTGGTGCTGCCCGACGCCGACGCCGAACTCGCCGTGCGCGGGACGTTGTTCAGCAGCCTGATGCACGCCGGGCAGGCCTGCGTGGCCACCACGCGGATGCTGGTGCCGGACGAGCGCTACGACGAGTTCACCGAACTCCTGAAGGAACGTGCGTCCGTGCTGCAGCTCGGCCCGGCGGCGGAGTTCACCACCGACGTCGGCCCGGTGATCTCGGCGGCGGCCCGGATGAAGGTCGAGAAGTTCGTCGCGGCCGGCATCGAGCACGGTGCCCGGGCTCTGGTCGGCGGCGACCAGCCCAAGGACGTTCCGGAGGGCGGGCACTACGTGAACCCGACCGTCCTGGTCGACCTGGACAACGACAACCCGGCCGCGCACGAGGAGATCTTCGGCCCGGTGCTGTCGGTCATCCGATACGGGAGCGTCGAGGATGGCATCCGCATCGCCAACGACACCCGGTACGGGCTGGCCGCGGCGGTGTGGGGCTCGGACCTGGTCAGGGCCCGGGAGGTCGCGCTGCGCCTGCGTGGCGGCCTGACCTGGATCAACGACGTCGCCCAGGCCGACGTCGCCCGCACGCCGCTGGCCGGGCGCGGGTTGAGCGGCGTCGGTGCGGAGAACGGCGTCGAAGGGCTCTTCGCCTACACGAAGACCCGCAGCCTCTACACGGCCCTCGACACGAACCTCGACGTCCGCGCGTACGGCGTCGTGGGAGGGGAGTGGGGATGAGCAAGATCGCGACCGTCGATCGCACGCTGTGTAAGGGACACGGGCGCTGCTACCTCTCCGCGCCCGACGTCTTCGACTGCGACGACGAGGGGTTCGCCCTGGTCGCCGACGAAGCCACGACGCCCGAGCAGATCGCCGAGCTCGACCGGGCCGTCAGCAACTGCCCGGAGCAGGCGATCACCGTCACCCACCACGGAAAGGACGCCCGATGACCGACCTCAAGGACGCGGCGAGCGCCGACGTCCAGTACGACTTCGACATCCATTCGCCCGACATCGCCGACACGGTCTACGACGTCTACGCCGAGATGCGGCAGAAGTGCCCGGTGGCGCACAGCCCGCGCTACGGCGGCCACTGGATCGCCACCGAGTACGACACGATCCAGGAGATCCTGCGCAACCCCGGCGTGTTCTCCAGCGAGTCGGTCAACGTGCCGAACACCATCGGCCAGGACGGCCCGATGGTCCCGATCGAGGTCGATCCGCCGGACCACGGCGTCTACCGCAAGATCATCAACCCGCTGTTCTCGCCCAAGCGGATGGCCGACCTCGAGCCCCGCATCCGCGAGATCGCCGGTGAGCTGATCGACGAGATGCTGAAGCACGACAAGGTCGACTTCATCGACGCGTTCGCGAAGGCGTTGCCCAGCCGGGTGTTCCTCGCGCTGATGGGCTGGAACGTCGAGGACGCCGACAAGTTCAACAGCTGGGCCGACACGATCGTGCTCGGCGAGCCGGGGGCGAGCGAGGAACGCGCCACCGAGGTCCGGATGGGCGCGGCGATGGAGGTGTACGCCTACTTCGCGGAGATGATCGACGATCGCGCCGAGTCCGGCGACGCCGAGGACATCACGCAGATCCTCATCAACGGCAGGTTCGAGGACCGGCCGCTGACCCAGTTCGAGGTCCTCAACATCCTGTTCCTGTTCCTCATCGGCGGCCTGCACACCGTCCAGGGCCAGCTCGCGCACACCGTCATCTACTTCGCCGAGCACCCCGAGGTCCGCAAGCAGCTCGTCGACGACCTCGGCCTGGTGCCCACCGCGGTGGAGGAGATGCTGCGCTGGGAGTCCGCGGTCTGCCCGGCGCGCGTCGTCAAGGAGGACCACGTCCTCGACGGCGTCCAGCTGAAGGCCGGGGACAAGATCCTCATCCCGTTCGCCTCGGCCAACCACGACGCCGCCAAGTTCGACGCGCCCGACGACGTCGACCTGACCCGCGACCCCAACCCGCACCTGGCCTTCGGCGCCGGCAACCACCGCTGCGTCGGCTCGCACCTGGCCCGGCTGGAGCTGCGCGTCGCGTTCGAAGAGCTGCACCGCCGGGTCCCCGACTACCGGCTCGACCCCGCCGACCCGCCGGTCCGGCACCTCAGCCAGGTCAAGGGCGTGCTCAAGCTGCCCCTGGTCCTCGGCGAATCCCTCTGAAATCCCGCGCACAAAGGAGTGTAGAGATGACCGTGAAACTCGGGAGTGTCGAGTTCTACGAAGCGATGGCCGACGCGCTGAACAACGACCCGGAATGGGCCGAAAAGGGCAAGAACATCGACTTCGACATGGCCTACAAGTACGAAGCGCCGGTCGAGGGCCAGTTCTTCGTCAGCTTCGACAAGGGCAAGGTCGTCGACGTCCGCGTTGCCTCCCAGGAGGACCTCGACAAGGCCGACTTCCTCATCAGCGGCAGCAGCGACGTCTGGCGCGGCTGCTTCGACGGCAGCATCAACCCGACCGTCGCGATGACCCGGGGCAAGCTGCGCGTGCGCGGGAAGATGGCGCAGATGCTGAAGAACATGCCGGCCTTCATGTACATCCAGCAGACGATGGCCGAGGTGGAGTTCGAATGAAGTCGCGCGCCGCAGTCCTGTTCGAAGCACCCGGCGAGTGGGAGATCGTCGAGGTCGACGTCGACGACCCGAAGGAGTTCGAAGTCCTGGTGCGCTTCCAGCACGCCGGGCTCTGCCACTCCGACGACCACTACGCCAAGGGCGACGTCCCCGCGATGGCCTACCCGTTCTGCGGCGGCCACGAAGGCGCGGGCGTCGTCGAAAAGGTCGGCCCCGGCGTGCGCGACCTCGAGGTCGGCGACCACGTCGTCGCCGCCTTCATCCCCGGCTGCGGCCGGTGCACGTGGTGCGCCCGCGGCATGCAGAACCTGTGTGACAACGGGGCCTACATGATGCTGGGCACCCAGCTCGACGGCACCTTCCGGCTGCACACCGACGACGGCCGCGATGTCGGCCAGTGCTCGCTCGTCTCGACGTTCTCCGAGTACTCCGTGCTGCCCGAATGGGGCGCGGTCAAGATCGACAAGGAGATCCCGCTTTCGGTCGCGTCGCTCGTCGGCTGCGGCGTGCCGACCGGCTGGGGCTCGGCGGTCAACGCGGCCGCCGTCCGGCCCGGTGACGTGGTGATCGTGATGGGCGTCGGCGGCATCGGCGTCAACGCGGTGCAGGGCGCCAAGTTCGCCGGCGCGTCGCGGATCATCGCGGTCGACCCGGCGCCGTTCCACCGCGAGATGGCGCTCAAGCTCGGCGCGACCGACGCGTTCGAGAACATGCAGCAGGCCACCGACCTCGCCCAGGCGCTCACCAACGGGCAGGGCGCGGCTTCGGCGATCGTCACCGTCGGGGTCGTCACCGGCGAACACGTCGCGGAGGCGTTCGCCTCGATCCGCAAGGCCGGCACGGTCGTGCTGACCAGCATGGGCAACGTCGTCGAGTACGGCATCCCGGTGAGCCTGTTCGAGCTGGCGATGTACCAGAAGCGGATCCAGGGCTCGCTGTTCGGCATGATGCAGCCGACCCGCGCGGTCGAGGACCTGCTGCGCCTCTACCAGGACGGGCACCTCATGCTCGACGAGTTGATCACCCGCCGCTACAGCCTGGAGGAGATCAACCAGGGCTACCGGGACATGCACGCCGGCGTCAACCTGCGCGGCGTCGTCGACTTCTGAGGACACTGCCATGACCCACGTCGTCACCCGCGCGTGCTGCAACGACGCTTCGTGCGTCGCGGTGTGCCCGGTGAACTGCATCCACCCCACCCCGGACGAGCCGGACTACGCCACGGCGGAGATGTTGTACATCGACCCGGCCACGTGCGTGGACTGCGGCGCGTGCGTCGAGGTCTGCCCGGTCGGCGCGATCAGCGCCGACTACGACCTCACTGACGAGGACCTGCGGTTCGAGGACCTCAACGCCCGCTGGTACGACGGCCCCGGCCGGCGTGACTACCCGGAGGAACAGCAGGTCGCACGGGTCCGGGAGTGGGCGGGTGGCGACCTGCGGGTGGCCGTGGTCGGGTCGGGCCCGGCGGCGTTCTACGCGGCCGAGGAACTGCTGGCCCAGCGCGGCTTGGACGTCCGCGTCGACGTGTTCGAGCGGCTGCCGACCCCTGGTGGTCTGGTGCGCTTCGGTGTCGCGCCAGACCACCAGGACACCAAGGACGCCGCCAAGGCGTTCGCGCACACCATGCGGCGTAAAGGTTTCCGGTTGTTCCTCAACACCGAGATCGGGGTCGATCTCTCGTTGGAGGGGTTGCGGGCGCGGTATCACGCCGTGGTCGTGGCGGTCGGGGCGCTCACCGACCGTCCACTCGGGATTCCCGGTGAGGAACTGCCGGGCAGCCATTCGGCGACGGAGTTCGTCGGCTGGTACAACGGCCATCCCGACTTCGCCCACCGCACGTTCGACCTGTCCGGGGAGCGTGCGGTGGTGATCGGCAATGGCAACGTCGCCCTCGACGTCGCCCGGATCCTGGCCACCGATCCGTCACGGCTGGCTTCGACCGACATCGCGGACCAGGCTCTTTCTCAGCTGCGGTCGAGTAACGTCCGCGAAGTCGTCGTGGTGGGTCGGCGGGGACCGGCCGAAGCCGCGTTTACTACGAAGGAACTCCTTGGTTTGGCCCGGACACCCGGGGTGGACATCGTGGTCCGGCCGGAGGAGCTGCCGGAATCATCGATGTCTAAAGTGGACTTACTTGCAGAGTTGGCCGGTAAGCGGCCCGGTGCCGACCGCCGCGTCACCCTGCGGTTCCTCGCCGCGCCGACGGAGATCACCGGCGACGGCTGGGTGGAAGGCGTGCGGTTGTGCCGGACGCGGCTGGTCGCTGAAGGTGACTCGGTGCGGGCGATTCCCACCGACGATTTCGAGGAGCTGGCCTGCGGGCTGGTGTTCCGCTCGGTCGGCTACCGCGGCTCGCCGGTGCCCGGGCTGCCCTTCGACGACGCGCGCGGGGTCATCCCCAACGACGCGGGCCGGGTCGACGTGCCCGGCGTCTACGTGGCGGGGTGGATCAAGCGCGGGCCGTCGGGCGTGATCGGGACCAACCGCAAGTGCGCCCGCGACACCGTCGAGATGCTGCTCGACGACTACCGCGACGGCCGGCTCCCGGCGCCGGCCGAGGCGGGAGACGTCGCCGACGAGCTGCCGAGGCACATCGGCCTCGGCGGCTGGCGGCTGATCAACGACCACGAGCTGGACGCCGGTCGGCAGCAGCGACGCCCCCGGGTGAAGCTGGTGGACGTGGACGAAATGCTCGCCGTGGCCAGGCAGGACGGCTGATGGATCCCCGCACCCCGGTGCTGGTCGGTGGCGGCCAGCTGAACCAGCGCGACGACCCGCGTGAGCCGGTCGACATGATCGTCGAGGTCGCACGTCTCGCCGCCGTCGATGCCGGTGCGCCCGGGCTCGCCGAAGCCGTCGAGTCGGTCCGGATCGTCGGCATGCTGTCGTGGCGTTACCGCGATCCTGGGCTTTTGGTGGGTGAGCGGCTCGGTGCGCCGGTCCGGCACACCGTCTACACGGGCAACGGCGGCAGCCATCCGCAGGCGCTCGTCAACGACGCCGCCGAGGACATCGCCGCGGGCCGGTGCGACGTCGTGCTCGTCGGCGGAGCGGAGGCGTGGCGCACTCGGATGGCGTTGAAGGCGGAGGGTCGGCGTCCGGAGTGGACGGTGCAAGGAGACGGTCCCGAGCCGGAACGTCGCCCGGACGTGCCGATGCGTGATCCGCTCGAAGTGCGGGCCGGCCTGGACCGCCCTGCCTTCGTCTACCCGTTGTTCGAGCAGGCGATCCGGCTGAGCGCGGGCCGTGGGGTGGCTGAGCACCGTGAGCGGATTGCGGCTCTCTGGTCCCGGTTCAGCGAAGTCGCCGCCGCGAACCCGGCCGCGTGGACTCCGCGCGTGCACACGCCCGAGGAGATCGCGACGCCCGGGCCGAAGAACCGGGTCATTTCTTGGCCGTACACGAAACTTATGAACTCCAACAACAACGTCGAGCAGGCAGCGGCAGTGCTCGTCTGCTCGGTGGAGGCGGCGCGACGCTTCGGCGTGCCCGAGGACCGCTGGGTCTTTCCCCGTGCCGGAGCCGAAGCCTCCGACACCGCGGCCATCGCGGCCCGGCCGCGGCTCGACGGGTCCCCGGCGATCCGCGCCGCCGGTCGTGCGGCGATGGAGCTGGCCGGGGTCGACGATCTCGGGCCGGTGGACCTGTACTCGTGCTTCCCGTCGGCGGTGCAGGTCGCGGCGGCCGAACTCGGTCTGCCGATCGACGAGCCGCTCACGATCACCGGCGGACTCACCTTCGCGGGCGGGCCGTGGAACAACTACAGCACGCACGCGATCGCGGCGATGATCAGCGAAGTGCGCCGCACCCAGCGCCCGGGACTGATCACCGCGAACAGCGGCTACCTGACCAAGCATTCGATCGGTGTCTACGCGCCCTCGCCCGGCGATGGCTTCCGCCGCCGCTCGGTGGCGGTCGAGGCAGACCCGGTGCGGGCGACCGAGCACGTCGGACCGGCCGAGCTGGAGGCTTGGACGGTCTCCTACACCCGCGACGGCGAACCCGAAACGGCCATGGCCGCCCTGCGCACACCCGACGGAGCCCGGACGCTGGCCCGCAGCACCGAGCCCGAGGTCGTCGCCCGGCTGGTCCACGAAGAAGAAGCGGGCGCGAAAGCCGACGTCCACGACGGCGGCACGTTCTCGCCCCGATGAGGAGGTCTCGATGACCGCGGAATTCGAAACGACGTACCGGCAGCACGTGGCCAAGGTGGTCGACGGCGACATGAAAGGCGTGCTCGCGGACCTGGCGCCCGGCTCGGTGCCCAAGATCTTCGAGGGCGTCACGACGCCGGACAAGGTCAGCTCGGCCGAGGTCCTGAGTGTCCGGGTCGACGGCGAACGCGCCACCGGTGAAGCCGTCTACACGACGCCCGAGGGCGAGATCCGCCTTCGATCAGGCTGGGGTCTCGTCGACGGCGAGTGGAAGGCCGATGCCCTGGAGAACTTCGAGTGATCACCACGGAAACCCTGCCCACCGGTCCGGCGCTCGACGACAGCGACCGCCCGTTCTGGGAAGCCCTGCGCGACGGCCGGCTGGTCCTCCCGCGGTGCGAGGCATGCGGGACCTGGCGAGCCCTGGGCCGTGCGCTGTGTGCCGAATGCTGGTCGTTCGACGTGGTTTGGGAGGCCGTCGAGCCCGAGGGCACGGTCTACACCTGGATCCGCACACACCGCGCGTTCATGAGCGAGCTGGACGTCGAAGTCCCTTACGTCACCGTGCTGGTCGAGCTGGATGCGGCGCCCGTCCGGTTGCTGGGGATCCTCGTCGAGGGTGAAGCGGCGATCGGCGACCGCGTGCACGGCGTGATCCAGCAGCCGGCCAGCTCCGAGTGGCCGGTCCTGCGCTGGCGGGCGGCATGACGTTCCGAGGCGCGACCGCGGTCGCCGGCATCGCCGAACTGCACTACCCGCGCGGCGGCGCGCCCGCGGGGGAGCGGGCCCTGGTCCTGGAAGCGATCCTCGCCGCGTGCGCGGACGCCGGGATCTCCCCGCGTGACATCGACGGCTTCACCTCCTACGCCGGCGGAGAGCACAGCGGGCCGGTGCTCGCCGCCGACCTCGGTGTCCGCGAACTGCGGTGGTCGAGCATGGTGTGGGGCGGGGGCGGCGGAGGGGTCGCCGCCGCGATCGGCGCGGCCGCGGCGGCCGTCGCGACCGGGCAGGCCGAGTGCGTCGTCGCCTTTCGCGGCATGGCCCAGCGCGACACCGGACGCCTCGGCTACGCGAAGTACTACTTCGACAACAACTACCTGCCCCACGGCGTCGCGACCCCGGCGCACATCTGCGCATTGCGGACACAACGGATGCTCGAACACGACGGCGTCCCGCGCAGTGCGTTGCGGAACCTCGTGCTTGCCGCGTACGAACACGCGCAGCGGAACCCGGACGCGGCGGGCTACGGCAAGCCGCTCGACGAGGCGAAGTACAACGCGTCGCCGCTGATCGTCGAGCCGTTCCACCTCTTCGACTGCTCGCGCGAGAACGACGGCGCGGTCGCCCTGGTGATCACCTCGGCCGAGCGAGCGGCCGGGCTCGCGCAGAAACCGGCTTACCTGCTCGCTGCGGCCCAGGGCGCGCCTGGCGGGTACTCGGCGCTCAACGAGAACGACCACCACTACACGTCGGCGGGCTTCACCGGCGTCGCGTCGCGGCTATGGGCCCAAGCGGGCGTGAAGCCCGGCGAGGTCGACGTCGCACAGGTCTACGAGAACTTCAGCGGCCCGGCGGTCGCGTCCCTCATCGACCACGGCCTCTGCCCGCCCGGACCCGAGGCCGGCGAGTTCATGACGCTCGAAAACCTCACCGCGCCCGGCGGCGTGCTGCCGGTGAACACCTCCGGCGGCAACATCGCCGACGCGTTCATCAACGGCATGGGCCTCGCGGTCGAGGCCGTCCGCCAGGTGCGCGGCACATCGTGCAACCAGGCCGCGACGGCCGACACGTCCCTGTTCGTCGGCGGCCCGATGGCGCCGCTGGTCAGCTCCGTGCTCTTCGGCAGCGACCGCACCCTTTAGGAGGAACCGTGCTCGATCGGCCCGCGCTGTACATCGACGGCCGCTGGACCGACCCGGCCAAGCGCACCACGTACGACGTGGTCGAGGCGGCGACCGGCGAGATGTTCGCGACGACCGCGCTGGCCGGCACCGACGACGTCGACCAAGCCGTCGCGGCCGCCCGCCGGGCCCTGCCCGGCTGGGCAGCGCTGCCCCCAGCCGAACGGGCTCAGCTGCTGAACGCGTTCGCGAGTGAGCTGACCGCCCGGCGCAAGGAGACGGCGACCCTGGTCAGCCGCGAGAACGGCATGCCGATCTCGCTGTCGCGGGTGGTCAACGGCAGCGCGCCCGGCTTCATCACGCAGTACTACGCCGGTCTGGCCGAATCGCTGGCTCTCGAAGAGACCCGGCCGAGCCCGACCGGCGGCAACACGCTGGTCACGCGGGAACCGGTCGGGGTCGTGGCCGCCGTGACGCCGTGGAACTACCCGCAGTCGCTGGCGATCATGAAGGTCGCTCCCGCGCTGGCGGCGGGCTGCACGGTGGTCCTCAAGCCACCGCCGGAGACCGCCCTCGACGCGTTCGTCCTGGCCGACGCGGCGCGCGTGGCCGGGCTGCCCGCGGGCGTGCTGAACGTCGTCCCGGGTGACCGCGAAGCCGGCGCGCACCTGGTCGAGCACCCCGACGTCGACAAGATCGCCTTCACCGGCTCGACCGCCGCCGGACGCGCGATCGGCGAGGTCGCCGGCCGGCTGCTGCGGCCCGTCACCCTCGAACTCGGCGGCAAGTCCGTGTCCCTGGTCGCCGAGGACGCCGACCTCGACCTGTTCGCCGCAAAGCTGCTGGAAGTCTCCCTGCCGAACAACGGGCAGACCTGCCACGCGGCCACCCGCATCCTCGCCCCGGCGAGCCGCTACGACGAGGTCGTCGAGGCGGTCACGGCGACCGCCGCGGGTCTTACCGTCGGTGATCCGCTGGACCGGGAGACCCAGGTGGGGCCGCTGGTGTCCGCGGACCAGCGTTCGCGCGTGCTGGACCACATCGCCCGGGCGTCGGCCCGCCTGACCACCGGTGGCGGTACGCCTGACCGGCCGGGCTGGTTCGTCGAGCCGACGGTCTTCGCCGACGTCGACAACGCCTCGCCGCTCGCCCAGGAGGAGATCTTCGGGCCGGTGCTCTGCGTGCTGCGCTACCGCGACGAGGACGAGGCGATCGCGCTGGCCAACGACAGCGCGTACGGCCTCGGCGGCGTCGTCTGGAGCGCCGACGACGAACGCGGCCTGGCGCTGGCCCGCCGGATCCGTACCGGCACGGTCGGGGTGAACCACTACGAACTGCACGTCAACGCGCCGTTCGGCGGGGTGAAGGCGAGTGGTCTCGGGCGCGAGCTCGGTCCCGAGGGGCTCAGCCCGTACCTGGTACCGAAGTCGGTCTACCGGCGCTGATCAGGCGGTGACGTCGAGCCGGGCCTCGGTGGAGGGCGTCGTCTCGATGCTGCCGAAGTGCGCGATGCCCAGCAGGTAGCTGCGGACGGTGTGCTCGAAGATCTGCCGCGCGTTCAGCTGGTTGGCGCGGTCGGCGGCCGCCAGGACCGGGTGCCGCTCGGGGTCGGCGTGCTCGAACTGGACCCGGGTGCGCGACGGCGGCCGCATCGCCTCGGCGATCGTCGCGCCCAGCGACAGCTTCTCGAGGCCGTCGAGGATCTGGACGTGCAGCTCGACCGGCACACCGCACTCCGCCAGGTACTTCGCCGCGCTCTCGTACAGGTCGGTCAGCAGGTCGCGGGGCAGGAACTGCAGCAGGATCGGCGCGGCCCGGCGGTGGCGCAGGACGGCCGCGCGAAAGTTCAGTGCGAGCTGGGTGAACCACTCCGCCCAGTCGCCCGAGACCGGCTTGCGCGGGAAGACCGTCTTGGCGACGATCGCGCTCGCGACCGCCGTGAGGATCTCGTTCTTGTCCGCGAAGTGGTAGTACAGCGACGGGGCCTTCACGTTCAGCTCCCGCGCGAGGCGCGGCAGGCTCATCGACTCCGGGCCGTCTTCGTCGATGATCGTCAGCGCCGCCTCGATCGTCGCCTCGCGGCTGATCAGTGGTGTGCTCGGACGCGGCACCCCGTCCTCCTCGTGTCGACCCGTTACCGTCTCCCTTTAGATTGTGGCACGGTCGGCGGAGTGCCGGTTCCCGTTCGTCACCCAAAACTGTTAATCTAACGGTAGAAGATTTATGGCCACTCGCCCGTTCGGGGGAATCAGCGCATGTCCGTGGTTCGCGGCGCCGAGTCGTGGGAGACCCGCATCGGGGTGCCCGAGTCCTTCGTCCCCGGCGGCTACGGCGACGCCCGGGCCCTGCCCGGCGGCGCGGCGTACGGCCCGCTGATGACGGAGATGCGCGGCTTCCTCGACGACCTCGCGGGCGCCGTCCCCGACCCGGACCTCGCGGCCGAGCTGGCCGCGGACCTCGCGAAGTGGCGTGCGCGGCTGCCGGCTGTGCCGGAGCGGGAGCAGGCGTTCGGGCACCGGATGGACCTCCCGGGCCGCGGCCAGGTGATGGCGCCCGCGTTCACGATGACGTCCCGGGGCCCCGGCAGCGTCGAAGGCACTGTCCGGTTCGGACGGTTCTTCCTGGGCGGCAACGGCGCCGTCCACGGGGGAGCGGTCGCGTTGCTGTTCGACGAGGTTCTCGGCCGCCTGTCCGACACGTCCGGGCGGTCACCGGCGCGGACGGCGTCCCTGACGGTGAACTTCCGCTCGATCACGCCGGTCGACGAGGACCTGGTCGTGCGCGCGTGGTTCGCGGAGGAGGCCGGCCGCAAGCGCCACATCGCCGGCGAGATCCGGCGGGGCGACGTCCTGTGCGCGGACGCCACCGGGCTGTTCATCAGGCTCAACGCCGGCCAGTCCTAGGCGCAGCCGGCGCGCAGCTGCTCGCACGTCCAGTTGGAGCCGTCGGCGAGCCGGATGTCCAACCGGGACGGATACCGGGCCGAGAAGAGGTTGCCGTCGTGGACGGGGTCGACCGCCGCGGTCGCGGGGTCGTCGTGCCAGCGGGTCGTCCGCAGCCGGGCGTCCGCCGAAGCGTCGTGGGCGAGGTACTTGTCGAACCAGGCCGTCGTGTACCAGATCGTCAGATCCAAGCCGCGCAGCGTGGCGGGCAGGACCGGGACCGACGCGTCGAAGGTGAAGTCGGCGTGCGTGCCGCCCTGGATGACGAGCTGTCCGGTGTCGACGTTCGCGGCCGAATATGCCAGCGAGGCGTACGACTTTCCCCGCGGATCGGAGTTCTGGAGCAGGCCGGGCAGAACGAAGTCGGCGCTGATCCCCAGCGCGGGCTTCGCCAGGCGGGGTGCGATTCCCCGAGGCGCGCCGAAGCAGTCGCGCGGGATCTGCGGGGCGAGCGGCAGGTTGCCGGGCTGCCCTTCGAGGAACAAGCCCGTCACCTCGTCGGGGGCGGGCTGAACGGGCACGCACAGGCTGTCCCACGCAACCACGGCCTTGACGCGCGGATCGTTCTGGGCGACGTAACTCGCCGCGACGGCACCGTAGGAATGTCCGGCCAAGCCGACCGCGGTGGGGTTGACGAGATTCCACAGAGGGTTGAAGGCGTTGTCGAACCCCGCGGCCACGCGCGTTCGCTGCTTGGCGGCGTGGCTGGTGTTCGACGACCGGCTCGGCACCGGAATATACGGGTTCGCCGGTGTCGACAGCGCGAAGCTGAGCGCGTCCTTGGCGCCGTCGTAGAACCGCCATCCGTTGTCCGGCAGGCCCGGCGTGCCCGCGCCGGCGCTGTCGAGGGTGTCCGGTGCTTCGCCGAACTGGTCCGACATCCCTTCGCCCTGCGCGTCGAAGGTCAGGACGACGTACCCGGCCGTCGCGAGCGCCTGCGCCTGCGGCCAATAGCCTTGTTCGAAGCCGACGATCGAGCCGGTGACGATCACGACGAGCGGCCGCTTGGCCGGGCCGGACTTCGTGGCCCGGACGTGCCCGGACAGCGTCGCGCCGCTGCGGGCGGTGAAGACCACTGGGCTCCCCAGACCGTCCCCATGGGACAGCCGGGGATCGCCGACACACGCGACCGCCACGGTGCAGGCGTTGGGATCGGGATGCCTTCCCGGGTCGGCGCGGAGAACGCGGTGCCGCTCGGCCATGGCCGCCAGCCCGGCCTGGAGGACCTGAGCCTGGAACTGCGGAGTCCCGTAGACGGCGGGGCGTTCCAGCGTGCGCAGCGTGTTGACCGGTTCGGCCGGCGCCGCGGCTCCCAAAAGGACGACGATCACGAGGACGAGCCACGGCACCCGGCGAACGGTCATCGTTCAGCTCCCCCTGCGGCGACGGAGAAATAAAACTTACGCCTTTAGGCTGAGCTGGTCAACGCGCGCGACGGCGGCGCACCGGCCGCGGTCCCGGACGCTTCTCGATGCCCACGGTCAGCAGGGCGATGTCGATGTACCGCTCCGCCACCTCGTCGGGTGTCAGCGGGCCGTCGGGGGAGTACCAGCGCCCGACCGACTGGCACATCCCGAGCAGCGCCCGCGCCGTCTCGCGGGCGTCGCGCGGCAGGAAGTAACCCTCCTCGATCCCGGCCCCGACGATGTCGACCAGGGCGGTCTCCACCTCCTTGCGCCGCGCCGCGTACCGCTTGCGGTTCGCCGGCGAGAGATAACGCAGCTCCTGGTCGAGCGCGGCCAGCCGGGTGTGGTGGGTCATGTGCAGCACGACCGCGCGCACGACGTTCACGAACTGCAGGTCGGGCCGGCCGGGCGCCTCCGCCGCGGCCGCGCGGACCCGCCAGGCGACCTCACCGGTCCCGACCTCGAGTAGTGCGACGAACAGGCCTTCCTTGCTTTCGTGGTGGTAGTACAACGCGGGCACGGTCAGCCCGACGCGACGGGCGATGTCCCGCACCGTCGCGCCGTGGAAGCCGTGCTCGTACATCACGTCGAGCGTCGCGGCCAGGATCGGGCTCAGGTCGGGCGCGCCGAAGTCGAGCCAGTCGTCCCGGGTGTCCGGCTCGGCCGAGCCTTGCATCGCGTCCTCCCTGTGCCGGCCGTCAGGATATCCGTCAGCGCGGGGCCATCCGGATGGCGCCGTCGAGGCGGATGGTTTCGCCGTTGAGCATCGGGTTCTCGACGATGTGCCGGGCCAGCGCGCCGAACTCGGCCGGGTCACCCAGCCGCGAGGGGTGCGGGACCTGGGCGCCCAGGGAAGCGATGGCTTCTTCGGACAGCGTCGCGAACAACGGCGTGTGGAAGAGCCCCGGCGCGATCGTGACCACCCGGATCTGCAGGCTCGCCAGGTCGCGGGCGATCGGCAGCGTCATGCCGACGATCCCGCCCTTGGACGCCGAATAGGCGGCCTGCCCGACCTGGCCGTCGAAGGCGGCGACCGAGGCCGTGTTGACGATGACCCCGCGTTCCTCGCCGACCGGGTCGGTCGCGGCGATGCGTTCGGCGGCCAGCCGGATCACGTTGAACGTGCCGATCAGGTTGACGTTGACGACCTTGGTGAAGTCGGCGAGCGGGAAGACGCCTTTCTTGCCGACGGTCTTGATCGCGTTGCCGATGCCCGCGCAGTTCACCGCGATCCGCAGCGGCCCCAGCTCGGCCGCCTTGTCCAGCGCCGCCGACACGGTCGCTTCGTCGGTGACGTCCGCAGGGGCGAACACCGCGCCCAGCTCCTTCGCCACCGTCTCGCCCTCGGAGGAGGGCAGGTCGACGATGACGACCTTCGCGCCGTGCGACTGCAGTTCCTTAACCGTCGCCAGGCCGAGGCCCGACGCTCCACCGGTCACCACCGCGACCGCGTCACTGATGTCCACTTGTCATTCCCTTCAATCGGTCGTTCACGATCACTTCGGCCTCATCGACGATCCGCGCGATCAGCTCGGCGACCGTCGGGACGTCCGTGATGAGCCCCTGAGCGAGCCCGGCCGACCAGATGCCGACGTCCAGGCCGCCGGTCTCGAACACCTTCCGGCCCCGCGCGCCCGCCACCAAGTCGCGGACGTCCGCGAACTCGCCGCCGTCGTCCAAAAGGGACACCACCTCGCGGGAGACCACATTGCTGGCCACGCGGGCGGTGTTGCGCAGCGGCCGGAAGATCAGCTCCGTGTCGCGTTCGGATGCGGACACCAGCCGCTGCTTGACGTTCTCGTGCACCGGGGCTTCCACCGTGGCCAGGAACCGGGTGCCCATGTTGATCCCGTCCGCGCCCAGCGCCAGCGCCGCGACGAGCCCGCGTGCGTCGGCGAACCCGCCGGACGCGACCATCGGAATGGTGATCTGGTTCGCCGCGGCCGGGATCAGGATCAGCCCCGGGATGTCGTCCTCGCCGGGGTGGCCCGCGCACTCGAAGCCGTCGATCGAGATGCCGTCGACGCCGAGCGCCTGGGCCTTCACCGCATGCCGGACGCTGGTGCACTTGTGCAGCACCTTCACCCCGCCCGCGCGGAACGCCGGCAGGTGCTCGGCCGGGTTGAACCCCGCCGTCTCCGCCACCGGCACGCCGGATTCCACGATGACGTCCCGGTACTCCGCGTACGGCGGCGGATTGATCGACGGCAGGATCGTCAGGTTCACCCCGAACGGCTTGTCCGTCAGCTCGCGGCAGCGCGCGATCTCCTTCGCCAGATCTTCCGGCGTCGGTTGCGTCAGCGCGGTCAAGAACCCCAGCCCGCCCGCGTTCGCCACCGACGCCGTCAGCTCGGCGCGGCCGACCCACTGCATGCCGCCCTGCACGATCGGGTGCTCGACCCCGAACACCTCCGTGAACCTGGTTCGCATCGCTCGTCCCGCCTCCGGTTGGCGTCTTCCGACGATAACACCGTACTTAGCGAGCGCTAGGTAAAGTCGTGACCTCGGTCTCCCTTGACGGCGCAAAACCACTTAGCGATCGTTAGGTAAGGGAGAGCGAGGAGGACCCTCATGACCACCGCAGTCATCGTCGACGCGATCCGCACCCCGTCCGGCAAAGGGAAACCAGGAGGCGGCCTCGCCGGCACGCACCCCACCGAACTGCTCAGCCACGTCCTGCGCGAGCTGGCCCGGCGCACCGGCGTCGACCCGGTTCTCGTCGACGACGTCATCGGCGGCTGCGTCGGGCAGGCGGGGGAGCAGGCGCTCAACATCGCCCGGTCGGCCGTGCTCGGCGCCGGATTCCCCGAGTCGGTCCCCGCGACGACGATCGACCGGCAGTGCGGTTCGAGCCAGCAGGCCGCCCACTTCGCCGCGCAGGGCGTCTTGGCGGGCAGCTACGACGTCGTCATCGCGTGCGGCGTCGAGTCGATGAGCCGGGTCCCGATGGGCACGGCGAGCATGGGCCAGGACGCCGCCGGTCCGGCCGTCGCCGCCCGGTACCCGGACGGGCTGGTCAACCAGGGCGTCTCGGCCGAACTGATCTCCGCGCGCTGGAAGCTGAGCCGCGAAGACCTCGACGAGTACGCGGCCCGGTCCCACGCCCGCGCCGCCGCGACCGCGGCCGCCGGCGGGTTCGCCGCCGAAATCGTCGCCGTCGGCGAGCACGCGGCCGACGAGACGATCCGCCCGAGCACGACCGCCGACGGGCTTGCCGGGCTCCGGCCGTCCTTCCGCGACGAGGCTATCGGCAGCCGGTTCCCGGAGATCGACTGGAAGATCACCCCGGGCAACTCGTCACCCCTGACCGACGGCGCCTCCGCCGTGCTCATCATGAGCGAGGAGAAGGCGAACGCGCTGGGACTGCGGCCGCGGGCCCGGTTCCACAGCTTCGCCGTCACCGGCAGCGACCCGCTGCTGATGCTGACCGGCGTCGTCCCCGCCACGCAGAAGCTGCTCGCCCGCGCCGGGATCGGCATCGACGACGTTGACGCCTACGAGGTCAACGAAGCTTTCGCGCCGGTGCCGCTGGTGTGGCAGCGGGAGCTGGGCGCCGACCCCGAGCGGCTCAACCCGCGCGGCGGCGCGATCGCCCTCGGGCACCCGCTCGGCGCGTCCGGCACCCGGCTGCTGACCACGCTGCTCAACCACCTCGAAGCCACCGGCGGCCGCTACGGCCTGCAGACCATGTGCGAAGGCGGCGGCATGGCCAACGCCACGCTGATCGAACGTCTCTAGGAGCCCCCATGGACCGCACCCTGTTCACCGACGACCACCACGCCTACCGCGAGCTGGTCCGGGAGTTCGTCGCCCGCGAGGTCACGCCGAACCTGGAACGCTGGGACGAAGACCGCCTCATCGACCGCCCGGTCTGGCTCGCCGCGGGGAAGCAGGGCGTCATCGGCCTGGCCGTCCCCGAGGAGTACGGCGGCGGCGGGCAGCCCGACTACCGCTACCAGGTCGTCGTCATCGAGGAGTTCGCGAAGGCTGGCGCGACGTCGCTGATCTCAAGTTTTTCATTGCAGGACAACATCATCGTGCCTTACATCGCCGACCTCGGCACCGAGGAGCAGAAGCGGCGGTGGTTGACCGGCATGGCTCGCGGCGAGCTGATCGGCGCCATCGCGATGACTGAGCCCGGCGCCGGCAGCGACCTGCAGGGCGTGCGCACCACCGCCGTCCGCGAGGGCGATGAGTGGGTGGTCAACGGCCAGAAGACGTTCATCACCAGCGGCATCAACGCCGACTTCGTCATCGTCGTGGCCCGCACCGACCCGGACGCCGGGTCGCGCGGGTTCAGCCTGATCGTCGTGGAGACGGGCACGCCGGGCTTTACCCGCGGCCGCAAGCTGGACAAGGTCGGCCTGCGCGCGCAGGACACCGCCGAGCTGTACTTCGACAACGTCCGGGTGCCCGCGGCGAACCTGCTCGGCACCGAGGGCCGCGGGTTCGTCCACCTCATGGAACGGCTGCCGCTCGAACGGCTTTCCATCGGCACGGCGGCGCTGGCGAGTGCCGAGGCGATCTTCGCCGAGACCAAGCGGTATTGCTTCGAGCGCAAGGCTTTCGGCAAGGCGATCGGCGACTTCCAGAACACGCGGTTCGTGCTTGCCGAGATCGCGACCGAGCTGGACGTCACCCGCGCCTACCACGACTCCGCCGTCCTCGCGCTGAACGAAGACCGGCTGTCGGTGGTCGACGCCGCCAAGGCCAAGTGGTGGATGACCGAGCTGCAGAAGCGCGTCATCGACCGGTGCGTGCAGCTGCACGGCGGCTACGGCTACATGCTCGAGTACCCGGTCGCCCGCGCGTTCGTCGACTCGCGCATCCAGACGATCTACGGCGGCACGACCGAGATCATGAAGGAGATCATCGGCCGCGACCTCGCGCGATCGGAGGCCTGAGGTGGCCGGACCGCTGGCCGGGCTGCGGGTCGTCGAACTCGCCGGCATCGGCCCGGGCCCGCACGCCGCCATGGTGCTCGCCGACCTCGGTGCCGACGTCACCCGCGTGGAACGGTCCGGGAGCACGGACCGCGACGCCCTGCTCCGCGGCCGCCGTTTCGTGGCCGCGGACCTCAAGACCGCCGAAGGCCTCGAGCGGGTCCAGCGGCTCGTCGAGCAGGCCGACGTGCTCATCGAGGGCTACCGGCCCGGTGTCGCCGAAAGGCTGGGCCTCGGCCCGGACGACTGCCTCGCGCGCAACCCGCGGCTCGTCTACGGCCGCATGACCGGCTGGGGCCAGGACGGCCCGCTCGCGCAGCGGGCCGGGCACGATCTCAACTACCTCGGCATCACCGGCGCCCTGCACGCCATCGGCCGCGCCGGCGAACGCCCGGTGCCGCCGCTCAACCTCGTCGGCGACTTCGGCGGCGGGTCGATGCTGCTGCTCACGGGCATCCTCGCCGCGCTCTGGGAACGCGAGCGGTCCGGGCAGGGGCAGGTCGTCGACGCGGCGATGGTCGACGGCGTCAGCGTGCTGCTGCAGATGATGTGGGCGATGCGCGGGCGAGGGGAGTGGTCCGACGAGCGCGGCACCAACCTCCTCGACGGCGGCGCGCCCTTCTACGACACCTACGAGTGCGCCGACGGCCGGTACGTCGCGGTCGGCGCGATCGAGCCGCAGTTCTACGCCCAGCTGCTCGCCGGGCTCGGCCTGGAGGCCGACCTGCCCGACCGGCTCGACCGGACCGGCTGGCCGGCGTTGCGCGCCCGATTCGCCGAGGCGTTCCACAGCGCGCCCCGCGACCACTGGGCGAAGGTCTTCGACGGCACCGACGCCTGCGTGACGCCGGTGCTGACGTTCGAAGAAGCCCGCGAGCACCCGCATCTCGTCGCGCGCGGCACCCTCACGGTGGTCGACGGCGTCCCGCAGGCCGCGCCCGCACCAAGGTTCTCCCGGACCGTGCCCGACTGAAGGAGAAAGACGGTGGCAGTTTCGTTCGACCACGGCACCGACGTGGCCGAAGTGGTCCGGCGGACCGAAGCACTCGTCCGGGACGTCGTGCTCCCGGCGGAGGCCGAGCACCGCGGATCCGCGCACGACGCGCCCGACGACCTGCGACGGCACCTGCAGGACGCGGCCCGAGAGGCGGACGTCTTCAGCTCGCACGTCGGCACGCAGTAGGGCGGCCTCGGCCTGGACATGCGTGACCGTGCCCCGGTGTTCGAGGCGGCGGGCGCCGGACGAAGGCAACATGCACCTGCTGGAACACGTCGCGACCGAGGCCCAGCGGGAGCGCTACCTGCGTCCGCTGGCCGCGGGCGAGGTCCGGTCCTGCTTCGCCATGACCGAACCGGCACCCGGCACGGGATCCGACCCGACAGCGCTGGCCACGACGGCCGAGCGGACGTCCGCGGGATGGGTGATCAACGGGCACAAGTGGTTCATCACCGGCGCGACCGGCGCGGGGTTCGCGATCGTCATGGCCCGCACCAGCGGCGAACCCGGCTCGCGCGGCGGCGCCACTATGTTCCTCGTCGACACCGACACGCCCGGCTTCCGCCACCTCCGCGACCTCGACACCTTGGACGAGAGCTTCTTCGGCGGCCATGCGGAGCTGTTCTTCGAGAACCTGGAAGTCCCGGACGACGCCGTGCTCGGCGAGGCCGACAAGGGCTTCGAGTACGCCCAGGTCCGGCTCGGGCCCGCCCGCACGACGCACTGCATGCGCTGGCTCGGCACCGCCCGCCGCGCCGCCGACATCGCCCTCGGGCACGCGTCGACGCGGCAGGCGTTCGGCAGCCGGCTCGGCGACCTCGGCATGGTGCAGCAGCACCTGGCCGACAACGAGATCGACATCGAGGCGAGCCGCGCGCTGATCCTCAAGACGTGCTGGGAGCTGGACACCGGGGCGCGCGCCGCGCAGAGCACGTCGATCACCAAGACGTTCGTCGCCGAGGCCGTGAACCGGGTCGTCGACCGGTCGCTGCAGGTCTGCGGGGCGCTCGGCATTTCCGGGGACGCGCCGCTGTCCCGCCTCTACCGCGAAGTCCGGCCGTTCCGGATCTACGACGGGCCGTCCGAGACGCACCGCTGGTCCATCGCGCGCCGGGCGCTGCGCCGATGACCCCGCCTGGAATCGATCTCGGGAAACTTCGCCGTTACTTCGCCGGCCACGTTCCGGACTCGGCGGGGGACATCGACGTCAGCCTGATCACCGGCGGCAAGTCCAACCTGACCTACCTCGTCGCCGAAGGCACGCACCGGTGGGTGCTGCGCCGCCCGCCGCTGGGCCCGCTGACCCCGACCGCGCACGACATGGCCCGCGAGTACCGCGTCGTCGCCGCTCTCCAAGGAACTCGGGTGCCCGTCGCGGACGCGGTGGCGCTCTGCGAGGACACCGGCGTGCTCGGCGTCCCGTTCGCGGTTGTGTCCTTCGTGGACGGACGGACCCTGCAGGACGGCGACGACGCCGAGACCCTCTCCGAAGGGGATGCGCGCAGGTGCGGTGAAGCACTCGTCGACACGCCGGCCGCGCTCCACGCCGTGTCGCCCGCGGACGTCGGCCTGGCGGACTTCGGCCGGCCGGAAGGGTATCTCGAGCGGCAAGTCCGGCGCTGGCGTGAACAGTGGGACAAGGTCGCCACCCGTGACCTTCCAGACCTTCTGACTCTCCACGCACGACTGGCGGGATCGGTACCCGGGCACGGCGACGCGAGCATCGTGCACGGCGACTACCGGCTCGACAATACGATCCTGGCCAAGGACGACCCGGGCCGTGTGCTGGCCGTCGTCGACTGGGAGATGGCCACCCTGGATGACCCGCTCGCCGATTTCGCGTTGCTGCAGGCGTACTGGGACCCGGCCACCGAGCCGGTGCTCGGCGTCCGGCACGCGCCGAGCGCCAACCCCGGGTTTCCGGGCATGTCCGAACTGGCCGAACGCTATGCAGCGAAGACCGGGCGCGACCTGGATGAGCTGCGGTTCCACCGTGGACTCGCGCACTTCAAGCTCGCCGTTATCGCCGACGGCATCCACCAGCGTCACCTCGCCGGCGAAACCGTCGGCTCCGGCTTCGACACGATCGGCACCGCCGTGCCCGCCCTCGTCGCCGCCGGACTCCGGTTCACCTGATCGGACTAGCGGTGTAGGCCGAGTTTATCTATTACCATTAGATAAATCGGTCCATTGAGGATCGTGTACCCGGATCGCAAGGAGGCGACGGGGCATGAAGCGCTGGGAGTGGAAGCCGGAAGACACCTGGGCGTGGGTGCATGCGGTCCAGGATGGCGACTCGTCGGCTTTCGAGCACATCTACCGGCGCTACTCAAGGACGTTGATCACCTACTTCCTCGGGCGACCCTTCGACCTCGCCACGGCGGAAGATCTGACGAGTGAGACGTTCATCCGCGCGCTGCAGGCGATTCGCGACGTCCGCTACCAGGGCAAGGACATCGGGGCCTGGCTGCTGACGATCGCGCGCAACCTGGCCTACGACTACTGGAAGTCGAGTCGGCAGCGTCGCGAAGTCGTCGCCGAAGACGTCGCGCTGGAGCGGGCGGTGGATGGGCCGGAAGACCGGGTGCTCGCCGCTTTGGATCTCGACGCCGTCTCCCGAAGGCTGGCCGAACTGACCGCCGAGCAGCGGCAGTGTCTGCTGCTGCGGCGCGTGCACGGCTACTCCGTGACGGAGACCGCGTCCTTGATGAGCCGGTCCGAAGTGGCCATCCGGCAACTGAACCACCGGGCGGTGCGCCAGCTGGCCGCCGCCGTCTGCGCCTGATCGGCGCAATATACCCCCCTGTTCGGGTTGACGAAGGCGTGAGCCTTGTGTTTAAACTAACGCCCATAGATTTAACCTAACGTTTGTAGATAACTGGTCCGCAACGACGCGACGAACCGGCGACGGAGCCGGTGAACCAGGAGACGAGAATGGCGAACTCCGACGGCCGGGTGTCCCGGCCCGGTGATCCCGCGGTCAGCGGGCTCGGGTCCGCGGCGGTGCTCGCCGACCTGCCGCCCGGGCCGCCGCCGACGTTCGAGAAGCCGCCCGTGGCGGCGAAAGTCCCGAAGCCGGTCTTCGGGCCGCTGGAGCAGGCGGGCGCGATGGCGCAGCTGCTCGGCAAGGTCGTGTGGAGCGCGATCCGGCACCCGGTCGGCTACTGGCGCGCGGTCCGCGACGAGATGTACACGCTGCTGAAGCTCTGCTGGTTCCCGATGATCCTCGCCGTGTTCACCTTCGGCGTGATGGTGGCGATCCTCGGCATCAACTTCACCACCCTGATCGGCGCCAACAACCGGTACGGCCAGTACTTCTTCATCGCCAGCGTCCGCGAGTTCTCGCCGTGGATCAACTCCATGGTGGTCGCCGGCATCATCGGTGCCGCCCTCGCCGCGGACCTCGGCGCCCGGCGCGTGCGCGAAGAACTCGACGCGCTGCGCGTGCTGGGCATGGACCCGGTTCGCGAGCTCGTGCTCCCGCGCGTGGTGTCCGCCGTGTTCATGACCGCGCTGCTGAACCTGGTCGCCATCATGATCGCCGTCCTTTCCGGACTGTTCGGCATCATCGTCTTCGGTGGTGTCTCGGGCGGCGAATACTTCTCGACGCTGTATGCGAACCTGACCCCGATCGAGGTCTGGGGCAGCTTCGTGAAGAGCGCTGTGTTCGGCCTCGTCATCGGCGTTGTCTGCTCCTACAAGGGATTCACCGCACAGGGTGGCGCCATCGGTGTCGGCCGGGCGGTGAACCAGGCCGTGGTGATCTCGTTCGTGGTCATCTGGCTGGTCGACTTCGCGTTCAGTTCGATCATGCTCGGCCTCAACCCCGAAATGCAAACGGTCCGCTGAGAAAGGGCGTTCGATGACCAACGTGGTGCACCGGCGCGCGTCCCTCGGACGGGTCGGCCAGTTCCTCGAAAACACCGCGGACGTGGTGCGGTTCTCCGCCGGCGCGATCCGCAGCGTCGGGAAGACCCGGTTGTACACCTCGGAAGTGCTGCGCCAGGCCGGAATTCTCGTGCTGTCCAGCGGCCTGGTGATCTGGGGGATGGAGTTCGTCATCGGCGGTGTGTTCGCCGTCGAAGGCCACTACATCAGCCGCCAGTTCGGTGCCCAGGGCCTGGTCGCGGTGTTCCCCGCGCTCGGCGGGTTGCGCACGTGCGCGCCCGAGATGTGGGGGTGGATCCTCGCCGCGAAAGTCGGTTGCGGCATCGTCGCCGAACTGGGGTCGATGCGGATCACCGAGGAGATCGACGCCCTGCAGGTGATGGGCATCCGGCCGAAGCCCTACCTCGTCGGCACCCGTGTGCTCGCCGCGTGGATCGCCATGCCGTTCCTCTATCTGGTCGGCCTCGGCCTGATGTACGTCGCGTCCTACCTCATCCTCGTCCCGATGCTCGGAACCGTGTCCGAAGGCGGTTTCTCCGCGGTGCTCTGGGCGTTCCAGAGCCCGCTGGACATCCTGTTCTCGCTGCTGTGGACGATGGTCGCGGGCACGCTCATCGTGCTGGTCGCCTGCTACTACGGCTTCAACGCCCGCGGCGGCCCGGTCGGGGTCGGCATGAACACCGCGAAGTCGATGCTCGTCAACATGGTCCTGATCAGCGTGGTCGGGATGATCTGCCAGCAGCTGTTCTGGGGTGGCTTCCCCAACGCACCCATCGGCAACTGAACGCCGCCCACCCGTTCCCGGAGGTCCCATGCCCGCTCCAGTCAACGACGCCACGCTCACCCAGCCGCTGCACCGAGCCGCCGGGACCGGCGGCGCGACCGTCGAAATCCGCAACGTCTACAAGTCGTTCGGCTCGTTCGACATCCTGCGCGGGCTGAACCTGAGCTTCGCCGACAACGCGATCACCACGGTGCTCGGCCCGTCCGGCACCGGGAAAAGCGTGCTGCTCAAGCACATCGTCGGCCTGCTCGAGCCGGACTCCGGCGAGGTGCGCGTGTTCGGCGACGACATCTGGCAGGCCGGCGAGGACCACCGCTACGAGCTACGCAAGCGCTTCGGCGTGCTGTTCCAGGACGGCGCGCTGTTCGGGTCGATGGACGTCTTCGACAACGTGGCCTTCCCGCTGCGCAAGCACACCGACCTGCCCGAGTCGGAGATCACCGAGATCGTGATGAACCGGTTGAGCGAGGTCGGCCTCGAGGCCGCGAAGAACAAGGAGCCCGGCTCGATCTCCGGCGGTATGCGCAAGCGCGCCGGCTTCGCTCGGGCGCTGGTGATGAACCCCGAGGTCGTCCTGTTCGACGAGCCCGACTCCGGGCTCGACCCGGTGCGCACCAGCCTGCTCAACGACCTGATCCTGCAGATGCACGCCGAGCACGGCGGCACCTACGTGCTGGTCACCCACGACATCCGGACCGCGCGCAAGGTCAGCGACTACGTCGGCCTGATCTGGAAGGGACGGTTGATCCACTACGGGCCGACCGAAGAGGCCTTCGCCTCCGACGACCCGTTCGTGCGCCAGTTCCTCGCCGGGGACTCGGCCGGGCCGCTGGGGATGGACTGACCATGCTGCGCAGGAGGATCTTCGCGTTCGGCGGCCTCGTGGTCGTCGCGGCCGCGGTCGCGCTCGGCTACACGTGGTGGTCGCGCGACACCGTCGGCGGCTACCAGGTCCGGCTCGTCATGCCGTCCGCGGCCGGGCTCGTCGGCGGCGCGCCCGTGCGGGCCAACGGTACCGACGTCGGCCAGATCCAGTCGATCGAAGCCAAGGACAACCAAGCCGTGATCACGGTGTCGATCGACGCCGCCCACGCCCCGCTGCACACGGGCACCACCGCCACCGTCGAGACGCGTTCGGTGCTGGGGGAGCGCAACATCGAGATCAAGCCGGGCCCTTCGGTCAACCCCGAGATCCCGGCCGGCGGTCTCGTCGAAGCCCGGCCGCAGGTGAACGTCGAAGACGTCCTCGAGGTCCTCGACCCGCAGACGCGGTCCCATGTGGACGGTGTGGTCAAGCAGCTGGACCAGACGCTCAAGGACCGCCAGCCAGACCTCAACGCGACGATCAAGACCGCCGGGCCGACCGTGCAGGCGCTCGGCGAGGTCCTCGGCGCCATCGGCCACGACGGCCCGGCGATCCACGAGCTGGTCGGAAAGCTCAACGACATGACGACGGTCCTGGCCAACCGGCAGGACAAGCTCCGGAACACCGTCGGCAACCTCGCGACCCTGGCCGACAAAGCCGCGGGCCAGCAGGAAGAACTCGCGAACGCCCTCGGCGCGTTGCCCGGCACGCTCCAGGACGCCAAGGCAGGCCTGGACAAGATGCCCGCGGCCACCGACGCCACGAAGCCGCTGCTCGACGACCTCCGCCCAGCCGCGGACAAGCTGCCCTCGGTCGCGGGGAACCTCGGCCCGCTGCTGCAGGACCTGCGGCCCACCATTGCCGACCTGCGGCCGACCCTGGACGCGGCGAGCACGCTGCTGAACTACACGCCGGGCCTGCTGGACGGCGTCCACAACACCGCGCCCGGTCTCAACTCCGCCGTGCAGGGGCTCGCCCCGACGCTGCGCTATCTACGTCCGTACACGCCGGAACTGGCCGGGTTCCTCGCCAACTGGGGCTCGGTGTTCGCCGACTACGACTCCACCGGCCACTACATCAACGGCCTGGTCGTCGCCTCGCCGACGAGCGTGAACGGGCTCCCGGTGCACAGCCTGCCCGGGTTCACCCGGCAGATCGCGCCGAAGCCGGGCGAGGCCGGCGGGCAGCCGTGGGCCGACGCGAACGGGGAGGGCATGCGATGAAGAAGCTGCGCATTGCCGTGACGGTGGTCGTCGTGGCCGCGGTCGCCACGGCCGGAGTGCTGGTTTGGCAAGGGAAGAAGGACGACGGCAAGGCCACCGTGGTCGCGTTGTTCGCCGACGCCTCGCCGCTGATCCCCGGCAACACCGTCAACCTGCGCGGGATGCAGATCGGCACGATCACCGGCATCGCGCTCGACCACGGGCAGGCCCGGGTCGAGATGGCCGTCGACCGCGGCGTGCTGCCGCTGCACCAAGACGCCCGCGCGACCGTCCGCCCGGTCAGCCTCCTCGGCGAGCGGTATGTCGAGCTCGACCCCGGCACGGCCGCGGCGCCGGAACTGCCCGCCGGGGAGGCGATCGCCGTCGACCACACCAGCGCGTCGGTGGACCTCGACCAGGTCCTCAACTCCCTCGACGACCCCACGTCGACCGCCCTCGCGGCGCTCGTCACGACGCTCGGCGAGGGTACCGGCGGCCGCGCGGGCGACATCGACGCCGCACTCAAGGCCCTCCAGCCCGCGATGACCCAGACTGGCGAGCTGAGCAGGATCCTCCAGGAGCAAAACGGCGTCCTGACCCAGTTGCTCGACCGCGTCCAGCCGGTGGCCGGGGCGCTCGCCGCGAACGGCGGGAAGAACCTCGACCAGCTCGTGGAGTCCTTCAGCCGCACGCTGACGACGATCTCGTCGAACCGCGAAGCCCTGCAGGCCACGCTCACCGAGCTGCCCGGCTTTCTCTCCAACGCCCGCCGGGCAGTCCAGCAGCTGGCCGGGGTAGCCCAGCAAGCGACGCCGATGCTCGCCGACGTCCGCCCGACGACGGACAACCTGACCCAGATCAGCCAGGAGCTGAAGTCCTTCGCCGACACCGCCGATCCCGCGCTGGCCGCGGCCCGCCCGGTGCTCGACCACGCGAAGACGCTCCTCGACCAGGCCGCGCCGCTGGTCAAGGCGCTGCAGCCACAGCTAGCCGACCTTCACAAGGCGTCCGTGGCTTCAATCCCGCTTGGCCGCGACCTCGCGGACAACATGGACGGCCTGCTGGCGACCATCACCGGCTGGGGCCTGGCCTGCACCGGCTACGACTCGGTGTCCCACTACTTCCGCGGCATGCTGGTCGCCACTCCGAAGCCGCTGCTGCAGACCGTCCAGGCCGAAGCGCTCGGCTCTCCCGGCGGCGGCAAGAGCGCGCCTGAACAGGCCCCCGCCGTCCCCGACCCCGGCAACGCCACCGGGCTCACCGTCGACCAGGAGAAGTCGTTGATCGGACAGCTGCTTGGCGGGGGGTCGTGATGGCTCGCGTCTCCCGCGCCCAAGGCTGGTCGTTCTACCTCGGCCTCGTCATCCTCGCCCTCGCCGGCGTCGTGACCTACGTGTCGCTGACGGCGGACCAGGGCCTGCCCGGTTCGTCCCGGACCGAGGTGAAGGCGGCGTTCGACGACGTCGGCAGCCTCACCGCGGGCGCCGACGTCCGCCGCAACTCCGTGCGCATCGGCCGGGTCGCCTCGGTCGATCTCGTCGACGGGCGCCCCCAGGTCACCATGGAGCTGGACGGCACCCAGGCGGTCTACCGCAACGCCCGCGCGGCGATCTGGGACCAGTCGGCGCTGAGCCAGAAGTTCGTCGAGCTGCTGCCCGGCGACGCGTCCCAGCCCACGCTCGGCGACGGCGTCATCCCGCCGTCGGCGACCGAAGGCTCCGCGGACATCTCGCGGCTGTTCGACGTCTTCGACCAGCCCACCCGCGACGCCACCACGAGTGCGGTGCGGCAGCTCGGCACCGGCATGGCCGGGCACAGCCAGGACCTGCACGATCTGCTCGGCGCGCTGCCGGACCTGCTCGGAGACACCGGTGTCGTCAGCTCGGCGGTCTCGTCCCGCGAAGCCGACCTACCCGCGCTGCTGGCCAGCGCCGACCGCCTGGCCGGTCGCTTCGAAGGGCGCCAGAAGGATGTCGAGTCGCTGGTCAGCCAGCTTGACCAGACGCTGCAGGCGATCAACGTCGACGACGGCAAGCCCCTGGCGGACACCCTCAAGGCTGCTCCGGACCTCCTGAAGCACGGGACCGCGGCCGCCGCTTCCCTGACGCAGCCGCTGGCCGACGCGCGCGCCGCCGTCACGGACCTGCGGACCGGTGCAAAGTCCCTCGGTAACGCGATTCCCGACGTTCGCGGGGTACTGAGGGAAGCACCGGTGCAGCTGCAGAAGGTTCCCGGCTTCGCCAGCCAGGCGACCCCGGCCGTCGACAGCCTGACGCAGACGTTTGCCGACCTCCGGCCCCTGGTCGCCCGCCTCGGCGACGGCCTGCCCGCGCTGACGTCGCTGCTGCAGACGCTCGCGCCGTACGCGCCCGAGATCGGCGACTTCGCCTACCACGGTGGGCTCGTCTTCGCCGGGCACGCGGGCGACCGCCACTACATGCGCGTCGAACTCGTCCTGCCGGGCCTGGCCGGGCTGACCGCGGGCGTGACGCCGCTGAACGCGCTGACGCCGGTGGCCCGCAACCCGTACCCGGCCCCGGGCCAGGCCACGCAGGACCGCGCCCAGGGCCCGGGCCTGCTCGGTGGGAGGAACTGACATGCGCAGGCTGAAGAAGATCCCACCCGTGTGGCAGGGCCTGGCGTTCGTGGTGCTGCTCGTACTCGCCATCGCGCTGCTGTTCGGCAAGCAGTCGATCGTCACCGCGCTGCGGCCGGGCGACGAGATCGCCGTCCAGTTCGCCCGCGACTACAAGCTCCAGGCCGACGACAGCGAGGTCAAGGTGGCCGGAGTGCCGGTCGGGACGGTCTCGGACATCGACCGGTCCCACCCCGGCTCGGTCACCGTCACGGTCAAGGTCGACTCTGCCACCCTCGAGAAGCTCGGCACCGAGCCGAGCGCGGCCATCCGGCCGACCACGATCCTCGGCGGCCGCTACTTCGTCGAGCTGATCCCGGGCGGCGCGCACGGCACGTTCGACGGCGGCAGCATCCCCGCCCAGCGCACGTCGACCCCGGTCGAGCTGGACGAGGTGCTCTCCGCCGTGCAACCCCGGGCGCAGCAAGGCCTCCGCGGCAGCGTCGGCGAACTCGACCAGACCCTCAGTGCCGGAGGCAAGGACGCGATCCGCAATCTCGTCCACGACGCCCCGGGCGCCCTGGCCCCGACCGGCGACGTCCTGAACGCGGCTCTCGGCACGCGGCCGGGAACCGACCTGCAGAGCCTGGTCAGCGACGTCGACACGATCGCCAACGACCTCACCCACGACGACGGCCAGCTCGAGTCCATCGTGGACAACGCCGACACGACGGCGTCCGTGCTGGCCAAGCGGAGCGACCCGCTGGCGCGCACGGTCCACGAGCTGCCCTCGACGCTCAGCTCCCTGCGTTCGGGACTGACGGCGCTCGGCGGCAGCCTCGACCGCCTGACCACGACCGCCCCGCAGCTGCGGCCGGCGATCCAGCAGGCCGGACCGCTGCTCACCAAGCTCGACCCGGTCCTCGCCCAGGCCCGGCCGCTGCTGGCCGACCTGCGCCCGCTCCTGCACGACGCCCGGCCGCTCGTCGACCAGCTCGTGCCCACCAGCCAGCAGACCACCGCCGTGCTGAACGACGTCGACGGCGCCCCGCTGGAGCGGCTCAAGGGCCCGGTCGTCGACAAGCTCAACGAGAAGTGGGTCGGCACCGGCTCCTACCGCGGCGGCGGCAACGACGGCTACACGCTCGGCCAGGAGGTCGCGCACATGATCACCAACCTCGACATGGACGGCATGCGCACCAACGCCAACGGCACCACCCTCGGCATCCAGGCCGGGTTCGGGCCCGGCTCCGTGTGGGGCCTGCCCGGCGGCCTCGACGACCTGGCGGCCGCGCTCGGTGAGCTG
Source organism: Amycolatopsis stemonae (assembly GCF_054781455.1). NCBI lineage: Bacteria > Bacillati > Actinomycetota > Actinomycetes > Pseudonocardiales > Pseudonocardiaceae > Amycolatopsis > Amycolatopsis stemonae. The sequence continues at coordinate 41,884 of NZ_BAAGUJ010000003.1, read as the reverse complement.
GGAGGTGCGCCGAAGTGAACCCCCGCAAGACGTGGCAGCGCGTCCGCACCGTCCCCGGCCTCGGCCGCGACGTCCTCGCGACGACGCTCGTCATCGCACTCGGCGTCGTGTCGGGCGCGATCATCCTGTCCCACCTGAACATCCATGCGCCCTGGTCGGACCGCTACGAGTTCGCGGCCGACTTCGACTCCGCGCCGGCGATCAGCCCCGGCAACAACCAGGAGGTCCGGATCGCGGGCGTGCGGGTCGGGGAGATCACCGCCGCCGAGGTCACCTCGGACGGGCACGCGCGGGTCACGATGGCGATCGACCCAGGCCACACCGTCTACGACAACGCCCAGCTCGTGCTGCGCCCGAAGAACCCGCTGAACGAGATGTACATCGAGGTGAACCCCGGCGGGCCGCCCGGGAAGCCGCTGCCCGAGGACGGCGTCGTCCCCCTTGCCCAGACCAAGCGGCCGGTGCAGCCGGACGAGGTGTTCGACCACCTCGATGACCGCAGCCGGAACGCGCTCACCACGCTGCTGTCCGAATCGGACATCGCGTTGGCGAACGCGCCGCAGACGCTGCCCGGCGGCCTGCAGGCCAGCGACGACACCCTGCTGAAGCTCAAGCCGGTCGTCGACGCCCTGCGCACCCGCCAGGACACGATCAAGCAGCTCGTCACCGCGTTCAGCCAGATCGCCACCTCGGTCGGCGGCAACGACGCGCGGCTGTCCCAGCTCGCCGACTCCACGCAGCAGACGCTGTCCACTTTGGCCGGGCGCCAGGACGACCTCAGCAAGTCCCTCGCCGACCTCCCCGGGTTCGCCGGCGACCTGAAGTCCGCGATGGACGGCGTCGGCACACTGACCACCCAGCTGAACCCGACGCTCGACAACCTGTCCGCCGCGTCGAAGGACCTCCCGCCGGCCCTGCAGCGGATGTCCGACACCGTCGACCAGCTCGGCCAGACCGTGCGGTCCGCGGGGCCGGTGGTCAACCAGGCGCGGCCCGTCGTGGCGGACCTGCGGCCGCTGGTCGACGACCTGCACGGCGCGATGGACGCGCTCAAACCGACGACCGCCCGGCTCGACGACATGACCCGCAAGGTCGTCGCCGCGCTCGACGGCGGCATCCAGGGCTTCGTCTACAACACCAACTCCGTGTTCTCCGTCCGCGACAACACCGGCACGTTCCCGCGCGGCAACTTCGGCGTGCAGGTGGACACCCTCGGCACCGGCTACGTGCCGGACCAGGTGCCGGACTGGGCGAAGAACCGGCCTGAGCGTGGGGGAAACTGATGAACCTCAAATCCCGCCCCGCCGTGCTGCGGTTGAGCCTGGTGCTCGCCTTCGTGCTGGCCTGTGTGGTGTTCCTCGGCTTCCTGCTCGCGCAGTCCGGGGCGAACGTGCCGCTGCTGGGGAAGTCCGCCGGCTACCGGGTGTCCGTCCGGGTGTCCGATGTGGACAACCTGGTTTCCTTTTCCGACGTCCAGCTCGCGGGCCTCAACTGCGGCAAGGTCGCCGGGATCGAGCGCGAAGGCGACAAGGTCCGGCTCGACCTCGACCTGGACGACGCCGCCGCGCCGCTGCACCAGGGCGTCACCGTGCAGGTCAGCGAGAAGTCCCTGGCCGGGCAGTCCTATGTCAAGCTCGTCGACGGCTCCGGGCCCGAGTTGCCCGGCGGCACCGTGCTGGCCGACAGTGCGGCGAAGCCGAGCGTCCAGCTGCACGACGTCCTCGCGAGCCTCGACCAGCCGACCCGGGACGCCCTGGGCTCGACGCTGCGGTCCCTCGGCCAGGCCACGAACGGCAGTGCCGACGACATCGGCCGCGGCATGACCGGCCTGGCCAAGCTCGGCCGGGACGGCCACACCGCGCTGGACGCGCTGTCGGCGCAGTCCACCGACCTGCGGGCCCTCATGGCGCAGTCCACGACGTTGCTCAACGCGCTGGACACCGGCCAGGGCCAGATCGCCGACCTGGTCACCGACGCCAACCGCCTCACGACGGCGACGGCGGGCCAGCGGCAGGCGGTCGAGGCGGCGCTGCGGCAGCTGCCCGGCGTCGTCGGCAGCACGCAGACCGCGGCGGACAAGTTCACCGCGCTGTCCGGCTCGCTGGCCCCGGTAGCCGCCGACCTCAAGGCGGCCGCACCGGCGCTGAACACGGCGTTGAACCAGCTTCCACAGTCCACAAAGGACCTCCGCGCGCTGCTGCCGTCGCTGGGCACCACGCTGGACCGCTCACCCGCGACCCTGCAACGGATCCCGGTGGCGGGCCAGGACCTGCGGGCGCTCGCGCCGACGCTGGGGGAGACCCTGCGCGACGTCAACCCGATGCTGCGTTACCTGCAGCCGTTCGGGAAGGACATCACCGCGTTCTTCGCCGGCTTCAACTCGGTGTGGGCGTACAAGGCCGAGGACGGGCTGACGGTGCTGCGGCTCGCCGCGGTGAACATCACCAGCCAGATCCTCAAGACCGGCCTGCCGCTGCCCGCCGACGTCGGCCCGCTGATCAAGAGCAACCCGTACCCGCTGCCCGGCATGTCGGGCACGCCGACGCTCTACACCGGCCCGTACCCGCACGTCGAAAGGGATCCGCAATGAGGCGCCTCCCCAGCCGGCGGCAGCTCGGCGCGTCCGTCCTGATCGCCGTCGTCGCGGTGGCCGTCGGTGCCGGCCTGCTGCGGGTGCGGCTGGACACCAGCACCGAGTCGTTCCTGCCGCACGACGACCCCGCCGTCACGGCGATCCAGGACAAGGCCCGCGCCTTCGGCGGCGACCCGATCGTCACGGTCGTCGAGTCGAAGCTGCCGACCAAGCTGCTCACCGACTCGAACCAGCTGCCGAAACTCCTGGAACTGGAAGGGAAACTTGCCAAGCTGCCCGACGTCGCTTCGGTGTACGGCCCGGCCTCGGTACTGAACCAGATCGCGGCCTCGGCGCAGAACCTCCTGGCCCAGATCGCCGGTCGCCGCGATGCGCTGCGCAACGAAGCCGAGCAGAGTGCCAAGGCGGCCGGGAAGTCCGGGACCAGGGTGACCGAAGCCGGGCAGGCCGCGGTCCGCGACTTCGACCTGCGCTACGGAACGCTGCTGGTCCAGGGCCTGCCCGCCGGGCTGCCGACGCTGAGGAACCCGGCGTTCGTCAACAACGTCGTGTTCGACGACCAGCAGAACCCGCGTCCGCAGTGGCAGTTCGTGGTGCCCAACTCGTCGGCGGTCGCCGTGCTCGTCCGGCCGCGCGAAGGTCTCGACCAGGAAGGCACCCAGCGGCTCGTCTCCGCTGTGCGCACCGCGGTCGACGCGGCCGGGCTGGACAGCCGCCAGCAGACGGTCACCGGCGCACCGGTGCTCACCGCGAGCCTCGCCGACGGCGTCCGCGGCGAACTGCCGCTGCTGGCCGGGCTCGCGATCTTCGTCTGCGGCCTGTGCCTCGGCTGGGTGCGCTGGCTCGGCGGCCGGGTCAAGCGCCTGTGGCCGCTGCTGGTGGCGCTGACCGGGACCGCGGCCGTGCTGTCCGGGTTCGGCTGGCTCGGCAAACCGCTGTCCCTCGGCGTCCTGGCCTTCCTGCCGATCCTGCTCGGCCTCGGTTGCGGTTATCCGCTCTACCTGGCGCAACGGCCGGCGAGCCGGCGTCGGATCGTCGTCACCGGGCTCTCCAGCGCCGCGGCCGCCGCCGCGCTGGCGTTGTCGCCACTGCCGTTCGTCACGCAGCTCGGGATCGCGCTGTCCGCGGGGATCGTGCTGACCCTGCTACTGGCGCTGCTCGTGCACCCGAAGGTCAGCGTCGCGCAGCCGGAGACGCGCTGGACGCCGCCGACGTTGCCGCGGCGATACCGCGTCGGCGCGCTCATCGCCGGTCTCGCGGTCGCCGGGCTCGGACTCGCCGCGCTGCCGGGCATGAACGTCGAGGCCCAGCCCGAAAAGCTCGCCCAGGGGCTGCCCGCGGTCGACGATGCGCAGTACGTCGAGGCGCTGCTGGGCTCGTCCAGCGAGATCGGCTTCGTCGTGCACGGCGACGTCCGGACGCCCGCCGCGCTCGCCTGGCTCGGCCAGGTCCAGCAGAAGCTGATCACGGCGCACGGCGACCAGGTCCGCCCGGTCCTGACGCTGCCCGACCTGCTGGCCTTCCTCGGCAGGCAGCCGACGGCCGACCAGATCAAGGCCGCGCTGCAGATCCTCCCGCAGTACCTGACGTCCGCGGTGATCCGCCCGGACGGCAGCGAGTCCGTGCTGATCTTCGGCTCGAAGCTCGACGACGTCGCCCAGCAGGCGAAGCTCGTCGACGCCCTCAAGACCGACCTGCCTCCGGCCCCGGCGGGCCTGAGCATCGAGCCTGCTGGACTGCCGCTGGCCGCCGTACGCGGCTACGAGCTGGTGTCGGCCGATCGCTACCTGGCGAACCTGGCCGGGGTGGCCGCCGCCGGGCTGATCCTGCTCATCGGCCTGCGCCGCCGGGCCGACGCCGGCCGCGCGGTGCTCGCGGCGGTCCTGTCCACGGGCTGGGGACTCGCCGCGCTGTGGGTGGCGGGCGGCACGCTCAACCCGCTGACGGTCGCGCTCGGCTCGCTCGCCACCGTGACCGCGTGCGAGTTCACCGTGGTCCTCGCCGATGCCTGGCGCGAGCGACGGCCGTGGCTGCGCCGCGCGGTCGGCGTCACGGCTTTGCTTGCCGCACTCGGCTATTCGGTGCTGCTGGTGTCTCAAATCGCGCTGCTTAGGCAGTTCGGGCTGCTCTTGGCCACCACGACGGCGTTGTCGCTGCTTTCGGCGATCGTCGTGGTGACCACCCTGGCGCCGAAGCCGCGTGCCCTGCTCGTGCCGAGCCCGCGCCCGCGGGTCCGGCCCAGCCCCCGACCGCGCGAAACCGCGGAGGTGACCGCATGAAGATCCCGTTCCCCCGGTGGAAGATCCGCCCCAGCCTGGTGCCCGCGCACCCGAAGGTCCAGCTGTTCAGCGGGGCCCTCGTGGCGGTGGTGCTGGCCGGCTCGGCGACCCAGATCGTCTACGACCGGGTCACCGCGCTGCCCGACGACGCCGTCCTGCGCGTGGCCGGAAAGGTCGTCTCGCAGCAGGACTATCAGCAGCGGGTGCACCTGCTCACGGCGCTTTACGGCGTCCAGGCGCCGCCCGACGGCAGCAAGGCGGACGAGTTCGCCCGAGCCAGCGCCAAAGCGATCGCCGTGTCGATGGTGCTCGATGCGGCCTCCGCGCAGAAGGGCGTCGTCGTCGCGGACAAGACCGCGAACGACCAGCTGACCAAGATCATCCAGGAGGATTTCCCGCTCGGCCGGGACGCGTTCGTCCAGAAGCTCGGCCAGAACGGCGTGTCGGAAGGCGACGTCCTCGCCGAGGTCAAGCGCCAGATCGCGAACCAGCAGCTGTACGAGCAGGTCACCGACGGCGTCGCCGCACCGACCGATGCCGAGGTCGATCAGGCATATGCGGCCCGCAAGGCCCAGCTCGTCCAGCCCGAGACCAGGCACCTGCGCAACATCGTCGTCGCCACCGAGGCCGAGGCTTCGGACGCCGCGCAGCAGCTGAAGTCCGGAAAGGACTTCGCCCAGCTGGCCGGTGCCATTTCACTGGACGGCAAGACGAAGACCGCGGGTGGCGACCTCGGCACGCTGGCCGCGAGCCAGTTGCAGCAGGCCTACGCGAAGGCCGCGTTCGCCGCGCCGGCCAACAGCGTGTTCGGCCCGGTCCAGACGGAGAACGGCTGGAACGTCGGCCAGGTCGCAGCTGTCACCCCGCAGAAGCAGCTGTCGCTGGCCGAAGCGCGCGACCAGCTGAAGAACACCCTGCTCGACGAGCGGCGGCTGAAGGTCTGGAACGACTGGCTCGGCGGCCAGATGAAGGCCGACGAGATCGCCTACGCGGAGAAGTACCTGCCGCCGAACCCGGACACCCCGGACGCGGCGGTGCGGCCGTGACCGTGGTGCTGCTGCTCGCCGGGGCTGTCGTGCTCGCGGCCGTGGGTGTCGTGGGCTCGGTCAACCTCGACGCGCTCAGCAGCGACGGCGAACGCTTCCACCGCCGCGACGTGCTGAGACGCGGCTGCCTCACCTGTTACGTCGTCGCCGCGTTCTTCGCGGTCGGCGGGATCGTCCGGATGTTCTGAGAGGAAGTCCGTGAGCCTGCTGGTCGTCGTGGTCGCGATCGTCGCCACCGGAACGGGCAGCAGTTGGCCGACCGCCGCGGTGCTCACGGTGATGCTGGTGATCCTCGTCCCCAGCGTCGTGGTCGACGTGCTCGTCTTCGTCGGCCCGAAGACGAAGTCGGAAGGAGAAACAGATGATCGTCCTGGTTCTGGTCGTCCTCTCGCTGGGGAGCCTGGTGACGGGCTACCTGACGGACGAGATGGTGCTCGTCGAGGTGTCGTTCGGCCTGAGCGTGCTCGGCGCGGCGCTCCTCGTCGTCGACGCGATCCGCAAGCGCCGGGCGAAGAAGAAGGAAGCCACCGTCATCGACGAGCCGGTTGAAGACGCCCCGGCACTGGTGGTCGTCGTGCCCGGTCGTCGCCGTTACCACGAGCCGGACTGCGAGTCGGTGGGTGAAGCCGACGTGGAGGAGCTGACCGCCGAGGAAGCCGCCGACGAGGGCTTCAGCCCGTGCTCGCGCTGCCACCCGACCGAGGACCAGGAGGAAGAAGAGCTGGTGAGCGCGCAGGGCTAGGAGTTTCCGGTACCGGGTGGTTCCGTGGTGTGTGCGGCCGCCACCTTCGCCGGGACACGGACCCGACCCGCACACCCCGGGTCCGTGTCCCGGCGCCCGAGCATCGGGGAAGACGATGACGTTTCTGGACGGGGTCCGCGTCCTGGACCTCACCGACGAGCGCGGCCTGATGGCCGGGCGGATCCTCGCCGACCTGGGTGCCGACGTCGTACAGGTCGAGCCACCAAGCGGCAGTTCCGCACGGCAGCGCCTGCCCCGTCCGGCCGGCGAGCCCGCGACCTCCTACGAGTGGGAGGCGTACGCGGCGAACAAGCGCGGCGTTCTCGTCAACCCCGACACCCCGGCGGGACAGCGGCGGATCCGCGACCTCGCCGCCGCGGCCGACGTGCTGATCGAGAACGACGGCCCAGCCGTCCAAAGCCCGCGAGGCCTGGACTACGAGGACCTGCGACGGGCCAATCCGCGGCTGGTGTACGTCTCGATCACGCCGTTCGGACGCACCGGGCCGAAAGCCGGCTACGCCGCCTCGGACCTCACGCTCTGGGCCGCCGGCGGACCGCTGGACGAACACCGCGACGGCGGCCGGCCCCCGCTGCGCATCTCCATCCCGCAGGCGTGGCGGCACGCCGCGGCCGACGCCGCCGCGGGTGCCCAGCTGGCGCTGTTGGCCCGTGGCCGAGGGCAACTCGTGGACGTCTCGGTGCAGGCGAGCCTGGGCGCCGCCACCCTGGGGCACGTCCTGGCGCACGCCGTCGGTGACCACCCGCGTGGCCCGGACGCCGGCGCCACGCTGATCGACCAGTCCGGCAGCGGGGCGGCCACTGACCCCGCCCTGAAGAAGTGGCGCTGCCGGGACGGCCTCGTCGAGTTCCACCTGGGGATCGGTTCGGCGGCGGGTGCGTTCACCGGCAACTTCGTGCGGTGGATGGCCACCGAAGGTGTGCCGCTCGGCCGGTTCGCCGACGTCGACTTCCGCACCCTGCCGAAGGCGATCGCCGCCGGTGAGTTCACCGACGAGGACACCCGTGAGCTGCGTGCCCTGATTGCGGAATTCTTCTCCGGACGCACGAAAGCCGAGGTCCTCGCGGCCGCCGTGAAGCACAAGCTGCTGTGTGTCCCGATCTTCGACACGACCGACGTTCGGACGAGCGGACAGCTGGCCCACCGGCAGTTCTTCACGGAAGTGGGAGACCGGCTTCTGCCGGGACCCTTCGCCCGCGTCACCGGCGCTCCCGGACCGGCCGTGCGCCGCCCGGCCCCACGGCTTGGCGAGCACACCGAAGAAGTCCTCGCCGAATGGCAGCCCATCGGGTCCACAGTGGATGGTCCGGCCCGGCTTCCGCTACGGGGCCTGAAGGTGCTCGACTTCAGCTGGGTCGTCGCCGGACCGGTCATCGGCCGGGCACTGGCGGACTTCGGCGCGACGGTGGTCCGCGTCGAGTCGTCGACCAAGGTCGAGACGGCGCGGTACATGCAGCCGTTCATCGGCGGCAAGCCCTCGCGGGAGGGTTCCGCGCTGTACGGCACGTGGAACGCCGGGAAGCTCGGTGTCACCGTGGACCTGAAGTCCGGGGAGGGCCAGGCGGTGGCCCGCGACCTGGCGGCCTGGGCCGACGTGGTCATCGAGTCGTTCTCACCGGGCTTGATGGCGCGCTGGGGCCTCGACTACGCGAAGCTGGCGGCCGGGCACCCGGACCTGGTCATGGTGAGCACGTCGATCAACGGTCAGACCGGTCCGCTGGCCCAGCTCGCCGGCTTCGGCAACATCGGCGCGGCCCTCTCGGGTTTCCAGGCCATCGCCGGCTGGCCCGACCGGGAGATGTTCGGTCCGTTCGGCCCGTACACGGACTACGTGGCACCGCGGTTCTCGCTGTGCACCCTGCTCGGTGCGCTGGAGTACCGCAGACGGACCGGAGCCGGATGCCACATCGACGTCGCACAGGTCGAGAGCGGGGTGTGGTTCCAGGCACCGGAGATCGCCGACAACGCCGACAACGGCAGAGTCGTACGGCGGCTCGGCAATGCCGACCGCGAGTTCGCCCCGCACGGCGTGTACCCGACCGCGGATCCCGGCCGGTACGTCGCGGTCGCGGTCACCACCGACGAGCAGTGGCACGCCCTGGCCGCCGTGCTGGGCTACGAGGACTCGCTCGAGACCGCGGCGGAACGGCGGGCATGTTCCCGCGAGCTGGACGTCGCCGTCGCCGCTTGGACTCGCCGGCGGACGGCTGAAGATACCGAAGCGGCACTGCAGGCAGTCGGCGTTCCCGCGCACGTCTCATCGTCCAGCAAGGACTTCTGCGAAGATCCGCAGCTGCGCCACCGCGGCCACCTGGTGACCCTGCCGCACCCGCGGCACGGACGGACGGTCGTCGAAGGACCCCGCTACCTGCTGTCGGCCACCCCCGGAGTGGTGACCACGGCCGCGCCGATGTTCGGCCAGGACAACCGCCAGGTGCTGGCCGAACTGCTCGGCTACGACGAAGGGACGATCGACCGGTTGACCGATTCCGGCGTTCTTACGTGACTCTGCCACGCACGACAGACGAATAGAGGCTGTAGCCGTTGGTCGATGTCGAGGGAGTCGAGCCAGGCGGGGCGAATTGGGCGATGGTGGTGCGGCCGTCTTCGGGGGCGACCCAGGTTCCGTGCTAGCACCTCGACTGTGACGATGAGGGTGATCGGCCAGACTCCGGCGCCGAGCTGGGGGCCTAGGCCTGGCGTCCACCCTGGTGGTTGCGAGCTGGCGGGTAACCAGGTGTGGAGGACGTTGGCGGCGATCGAGGTGACCGAGCCGAATGCGAAACCCAGCCAACTGACCGCGGTGCCGCCCGCGCGGGCGCCAGTCTTCGGCGAGGTCGGCCGCGAGTCCAGTTGTGCTCCGTCGGGAGCGGTGACCTGGGCGTGAGGCGGTGGTGTCGCCAGGGCCTGGGGTGGGCTGGCGGTTGGCGACGAGGTTCGCTGGGCTGGTTGTCGCGGGCTGGCGCTCGACGGCCGATCGCCAGCCCGGCTGGCGGGCTGGCGGTCGCCAGGTGGGCTGGAGATCTGGCGATCGCCGGGTACCGCACGGGTGCTGGCGTGGCCCTGGCGGTGGATCGGGCTGGCGGTTGCTGCGACTTCTTCCTTGATCCTCTCCAGTGCCGTTCGGACGGCGTGTTCGAGGTGTGAGCGGACCAGCGCCACGGCATCGACCTCGGCTGCCGCGGTCATGATGTCGCCGGCGAGCATGGAGCTGACGAACCCGGCATCGACGACCCCGTGGCCGTCGGCCAGCGTGAGCTTGATCGTGTTGACGGCGTCTTGGACGACCTCTTTCGGCAGTCCGGTAGCCACAGTCGGCGTGCGCTGACTGGGACGCCTCATCCCGTATCGTTCGGCCTGCTCGAGCTGGTGGCGAACCCGTCGGACGGCGTCGACGGGATCGGAGGTTGTCGTCTTGCCTCCGGTCGCGACGGGACCGCTGACCAGGTAGCGCTCGAGTTCTGCTCGCCAACGAACCTCGTCGTCGACTGGCAACAGCGCTCGAGGTTCCCGCACAGGCAATGCGAAGTCTCCGTCGTCGCCTAGCTGGTGGCCGACTGCGGCCAGCGGGTGTGGTTCGCCGACCAGTATCGCGAGCGCTGTCGCGAGTTCCTCCATCGTCGGGGTGACGTAGGTGAGCGTGTTGCCGCTCCGTTTGCCGCCGGGCGCATGGCCGGCATATGCCGTTGCCGTCGCGTAGCCGAAGTTGCGCTCGGCCCAGGTCAATGTCGTGTATCGGAGCCAGTGCGCGGAGACGCCCAGTCGGTCGGCCCAGTCCACGTGTCGGCGGAGTCGCTGCCAGCGTCCCTGGTAGTAGTTGTTCCCTATGGGGCGGCCACCGGCGTACCTGAAGATCAGGTCGTCGGGTTCGCCGAAGCGGTTGCGGATGTCGAAGTGTTCGATCAAGGCGGCCAGCAGCGTGGGCGACACGGGTTGCTCCCTCGCCCGGCCCTTCTCGCGCAGCCAGATGGTGCAATCCTCCTCGTTCAGGTCGCGGCGACGAAGGGAGAGGACGCCGCTGCGCCGACAGGCTGTCTCGGTGTGCTGGCGCAGGACCAGCGTGTCCAATGCAGGGTCGGGTCCGGTGGTCCCAGCGGCCTGATTGATTCCGTCAGCTGTGCGACGGTCAGTGCGCGTCGGCGGGGCTGGGCTGAACTGGATCGGCGCAGCTTGGCTGCGGGGTTGCGGTTGGGGCGGACGTACTCGTCGTCGACAGCGTGGCGGTAGAGGCACGACGAGGTGGTCCCCTCGACTGTCATCCTGCTCGTCGGGTAGTAGTGGGCATCGTGACCGAGCGGAGCGACGGACCACGCCTCGAGGCCGCTGATGCCGGATCGATCGGGGCTCGCGCGGCAGCGCACGACACGGCTGGACCGGCGACGGAGGCGATGTCGCAGGAGCTGCCCAGCGGACTGACTGGCTCACTGCACACCCAGCTGGTCGTGCTCCGGGGTCCATCCGGCGCCGGCAAGACCACGGTCGCTACCGCTGTGCGCGCCCGCCTCGGCCGCGGCGTCGCGCTGGTCCAGCAGGACGTCCTACGGCGCGTTGTCCTTCGCGAGCACGACGTCCCCGGCGGGCTGAACATCGCGCTCATCGCGACGGTCTGCCGATTCAGCCTCGACGCCGGCTACCACGTCGTCCTCGAAGGCATCCTCACCGCAGCCCGGTACGGGCCGATGCTGCGCCAGCTCGCCGCGGACCACCAGGGCCGCACCAGCTTCTTCTACCTCGACGTGCCCTTCGCCGAGACCGTGCGCCGCCACGCCACCCGCCCCCAAGCCGGCGAATTCACTCCTGCGGACATGCGCGGCTGGTACGCGGCGAGCGGGCGCCTCGACATACCCGGCGAGCAGGTCATCGCCGCCACCTCGTCAGCCGAGGACTCGGTGGGCCGGATCATGGTGCACCTGGCCGGCGGCGAGCGGGGCGCGTGCGGCACCTGACCGGTATCGCCCTCGGCCTGCACTGGTGCAGTGCTTCATGTGGGCGGGCAAGCCGACACCGGGCCGGGTTCCTGGCCGCCCTCGCGCGATCATGCCGGCCGACGTGTTGATCATCGTTTTGATCGGGCCGGCGCCGCACTGCCGCGACCGGTGATCGTTCTCGCCACGCGGAACGGCGTCCCTGCTCCCCGGCTTTCCGCCACTCCCACCGCCCGACGGCCAGCCCGTGTCACGGAGGCGGGCCCGGTCATCGAGGGGGAGGTAACGACCGGGCCCGCGCGCAGAACATACCCAGGTCCACGCCCAAAAATGCCTCGTCTTCGGAACTTCCTCCACCTGGACGCAGAACAGCGTCACGGTTCTGCGGCGGGTAGACCGCACGCCACACGAACTGTCTGATCAGGAACTGCACAACAGCGGGCTAGCGCCGATGCTCTCCGACCGAGGGATCGCACACCTCGATCACGATCGGTGCGTCGCCGCCCGCGTCCTGGAGCCGCCATACCCGCGCACGCGCGCCGGCCTCCGGCACCTGAGCCTGGAAAAGCATCGGCGATCGCGACGTCGCGCGCTCCCACGTCGCGCACATCGGTCCCTTCGCGGTGTCGACGATGAGCGTGAAGCTGTCGACACCGCCATCCTCGATGGTCGAGACCGTGCGAGCGGAGACGGTACCGTCGAGCAACTCCACTCGACCGTTCGCTTCCGCCCAGCGAGAGCGGGCGCGCAGGCGCTCGGCGCTCCGGGCGACGGCGGCGAAATACGCGATCCACAGCACGACAACGAGGGCCGTGAACACGAGGGTGAACAGGAGAGAGAACCACCAGCCGGGGGACGGCTCCGTCCACAGCAGGACGATCGCCCCGACGCCCACGGCCGCAGCAAGGACGAGGAGCGTCACCACGACGACGCGGCTGATCGTTCGCAGAGGGCCACGGACCGGCAACTCGACGGGCGGCACCGGATCCGGCCAGCGGTCGACGAGTACCACGACCTGCCCGGCAGACACGGTGGTCGATTCGGCCATGGCGTGAGTCTACGGCCAGTACCTGGACAACAACTCCACCAGCCAATACAACATGGCAAGCAGCCCGTCCCCACACCCCCGATGACGAGAGCAACCTGCCGGCAAATGAAGCGCACATTGACCCTGACCGCCGCACTGTGCCTGATGTTCGCACTGATGTCCGGCGTCGAGAAAAGTCCGAGACCGGGCTGGACGGCCTGGACGAGCAACTGGTGGCGTAGCTGACCAAACGGCTGCCGGAGTCCGCGCTTCGAGCCGAAGATCGTGGCCAAGCGGCAGAAACGCCTGGGCGGGGTGGACGCGATCCACGTGAAGATCCGTGATGGGCAGGTGGCCAACCGGCCGATCTACGTCGCGTTGGCGGTGACCCGTGAGGGCCGCCTCGACATCCTCGGGTTGTGGGTCGGGGACGGCGGCGAGGGGGCCAAGTACTGGCTGAACGTACTTACCGAGCTGAAGAACCGCGGTGTCACCGACGTGCTGATGGTCGTCTGCGACAGGCTGGCCGGGCTGCCGGACGCGATCACCGCGGTCTGGTCGCAGACGATCACCCAGACCTGCATCGTGCACTTGCTGCGCAACAGCTTCCGTTATGCCGGCCGTCAGCATGGGGACGCGATCGCCAAGGCACTCAAGCCGGTCTGCACCGCGGCCACGGAGGCCGCCGGTATCCGGCGATCGTGCGGTTGTGGGACAACGCGTGGGGGAGTTCGTGCCGTTCCTGGCCTTCGCCCCGGAGATCCGGCGCGTGATATCCGCTCGACCAACGCGCTCGAGAGCGTCCACGCCCGTATCCGCCGCGCGGTGAAGGCCCGGGGGGACTTCCCGAACGAACCGCGCCACGTGCGACCCGTCGGCGGGGCTTTGTCGGAGGGCCGGGCGGGCATGAAGATTTGGTTGATCACCAGGATGTCCCGAGGGTTCGGCTTGGAGATCGCGTGGCAGGCCCTGGACGCGGGCGACACGGTGGTGGCGACTGCGTGCGAGGGTGGTCGATGACACGCCGGCTACTGATGCGCAGGAGGATCGTGGACGATGCGGGGTGCTCGTCGATCCTCGAGGACGCGGTCGTGGCGGGCTATCGCCACCAGGGCCGGTGGCGTTGGGCCGCGACCACGCCTGCCGGCTCGACGAGCTCGGCGAGCCGCGGCGTGATGTGCTTGATGTGCTCGTGAACCCAGAGCGCGCAGGCGAGGTCGTGGACCGAGGCACCATGGGTCTGGAGGGGGTCGGCGAACTCGGGTGGGGCGAGCATGGGCACGTCGCCGTGATCGGTGCGGTCCAGGCGGGAGGCCAGGTGGTCGTACCAGGCGGCGAGCTGGCCCGCCTGTTCGCCGAGCATCCGGCGGAACGGGTCCGGGGCAACGTGGGGGTTGGGCAGGCCGGCCAGGGAGTGCGCGGTCAGCCGGGCCCGGAGCGTCCCCATGACCAGCCGCCACAAGTCGGGCTTGGGCACGTGCTTGGTGCCCTGTTCGCTGAGGAATCCGCGGAGCGCGTCGTCGAGCCGGGCGCCGGCTGCGGTCGCCGCGGCTGGAGCGGGCGGGTCGCGGCGCAGGCCCAGTGCCCAGTTCGCGGCTGCGGCCAGGTACACCCCACCTGTGCGGAAGGCGTCGGCGAGGTCGTCGGCGACCACGGCTCCGGCGCCGCGGGGCCAGAACAGCGTGCCCACCACGAGGCTGACCGCACAGCCGATCGCGACGTCTTCGATCCGTACGACCCCGATTTGCCACCCGGCGGGGGCGAGCAGGTTGAACAGCACCGATACCGTCAAGGTGAAGGCTGCCTGGCCGACGGTGAAAGGCAGCGCACCCGGTGCGTAGGCGGCGACCAGCACCGCGACCGGGAGGGCGATCCACAGCGCGGGCGCGCTGGTGCCGATGACCAGCAACAGCAGCGCGCCGATGACGACACCCAGTGCGGTCCCCGCCAAGGCGCGCAGGGCAGTCGACCCGGTCGCTGCCGCGTTGCCGCGCAGGACCGACAACGTCCCGAGCACCACCCAGAACCCGTGCTCGACGCCGCTCACCCCGGCGACGACCACCGCGGCGGTCAACGCCGCGGCACCGCGGAGGCTGTTGACGAACCAGACGGACCGGATGCTGGCCTGAGGGGACGCGACCCGCGTCAATGAGGCCAAAGAGAGGCCGCCGGGCCGGATGACGCGCGTCCGGCCTGGTGTCGCGGCGAGTGCCTCCACGATCGCGGTGCCGACGGCGAAGGCCGTGGTGCGGGCGTGGAAGGACAGGTGCACCGCGTCGGCGTAGCGCGGATCGTCGGAGCTCAGGTCGCGGAGCCATTCCACGCTCCGCTGGACGCTCCGTTCGAGTTCCTCCGGATCGGGCGTGGCCGGTTCACCGGAGAGCAACCGGTCGACCGTTCGCAGGCCGGCGGCGGCGTCGGCCAGGAGTTTGCGCTCGACCTCGGGCGCCCCGCTGAGGTCCGGGTACTCGTGCAGGGCGTCGGCGATGACCGAACCGCACCACTCGAGCAACCCGACCAGGCTGTTGAGGGCCTGGTCGGCGGTGGCCAGGCCGGTGGGGCGGTAAGGCGTCGCGGTGAACTCGTCGATCAGGCGGTGTTTGGCCTCGATGGCCGCCTCACGCGCCGTGCTCACGCCGGGGTCACCGCGCAGGGCCGCGTCGAGGTAGCCGGCCATGGTGCCGGCGGCGCGGGCCGTCGCGTCGCGAAGGGCCGTGGCTGGGGACCGTGGGGACAGCAGCAGGACGGCGGCCGTGCCCACCACCGACGCCAGCCACCATCCGCCGAGGCGGGCGGGCACCATGCTCATCGTGCCGGGTGAGGCGGCCGGGAGAACGTAGGCGAGCAGGGCGGCGGTGCCGCCCGAGGCCGCGTTGGGGCCCGCGACGCCGCCGAAGAGCACCAGGAAGGTGACGATCAGCGTCACCACGGCCGCCAGCGGCAGTGACGCACTGGCGGCGGTGCCGACGACCAGCAAAACGCTGCCGGTGACGGCGAGCCCGAAGTGGGCTCGCAGCTTGGCCGCCCGGTCGCCGCCGAACGATGCCAGGACCAGCGTGGCGAACCCGCCGAACGCGGCGAACGTGGCCACCTGCAGGTCGCCGAGCACCTTGATGCTGAACGCGAACAGTGCGGGCACCACGAGGGTGGCGCGGACCGCGCGCAGAGCGGCGGGCGTGGACCACTGTGGAACCCAGTCCCTGGGCCGTGCCAGGCGGGTCTTCAGCGCGGGGAAGTCGATCGCCACCGGCAGAGCATAGACCGGGCCGGCACCGCGGAACTGCTCGTTCTCCGCAGGTCGGAGGTCCGGGCAGCCGCAGCCGTTGAGCGCGCGCAGCGCGTCCGGATGCCGCACGTTCTTGGTGATGACGGTGAGCTCGATGGCGGGGTGGCGCGTTGGGCGTGGCGGCCGACGTCGTCCGGTGCGGCGGCGGCCAGGCGCGGCAGGCTCGTTTCATCGACGGGTGTCCTCGTCGATGAGGACGAGGTGTCCGACGCCGAGCCGAGCGAGAAGCGATATCGGTCCGATCGACTGAATCCGTGCTTGCAATGTGCGTCGGCACCACAACGGGGCGACTGGGGTCGAGTGTGGCTGCTGGTTGCGCTGGTGATCGCCGTTCTCGTGGGTTTGGGAGTCGCTCCGGCGGCATCGGCTTGGACGGATGACTACCCGTCGCCATGGCGTACCGCAGCCCAAGACTCGGCGTACGACTCGTGGGGCTACTACAACCGGGAGTGCACGAGTTCATGTTCGCCCACAGTGGACCGTGGCCCGCCGAGGGAACTCGATGCGGTGGGCAGCGTGTCGGGTCGGGTGCCTGGCGCAGCCGCGGGACGCCTCGGCCTGGATGCGGTCGCGGATGTCCGCGGGGTCGCCGTCCTGGTCGATCGAGGCGAGCGCTTGCAAGGTCGGGTGGCCGGGCGGACTCCTGGGTGGGCGCGCAGTTCGTCCGTGAAGCGGTGACCGGAGGTTCCCCCGACTAAAGTATGTCCTTTCCGGTTTCGGATTCGTCCCCTTTGCCGGCGAGCGTCATGAGATAGCCGATTGGTTCGTGCTCCATTCGGTCGCTTTTCCGGAGGCTTGGCTCGCGACTTCGCGTCACCGTCCGAAGGTCGCTACCCGGGCGCGATCGCGCCGGGTAGACAGTGGACCGACCGATGGGTCAAACCCGTTCGCATGCATCTCTCTGGGAGGGATCGTGTCCCGTTCACCCCGAAGAATCCTCGCCGTCGCCGGTCTGTCGGCGCTGGCACTGATCATGCCCGCAGTACAAGCCGGCACCGCCTCCGCGGCTGTCGTGCATCCCACCGCCCGTGTCTGCGCCCAGACGGCAAAGCCCGGCATGGCAACGTGTTTCGCCGAACGCCAGACCGACACGATGCGGGCCTTCCTCGCGCCGAACGCCCTGCCGAGCGGGTTCGGTCCCTCGGGTCTGCGCTCCGCCTACAACCTGACCGCCAGTGGCAGCTCGTCCGCCACCGTGGCCATTGTGGACTCCAACGACGATCCGAACGCCGAGTCCGACCTCGCCACGTACCGGTCGACCTACGGCCTGCCGGCCTGCACCACCGCCAACGGTTGTTTCAAGAAGGTCAACGAAAACGGCCAGACCAGCCCGCTGCCCACGGCGGACTCCGGCTGGGCCGGTGAGATTTCCCTCGACGTGGACATGGTTTCGGCGATTTGCCCGAACTGCCACATCCTGCTCGTCGAGGCGAACCAGCCGAGCATGGCGGACCTCGGCACCGCGGTGAACACCTCGGTCGCCATGGGCGCGAAGTACGTGTCCAACAGCTACGGCGGCAGCGAGGACGGCACCGAGAACAGCTCGGACTCCAGCTACTTCCACCACCCGGGCGTCGCGATCACCGCCAGCACCGGCGACTCCGGTTACGGCATCAGCTATCCGGCGTCGTCGCAGTACGTCACCGCGGTCGGTGGCACGTCGCTGACCCAGGGCGGGGGCACCCGCGGCTGGACCGAAACCGCGTGGAGCGGCGCCGGCAGCGGCTGCTCGACCAGCGTGGCCAAGCCGTCGTTCCAGAACGTCACCACCGGATGTGCCAAGCGCGCCAACGCCGACGTCTCGGCCGTGGCCGACCCGCAGACCGGCGTCGCGGTCTACCAGACCTACGGCGGCAGCGGCTGGGCCGTCTACGGTGGCACCAGCGCCTCTTCTCCGATCATCGCCTCGGTCTACGCGCTGGCCGGCACGCCCGGCGCGTCCGACACGCCGGCCGCGTATCCCTACTCCCACACCGGAAACCTCAACGACGTGACTTCCGGCAGCAACGGCAGCTGCTCGGTCACCGTGCAGTGCAACGCCGGCGCCGGCTGGGACGGCCCGACCGGGCTCGGCACCCCCAACGGCACCGCCGCGTTCACCGCGGGCGGTTCCGGTCCCGGCCCGGTCACCGCGGCCAACCCCGGCAACCAGACCGGCACCGTCGGGACGGCCGCGAGCCTGCAGCTGTCCGCTTCCGGCGGCAGCGGCGGCTACACCTGGACGGCCACCGGCCTGCCCGCCGGGCTGTCGATCAGCACGTCCGGGCTGATTTCCGGCACCCCCACCACCGCGGGCACCTCGTCGGTGACAGCGACAGCGAAGGACTCTTCGGGGGCCACCGGCAGCACCACGTTCAGCTGGACGATCAACCCGTCCGGCGGCGGTGGCTGCTCCGGCCAGAAGCTGGGCAACCCCGGCTTCGAGGGCAGCGGTTCGTGGACCGCGACCAGCGGCGTGATCACCGATTCGTCCTCCGGTGAGGCCCCGCACGCCGGCAGCCACCTGGCCTACCTGGACGGCTACGGCAGCACGCACACCGACACCCTGTCGCAGTCGGTGGCCATCCCGGCCGGCTGCCACGCGACGCTGACCTACTACCTGCACATCGACACGGCCGAGACCACGACCACGACGCAGTACGACAAGCTGACCGTCAAGGCGGGCTCGGCGACGCTCGCGTCCTACTCGAACCTCGACAAGGCCACCGGCTACCAGCTGCGCACGGTGGACGTGTCGGCGTTCGCCGGGCAGACGGTGACGCTGACCTTCACCGGTGCCGAGGACTCGTCCCTGCAGACGTCGTTCTGCATCGACGACACGGCGTTGACGTTGAGCTGACCACGGTGCGGGAGTGCCCCCTCGCGGTGGCACTCCCGCACACGGCGCCGGCGTTCAGATCCGCCGTCGCCGGATCGCCGTGAACACGAACAGGCCGCAGAGGAGCCACAAGCACCCCGCACCGACCCAGCCGCCGGCGTCGGGTGGGTCCATCGCCATGCCCGCCGTGGCGAGCAGGGCGATCGTGCCGAACAGCGCGGCCACGATGAACAGGACCCTCGACGCGCGTTTCTGCGGTGACGCCGCCGGCCGGGCTGCCGGGGCCGGTACCTCCTGCGGCTGACGCGGTGCCTGGGGGAGTGTCCGATGGGGACCCACGGCCGCGTCGATCGTGGCGGTTGCCGCCGGGGACAGGCCGGCGAACAGTGTCGGCTCGACCTGGACCGACTGGCCGTCGGTGCCGATGAGGCGGCGGCCGCCGTCGGGCCAGGCGAGCATGGCCACGCAGTCGGCGAACCGCACCGTCGACACGCCTTCCGCAGTCACCACGCTGCACCCGTCGGCGCCCAGGACCAGCTCCGCGTCCGCCTTGTTGTGCGCCGGGAAGCGGTTTCCCGCGACCGCGGCCGGGGAAAACCGGGGCACCGCCCGGTATCCGGCCCAGTCCGCCGAACGGCCGTGCGGCGTGCGCAGCAGCACGGACGCGCCGGCCTCGACGGCGATGGCGTGAACTTCGGCCGGGCCGACCGCGCGCAGCTCGGCGATCCGGGCTTCGGCGGTCGGGAGCGGCGCGCCGGACAGCAGCGCGGCCGCGTGCTCGGGCAGCCGCGCCACCTCCGCGTCCTCGCCGTAGAGCGCGGATTCGGCCTGCGCGCGGACCGTTTCGACGTCGCGGGGGTCGATCCGGCCGACCTTGAACCGGGCCAGGACGTCGACGACGCCGCCGAGCACCGCGGCCTGCTTGTCCGGCAGCGCGTCGGCCAGCCCGTAGATCTCCGCGAAGCCGTCGCCGCGGACCTGGTACGCCGTCGACACCTGGTAGGAGTAGCCGCCTTCCTGCCGCAGCTCGCGGAACAGCTCGCGTTCGAGGACCTTCGTGAAGACCTGGGCCGCGGGGCCCCGGCGCACCACCGTGCTGAAGCCGACGCTCCCTTCGCCGTGGGCGAAGTAGGCCGGTCCGTCGCCCAGGATGGCGGGCCGCGGGGGTACCGGCCGCCGGACACCGGCCGGGAGCGGCAGCCGCAACCCCGCCGGGACGTGCTCGCCCGCGATCCAGAGCGCCGCGTTCTCGCGGGTGAACCACGTCCGGGCCCAGTGGGCGACCTCCGCGGGGCCCAGCCGGGGGAGGCCGAGCTCGAGGTAGTCGGCCAGCCCGTAGCCCTGCGCCCCGTAGCGGTGGCGCAACAGCAGGCCACCCCCGCCGCGGCGGGCCTCTTCGGTGCGCAGGATCGACTTCTCGGTCTCCAGCCGGTCCATCGGGAGTTCGTTCAGCGACGCGCAGACGCTGCCGAGGAACGCGACGACCTCGGCTTCGGTACCCGCCATTTCGAAGTACGTGTGGTCGGCGGCCGTCGCGCCGCCGAAGTGGTGCTCGCCGACCCCGAACCGGTGCAGCGCGAGGTGTTCGACCAGGTGCGTGACGCCGGCCGTCGCGAGGGTCTCGTCGGCCCGGCCGACGCGGAAGACCAGGCCGGCGCTCAGCGGCCCGGATCTCTTGACCGCGACGGCGGGAACCCCGTCGACCTCGAAGGTGGACAGCATGGTTCAGCCTTTCGCGAGGGCGCGGGCGCGGTGCTGCGCGTGCGCGGCGACCGGGTCGGGCAGGTACTGCCAGGGCAGTTCGCTGGCGTGCCCGTCGAGGGCGCGGAAGTGCACGGCCGCGCGCGGCAGGTCGCCGATCAGGCTGAACGCCATGGCGAACGTGCTGTGCCCGGCCACCCAGCCGAACCGCGAGCGGTAGGCGGGGTGCAGCACCGACGCCGACGCCGCGGCGATGATCTCTTCCCGCACGGCGGGCTGGCGGAGGTAGTCGTCGCCCGCCTTGGCGCCGAGCTCCAGCCGGCGCTCCAGGTACAGCTCCGGGACCAGGACGCCCTGGGGGCCGCCGGGACGCGCGGCGGTCGTGCATTCGCGGACGAACGCGTGCGCGGCTTCCCAGGAACCGCCCCATTTCGGGCACACCTGCTGGAGCAGGTTGCGTTGCGCGGCCAGGAAATCGGGGTGGTGGGCGGTCAGCCGGTCGTAGCGGCGCCGTGCCTCGCTCTGGCCCAGTCCCAGCCCGCGCGCGGTGGTCAGCCGCAGCCACCAGGCCGTCTCGTTCTCCGGTTCGCGGGCGGTGACGTCGATCAGCAGCTGCTCGGCCTGCCGCAGGTGGTCGTGCAGGGCGGCGAACTGCTCGCGGCTGACCCCGCTGGCCCGGCCCGAGCCCCGGATCGTCCACCCCCGCTGGACGAGCTGGGCGGCGAGCAGTACCCGGGCCAGCGTGGCGCGGGGTTCCCGTTCCACGACGGCGCGGAGCATCGGTTCGGCCGCCGGGACCGCCATGGTGATGCTCACGCCGAAACTGCGTTCGTCCGGCTCGGTGAACCGGGCGAAAAAGCCCGAAACGGTCGGCCAGTCGCCCGCCTCCGCCGCGGACCTCAGCACACCGGCTTCCGGGTAGGCCGCGGCCGGGTCGAAAACCGGCGCCGACGCCAAGCCGGTGGAGTTCATGGGAATTCCTTTACCAAACGGGAAGGAGTGAGCTCTGGACTCTACTTCGCCCCATCGGCCCGGCCGACAGGCGGCCGGACCAACGATTTCCCGTGCTGGTGGGGAATTTTCCGATGCGACCGACCCCGGTCACGCCTCCTTCGTCAGGTCGAACGACAGGCCGGAAGAGCGTTCGCCGCGGCCGACGTCGCGGTGGACGCTCAGCCAGAGGGCCACCCGGCCGGTCTTCGTGCGGGTGCGGTTGTACGCGACCGTCAAGCGGGTGCCCGATCTCGGGACCTCTTCCTCGTTGACGAAGTACCGGTCGCCGCGGTCGAACCCTTCGCGCAGCAGGGCGGTTCTCGGACGGATCAGGCTCGCGTCCACCTCGCTCGGCATCGCCGCGCGCTGCAGCTGGACCGCGCGGGTGTCGCCCGGTACGTGCACCGGGATGAACGGGATCCAGTTCTCCGGCACGGAACTGATCGCGTCGTACGCGATCGGCGCGCGCGGGGCGTCCGGTGCGGGCTCCTGGTGCTGCCGGCGGCGGAAGGCGAGCGATTCGGCCGCCATCTCGTCGCCCGAACGGCCTTCGCCGGTCGTCGTGCGGACGGTCTGCTCGATGCCCCACACCAGGTTCGCGCTCTCGTCGCGCACCAGGGCGACGTCCTCGAGCGCCGGGCCGGTCGCCACCTTCGGCGTCCCGGGTGGCAGCAGCAGGCCGGGGTCCCCACCCAGGCGGTACATCGACCAGTGCTCGGCGGCGCCGGCCGGGGTGATCCAGCGCCGCTCGCCGAACACGTCGGTCACGCACAGGCCCTGGACCGTGGCGAACGTCCCGGCCGGCAGGTCGCACGGCAGCTGGTACCAGTCGTTGCTGAAGACCAGCGCGAACTCGAGGAAGATCAGCCGGGCCAGGTCGGTGCTGTCCGGGGTGACCGCGGCGAAGTTCGTCTTGCCGTCCTCGACCGCCCACCAGCGCGGCAGCGGCATGCCCGAGTACCGCACCGGGGAGGGGAACACGGTCCGGTTCAGCGTGACCGGCGCCGGAGTGGTGCCCAGGGACCCCGGCGCGGCGGAGAACGCGTGCCAGTCCAGCTCGCCGCCGGGGTATTCCGGGGCGGTCAGCACCCGGTCACCGGCGCCGACGGAGAACCGGTGCTCCAGCCGCCGGGGATCCCACGCCGAGTCGCCCGACGGCCGGTCGGCGGTGATCCCGCCGGGCTGGTCGATCAGGTCGTCGAACCACCCGGTCAGCCGGGGGCCCAGCGCGTCGAGCTGGGTCCGGCGCTGGCGCGACTGGTTCTTGATCCCGTCGGAGGCGTGCCCGCCGCCCTTGAGGTGCTGGTAGAGCAGGTACCCGTCCATCCGGCGACCGGCCACCGCCTGCGTCGCCGCCCAGACCTCGGGGTGGGCGAGCTGGGACGCGTCGGCCGGGCCGGGCAGCGCGATCGGGTACAGCGCGACGAACTGGTCTGCGGTGTCGTGCAGCCCGGACGCCTTGGCGAGCAGCCGCAGCCACCGGCGGCCCAGCGCCAGGCGCAGGTCGAACGAGATCGGCTCGGCGCCGAACGCGAACGGCAGCGGCCGCCGCTCGGCGACCGTCTCGAGGGGACGGTCCGGCGGCAGCGGGCCCGGGGTGCCGTCCGGGTCGGCGTCGGTGCGGAACTGCCCCGGCGTGCTCGCGGTGACCGAATAGGTGGCGGTCACCGGCGAACCGGCGTCGCTGCCGCGGAACTCGCCGAGCTGCCACTGCCGGGCCAGCAGCCACAACGGGTCGCGCACCTCGGCGCGCAGCGCCCGGCCGAAGTCGGTCGTGCGCGGCCGG
Organism: Amycolatopsis stemonae; assembly: GCF_054781455.1. Classification (NCBI taxonomy): domain Bacteria; kingdom Bacillati; phylum Actinomycetota; class Actinomycetes; order Pseudonocardiales; family Pseudonocardiaceae; genus Amycolatopsis; species Amycolatopsis stemonae. The sequence continues at coordinate 18,667 of NZ_BAAGUJ010000003.1, read as the reverse complement.
CCTTCGAGGCGGTTCCAGACCCCGACCGCCGGGTTTTCGCGGCGGGTCAGCGCGCCGGCGAGGTCGGCGATGCGAAGCTCACTCATGGTCTGCCTTCCAGCGGGAGTTGGCGATCGCCAGGTCGGTGCTGATCGTGATCGGCTGCACGGTGGCCGACAGCACGGTGGCCGGCAGCAGGTGCGCGTACCCGGTGTCGTCCAGGTGCACCGGTTCGACGAGCCGGGTCTTGGCCAGGTCGAAGGTTTCGTTGACGGCGGCGACGAGGTCGTCGGCCGCCCAGGTCCCGGTCTTCACCGGCGGGGTCACCAGCAGCATCGCCTGCGGGGGCTCGGAGTCCGGGCTGTCCGCGTGGACGGCGATGCTCGTGGTCTCCTTGTCGGCGGGGATCACTTCGGTCCACTCATCGAAGAGCAGGCCGCATTCGCTGTCGGCATTGCGCGCCGGTTCGGTCGCGTAGTGCGCGGTGAACAGCAACCGGTCCTCGGTGAGGTCGGCGCCGGCCGCGAACTCCAGGCCGAGCCAGTGGTCGTTCGACCGCAGCGGCAGCTGGATCGGCTGCAGGAGCGTGGTGCCGTCGTCGAAGTCGTCGTCGCCGCGCAGGGCTTCGCTGAGCACGACGACGCGTTCCCAGAGCCGCGGCATTTCGCGGACCCGGGCGATGCCGTGCAGCCAGTCGTCCACCGGGAAGTCCCGGTTGAGCGGGGCCTGCGTCAGGTGCTTCACGAGGTCGTCGCTGTCGTCGAGGGCGTCGTGCAGGTCCGCGGCGAGCTGGCCGGGCAGCGCGTACTCGGGCACCACGAGGACGTCGGTGCCGAGCATCGCCCGCAGGGCCTCGATGGCGGACTTCGTGCGGTCCGCCGGCGTCACGGCCTGGTCGAAGGCGGCGAGCGCGGTGGCCGCCGCCGCCAGCCGGCCGGTGACCTCGGTCTGCAGCGCGCGGGCCCGGGTCAGCAGCTCGAGGCCGAAGGCCACGACCTGGTCCTGGACCGGGGTCAGGTCCAGGCCGGTGGGGTCGAAGGCGGTCAGCGGCAGCAGACGCGCGACGTCGTGGAGCAGGTCGGACAGCGTCGACGTGCCGGTGCCGGCGATGCCCTGGAGGTCGTGGAGCTTGTCGGCGAAGTCGTCCCGCTTGTGGCGGACCGTCGAGCGGAACTCGTTCGGGGTCTTCGGGTCGAGGACCGGGGTGGTGGCGACGAGCCGTTCGGCCTGCCGCAGCAGCCGGATGCGCTCGGCGTCCGGAGTGGACTTCGGCAGCGCGTCGTACGCGGTGAGCAGCGCGTTGGCGGCGGCGAGCGCGCCGGCCATCCGGTCGGCGACGGCGGCCACCGCGGCCAGCACGGCCGAGAAGACCCCGCGCCGCCACGCCACCAGCTCGCCCCAGCCGCTGCGGACCACGCCGAAGCCGGCCGCGGTGGTGACCAGTTCGGCGTACCGCGTCAGCAGTGTGTCGATGCGGTCGAGCACGTCGGCGCGCTTCGGCGGTGCGGGTGAGGGCGGGTACAGCCGCGCGACGTCCCCGATGTAGGCCGCGACGTCGTCGCCCAGGTCGCCGAGCGCGTCCCGCACCGCTTCCGGTCGCCGGCGCGTGACCGTGACGGCGTCGTCGAGGGTCCGGTCCACCGCGGCGGTCCCGGCCGCCGGGACGAGGTCGGTCGGGCGCAGGGGACGCCCGGTCGTCAGCAGCGTCCGCAGCGCGGTGATCAGCGGGGACAGCTCGAAGAAGGTGATCTTGCCGTCGATCCGCTGGGTGTGGTTGATGGTCAGTTCGGCGTCGGGACGCGGGTGGTCGTGCTCGACGACGACCCCGACGATCCGGTCGTCGAGCTCGGCCATCGCCGGGTCGCCGGTCGGCCGCACCGCCCAGAGCAGGTCGATCGGCGAGAGGCCCAGCTCGTCCTGGGTGACGTCGTGGTGCTGCGGGTGGCCGTCCTCGTCGGTCCAGGTGACGTGGACCGCGACGTTTCTCGGCGCCGGCAGCAGGCTCGGCAGCCAGTCGTCGACGGCGGGTTCGGCCTTTGCGCGGGGCGAGCCGCTGCCGCCCGGGTTCAGCCCGGTGCGCAACCGGAGACCGAACCGGTGGGTGAGCGTCGTGCCGCTGCGCGGGGTTTCGATCACCGCGGGCTCGGGCGGCAGGCCGTCCTTGGCGTAGGCGTCGAGCGTCGCCGAGGCCCGCTCGGCGTTGCCGGCGAGCGCCTGGTGGGCGGACTCGGCGACGGCGAGGTCGGCGACGGCGTCGTTGGCGTCGAGCAGAAGGGCGGCCTCGTCGCTGATGGCCTTCTTCTGGTCGGCGTCCGCGACGGGCAGGCCGTCGAGGCCGAACGGGTAGGTCTGCGACACCCCCGCGGTGTTGAGGTGCCGCACCAGCGCGAGCCCGTCGACGACGTTCCCGGCCTCGACCTGCGTGATCTTGTCCGGCTCGGCCGCGGTCTCGGTGATCTTCCCGGCGCGCAGCGGGAACGCCAGCCGCAGCCCGGCGATGAACCGGTCGACCTCGGCCTGGGCGTGGCGGTCGTGCAGCCCGCGCTCGAACCGGTAGCCGAGCAGCGCGCCGAGCGACTGGCCCTGCCGCAGCCCGCCCAGGATCCCCAGCGCGACGCGGACGCGGTCGGAGCCGAGGTTCACCGCGAACGTGCCGGGGTTTTCGGGGGTGCGGTTGGCGGCGTAGCCGGCGCGCAGCACGGCCGCGGTGCGGGCGTGCGCCGGCGACGGCGTGTGCACGAAGCCTTCGTTCTTTTCGTCGTGCAGCAACGGTTTCCCGCCGGCGAACACCGTGGCGAGCGGGCCGGTGAGGGTGACCGGGGTGAGCGGGTCGGTGCTCGGGCGGACGTCTTCCAGCCAGCCGTACGCGCCGAGGTGCAGCCCCGGCTTCGCGGTGCCGGTGCCGCCGGGCCCGAACCGCAGCTCGGCCAGCCGTTCGGTGGCCAGCCCCAGCCGCCACGCGTCGAGCCGGTACGCGGCCAGGTCCAGGTGCTCGGCGAGCACCCGCTCCAGCTTGGCCGTGGGCAGCCCGGCCAGCAGCCCGAGCGCGGTGACCTGCTCGGCCAGCGCGGCGGTCGGCCCCGGCTGGTGCAGGACGCCCGGGATGAAGTCGACGAGCAGCTGCTGCGGGTCGCCGGTGACGGCGGGCGCGGGGGAGTACAGCAGCCGGAACCGGCTCTCGCTCAGCGTCTGTTCGCCGGCGGCCGGGAGGTGGACGTGGATGAACGGCGAGTCCGCTGTGGACAGTCCGGGCACGCCGGCGGCGCGGGCGAGGGCCCGGGCCGCGTCGTCCCAGCCGAGCAGGACGGCGTGCCGCAGCAACAGGTAGCACACCGCCGCCGGGGGTGTGTCGTCGGTGAAGCCCAGCTCCAGCCGGATGGCGTCGAGGTCGGTGCCGGCCAGGTCCGCCAGCCGGCGCACGTAGTTCTTGTGGTCCGGCGTGTAGTCCCGGATCGGGTCGGTCTCCGACAGCGGGCGGTCGTCGACGAGCGGCGCCAGGATCGGCTGCTGGAAGTCGGTGAACAACCGGCGCAGCAGGTCCGGGTCCCGGCCGGGGCCGGTGTCCGCGCCGAAGCGCGCGAGCAGGGCCCGCACGGGTCCCGTGAGCCCCAGCCCGTCGAGCGCCGGCTGCACGGTCGAGCCCAGCCCGCCGAGGTTCTCCCGGTTGAAGAGGTCCTCGACGCTCTGGGCGTACCGCTGGTGGTACTCGGCCGAGGTCGGCTGCAGCGCCACGAGGTCCAGGAGGCGCTGGTGCGGGTCGGGCGCGGCGGGGTCCAGGCGCGGCACCCGGGCGACGGCCGCCGTCCAGTCCGCGCCCGCCGCGGTGAGCACCTTGTTCAGCGCGCGGCGGTGGGTGGCCGTGTCGGGGTAGGCGAGCTTGGAGAACACCGTCGTCGGCAGGATGCCGTAGGGCTGGCGCCCGATCTTGACGGCGGGCAGCGGGCCGCGGCCGGACACGTACTTCAGGAAGAAGTCGCGGGTGGCGGCGACGGCGTCGGGGCCCAGCAGCGGGTTGAGCGCGGTCTGCAGGAAATAGCCCCAGGTCGCCGGCCACAGCGCGGTGTTGGCGGCCCGGGCGTCGCGCTGGTCGGTGCCGTCGGCGTTCGGCATCCCGGTGAGCACGCCGGCGTCGAGGCCGAGCAGGTCGGCGAAGATCCGGCCGTCGGTCCGGCTCGTCCAGTCCGCCGCGGCGGCGGTCGCGGCGGCGCCGGTGCTGCTGCGCAAGGCCGCGGCTGCTTCGTCCTCCGCGGCCTGCCCGGCGTCCTGGGTGTCGGTGTTGTTCGTCGGGGTGCCCTGCGGCAGCAGGGCGAACCCGTCCGGGCCGCGCAGCTGCCGGGTGATGAGGCCGGCGAGGTCGGTCGCGGTCTTGGCCGGCGCGGACTGCTCGCGCAGCCCGAACACGACGAGCCGGTCGAGCCCGCCGCGGATCTCGTCGGTCAGCGGGATCCGCACGCCCATCCCGACCGCGACCGCGCGGTCGAAGTCGGTCAGCCACCGCAGGTCGTCCGGGACGTGCAGGGCGCCGGTCTGTTCGTTCACGCTGATCTGGTCGGCGGCGTTGGGGTCCGGGCTGACCGACAGTGTCGCCGGCACCGCCGCCCCCGTCACGGACACGACCTGGCGGCTCCCGAGGTAGCCGCGCACCTGGAACCGGTCCGGCAGCAGCTGGGCGCGCGCCGGCTGCGTCCACGAGTCCGCCGCGGTGCTGCCGGCCGGCGGCGGGGCGAGCACGAGGAAGGCGACCGCGACGTCGTCCACCGCGCTCACCGCCGCACCGTCCACTCCGGACGGACGGCGGGCGCGGATCGCGTTCGCCCGCGTGTCGTTGTTGCCCACCGCGGCACGCAGGGCGGCGTCCGCCTGCCGCAGCTCCAGCCGGTCGCCGTGCGCCCGCCACACCGCGGTCCAGTACGCGATCGTCGGCGCCCTGTCGTTCGCGGCCACCGCGGCGGTGGTCCGCACGACGAGCACGACGGTGGTGTCCGGCAGCCCGCCCGGCTCGTCGGCGGGGTTCGCGGGCACCCGGGTGGTCAGCAGCCAGGCGGCGCGCCCCGGGGAGACGCGCCGGGTCAGCTCCTGCCACGCGGCGTCCAGGGGGACCGGCCGGTTCGCGGCGGCCCACCGGGCGGTCCAGTACGCGTCGACCGCGCCGATCTCGGCCGTCGCGGGCTTCGTTTCGAACTTGTCCACCGACCACTCGTCCGGGAACACCCGGACCAGCAGCTCGGTCGCCGTGAACCGGGTTTCCAGCCGGACCGGGCCGAGCAGCACCGGGAAGTCGTCACTCAAGGCGGTCATCGCGGCAACATCTCCTGAGCGTGCACGGCCACCATGACGGGGACCTGGAAAAGGATGTAGGCGAGGTCGGCCGAACCGAGGCCCGAGAACCACAGCGGCAGGTTCTCGTCTTCGGCGCGCTGGTCCTTCTTCTCGCGGTCGTCGCCGGAGTGGTCGAAGTCGCCGAGGGCGACCTGGACGGCCGGGTCCAGCTCGAGGAACCCGGTCCGGCCGGGGTCGACGTCGTCCCAGGTGAGGTCGTTCCACACCTCGACGTGGGTGGGCGGCCCGTCGTCGACGCCGAAGCGCGGGTCGCCGGGGCGTTCCTTCAGCACGAAGAACCAGCCGGGGTCGACCCCGGGCGTGCCCAGGGCTTCGTCGGCGTCGAGGTCGAAGCCGAGCAGGTAGATGTCCGGCTCGACCTTGGCCTCGTACCGGGGCAGCCGGACCAGCTCCGGCGACGGCAGCCCGTCGAGCGGCAGGTCGGCGAGCTCGCGGGGCTGGGACGGGTCGTCGCCGGGGAACTGCGCGCGCTGCGCGTAGATCGCGGCCGTCGGGTACTTCTTGAGCAGCTCGCCGCGGACGACCAGGACGAGGTCGTCGCGTTGCGGGCCACCGGGACGCGGGTCGTCCGGCTTCCGGTTTTCGTTGTCCCCCAGCCGGGTCGTGGTCGGCCACTCGTGGATCGGCGGGATGTCGTAGCCGCGTTCCCGCCGCTGCGCCGGGGTCTCGTCCGGCACGGGCAGCGTCGCGACCGGGTCCCAGAACTGCCGGAACGGCGTCCCGCGCTGGTCGGTCGGGTACTCCCGCCACAGCAGCTCGCGGGCCATTTCGTGGTTGAGGCCGACGAGGAAGGACTCGATGAACTCGCGGTTGTTCGCCAGCAGGGTGATGGAGTTCGGCGGCAGCAGGCTCAGGTTGGGGACGAGGCTGTCGACCGAGACGTCCAGCAGCGTCTTGTAGGCCGGGACGTCGAACACCGGGTAGGCCATGGCCTCGATGAACTGCGCGGCGAAGGGCCGCAGCCGTTCGGGCAGGCTGACCGAGCCTTCGAGCAGCGCGCGGGGCACGGTCTCGTCGGCGTTCAGGCCGGCGAGCACCGAGGTGGTGGTCTCGACGACGTCCAGTGCCGGCGCGGGTTTGACGTGCCCGGCCGCCACGCCCGCGTCGAAGCCCTGGTGCAGTTCGCGCAGGGCGGCCTTGAACCGCTGGGCCTCGGCGCTGTCGGCGGTGCCGGGGTGCGGCGCGACCGGGTCGCCGAGGGCGCGCAGCACGAAGTCCGGGCTCTGCGGAAGCGAGTCGACGGGATCGGCGTCCGGTGGCCGGGTCGGGTGCAGTGTGGCGGCGAGGTCCCGGGGCGTGACGAGCGCGCCGGGGGTGACCTTCACCGGCGCGGCGACGACCGGGTCGACGGCAGCGTCCATTCTGGACAGCAGCGCGCCGGCCTGCCCGGCGAAGGGCAGGGTCCGCATCAGCCGCGAGCCGGGCCGGGTGATGCGGCGCATCGCGGGCGACACGGGCGCGGCGGCGACCCGGCTGCTCGCCACCCGGAACCCGACGGCGACCTGGTCGCCGGGATCGGCGACCAGCCCGGCGGCCACGCGACTCCCGCGGCTTGCGGGGCCGCCGTCGCGCGCGCCGCCCTCGGTGGCCCCGCGACCCCCGTCGCTCGCGGGGCCGCCGCTGCTTGCCGGGTTGCCGTCGCGCGCGCCGCCCTCGGTGGCCCCGCGACCCCCGTCGCTCGCGGTGCCGCTGTCGGCTCCCGTGGCGGAGGGGGCGTTGCTCGCCGCCGTGGTCACCCGTGAATGCGCCGGGGCCGTGAGCGTCAGCGACCGGCCCGGTGCCGACGCCGGGGCGGCGGCGAGCGCGGCGAACCCGCTCCCGGCCGGCGGGTCGATGTGCTTGGCCTGCAGGACGTTCCCGACCTCGCGGGCGAGCTGCGCGGCCCGGATCCGGGCGTTCGCGACCAGGACGTCGCCGACCTGGGCCCAGGCCGCGGCCATCAGCTCCTCGTCGTGGGCGCGGACGACGCCGGTGCCGAGGTTCGCCGCGATCCGGAACCGCGGGTCGAGGTTGAGCCGGTGCAGCCAGCCGCGCAGGACCTCCGGGGAGACCGGGGTGCCGTCCTCGTCGTTCAGCAGCCGGGTGGTCAGCGCGTGCCAGCGCCCGTACAGCGGCGGCGTGATCACCGGGTCCGGGCCGGTCGTGGCCGCCGGGCTCGCCGCGTGGGCCGCCGTGGGCTCGTGGCGCTGGTAGTCGTCGGCCAGGTTGACCAGGCCGGCCATGGCCACTTCGAACGGGTGCGGGTACGGCGGTGCCTCGCCGGTGTCGATGAAGTGGTCCCAGTTGTCCGCCGGGTCGACCGGGTCGCCGGTGCGCTCGGGCACCTTCAGCGCGCCGCGCAGCGGCAGCACGCCGCCCTGGTCCGTGATCGGCGGCAGGGCGAGGCCGGGCGGCCGGTGGACGTCGAGGTCCCGGCGGCCGATCCGCGGGTCCGGCGCCTGCGGGCGCAGCAACCGGACCAGGAACTCGAAGTCGCCCGCGGTGCCGGTCGAGAAGGCCCAGCGGTGGTAGTACGGCAGGACGCCCTCGAGCGGGCGGTTCGCGTAGTGCGGGCCCCAGCTCGAGTACAGCGCGTTCGGCGCCACCGCCGGGTCCAGCCCGAGCCCCGCGAGCCGGCCGGACTCGAAGGCCGGCACGAGGAACGCCTCGTACGCCGTGTCCGGCTGGAGGTGACGCGGGCAGATCAGCCGGGAGCAGGCGTTGTCGGCGTTGGTGCGCACCACTTCGGTGAACGCGGCCAGCGCGGCGGCCGTGCCGTCGGTGGCGACCGGATCGGCCAGCGAGCCGTTGACGTGCACGTGCGCCCAGGCGCCGAGCTGGTCCGGCGGCGGCAGGGTGCCGGCCGGGTCCGCGACGGTGATCGCGGGCAGCGGCCCGCCGGTCTTCGGGACTTCGGTGAACTCCTCGCCGGTGGCCAGCACGACGAGCGCCAGCCACGGCGTGAGCCGCGCGGTGTGCCCGTCCGCGGCGGCCGGGCTGTAGCGCCAGAGGAAGTCCTCTTCGGAGAACTCGATGTGCGCCAGGTAGTTCGGCTCGAAGTTCGGCACGCCGGCCCGCGGTTCGGTGCGGGAGATCGCCCGCGGGTCGACGCCGACGACGTCGCCGGGCCCGTACAGCTGGACGTCGCGGTTCACCGGCTGGGTCAGGGTTTCGTGCCCGCTGACCGGGTCGCCGGAGACCAGCAGCCGCACCTGGACGGTGGCCCGCACGCCGGCCTGCGGCGGGGCCGTCACCTGGGTGCTGATCCCCGTCCGCAGCCAGGGCAGGAAGGTGTAGGCGTTCGTGCTCACGCGTCACCCCCGGCGAACAGTTCCGCGGTGGGGGTCAGCTCGGTGACGGCCGGGTCGGCGGCGGCCAGCCCGGACCGGACGACGCCGCCGGCGATCGCCGCCCCGCCGTCGCCGAGGGGTGCGGCGGCGAAGGCCCACCGCCCGGTCTCGAGCCCGGCGGCCGCCGTCCACTCGTCGTGGCCGGCGTCGTAGACGAACGCGCTGCGGTAGCCGGCCTCGTCGCGGTCGCTCGCGGCTCCGCCGACGACCAGCACCCGGCCCTCGCCGACCGGGACGGCCCGGTGGAACGCCCGCCCGGCCGGCATCGGGGCTTTCTCCGTCCACTTCCCGTCGCCCAGCACGAACACCTCGGTGGACCGCTGGCTGAACGGGTCGTACGGCGCGGTGCCGGGCGAGCCCGGCGCGGTCCCGCCGGTGACGAGCACGGTGGTGCCGGACAGCCGGGTCGCCTGGTGGTGCCGGCGGGCCCGCAGCAGCGCGCCGGTCGGGGCCCACACCTTCTTGCCCGAGTCGTACAGCTCGCAGAAGGCGAGCGCCGGGTCGTCGGGGACGCCCACCGGCACGACGCCGCCGACGACCAGGACCATCCCGTTGTCGAGCGCGACGGCGGTGTGCCCGGTGCGGGCGTCGGTCATCGCGGGGGCTTCGTGCCACTTCCCGTCGCTCGGGGTGTAGCGCTCCGCCGACCGCAGGGCCGTGGTGCTCCCGCCCGGGCGGGCCGCGCTGCCGCCGGCGACGAGCACCGAGCCGTCGTCCAGCAGCACGGCGCTGTGGCCCCAGCGGGGCGTGAGCATCGTGCCCGTGGTGGTCCACTGGTTGGCGGTGTCGCCGTCCGGGTGGTAGATCTCGGCGCTGCCGAGCCCGGGCCCGGTCGGGGACGAGCCGCCGAGACCGCCGGCGGCGAGGACCGTCCCGTCCTGCAGGCGGGTGAGGGTGTGCAGCTGCCGGGGCGAGCGCATCGTGCCGGTCGGGGTCCAGGTGCCGGCCGTGCCGAGCGTCGCGGCGGTGCTGAGCGCGGCGCCGGTGGCGTCCGTGCCGCCCGCCACGAGGACGACGCCGGCGCCGAGGGCGACCGCGCCGTCGTGCTGGCCGTACCAGGCGGCGGGGGTGGGCAGGTCGTGGGCGTCGGTCCAGGTGCCGAGAGCCGCGGTGAGCGTGGTCATCGTGGGTTCCTTCGTTGACGTCATGGGATGAGCACCTCGCCGGTGGCGGCGGGGTCGGGACCGGCGACGCCGGCGGCGACGAGCACCCGGTCGTCGGGCAGTGCGGCGACGGCGTGCGCGGACCGGCCGGTCAGCAGCCCCGAAACCGTTGTCCAGGTGTCGGTTTCCGGGTGGTAGAGCAGGGCGGAGCGGTAGCCCGCCGTCCGTTCCGGGGTGCCGGTGCCGCCGGTCACCAGGACCAGCCCGGAGCCCAGCAGCAGGGCCCGGTGGCCCGTGCGCCCGCCGCCCGGCATCGGGGCCGCCGGGCGCCACGTCCCGTCCTTCGGGTCGTACCGCTCGGCGGTGGCGAGGCCGTGCGGGTCGAGCGTGCCGTCGGGCGCGACTACCGGGTCGCCGCCGGTGACCAGGACCGTGCCGTCCGGCAGCAGCGTCGCCTGGTGGCCGGTGCGGGCCTGGGCGAGGCTGCCGGTGACGACCCAGTCCTCCCGCGTCCGGTCGAACACCTCGCAGTACGCGAGCTGCCCGCTCCGGCCGTTCCCGCGCGGGACGGCACCGCCGACGACCAGCACGTCGCCGTTCTGCAGCAGGACCGCCTGGTGATCCGTGCGCGCGTCGGTCATCGGCGGCAGCGGTGCCCAGGTGCCGGTGCCGGGGTCGAACGCCTCGCACGCGGTGAGGGCGCCGTCGTCCTGACCGGGCCGCACCCCGCTGCCGCCCGCGACCAGCACCCGGCCGCCGAGCAGCTTCGTCGCCGAATGGCCGTGCCGGCCGACGCCGAGCGCCGCGGCCGGCCGCCACGCGCTCGCGGCGGGGTCGGCCACCTCGGCCGTCGCGAGCACGGCGTCGGTGCCGCGGCCGCCCGCGGTGAGCAGCCGGCCGTCGTCGAGCCGGGTGGTGGTGTGCCGGCGGCGGGCGGTGCCCAGCGCCGCACCGGCGGTCCACGAGTCGGCGGTCGGGTCGAACAGCGTGGTCGTGGCGACGGCCTCGCCGTCCGGGCCGGTGCCGTCGGCCAGCAGCACGCGCCCGGTGGTGAGCGGCACCGCGTCCACAGTGGACACCGGAGCCGGCAGCACGCCCGCGGGGGACCAGGTGCCCGGCACGCCGGGGGTGCCCACCGCCTCGGCCGCGGGGATCACGTGCAGCAGGCCGTCCAGGGTCCGGTCCGCGGCGACGAAGTCGGCGAGCGCGTCTTCGGCGGTCGCGCGGCTGCGGAACGTCGTCACGCTCGCCCGGGCGAGCGAGCCGGGCGGGAAGGCCTGCCGGTTGCTCTTGACGTAGGCGACCACGAACCGCTGTTCGGTGACGCGGACGGTGTCCTGCGCGGCGAACGGCTGTTTCTGCGAGGCTTGCCGCGCCGACAGGGTGGCACGGCTGGTGCTGCTGCCCTTGGTGAGTTCGTCGAAGACCGGACCGCTGACGCTGTGGAACCGTTTCTGCGGCGCGGCCAGCCGGATCGCCTGCGGGGTCGCGGCGCCGTCGATGACGTGCAGTTCGTACCGCGCGCTACGGCGCACGACCCGGGCGGTCGCCAGGGCCGTGTCGGCGGTCAGTTCGAGTCCGGCGTCCTGCGTCTCGTACGACGGCCGCGACAGCGCGGCGGCGTCGGACAGGGTCTGGAACTGGCCCATCGCGAACCGGTCGCCGGTGAACGACACCCGCTTCAGCCCGGTGCCGTCGACCGGGTTGACGGTGAACCGCTTGCCGTCCCCGGCTTTCTGCCCGCCGACGCGGTCCAGCCGGACGCCCAGCGGCAGCGCGCGCTGCCGGACGAACAGCGTGCCGAGCGGGTGCAGCACGATCTCGCCGGTCTCGGGCAGCTGCCGGAGGGTGACCAGCGTCCGGTTGTCGCCGGACGGCAGCCGGGTGTCCCACCCTTCGAGCTTGCCGATTTCGTTGGCCAGCAGGGGAAGTACGGCCACCGGGGGAAGGGTGGTGTCGCGGTCTTCGCCCCAGGTGATGTCGAAGTTGGCCGAAATCGAGAAGAAGAGGAATCCGATCGAGCCGCGGCCGTGTGCTCGCCAGGGTGCGGGCCCTTCGAGTTGGAAGTCGAGGTCGATGCCGAACGCGCCGACGCCGAAGGCCTTCAGCGACACGTGGGCGTTGATGTGGATCGTGAACCGGAACGGCGACAGCTGGAACAGCGCGTCGAAGCCGAGGTGGCCTTCGACGCGGAAGGCGCTGAATCCCAGTCGCAGTTCGGCTTGCGCTCCGAATTGGACGGTGTTGCTGGTGACGGCGAAGTAGCCGGCGACGCGGATGAGCTGGTTGCTGCGGTTGAGGATGTCCACCGAGAGCCGGTCGGGGATCGGGAACGGCAACGGCGGTGGCCGGTAGGCCGGGTGGAACCCGCCCACCGTCAGCACCAGGTCCGGGTTGTCGCCCCACGCCACCAAGACGCCCATGCCGCCGTCGATGGTCATCGTGAGAATGCGGCTGTCGAACAGCTTCGCGAAGAACCACAGCCGTGACTTGTCGAGTTCGAGCGCGCCGACGAACTGGGCCTGCACCACCAGCAGGGGATCGTCCTCGGTCGGGAGCGCGGCCTTGAGGACGCCGAGGACCGCGATGGCGCCGGGGATTTCGATGATCACGCCCAGGGAGAGGCTCACGAGCGTCGGCGTGCCCCAGCCGATCTTCGCCATCGGCCCGATCAGGAATGTGCCCTGTTCGGGCGGGAAGAACCGCGCCAGGTCCGACAGGATCCGCGGCGCGTTGGCGATGACGTCCTTCGGGAACGCGACGGACTCGATCGAGCCGGTGCGGACGCCTTCGACCAGCGCCTGCAGGTTCATCCCGCGGTTGAGCCCGACGAGCCCGCCGACCGCCAGCAGCCGGAAGCCGTACCCCAGCTGGATACCGCTGCCGAACTCGGCGGTGAGGACCATCAGGAGCGAGAAGCCCGGCGAGCCGTCCGGTTGGCGCGTCGTGATCAGTCCGATCGCCTTCAGCGCGAGGAAGTCCGCGAACTCCAGCTCCAGCGAACCGGAGTACTCCCCGCGGTCCGGGTCGAACGACAGCGTGCCGCCGCCGGAGATCCCGCCCGCGTCGACCGACAGGCCGGCCCCGGTGGGCGGCTTGAAGCCGACGGAGAAGTCGGCCAGCCCCAGGCTGCCGTCGCTCGAGGGCTGCGTCACGCGCACCACGGCACCGAGCCGGTCGACGGCCGCGAAGACCGGGCCGAGCTGGGCGGAAACCGACGCCGACGCTTCGAACGTGAGGCCGCCGCTCGCCAGCACCAGGGCCAGGTGCAGGCTGTTCAGGGTCACCGGGCCGACGCCGATGTCGACCGGCAAGTCCACTTCGGTGCCACCGGATCCCTTGAACCGCAGCCCGGTGGCCGACGACCACGTCAGCACGAAGTCGACGTCGAACTCGAGCTTGCCGGCGGGCAGGAGCGCGCTGATGAAGCCGTCCGCGTCCGCCAGGTCCAGGATGATCTTGCCGCCCTCGACGGCGGCTTCGAACACGAGCGCGCCGTCGGCCCGCCGCTCGGTGGGGTTCCACACGAGGTCGGCGCCGACGGTCGTGCTCAGCCGCCGTGCTTCGATCCGCGAGCCGCCCGCCGTGCCCAGCACGACGATCGGCGGTGCCCCGTCGGCGTAGGGCGCCTGCAGGCCGAGCCGGACCCCACCGCGCACTTCGGCGGTCGGCGGGACGACCCGGAGCACGGCCGGCGGCAGCAGTTCGACGGCGGCCTTTTCCTCCAGTGCCGCGTCGGCCGTCACGACCAGCGCGACGGTGTCGCTGATCGGGATGGTCAGATCCAGGCGTTCGTCGGTGGCCAGGCGCAGCTGGGCCTCGACGCCGGGCACCGGGTCGTCGGTGACCCCGACGTCGACCGCGGCGATGCGCAGGAACGGCGGCGGGCCGGCCTGCACGAAGGCGAAGTCCGTCACCGAGACGAGGAAGATCGAGAGCCGCCGCAGCAGCAGGTCCCAGTCGAACTCGGGACTGCCCCAGGCGTAGACGTCGGAAAGCACGCCGACCGGGTCGCGCAGCAGGGCCGTCACCCGGTCCACGCGCAGCACGCGGCGCACGTGCGCGGGCGCGGCGGGCGTCGCGGCCAGCGGCGTCGATTCGAGGACCCCGAGCAGGCCCAGCAGGTACCCGGCGACCGGGATCCGGTCCTCCAGGTAGGTGATGAGCGCGAAGCCGAACAGCCGCTGCGCCAGTTCGGCGGCGAACGCCTCGACCTCGGCCTGGCCCGGCCCGGCGGCCCGCGCCGCCGCGGTGATCGCGGTCGACACCACGTCGACGGCCGTGGCGACGGCCTTGACGATCGGTGCCGCGGCGGCCACGGCCGCGCTGATCCGGGCGGTGTCGCGGGCGTCGATCGCGGCGGCCAGGTCGTCCACCACCCGCGGCAGCGAGCTGAGCGCGGTCGCCGCGCCGCCGACGGCGGTCTGCACGGCCTGCGCGCCGAGCACGACGTCCGGTGCCGGCAGCCCGATCTCGGCGAACAGGAGCGGGATTTCGGCGCCGCGCAAGCGCTGTTCGAGCGGCGCGAACGCGCGCCCGGCTTCGAGCAACAGGGTTTCGACGGTCAGTGCCATCCGGTGCCTCCGACTGACGCGGTGCTGGGGTCGTTCATGTCACACGCCCGTCACGACGAGGGCGTAGCCCTGCTTGCCGAAGACGACGGTCCCGCTGACGGTGATGGTCCACCGGCCCTTGAACGGCCGGGTGACGACGATCATCTGGACGTTGTTGAGCACGTCCGGCCTGCCGGGCGCGCCTTCGCGGGATTCGCCGGTCGCGGCGTCGAAGTCGTTGCCCTGGTAGGTGATCCCCAGCGGATCCTGGGCCGTCAGCTTGAGGACGTTGCGCGAGGGCTGGGTCGCGGATTCGGCCGCGGGCGGGTCCGTCCACACGAGCGTGATCTTGAGCTCTTCGTGGTCGTCGCCGACGAAGAAGCGTTGCGGGGCGCTCGCCGCCACCGTCAGCCCGGCGCTGTGCCGCACGTCGTTCACCAGCAGCCGGCGCCGGCGGCCGTCCTTGAAAACGAGCGTGCGGTCGAGCTGGATCTGCCCCCAGCCTTCGACGTCGGACGGGTAGCCGGGGACACCGGTCAGGTTCGTCGTCGAGTTGAGCAGCACCGCGCGGATCAGGGCACCGGTCGGGATGATCCGGCGATCGGCGCGTTTCTCGCCGTGGGGGTACCACCCCTCGGTGAAGTACTGGCGCACCAGGGTCGCCGCGGCCGCCGCGTTGGGGGTCGCCCAGCTCGTCGCCGCCAGGTCGGGATCCTTGAAGTAGGGACCGGTTTCGCAGTAGAGGGCGGTCGAATTCCGTTTCAGGGACGCGGACTGGATGCCGTTGCCCACCGCCATGAGGTCGGGTTTGCGACGTCCGTCCGCGGTGGGCCCGGGCTTTCCGCTGCCGAAGCTCATCTGGTCGGGCGGGCCTTGGGAGGCGACGACGCACAGCACGTTCTTGGCGATCCCGGGCGCGCCGTTGCCGGACCGGTCCTTCGTGTTGCCCCCGGCGGCGAGGACCACGTGGTTCTCGTTCTCGAAGCTGAACCTGTCCGCGTCGATCGCGTCGGTGTTGTACACGGGGAGGCCGCCCGCCCAGCTGTTGGTGTGGATGAACGCTCCCGCGGCCTTGAGCCGGTCGAGGATCACCTGGAACTTGACCGCCACCGAACCGAACATGTCGTTCAGGCTGTGGCAGGCGATCTTGGCGGCCCAGGCGCCACCACGGTGCTCATGGGTGCCGTTCTTGTCGAGCGAGTTGCCGGCGGCGATACCGGCGACGAACATGAAGTGCTCCGAAGCCCCGACGTCGTTCTGGTCGATCATGGCGAGCACCTTGCGGTGGTCTTCGCCGGCCTTGGCGTGGCCGGGATCGTTGAAGAAGCAGTGGTTCAGGTCGAGGTGCCCCTCGTCGATGAGCCCGATGACCTGCTCCTCGCCGTGCAGGTCGTGGTCCCAGACCGGCGTGGTGTTCAAGCCGGCGACCCCCGACTGGAAGACCTCGGCCGCGGGGACGTCGGTGACCTCGCGCTCCGGCACCGGTTCGACCAGGACGACGTCGTCGATGGCCGCGACCCGGGGCAACTCGGCGGGGTCGTCGAGGGTGAAGCCCGCGTACTGGCGGCCGCCGGAGGGCCGGTCGTCGGTGAGCACGACGTCGTGCGCGCCGAGTGCGCCCAGCGCGGCTCCGACGGCCGTGAGGTCCGCGTCGTCGAACAGGGTCGCGATCAGGGTGAGCGGGGCTGCGCCCGCGGAGAGCCAGGGAGCGAGCTTCAGCGTCGGGTCGAGCGGAACGCACGTGCGCACCAGGAAGTCCGCGCGCACCCGCGCGGCCGTGTCGTCGTCGAGCCGTTCGAGGAACGAGAAGTTCGGCACGAACCGGTCGAGGCGCAGCCCGTACGCGGCCGTCACGCGCGCGGCGTCGGGCTCGTTCAGCGACGCCCGGAACTGCACGAGCGTCGCCTTCCGGCTCGGCGCAAGCGCTTCGGTGGCCGGCACCTCGGCGGGGTCGAACGGCTCGGGGCCGAGCCACACGCGGAAGTCGGTCATTTCAAGCCTCCCGACACCACCAGTGCGTAGCCCTGGGTGCCGAAGACAGCGGAGCCGCGGACGCTGACGGTCCAGTCGCCGACGGCCGGCTCGTCGACGATGACCATCTGGACGTTGTTGGCGGTGTCCAGCGGACCGGCCCCGTTCGGCTTCGAAAGGCCCGTCGGCACGTCGATGTCGTTGCCGAAGTACCGGGTGCCCTGGGGGTCCTGCACTTCCAGCCGGAGCACGTTCCACGCCGGGTGCTGGAAGGAGCTCTCGGCGGGGGGCCGATCGGTCCACACCAGCGTGATCTTGAGCTGTTCGGCCAGCCGTTCGACCCGCACCTTCTTCGACTGCACCTGGGCCAGCGTCACGCCGGCGAGGTGCCGCACGTCGGTCACGAACAGCCGGCGAGGACTGCCGGGGAAGAAGAGGGTGCGATCGAGCCGGACGAGTCCCCAGCCCTCGGCGTTCGTCGGGTAGCCCTTGACACTGGTGTTGGGGAGGTCGGTGCTGGTCACGTCGACGGTCGAGTTGAGCAGCACGGCCCGGATCAGCGCACCGGTCGGGAAGAACGGCCGGTTGCCCAGCCGTTCCCCGCGGGGGTAGTACCCCTCGGTGAAGTACTGGCGCACGAGCGCGGCCGCGGCCGCGACGTTCGGGGCCGCCCAGCTCGTCGCCGCCGGGTGGAACACCTTCGGCGGACCGGTCTCGCAGTAGGGCCCCGGGGCCGGCGAGGACCTCGGCAGCGCCGAGCTGATCCCGGCCCCCACGGCCAGGATCTCGGGCTTGCGGCGCCGGTCGGGGCTCGTCGGCCCGGGAACCCCTTCGGTCAGGTGCAGTTCGAGGGGGAAGGCGTCGGTCGCCGCGACGCAGAGCACGTTCTTGGCGATGCCGGGCGGCGTGTTGTCGGGGTCGTGGAAGTCGGCGCCGGCGCCGACGACGACGTGCTCCTCGTTGCGGAAGCTGAAGTCGTCGGCGTCCCGCGCGGTCTTGTCGTAGGCCGGTTTTTCGACTCCCCAGCTGGTGTTGTGGATGGTGGCGCCGGCGGTCTTCCCGTCTTCGAGCATGTTCACGAGGTGGTCGTCCCGGGTGCGGAAGACGATCTTGGCCGCCCACGCCCCGCCCCGGTGCGGGTGCGTGCCCGGTTCGGTGAAGGAGTTGCCCGCCGCGATGCCCGCGACGAACATGCAGTGCTCGTTCACCAGGGCGCCGTTCTTGGAGGTGATCTTGAGGACCTTGCGGTGGAGCGGGCCGGGCACGGCGACCTGGGGGTCGAAGAAGAAGCAGTGGTTCAGGTCGATCGTCCCGTCCTTCTCGATGATGTCGATCACCTGGCCCTCGCCGTGGATCTGCCGGTCCCAGATCGTGCCCGCGTGCTCGCCGACCCCGCCGGACTGGATCGTCTCCGCCGCTTCGACGTCGAAGGACACGGCGTCCTGCTCCGGCTCGACCCAGACGACGTCGTCGAGCGCCGCGATCGTGGCCAAGGCCGCCCGGTCGTCGATCGTGCACCGCGCGACGGGGTGGCTGCCGATCTCGCGGTTGTCGAGGACCTCGACATCCCCGGCGCCGGCCGCGGTCAGCGCCGTCCGGGCGGCCGGGAGGTCCGTGTCGTCGAACAGGGTCACGACCAGCTCGAGCGGGGTGCCGGTGGCGGGGATCCACGGCGCGAGCTTCAACGCCGGGTCCAAAGCCGTGCACGAGCGGACGAGGAAGTCGGCCCGCACCCGGGCGGCGCTGTCGTCGTCGAGGTGCTCGAGGTAGGCCAGGTTCGGGATGAACCGGTCGAGGACCAGGCCGTACGCGGTCTTCAGGCGAGCGACGTCGGGCTCGGTCAGGGCGGCGGTGAACTGGACGACGGTCGCCTTCCGGCCCGCCGCGGGCGCGCCGGGTGCGACGTCGAGCGGGTCGAACGGCTCCGGGCCGAGCAGCAGGCGGAAGTCCTGGGACTGCGTCATGGGATGAGCACCTCGCTGCGTCGGGCCGGGGTTCCGGCTTCCGGGTTGTCCGCGGCCGCGCCCGCACCGGCGATCCCGCCGGCGACCAGGACGCGGTCGTCCGCCAGCTCCACGACGCCGAAGCCGGACCGGCCGGTGCCGAGACCGTCCACTGTGGACCACGAGTCGCCGGTGTGGTCGTAGGCGAGGACGGACCGGTAGCCCGCCGTCGCCTCCGGCGCGCCGGTCCCGCCGAGCACGAGGACGAGCTCCGAGCGCAGGAGCAGGCTCCGGTGGCGGGCGCGCCCGCCGGGCAGGTCCGCCGCGGGGGACCACTCCTGCTTGCCGGGGTCGTACCGCTCGGCGGTGGCGAGGCCGTGCGGGTCGAGCGTGCCGTCGGGCGCGACTACCGGGTCGCCGCCGGTGACCAGCACCGGCCCGGTCGGCGT